>NZ_CP074373.1:1276588-2553176 GCF_021560035.1 Virgibacillus sp. NKC19-16 | reverse complement strand
ATCCATCGGCGGATACCTCGATCGGCTACTTCGGCCCAGTCATTGGAACCCATTTGGGCGAAGGTTCAGTAGGAATTTGCTGGTATATGAAATAGCAATTATATAATAATTTGATATTTGCTATCGGCCACTTTTTGGTTGATAGCTTTCTATTCTAAGGATCAAAGGAGTGTCTGCTAATGCCTCTCCCAGAGCGGCAAACGACCTGCGAACAATCAAGCCTGCCATATCTTTTTTCAGGAAAGCTGCTTCTACGAAATGAAATCCCATTAGACGAGCCCACCTTTCAACATCATCTTTCTGCAAACAACTTCACACCTTTTATCTCTATCAAACGAAAAAATTTCACCTATCAATGTCAGCGTTGCGGGAACCAGCAGCGATCCTTATTTGCCCAAATACCATGCAAATCCTGTGGTAATACACACGCTTATTGTCGCAGTTGTATTGAAATGGGGCGTGTGATGCAATGTGAGCCGCTTTATTACTGGTCAGGTGAATCCCCCCAGTGGCCAACACATGAGAACGCATGCTCATGGGACGGGGAGCTCACCTTTGTTCAACAAAGGGCAGCTGATCGGATTACGAGTGCCGTAAATGCCCAGGAAAAGGAGCTATTAATTTGGGCAGTATGTGGAGCCGGAAAAACGGAAATGCTCTTTCCCGGTATCACGCAAGCACTTCGCCTCGGCAAACGTGTTTGCATCGCTACACCACGAGCGGATGTTGTTCGCGAGCTTTTGCCACGCATTCAGAAAGCCTTTGATACGATAGAAGTTCAAGGGTTATATGGTGGAAGTGAAAATAAAGACGGCACAGCCCAAATCATTATCGCCACAACACATCAACTACTCAGATATAAAGCCGCGTTTGATTTACTGATTATTGATGAAATCGATGCCTTCCCCTTTCATGCTGATCCGGCTTTACCTTATGCAGCAAATCGAGCGAAATCAGATGCAAATACAACGATCTACCTAACAGCTACACCACGGAAAGATCACCGCAAGCAGATAATGAGGAAAAAACTTGCCCATCTATTTGTGCCAGTCAGATTCCACGGTCATCCCTTACCTGTTCCAAAGCTACAAATGAGTTTTTCCTTGAAAAAAGAATTGGCAAACGAAAAAGTCCCAGAAGCTTTTATGAAATGGGTGAAAACCAGGAAAAATCCGGACAGGCAATTATTAATCTTTGTTCCTACGATTCAACTGGCTGAGAAAATGAAAGAAAAGATAGCAGATCGCTTGCTGGAAGAGGGATTGCTTAAAACAAAAGATAAAGCACAAGCTGTTCATGCATCTGATCCGGATCGCGCAGAAAAAGTGCAGCTTTTTAGAGACAGAAAAATAGATACATTGCTTACAACAACCATATTAGAAAGAGGCGTTACTTTCCCATCAGTAGATGTTGCTATCATCGATACAGGTCATGAAGTGTTTGATGAAGCAGCCCTCGTACAAATTTCAGGAAGAGCTGGAAGAAGCCCGGATGATCCAACAGGAGAGGTTGTATTTTTTCATGATGGGAAAACAGAGGCAATGACGCGTGCCGTTCAGTCGATTCGCCAAATGAATAAACGGGGGAAGTTATGAGATGCATTGTTTATGGTGCAACAGCCAAATTATTCAGGAAGTAAACTGGGAAAATCTATTTATATTAGCCAAACCGAAAAATCTATGTCAACCGTGTGAAGAAGAATTGGAAGTCTTGCATGGGGAGAGATGCAGGCGCTGTAGCCGGATAAGTGAAGATGAGGTCTGTTTGGATTGCAAATGGTGGGACGAACAGGCTTCAAGGGATACGATTACGTCTAATTTCTCCGTTTTTGCTTATAACGAAATGATGCAAGATATGATTGCGAAGTGGAAATATCGTGGTGATTATCACTTGGGAAATGCGTTTAAATCGTATTTTACACAATCATTTCACGAGGCATTTTCATATCTGGACAAAGATGCAATTGCTGTGCCGGTTCCGTTAAGCAATGAAAGACTGCTGGAACGCGGGTTTAATCAAGCAAAGATGCTAGCGGATTTTTTACCAATAGAAACGAAAGAGGTCATCACGCGTGTTCATACGGAAAAACAATCTAAAAAAACGCGCCGTGAAAGAATTGGAACAAAAAATCCATTCGAAATAACGAAATCTATTAACAAATCGGTCATTCTTGTCGATGATATATATACAACAGGTACAACATTACGCCATGCAGGAGCGTTATTGCATGAGCATGGCTGTCGCAAGGTTTATGCATATACCTTAATACGTGGATAGACTTTAATTGTGTTAGACAGTAAAATGAGGTGGAGGCAAAATGGCTGAATTAGCAAATTGCTCACGTTGCAATGCAGTTTTTGTAAAAAATATTCGTACGGTTTGTCAAAACTGCTATAAAGAAGAGGAAAAAGCTTTTGAGACCGTTTATCGTTTTTTACGTAAACAAAAAAATAGAGAAACAACTGTGATGGAAATTGGAGAAGCAACTGGCGTAGAGGAGTTGTTAATCATTAAATTCGTAAGAGAAAAGCGGCTGAGACCCTCACAATTTCCAAAGCTGGCATATCCATGTGAGAAATGTGGAAGCCATATAAGAACAGGTAACTTATGCCAGAACTGTTCTAATGAATTAAAGAAAGATTTAGAGATACATGAGCAGCTTGAAAAATCTAAAGAAGACCGGCAGGAAAATAAACAAAACATATATTATGCTTTTGATGAAAAATAATGCTTTAGATCGTAGTGTAATAAGTCGATAATAGGAAAGAGGTGATTTACCTATGAAAATAAATGGTTCTAACCATACAAATTTCAATCCTTATAAAAATAACCAGATACAGAAACAAGCTGAGATAAAAAATGATTCAAATAAAAAAGATCAAGTTGAAATATCCAGTCAAGCGAAGCAATTACTGGAAAGTGAAAAGACAAATGCGCAGCGGGACTCCTATGTGCAGGAAATTAAAAATCAAGTGGAGTCTGGTGAATACAAGGTAAATCATGAGAAAACAGCACAAAAAATGATTGATTTCTGGTCACGGTAGAAACAATACCGAAAATAACCTTTAAAGGAGACACGATTTTGTCCATAAACCAAATAATAAAGACACTTGAGAATCTAGTGGCAATCCACGAAGACTTAGTAAGCCTTTCCAGAGAGAAAACGAAGGTCGTGAAGGAAGGCTCTGTTGAAAAGCTGCAGTCCTTATTAGTAAAAGAGCGAAAACAAATTAGGACGTTTGAAAAGGTAGAAAAGACTCGCCAGGAAGCTGTTGAAGCATGGTTTTTTGAAAATGAACTTCCACTTACGGATACAACCATAACACATATGCTGGAAATCATAAGCGATGAAGATGAAAAACAGGAGCTGACAGCTGTTACGACTAAGCTGACTGAATTGATTACAACGTTAAAACAGCAAGAGCAACTTAATGAATCCTTATTAAATCAATCTATGAAATTCGTCCAGTTATCCTTAGATATGATGAATCCATCAATAAAAAATATGAATTACGGAAATAGCAAGCAAGAATCAGTTACTATGAAAAGGTCAGTATTTGATTCAAAGGCATAATAAAGGAGCAAAGACATGAGTACATTTCACGGGTTAGAAATGGCGAGGCAAGCCCTATCCACACAACAATCGGCATTGTATACGACTGGCCATAATATAGCCAATGCGAATACGGAAGGTTATTCGAGACAACGAGTCAATTTTGAAACAGCCTCTCCGTATCCTGCTGCATCACGGAACCATCCGGAAATCCCTGGCCAGATGGGGACCGGGGTACAAGTAGGTTCAGTTCAGCGCATTCGAAATGAATTTCTGGATAACCAGTACCGTGCGGAAAATAGTAATACGGGATACTGGGAAACTAAGGCGAATGCACTTGGCCGTATGGAACGTTTAATGAATGAGCCGTCAGAGAATGGCCTGTCCAGTACGATGGATCAATTCTGGCAGTCACTTCAGGATCTTTCCGTCACCCCGGAAAACGCGGGGGCAAGATCTGTAGTTGCACAGAGAGGACTTGCGGTTGCAGAAAACTTTAATTACCTATCTGAATCACTAACCTCTATTCATTCCGATTTACAAAACCAAATGGATGTGAAGGTACAAGAAGCAAACATTTTATTACATCAGATAAACAGTATTAATGAACAGGTAAAACAAATTGAGTCACATGGTAATGTAGCAAATGATTTATATGATAAGCGTGATCGTTTGATTGATGACTTATCAAATAGCTTTAACATTAAGGTTAGTTATTCGAAAAGTTCGTCCAGCTCACTTGATATTGCTGATGGCCTTGCAACAATTGAATTGGTCAATGATAATGGGAAATCGTTTCGTGAACCGGTGATTTTGCTTGATGGAAACCTTGGCCTTGAAGCAGGTGAAGGTAGTAAAGTGAATGAGCTGGCAGTTAGTGAATCAGGTAAAGTTACTGCAGGCGGGCAGACAATAGACATCATGGAGTCCAAAGGTTCGTTGAAAGGGCTTATAGAATCATCAAACATGTATACAGAGATGCTTACAGGTTTGGATGATATGGCTAGTGTTTTTGCAGAAGCATTTAACAGCGTTCACAGCGAAGGCTATAATTTGGAAGGAAATAATGGTCTACAGTTCTTTGAATTTACAGGCGATGCAGGTGCAGCCGGATCTATTACTGTATCACTAGATCTTATAAATAACCCTGAAAAAATAGCTGCCAGCACAGATGGGAATGCTGGTAATGGTGATAATGCCACTGCGTTAGCTGACATTTTTAATAAGGCATTAGAGAATGATCCATTAGGAAATGATAATTCTGTAAATGGCTTTTATCAGTCATTGATAGGAGAATTAGGGGTTAACGCACAAGAGGCGAATCGTATGGTGGATAATACTAATATTCTCAAAAACCAAGTAGTGAATCAGCGTATGTCAGTGAGTGCTGTTTCACTGGATGAGGAAATGAGCAATATGATTAAATTTCAGCATGCGTATAATGCTGCAGCTAGAAGTATGACGCAGACGGATGAGCTCCTAGATACAATTATAAATAATATGGGATTAGTCGGGAGGTAGGTAACATGCGCGTTACACAAGGAATGCTATCCAATAATATGATGCAACATATTTCAAGTAGTAATGCAAAGTTGAGTACATATATGAATCAGTTAAGCACCGGTAAGAAGATTAACCTTCCTTCTGATGATCCAATAATTGCAATGAACGGGATGAACTATCGTTCGCAATTAACCCAAATCGAACAGTTCCAGCGCAATACCAATGAAGTTCATACATGGATGGATAATTCAGATGCCGCATTAAATCAAGCAACACAGTCCATGCAGAAATTACGTGAATTAGCTGTACAAGCAAGTAATGATACGTATGGCGCAGACGAACGGCAAAACATAAAAGAAGAAGCAGAAGAGATTAAAGCGCATCTCATCGATATTGCGAATACAAATGTGGGCGGAAAATATATTTTTAATGGAACAAATACTAATGCATTGCCGATCGATGAGGATGGAAATCTTTCCCTAACGAATGATCCAGTCATGATCGAAGTTTCGGGTGGTACGAAGCTTCAGGCAAATGTTGACCCTGAAAGTGTTTTTAATGAAGAATTATTTAACGATATTGATAGCTTTATAGATGCATTAGGTGGTAATGATCAAGCAACAATTGAGCAGAGCGTTGAGTCAATGGATGAAAATATTACAAATACCATCAATGCAAGAGCTGATTTAGGTGCACGGATGAACCGCCTTGAATTAATTGAAAATCGATTAAGTGAACAGGAAATTGTTGCTACGAAAACGATGTCGGAAAACGAAGATATAAACTATGCTGAAGTGATAACGCAACTCATTACACAAGAGAGTGTACATCGTGCTGCATTATCAGCTGGTTCGCGGATCATTCAACCGACGTTAATGGATTTTCTGCGCTGAAACTGACATGATCCTGACCCATCAATAGGGCCAGGGTTTTATTATACGGGAACGGTTATTATCTTTTTGTTTAGGAAGGAGAATGTTGAATGCATATACACACCAAATACCTAGGTGAAATGGAAATAGAAGATCAAAAAGTAATACACTTTTCAGCGGGTCTTCCCGGCTTCATCGAAGAATCTGAATTTGTTTTACTCGATCTTCCGGATAATCCGATTTTTCAAGTTTTACAATCGATTCGAAACGTAAATACAGCATTTATTGTGACGGACCCATATCACTTTTATCAGGATTATTCATTTGAGCTAGAGGATTCTTTATTAGACAGCCTACATATTCAAAGCGAGAAGGATGTTATCGTATTAACGATTGTTACGTTAAAAGATCCACTTCATACGAGTACATTGAATTTAAAAGCGCCTGTGATCATCAATCCTGCCAGTAAGAAGGGTAAGCAATACATCATAAACAGGGATGAGATTCCTGCACAAGCTCCCATTGTTCCTGACGATTTTGTAAAAGTGGAAGGAGAATAAACATGCTTGTTTTAACGCGAAAACAAAATGAATCTATTCAGGTTGGTGATGATATTGAAATAAAGATCTTGGGAGTTGAAGGAGATCAAATAAAGCTTGGAATTGAGGCGCCTAAATCTGTTGACATATATCGCAAAGAAATCTATCTGGATATCCAAGAACAAAATAGTGAAGCTGCGCACATATCATCTGACTTACTTTCACTTCTAAAAAATAATAGGTAAAACGTACTGTTTTTCCGGTGAAGCCTACATGATGACAAGCCTTAAGCCGATATAAGTAAAAATAACAGACTTGAGGAATTTATAGGTTTGCTTGTCGATGAAAAGATTTAGTAAGGAGTGATCAACATGCGAATTGGCGGCTTAGCAAGCGGAATGGATATTGATTCCCTTGTCAATCAATTAATGGCTGCTGAACGGATACCACTTAATAAAATGCAACAGGATAAAACACTCCAGGAGTGGGAACGGGATGGCTTTCGAGATGTTAATAAAAAATTGCTGGAACTGGATAATATGATGCTGGATATGAAATTGAGCCATACATATAATCCAAAAACAGTCAATTCATCCATGGAAGATGCCGTAACAGCAACCGGCAATTCAAGTGCCTCGAATGGTACGTATGATATTAAAGTAAATCAGTTGGCGAGTTCGGCGATAAATGTGAGTCAGGACGCGTTAGCTATTGACCCTAAAGAAAGTCTGACTGAACAAGGAATTGAACCTCAGGCGTTTGAATTTTTCACATTTGATGAAGATGGCAAGGAACAACACGAATATGAGATTAAAGAAGGTGATACATTAGAGGATGTTCTATCAACTATCACCAACGATGATAACCATGTTCGAGCTTTTTTTGATGAGCAATCTCAAAAGGTAGTCATGGAAACGACGAGACCAGGAAATTATAATCAATCGGATGAATTTCTTGGTGCGGAAATTGGTTTTGATAGGCAAACGAACTCATCGTTTATTACAGACGTACTTCAAATAAAAAATGGTAGACAAGATGAATTCGGCAATTGGCATAAGGTAGAAACAGGCGGTGAAAATGCAAAATTCACCTATAACGGCGCTTTGGAGATAGAATCAGAGGAAAATAATTATACACTCAACGGTGTGAATTTCGAATTTAAAAATACAACTGGAGACACAAGCGCAAAACTAACTGTTAACAATGATGTAGATGCTGCTTTTGACTCCATTATGGAATTTGTTGATAAGTACAATGAAGTAGTGGAGACGTTAAATGAAACACAACAGGAAGAAAAGTTCCGGGATTATCCACCGTTAACCGATGAACAGAAAGAGGAAATGTCAGAGAGAGAGATTGAACTTTGGGAAGAAAGGGCAATGAGCGGAATACTTAGAGGTGAATCGGCTATTTCAGGCGGCTTATTTTCCATGCGTCAAAGTTGGTATTCGAATGTGGATACGGGTGGAGAAATTACATCGTTAACCCAAATTGGCATTACGACCACTTCTGACTACCTGGATGGCGGAAAACTTGAAGTTGATGAAGATGAGCTAAAAAAAGCCCTTCGAGAGGATCCGGACGGGGTTCAAGCTCTATTTTCCAATGATGTAGAAGGCGTGAGTCGAGGTTTGGTCAATCGCTTAGAAGATGCAGTCGAACAGACAATGGGGCGAATCGAAGCACGTGCGGGTAACGGTATGGATACGCTTGAAAATTACACATTAGGTAAACGTCTTAAGGACATGGATGATCGTATCAGTGCTTTTGAAGATCGATTGACCCGGATAGAAACACGGTACTGGAATGAATTTGGACAAATGGAACAAGCGATTTCAAGAATGAATCAGCAATCAATGATGTTAATGAACCAATTCGGTGGCGGATCAGCATAAATCATATCAATCTTTATAAGGAGTGAGTCGAATGGCAACAAACAAATCCTATCAAGTATATAAGGACAATGCTGTTAACACGGCATCTGGAGGGGAACTGACGTTAATGCTGTATAATGGATGTATTAAGTTTATTAAACAGGCTATCAAAAACTTGAATGAAACTAATTATGAGGCAAAAAACACAAACATCCAAAAAGCGCAAAATATTATTCAGGAATTAATGCTCACCTTAGATACTAACGTGGAAATTTCAAAACAAATGCTGCCACTATATGATTACATAAACTATCAGCTTAAAGAAGGAAATATAAAAAATGAGGTAGCACTGCTGGAGGAAGCTTTGCAGTTTGTAATGGAATTCAGAGATACGTGGAAAGAAGTTATTTTAAAAACAAGGCAAAACCAATTTAAACAAGGTGCTCACATATAATGAATCGCCTGGAATCGCTTTACGATATAACCATACAGTTAAAAAATGTACTAGATCAGGATATAATTGCCAAAAATCGAGGGAGTGTCATCGAAAAGGTAAATGAATTGATAGAAAAAAGAGGACAGCTAATGGTTGATTTGACAGAACCATACACGGAAGAAGAAAAACGACTGGGCCAACAGCTCGTTCCATTAAATGAAGGCATTCAAGCATCTATGAATCAATTATTCAACCATTTAAAAGCCGAAATGAAACAAGTTAAAAAGCAAAAAAAATCAAATCGTACGTATACAAACCCCTATGAAAGTGTACAGGCGATGGATGGGATGTTTATGGATAGTAAAAAGTAGGAGAAGCTTCTCAATTTAAATAGTTTTATAGGAAATTTTCCAGTAAAAAAACAACTGTACGCAGGCGCGACATCATCGAAAACGAGGGAGAGGGCGATTAGATCGGGAAAGGATGCCGCTGAAACGAGAGGGAGCACAGTCAAATCGGGAAAGAATGCGTTCGAAACGGGAGGGAGCTGTCTCCAATCGGGAGAGAGCAGTCCAAAACCGGGAGAGCACCCAAATCGCGCCCAATTCCACCTCCACACCAAAAAAGATCCCCAGCCTCGCTGGAGTTCGCCCTTTATTATAATACCCCCCAGCCTTAGAAACAGGCTGGCCCTTCCAATGTTCCTATATCAAAATGGAAATTCACGCGCTTGCTTCTGCACAGAAATCCATTTGCCTTCTGTGAATTCTTCGATGATATACGGGCTGCCAAAGCGCCCGATGCCGCTTTGGTTCATACCTCCAAACATCGCAGTTGGTTCATCGTTGACCGGCTGATCATTAATGTGGGTCATGCCAAATGTCAGGTTGAGAGCATATTCTCGTGCTTTTTCTTCGTCCCTGGAAAATATGGAAGAACTTAAGCCGTACTCGGTGTGATTGGCTTTGGCAATAAGATCATCGTTGGATGAAGCTTTCGAGATCAATGCAATCGGTGAAAACATTTCCGTCTGAGCCAGTTCACTGTTATTATCTACATTGCCAATGACTGTTGGCGTTAAAATATTGCCAATCTGCTCACCTTCCAGTAGGATGTCGTATCCAGCTTTTTTTGCTTTTTGAATGTTATCAAGTGACTTTTCGATCTGTTTTTCGTTAATGAGCGGTCCGACGACCACATCAGAGTCACGAGGGTCGCCATACTTCACGTCTTTGGAGCGGGCAACAAATTTATCTACAAATTCATCATATACATCTTCATGCACAATAAAGCGATTGGTCATCATGCAAATTTGGCCCTGGTGCAAGTATTTACCAAATATTGCGGCATCTACAGCTTTGTCGATATCGGCATCGCTTAAGACACAGAATGGAGCATTGCCGCCAAGCTCCAATGATACATCTTTCAGCTGTTCACCGGCTACTTGTCCAATCCGGCGCCCAACCGGTGTTGATCCAGTGAAGCTGACACGGCTTATCGCTCTGTGATTGAACATGATATCACCCGTCACATCAGGTGTTGTTAACAGTGATTGAAAGACGCCGGGTGGTACACCACCTTCTTCAAATGCCTTGGCAATCAGTGAACCGGATACAAGACCGCATTGAATATCGGCTTTATGGACAACGGCATTACCAAGTGCCAGTGCTGGTGCAATCGTACGCATCGATAAGTAGAGTGGGAAGTTAAATGGTGAGATTGAAGAGATAACGCCTTTTGGCAGGCGATAGTTTTCATTCATTTTACCCGGGATGATTGATGATTTCTCTTCAAATTTGCCGACTTTATTGACCATTGTGGAGGCTTCTTCCATTAAGCCTATAGTTAAGTCAAATTCCAGATTGGCTTTGACGGCTGTGCTGCCTGATTCAAGGGTTAGAATTTCTAAGATATCTTCTTTATTCTCTTTGAAATAGTCGACGGCATTTTCCATGACCTCTTGGCGTAATGCTGCATCTTTTCCCCAGTTAGTTTGGGCATTTTTCGCCCCATCAAATGCCTCGTTTATCTGATCAAGGGAAGCGATGCTGACTTGAGCCAGAACTTCATTGTTGTAGGGGTTTTGCATCTCTACAGTTTTATTTTCGGTTCCATCAACCCAATTGCCGTTAATGTAATTTTGATTAAACTTCTGATATTGATTCATGTCAGTTACCTCCTATGATGTAAAAAAGCTTTATATTGTCTTTAGCCTTTAATAAGGAGCTTTAAACCTAACGGAATGATTTTTAATGTTAAATATGGAATCTATGCAGGGAACTGGACAGACCTCGTTTCACTACTATAATCGAAGTAAAATACAAAAACGGGGGATGTGAATGATGCCCCTTTTTCAAGATTTTTTTCGATTATAATTTAAAGAAAGGAAAGCTACGATTCCTGTACGATTGGCAATTACAAGACTCCTTATTCCCTAACCTTAAAACTATTAATTAATCGCGCGATCTGCTTCGTTGACTGATCCATATTGTTCGCCAACCAATGTTTGATGACGTAAATGCTTCCACTGACGACAAAGGTGCTGGCATATTCACCAAATTCCGGATCCGCTTCATTGTTGCTCATCCAGCTTTTGATAATGAATGTCCTGGCGACTTCCATGACACGCCGTTCAAATGAATGGTCGGCATTTTCGTTGAGGAGGGTCTGGCAGACGTCATACTTGGAGGCGACGTACTCCAGGAGTTTTTCGGTCATCTGCAGCGCTTCCTCTTCCTGTTCGAAATTGTATTGATTTAAATAAGTGTTTAAATCTGCAATGATTTCTTCTTCAATTTGCTCCAGTAAAGCAAAGTGATCACTGTAGTGGGTGTAGAAGGTGGAACGGTTAATATCGGCCTGTTCACAAATTTCTTTAACCGTAATGCTCGAGATCTGTTTGGTTTTTAATAAATTGATTAAACTATCCTTTAGGACTTTGCGGGTATATTTTTTTCGGCGATCCAGTTTTTCGTTCATTAAATCGTCACACTTTCTTTTTTATATTTGACAACATATTTTCGTCATATGTTTATTTTTGTACGCATACTATAAAACTGTTTGTTGTAATTCCAACACGGTGTCGTATATAATATAGCCTGTTCGAATGTATAATGCAAGAAAGGATGAACGGCGATTGATATGACGACAGGTATATTAAATAAAAGAAAATCGATCGTCTTGACCTTTGTCATTCTGGCAGTCGTCAGTGCGTTGGTGCAATTTGCGGTAACGATCAATTATGATATGGTCGAATATCTGCCTGATGATGCCGCGTCTATGCAAGCGATGGATGAGATGCAAGATGAATTTGACGGAGGTATGACCAATACACGAGTCATGATGAAAGATATCAGCATCCAAGAGGCGATGGCATTCAAGGAAGAACTTGAAGCAGTCGATGGTGTTACGGAAGTCATGTGGCTTGATGATGTGATCGATATTAAAACACCAATTGAAATGGCTGAGCCGGATACGATTGAATCGTATTATCAAGATGGTAATGCGCTGTTTTCTTTTCATATTGAAGAAGGCAGGGAAGTAGAAACAACGGATGCGGTCTATGAGCTAATTGGTGAGGACAATGCCATGTCAGGGGAAGCCCTGGATACGGCAATATCGCAGCAAATGACAGGCGAGGAAACGATGAATGCTGCACTTATCCTCGTTCCTATTATTATTTTGATTCTTCTGTTGTCAACACGGTCATGGATCGAACCGGTATTTTTCCTAGTGGCCATTGGGGTTTCTGTGGTAATCAACCTGGGAACGAATATCTTTATTGGTGAGATTTCCTTTGTGACGCAGTCGGTGGCACCGATTCTGCAACTGGCCGTTTCGCTCGATTATGCGATATTCCTGCTTCATAGTTTTGACGATTACCGGCAGGAGATAGAAGACCCGAAAGAAGCAATGAGACGTGCAATGAAGCGGTCATTCCCGGCCATTGCAGCGAGTGCTTCAACTACCTTCTTCGGGTTTATGGCGCTAACATTTATGGAATTCGGTCTTGGTGCCGATTTAGGTTTGAACCTGGTGAAAGGAATCCTGCTTAGCTTTATCAGTGTCATGGTATTTCTCCCGGCGCTCACATTAATGTTCTATAAATGGATTGATAAAACACAGCATAAACAATTCATGCCAACTGTGTATAATGTCGGTAAGCACCTCATTAAATTACGCATCCCTGTTTTGCTGATTGTACTGATCGTAATCGTTCCGGCATTTTTGGGACAGAGTCAGACCAATTTCATTTATGGAACCGGGGATCATCCTGAGAATACACGGGCCGGCAGTGATGCAGTTGAAATCAATGAATTATTTAGTACGTATACACCAATGGTTTTGATGGTGCCAAAAGGTGATCTTGCGCGGGAAGAAGAACTCGTACAAGATTTGGATGATTTTGATCAAGTAGCAAGTACGATTTCCTACGTTAATACTGTTGGCGCAGGCATACCACCGGAATATCTCGATGATGCTCAGACGGAGCAGTTCTTTTCGGAGAACTACAGCCGGATTACATTAAATACAACAACCGATACAGAGGGCGAGGAAGCATTTGCTCTAGTGGAAGATGTAAGGGCTACTGCGGCGGACTATTATGGTGATAATTATCATGCCCTCGGTGAAAGTGTAACGTTATATGATATGAGAAATATTGTTGAGAATGATAACACGATGGTCAACCTATTGACTGTGATCACAATTGGCCTTGTCCTGCTCGTCACATTCCGGTCAATTTCATTCCCGGTCGTATTACTGTTGACGATTCAAGCAGCTGTATGGATCAATTTATCTGTACCATACTTTGCAGGTTCGTCCCTTGTGTATATAGGGTATTTGATCATCAGTACGGTGCAGCTTGCGGCAACAGTTGATTACGCGATTTTATTGACAGAAGACTATACACAAAACCGAAAAGTGATGAGTACCAAAGAAGCGATTAAAAAATCCCTTAATGAAAAGATTTTTTCGATTGGTGTTTCGGCATCTATTCTTTCCAGTGTTGGCTTTATTTTATGGGCAACCTCAACGGATCCAATCGTATCGTCTATTGGGCTCTTGCTCGGACGTGGCGCGCTACTTGCATTTATACTGGTCGTGCTCTTACTGCCGGCATTGTTGGTTGTATTTGACCGGGTCATTGAGAAAACAACTTGGAAATCAAATTTTTATAAAGGGGAGTGATGATGTGCGCGTAAGGAAAATAGCGATTGTAATAATGTGTACCATGTTGGTGGCTGGCTCACTTCCTTTAACTGTATTTGCTGGGGACGATACTAGTGAAGAGGATGCGACCGAATCAGGGGAATATTCTGCCAAGGATGAATCCGTTTATGGCAACTTAGATGCAAATGGTGTACTGGAAAACATGTACGTTGTTAATACCTTCCACGTTACCGAACCTGGTGAAATTGTGGATCACGGAAATTACACGAATGTGCGTAACTTGAGCAACTTAACGGATATCGAACAGACGGATGATAATACTGTCCATTTTCATGCAGAGGAAGAGGAATTTTATTACCAGGGAGGCTTGGAAAATCAGCCGCTCCCGTGGGATATAAATATTACTTATTTGCTGGATGGGGAAGAAGTGACGCCAGATGAATTGGCCGGAAGTAGTGGCGCTCTGGAAATTCAGGTTGCAACATCCGCCAATGAAGATGTTGACCCAGTATTTTTCGAAAACTATTTGCTGCAAATTTCGCTGACGCTCGATCCATCAAATGCTGATGGTATCCAAGCACCTGATGGAACCGAAGCTACTTCAGGAAAAGATAAACTAATTACGTTTACGGTGATGCCTGAGCAAGAAGAGGAATTCATTGTATCTGCCAATGTCACTGATTTTGAGATGGACCCGATTGATATATCAGCATCACCAGCGTCCATGTCGATTGATGATCCGGATTTGAGCGGCGTGAAAGGTGAAATGCAGTCATTATCCGATGCCATTAGCGATATTAATCAAGGTGTTGGTGACTTGAACAGTGGCATCTTTGACTTGAATGAAGGTGCCTCGGAGCTTAGCAGTGGTTCAAGCAGTTATCTGAATGGTATCAATGAGCTTGATCAGTCATCCGAAGAGCTTGTCAATGGATCAGGGGAAATTCGTGATGCGTTGCAAAATGTGAGTGATGCTATGCAAGGTGCTCCTGAGGCACCAGATATTGGAGAACTTGAAGCATTACCTGGAGGCCTTCGTGGGCTGGCCAGCGGTTTGCGGGAATCTCGTGATGGACTGAATTTACTAAAAGAGAATTATGACGCGGCATATAGCAATTTGGATGAGGCTATAAACGGGATTCCGGATTATGAAATTAGTGAAGAGCAAATTGGGGGGCTACTTCAGGTGCTGGAGAATAATGAAATTGATCCGGAAATTGTGAATCAATTGATTGAAACATACCAGGCTTCCCGGGTTGCCAAAGAAACGTATTTTGCTGTACAGGAAGCATTCGGTGCTGTTACGGGAACATTAGATCAAGTATCCGCGCCAATTGAGGAAATGGCTAGTCAATTGGATTCGCTGGCTGATGAAGTTGAAAGTGGTATGGAAAACTTGGATCAGTTGGATGCTTTAACGGAGTTGCAGAACGGGTTAACCACTCTGTCATCTGAGTACCAATCGTTCCATAACGGCTTGGTTGAATATACGGATGGTGTCAGCGAATTGGCTGCTTCTTACCAGGATATTAACTCCGGTATTCACGGGTTATCTGACGGTACTTTCTCACTTGAGAGTGGCTCAAGTGAGCTAAAAAGTGGAACAGAAGAACTGCATGAGTCGACAAGTGATTTACCTGACCAAATGCAGTCAGAAGTCGATGAAATGCTTGAAGAATATGACGGCTCTGATTTTGAACCACAATCATTTGTATCGGGTCAAAATGAAAAAGTAGATATCGTACAATTCGTGCTGCAAACGGAAAGTATTGAAGCAGAAGAGCCCGAAACAACGGAGGAAGGGGAAGAAGAAGAAAAAAGTTTTTGGGATCGGTTGATGGACCTTTTTCAGTAAAGACTTTTATGTATAAAACCAGTCTATTGATAATGTAGACTGGTTTTTCGCATTAAGATTGCGTTGAGATATAAAAAATAATTTACTGTATTCACATTTACTAGTTTAATTATCTAGTTTAAGCAGGAATTCTTACGGGAAATATAGTATACTAAAGACAAAGGAAAAAAGGAGGACACTTTCATGAAATTTAATATTCGTGGAGAAAATCTTGAGGTGACCGCGGCAATAAGAGAGTATACCGAGAAAAAGATTAGTAAACTGGAAAGATATTTTGATACTCCGCCGGCATCTGATGTACATGTAAATTTAAGTGTCTACAATGATGAACAACGAATTGAAGTAACCATCCCAATGACAGATCTATTATTACGGGGAGAGGTCCAGCATGTTGACTTGTATGCTGCCATTGATTTAGTTGTTGACAAACTAGAAAGACAAATTCGTAAATATAAAACAAAAGTAAATCGTAAGTTTCGTCAAGAAGGTTCACCAAAACATGTATTTGCTGAACTGGAGAGGGAAGCAAATAGTATTGCAACCGAAGAAGATGATGATGAAATTGAAATTGTAAGACAAAAAAGATTTAACCTGAAACCAATGGATTCAGAAGAGGCCGTTCTCCAAATGGACATGCTAGGCCACGCATTTTACGTTTTTACAAATGCCGATACCAATGACACAAATGTCGTTTATCGACGCAAAGACGGGAAATACGGTTTAATAGAGCCTAACGTTTAATAGACAGATAAAATAAGAGACGATCCTATAGAAGGGTCGTCTTTTTTATTGGACTCTTTTGTTGGTTTTAAATCTTCGCTGATCCGAACGGAGATTATAGCAAATACTTATAGCAAACAGTAGCTACGCCGCAGTTTATATCTTTTATGTCACAAAAACAAACTTTTAGAAAATATCCGTTTTATTTCAGCTTGAACCTTGATATGACAGATGTTCTCCTTTCCTCTTGCAGATATTGTCGAAATTTGTAGAATAAAAACCTAAAATTTAATTTTGGCACAATAAAAGGGCCTAAATTTGTGAAATACAGCTTAAAACCGTACCTATAATTACATTTCAGATCAGAAATTGTGTCGAATTAAGATCAAAAATCCAAAAATAGAAACTAGACTTTAGTCCTATATACATGATATAACTGAGACAATAGAACTAGGAGGTGTATACTATGAAGGAACAAGAGCGTATCGCATTCAATGAATTAATAAAAAAAGTACAGCAACATGAAGATACTATTACACAATTGGTGAAAATTGTCGCAGCTACAAATAGAAGGATTACAGACACTGCTGATAAGCACAAGAGCTGGGAGCATGCCTTACATAAATGATCTCCACGCAAGAAGTAGCTACATATTTTCCTCCCATATCCTCAAAGTCAAGGGTAGCCTATCCTCAGGCTACTCCTTTTTAATTTGAGCATTTGTCATCACGGTTTGGATAGTGTTATTATTAAAGATGGACAACACTATTTTTATTGTATAATTTTTGAAATATATTGAGGAGCGTTTGCTATGGCTGGATTATTGACAAAGATATTTGGTGATGGGAACCAAAAACAGCTTAATCGATTACAAAAAAAAGTTGATCAAATAGAAGCGATGGAACCAGAGGTTGAAAAGATATCCAACTCAGGACTACAACGAAAAACAGAGGAATTTAAAGAACGATATGCGAACGGAGAAAGTTTGGATGATATGCTGGTTGAGGCATTTGCAGTTGTTCGTGAAGCTGCCAAGCGTGTGCTAAATATGCGTCCGTTCACTGTACAGCTAGTAGGTGCAGTGGCACTTCATGAAGGTAATATTGCCGAAATGAAAACAGGGGAAGGTAAAACACTCGCCTCCACGATGCCGGCATATTTAAATGCGATTTCCGGAAAAGGTGTGCATATCATCACAGTGAATGATTATCTGGCTGATCGTGACTCAAAAGAAATGGGAGAACTTTATCAGTTTCTCGGCTTGACCGTAGGGTTGAATAGTAACGGATTATCCAAAGAAGATAAGCGCGAAGCCTATTATAGTGATATAACATATGGTACAAACAATGAATATGGATTTGATTACCTGCGTGATAATATGGTGCTGTACAAAGAACAGATGGTGCAGCGGCCATTGAATTTTGCCATTATTGACGAGGTTGACTCGATTTTAATTGATGAAGCAAGAACCCCATTAATTATTTCCGGCTCTGCAAAAAAATCTGCTTCCCTTTATCAACAAGCGGATGGATTTGTAAGCACACTTGGCCGTGAAGGCGATTATACGTATGATGAAAAGACAAAAGGTGTTCAGATGACAGAAGAGGGCATCAATAAAGCAGAGCGTTATTTTAAGGTCGAGAACTTATTTGATCTGGATAATGTTTCCCTTATTCATCATATTAATCAGGCATTAAAAGCTCATGTGTCTATGCACCGGGATACAGATTATGTGGTAGAAGAGGACGAAGTGGTAATTGTAGACCAGTTCACGGGACGACTTATGAAAGGGCGCCGTTATAGTGATGGGCTGCATCAGGCAATTGAAGCAAAAGAAGGATTGCAGATTCAAAATGAAAGTATGACACTTGCATCGATTACGTTCCAGAACTTTTTCCGGATGTATAACAAGCTTTCTGGTATGACAGGTACAGCAAAAACGGAAGAAGAGGAATTTCGAAATATATATAATATGGATGTAATTGCCATTCCGACAAACCAGCCAATCGTCCGTGATGATAAGGCGGATATGATTTACAAAACAACAGAAGGTAAGTTTCGGGCAGTTGTGGAGGATATTAAAGAACGTTACAATGCAGGACAACCTGTACTAGTTGGTACAGTTGCTGTTGAAACGTCTGAAATCATTTCTAAGCTATTGAAAAAAGCCGGGGTAAAGCATAATGTATTAAATGCGAAAAACCATTTTAGTGAAGCTGAAATTATTGAACAAGCGGGTCAGAAAGCTTCAGTTACGATCGCAACAAACATGGCCGGTCGTGGTACGGACATTAAACTTGGATCTGGCGTTAAGGACGTTGGTGGTCTAGCTGTTATTGGTACGGAAAGGCATGAATCACGCCGTATTGATAATCAGTTACGTGGGCGTTCCGGTCGTCAAGGTGACCCTGGCCTGACGCAATTTTATTTATCGATGGAAGATGAATTGATGCGCCGGTTCGGTTCAGATAATTTGCGCTCCATGATGGAACGTTTAGGGATGGACGATGACCAGCCAATTGAAAGCAAAATGGTCTCACGGGCCGTGGAATCTGCACAAAAACGCGTAGAGGGAAATAACTTTGATGCGCGTAAACAGGTATTATCTTTTGATGATGTTCTTCGTGAACAGCGGGAAATTATTTATAAACAACGTTTTGATGTCATCGAAGCGGATGAGAACCTTCGTGAAATCGTTGAAAATATGATTGTATCAACTCTTAACCGGGTTGTGGCAACACATACCCAGGACGATGATGAGGACAATTGGGATCTGCAGGCAATCATTGAATATGCCCATGGTAATTTATTGGATCCGGAAGATATTACGATAGATGCGATTAAAGGCAAAGAACCTGAAGAAATAAATGAGTTAATCATGGAAAAAGTTCGCAGCAAATACGATGAAAAAGAGGAAGAGCTATCACCGGAACAAATGCGTGAGTTTGAAAAAGTTATTTTACTCCGTACCGTGGACACAAAATGGATGGATCATATTGACCAAATGGAACAGCTGCGCCAAGGTATCCATTTACGGGCATATGGACAGAACGATCCGTTGCGTGAGTATCAGCTTGAAGGCTTTTCCATGTTTGAAGTGATGGTGGAAGACATTGAAGAAGAAGTTTCGAAATACGTGATGAAAGCCCAAATTCGTGACAACCTGCAGCGGGAAGAAGTAGCAAAAGATACGCAAGCCGTTTCCGGTGGTCAGGAAGAAAAGAAAAAATCACGTAAACCCTATGTGAAGAAATACAATGTAGGTCGTAATGATCCATGCCCATGTGGCAGTGGTAAAAAATTCAAAAACTGTCATGGATCTTAGAACAGAGTCAGAGAAGTGATGGATTAGTAAGTAGAAAATCGGCAAGTAGCCGATTTCTTATATAAAAACAGAGGTGAAAACGATGGAATTAGTAGAGATTAGAAACGAATTGGATAAAATGAATGCGCGTATTGAAGATTTTAGGGGGTCTCTTTGACTTAGAAGATAAAAAGGCTCGTATTCAGGAATTAGATCTGCAAATGACAGATCCGGATTTTTGGAATGATCAGGATACTGCACAAAAAGTAATAAGTGAAGTTAATGGACTGAAAAGTTATGTTTACAAGTTTGAAGAGATAGAAGGACATTTGGCTGATTTAGAAGTATCCTATGAGCTTGTAAAAGAGGAACAGGATCAGGAATTATTCAATGAGCTTAATAAGGAAATAAAAGATATCATGGAGGATATTAATGCGTTTGAACTGCAAATGCTATTAAGTGAGCCTTATGATGCCAATAACGCCATACTTGAACTCCATCCGGGTGCAGGTGGTACCGAATCACAGGACTGGGCAAGCATGCTACTGCGTATGTATCAACGCTGGGCTGAAAGTAAAAATTTCAGCGTGGAGACACTGGATTATTTACCTGGCGATGAAGCTGGTGTGAAAAGTGTTACATTACAAATTAAAGGTCACAATGCGTATGGATATTTAAAAGCTGAAAAAGGTGTACATCGATTGGTACGTATATCTCCATTCGACTCATCCGGACGGCGCCATACTTCTTTTGCATCATGTGATGTTTTGCCGGAAATAACGGATGATGTGGAGATTGAATTGAATACAGAAGATCTAAAAATCGACACATATCGCGCAAGTGGTGCAGGTGGACAGCATGTAAATACGACAGACTCAGCTGTTAGAATTACCCACATTCCAACAGGATTCATCGTAACTTGTCAGAATGAACGTTCACAAATTAAAAATCGAGAAGTTGCCATGAAGATGATGAAATCAAAATTGTATCAACTGGAAATAGAACGTCAGCAGCAAAAGCTTGATGAAATTCAGGGGGAACAAAAAGAAATCGGCTGGGGAAGTCAAATTCGTTCCTACGTTTTCCATCCATATTCGATGGTTAAAGATCATCGGACAAATGTCGAAGTAGGTAATACACAAGGTGTCATGGACGGGGATCTCGGGCCGTTTATTGATGCATTCCTACGCTCTAAAATTAGTTAATTAGCGTGCAAAAAAGTAATCAAATTGACACAAATTACCAAAAGCGTTGAGCCAACTGCATTTCCTTTCAAATGTCAGTTAAAGTATGTCTTATAGAAGGTATAAAAAAATGAAAAAACGGGGTATACTATTCTTGATAGCCTTTACACCAAAATATAAGGGGGTTTATGTATGAAGAAATGGTTACTCACACTTTTATTTAGTACAGCACTCGTGCTCACGGCATGTGGTGGTGGCGGAGATGATGGTGGCACTGACGATGGCGGAAATGGCGGCGACGGTGGAGACACTGGTACCGAGGAATCTTCTGACGGTAGCGGCTCTGTAGATACTGCTGCGGCTGAAGGAATTTATGAAAGCAACTGTATGTCTTGTCATGGTGCAGACCTATCAGGGGGTCAAGGTCCAGACTTAACTTCAGTTGGTGCTGACTATTCAGCAGATGAAATTGCTGATATTATTCAAAATGGTCAAGGTTCCATGCCACCACAAGATGTATCCGGAGAAGATCTTGATACACTTTCAAACTGGTTAGCAGGAATGGAATAACACCATGAATTTAACAAAGTCTGGCTTAATGGATTTTTTCCAAGTAAGCCGGGCTTTTTTTAATGTTTTAGCAATTCATCTAAAGACTTGATGGATTGCTAACTTTTCTAATAGCCCCCAAAAAAGAACAAACTTCTCTCTTTTATTACAAAATCAACTCTTTTTGCAACACAAATGTAATATAATTGTGTCTAAAAATCGTGTAGAAAAATGTTATACTGTATAAGTAATTATGAAACCGTACATTCTCGACTACATAAGAAATTAATAAACGTGTTCATTTTGTAAATTTGTGGTAAGACTGTCGAGATAGACATTTATGAACAACGATAAACAAAAAGGTGATATTTATATATGATATTAATGAAAGATGTATATAAAACATATGCCAATGGGGTTAGTGCTCTACATGGCATTAATGTTGATATAAAGCAGGGCGAATTTGTGTATCTTGTCGGCCAAAGTGGTGCCGGGAAGTCTACATTTATAAGATTAATCTATAGAGAAGTAAAACCTACAGATGGCTCCATTGTTGTTAATGAAATTGATCTAAGTAAGCTCAAAAGACGACGGATTCCTTATTTACGCAGAGACGTTGGAGTTATTTTCCAGGATTTCAAACTACTACCAAAACTATCAGTCTATGAAAATATTGCATTTGCTTTAGAAGTTATTGAAGAATCGCCCCGAAGCATCCGTAAACGTGTAATGGATGTACTTGAACTAGTGGGATTGAAAAACAAAGCCCGATTTATTCCTGATGAATTATCCGGGGGTGAACAACAGCGAGTATCGATTGCACGTGCCATTGTAAATAACCCCAAAATAGTAATTGCAGATGAGCCTACAGGTAATCTGGATCCTGATACCTCATGGGATATCATGAAAACATTTGAAGAAATTAACACAAGAGGTACAACTGTTATCATGGCAACTCATAGCAGGGAAATCGTAAACAAGAATAGGCATCGTGTTATTGCGATTGAAGACGGCCTAATTGTTCGAGATGAAGAGCAAGGTGGATACGGCTATGAAGTTTAGAACGATAAGGCGCCATTTACGAGAAGGGGTTAAAAATATTGGCCGTAATGGTTGGATGACGGTAGCTTCTATTGGAGCAGTAACAACAACATTGATTTTGGTAGGCGTATTCCTTGCATTAGTGCTCAACTTAAATCACATGGCGGACAATATTGAAGATGATGTAGAAATAAGTGCGTTCATTGACCCAACAACAAACGAGGAAGAAATAACCACTTTAGGTGATGAGATTGAAGAAATTAATGGAGTAGATTCCGTTGTCTTTTCATCCCAGGATGAACAATTACAGCAGCTAGTAGATAGTATGGGCGAAGAGGGACAGTCATGGCAGTTATTTGAGCAGGACAACCCATTAAACCATGCCTACGTTGTAAACGCGATAAATCCGGATGAAACGATGCGAATAGCTGAAGAAATTACACAGCTCGAAGGTGTTCAGGAAGTAGAATACGGACAAGATGTTGTTCAGCGATTGTTCGAGTTTAATCAATACGCCAGGACGATTGGATTAGCTTTAATACTTGGCCTTGTATTTACAGCGATTTTCCTGATTTCCAACACCATAAAAATAACCATCATGGCTCGCAGTACCGAAATAGGTATTCAAAAACTGGTTGGTGCAACAAATGGATTTATTAGATGGCCATTTTTTGTCGAAGGATTGCTATTGGGGGTATTAGGTTCAATTATTCCAATCGCTGCAATTCTTACAGGATACTATTACCTGGATGCTAATGTTAGCGGGCAAATTAGTTACGGATTTGTGGAATTCTTACCATTTTATCCATTTGCATGGCAACTTTCGCTCATTATATTGGCAATTGGTGCAACCATCGGTGTTTGGGGAAGTGTGATGAGTGTACGGAAATTCCTGAAAGTATAAGGAGGAATTTATCCAACAACGTAGAAGAAGTCGAATTTGATGCAGAAAGGAAAGGGGAAACGAGAATGAAGAAAGTCTATTTAGGTACTTTTGCCGCTGTATTAGCTACTACAATAGGTTTCGTGAATGTAGACAACGTATCTGCGGAATCAATTGACGAATTAGAGAAAAAAGTAAACGAGCTGGAGGAAGAGCAAAGTGATCTTGAAAGTGAAAGAGGCAATGTAGAAAGCGACAAGGAAAAAACAGAAGAAGAAATGAATGAAAACGAAAACCAACAAAATACGGTTAACCAGGAAATCAATACGATTGATGAGAAACTAACGAATACACAAAATGATATCCAAACAAAAGAAACTGAGATTGATGAGACAAATCAGGAGATTGAAGATCTAAACAATCGAATTGAAGAATTAAAAGAAGAGATTGTTGTCTTAGAAGATCGTATAGAAGAGCGGGAAAAATTATTGAAAAACCGCCTCGTTTCACTTCAGCAAAATGGTGGTGGCATGAAGTACCTTGAAGTTATTTTAGGCTCCCAAAGCTTTGGCGATTTTATTAACAGATCTTCAGCAGTAAATACCATTATGGATCAGGATAAATCGATTATGGAAGCACATAATGCAGATAAGAAGGCTTTGGAAGAGAGTAAACAGGAAGTTGAAGATAGCAAGGTAGAAGTAGAAGATAAAAAGGTCGCATTGGAAAGCCAAAAGGAAGAGCTTGTCGCATTAAAGAGCCAATTGGATGACCAACTGGACGAACGGAAAACAATGATGGCAGAGCTTGAAGAAGAGTATGGTGACTTGGAAGAAGAAATGCTCACCAAGGAAGAAGAACAGGAAATATTACGTGCTGAAGAAGAAGCTAATAAAAAAGCAATCGAATTAGCGCAAAATAAGAAAAGTGATTTGGAACAGGAACAATTAGAAAGAGAGCGGGAAAGAGAACGAGAAAGAGTAGCTCAGGCTGAACAAGAGAAAGCAGCAGAAGAAGAATCCAGTTCAGATAGTAATTCTGGTTCAAGTTCAAATTCTAGTTCAGCTTCAGATTCAGGCTCAGATTCCGGGTCAAATTCCGGTGGTAATGAAGTTACAACAAGTTCAAGTGGTAAATTTAGTATGCCTGCATCAGGCCCTTTAACGGATACGTTTGGGATGAGGGATTCCCATCCTGTATATGGTGGTGCGAAGATGCATAACGGCATTGATCTAGGGACCTCTACAGGCACGACCCTAAGAGCAGCAGCTGATGGTGTTGTATCAACAGCTGGAAGCATGGGTGGCCTTGGAAACGCAATTACGATCTCCCATTCAATTGATGGGCAAACTTATACAACCGTTTATGGACATTTGAGTAGTATTTCTGTATCTTCTGGACAGACAGTCAGTGAAGGACAAACAATTGGAGCAACGGGTAACACAGGTGCTTCGACTGGACCACACTTGCATTTTGAAATACATAAAGGTGGTTATGGCAACGCGATTGACCCACTACCTCTTATGAAATAGTTAAAAAATAAAAAGGCATCTACCATTACGGTGTGATGCCTTTTTATAATAGTAAAAAAGAAGTAATCACATAAAATAAAGGTCAAAACCATAGTCATGAAGGAGAGATCATGATATGCTTTTTTATACGATGACTTCAAAGTTATAAGAGGTGGGAAAATGAATTTGAAAAAATCACATATAATCATTATTTTGCTTGCTGCACTCGTACTTGGCTTTGGTGGCGCATATGCAGGTGTGAATATTGCACAATCAAATGACACGGAATCAGACCAGGGGGAACTTGTTGAAGCACTACAAGGCGCAGCTGGTGGAGAGACTGAAGGAGGCGAACCTGAGGATATACAGAAAGTTGGGCAAGCCTTTAATTTAATTCAACAAAATTATATAGAAGATGTGGAAGATCAGCAGTTAGTTGAAGGTGCTATTCAGGGCATGCTCTCTACCCTTGAAGACCCACACAGCTCGTATATGGATGTCGAAACGATGGGGCAATTCAATGAACAGATTGAATCATCTTTTGAGGGAATTGGCGCTGAAGTAAGCATGGTAAATGATATTGTAACCATCGTATCTCCAATAAAGGATTCACCTGCCGAAGAAGCTGGCCTGCGCCCAAATGACCAAGTTTTATCGGTTGATGGTGAAAGTTTGGAAGGGTTGAATTTAAATGAAGCAGTTGCCCAAATACGCGGGGAAAAAGGGTCGGAGGTTGTATTGGAAATTCAGCGATCAGGATCAGACCCCTTTGAAGTGACGCTTGTTCGTGATGAGATTCCAGTTGAAACAGTTTATAATTCTATAGAAACAATCGATGGAAAAGAGACGGGAATTTTGGAAGTCACTAATTTCTCTGAGAATACCGCCACAGAATTTAAAGAGCAACTAGAAATGTTGGAAAATGAGGGGATTGAAGGTTTAGTTATTGATGTACGCGGAAATCCTGGTGGCCTCCTTAATGTGGTAGAAGAGATGCTGTCGTTGTTTGTTCCTGAAGATACACCATATCTGCAAATAGAGGATAATGAAGGTGAGGTAACCCCATATTATTCTCAATTGGAGGAGACAAAGGAATATCCAATAAGTGTTGTCATTGATGAAGGTAGTGCCTCTGCATCTGAAATTCTTGCGGTTGCTCTGAAAGAAATGGGTCATGATGTCGTTGGGCAACCGAGCTTTGGAAAAGGAACAGTTCAGCAAGCTGTACCGATGGGTGATGGAAGTTCCATTAAGCTAACAACGAATAAATGGCTTTCTCCGAATGGGGAATGGATTAATGAAACAGGCGTGGAGCCGACGATCGAAGTTTCCCAGCCTGATTACTTTTACACAAATCCAGTTCAAATCGAAGAGCCTTTAACCTATGATCAAACAGATGAAAAAATCGAGAATATTCAAGTGATGCTAACAGGTTTAGGCTATGATACCGGACGCACCGATGGCTATTTCAGTGAAGAAACAGAGGCAGCTGTGACGGAATTTCAGACGAACAATGACCTGGATGCTACAGGAGAAGTTGACGAAGAAACTGCTGGGATGATTGAAACAAATGTTGTAGAAAATATCCGCAACGGTGAGGACGACCAGCAGATGGAAGAGGCATTAAACGAACTATATCAATAAGTAGATCCGCGGGAGCTACCCGCGGATTTTTTATCAGTAACATAATTTCCGGTAAATCAAGCAGGAGATAATTCGACAAATATCGAATACATATAGATAAGGTTTTTGCTGGAAGGTGATATGCATGATAGAAGAATGGTTAATCGAATTTGCAAAAGGGATTGGAATGTTTTTTTTTAATCCGTTGGTATATTGGTCTTTATTATTAATTGTATTAGCAGGGTATAGGCGGATTAAAAGGGAGCGAATGGATTTTGGATCGAAAGTATTTGATGTGTTTTCAGAATGGAAGAATACATGGGGGACATCAATTATTGCGGGTATCGCTGTTTCAATTATCACATTAGTTGCGGGAATTGTGTTTACCTATGAAACGATTCTGTTGTTAAGTATTGTATTGATCGTGCTGAGTTTGACATTGAGATTTACGATGTTGTCTGCGAGTTATACGATAGGGGTTACATATTTACTGCTTTTATTTTTACCATTTATATTGGAAAATCAAACATATATAGATACGAATTTATTTTCATCTGCCAATTTTACTGGCTTAAGCATTTTATTGGGGCTATTTTTAATCGTTGAAGCTATTTTACTTGGCAGAATAAAGAGAAATGAGACATACCCTGAGCTTGTTAAGGGAAGCCGAGGGGGATGGATTGGACAGCATCATGTGAAAAAGCTGAGTATTATTCCTTTTTTCACATTAGTACCTGCTGGAATGATTACACCAATCGCACCATTTTGGCCTTACTTTTCACTAGGTGAGGAGTCTTTCAGTATCTTGCTCGTTCCATTTGTAGTTGGGTTTGACTATACCGTGAGAGGAAGTCTTCCGCAAAAGGCAGCAAAGAAACTGGCGAAATTGGTTATGCTTTTAGGTCTAATCATAATCGCTTTAGCTGTTTCGAGTATTTTTGTATCCGGCTTATCACTTGTGGCAATTTTAATGGCAATTTTAGGCAAGGAATATATAAATTATCGTCATCGCATGAAGGACCGCACAAGCAGTGCATATTTCCATCGAACGGACAATGGGTTAAAAGTACTGGGATTAATGCCAGGAACGCCTGCAGAGCGGCTTGATATATTTGTAGGTGAAACGATTGTAAAGGTTAATGGTGTAAATATTAGCAGTGTCGATGCATTTTACCAGGCCCTGCAAGCGGCTGGTACATCGTTTAAACTGGGGTTACTGGACGACGCAGGTGAAATCCGATTTGTTCAAAGCGTCTTATATGAAGGGGAGCATCATGAGTTAGGGATTATCTTTACAACTGAACCCCATCGGAAACGGTGATCATTAGAGGACAGCAACGTTTTAAGGCGTTGCTGTTTTTTTTTGATTGGGGAGATCGACTGGATATAGTCGTTCCGCGTTCAAGGCGCCTCATCCCTCGCACGAGGTAGGTCGTTCTGCGCTCAGGTTGTCTCGTCCCGCGCTCGAGGTAGTTCGTCCCCCGATTAGAGCTCATTTTCTTATACAGCATCAAGCCCTGGTGTATTCATGTATCACTGCGGAACAGATCCAGTGTTGTCCCATATTGCAAATGGTATGCATGGTGTGGTTATCGTACAACCGGAAGATGGCTATCCTACAGATGATGAAGTGGATCAAGAATATGTAGTTATCCAAAACGAATGGTATCAATATAATGATTTAGACGATATGATGAACAATGAACCTTCTCAAATCGTGTTCTCTACAAAAGGACTTGAAGAAGGTCAACCAAATACAAATGGGACGTTTGGAGCAGTTCAAAACGAACCATTAGAAGCAGAAGCCGGTGACAAAGTCCGGTTTTATATTAATAATGTAGGACCGAATGAAGTAAGCTCCTTCCACGTTATTGGATCAATGTTTGATGATGTCTATATTGATGGGAATCCGGCAAATCATCAACAAGGAATGCAGACTGTTGGATTACCGGCAAGCGGCGGTGCTGTTGTTGAATTCACTGTAAAAGAAGCAGGTGAGTATCCTTTTGTAACACACCAATTTAAACATGCATCCAAAGGGGCAATTCGTGTGATTAACTTAACTGAATAACATATAAGACCGCCTACTCATTGAATGGTAGGAGGTCTTTTTTGTTTGTTCTTCTAAAAAATACCTTTCATATTTTTCACCTTGCTAACCAAACTAATAATGATTAATAAACAGAGAGGAAGCAACTGATGAGGAGTTATCTATTAGGGGTATGGGACATGATTGATCCAATTTATTATTCATGTACAAGACTACATTATGTGCCTGAAAATAAAGCAGGTAATACCTTATTTCGAGTAAGACTTACAAGTTATCAAGGGCATGAGGTGGTGCTTCAGGATGGTACCATTATTCAGAAACATGACATGCTGCTAAAAATACACTTGCATAACGTCAGAATTCTAAAAGAACTGTATGCGATTGATAGTGATATGAAACGGGCTGTATTTATTTATCATAGAGTAAAACATGCACTTCCAAGTTTGGCTAATTACATGAAAACCCATCAAAAAAACGATAAGATAAAAGGGATTATTGGTATTACCTCATTATATAAAGGCGCGAACAGGCTGGGATTTGAGTTATTTCCCATTAAAAATACCTATTATCGCACCTATAAAAAATTTACATTTCTACCTATACATTTTATAGCAAATACGAGTCAACAAGATCCTGTTTATTTGTTCATGTCGAAAGATGCATTGCTAAATAAATACCATTGCCCTATTTGATGGCCATGTCATGAAGCGTGATTTCCGGGCGACTTCCGATTCGGATATTAACTCCCGTCTGCCCAAGGCCTTCACTGATATAAAATGGCGAATTATTGTGCATGTGTAATCCCTTGATAACGTTACTTTGGGCAAGCTTACCCATTTTAACGAGGTGATATGCTTTTGGATAGCAAATTTGACCACCGTGAAAATGTCCTGCCAGCAAATAGTTAAAGGTATAATCTTCCATTTCAAGGACAATGGTCGGATCATGGGTTAGCACAAGGTTAACCCCTTCTTTAACCTGCTCAAAAGCTTTGGCCGGATCACTTCTATTTGTACTATAATCATCAATCCCAATAATGTTTATGGGCCGTTCATTTACCATAATTGTTTCATTGGCGTTTTGTAAAATATGGCAATCAAACTGGTTGAGCACCCCTTTTAATTTATCTAAATCTTCATCTGCAAGAACATAGTCATGATTACCGAATACAGCATACATGCCATACGTTGGTTTCAAATCCTGCAACACTTGTAAATAAGGAAGCATTTTGGGAATCGTTCGTTTGCGATCTAAAAAGTCCCCGGTTAGGGCGATGATGTCAGGTGATTCATTTGCAAGCTTTATGGCTAATTCTGACGGTGTTATAGAGATGTTTTCCAGGTGTAAATCTGATAAGTGAAGGATAGAAAGATTATTTGTTGACAGGTTATCAGCTTCAATTTGAATGTTATTAATTTGTATATCTTTTGTATTTATATATGCTTTGTATATGAAATAACTGCTAATAATTAAAAGAAACGAAATGATAATATAAATCATTGTTTTAATTCCTCCCCAATAGGGAGTATAACACTGCTATACATATTTTTTCATTGGTAATTGAAGGATATGACACGGAGTTGAATTTCATGAAGACCTCACCCTCAAATAAACAACGTGACGTATTATTTTTACCATTTATGCAAATTCCCACCGGGCATCATCATGTGGCTGATGCTTTAATGGATAATTTGCAGCAGCTGAATCAGAACATGAAATGTCAGAAGGTTGATATTTTGGCGTATAGTTTTGGAAGGATAGAGCGTGTTATTTCATCTACTTATTTAACTGCGATTAAGAGTCTTCCAGATGCATATCATTGGATTTATGATCGGTTGGCGTATAAAAAAGTTACAAAACGAAAGCGGCAATTTCTTTATGAAATACTGTTTTCCTATTTTTTTAAAAGACTAATAAAGGAAAATCGAAGTAAGATTCTTTTTTTTACCCATGCGCTGCCATCAAATATTGCAAGCGTGTTAAAGCAAAAAGGAAAGCTTGAAGCCATTACGGTAAATGTGTACACTGATTATTTCGTAAATCGGATATGGGGACTGGAAGGGATAGACTATCATATCGTTCCATCTACATTGGTGAAATTATTTTTAATGCGTAATGGTGTAAAAGAGGATCGAATTTTTATTACGGGAATTCCTGTACATACTGCATTTCATAAAAAGGCAGAACGGCGTACGGATCAAAAAAATATCTCTGTGTTGGTAACCGGTGGAAGTTTAGGCGTTGGAGCGATGGATAAATTAATTCCAACCAATCCTTCAAGTGAATACCTTCACTATTATGTCCTATGTGGGAAAAATGTTGGGCTATATCAGAAATTAATAACGAAACGAAATCCAAATGTGACCCCACTTCCTTATATTGAAAATAAAGAAGAAATGAATCACATCTATGATCAGGTTGATGCCGTAATGACAAAGCCTGGTGGGGTAACAGTAAGTGAAAGCCTGATGAAGCGAAAAGTGTTATTTATCTATGACGCTTTGCCGGGACCGGAAAAAGTCAATGTAGACCAGTTAAAGCAACTAGAATTGGTTATCCCGTTAAGCGTACAGGAAGATACCGTAGAAAACCAAATCATGGCGTATTTTTCCGACAAAGACAGGCAAACGCGTTTTGAGGAAAAAATAGATGACTACCACCAAAGTCTGGAGAAAAAAACGATGAATGAAATTCTGGCTGAAATAATCAGCATCACTAAACATTAGCGCATTACTGCTAATGTTTTTTATGCTTTTTGTGAGTATTGTTGCTTTTAAACCTTCGTAGTTGATGTAAAAGACGACATAATGTGCAATGCTCGCCGCCGTCCGGGATCGTTCCGGGCAGTCGCGGACCTTAGGGCACGGCTTCAGCCTTCGACGCACAGGACGTGCTAGTGCAGGTGTTGCGACAGGACGTCGCGAACTTAACCTGCCTCGCGGAAGACCGCCGCTGCGGGGGCCTCAGACACGTGCTGGGACTGCGCGTAAATGCTCGTCCCACCGAAGACATTTGTTCCCGCAGGAGTCGACTGCCCTCCACTCACCCGGACTAGTGAGGTGGCTCGAAATTTTGAATATTGGTTCCTAATGCAATTTAGCTGCAGTAACCGGAACACCAGCGGAGGAAATACATGAAGACTCCGGCGGGAGGAAAGGCATAGGTGAGACACCGAAGTGCGCCAGCACGAGGGGGCTCACCAGCCGCCCGCGGAAAGCGGAATGTATTTCCGTAGCGGGGAAAAGCATCAATCTTAATTTCAAGTTACGTCGCATTTTATACCTTTTTTTCAAAAGCAAGGGTGCGAAATAGGTCCTAAAGCAAAAAGGTCGAATGTTCGTTCGCGCTTATGTTAAAATAATATGAAAGTGTGGTAAACTGTAGTTATAGCTAAGAACGGAGGCTTGCATTATGGAAAATAAATTTGAGCTTGTGTCGCATTATGAGCCATCTGGTGATCAGCCAACGGCGATTAAAGAAATCATTGAAAAGGTTCAGGCCGGACAGCGGCATCAAACATTGCTTGGTGCAACAGGGACAGGTAAAACCTTTACAGTGTCAAATGTCATACAGGAAATTAATCGACCGACATTAGTTATTGCCCATAATAAAACATTAGCCGGCCAATTATATAGTGAGTTTAAGGAATATTTCCCGAACAATGCTGTGGAGTATTTTGTTAGTTTTTATGACTATTATCAGCCTGAAGCATATGTACCATCCACAGATACATTTATCGAGAAAGATGCAAGTATTAATGATGAAATAGATAAATTACGTCACTCGGCAACATCATCCCTTTTTGAAAGAAATGATGTATTAATTGTTGCCAGTGTCTCATGCATATACGGGTTAGGTTCTCCCGAAGAATACAATAGCCAGGTGCTTTCCCTAAGAATGGGAATGGAAAAAGACCGGGATCGCCTGTTGCGTGATCTAGTCGATATACAATATGCAAGAAATGACATTGATTTTAAGCGCGGGACATTTCGCGTGCGCGGGGATTCTGTTGAGGTAATTCCAGCTTCCAGGGAGGAGCATTGTATTCGATTTGAATTCTTTGGTGATGAAATAGATCGAATCAGAGAAGTAGACGTATTAACAGGAGAAATTATTGGTGACAGAGAACATGTAGCTATTTTCCCGGCATCGCACTATGTAACCAGAGAGGAAAAACTAAAAAAAGCAATCGAAAATATTAAGCAAGAATTAGAAGAACGATTAAAAGTACTGAGGGAAGAAGATAAACTCCTGGAAGCACAACGGATTGAACAGCGTACCCATTATGATATTGAAATGCTACAGGAAATGGGCTTTTGTTCAGGTATCGAAAACTATTCCAGGCATTTAACACTCCGAGAAGAAGGCGCAACCCCGTATACATTATTTGATTACTTCCCGGATGACTTTCTCGTTGTGGTTGATGAGTCACATGCGACTTTGCCGCAAGTAAGAGGGATGTATAATGGGGACCAGGCACGGAAGCAGGTGCTTGTTGATCATGGGTTCAGGCTTCCTTCTGCTTTAGATAACCGGCCATTGAAATTTGGAGAATTTGAGGAGAAAACAAATCAGCTCGTATACGTCTCAGCAACACCCGGACCTTATGAAAGGGAGCATGCGCCAGAGGTGACGGAGCAAATTATCCGACCGACGGGGTTACTGGATCCTAAGATTGATGTACGTCCCATCGATGGGCAGATTGATGATTTGATTGGTGAAATCAACCAACGAAGTGAGAAAAACGAACGGGTTCTTATCACTACGTTAACGAAAAAAATGTCAGAGGACCTTACAGATTATTTAAAGGAACTTGGCTTTAAAGTTGCCTACCTCCACTCGGAGATTAAAACACTGGAGCGGATCGAGGTTATTCGTGACTTAAGGGTTGGAAAATATGATGTGCTCGTCGGCATAAACCTATTACGTGAAGGATTGGATATTCCCGAGGTTTCGCTTGTCGCCATACTGGATGCTGATAAGGAAGGCTTTCTGCGTTCCGAGCGCTCCTTAATTCAAACAATGGGAAGAGCCGCCCGAAATGAAAACGGCCAAGCGGTGTTGTATGCTGATAAAATTACCGATTCGATGCAGGCGGCGATTGATGAAACCAATCGACGTCGCGATATACAAATGGCATATAATGAAAAGCATCATATTACACCAACAACCATCAAGAAGGAAGTCCGTGATGTCATACGTGCAACAGTTGCAGCAGAGGATCAGGAAGAATACAATGAAAAGACAAAGAGCCTAACAGAACTATCAGGCAAAGAGAAATCAAATGCTATCGAACAAATGGAAAAAGAAATGAAAGAAGCTGCAAAAGCGCTTGACTTTGAGAAAGCGGCAGAGCTTCGTGATATTTTACTTGAGCTTAAAGCAGGAGCGTGATTAGGATATGCCTAGTAAATCTATTAGCGTACAAGGCGCCAGAGCACATAATTTAAAAGATATCGATGTAACCATTCCAAAAAACAAAATGACTGTTATGACAGGCTTATCCGGGTCGGGGAAATCATCCCTGGCGTTTGATACTATTTACGCAGAAGGCCAGCGTCGTTACATTGAGTCGCTTTCCGCCTATGCGCGTCAATTTTTAGGTCAAATGGATAAGCCGGATGTCGACGCCATTGATGGGCTGTCGCCGGCCATTTCCATTGATCAAAAAACAACGAGCAGAAATCCACGCTCTACGGTTGGAACAGTAACTGAAATCTATGACTATTTACGCTTGCTTTTTGCACGTGTTGGACGTCCAACTTGTCCAAATCACGGGATTGAGATCAGTTCACAAACAATACAGCAAATGGTTGATCGGATTCTAGAATATCCAGAACGAACAAAGATGCAAATCTTAGCACCTATTATTTCAGGGCGAAAAGGCCAACACGTAAAAACCTTTGAAAAGCTGAAGCAGGAAGGTTATGTTCGTATGCGTGTGGACAACGAAATGCGTGAGGTGACGGATGATATTCAGCTTGAGAAGAATAAAAAACATTCGATTGAAGTAGTGGTTGACCGCATTGTTGTCAAAGAAGGTGTGGAAGGTCGTCTAAGTGATTCGATCGAAACAGCGCTAGGGCTTGGAGAAGGACAATTAATAGTTGATGTCATTGGAGAGGAAGAATTATTATTTAGTGAAAATCATTCTTGTCCGATTTGCGGTTTTTCCATTGGGGAACTGGAGCCGCGCTTATTTTCATTCAACAGCCCATTTGGTGCCTGCCCGACCTGTGACGGGTTGGGAACAAACCTGGAAGTTGACCTTGAACTGGTGATTCCAGATTGGGACTTGACATTAAACGAGCATGCGATTGCAGCATGGGAACCCATTAGTTCCCAGTATTATCCACAATTACTAAAAAGTGTCTGCAAGCATTATGGCATTAACATGGATACCCCTGTGAATAAAATACCGAAAGATCAAATGGACATCATTTTATATGGAAGTGGGAAGGAAAAAATCCACTTTTATTATGAGAATGATTTTGGCAAGATCAGGGATAATATGATCTATTTTGAAGGTGTCATGAATAATATTGGTAGACGTTACCGGGAAACATCCTCTGATTTTACCCGGGAGACATTGGAAAAATATATGGCGCAAAAAAATTGTCCCACTTGTAAAGGATACCGTTTGAAAGAGGAAGCATTGGCTGTATTGATCAACGGAAAACATATCAGCATGGTAACGGATTATTCAGTTGTAGAAGCGAATGACTTTATCAGAGGCCTTGATTTAACTGAAAAAGAAGAGCAAATCGCAGTAATGATTTTAAAGGAAATTGACAACCGCCTTGAATTTTTGAATAATGTTGGATTGGATTATTTAACATTGTCACGGGCAGCAGGGACCTTGTCCGGAGGGGAAGCGCAGCGAATTCGACTTGCTACACAAATAGGGTCAGCATTAACCGGGGTGTTGTATGTACTTGATGAACCATCCATCGGTCTTCACCAGCGGGATAATAATCGGTTGATTGCTACATTGAAGCGCATGCGTGATTTAGATAATACACTTATTGTTGTTGAACATGATGAAGACACCATGCTTGCTGCAGATTGGTTGGTTGATGTTGGGCCTGGCGCCGGTGAACATGGCGGTGAAGTAGTTGCCAGCGGAACACCTCAAGAAGTAATGAAAAACAAAAAGTCATTGACAGGTAAGTACTTATCCGGTGAAAATTTTGTCCCAATACCTGCAAAACGTCGCAAACAGGATAAGCAAAAGAAGATTGAAATTGTCGGGGCAGAGGAAAATAATTTGAAAAATGTTACTGCCAAATTCCCGCTAGGTTTGCTAACCGTGGTAACTGGTGTGTCTGGATCTGGTAAGAGTACACTAGTGAATGATATTTTATATAAGTCATTGGCAAAAACACTATATCGTGCTAAGTATAAACCGGGGAAACATAAAAAAATAAAAGGTTTGGATCAAATTGATAAAATCATCGATATTGATCAATCGCCAATAGGTCGGACACCACGATCCAATCCTGCCACATATACCGGTGTATTTGACAATATTCGCGATGTGTTTGCTCAAACGAATGATGCGAAGATACGCGGTTACATGAAAGGGCGCTTTAGCTTCAACGTGAAAGGTGGCCGTTGTGAAGCATGTCGTGGTGATGGAATCATAAAAATTGCAATGCATTTTCTTCCCGATGTTTATGTGCCTTGTGATGTGTGTCATGGAAAACGATACAATCGTGAAACACTGGAAGTGAAATACAAAGGAAAAAGTATTGCTGATGTGTTGGATATGCGGATCGAAGAAGCACTGGACTTTTTTGCCCCTATTCCAAAAATCAAACGGAAACTGCAGACCATTTATGATGTTGGTCTTGGTTATATTAGACTTGGTCAGACTGCAACAACTTTATCTGGCGGGGAAGCGCAGCGCGTGAAGTTGGCAAGTGAACTGCAAAAACAGTCTACTGGTAAATCATTTTATATTTTAGATGAACCAACGACGGGATTACATGTTGATGATATAAAACGGCTATTAAGTGTGTTGCAACGGTTGGTTGATAAAGGAAATACGGTCTTGATTATCGAACATGATATGGACATTGTTAAAACAGCCGATCATATTATTGATCTCGGTCCTGAAGGGGGAGATCGCGGTGGGGAAATCATTGCAACCGGAACCCCTGAACAAATTGCTGACAACGAGGCATCGTACACAGGACATTACTTAAAGTCTGTTTTAGAACGAGACCGGAAGCGAATGGAAGACGCACTTGCTGAAAAAGAAAAAGTAGGTTCGGGATCCGGCAAGAAATAATGGATGAAGATAGCAGGCAGGGAGGCTTGCTATCTTTTGATTTTACGGAGTAATAAACGTAATTTTTGACGCGCTTCTTTCCATTCGGTAAGGTAAATAGAGAAGTGTGTTGGGAGGAAGAGATTAATGAAACCAATTGACATGAATAATGTACAGAAAAGTTTAGATCATTTTACAGATAAGCAGGTATATGTTCATTTGGAGACAACGAACGGGGCCTATGCAAGCCATTTGGATAAAAAGGCATATAATGTTGGTGCATACATACGAAATGCGCAAGTGTCTTTTAACCAGGCAAAAATAGTCAAAGACGGGAATATCCACCGCGTGGGATTAAAACTGGAAATTGGCTGGATTTATGCAGAGGGCTTAACGGACTGGGAAATAACCGAAGATAATAAATTACTTCTTGCAGGCCATGACCGTGAGGGCCGTTTAATGGTAGCATTGGAAATTAGCGAAGCACCTTTTGATTATTAGAACAGGACGGTGATAGAAGTGGAAAAACATGTAGTCATTATTTATCCACATCCGGATGATGAGTCTTTTGGAGCAGCAGGAACGATTACACAATTTCGCAAGCAAGGCGTCCCGGTCACCTATTTATGTGGAACATTGGGTGAAATGGGGAGAAATATGGGCACGCCGCCATTTGCTAATCGAGAAACATTACCGGAGATTCGCAAGGAAGAATTGATCAACGCATGCAAAGTGCTTGACGTAGACTTACAAATGCTAGGCTATCGGGATAAAACAATGGAATATGAAGATCGAGATGAAGTGGCGGCACATCTAAAAGGCATCTTGGAAAAAATCGAGCCAAGTCTTGTTATTACACATTATCCGGATTATGCAGTACACCCTGATCATAATGCATTAGGCGCAGCAGCGATTGAAGCTGTGCGGTTAATGAATGACCAGAAACGCCCAGTCGTTTGGACGCAGGCAATTTCAAATAATTATCAAGAGGAACTTGGTAAACCTGACATCATGAATGATATTTCCAATCACTTTGATAAAAAAATGGAAGCAATACGTGCCCACGATTCTCAAGCCACTGGGGTTTTGCGACAATTTGAACCAAAAGAGCAGACAATAGATGAAGATATTAAAAGGAGATTTAGCACAGAGGAATTTTTTATTTGGGAATTTGAAGATTGATAGGAACGAGAGAGAGCAGTGTTAAATCGGGAGAACGCCTTTTCAAATCGGGAGAGCATCGCACCGAAACGGGAGACAGCAGTACTAAATCGGGAGAGCAACACACCAAACCGGGAGAGCTTTTTCAATCAACCAATCAAGAGTCTAAATAAGCTCGGTATATCGAAACTAATTTCCACCCAACCTCTGATTAAAAAGTACATTCCTACACAAACTAGCATATACTAATTATGAATGTTTATAAACGACACCTTTAAGGGAAAATAAAAAGACAAGGAGGTATGGGTTCCTATGAAAAAACTGTATCGATCCAACTCAAACAGAATGATCGCAGGGGTTATCGGAGGTCTTGCTGAATATTTTAATATAGATGCGACGATTATTCGGTTATTATTTGTTGTGTTATTGTTTATAACAGGATTTCTCCCACTTACACTGGCTTATATCGTAGCAATTTTCATCATACCCAATGAGAGGGAGATTTACTAATGCTGTTACGCTGGATTGTTTCGATTGTTTTAAATGCGGTGGCACTTATTGCTGTGGCGCAATTATTTGATTCTTTCCAACTAGAAGGGTTTGGCACGGCGCTGTTGGCAAGTTTTATTCTATCTATTTTAAATGCTATTGTAAAACCTATTTTGGTTATCCTCACGTTGCCGATAACCGTTTTTACACTTGGTTTATTCCTGTTTGTGATCAATGCCATCACGCTGATGATTACACAGGCGCTAATGGATGCTTCCTTTGTAATTGAAGGATTTGGCACAGCGATTATCGCATCCATTCTCATTTCCATTATAAATTTACTTTTAAACAGTTTAGTTAAAGACACTGTAAGATAAAATGCGTAGGCACCCTGCCTGCGTTTTTTAATATCCTGCGGTTATATTGCTGTAAATCAATCATGGAATAGCGTTTTTCTCTCAAAAATATGCTACAATAAAAAGCAGTTATATTCAGTCGCATTTAGGAGGTGTGAATAATGACAAAGGTTCAGACAAAAGACTTACTGGAAAATTTTAATCTAACCCTGGTTGCGGGAAAAGACGGTGTACATAGAGAAATTATTACGAGTGACATTTCACGTCCTGGCATTGAGATGACAGGATACTTCAAATATTATCCAAAGGAGCGTTTGCAGTTAATTGGTAAAACAGAAATGGCATATTTTCTGGAGCTCACAGATGAACAGAAGAAGGATCGTGTCGAACATCTTTGCACAGATATTACCCCAGGGATTGTCATATCAAGAGGGATGGATATTCCGGAAGTGATGATTGAAGCAGCTAATGAATCGGGAGTTCCCATTTTGAAATCGCCAAGGCAAACGACACGTGTCATAAGCAGATTAACCAATTACCTGGAAACAGCTTTTGCTCCAACGACTGCTATTCATGGTGTACTTGTTGATATTAATGGGGTCGGTGTGCTTATTACAGGGCAAAGTGGTGTTGGAAAAAGTGAGGCAGCACTCGAAATCGTAAAACGAGGACACAGGCTTGTGGCAGATGATAGTGTGGAAATTAGCCAAGAGGATTATGATACATTAATCGGAAACTCCCCACCGCTCATTAAACATTTACTGGAAATTCGTGGTTTAGGCATTATTAATGTGATGACTTTATTTGGTGCGGGATCAATCAGAAGTTATAAAAAGATTTCACTGATTGTAAACCTGGAATTATGGGATCAGAAAAAACAATATGATCGTCTTGGTATCGAAGAAGAAACAATGAAAATTATGGATGTACATTTACCAAAAGTTACAATTCCTGTTCGTCCCGGCAGAAATCTTGCCGTCATTATTGAAGTTGCAGCAATGAATTTTCGCCTAAAACGGATGGGGATAAACACGGCACAGGAATTCACAGATCGATTAACGACAATGATCGAAAAAGGAGAAACAGATGATATCGAATAGGAGGAATTGTAATGCCAGATAGTGCACCAGCCCTTGATCCTGTGTTTATTCAAATCGGTTCATTAACCATATACTGGTATGGGGTGATTATAGCAGCCGGTTTATTTCTCGGATTGTATGTAGCAACAAAAGAAGCAGATCGTCTCGGTATGAAAAAAGATATCATGATTGATTTAGTTGTGTTTGCGGCTCCGATTGCCATTATCTTTGCTCGAATCTACTATGTTATCTTTGAATGGGAGCGTTATGCTGATGGCCCATGGTGGGGTGTTTTTGCGATATGGGAAGGTGGAATTGCAATACATGGCGCATTAATCGGAGCTGTTCTTACAGCGATTGTTTATGCACGTGTGAGAAAGGAATCCTTCTGGCAATTAGCGGATATCGCTGCACCTGGTCTTATACTTGGGCAAGCAATTGGTCGCTGGGGAAACTTTATGAATCAGGAAGCCCATGGCGGGGAAATAGCTCAATCTACATATGAAAGTTTTCATCAGTATTTACCTGATTTCATTATGAATCAAATGATTATTGATGGTGTCATGTACCACCCGACTTTTTTATATGAATCGTTTTGGAATATACTTGTATTAATTTTCCTTTTGGTATTGCGTAGATATAATCCATTGCGTGGTGAAGTTTTCTTAAGCTACTTAATCACATATTCGATTGGTCGCTTCTTTATTGAGGGAATGCGTACAGACAGTTTATATGTATTTGGCGAACTTCGCATGGCACAAGTGATTTCGATTTTATTAATTGTTGGTGCAATTATTCTCATCATCTATCGCCGACGTACTGGTGACACAAAACGCTATAATGATGTGAAGATTCCTGGTAAAAAGAATGTAAATCAGAATAAGAAAAAGAAACGACATAAGAAAAAATAAAGTGGAGACGAGAAAAGAGGTTTTTAATGTATGTCTGCAATTATGTATCGAGGTCTGCAACAAGGCTTAAAAACAACCTGGGCATTAGGAAAAATTATTTTCCCGATCACATTAATTGTAACCATTCTACAATATACACCGGTCCTTCCATGGATTATTGAAAAATTAACGCCTGTGATGGGGCTGCTTGGATTATCAGGTGAAGCAGCGGTTCCTTTGGTATTGGGTAATGCACTGAATTTATATGCAGGAATAGCCGCGATTGTATCGTTTGAATTTACGGTGAAGGAAGTATTTATACTAGCGGTGATGCTTTCCTTTTCCCATAATTTATTTATTGAATCAGCGGTTGCATCAAAAGTAGGTGTAAGCTGGTGGCTGATATCAGGGATACGCATCGGGCTGGCGTTATTCTCAGCTGTCATCATTAATCTAATGTGGAATGGTGGGGCTGAACTTGCAGAATACGGACTTATTTCATCCTCTGAGGCGGTACCAGCAGGCTGGGGTGAAATTACGCTCCAAGGTATACAGACAGCGGCTGTTGCTGTTGCGCAACTGGCAGCCATTGTTATTCCGTTAATGGTTATCATGCAATTCCTGCGAGAAAAAGGCTGGTTGACTGTACTTTCAAATAAATTCGCTCCGTTTACAAAAGTACTGGGCATGGAAAAAAATACGTCGATGACACTTGTGGCAGGACTAACGATTGGTCTGGCCTATGGAGCAGGATTAATGATCCAGGCGGTGAAGGAAGATGGCGTATCAAAAAGGGATATGTATCTCGCACTTATATTCTTAGTATCCTGTCATGCGGTTGTTGAGGATACGCTGATATTCATCCCACTAGGTATCCCGGTGTGGCCATTGCTTATCATTCGATTGGTCACAGCTATCGTACTGACCATGAGTATCGCATTTATATGGAAACGGATCGATTCCAAGAAAGGGAAGGAAGTAGTAAATGAGCATTCGTACAATACTCTTTGATCTTGATGGTACGCTGATTGATACAAATGAGTTAATTATCGCGTCCTTTAATCATACATTTAAGCACTATAATTTAGCATTTACAAAAGAAGAAATAATTGAATTTAATGGTCCGCCATTAGTCGATACATTTCAAAAAATAGATTCAAAACGAGCAGACCAAATGATAGATACCTATCGCGTTCATAATCATGCTAACCATGACAACTATGTAAAAGCTTTTCCGCAAGTTGTTGAGACAATCGAACAGTTAAAGGACAATGGTATAAAACTCGGGGTAGTTTCAACGAAGATGAGCGAGGCTGTTACGATGGGACTGACATTAACCGGACTGGATGTCTTTTTTGATTCTGTGATTACACTTGATGATGTAACATATTCAAAGCCACATCCCGAACCCGTTATAAAAGCAATGGAAGAGTTAGATGCAGATGCGGCTTCGACATTAATGGTTGGTGATAACTATCATGATATTGAATCAGGCCAGAACGCTGGTGTACAAACAGCCGGGGTCGCTTGGGCACATAAAGGAAAAGAAAGACTTCTGGAATACAACCCGACCTACATGCTGGAAGACATGCGTGATTTGTTGAAAATTACAGCTAATTCTTAAAATATTGTTGCGTCTGACACAAAAGATATAGACTGTGACATAATTACTATTTACTATAACCGCCGTTCGCTCACCCGAACTGGTGATATTTTGCATAGAGATTACTGATGCGATTTAGGGCAGTAACCAGCGGAGGAAATACATGGAGACTCCGGCGGGAGGAAAGGCATAGGTGAGACCCTGAAGTGCGTTAGCACGAAGGGGCTCACCAGCCGCCCGCGGAAGGCGGAATGTATTTCCGTAGCGAGGGTAAAAAGCATCATCCTTCAAATTATGTCACAGTTTCTATCAACTCCGAAGATTTAAATGGAACAATACTTACGAAAAGAGTCAAAATCATAGAGGTGTAGCCGATGCGAAAGACAGAACGCTTTCCCGTAGAAAATGCAAATTCATTGTGGCAAATTTATAAGACGGTTTCCTTCTTTAAAGTCGTTAAAAATTTTAGTGTTATCCAACTTGCAAGGTACACCCCTTTTATGCGTACAAAAAATTGGTTGTATCGTACATTTCTGCATATGAACGTTGGCGATCAAACAGCTTTTGCATTAATGGTGATGCCTGACACGATGTTCCCGGAGAAGATAACGGTTGGCAGAAATAGTATCATCGGATATAACACGACGATTTTAGCACATGAATATTTAATCAAGGAGTATCGGGTCGGGGATGTTCGTATTGGGGATGAGGTTTTAATTGGAGCCAACACGACGATATTACCAGGTGTAACGATTGGTGACAGGGCAGTTGTGTCTGCAGCAACTTTGGTACATAAAGATGTAGCACCAGGGACGTTTGTCGGTGGCAATCCAATGAAGGTTATTTACACAAAGGAAGAAATGGAAAAACGTGAAGGCAACGTTTTAGATAAGTAGGTGAAATGAAGTGGAAATTCAGCCAGGGGTACTCCCCGCTATTCGGAAAATGAAGGACTTTGATAAGGCGCTTAAGACTTCTCATGAAACGATTGTTCTTCTGGAAACACGTCTTTCTCAGTTAAAGAGCCTTGTCGATTATACGAAGCGGGCCAATAAGAAAGCGTTCATTCATGCTGATTTAATTCAAGGATTGAAGGCAGATGAATATGGGATGGAATTTTTAATCCGGGAAGTGAAACCTGATGGCATTCTATCAACGCGTGGAAATGTAATCAGCTTGGCGAAGAAACATAAATTAGTAGCTATTCAGCGTCTATTTTTACTGGATAGTCAAGCGCTCGATCATAATTTGAAGTTGATCGAAAAATTTCAGCCTGACTGTGTAGAGGTGCTTCCTGGTCTGATGCCAAGTATTATCAAGGAAGTTTCTCAGTATACGAACATACCAGTCATAGCCGGTGGTTTGATAACAAAAGAAGAACAGGTAACAGCAGCCTTGGACGCCGGTGCATTCGCTGTTTCTACATCAAAAACGAATTTGTGGAATTACTAAGGTCCTTATGCTTACGTAAGAAGTAAAGCTATGTTATACTAAGGTTAAGTTAATAAGTTGTTTTGGACGGAGAAATGGAGAAACCGCAAATAGCTAATGTCAAAAAGCATTAGTCTATTTTGCGGTTTTTTGTTTTTTCGTTACTAACACATGAGTTTAGCAGAAATAGGGAAGATATAGGTAGGAAAAATAGTGAATAGGAGTGTTGTAATCATGTCTAACTTTTCAAGCTATAATCGGGATGCTGTTTTTAAAAAACTAGAAAATGAAAAACTAGATGTATTGGTGATTGGCGGAGGGATTACAGGTGCAGGAATTTCCTTAGATGCTGCCATGAGGGGAATGAACACGGCGGTGTTTGAGATGCAGGACTTTGCTGCAGGAACATCCAGTCGTTCAACGAAGCTTGTTCATGGCGGACTGCGCTACTTGCAGCAATTTGAAATTAAAATGGTTGCAGATATCGGTAAGGAACGCGCAATCGTGTATGAAAACGGACCACATGTAACTACACCGGAATGGATGATGCTTCCATTTCATAAAGGAGGCACATTCGGCCCTTTTACAACAAATGTGGGACTACGCGTGTATGACTTCCTGGCAGGTGTTAATAAAGATGAACGCCGTGTGATGTTCAAGCCGGAAAGAGCACTAGCAAGGGAACCGCTTCTTAGAAAGGAAGAACTCAGAGGTGCGGGCTTTTACGTGGAATATAAAACAGATGATGCACGTTTAACGATTGAAGTACTAAAGAAAGCAGTGCAAAAAGGTGCAAATGCACTTAACTATGCGAAAATAATCGACTTTATTTATGCGGAATCGGGTCTAGTTTCCGGTGTGGTTGTCAAGGACGAAATAAGCGGTGCAACATATCAGGTGTATGCGAAGAAAATCATTAATGCAGCAGGACCGTGGGTTGACGAGTTAAGAGAAGTTGATGGATCGAAACAAGGAAAATCACTTGTACTGACGAAGGGTGTCCATCTTGTGTTTTCAAAAGAGGCGTTTCCACTGCAGCAGGCTATTTACTTCGACGCCCCGGATGGACGAATGATCTTTGCAATCCCACGTGGTAATAAAGCATATGTAGGGACGACAGATACAGCTTATGAAGGCAATATTGCTCATCCACTAATGACAGAAGGCGACCGAGATTACCTGCTGGATGCTATAAATTACATGTTCCCAAGTTTGAATATGAAGGCAGAACATGTGGAATCAAGCTGGGCAGGATTACGCCCATTAATTGCGGAGGAAGATACAGATAATCCGGGAGAGATATCTCGCAAGGATGAAATTTTCATATCTGATTCAGGTTTAATTTCAATGGCAGGTGGAAAGTTGACAGGCTACCGAAAAATGGCTCAAGAAACGGTTGATTTGGTCGCCGAGCAATTCAAAGAAGAAGAAGAAATCCTTTATTCCAATTCAGAAACCAAGCATTTACCGATTTCCGGAGGCGAAGTGGGTGGATCAAAGGGATTTGAACAATTTAAGAAACGCAAACTTAATGAAGCAAAAGCAATCGGGCTTACAGAAGAGAAAATGCTTAACCTTATTCAGATGTATGGGGCCAATATTGAGACCCTTTTAGACATCTATCAAAATAAACAGGACGCAGCGGAAGAAGCAGGCATTGACAGAATTGTTTTTGCTGAACTTATCTATGCCATGGAGTACGAATCAGCGTACAAACCAGTGGATTTCTTTGTCCGTCGAACGGGCGCATTATTCTTTGAAATTGAGTGGGTGAGAGCTCATAAAGAAAATGTAATAAATTATATGGCAAAAGCATTGAACTGGAATGATAAACAAAAAGAAAATTACAATCAAGAACTTGATCAACTATTATATGAAGCCGTAACCCCGGTGAAATAAGTGTCTTCGTAGAGACCGGAGCCGATTTTTATCATATTATTCCCCCTTTAATTATGATATACTTAAACGGTGTATGTTATGAATTAAGGGGGCTCACGTAATGCAGCAAGTGAAGGACAAAGCTGGTGGAAAACAAGATAATATTGTCCCTTTTATTCCTGAAGGTGATTTTTATTTCACAAAAGGTGTAGAGGCTTTTCAAAAAAGGAAATTTGACATTGCTTTAAAATGGCTAAAAAAAGCGCTGGAAGAAAGACCAGGAGAACCTTTATATCAATGTCAAATGTCTATTATATATACAGAAATTGGTTCGTTTCATACGGCAAATCAACTACTAACAGACGTATTAAAATCAACCGAATATACGGATTGCTACTATTTGATCGCAAATAACTATGCCCATTTAGGTCTCTTAAACGATGCAAAAAAATATGTGAACACATATCTTAATAAAGAGCCTGATGGTGATTTTACAGAGGAAGCCAAACGACTGCTTGATTTGATTGATATCGATGAAGAAGACTCGGAAGATGATAACTGGGATCTTGAGGAAGAGGATGAACTTCTTATTTATCAGGAGACCGTTTTTTACCACATGGAAAACAAAGAGTGGGAAAAAGCTCTTCCGCTCATTGAAGAAATGATGACATTATTTCCGGAACATCAAACAGCAAAACATGACTATGCTCAGGCACTATTCTATTTTGGTCATAAAGAAGATGCGATTCAAATGGAACTGGACATATTGGAGGAGGATCAGACCTCTTTATACAGCCACACGAATTTAGCATTATTTAATTATGAATTAAACCGAAAACAAGCATATGAAAATCATATTCAGGCATTACTAAATGTATATCCTATTCATGAACAGCAAAAACTGCGAATAGCTGTGACGTTAGTAAGAACAGGATATGATCAGGATGCTTATGTTCGCTTTCGCTCACTGACAAAAAGTTTGGTGAATAGTCACATTTCCTATTACCGGGGGTATAGTATTGCTGCATACCGCATTGGAAGGAAGGATGAAGCATACGCTTTGTGGACAGAAGGCTGCAGAAAGCATCCGAACTTAGCAAAGGAAGCTTACCCCTGGCTGTAGAATATGAGCAGAAAAATGGACGGATCGCAGGTAATTTAATAAGCTATATATGGCTTAATTATAATTGAAGAAAAAAGGGGCGATATTATGTCCGAAGATCGTATGTTTGATGTTATTATTGCAGGCGCAGGCCCTGCAGGAATGACTGCAGCACTTTATGCATCACGTGCTAATTTAGACACATTGATGATTGAACGCGGAATTCCGGGTGGCCAAATGGCGAATACAGAAGATGTAGAGAACTTCCCTGGATTTGACCTTATATTGGGACCGGATTTATCGAATAAAATGTTCGAGCATGCCAAGAAATTTGGCGCGGAATATGCGTATGGTGATATAAAAGAAGTGATTGACCATGGTGAATACAAAACGGTTATTGCCGGCAAAAAGGAATTTAAAACAAGATCACTGATCATTACGACAGGCGCACAATTTAAGAAACTCGGCATTACTGGTGAAGAAGAGCTCGGCGGTCGTGGTGTTTCTTATTGTGCTGTTTGTGATGGCGCATTTTTCAAAAATAGAAACCTTGTTGTCATTGGCGGAGGAGACTCTGCGGTAGAAGAGGGAATTTATTTAACCCGCTTCGCTGATAGTGTAACAATTGTTCACAGACGTGATGAACTGCGAGCACAGAAAATCATTCAGGATCGTGCGTTTGATAATGATAAAATTAATTTTATTTGGGATACCGTTGCAACGAAAATCAATGGTCCTGAAGGAAAAGTGAATAGTGTTTCACTAAAAAACGTAAAAACCGGCGAAGAATTTGATCACTCAATTGACGGGGTGTTCGTTTATATTGGCATGGTTCCATTAAGCGAACCTTTCCAATCACTTGGAATTACAAATGAAGAGGGTTATATTCCAACAAATGAACAAATGGAAACGAGTGTCCCAGGTATTTTTGCTGCTGGAGATATTCTTGAAAAAAACCTTCGACAAATTGTTACAGCTACAGGTGATGGAAGTATTGCGGCAGAAGCGGCTATCAAGTATGTTGAGGATTTAATGGAAGACTTAAAAGCTCAAAATGCATAATAATGAAATAAAAATTAACACAAAGTAATTACTTTTTAACGCTGTTGTAACACGCATGCAATATATTTGGGGTACAATAGAATATAACTAATTGACCCCCTTTTAATAAATAAATTAGTTCTTTGCACAGGTGCACGTCGCCTGTGCTATTTTTTTGGAAATCGCCACATCTTGTCCAATCATGTCGCATTAGGCCAAAGACATGGCTAAATGCCAAGTTTTCTATTATAATGGAAGTAACATTAATAATAAGTCATGCAGTGTATGATTCACAGCATAGTAATAGATATAATTATTGGCTCTTTTCGTAAGTATTTTTACTTTTAAATTTCCGCAGGTGATAGAAACTGCGACGTAATATACCGCTACGGAAATACACTACGCTTTCCGCGGGCGGCTGGTGAGCCCTCTTGTGCTATCGCACTTCGAGGTCTCACCTATGCCTTTCCTCCCGCAGGAGTCTCCGTGTATTTCCTCCGCTGATGTGTCTAGTACTGCCGCTAAATTGCAATAGTAATCAATATTCAAACCATCTTACCAGTTCGGGATCGCTCCGGGCGGTGACTCCTGCGGGAACAAATGTCTTCGGTGGGGCGAGCATTTACGCGCAGTCCCAGCACGTGTCCGAAGACCCCGCAGGAAGTGGTTTTCTTCCGAGGAGGCTGAGGCCGTGCCCGCGGAGAGCACCCGCCCGAAGCGATCCCGAACGGCGATTATAGCAAATAGTAGTTACGTCGCAGTCTATATCTTTTGTGTCAAATGCAACAAATCTTTTCGGTGGGACGAATCTTTGGTGCAGTCCCAATCTCCTAGAAAAGAGTCTTATTATTAAATCAATCACCAACTTGACGAGCATCTGGTTCCTTCCATTTAACGGTTCTATTTTCAAAGGGGAGATTTTCAATGAAAAACGAAGAACAGGAAACAAAGCTAGTCATTATTACAGGAATGTCGGGGGCTGGAAAGACGGTCGCTGTCCAAAGCTTTGAGGATTTAGGCTACTATTGTGTGGATAACCTGCCGCCTACATTGCTACCGAAATTTCTTGAACTGATGAAAGATTCTACTAATAATATTCGAAAGGTAGCACTTGTCATGGATTTGCGGGGACGTGAATTTTTTGACTCATTAGTTGAAGCTATGGATTTGTTAGGGAAAGAAGATTGGCTGCAGGAGCATATTCTCTTCCTTGACGCAACAGATGAATCTCTTGTAAGCAGATATAAAGAAACTAGACGTTCCCACCCGTTGGCTGTCGGGGGACTCCCTTTAAATGGTATTCAACAAGAACGCGAAATTTTGGATGAATTACGAGGAAGGTCCCAGCGGATTATTGATACAACGAATCTAAAACCGAAAGTGTTACGGGAAAAAATTATCAAAAAATACACCGAAGATAATCAGGAAATATTCTCTGTTCATATGGTTTCATTTGGGTTTAAATACGGCTTGCCGATCGATGCTGATTTATTATTCGATGTCAGGTTTTTGCCAAATCCGCACTATGTATCCCATTTGCAACCACTAACAGGTTTGAATAAAGAGGTTTCTTCCTATGTCTTCAAATGGTCGGATACAGAGAAATTCAATGAAAAGGTACTCGATTTACTGCAATTTATGCTTCCACAATATAAAAAAGAAGGAAAGACGCAACTTGTTGTAGCGATAGGATGCACGGGAGGACAACATCGCTCCGTAACACTTGCCGAACATTTTGCGAAAGAACTCTCTCCCAACTATATAACACATGTCAGTCATCGTGATATTGATAAAAGAAAGGGACATTAAATATGACTCAAGCTAAGCAACCACGTGTCGTTGTTATAGGCGGCGGTACTGGTATGCCAGTTCTATTACGTGGCTTAAAAGACTTACCCGTTCACTTAACTTCACTTGTTACCGTTGCTGATGATGGTGGAAGTACAGGGAGATTACGGGATGAAATGGAAATCCCGGCTCCAGGCGATATACGTAATGTGATCGCAGCCCAGTCTGAAGCTGAACCTATGTTACTCGAGCTTTTTCAACATCGCTTTGCCGTAGGAAACGGGCTATCGGGACATTCCATGGGTAACTTGCTACTCGCAGCCATGACGTCTGTTACTGGTAATTTTAACATGGGTATCAAAGAGATTTCCCGTGTTTTAAATGTAAAAGGGAAAATATACCCTATATCCAATGATAATATGGCATTACATGCGAAAATGACGGATGGATCGATTGTGTCCGGGGAATCTAATATCCCCCTTTCCAATAAACGGATAGAAGAGGTATTCTTAAGCCCACAACCTGTCGAGCCATTACCTAATGCTATCCGGGCAATCGAAAAGGCTGATTTAGTTGTAGTTGCTCCTGGTAGTTTGTATACTAGTATTTTACCAGCAATGATCACACCTAAAGTAGATGAAGCGATAAGGAACACTGCCGGAAGAGTAGTCTATGTATGTAATGTGATGACCCAGGATGGTGAAACAACAGGATATACAGCTTCTGAACATGTCAAGGCCATCACCAAACATATCGGAGAGGGATGCGTGGATGCGATTGTTGTGCATAATGAGCCAATTGCAAAAACAGTTCGTGCAATCTATGCGGAAGAAAATGCGGAACCGGTTGTTTATGATACCGATCGCCTGCTGGGGATGGGACTCGAGATTATTGAAGGGGATATTATTGACTACGAACAGGCAGCACTAAGGCATGACACAATAAAAGTAGCAAACTTATTGTATTCGATTATCAAGACGTCTTAATGCTTTGAAAGGAGGGTTTAGATTGTCTTTTGCGTCAGAAATAAAGAAAGAATTAACTGGGATAGAGGTAGAAGATCCGGGATGTATAGAATCAGAGCTAGCGGCATTAATTCGAATGAATGGAGCTGTATCTGTATCAAGAGATAAATATGTACTTGATGTTCAAACAGAAAATGCAGCCATTGCCCGTAGAATATATACATTAATGAAGTCACTCTATACCATTCAAGTCGAGCTTTTAGTCCGTAAAAAAATGAAACTGAAAAAAAATAATGTCTATATTGTACGCTTAAAGGAAGAAGTTCGTACCCTGTTATCAGACCTGGATATATTACAGGGGCCCTATACATTAGTACGATCCATTTCCGAAAAGTATATCGAAAAGACTGAATCCAGGAAAGCCTATTTGCGTGGTGCATTTTTGGCTGGTGGTTCCATTAATAACCCTGAAACATCCTCCTATCATCTAGAGATTTTTAATTTTCATCAGGAACATAATGATTCGTTATGTGAGTTATTAAATGAATTTAACCTCCGAGCACGGACATTGGAACGTAAGAATGGCTACATTGTATACATTAAGGAAGCTGAGAAAATGACGGAGTTCTTAAGTCTAATTGGTGCGCATAATGCGTTGTTTAAATTTGAAGATGTTCGAATCGTCCGTGATATGCGTAATTCAGTGAACCGTCTTGTGAATTGTGAAACAGCGAATTTAAATAAAACGATCGGTGCGGCATTTCGGCAAATTGAAAATATCAAATTAATTGAGAACACCGTAGGAATCGATCAATTACCGGAAAAGCTTCAAGAGATCGCTATTTTACGCGTCCAGCATCAAGAAGTTTCGTTAAAAGAATTAGGGGAATTAGTATCAAGTGGCAAAATTTCTAAATCCGGTATCAACCACCGTTTGAAAAAAATCGACGAATTTGCAGAAAAACTTAAAAGCGGTGAAGTCTTACAGGAAAAATAGAAATCGGATTTATCACGCATTAATGGGCTGTAATCCCCCGCTGAATGAAGTTTCACTTTATGTTATAATTGAAATAGAATTTCCTAAATCGGCAGTATCGTATGTTTAGACATGCGTTACTGTCGGTTAAAATTGATTATAAATGTTAGCGTTTACGTAGGAGAGGATGAGAAATTTGGTTGATAGAACAGTGAAAGTTGAATTGGAAACAGGTCTGCAAGCAAGACCAGCTGCACAATTTGTTCAGGAAGCAAACCGGTACGGGGCACATTTGTTTCTTGAAAAAGAAGGCAAAAAAGTCAACGCGAAAAGCATCATGGGGCTAATGAGCCTAGCCGTAACCAGTGGAGAGGAAATAACAATCATTGCGGACGGGGCTGATGAAGAAATTGCACTCGATCACTTAGTAAATTTTGTTTCGGAAGCATAAAAAAAGGGTGTCTCATTTGAGGCACCCTTTTAAATTTTATTTATCTGAGTTTGGATTACGTTCTAGGATTTTGTCAATCAACCCATAGTCTACTGATTTTTCAGCAGTCATAAAGTTATCGCGCTCTGTATCACGCTCAACAACCTCCAGTGGTTGTCCTGTACGTTCAGAAAGAATCACGTTCATTTTTCGTTTCATTTCAACGATACGTTTTGCATGGATTTCGATATCTGTTGCCTGACCTTGTGTACCACCCAATGGTTGGTGAATCATCACTTCACTATTTGGAAGTGCATATCGCTTTCCTTTTTCACCAGCGGCTAACAGGAACGCACCCATAGATGCTGCCATTCCAGTACAGATTGTTGATACATCAGGTTTAATGAATTGCATCGTATCAAATATCGCCATTCCAGCTGTAATGGAACCACCCGGTGAGTTAATGTAAAGCGAAATGTCTTTATCCGGATCATCAGCTTCAAGGAATAATAATTGTGCTACAATGGAGTTCGCTACATTATCATCAATCCCACTACCAAGCATAATAATACGGTCTTTCAATAAGCGTGAGTAAATATCGTATGCGCGCTCTCCACGGTTCGTTTGTTCAATAACTGTAGGTATTAAATTCATTTTAAAAAAATCCTCCCTTATTCATAACGTCTATGTTCATCATACCTAAATGGTCAATAAAGGTCAAACAAAAACGTTCAACAAAATACTTCGTTAAAAATCATACTTCCCAGCATACCCATCTAGTGCAAAAATAAACCTGTCTGACTATTTTACTAGGACTTGTATAAATATGATAGAAGGGTTATAATATTCTCTGTGTAAAAATTTAATTACATGCGCCCATAGCTCAGTTGGATAGAGCTTTGGTTTCCGGTACCAAGTGTCGGGGGTTCGAATCCCTCTGGGCGCACTATTTGTAAAACTAGTAATAACAAGGGTCTGGCGTTTTGGATCTCTTGTTATTTTTTTATAAAAATGAATAGAAAGAGGCGAGCAGTTTTGACGAATGTTATTGATATGCAGGATGTTTCCTGGAAAAGACAACAGGAAACGATTCTAACTAATGTGAACTGGAACGTATCTAGGGGTGAGCACTGGGCGGTACTTGGACTGAATGGTTCGGGAAAAACGACGTTACTGAATATGGTAAATGGTTATATTTGGCCAACAACTGGAAAAGTCAGCGTGTTGGATCAGCAATTTGGGAGGACGGATATTAGAGAATTACGAAAGTCCATTGGCTGGGTGAGTTCGTCCATACAGGAAAGAATAAAAGGGACGGCGTATGGTGAGGATGTTGTCGTTAGCGGTAAGTATGCATCAATCGGATTGTATGATGTTCCTAATAACGAAGACTACAAGAAGGCGTATCAAATTATGGAACAGGTTGGCTGCAGTCATTTGACAAACCGTACATATCAAACATGTTCCCAAGGAGAAAAGCAAAAAATTCTTATTGCACGTGGGCTAATGGGATCACCTGATTTGCTCATATTAGATGAACCGACTAGCGGACTTGATTTTATATCGCGGGAAGAATTGCTTTCCACGATAGATAATTTGGCAATTCAAAAAGACGCCCCAACCATCATTTTTGTGACACATCACATCGAAGAGATATTGCCAGTGTTTTCTCATACGCTACTGCTTCATCAAGGAACAGTTTTTGATAAAGGAGAAAGGTCCGCTATGTTAACAAGTACATGTCTATCGGAATTTTTTGGTACATCTGTCCGTGTCGAGTGGCATAGAGATAGGGCTTGGATGACGTTGCGGGATTAGGAATTTTTTAGAGAGAAGGGGAGAGGTCCGGTGAGAAGTCTAAGAAGTAAGCTGGTTGAACAATTCCTTTTCCTTTATGGTGGGAAAGAAAAATTTGTGGACGAAAAGGCTCTTGCGGCATTTATGGAGCAAAAGCGTAAAGATAGAAAGCCGTATGTTTTGCCAAGAAAAATCGGTGAGAGATTTAATCTAGTGCTCAGAACATATGATGATATGAGCTGCTATTTTTTTAATTTCGAAAACAAGCCAACAAAAAAACAAATCCTTTACTTACATGGTGGGGCATACGTGAGTCAGCCGCTCATCTTTCATTGGAATTTTTTAGGTAAACTAGCCAAGGAGACTGGGGCAACAATCTATGTACCTATTTACCCAAAGGCGCCGAATCATCAGTATCAGGAGTCATTTGACAAGGTTTTTCTCATTTATGAAGAGATACTGGGCAAGTCAGGTGTGGATAATCTTATCTTTATGGGCGACTCTGCCGGGGGAGGTTTTGCGCTTGCTTTGGCCGAGTTGCTCCTGGAAAAGGGCATGCCACAACCGAAACACATTATTTTGCTTTCACCATGGCTTGATATTACCATGAAAAACCCCGATCTCCGTGCATTTGAAAAACTGGATCCCCTAATTGGAATTTACGGTGCGGCTGAAATGGGCAAATCATTTGCCGGGAATGCCAATCCGAACTATTATATGCTCAGCCCAATCAACGGAGAGATAAAAGGGTTAGGGAAAATTTCTGTGTTTATTGGCACGCATGAGGTACTGCTACCCGATATTAGGAAATTTAAGAATATGACAGAAGCGCAGGGCGTGAAGATCAATTATTTTGAGTATCCAAATATGAATCATGTTTTTCCGGTATATCCTATTCCTGAAGCGAAAAAAGCGAGGAAGGAAATCGTGGACATTATGGAGAATGGGTGATGTTTTTTGGCATTCACCACCCTTCCCTTTTCCTATTTCACCCGCCATTAGGTTCATGAATATCCCAAGCCGTTTTTAAAGAATCCACGATAAAATCAGCAACCTCTTCAATAATCAGATTATCTGTTTCCACCCTAGAATGATGTTTTTCATAGATTGGCTGCCTCTTATGAAAAAGTTCTTTAATTTCATCAATATTTTTCCCCTGTAGAACGGGTCTGCTGTCAATAAGTAAGCTAATCCTTTCCTGCCAATGTTCCCAGGACAAATCTAGGAAAAATACGATACATTCTGCTAAGCACGTATTTCTGATTTCCTCCTGTAAGAAAGCCCCACCGCCAACGGAAATTATTTTCAGCTTTTGCTTGCAAGCTTTTATGATTGTTGTTTTCTCTTTTTCACGAAAAGCTTGCTCACCGATCGTTTGAAAAATCTCGGACGTTGGCATACCATATTTACTTTCGATTTCTTCATCTATATCGATAAAATCCCGATATAATTTCTTGGCAACGGACTTTCCAATGGATGTCTTACCAACACCCATAAACCCAATCAGGACAATGCTTTTCTCTCTAAGTGGAACTTCGTTAATACGCATATTAAGCCTCTTTCTATTATACTGTTAGAAATAGTATAAGCTAATTTTGGCAGTTTGTAAAAAGGTTAATTGTAGAAATATTGACTGAAAGCGAGCGTATACCGAACGGAGAATAGAAGTATTACTCGAGGATGGATAATCAACCTGAGAGGGAAAGAATCACCCCGAGCCCAATAACATCCCTATCCCCATAATAAATACACGAACAAAATTTAATCCCAACCAAATCTGCACCCCCATCTACCTATTCTAGTAAATACTTCCTAAAAAATCCCTTGCAATATTTATTAAATTTCAGTATATTATTAACATACCGTTACTAAATTTTCATAAAAATGGTACAGGGACGTTATAAAAGGGGGTAGATCATGTCACACACAGATGTTGTTTTAGAACTAAATAATTTACATACACATTTTTTTACAGACAATGGTGAAATCCCAGCTGTAGATGGAGTTAGTATTAACGTTCATAAAGGGGAAGTGGTTGGCATTGTTGGTGAATCTGGATGCGGAAAAAGTGTTACTTCCTTATCCGTGATGCAACTAGTGCCAAGCCCGCCCGGGAAAATTGTTGATGGCGAGATCAATTTTAAGGGTGAAAATCTTGTAAACGCTTCAAAGTCACGCATGAAAAAAGTGCGTGGAAATGAAATATCCATGATCTTTCAGGAACCGATGACATCATTAGATCCACTATTTACGATTGGAAATCAAATGCGGGAAGCGATTCGGATTCACGAAAAAATCAGCAAAAAAGAGGCGCGGAGCAGATCAATAGATATGTTGAAGCTTGTTGGTATACCGAGACCCGAAGCTGTCATTGATGAATATCCGCATCAATTGTCTGGTGGAATGCGGCAGCGTGTCATGATTGCGATGGCGATGTCACGAGATCCTGAATTATTAATTGCCGATGAACCAACAACCGCACTTGACGTTACAATCCAGGCACAAATTTTGGATTTAATGCGGAATTTAAATCATGAAAAAGAAACATCCATTTTATTAATTACCCATGATCTTGGTGTCGTAGCTGAAATTTGCGATCGAGTTGTCGTTATGTACTCCGGACAGGTTGTGGAAGAGGGTACGACAAGGGAAATATTGAAAGATCCAAAGCATCCCTATTCCAAAGGGCTAATCCGTTCCTTGCCTAAAATTCATGAACGGGAGCAAAAGCTTTATTCCATTCCAGGTACGGTGCCAAAGCCAAAGATGGATCGTGTCGGTTGCCGTTTTGCCGCGCGCTGTGAATTTGCTTTTGACCGTTGCTTCCAGGAAAGCCCAGAGCTTTATTCTTTAGGAGATGGTCGAACAAGTCGTTGCTTTCTATATGACGAAAAGGAAGAAGGTGTAACGAACGATGACAAGTCCTTTACTGGAAGTTAAGTCGCTAAAAAAATATTTTGATATTAGAGGTGGTGTTTTTGGGCGAAAAGTTGGAGAAGTAAAAGCGGTGGATGATATTTCATTTTCCGTTATGGAAGGTGAAATTTTAGGTATTGTAGGTGAATCCGGCTGCGGCAAATCCACGACAGGTAAATCGATCCTAAGACTAATCGAACCAACAGAAGGGCAAGTAAAGTTTGAGGATCGGGATATAACCGACTTAAACGCGGAAGAAATGCGGCAATTAAGACGCAATATGCAGATTATATTCCAGGATCCCTATGCATCCTTAAATCCAAGGCATACGGTGGAAAAAATAATAAGTGAGCCACTGTTAATCCACGGGGTTACTTCGGCCAAAGAGCGGAACGATCGCGTGAAGGAACTGCTGGAGATCGTCGGTTTAAGTGCGTATCACGCTTCCAGGTATCCCCATCAATTTAGTGGAGGACAGAGACAGCGAATCGGTATTGCCCGAGCATTGGCAAATAATCCGAAATTGATCATTTGTGATGAACCGGTTTCTGCCCTGGATGTATCTGTACAGTCCCAAATCCTGAATCTAATGGAAGAACTTCGCGATACGTTTAATCTAACCTATGTTTTTATTGCACATGACCTAAGTGTTGTAAAGCATATCAGTGATCGTGTTGGGGTGATGTATTTAGGCAGGATGGTTGAATTAACGACAAAAGATACATTATATGAGGATCCGAAACATCCATATACACAGGCACTTTTATCTGCAGTTCCTTCGCCGGATCCCGACATTACAAGAGACCGGGTTATATTAGAAGGTGATGTGCCAAGTCCTGCGAGTCCACCTGCCGGCTGTGCATTTCACACTAGATGCCCGCATGCAATGGATATTTGCAGGGAATTCAGACCAGCTTTTGAAGAAATAGAGGATAACCATTTTGTTGCATGTCATCTCTACGGGGACGCGCAATAAAATTTATCAATTATAAAAAATAAGGGGGAAAAAGTATGAAGGTAAAGTTTTCTTTTTTAGTTGCTCTGATGCTTGCATTTGTTTTAGTGCTCGCAGCATGTAGTGGCGATGGAGGAGCAGATTCTGCTTCCACGGAGGAAGAAGAGGAAGCAGATGCTACTGAGGGAAGTGAAGACAGCGCTGGGGAAGATAGTGAGACGGAAGCTGACGGTGGAGCAGAAGGGGAACAGGTTCTTGTATTTGCACGGGGAGGCGATTCTGAAAGTTTGGATCCATCAAGTACAACAGATGGTGAATCCTCCCGTGTGACCAGACAGATTTTGGAAACCTTATTGACTTTTGAAGAAGACTCATTTGAACTTGAGCCAGGGTTAGCACATGACTGGGAAGTTTCAGATGACGGGTTAAACTATACCTTCTATTTGGAGAAGGGCGTCACATTCCATGACGGAACGGATTTTAACGCAGAAGCGGTAAAAACAAACTTCGAGCGCTGGGCAGATCCGGAGCATGAGTATAGCTTTGCAGATGATAATTATGTGTATTCCATGTATGGGACCATGTTTGGTGGTTTCCAAGGGGACGATGGTCATGTTATCGAAGAAATTAATGTCGTAGGTGATCATGAAATTGAATTCGTTTTATCACAGCCATTAGGATTTTTCCTGCAAAACATGGCGATGAGTTATTTCGGAATAACGTCACCAGCAGCTTTTGAAGAATACGGCCCTGAGATTAACGAAAACCCGGTAGGAACTGGTCCGTTTCAATTTGTCAGCTGGAGCAAGGATGATTCCATTATTCTGGAAAAATTTGAAGATTACCGTGTAGATGGCCTCCCGAAACTGGATGAAGTAGTTTTTGAAGTCATCCCGGATAATGCTGCTCGTTTAATTGCACTTCGTTCTGGCGAGATTGATATTATGGATGGACTAAATCCGGATGACGCCGCTGGGATTGAATCGGAAGAAGGATTAGAACTGTATACAAGGGCAGAGAATAACGTTGGTTATGTCGGATTTAACACACAAAAAGAACCATTAGATCAAGTGGAAGTACGACAGGCGATTAATTATGCAATTGATAAACAGTCGATTGCTGACGCATTATATGCAGGTTATGCGAATACCGCCAAAAATATGCTCCCTCCTAGCTATATGGGCTACAATGATGAAGTGGAAGCCTATGAATATGATCCGGAGAGAGCACAGGAATTACTGGCAGAAGCAGGTTATGAGGACGGAATGGAAATTGAACTTTGGACGATGCCTGTGGCAAGACCATACATGCCGGATCCGGAGACAGTTTCTGAAATTGTGCAAAATAATTTAGCGGAAGTTGGAATAGAAGTTGAGATCGTACGTGAAGAATGGGCTCCCTATTTAGAGAAGACTCTCCAAGGTGAGCAGGAAATGTTTATGCTTGGCTGGTCAGGAACAAATGGAGATCCGGATTATTTCTTAAGCAGCTTACTACATGGATCGAATGTTGGGAGTAGTAACCGTACATTCTATCAAAATGATGAAGTGGATGAGCTATTAGATCAGGCAAAAAGATCTGTTGATCAAGATGAGCGCGCGGCATTTTATCAAGAGGCTCAAGCGTTGATTTCAGAAGATTCACCGACGGCAACATTAGTACATTCAACTCCTGTATTAGCAACAACCAGTGACGTATTAAATTATGTACCACATCCATCAACAAGTGAATCGTTGGCAGAAGTTGAGCTAGCGAATTAGAAATTGACAAGGGTAGTAGTTTTCTGCTGCTACCCTGTTCTTTTTAATAGCGTGTTCCATGAATAAATGCTAGATACATAGAATTGGGGTGAAATGATGTTTGCCTATATTATGCGCCGCTTACTTATGCTCATTCCTGTATTAATCGGAATGACGTTAATCACATTTTCTATCGTACATCTTATACCCGGTAACCCTGCACAAGTTATATTAGGGGAGACGGCAACTGCGGCTGCCATTGAAGACTTGGAAGAAAGCATGGGCTTAAACGAGGCCTATCCTGTTCAATATGGTATTTATGTAACGGATTTACTTCAAGGTGACTTAGGCACTTCATTAAGGTCAAAAGCAGAGATATCAAAAGAAATATGGCCGTACATAGCCGCTACCTTTGAATTAACCGTATTTGCCATGATATTTGCTATCGTTATCGGTGTAAATGCCGGAATTATAAGTGCATGGAAACAGAATTCCTGGTTTGATTTTCTGGCGATGCTATTCGCATTAGTTGGTGTCTCGATGCCGATTTTTTGGCTGGCATTAATGGAGCAGTGGGTTTTTGCCCAGGAGCTTGGCTGGCTTCCGGCATATGGCAGGGAAGACAGCAGAGACCCGATGGCGACCATTACGAATTTTTATGTGTTAGATTCATTAATTCATCTGGACTTCGGGCGAACACTGACGATTTTAAAACACTTAGTATTACCTAGTATTGCTTTAGGTACGATTCCGATGGCAATTATAGCCAGAATGACACGTTCAAGCATGCTTGAAGTGATGAATTCGGATTACATTAGAACAGTGAGGGCTAAAGGGTCAGGACAATTTTTGGTTATTTATAAACATGCGTTGAAAAATGCCATTATTCCTGTGTTAACGGTAATTGGTCTGCAAACGGGTGTCCTTTTGGGGGGAGCTATTTTAACGGAAACGATTTTTAGCTGGCCTGGTATTGGAAGGTATGTGTATGAAGCAATCAATTACCGTGACTATCCGGTCATTCAATCAGGTATTCTCGTCATTGCATTTATCTTTGTCATCATTAATTTAATTGTTGATTTACTTTATAAACTTATTGATCCAAGGATTAACTATTAGGGGGATGTTGGGATGGAAACGAAAGAAAAACAAGCAGAACAGCAGTTAGCAAACCCCGCAAAAAGTGGTCAGCAATTTGATACAGAGGAAATTGAGGCGATTTCTCCCTGGAAAGATACATTGAAACACTTAAGGAAAAATCGTTTTGCGTTTGCGGGATTAATAATTATTGTATTTTTTATATTACTTGGTTTGTTTGCACCACTTCTTACCTCTCATGGAGTTGCAGAACAGAATCTTGTCAACCGATTGCAGCCGCCATCTGCAGAGCATTGGTTGGGGACAGACGATCTTGGAAGAGATATTTTTACTAGAATCGCCTATGGGGCAAGAGTTTCGCTTCAAGTTGGTTTTTTCGCGGTAACAGGAGCGCTTGTGTTCGGTACATTACTGGGAATTATAGCCGGATACTTCGGCCGCTGGATCGATATGCTAATATCGCGGATATTCGATATACTACTTGCATTTCCTAGTATTCTACTCGCGATTGCGATTGTAGCAATTTTAGGCGCTTCCTTGCAAAATGCGTTAATAGCGATAGCGATTATTAATATTCCTATATTCGGGCGACTTGTCCGTTCGAAAGTAATCAGTCTTCGTGAGGAAGAATACATCATGGCAGCAAAAGCACAAGGAATGAAGAATGGACGGATTATATTTCATCATATATTACCAAATAGTGCAGCGCCTATTATAGTTCAATCGACACTCGGGTTTGGTACAGCAATCCTGGATGCTGCAGCGCTAGGATTCCTGGGCCTCGGGGCACAACCACCTACACCAGAATGGGGGAAAATGCTTGCAGACTCCCGTGACTTTATCCAGCTGGCTCCATGGACATTAATCGTACCAGGTGTGGCTATAATGCTGGTGGTGCTGGGATTTAACTTGATAGGTGATGGTTTGAGGGATGCACTTGACCCGAAGATGAAGAATTGAAGTATAGGGTTGCTTATAGTAAAGGAGGATTCTCAATTGTTAATGAGAATCCTCCTCTTATATGAAGCTATTCGTTTACAACTACTTCATGCTCTTCATGTTCGTGTAACCCGTCATCATTTTCAACATGAATTTGTATATTGTATGTTCCAGTCTCTGGGAAATCGTGGATAGCTGTATATTCACCAGAAGCGGATTCTTCAGCGTCTATCCATTCATGCTGGTCAGATACGTCATAATTCCAAATTTCATAACGAACATTGGCGCCTTCAAAATTCTCCCCATCCATATTTAACTGAACCATTAGTTCTGTCTGGTCCTGAACATTTGCTTCGTCAATTTCGGAAAAATCCATTGCAAACCCTTCTTCTTGTGCTTGCCCATCTTCTGTATCTTCATTTTCAGCTTCCTGGTCAGCATTTGCGCCTTCACCAACTGTAACGGATTTCTTTGGCATGGTATGCTGCGTTCTTGCGGTTACATGTGCATACATTTCATAAACGCCATCCTCTTCAAAGGCCGTTTCTGCTGTATAGCTTCCATCCCCGTTATTTTCAGCTTCTAACATCGTGCTGTTATCTTCATTTCCCGTTTCCCAGTATTCAAATACGACCTCATCAGCATCTGCCACATCATCTTTGCCATATGTGACGTTTGCTTTCATTTCTATTGTCTCATCTACATCAGCAGTTTCAGGAACTTCAAACTCCACCTCGAGTGCGTGCAGTTCGTCTTCAGAATTTCCTTCACCTGATTCTTCCGTACTACCATCATCCCCACATGCAGAAAGGAAGGTGAACGCTACTATCAAGGTCAGCAACCAGAATTTTTCAAGTTTATGTATCAAATCTATTCCCCCATTTTATAAGCGTTTATTAGATCTAGCTATAGTATAACATGTGAATTTAGTTGTTTGGTGAACGGGATGTGAATTTTATGGGGTGGGTGATTTTACATAAAAATAATATGTTTCGCCAAGTGAGGGGGGATAAAAGACGAACAGTCTAGAACTGTTCGCCTCATTTGTTTTCAACTACAACTAGGAACTTCTCTGATTTTAATTCCCCTTGATGTGTTTTAGCATCTTCTTTTGCTACGCCTAATTCGAGCAATTGTTCATATGGATCAGTGATATCATCGGTGAATACGCGTTTTACCTTATCTATAAAGGACTCATTATTTTTAGGTCCCGGTTTGCCACTTTTTATGTTTGCATCCGTATCTTTTTTTATCTTGGTCGTTTTATCCTTATTTGTGATAATAGATATATCGTTAGGCTTATATCCTTGTATTTCTAAATTATTTACTGCATTAACAGCTTCTTCCTCAGAACCGTATGAACCAATAATCCGTTTTGTCATGCAACACACCACCTTCGCTTTTCTACTACTATTTTTACCCGCGTCGGAACGTATCTAAACCATTAACGAAAGGATTCTTTTTCAAGAGTTTTCAAACTAAATTTGCCATAATTCTATATTTTTAACTGTATCTTTGGTAAAATTCCCTTAACACCAATTAATAAAAGGGGGCGTAATTATGAAACTAGTAAGCTATAAATTGAAGCAAGATCCAGGACATCTTAGAGTGGGCTGGATCGTAAACGAAAAAGTGTATGATATACAGGAAGCTTATCGCCAACTGCTGATTTATAAACAAGAAAAGGATTTAGCGAACTTAATTGATACGATTCTCCCGGCAGATCCAAATGAATTTTTCTCTATTGGGAAAAGGGCTATTGAGAGGGCAACGGAAGCTTATAACTATGTAATGGTTAGCGATAGTCCTTTCAATTTTTTTCATCAAGAAGATCTATACCTGTCAAATCCTATTTCAAGCCCGTCAAAGATCATATGCGTTGGGAAAAACTACGTAGATCATGTTGCTGAAATGAAAGGGGATTTACCGGAATTCCCTGTGCTCTTTGCCAAATTTGACAATGCGCTAATTGGCCCGGAAGACGTCATTGAAAAATCTGCTGCTACAAATAAACTGGATTATGAAGTTGAGTTAGCTGTAGTGATTGGAAAAGAAGCAACACATGTCAGCAAGGAACAGGCGTTGGATTACGTTGCCGGTTATACGATTGGAAATGATATTTCTGCCCGAGACTTGCAGAAAAGAACTCCCCAGTGGCTACAAGGAAAAACGCTGGATCGTAGCACACCGATTGGGCCATGGGTGGTTACCGATGATGAGATTCCAGACCCTTCCAGCTTAGCTGTTCGCTCGTATGTGAATGGGGAGGAGCGTCAATCCTCCAATACAAGTCATTTAATTTTCGATGTTCCTTATCTAATCGAATTTATTTCGAAACTAATCACCCTGAAACCAGGAGATATCATTTTAACAGGAACACCGGATGGCGTGGGATTCGCTATGGATCCACCACAATTTTTACAAGATGGTGATGTCGTTATAACGGAAATTGAAGCTATTGGACAGATGGAGAATACGGTTAAGGAAATGAAAGAATAGAGTGAGAGGCTCATCGTTGGATGAGCCTTTAATTTTACAGGCTACTGATAAACGCATCAACTTCTTGATTGAATTTATCTGTTTCCTCTAAAAATAAGAGGTGACTGCTATTCTCAAAAGCTACTAATTTTGAACCGGGTATCCGGTCTTGGATGTACTCGCCGGCTGCAACGGGAAAGAATCCTGTGCTACCAAAGCAAATTAATGTCGGGACATTTACTTTTGATAGTGTTTCTCGATAATCAACAAGGGCCTGGTTGCAAACAATTGTACTTTCTATGGATGACGGCAGTTTATTCATTTCCTGTAATATCCATTCAAATTCAGTTGGATCAGGCTGTTCCTTATACATTCCATGGATAAAATTACTGTTAAAACCATTTTGGTCTTCCTGGATCGCTTGCATTAGATCTTTTATCGCGCCGAGATCAAAGGCACCAAATTCCCAACCAGGATCCGGCCATATAAAATCGGAAGCGGATTGGTCTACCACAGTGAGTGCTTTTATATTTTCCGTTCCAAATTTATCTACATAATCCCAGGCAACAAACGCCCCCATTGACCAGCCAACTATAATTACATCCCGTAAGTCTAGTTTTTCAATAAATAGTTTAAGGTCTCTGGCATATTGAGCGACCGTGTGGCCATATTCCACCTTCGAAGACTGGCCATGTCCACGAAAATCTAATGTAATCATGCGGTATTTTTCACTGAAATAAGGTACTTGTTTATGAAAAAACGTACTGCTCATCATCACACCATGTAGAAAAATAACGGCTTGTCCAGTACCCTGATCTTCATAATAAAGTTTAGTGCCTGAATCAAGTTTTACGTATGGCAATTAATTCACTCCCCAGAATGATAGTTTATTATTAACTTATTCTACATTCTTTATGAAATTCCTCTTTTGTCAAGAATATTTTATACACTCATATCAATAGCCGCTCTAGCTAGTTTATCTGCATGTTTATTTTGTTTTTCCGGAATCCATTTGATAAAGAAATAGGGAAATGCATTTGCCTCTTTCCTGATTTTTTCTAGCAAGGGAAGGAACGTATTGTTTCTGGTGAAATCTTTTTCAATGGTATCGACAACCGCCCTGGAATCGGAACGAAAGGATAATATTTCGCCAGGGAATGCTTCCTTGCAAATTTCAAGTGCTTTGATAACAGCATGGAATTCCGCTTCATGATTTGATAAATTTCCTAGTGGGAAGGCATATTCATAATTGGTTTTGTTAGCTCTTATAAAAACCCCTGCTCCGCTTAAACCAGGATTGCCACGCGAAGCTCCGTCTGTATATACTTCAATCAATTGTTTGACGCTCCTTTGTTGTAAAAACACGAGTAGAATTTAAGTATATGCTATCACTATTATTATCGAAATGAAATTCGTACAGGGGGCACGATTTAAAATTATTATTATTAAATTTATTTTTATCTTGAAATACTGCTGAATTTGCGATATTTTTTAGTTACTAATTGGGTTACTTTGAAATTCGTAAGGTTAGGGAGTGATTTAAAGTGGAATTTACATTTATTGCAATATTACTATTTACTATTATTAATTTCATTTCGAGAGTAGATAAGCTAGAAGGCCGTATCAAAGGGATGCAATATAGACTGGATCAGGTGGCGAAACAAGTGGATGTACCTGAACCCCCAATAAACGATGAATTACGCGAACTTATCAAAGAAGGAGAGAGCGTAAGAGCTGTCAAACAGGCAAGAGAAGCCTTAGGACTGTCACTGGTCGAAGGAAAACAATACGTGGATGCTTTGAAACTTGAACTTGAAGATTAACATTTAGATGGAGACCGAAAAAACGCGCTCTCCATTTTTTATACCAAAATAAAATTCGACAAAATTCGGGTGGTGCCAGTACAGCGTACCCTTTATACCAGTGACAGGGTGGCTGATGTGTGGCATAATAGGGATGAGGACGCTTTATCAGGGGTGTTAAAAATGAGGCCGAGGCTTGTCCAGGAGCAGACATTACAATGGAAGATGAATCAATCGCTTTTGCAGGCGATTCATATTCTTCAGTTTGATAGTGTTGAATTGATCGATTATATTAAAGAGGTGTCCAAGGAAAATCCACTGATTGAAGAGGTCAATTATGATTATGATATTGCGCAATATAGAACGCATAACTCCAATCCTGCTGCAATAGGCGAAATTAATCAAGCTGAGCTGACCATGTATGATCACCTGAAAAATCAGCTGTATACATTGGATATGTCCGAGGAACTTAAGCCGATTGTTTTATTTGGAATTGACTCCCTGGATGATGATGGTTATTTAATGATCGATCTTGATCTGTGGGCGGACCAGTGTAATACGACAGCGGAAATGGTGGAACATGCTCTAGGAAAGATTCAAAAACTAGATCCTGTTGGCATCGGTGCCAGGACGCTTAGTGAATGCATATTATTACAATTAAAACAAATGGATATGAACCAGTCATTTATAGAAGACTTACTAAAAGAGCATCTGGATTGGATTGCTGAGGAAAATATAGGATCAATCGCAGCACATTATCAAACAACTGAAGAAGTGGCAACGAAGATCATTAAACATATTCAGTCATGTCATCCGAAGCCCGGAAAACTGTTAGAAACGGAAAAACCTGAATATATTATTCCTGAAGCGTCTATTTATAAGGAAGATGGAACGTGGAAAGTATCTTTTTATAAATGGAATTCACCAACAATTGAAGTTAATCAAGCCTACGTGAATTTAAAGGATATAGAAAAGGAAGCAGCCATGTACCTGAAAGAAAAATATAAACAAGTTGACTTCCTGCAGCAGGCGATTAAATATCGATCCAATACATTAGAGCTTGTTGTTAAAAATATAGTAGAAAAGCAATATATGTATTTTGAGCATGGCGCATTTATGCTGCAACCACTGACATTAAGGGAAATTGCGAGTGACTTAGACATACATGTATCAACCGTGAGCCGAACGATTAATAACAAATATGTGCAAACAAATCATGGCGTTACACCGATTAAATTCTTCCTTCAGCCAGGGGTTAAACAAACAAATGGAAAGCAAACTGCTTCTTTTGTCATCAAGCAGTTAATACATGAATTTATTCAATATGAAAATAAAGCAAAGCCCCTGTCAGATGAACAAATTAAAAGGAAATTAGATGATGAGTTTGGTATTAAGGTTGCGCGCAGAACCATTATGAAATATCGCGAACAATTAAACCTACCATCGTCCACAAAACGGAAATAATGGAGGTGCCTTTGATGTTAAATGTTATTTACTATATGAAAGATAATTGCTCGCTATGTGATGAAGCAAACGCATTGCTTACGGTGCTTCAGCATGATTACACGTTTACGATAGAAGAACGGGACATTTATACAAATGATGATTGGCTGGAAGAGTATCAACTCTTAATTCCCTATGTCAAAATAAATGAAACGGAATTGGATTGTGAGCAAATTAATATTGATATATTGGAAAAAGTGATAAAGGAAAATGTTTAGAGGGGTAACATAAAACTCAGATGTAATACATTGCCAACCAAGATTGTCACGCAAGTATAAATTTTTCTGTTTGTCAAAGAACAATAATACAGCAATTGAGAAGAAATACATCGTTCATTTTCGTGATAAAATGATGCTGAGGTGGTTATGAAATGAGTAAAGTTATTTTAAATATCTCGATGTCTCTTGATGGATTTATAGCAGGAAGTAATGATAATCAAAAACAACCTTTAGGGGAGAAAGGCGACATTCTACAAGCCTGGATGTTTTCTGGAGAGGAAACTAGCTGGACCAATTCCTTTTTTAACCTTTCAAGCATCGACAAGAACGTTTTCGATTCAGGAGCTGAAAAAACAGGGGCTATGATTGTTGGCAGAAGGACTTACGACATCGTGAACGGTTGGGGAGGAAGTCATCCACTAGAAAGAGTTCCCGTGTTTGTACTTACTCACCGTATCCCTGAGGATCCTCCTAAAGGTACGACACCATTTACTTTTATCACAGATGGTGTGGATCAGGCAGTTAAACAAGCGAAGCAAGTAGCCGAATCCAAGGATGTAAGTGTCGGCACCGCAAGTGTCGCACAACAATGTATAGAATTGGGTTTGTTAGATGGGCTAGAGCTACATATTGCCCCAGTATTGCTAGGCAAGGGTGTGCGTTTGTTTGATCATATTGGTCAGGAAACTGTAGTGTTGAAATCGACTGAGGTAATCGAAGGAACAGGTGTTATACATGTTAAATATGATGTATTGAGCTAATTATATTGAGTATAATTTAGAATTTTATCATGTCTATATTAAGCAAACGGGCACCGTTCGACAAGCTATGCTATAAGCGCTTTGAAGCGTGAAATGCAGCGGATTACTTATAGTTAATCCAAACTTTACAACGGAGGATGGGAATGAAGGAACCATGTTTCCCGAAACCATCCCGTCAATACTCCTGCTTGCGTCATGACTGGCAGGTCATGGGGTTTGAAGTACAGGTAGATTCGGCAGAACGAAGGCTGAAGCCACTCCGTAGGAGAAGGTATGCCAACTGATATGCCGCGCGGCTGAAAAACTGGATATGGTGAGAATGGTTTCAGCGAAATGAAACTGACGAATAACCGAATATACAGGTCTAAAGTTTGAACATAGGGAAACTTATGTCCTATCTAGCGATGGGGTGAGTGGTGTGCAGTAAAAATGCGCCCTATGAAACACGCTATACCGGACAAAGGCGGTATCCAGCTCACAGGCTTCCAGGGGAACACCTAAGTTCAGTACGGATAGCTAGGTTGTAAGGGACTTGGAAAACAAGGAACGTTGAAACAAGGACTGTCATCCGAAACGGTTGCTATAAGGCTTATGCCAAAAAGCATTTATCCTTGCGAGGGTAGGGGCATGACTGACGAAGTTCCTGTAATGGGAATGGAGGAACAGCCCCAAGTCTAATGAAATGAAAAGTTATTTTCCACACGTGCATTGCACCGGTCGGGTAGGAACGTGGGAACATCACTCCAATAGGAGGGATGCCACAGTGCAAGCTTTGCGATATTGGGATTACTACGATATGACGGAAACGTTTACGGATCTGTATGATAAAAGTTTGAATCAACAAGCTTTTTCACATCTTTATGATGTTATCACATCAAGAGAAAATATCTTGCTTGCTTATCGTACTATCAAGTCCAACAAAGGGTCTAAGACACCTGGAACGGATAGAAGAACGATAAGCGATATGAAAAAATGGTCTGAGGAAAAACTTATGATGGAAATCCAAAACCAGCTAGAAAACTATTGTCCGAAAAAGGTTAGACGAAAATGGATTGAAAAAGATAATGGAAAGTGGAGACCCCTTGGCATCCCTTGTATGTTAGATCGAATCATTCAACAATGTTTTAAACAGGTACTTGAACCGATTGCGGAAGCCCAGTTCTATAATCATAGTTACGGATTTAGACCATTACGTTCTGCGCATCACGCCATGGCAAGAATTCAATTTCTAATCAATCAAGCCCATTTTCATTTTGTGGTGGATATTGATATAAAGGGATTCTTTGACCATATTAACCATACATTACTTATTAAGCAACTATGGAATATGGGAATTCAAGACCGAAAGGTACTAGCTTGTATTGCCAAAATGCTCAAAGCTGAAATAGATGGTGAAGGGATACCATCTCAAGGCGTTCCACAGGGTGGATTGTTATCAACTTTACTTGCAAACATTGTGTTGAATGACCTCGACCAGTGGGTTGCGGGACAGTGGGAGTTCTTCCCTCTTTCCAAATCCTTTCAATCTAGGACTGGTGAAACACTAGCCAAAAAGCGTACTAATCTGAAAGAAGGCTATCTCGTACGCTATGCGGATGATTTTAAAATCTTATGTAAGGATGGAAAAACAGCTCAAAAATGGTATCATGCCGTAAGGCTATATCTCAAGGACCACTTGGGACTGGACATTTCGCCCGAAAAATCACAGATAGTGAATTTGCGAAAGAGAGAATCCGAATTTCTAGGATTCACCATCCGGGCTGACGTAAAGGGTAAAAAACGTGTTGCACGCACCGGCATTAAAGCGAGTAAAAAACGTAAAATCAAAGAGGAGGCAAAGAAACTAATTCGAAGAATTAGAACCTCTCCTTCGGCGATGAATGCGTTGCTTTTCAATAGTTTTGTTTTGGGAATTCATCAATATTTCAAAAGGGCTACCAAGGTTAATCTCGAGTTTTCACGTCTTGCCTATGATTTAGGTGCGTTCATCTACAATCAGCTTAGACCAGTAGGTAAATATGATCACCCAGCTAATCCGCCACCAACTTATAAAAAAATGTATCTTAATAGATTTAAAACATTTCAAATCGCTGGTGTATATCTATTTCCACTTGCGGATGTAAAAACTTTGAATACCTTTGGGTTTACTCCAAAAATGACGCCCTTCACGGAAGAAGGAAGGAATATGATACACAAAAAGTTGCGTTCGGACATCCAAAGTGAAATAGGCTTACTCATGAAATCAACACTTCCAAACCGAAGTATTGAATACATGGATAACCGAATCAGCAGGTACAGTATGAAGATGGGAAAATGTGAAATCACAGGCGTGGAATTGTCCGCGGCTGAGGTTCATTGCCACCATTATGTACCTTTAAGTCTTGGCGGAAACGACCAATTTGATAACCTTCGTATCCTGCATAAAGGGATACACAAGTTAATTCATGCCACTAATAAAAAGATGATTGATGGACTTATAAAAGAGTTTCAGCTTACTGGAGACATGATAAATAAAGTCAATCGTTTCCGTAGGAAATGTGAGCTTGAAACAATTTGAAAATCTCAAACAATAAGTAACGAGGAACTTATAACTCAGTATATTTTGTTAGATGGAACGCGGAGTGCGGGGAAACCTGCACGCTCCGTGTGGAGCAGGGGAAAAGCTGGAGATGACTTCAAATGCTTACCTATTGCTGACGATTGTTAAGTAAAAATAGATGTTCAACTTTAAAACAAACATAAATTTGTTACATTATTAATAAAGTGAATGAAAAGGAGAATGGAAATGGCATATTTATTACAGATGGATTTTAGTCATCCGGGCCCATTTGGCTATGAGATGTCCAATGAATTTATCGATTTAGCGAAGGGTATTAATGAGGAAAAAGGTTTTAGGTGGAAGATATGGACAGAGAATAAACAAACGGAAGAAGCGGGTGGAATATATGTGTTCGAGACAAAGGATGACGCGGAAAATTATCTTGATAATCATACAAAAAGATTAAATAAGTTCGGTATTGAGAGTGTCAATGCTAAAATATTTGAAATTAATGAACAGCTAACAGAAATAAATCACGGGCCATTAAAATAGCGATTCTTTATAAAGGGCCCCAATAAAATCTATGGCTGACATATTGATTATGGTATAAAACCAAATAAATGAAAGTCCAACACAAAGAGTAGAGGACCTTAATCAAGCATTTATAGACCCAAACATAAAACCAAATCATTTACCATAATACCGTCATAGCTACAGATCCAACACCCGCTCCAAACATTCAACAGCAAAATATTTGTCTATTTCCCACAATATGCTATAATAAAAATATAGGAAAAAGGTATTTTTTTTAGCCTAACCGGGACATAATATAACCATCCGGGACGATTATGTCCTGCCAATGAAAAGGAGTCTTTTCATGAGAGACTTGATTGATTTGCAGAAAAAGCTAGTACCTGATCTGTTAGATATGATGCAACAAAGGTATTCTATTCTGCATAGTGTAGATCTTTTTCAACCAATCGGGAGAAGGGGGCTTGCGGAGAATACAAATTTAACAGAGCGCGCTGTACGTGGAGAGGTTGACTTCCTGCAAGAACAGGGCCTTATCCAAGTAACAGGTAAAGGAATGTATATTACAAAAGAGGGTAAGTTAATTCTGGAACAGTTAGCTGGATTCATGAGTGAAATCATGGGCTTAAGTGTTTTAGAATCGCAAATTAAGGATAAATTACATGTAGAGCATGTTATTATTGTCCCTGGTAATAGCGATAATTATGAATGGATAAAGCAAGAAATGGGAAAAGCCTGTGTTGCTTTCCTTAAAAAGATTGTTCAGCCAAGCAGTACAATTGCGGTGACAGGTGGTACAACTATGGCTGCACTAGCAGATGTAATGACCTTATTAAATAAGGAAAATAATTATTTATTTGTACCTGCCCGTGGTGGGATTGGCGAAAAAGTGGAAAATCAAGCCAACACCATTGCTGCAGAGATGGCAAGGAAAACAGATGGTGACTATCGACTCTTGTATGTCCCGGACCCTCTAAGTGAATCTGCTTATCAGACGATCATCAATGAGCCTTCTATTAATGAAACATTGCAGCAAATAAAAGGTGCAGATGTTGTCATGCATGGAATAGGTGATGCACTGACAATGGCAGAACGAAGAAAAACGAAAGAGGAAGTTACTGCAAAATTAAAATCCAACAAAGCCTCGAGTGAAGCATTTGGTTATTATTTTGATAAAAATGGAAATGTGGTTCATAAGGTGAGAACAGTTGGTATTCAATTAGAAGACCTAGCTTCGATCGATTATGTGATCACAATCGCTGGTGGCAAATCAAAGGGACAGGCAATAGCATCCTATTTTCAACAAGGAAGAAGCGATTTGCTCATTACAGATGAAGCAGCTGCAGAAGAGATTTTAAGGGGAACACCACCTCTTTAAATATAATTAATTCAAAAATATGGAGGAATATACATGACAGTAAAAATAGGTATTAACGGTTTTGGAAGAATTGGACGTAACGTATTCCGTCAAGCTTTAAAAAATGACGACGTAGAGGTTGTTGCAGTAAATGATTTAACAGACGCTGAAATGCTGGCACATTTATTGAAATATGACTCTGTTCATGGCAGGTTAGAAGAAGAGGTAACTGTAAATGGCTCTAACCTTGTTATTGGCGGAAATGAAATTAAAGTATTATCAGAACGTGACCCTGCAGATCTAGGATGGGGAGACCTCGGTGTAGAAGTTGTTATCGAATCTACTGGTCGCTTCACTCAACGTGACGATGCGAAGAAACACCTTGATGCTGGAGCGAAAAAAGTAATTATTTCAGCACCTGCGAAAGAAGAAGATTTAACCATGGTTATGGGTGTAAACGAACAGGATTACGATCCAAGCAAACACCATGTATTATCAAATGCTTCATGTACAACAAATGGCATTGCACCACTTGCTAAAGTACTGCATGAGAAATTTGGTTTAAAACGCGGTCTAATGACAACTGTTCACTCTTATACCAATGATCAGCAAATTCTTGACTTACCGCATAAGGATTATCGCCGGGCACGTGCAGCAGCACAAAATATCATTCCAACTTCAACAGGCGCTGCTAAAGTTGTTGGGAAAGTATTGCCTGAGTTAAATGGTAAACTAAACGGAATGGCAGTTCGTGTACCAACCCCAGATGGTTCATTAATTGATTTAGTTGCAGAATTGGATAAAAATGTTTCAGCTGATGAAGTAAACAAAGCATTTGAAGAAGCTGCTGAAGGTGAGCTAAAAGGCATCTTAGAATATACAGAGGATCCACTCGTTTCTACAGACATTGTTGGTAACACAAACTCATCTGTGTATGATGCCCTGTCCACTATGATTCTTGAAGATAACATGGTTAAAGTAGTTTCCTGGTATGACAACGAAATGGCATACTCAGCACGCTGTGTAGACATGGCTGCATATATTAAAAAACAAGGACTATAAGATTAGAGAATAATGACGGAGGAGGAGAGCATTCCTCCTCCGTTACCTTTACCATGATTAATAGATCTCGTTTAGGGGAAAACCTAATACAGATTACATAATTGAAGATAGGGAGGCTGTCCAAATGAATAAGCAAACACTTCAAGACATTGACGCAGGAGGCAAGAAGGTCTTTTGCCGCGTTGATTTTAACGTACCGATGCAAGACGGTGAAGTCACCGATGAAACACGTATTAGAGCAGCACGTCCTACGATTGAGTATTTAGCTGAAAAGGGCGCAAAAGTGATCCTGGCAAGTCATCTTGGCCGGCCAAAGGGTGAAGCGGCAGATGAATTGCGTCTAGATCCCGTCGCTAAAAGTTTAAGTAACCTTATCGGAAAAGATATTGTGAAGACCGATTCTGTTTATGGTCCGGAAGTTGATGAAGCTATTTCCGGGTTAAATGATGGCGACATTTTATTACTTGAAAATGTACGCTTTGAAGCTGGCGAGGAAAAAAATGATCCAGAATTAATACAAGCCTTTGCAGATATGGCTGATATCTATGTAAATGATGCGTTTGGCGCAGCACATCGCGCCCATGCTTCAACAACCGGTGTAGCCGAAAAATTACCTGCAGCTGCAGGGTATCTCATGGAAAAAGAAATAGAAGTATTAGGGAAAGCATTAGAAAATCCAGAGCGTCCATTTACTGCAATTATCGGTGGTGCGAAGGTTAAAGATAAAATAAATGTGATAGATCATTTATTGGACAAAGTGGACAACTTAATCATCGGTGGTGGACTGGCCTATACATTCGTCAAAGCACAAGGACATGAAGTCGGAAAATCATTACTGGAAGAGGACAAAATTGATTTAGCCAAAGATTTCATGAAAAAAGCAGAAGAAAAAGGTGTTCAATTCCTTTTACCTACCGATGTAGTCGTAGCTGATGACTTTTCGGAAACGGCAAACACGAAGATTACTGACATTGATCAAATTCCTGCTGACTGGGAAGCTCTGGATATTGGTCCTAAAACGCGCGAGACATATAGTCAGGTTGTAGCGGATTCCAAGCTTGTTATCTGGAACGGGCCTATGGGCGTCTTTGAAATGAATGCTTTTGCCGGGGGAACGAGATCAGTTGCTGAAAGTCTGGCCAATACAGAAGGTTATACGATTATTGGCGGAGGAGATTCTGCTGCTGCGGTTGAAAAATTCGGTTTTGCTGAAGATATGGATCACGTTTCTACAGGTGGCGGAGCTTCCTTAGAATTTATGGAAGGAAAAGTTCTTCCAGGTGTCGAAGCTTTAAATGATAAATAAGCAACGAATAAAAATGGAGAGGTGAGATAAATGCGTAAAAAAGTAATTGCAGGAAATTGGAAAATGAATAAAACGTTGGCAGAAGCAAATGAATTCATTGAGGAAGTTGTAAAAAAGGCACCTACAAGTGATGATGTAGAAACAATTGTATGTGCACCATTTCCTTTTCTAGCTTCACTTACAGAAAAAACAAAAGGCACGACCGTTCATATTGGTGCCCAAAATATGTATTTTGAAGATAGTGGTGCTTTTACCGGTGAAGTTAGCCCGGTCATGTTAAGCGACCTTGGCGTAACACATGTTGTTCTTGGACATTCAGAGCGTCGTGAACATTTTGCTGAAACGGATGAATCTGTCAACAAGAAAACACATGCAGCATTTAACCATAAATTAACCCCAATTGTCTGTGTTGGAGAAACACTCGGGCAACGGGAAGCAAATGAAACGATGAACCATGTGGAAGGCCAAGTGAAAAAGGCATTAGATGGACTATCGAATGAACAAGTGGCTGATACGATTGTTGCTTATGAACCAATCTGGGCAATCGGCACAGGTAAAACAGCATCAAGTGATCAAGCGAATGAAGTTTGCACCCATATTCGAAATGTCATTAGAGACATTACTTCTGAAGAAATTGCTGAACAAGTCGTGATTCAGTATGGCGGTAGTGTGAAACCGGCAAACATTGATGAATTACTCGCAAAATCGGATATTGATGGAGCGTTAGTTGGCGGAGCCAGTTTAGAAGCAGAATCTTACCTGCAGCTTGTGGAGGCAGGTACGAAATGAATGAAAATAAATTAGGTGCATTAATTATTTTAGACGGATTTGGCATCCGCAATGAGGAAGAAGGCAATGCGGTTAAACAAGCACATACACCAAACTTTGACCGTTATTGGAGTAAATTCCCTCATAATCAATTGACAGCCAGTGGTGAATCAGTTGGACTTCCAAGCGGACAAATGGGTAACTCCGAGGTGGGGCATTTAAATATCGGTGCAGGCCGCATTGTTTATCAAAGCCTAACACGGGTGAACTTATCGATTAAGGAAGGCGATTTTTTCGAAATCGAAGCATTTTTAAAATCGATGGCGCATGCGAAAGAGAATGATAAGGCGTTGCATATATTCGGTCTACTATCAGATGGCGGTGTCCACAGCCATATTAGACATTTGTTTGCCCTGTTGAAATTAGCAAAAGACCAAGGCTTGGAAAAAGTGTATGTACATGCATTCCTAGACGGCCGTGATGTTGGTCCGCAAACCGCAAAAATGTACATTGAACAAACAGAAGAAAAAATGAAGGAATATGGTATTGGTCAGTTTGCGACAATTTCCGGCCGTTATTATTCGATGGATCGCGATAAGCGCTGGGAACGTGTGAAGAAAGCTTATGACGCTATGGTTTACGGCGTGGGGCCAACCTACGCGGATCCATATGAAGTAATTGATGATTCGTACGAAAATGGGATTCATGATGAATTCGTTATTCCTTCCGTGATCACAGATGACAACGGTGATCCGGTCGGTAAAGTTCGGGATAAGGATTCCATCATTTTCTATAATTTCCGTCCTGATCGTGCCATCCAAATATCTAGAACGTTTGCGAATGCAGATTTTCAAGACTTCGACCGTGGAGAAAATGTTCCTAAGGATTTAGATTTCGTGATGCTGACGAATTTTAGTGAATCGGTTGATGGATATGTCGCCTATGCACCGGTTAACCTTGATAACACCGTGGGTGAAGTTCTCGCTCAGAACGATATGAATCAACTTCGCATTGCAGAAACAGAAAAATATCCCCATGTGACATTTTTTATGAGTGGGGGACGGGAGAATCAATTTCCGGGTGAAAAACGTGTGCTGATTGATTCACCAAAAGTGGCTACTTACGATTTGCAGCCAGAAATGAGTGCCTATAAAGTAACGGACGCCGTATTGGAAGAATTGGAATCTGGTGAGCAAAACGCGATGATTTTAAACTTTGCCAATCCGGATATGGTTGGACACTCTGGAAAACTAGAACCGACGGTCAAAGCAATTGAAGCCGTTGATGAATGTTTGGGTAAAATCGTTGATAAAATCCTTGAATTAGGTGGAAATGCGATTATCACTGCAGACCATGGAAATTCGGATGAGGTTATTACGCTGGAAGGTGATCCAATGACAGCACACACAACAAACCCAGTACCTGTCATTGTTACAAAAGAAGATGTAAACTTGCGTGATGGAGGAATTTTAGCAGATTTATCCCCGACATTACTTGACCTATTAGATGTAGCAAAACCAGAGGAAATGACTGGCGAATCATTAATTCGTAAATAATTTATAATAAAAGGAGAGAGTATCATGCCATATATTACAGATGTTTATGCACGCGAGGTATTAGATTCCCGCGGCAACCCAACCGTAGAGGTAGAAATTTTCACAGAATCAGGAGCATTCGGAGCAGCATTGGTTCCAAGTGGAGCGTCCACTGGCGAATATGAAGCAGTAGAATTACGTGATGGTGATGAACAGCGCTATTTAGGTAAAGGTGTATTAAATGCGGTGGCTAATGTCAATGAAATTATTGCACCTGAATTAGTCGGACTGGATGTTACGAGGCAAAATGTCATTGATAGCCTTTTGCTGGAGCTTGATGGTACAGAAAATAAAGGAAATCTAGGTGCAAATGCTATTTTAGGTGTCTCTATGGCAGTAGCACATGCGGCTTCAAGCTTCCTTGAGTTGCCATTATATAACTATTTAGGCGGATTTAATGCAAAAACACTGCCAACACCAATGATGAACATCTTAAATGGTGGGGAGCATGCTGATAATAATGTGGATATCCAGGAATTCATGATCATGCCTGTAGCAGCTTCTACATTCCAAGAAGCACTCCGTACAGGTGCGGAAATTTTCCATTCCTTGAAAAAAGTCTTGAAATCAAAAGGCTACAATACAGGTGTTGGTGACGAAGGTGGATTCGCACCAAGCTTAGGCTCTAACGAAGAAGCGTTGCAAACTATCGTGGAAGCGATCGAAGCGGCCGGCTACAAACCTGGAGTAGAAGTTAAGCTGGCAATGGATGTCGCTGCATCTGAAATATATGAAGATGGCAAATACAATCTAAAAGGGGAAGGTGTTGTTCGTACATCAGCTGAAATGGTTGACTGGTACGAAGATATGGTTAACAAGTACCCAATTATTTCCATGGAAGACGGATTGGATGAAAATGACTGGGAAGGCTTTAAATTGTTAACAGACCGCCTTGGTGACCGCGTGCAACTTGTCGGTGACGACTTATTTGTTACAAACACAGTAAAACTCGCACAAGGTATCGAGCAAGGTGTCGGTAATTCGATCCTCGTTAAAGTGAACCAAATCGGTACGCTTACCGAAACATTCGAGGCAATTGAAATGGCAAAACGCGCAGGCTACACAGCAGTCATCTCCCACCGCTCCGGTGAAACAGAAGATGCAACCATCGCTGACATTGCAGTAGCAACAAACGCAGGCCAAATCAAAACAGGCGCACCATCACGCACAGACCGTGTTGCGAAATACAACCAGCTGTTGCGCATTGAAGATGAATTAGCTGGTATGGGTGAATACGCTGGAATGGATGCATTTTATAATTTGAAGAAGTAAATTTATAGTGAGTGACATTAGAGAGGCAGAGTGATCTGTCTCTTTTTTTGTGGTTTTGGTGGGTGGTGCTGGTGAATGCAACTGCAAACCGGTAGAGGAAGGAGCAAAATCGGGAGAGAAGGAATTCAAAACGGGAGAAAGCGCATCGAAATCGGGAGAGCGCGGTTTTGAAACGGGAGGCAATGCACCGAAACCGGGAGAGAAGGGGGTCAAACCGGGAGAGAGTGCACCAGAGTCAGGAAACAGCAGCAACCCTCGAGCCTGCTCACGTGAGACCCGAACAATAGGCGATGATAAATTGTGCAGAGCGCTGATAAAGGCATCGGGAGCGCCGATAAACAAGGCATAAACGCTGATAAATAGTAACAACTCTACACCAACCAACGATAACCTTTTTCCCGGGCCACAAATATGCTAATCTAGGAAAGAGGTGATTATCATCGATATATTAAAAACAATTAAAGCGCGCAGATCCATTCATACATTTAAAGAACAAGAAGTGGACGCAACTATTTTAAAAGAAATTTTTACATATGGTTCCTATGCACCAACCCATTATATGAAAGAACCTTGGAATATAAAACTGTATCAGGAAAAGGGGAGGTACGCGTTTGTTAATGCGATTATATCAAGCTATCAACGTATTGGCATGATAAAAACGGATGAGTCCGTGAAAACATTAAAAATGATAGATTCCATGAAAAACTTTCTACTTCAAATACCACACCATGCAGTCATTTACTTTGAAAAAGATGATAATCCTGTGCGTTATGAAGAGGATTACGCTTCGATAAGTGCATTTATCCAAAATGCGCAGTTAGCTGCATGGGAATATGGTGTCGGTATGCTGTGGACAATCACGCCATATATGCATGATCCTGAATTTGCAAGTGAGATTGGGTTGAATGAAACGATGAAAATTGCAGCGGTTATGCAAATTGGTTATCCGAAAAAAGTGTCCCATGACAAAGGGCGGACAGCGATAGAGGAAAAGCTCGAAATAATAATAGAATAGCATGCAATTTCTGAATGTTACATCCCACACGATGAATCTGAGCGGATAATAGGCATCGATCGAGAGGTAGAACCGTGTTAAATGTTGTAAAATCTAGCCTGAAATCCTTCTAGTAAATATTATTTAGCTATAGGAATCATGCCGGACTAAAAGTGGCTTGGAAGTATACAACCTGACCGGAATTTTCACGAACAATGGCCGGAGGAGAATGAATAATCCCTTCCTTCTTAGATTATTCATTCTCTTCCAGCTTAATTGTTTTGATTTTCTTAATGAAATAATAATGCTTATAAAGACCAAGCAATACAAGAACTATTTGCACAAAAAGAATATCAACAATAAATATCGAAAACACAATAAAGAAATCAGCAATCAGATTAATGCGTATTTTCTCTTTGCGTCTCATGCCTCTTTTCTGGCGGAATCCTTCCACATATTTGTCATATACTTCGGTGCTTTTGAACCAATTATCAAGCCGCTCAGAACTTTTCGTAAAACAAAAAGCTGCAACTAAGTAAAATGGTCCCCCGGGCAGAACAGGGAGTATCGTTCCCGCAACGCCGATACCAAAAGATATAAGCCCAATAAGAATCAAAAGAATTCTTTTGATATTTTTCATTGTGATCACCTTCGTTTATAGCGATACCCCTAGTAATTGATATCTTCTACAATCCCTATCCCCTCTGCTGGAAGCTGGCTTTTATCACTTACTGCCCTATGTCTTATATTACTGAAAAATTCTATTTTGCGCCATTAAAACCTGTTATCTACCAAAAAGCTTCTGGGATAAGAATTGCATCTTTCTAGCTTATAGCGCTGTATAGCGATAATATATGTTAAAATTCAAGGAAGATATTGATTTGAGGAGTTCGTAGTTGATGAGCGATCTGAATAACGAAAAAATACCGAAGCAAGCGATTCAATCATTAAAAATTGTAAACGAGTTGCTGGGCGAAACAGTATTAGGGGTATATCTATTTGGTTCTGCAGTAAAAGGTGGCTTGCGCATTAATAGTGATGTAGATGTCCTAGTAATTGTAGACCGTGGTTTATCTGAAATCACTCGAAGGGCGCTAACAGATAGGCTGATGCTTATATCCGGAAAGATTGGAAATACAGATTCTATACGACCACTTGAAATGACGATTGTAAACTATGAAGATGTTGTACCCTGGAGATATCCGCCGAAAAATGAATTTATCTACGGGGAATGGCTCAGGGATGTCTTTAAGGAAGGAAAAACCCCAGAGCCAACTTATGACCCTGATTTAGCTATCGTAATGGTACAAGTAAGAAAGGATAGTGTTTCTCTTTTTGGCCCCCATGCTTCAGATCTACTTGACCCTGTGCCGGTGACAGATATTCGAACAGCGATTGTGGAGTCTTTACCAGAATTAATTGAGGATATGAAGGGTGACGAACGTAACGTAATTTTAACACTAGCTCGAATGTGGCAGACAGTAGCTGTTGGTGAAATATCTCCAAAAAATGTGGCTGCAGAATGGGCTATACCTCGATTATCTAAAGAACATGCAACTTTGCTCGACTTAGCCAGAAAAGCTTACCTGGGAGAGTATGTTGATAAGTGGGAAGGACTCGACGTAGAGGTGACAGCACTCGTTAGTCAAATGAAAAACGCAATAGAGTCTTATTTTAGTGTTTAAGCTTAACCTTGAAATCTTTAAAAACATGTAAAAGAAGAAGTTGTAAACAATGCACTTTAACAAATAGGCACCCCGTCCATTTTGTACATTTTTTTATAGGAATTTATTTTTTCCGTTTATATTTTTATATAGTAGGAAACTATACATATGTAGTTAACATATCAACTAAAATGGAGGTTTTATGAATGGCGCATGAGCAACATCAACAACTATTACAAACGTTACATGAATGTATGACAGCATGTAATCACTGTTATGATGCATGTTTAAAAGAGGACGATGTTAAAATGATGGCCGACTGCATTCGGTTAGATAGAGAATGCGCTGATATTTGTGCTTATTTAGAACAAGCAATTTCAAGAGGAACATCCTTTGTTTCTGAATTAGCTTCTGTATGTGCTACTATTTGTGAAGCTTGTGGGAATGAATGTAAAAAACATCCTCATGATCACTGTCAGAAATGTGCTGATGCCTGCTTTAAATGTGCAGAAGCATGTAGAAGTGTTGCTTAATAACATCCACTCTGTAAAAAATTGCTCAAAGTAGGTTAGGTACCTATTTGAGCAATTTTTTAATCCGAACATTGGTAGATTAACGGTTTTATCCACTAATAGAATGCAAACGTCTTTCACTGGAGTGTAGTAACTTATAAATATTACGAATGAAGAAGATGTTAAGTTTGGAAAAATTGGCGGGTAAAACGGTTGGTCTAATTGCCTGTTCGGATGGTCGTAACCACGATAATAAAGTAGTCCAGAGGGTTATAGAAGTTTTATCAGAGATGGAGATAAAATCCGTTTTAGCGAGTACCATTTACTGCCGTGGCAATACACCGTTCAGCGGGTCACCTAAAGAACGGGCGGAGCAATCAGGAGCAGGGACTAAAATATCTCCAGAACAATAATATTTGAAGTTAATGAACAAGAATCTGTTGTTAAGATCGATGGTATTAAAGATAAGAGAAAAATGTTTATCGGAAAAGAAAAAAATATGGCAATAGAAATCGAATCTCCATAGTTTGAAGGGAACCCATTTTGATTAATTTCAAAATGGGTTCCTTTGTATTTACAGCAAAGTAAGCGTTACAAGTTCAGTACTAAAAAAATTCACTTGAAAATTACGATGGATTTTAGTAAAATAATTAACATGCAAATATTGAATATATGCATATAAGGAGGTGTACTATCATGAAAAGGGATTTTTTCATACCTACCTATCCATCGCCAAAAATAAATATAGAGCAATCATTGGGCGCGAATCTTCTTTCCAATATTCAGCTGACTGATTACTTTTTGAATAGCTCTGCCCATTCGTCGGAGTGGTTAAGGGATTTTTCCAACCTACTGCCAAAAAATATTAAAGAGGATTTGCAGGTACTAAGAACAGTTTTTGCTCACGGTGTTATTCTTCGGGAATATTACATTAAAAATCATGATAATTTGGATGAGGGTTGGGAGCAGTTTATCAGCTGGTGGAAAGAAATGTCTGAGGCGCAAGTGTTGGATCTTCTCATTTATGGAATCAGGGAGACCATGGACTATTATTATCAGTTTCTGCCTCGTAATCCTTTGGTCGAAAAAACGATGGAGCATGTCAATTTGGAAGAGGAAGAATTAAAAGAGCCTGTAAATCGAAGTAGAGCCATAAAAGCTGTTTTGGAAAGCTGGTCCGTTGGAAATGTAGAGGAAATCCAGACTTCATATGGTGATTTAGCATCGATTAAGGAAAGAATGATCCGATTAATAGAAGGCTTTTGGAATTACGGTTTTAAAGAGCTTTGGGAAAAGGAAAATAAATGGTTGGCTGAATGGCAACAAAAAAATAATCAACATCTATCCAAGCTGTACCGGACAAACGAAGAGGCACTTCTGGAGGTGACCGGCTTATTCCCTGATACGAATGAATTGGATAATTTAAGGCGGGCAGAAACCATGACGTTTTTACCTGTCATTAATTTAGACCGACTGCTGATTTTTTTCAATGTTGATCAACATATATACGTTATGTTTGACCCTTTAGGAGATACTGCGGAAAAACAAACAAACGCTCCGGATTTCACGGCCATTTCACCAGCATTCGAGGGGATGGGAGACCAAACACGACTGCAAATCATTGGCCTATTGGCTGAAAACAGAGAAATGTTTGCACAGCAAATTGTAACGAAATTGGACATGAAGCAAAGTACGATATCACGTCATCTGAACCAATTAAACAAATCAGGACTCGTATCCATTCGAAGAGTAGGAAACACAAAGTATTTTTCGATCAACAATGAAGAAATTAAAAAGATGATGGATGTATTGGAGACATTTTTAAAATAAGGGGAGAAGTAATGATGGCTAATTTTAAAATTGAAAAAATCAATACGATTATCATTCCGGTAAAAGATTTGAACAGGTCAATCGATTTTTATAAAAATGTATTACATTTGACTGAGGATTTCGTGGAAAACGGGATGGCTTATTTTTCCGTTGGACAGGGTGAAGATGAAATCAGCATTATGCTACATATTATTGATGAACCTGAACCGGTGGAGAAAGGGATTGTTTTTGAGTTAATGACGGAAGATGTTGTTGCGGCCGTTGAGTCCATCAAAAATGTCGGCGAAGAAATTGTCCAGGAACCTGTTGATCGCGAGTGGGGAGTTACAGAAGCTGTCATAGCTGATCCGGACGGTTATCGAATTTGGGTAGTTCAGCCATTGTCATAGAAAAGATAGAAATTTTTTTCGCTGAAAAGACAAATGGAGGGAGCAGCATGATAGAAGTTAGAAGAGGATTGCCAAAACATGTGGAAGGCATTTCCAGAGTATGCATAGAGGGAAGACGGGACACAATTGGAGGGATCATCAAAAGTACAGAAAGTATGAAAAGGAATGATAAAATATTCTATAATCATGATCGTATTAGGCGTGAATTGGAGGAAGCGGAGGGTTGGGATGGTTATTTCGTAGCACTTGATGATGGGATCGTTGTGGGTGCGATTGGCGGAGGTATGATAGATGAGACTAAAAGTGAAGTCTATGTTCTATACTTAGACCCCGAACGACGTAGGGAAGGGATAGGTACCGAACTTTTAAATCACTTAACAGATGTCCAACGTAATAAAGGGGCGAGCGAGCAATGGGTGTCCGTTCTAAAAGGCAATGTTAAAGGTATTCCTTTTTATGAAGTAAAAGGATTCCGTTTTATGGGTGAAAAAGAGGCCTATGGTAACGTTGAAGGAGAAGACTATATTTCTTTGAGATATAGAAGGGAAATATAAAATTGAAAATTATTTAAGAATCGGACACTGTAAAATAATTTTAGGAAATGGCCACTTTAAAAATTAAATCCTGTGATGAGGAATCCATTTTGATCTATTTCAAAATGGATTTTTAATTGATTTCAAACTTCATTCACAATTAAGGGATGCCTCAGTATATTAACGCGTTAACGTACTGAGGGACAGACCCCGCTAATTGTTATCTTCCAATTTAAAAAAATTAGTTTGACTTTTACATATCAATGCTATATAGTTAGTTAAATAAGTAATTAACCAATTAGGGAATGAACTAAAATGAAAAAAATACTAGATGAAAGCAAACCGATCTTTATACAGATTAAAGATCAAATAGAAGACTCGATCATGGATCAGTCATATAAGGTTGGTGATCGGGTACCTTCCACAAATGAATTTGCTGCCTTTTATCAAATTAATCCTGCTACTGCTGGTAAAGGAATTAATGAATTGGTGGCAGAGGGGATATTGGTGAAAAGGAGAGGAGTAGGCATGTTTGTAACCGAAGCGGCTAAGGAGATTGTTATTGAGAAGCGCAAGCAGACATTTTATGACAATTACATGCATCCACTAAAGGAGGAAGCAAAAAAGCTTCGAATGAATGAAGATGAACTTATGGAAATGTTGCAAAGGGAGGACAAACAAAATGAAGATTGAAGTGAATAATTTAAGTAAGACGTACGGAGAAAAGTATGCATTGAATCATGTTTCGTTTACGCTTGAAGAGAATAAAATTTATGGTCTGCTTGGAAGAAATGGTGCTGGCAAAACAACGTTCATGGATATACTCAGTGGGCAAATTTTAGCATCAAGTGGAAATATAAAAATTAATGGGGAAAATCCATTCGACAACCAAGAATTAACGGAATCCATTTGTTTAATTAAGGAAGCGAATAATTTTCCTAAAGAGTTAAAGATCAAAGACGTGTTAACGATTTTTTCCTACTTTTACCCGAATTGGGAGCAAACACTCGCAGAAGACTTATTAAAAGAGTTTAACTTAACGAGGCAATTGAAGATAAAAATGTTATCAAAAGGGATGGAATCCGCTTTAGGTATTACGGTTGGCTTAGCGAGTAGAGCACCAATTACGGTCTTTGACGAGCCGTATATCGGGATGGATGCACCATCACGAAAACGATTTTATGAATTGTTACTAGAAGATTATCAGGAGTATCCACGAACAATTATCTTCTCGACACATTTAATTGATGAGGTTAGCTTAATGTTTGAGGGCGTAATCATCTTACAAGAAGGTTCTGTTGTTTTACAAGAATCCTCAGAAGTATTAAGAGAACAAACAGTAGCCGTATCTGGGCCAACGGAAAAGGTTGATGCATTTCTACAGGACAAAGAAGTGATTGAAAGAAAGGATCTGGCTGGAAATTCTTTTGTCTATGCCTATGGTACAAAAGGAGAAGCGAATGCAGCTGGATTGCAAGTAGAAGGCGTGCCAATTCAAGAATTGATGATCCATTTAACGGAAAAGAAGGGAGCATAACGTATGAATAATCAAGTTAAAGGGCTATTATTTTATTACACACTAGAACAAAAGCATTATTCAAAAATCTTTTGGACGATTCTTATTGCAATAACATTGGCAACGAGTATAATAGCGTATTTTCTTATGGATGTAGAAGGTACTCAATTTTATTGGGCTTTTCCTTTTGCAACGTATACGAATGTCTGTATTATAGCTTTCCAAACTGTTAAAAAGGATGTTCCATTTGGATTAAAAATGGGATCTATTCGGAAAAATATCTTTCTTAGCTATATATATTTCTTCTTAGGTTATTCTTTATTTATGGCAGTAGCAGGTAATACTTTACAATTGATTTTCGAAGGATTGCATCATGTATTCGGTGTTACAAACTATATCTTTTCACATCCGGCAATGATTTTGACCGATACTTGGTTAACACGAACGATTATTGATACATTCTTCATGTTTTTCCTGATGGCTTTATTATTCTTAGTTGGATTAATTTTTTATCAATCCGGGTTACTGGGTGGATTAATTTTCTTAAGCGTATTTGTTGTCGTATCTTTATATGGCCTTTTTGACGGTTGGTTGATTGACGCATTTGCAAGCATCTTACCTGATGCATCCATGTTAACTTTTGCTACCCTCTTTCTTATTGGTATCGTATTGTACCTTGTTAGTTATCTGTTAATTCGTAAAATAACCGTTGTACAAAAGGTATAAAATAAACGCTCAAGATGGGTGAACACCGTATCTTGAGCGTTGTTGTTATTTATTCTAATTATTTTTAAAATTGAATTGCAGAAAATAGTAATAATAATCTACCACCGCGCCCAGACCAAAAGGCCCGAGCGCTCCTCCAACTTTATTTCGTTTTCTCTTTAACAAATTCCATGACTTCTTCTGCGGTTCCCATCGATAATAGCTTCTCTTTATATGAAACCAATTTCTCTTTTGATAGTCCACTTATCTGTGTACGTGCTGGTAAAATGGAGGTTGCGCTCATACTGAACTCATCCAATCCTAGCCCGAGTAAAATTGGGATTGCGATTGGGTCTCCTGCCATTTCTCCACACATACCAACCCATTTATTTTCACTATGTGCTGCTTCGATCACATTGTTTACAAGGTTCAATATTGCTGGATGATATGGCTGGTATAAATAGGAAACCTTTTCATTCATACGGTCTGCTGCCATGGTATATTGAATTAAATCATTTGTTCCGATGCTGAAGAAATCGACCTCTTTAGCAAATTGCTTGGCAATTACTGCGGTTGATGGGATTTCAACCATGATGCCAACTTCAATATTATCGGAGACTTCGACACCTTCACGCTTCAGATTTTCTTTTTCATCCATTAGAATGGCTTTAGCTTGGCGAAATTCTTCCAATGTTGCGATCATCGGGAACATAATTTTTAAGTTTCCATGTGCACTCCCGCGCAGTAATGCTCGTAATTGAGGTCTGAACACATTTTCATTTTCCAGGCAGAAGCGAATGGCGCGGAAGCCTAAGAATGGGTTCAGCTCTTTTGGTAAATCTAAATAACTCAGTTCTTTATCTCCACCAATATCCAATGTACGAACAACTACAGGTTTCCCATCCATTTGTTCGAGTACAGATTTATAAGCATCATATTGTTCATCTTCTGTAGGAAGCTGTGATTTACCCATGTATAAAAACTCTGTACGGTACAGTCCGATTCCTTCGCCACCGTTACCTAGAACGCTCGCGACGTCTTCTGGTGTACCAATATTAGCTGCTAGTTCAACCTGTTCCCCGTCCTCGGAGAAAGTAGGTTCATCCTTTAACTTCGCCCACTCTTCTTTTTGTCTTTCGAATGTTTCCTGTTTCTTGCGGTATGTTTCAAGTTCCTTATCTGTTGGGTTAACAAGTACAAACCCGTCGTTTCCATCAACAATGATCATGTCGTTTTGGGAAACAGAATCGGTAATCTCCTTTGAGCCTACGATTGCCGGGATTTCAAGTGAACGGGCCATGATAGCTGAGTGGGATGTACGCCCGCCAATATCTGTTGCAAACCCTTTTACGAATTGACGATTTAATTGTGCAGTATCGGAAGGGGTTAAGTCATTAGCAATAACGATAACTTCTTCATCAATTAACGCCGGATCCGGAAAAGTTGCTCCTATTAAATGTGCCAAAACACGTTTGGTAACATCCTGAATGTCTGCGGCGCGCTCACGCATATATTCATTCTCCATGTTTTTAAACATATCGATAAACATATTCGCTGTTTCTTCTAACGCGACCTCCGCCATGACGTTATCTGCATCTATTTTATCTTTCATCGGATTGATAAGTTCCGGGTCACCTAGTACAAGCAAATGTGCAGAGAAAATTTCTGCATGCTCGTCGCCCATTTCCTTTTTCGTATGTGCTTTAATTTTTTCAAGATCTTGCTTGGAAATTTCCAATGCTTTATCTAATCGTTCTTTTTCTTCATTTGGATTCTTGATCGTTCTTTTTTCAAACGTTAAATCCGGTGCTGTTAGGTGATAGGCTTTTGCGATGGCAATGCCTGGCGATGCTGCGATTCCTTGGATTGTTTTTGTCATGATAGTAGCCCGACCTTTCTATGCTAAAAATGTTCTCCACTTTATTTTATAGTGTTACATCAATGTAAGCAAGCAATCCTTCTTTACATGTGATTTTGAATCCAATCGTAAATGGTTGTATACACTTCCTCTTTATTCGGTTCATGCAAAATTTCATGTCGACCGTCTGTAAATAGCATGACCATTATGGCTTCAAGACCTGCTTTTTCATAAAGACGTGCCGTTTTCCAAATGCCCTTCGTATAGTCTCCAATTGGATCTGCGTCCCCGCTGATTAGCAACATGGGGATGTCTTTTTTAATTGCTTGATTCCGTTTCCGGTTATGAATTCCAAGCAAACCTGTCGTTAGATCGTAGAAAAACCTCCCTGTTGGAATAAAGCCGCTGTAAGGGTCATTCATATAATCTTCCACAACTTCTTCGTCCGTGCTCAACCAGTCGATGCTTGTCCTTTTGTCAGGAATCTTTTTATTGTTGAAGCCAAAGACGAGTGAATTCATGAATCTGGATTCTTCTTTTGGTGGCATCATTGCTGCTATTTGCTGTCCTGTTTTGGAGATTAATGTTGGATAATAGCCTGTTCCGGAAAGAATGACGCCGTTAATAATATGGCTACTTTGCTGGATGTAATCCCTTGCTAAAAAAGATCCCATACTGTGTCCAAATAGAAACACGGGTGTGTTCGGATGATCCTGTTTAATCTGATCGGTTATGATACGTAAATCTGCCGCTGTTTTTGCAAAACCATCTTCTGCTGCAAAATACCCGAATAATCCCTGTCCATCTCCCGTCTTACCATGCCCGCGGTGATCGTTTCCATAAACGAAAATGTTACGTGCAACAAGGTATTCGGCAAATGCATTATAGCGGTTGATATGTTCTACCATTCCATGGGAAAGCTGCACAATTGCCTTTGGTTTTTCAATTGATGAATACCACTTTTTCACATAAACTTCAACATTATCTTCCATCGTTAGCCAAAACTCTTTTTCCATGCTGACCATCCAATCTAGTGTTATCTTCTAGTAATATGATAAAATGAAAAAGACGAAACGTCCAATTTGAAAAAAATTATCTTGCTATATAATTGGGTATTATGCTAAAGTAAAAACAGGTATTTGTCCGTATAGGAGGTGTCCGTGTAAAATGGCTACTGTCATAAATGTGCTACTCGTAATTGATGCAATAATTATGGTTATATTGGTTTTATTACAATCAGGTCAAAGTTCAGGGCTTTCTGGAGCAATATCCGGAGGGGCAGAACAGTTATTTGGGAAACAAAAAGCACGGGGAATGGATTACTTCCTCCACCGTGGAACGATTGTTACAGGTGTACTGTTTTTCGTATTGGCATTTCTAAGTGCATATATCATACAGTAGGTGTTTTCCAGCCCTTATCACAAAACGTGGTAAGGGTTTTTACTTTAGGGATATGTTGTATAATCATGGAAAAAGGGTATAGTAACTAATAGGTTAATGTTAAGGAGTGTCGTTATCGTGAAGGTAAAACAACCAGAACCTTTTACATTTGAAGCAGGACCGCGTGCAGTATTGCTTCTGCATGGATTTACAGGTCATTCTGCGGATGTTCGAATGCTTGGAAGGTTTCTTGAAAAGAAAGGCTATACAAGTCATGCGCCAATTTATCGTGGCCATGGGCTCCCACCGGAGGAATTAATCCAAACAAATCCGGATGAATGGTGGGAAGATGTCAGAGATGCTTATAAACATTTGCAGGATCTGGGTTACAAAGAAATAGCGGTGGCAGGTCTCTCACTTGGAGGGGTCTTAGGATTGAAAATTGCTTATTCCGAGAAGACAAAAGCAATCATTCCAATGTGTACCCCGATGTTTTTTGATAATGAAACGCAGTTAACAAAAGGGTTTAAAAGCTTTTCCAAAGAATATAAGCAGCTGGAAGGAAAAGACGAAGAAGAAATAGAGCAGGAAGTATCGGATGTAATGGAAAATTCAACAGCTGTTTTTGAAGGGCTCGCAGCATTTATTGATGAAGTGCGAGCGAATGTTGATACGATTTATACACCGACCTATGTAGTGCAGGCGAGGAAAGACCAGATGATTAACACAGATAGTGCCACATATATTTATGAAAATGTTGAGGCAGATGAGAAAGATATGAAATGGTATGAGGAATCCGGGCATGTGATTACATTGGATAAGGAAAAGGATCAGCTGTTTGAAGACATTTATCAGTTTCTAGAATCCCTAGATTGGGAAGAATAGAAGATAGGAAATTATAATTAAGCAAAGAAGGTGAGCAAATGAAAGATGATATCCTTACATTTTTTAAAGAATCAGGTACAAAACCATTGGCAGTTGATGAAATCGAAGAAGCATTGGAAATTGATGATTCGTTAGATTTTAAGGAATTTGTTAAAGCATTGAATGCACTGGAGGAAGAAGGAGAACTTGTTCGCACACGGAAAAATCGATTCGGTCTCCCAGAGAAGATGAACCTTATACGCGGACGAATTCAAATGCATGCGAAGGGATTCGCTTTCTTAATTCCAGATGACGAAGATCAGACAGATGTCTATATTAACCCTGCCGATCTTGGATCAGCCATGAACAAGGATAAAGTACTCGTTCGTTTGGAAAGGAAAGACGACAGTGACAAACGCCCGGAAGGAAGTGTGATACGCATTCTGGAACGTGCTACCTTGCAAGTTGTCGGCACGTTTGAGGATAATCGCGCGTTTGGTTTTGTGATAGCGGACGATAAACGTATTCCAAATGATATTTTTATCCCAAAAAGCATGACGAATGGTGCAGTGAGCGGGCATAAAGTGATTGCCCATATTACGAAATATCCGGAGGGACGTAAGAGTGCGGAAGGCGAAATCATTCATATTCTTGGACATAAAAATGATCCGGGTATTGATATTATTTCGATTATCCATACACATGGTATAACAGTAGATTTCCCTGATGAAGTTCTAGATCAGGCTGCACATGCACCGGAGAGCATTTCTGAAGACGAGATCCAAAACCGTCGCGACCTGCGTGATGAAGTCATTGTTACCATCGACGGTGCGGATGCAAAAGACCTTGATGATGCGGTTATGGTAAAAAAACTTGATAATGGCAATTACAAGCTTGGTGTATACATAGCTGACGTCACGTATTATGTAGAACAGAACACATCAATGGATAAAGAAGCGTTCGAACGTGGGACAAGCGTATATTTAGTAGACAGGGTAATTCCGATGATTCCACATCGGCTTTCCAATGGAATTTGTTCCTTAAACCCCCAGGTGGATCGTTTAACCCTGGGCTGTGAGATGGAAATTACATCAAGTGGGGAAGTCGTTAATCATGAAATTTTCCAAAGTGTGATAAAGACGAGCGAACGGATGACGTATACGGATGTAAATAAAATTTTAGCTGACCAGGACGAGGAAACAAGGGACAACTATAAATCCTTAGTACCGATGTTTGAACAAATGGAAAAGTTAGCATCGATCCTACGTGGTAAACGTATGGGCCGGGGTGCTATCGACTTTGATTTTAAAGAAGCCCAAGTCCTGGTGGATGAAAAAGGAAAGGCAGAAGATGTTGTAATACGAGAACGTTCTGTTGGGGAGCGTTTAATTGAGGAATTTATGTTAGCAGCAAATGAAACCGTAGCCGAACATTTTCATTGGATGGATGTACCATTTATCCACCGAATCCATGAAGACCCTGACGAAAGTAAGTTACAGAGCTTTTTCGAATTCCTGGGAAGTCTCGGGCTTTCCGTTAAAGGTACAGCTAACGAGGTTCACCCACAAGCCTTGCAAAAAGTAATTGAAGAAGTGCAAGGTGAACCGGAAGAAATGATTGTATCTAAGCTCATGCTGCGTGCAATGAAGCAGGCGAAATATGATCCGCAAAGTATCGGTCATTTTGGTTTAGCTACTGAATTCTATACACATTTCACATCACCAATCCGAAGATACCCTGATTTAATCGTCCATCGATTGATTAGAACCTATTTAATCAATAAACAAATGGATAAGGATACAATTCGCTATTGGAAGGAAAGTCTGCCGGAAATTGCAAGACACACATCGGAAAAAGAACGTTCAGCTGTGGATGCCGAACGTGAGACAGATGATTTGAAAAAAGCGGAGTATATGCAGGATAAAATTGGAGAGGAATTCACAGGTGTTATCAGTTCCGTTACAAACTTTGGTATGTTTGTAGAGCTGGAAAATACCGTTGAAGGACTTATCCATGTCAGCTATCTAACAGATGATTACTATCATTATGATGAGAAAAGCCTTGCACTAATTGGTGAGCGAACAGCCAATGTTTATCGTATTGGTGACGAAGTTGAGATAAAAGTAGCAAGTGTTAACACCGATGAGCGCACCGTTGACTTTGAACTGGTTCAAGCTGAAAAACCGAAGCAGCGCAAGAAAAAAGACAAGCCAACAGCCACCAAAAATCGGAAGAAGAAAAAAAGATAATATAAGGGAGGATGAGCAGAATTTTCGTTCTGGCTCATCCTTTTTTAATGTTCGTGAACATCTACATAAAAGCGTGCATATAATTAAATTATATAAAAAGTTGGAGTGAGTAAACATTATTGTTGACGTGTAAATAATTGTTGCTTATACTACATAATAGTGTAGTGTCAAAAAGAAGCATGGGGACGGTCCACTTGCTTCGTATCAATAAAAAAGGAAGCAAAGGAACCTCCTCGTGCTTCCTAAAAAGGAGGATTGATATTGTGAGTGATGTTTTACTGGCGTTTTTATTTACGCTAATGGCCGGGCTTGCTACAGGGATTGGGAGCTTGCTGGCATTTTTTACAAAAACAACGAATACGAAATTTTTATCATTTGCCCTAGGATTATCTGCAGGTGTGATGATTTATGTCTCGATGATTGATATATTTTTTAAAGCGCAGGATGCTTTGATTGCTGATCTAGGAGAACAGACAGGAGCCTGGCTGACGGTCATATCTTTCTTCGCTGGGATGGCTTTAATTGCGCTAATTGACCGATTTATTCCGAAGCATTCCAACCCTCATGAGGTAAAGAAAATTGAAGATATGGATAGACCCGGAGCAGCTATCAACAACCCAGAATTACTGAAAATGGGTGTATTCACAGCCTTAGCGATCGGAATTCATAATTTTCCAGAGGGGATCGCGACATTTATGTCAACATTGCAGGATCCCGCTTTAGGCTTTGCCATTGCATTTGCGGTAGCAATTCATAACATACCTGAAGGAATTGCGGTGTCTGTACCAATTTATTATGCAACGAATGACAAAAAACGGGCATTTAAATTATCGTTTCTGTCCGGATTGGCCGAACCCGCCGGTGCACTGCTAGCGTTTTTAATTCTTATGCCGTTTTTAAATGGCGTTATGTTTGGTATAATATTTGCGATGGTGGCAGGGATTATGGTGTTTATTTCATTGGATCAGTTATTACCTGCTGCGAAAAAATACGATGAATCCCATATTTCAATCTATGGCGTGATAAGTGGGATGGCTGTAATGGCGTTAAGTTTATTGCTGCTATAATGACGCGTGGGCGCTTTGGTCTTGGAATCACAGTCCATATTTGGTAGAATTAAATTTACGCATCGGAGCAGTAGGAGGAAACACCATGCCAAAAGGAAACGGTAATACAATTGCAAAAAACAGAAGAGCGTCCCATGATTTCTCCATTGAAGAAACCTATGAAGCAGGAATTGTCCTGCAGGGAACGGAAATAAAATCGATTCGTGCAGGAAGAGTGAACATAAAGGATTCCCATGCAAGGATCGACCGTGGAGAAGTAAAACTCATTAACTTGCATATTGCAGAATACGAGCAGGGTAATCGTTACAATCATGACCCTACACGTACAAGGAAATTGCTATTGCATCGTAAGGAAATTGATAAATTAATCGGACTAACGCAGCAGCAGGGATATGCACTCGTTCCACTGAAAATTTATATTAAAAATGGCGTTGCAAAGGTGTTAATTGGACTTGGAAAAGGGAAGAAGAAATACGATAAGCGTGAAGATTTGAAGCGGAAACAGATGAAGCGAGATGCAGATCGGGCTGTAAAAGAGCACATGCAGGGATAAGTTCTTAGTGTGTGATTGTGAGCTCTGGACGAAAAGCTCTGGTCGCGGAACAGATAGCTGCGTGCGCTGGATGAAACGCTCTGGTCGCGGGACAGATAGCTACGTGCGCTGGATGAAACGCTCTGGTCGCGGAACAGATAGCTATGAGCGCTGGACGAAAAGCTCTGGTCGCGGGACAGATAGCTATGAGCGCTGAACAAAGCGTTCTAGCCGCGGAACAGGCTACTGCGACCGCTGGACTAACAGCCACAGCCCCTTGACTTCAATGCAATTTATGATATAATAAGATCTGTAGTTGATAAAAATAAATAAATGAATATGCTCAATATAAATCTGAGCGCCTCTTTAAATGGGGACGTTACGGATTCGACAGGGATAGATTGAGCTCAGGTTGCGCGTCGAGGTTACGGCTCGTAAAACGTTACTCGCCTAAATATAACTGGCAAAGAAAACAATTCACCAGCTTTAGCAGCTGCATAAGCTGACTAAAGCGATCCTTCCTGCCATCGCCCGTGTGGCAGATTGAAGGGTCTCAAATGAAGCGGGCTCTTGCTATCATCCACCGTCTGAGGATGATAGTAGAAATTAATCAGACTAGCTGCTCTTCAAAGCCTGTTGGTAGGCTTTAGTGTCAGCGAATCATAATATACCAACTATGCGTGTAGAAGCCTGAGTGGCGATATCTCTGGACGTGGGTTCGATTAGTAATTAGTCGCCTTTTGTAGTAATACAAAAGTGAAAATTCGGCTTTATCGGTGAAACCTAAGTTGCTTATGTGAGAGGTCTGTCCCCCACTACGTTAAAGTGTTAAAGTCCATTTATAGCAATAGGGCAATGCCGAGTGGTATGTGGAGAAATCCAACAGCCATGTATCGACTTATAGGCTGCCAATTTTGGTAGTACTAGGATGCGAAATGCTGCCCGGATAGGGTAAATATATATTTCGCATAAGACGCCGAAGAGCCTGAATACATCAGGTTCAAGATATAGTCAGTGCCATGTCGAAAGCATGGAAGAGCATGTCCCACCGTCTCCACCAATACATAATGTTGGTGGTTTTTTTGTGTTTGTTAACTTAGATAAACGTTGGTTACAATTTAAAAAAGCGCTCTTCAAAGGATATTTTATTGTGAAACATAATGTCACTATACTTTCCATTTCTAGGAGTCTCTGAATCATATTTATCTAGGATCCATGTAGCACGCCCTTTTTTCTGTACAATTCCTAAATAAAAGCGTATCTCTTCTAAAATTTTAAAGACCTCTCTCTTTTTTTAAATATAAAGTGTATATGAATCCTTGTATTTAACAGGATTATAATTCTTTTTACTCAAAATACTGCCACCTGATAATTTTTGGATAAAAAGTAGCAATTCTTTATCATTTGAAGAAATTGGAACACAAGGTCTTCTAAATCCCTTTTTATGCATCCTTGTTTATGCTACCTTCCCATATATAAGCGGCTTCCCATTTTCCATCTAAAAGTCACTACTTTCATTTTAGAATATTCTGCTTTGATCCTGTCATGTACTTTCATCCATTACGTTAAAGTGAAAAAGTTTAACGCCAACTCTCGGCCATGATGGCAAAATTTATTAAAATAAAATATAGTCTTAATTAATTTCACTTACTAACAGGGTATTTCGAATATTTATGTTAAAATAAATACAAATATTCTAACGGTAACAATTAAATTAATGAAGTATGCAGCTTTGAACCGTACTTACATAATAGGACGAGTTAGTTGAATAGTTTATTTCTGTATTGAACGGAGTAAGATAGGGGGATGTATTTGAGTGTAGATATTTTCATTATTATGTGGGGAGTAGCAACTTTTATGGTTGTTAGAGCATATTTAAAAATGGGCAAAGAAGATAGAATGTCTGCGATGAAAGATTTTATGTCAAGCAATTTTATTTTTACAATAGGTTTTCTCGCTATAGGTGCCTTTCTTGCCACTTTTGGAAACACATTTTCATTAAATACAATCTTTTTCAATTGGAAAAAAGAGGACGCTAAACAGTAAGTAGAACTTTTTGTGCTGAAGTAGAGGTTTGTTTAAGAAACATAGATTTTATGGGCATATAATTGAGTAAGAAAATGTTTTATATATACAACATTATTATTTTGCATTCCATGCCCCTTAAAAATGGACATCAAATTCAGGAATAATCTTCTCAATACCCGTATCTTATATACCTCCACTATTTTATTTTGTGTTTAACAATACAGGAAAATAACATATGGAAAAGAATCAACATTAGGAACTGAGTCAGTCAATTGGCTCAGTTTTTTGGTGTGGGATAATCTATATTATACAGGAATAAGTCATTTCGTCGTTCTTTATAGCTGTTGTCTAGGAATAGTAACCAGTATATAAGTTAAAGTTAGGTTATATAATTAACGCAAAATTAACTTATAGTTTATATTACGTTAATACTTATTCTTTATACTAGATTTGTTGTAAAAATTTAGAGAGAAAGGAAGGTAATCATGAAAAAGTTCTTATATTTATTAATGATAGGTGCATTTATTGCTGTATTGGCAGCTTGTGAGAGTGGCTCTGAAGAAAGCTCCTCAGCAGCAGAAGGGGAGAGCTCTGAGTCTGAAGAAACAGTAAATGAATCAATCGACACACTTTCAGTCGGATTTGTACCTTCGAGAGATCCGGATGAAATTATAACTGCCACAGAACCTCTGAAACAGTTATTGAAAGAGGAGCTGGCAACAATGGGATACGATGTAGGTGAAGTTGAAATCACAGTAGGTACTAACTATGAGGCAGTTGGCGAAGCACTTTCTGCTGGAACAACAGATGTTGGGCTAATCCCGGGTGGTACATATGTATTATATGATGATGGCGCAGAGGTTGTTTTAACATCAACACGTGCTGGATTAAGCGTTGATTCCGATGATCCAAAAGAGTGGAATGACAATAAGCCAACAGAAGCATCTGATGAGCAAGTGACAGGCTATCGTGCATTAATCATTGCTGGTCCGTCAGAAAAAGGGCAGGAACTAGCGAAAAAAGTGAATAATGGAGAGGAATTAACATTTGAAGATGTAAATAGCGCATCGTGGGCAGTTATGTCTTCCTCTTCTCCAGCAGGATATATTTACCCTGCTTTATGGCTTGATGAAAACTATGATAAGACTATTACAGACCTTGAGAACGTCGTCCAGTCCGATTCCTATGGAAGTTCTTTTGCACGGCTTGCATCAGGTCAAATTGATGTGATGGTAACCTATGCAGATGCAAGAATGGATAATGAAGATACATGGCAAACCGAACTTGGCGGAGAAGCACCAATCTGGGATGAAACAAATGTAATTGGTGTTACACCTGCGATTTACAATGATACGGTTAGTGTCAGCAAGAACTCAGAAATTATGGATGAGGACTTGAAATCAGCTATTCAGCAGGCATTTATGAATATTGCTGAGACAGAAGAAGGAAAAGAAGTCATTTCAATCTATAATCATGAAGGGTATCAGGAAGCTGAATCATCCGATTATGATAACGAAAGAAAAGCACAGGAAATGGTTCAAAGCCAGAACTAAGGTAGATTACACTATTAGACTTAAATATTGTGTTGATGAAATGAGGGCATCGCTTGTTGGTGTTCTCATTTTCATAGAATGGAGAGTAAGAGATGATAGAATTTATCGATGTTGGAAAAACTTATCCGAATCATGTCAAGGCATTGGAGAATATCAACCTGAAGATTGGAAAAGGAGAATTTGTTGCGATTATCGGTCTTTCAGGTGCTGGCAAGTCTACACTAATTCGTTGCATCAACCGTATGCATGATATATCTGAAGGGAAATTAATTGTTGACGATGTCGAAGTGAATTCATTAAAGGGAAAGGAGATACGTAATTTCCGGCAGCGTGTCGGGATGATTTTTCAATCTTTTAACCTTGTCACACGGACATCCGTATTAAAAAATGTACTTGTATCGTTCGTTCCGGAGCTCCCATATTGGCGGAAAGTTAGCGGGATATTTTCGAAAGGCCATAAAATCAGAGCATTGACCGCTCTTGATAAGGTTGGGATTCTGGACAAGGCTTATGTTCGTGTTGATCAATTATCAGGCGGACAGCAGCAGCGAGTTGCACTGGCAAGAACGTTAGCACAGAACCCCGATATCATTTTAGCCGATGAGCCTATTGCTTCACTTGATCCAGTGACAGCGAGACAGGTGATGGATGATTTTACAAAAATTAATCAGGAAACAAATATGTCCTTCATCATGAATATTCACCATGTAGAAATGGCACTCGAATATGCAGAACGGATTATCGGTGTCAGGGAAGGGCAGATTGTCTATGACGGGAAATCGGGAGAAGTAACGCAGGAAATCCTCAATCACATATACAAGGGCCAAACGAAAGAATTCGAACAAAGTGAAGTAAAGGAGAGGTACTATGTATGATAAAATTTTCCCTCCTGCTAAAATTTCTTTGTCGAACGGAAAGGTCATTCATGAGAAAAAATCACGTACACCAATCATCCTGGCACTCCTTGTATTTGCCACGATAATCTCGATTCGATTCACGAATTTTGATATTAATGTGCTGCTTACGAGATGGAATGAATTTTTCGTTATCATAGGTCAAATGATACCGCCAAAATGGGATTATCTGGCACATATCTGGCAGCCACTTATGGATACGATCAAGATGTCACTGCTTGGATCGATACTAGGGTCGATTGCTGCTGTTCCAGCGGCTTATTTGGCTTCTTCCAATGTGATGAACAAGACTGTTACTGTCATAAGCAAATTCATACTAAGTATTTTACGGACATTGCCAACACTTGTCACTGCACTTATAGCAACTTTTATCTTTGGTCTTGGAACACTTGCCGGCACGGTTGCGATCTTCCTATTTACGATTGCTTACGTTGGAAAGTTACTATATGAACAAATTGAAAATGCAGATATGGGTTCTTTTGAGGCCATGGAGTCTGCTGGGATGACAAGGATGCAGGCGTTTCGGTATGCGATTTTTCCACAAGTCCTGCCTAATTACTTATCAACGTCCTTATTTTGCTTTGAAGGGAATGTTCGATACGCTGCAATTCTTGGGTATGTCGGCGCAGGCGGTATCGGATTATTACTGAATGAAGGGCTTGGCTGGCGTGATTACGCCAGTGTTGGCATGATTTTACTAATGCTGATCGTTACGGTGTTTATTATTGAAAAAATCAGCGAGCATTTCCGCGAAAAGTTAATCTAAAGGAGTATACATCATATGGATGCAATCGAAAAACAGTTCTATGCTTCACCCAGAAATTTACGCTATATCATTACAGTGGCTGTACTCCTTCTGCTTTTATTCATCTGGTCGCTTTCTGCGGTCAACTTGGAGAACATGGAAGAAAGCGGATGGGAGATCGCTACAGGTATTATTGGAGGAATCCTGAATCCTGATCTAGGATTGTTGTTTAATTTTACATCACAAGGTGTTATGTATTTACTTGTTGAAACCATGGCAATTGCTTTTCTCGGTACGATAATCGGTTCGATACTTGCGATTCCACTTGCTTTTCTATCTGCTTCCAATATTGTACCGAAGCCTGTCGCTGGTTTAACGAAAATTCTATTAATAGTGATTCGTACTATTCCTGCTCTTGTCTATGGATTAATGTTTATTCGTGTTACAGGGCCAGGTCCATTTGCTGGTGTGTTGACAATTGCACTCGTATCGATCGGCATGCTTGCCAAGTTATTTGTTGATGCGATTGAGGAACTCGATACTAGTATCTTGGAATCCATGACATCGATTGGCTGCAATACCTTTGAGAAAATTCGCTATGGTATTTCTCCGCAGCTCTTTTCCATGTTTCTCTCGATTATTATTTATCGTTTTGACATGAATCTAAGAGAAGCATCCATTCTTGGTCTTGTAGGTGCCGGTGGTATCGGTGCCCCACTTATTTTTGCCATGAATGCCTATCGATGGACAGAGGTCGGATCGATTCTTATTGGTCTAGTTGTATTGATTTTAATGGTTGAACTTTTCTCCAATCGGATTCGAACGAAACTTGTTAGAGGTTAAGGCGAGAATGTTGGGTCTTCCCTCTCTATTTTAGAGTAGAGGGGGAAGACCCATTTTAATATACTATACTGTGAGAGAGGGAACTTTACAATTTCATTTAGAACCAACCAATTTAACCAAGCAGGTACGAAACCCGCTTTGTTTTTAAGCTTTGACAGAAAAATTATTTGTTATAGCAGCTTTAATTGTTTTATGTTTCTGTATGTAATTGCTAATTAACTCAACCATATCCTGCTGAATTTCTTTAACAACAGGTTTGTTTTTAAGCATATCAAAATTCCCGCCTCCGCTTGCACGGTAATTATTCATGACAACATGGTAAGTTTTATCCATGTCCAGTGAATTTCCCTGATAAGAAATGTTTTCCACTTTGTTTCCATTTGGTTTGGAGACACGAATGGTATAGTTAAGTCCTTCCCACATATCATAATTATAATGTTGTGACTTAGGGGAGATATAATCAGGGTTAACTGTAAGATTACCTTTAGGATCAAGAACAAAATAGGTGGCACTTCTTTCCAGTGCCTGTTTTATATCTCTTCCGGTTAACGAAAGCACAATAAGTGTATTTGGATATTTATAATTCGTAACAATGTCACGCATTGTTACGGTGGAAGAAAAACCTGGTGAGTCATTACTAAATAGCGATGTTACCGAAATATCTGCTCCGCTTATATCCATTTGCACTTTTTGAATGAATTCGATAAATGGATGTTTTTCCATTCTTGCCTGGAGTGGATCCTTGATGGTCATATCGCCTTCTATATGTCCAATCGGCTTGTCCAACCAATTTTGGGTAGATTGTTCTAATTCCTCATTGTTTTTCAGTATTACTGGGTCAGCTTCTATTCCTTCTAACGTTTTGACACTTGCTTGTTTGCTAGTAATAACCCAGCCGTTTTCTTCTTGTTGCAGTTCAACATCGACTTTTCCATAGTTCTCTGCGTTATTTCCAGGTTGGATAATAAGACAATCACGAATCATTCCAGTTAATATACGATGTTGATGGCCAGTTAAAAGTATGTCGATACCATCTATTTTTTCTGCCATTTCATACCCCTGATTTTCACCAGTTAAGTTTTCCGTTACCTTTCCTGTTTCAATATCTCGTTCAAAACCCCCATGATAGGCAGCAATTAGCAGATCGCATTTTTCTTTTAAGCGGATTTCATCTACCCAATGCTGTAAGGTTGTACAGGCATCGGCAAACTGGATACCCTGTATATGCTCAGGCGTTTCCCAGTTTGGAATATAATGGGTTGTTACTCCTACAATTGCCGCCTTTATTCCATTGGACAAAGTTTTGATGCTATATGGTGGTCCAAAGTAGGGGTTACCAGTTTTTTCATCAAGAGAATTAGCGGACAGCCATGGATAGTTTGATTGCTTTATGGCATCCAGCAGAATACCTTTACCGAAATTAAATTCATGATTACCGATTACACCAGCATCAATGCCAATTCGGTTCATGATGCTAATCATAGGGTTTTGTTTGCCGGAATGCTTTTTTACATAATGCGTCATAAATGGCGTGCCTTGGATAAGATCGCCATTATCAATAACGATAACGTGGTCATTTATCTCACGTGTTTTCTTGATGAGGGTTGCATATTTTGCTAGACCAAGGTCTGCTTGTTCGTTTGTTCCGTAATTAATTGGCAGGGCATTGCCGTGAACATCACTTGTGTAAAGTATTTTAATGTTTGCTTTATTAGTCAAGTACGATCATCCTTTCTTGACTATAGTTTAGCATAGAAAAAAATGTATTTTTGTATATTTTATTTAATATTCCAATCGATCCCTACATATACGGCGATTACCTGTATCCCCACCTCAAACCACATAACCCCTCTCAACAATAATCAAACCAACAATAATCACAACAGCAGCAGCTGTCTTAAAAAAATCCCATTGCGTCATTTTTGGCGATTTTTCAAAGCGTAACTTTCCATTGAAACAACGTGATGCCATTGCCTCATACATACGCTCAGCACGGTCCATTGATCGAATGATTAACGTTCCTATAAGTTGACCGTACACTTTTAAAGCCCTTATGCTCAAGCCCCCGTTAAAGAAGCGTGATTTCATTGCTATTTGCATCTTTTGAATGTCATCCAGAAATAGAAATACATAGCGGTAGGAAAGTATTAAAACGGTAATAAGTAGGGGAGGAACTTTTAAATCTGCCAGGCTATTCATAAATTGATCCAGTGATTGTGAATCCAGGATGATTGTAATGACATTCATCGACGTGAATGCTTTAATAAGGATTAATGTAGCAAAGGCCAAATTATCTGAGACGAAAAAGCCTTGGCCGAATAATAACGGGACAGTCATTAACAGAAGAAATGGTGTAATGATTAAATACCTTTTAAAAAGCAGTGTAAGGGGTATTCTCATGAAAACGACGATCATAAATGAAGTCACATAAGCAATCGTTGCAATTGCGGTTGTCGTTAAACTTATTACCCCAAAAATGAAAAAAAGACCTGCAACTAACTTTGCTCTTGGTTCCCAATCAAGCGCCCATTGTGATATTTCCAAAGCCCCGTCCCCGCTATTATTAACCAAACATATTCACCGCCCTACATGTTACTTTTTCCTTAGAAAAATCAATATGACAGAAGCTCCAACTAATAAACCTACTACAAGCATTGCGATAAATGACCACATGTTGGACCCCTCTTCTGCATCCTCTGCATCTGCTTCTCCTGTATTAACCAGTAATGTTGTTGTATGACTTGTGATTTCATATTCTTCTCCGTCGATGTCTCCGGCCTCATCAACTTCTGCATTTGCCTTTATTAACCATTTTCCAGTTGAATCAAATGTAAAATTAAACGTTCCATCATCATCCGTAACACCTTCTAATACTTCATGCTCAGGCCCATAGGCTGTTACAGTTGCATCTGCTATCTCACTTCCATCCAATCGAATCGTTCCACTAAAATCCCCTGTAGAAAAATGTGCTGTGTCCTCATTCGGAATGATCTCTAGTTGTGCTTCAATCGCTTCTTCTGAATTTGAGCTAGCGCCGCCAACATGGTAAATCTGTTTAGCAAATTGATTGCTTAATTGCGCAATACCATCGTCAGGCGTATATGTACTTGGCGTTCTTTCCGCCCAGAATGTATAAGCACCTTCATCTGTTATAGGTACATAAGCTCTTGAATGAACACCAACCTCTTCTAATTCCAGTTGATCAGTATCTCCATTTGGATAACGAACGTGTAATTGAAAATCTTCTATATTGGCTTCGTCAACATAATCACGAATATGCCCCCATAATACATCTACACGCAGTTCTTCACTTTCTGTAAATTCCTCTACCTCAATATAGAGTTCATGTGCTGAAACGTTTAGGGAAAAAATGGACATACAAGCAATGATCACGGCAGCCATTACTATTGTCTTTCTTATTGTCATTAAAAATTTCACCTCTTCGTTTTTTTACTGCGGTAGTAAAAGCTTGAAGCAGTAAATAGTAAAATAGAAACACCTAATAAAGCTCTGATATAGAGTGGAATAGTATCCACCGTGTTCTCTTCACCACTGACGAATGTGGCCCGGTGCCCCATTCCGTCATCAGCGGCAAAACGATGTACGTCAAGTCCTTTCTCATAATGAAAATACCCATCTTCATCTGTTTCGCCCTCATCAAGAAGCTCCCCGTCTTCGTCGAAAGCAGAGACAATTGCTAAACCAGCAGACGCTCCATCGTCATAGCGAACATGAACAAGCCCGTCTTCTACTTGTTCAATGACCATGCGATGTGCGAAAGCAGCTTGCGGATGAAATAATGTGGAAAAGCACAAGCAAACGCATATCACTGCGAATAGGATTACTTTTTTATTATTCATGTTTCTTTTTTATCACCTCCGTCATTTGTTACATTACTCGCGAAGAGACTGGGTTTCATGGCGTATAAATGTTTCACAGCAAAACCTGTTAGAACCCCTTCCATGAGTGCAAGCGGCAAATAAGCCAAAAACACAACTCGAATGACAGAAAACGTACCCACGCCATATCGCTGATCAGAGAAAAGAAGGAGAATAATTAATAAACAAACACCGATTCCAATTGCGGAAAAACCGGCAGTAAAACCACGCCAAAATAAAGGGATTCGGTGAAAAAAGCTTGATAGCCAGTAGATGAAGAGTGCTGGAATGGACATTAATAATGTATTGGCACCAAACGTACTAACTCCACCGTGCTGAAACAAAATAGCCTGGAGTACTAAGCCGATAACGATAGCAACAGGGGCACGACGCCCTAAGATCAAACCAAGGAATCCACCTAACAAAGGGTGAACAGAGGTAGGGCCAATCGGTATATTGATTAAGGATGCAACAAAAAAGGCACCAGCAAGCAGGCTGATTTTCGGGATTTCTTCTTCTTTCGTCCCTTTTAGAGAATAGGCCAGTATGCCAACTGCCCCTACTGTTGTTGTGACCGCAACAGTGATGTCCAATACACCATCGGCTATATGCAAAAATATCCCCCCTTCTTTGGCAGAAATATCATGTTTATTCATTTAACTATATTGTAGGAAGAGAATGATTATGCCGGCCAAGCTATTAAAATAAAAATGGAAATGACATAAGAAAAGCCGGGTGGAATTCAAACTCAAATTCCACCCGGCTTTTCTAATATTAATATTCACTGAAAGGTGCCATTTGTCGCTGACTATAATCAATTGGTTTTGGTCTATGTGGTATATAATTATTCAGATACTGTTTATGGTGCAAGGTGTGTAAAAATCCTTCGGGATGTGGCTTCTCATAATCTTGTGAAGGCCAATGTTTTACATTAAGATGCTTGTATTCAACAGGCCCTCCCGGCGCATATGCACAAATATTTCCTTTTTCCGAATTAGCGGATGAATGTAGAGAATATTAACTATAAAATATAAGATTTACATGTGGAAGATTTGTCCGGGACATTATTAGTCGGCTTAGCAGCACTTAGTGATGCAGAGAAATTAAAGGAGCTTCTATCAGAGAATGGCCCAGTGTCACTTAATGATATTAACACAGAGGAATTTGAAAACAATGTCATGGGTGATCAGGAAGCGAACGATTCGAATGGAAATAATCAGTAATCCAACTTTCGAAACAGCCAATCATTATCTGAATCGAAAGCTGGAGTAATTAGTATATGTATTTGTTATTTCTAGCATTAAATTGCTTGAATAACATTCGGGATGCTTCATGTTCATTAATAGGGAGAGAGTCAGGTGTCAGCTCCGGAAGCATTTTAAATAGTCTTGCAATAATAGGTAGATGCAAGTCTGCCTCTCTAATCCACTTTTCATTAACCAACAAATGAATGTCACCAGCTGCCAGAATTTCTCCGTCTTTGAGCAGGACAACCATATCGGCCCATGAAGCGGCAAAATTCACATCATGTGTCGAGAGAAGGATTGTCTTGCCCATATAGTGCCAGCCTTGCAAGAGCCCCGCAATATCATCCTGACCTGCAGGATCTAAAAATGCCATAGGTTCATCCAATATAACGATATCCGGTCTCATGGCGAGGATGCCGGCAATGGCGACTCTTTTCTTTTGCCCATAGCTCAAATGATAGGGAGTTCTATCCTTATGCTCAAGCATTCCCACATTTCCTAAAGCAGCCCGACATACTTCTTTAATATCGTTTTCAACCATGTTTAAATTACGCGGTCCAAACGCCACATCCTCCCAAACGGTTCCGGAAAATACCTGATCATCCGGATCTTGAAAGACTAGTCCTACTTGCTGACGAATGGAGGGAGCGGTTTTTTTCGTTAATGGATTTCCCATTATGGTAACAGAGCCTTCGTCTGGAATTTTTAATCCATTTAAATGATGTAACAATGTAGATTTTCCTGCACCATTTGGACCAAGTAACGCTACTTTTGCCCCGTGAGGAATTTGTAAGGTGAGATTTTTTAACGCATCTGTATCGTTTTCATAGCGATAGGTCACATTTGTTATTTCAATAGCATTCATTGGGTTGGCACAACTCCTTTTTGTAAAAAAACAGCCGCTATAGATATAGCAGCAGTTGAAATTTATCTTATAGCTTACGAAAATTGCTTCCCAAGCTTCCCTTCTTTTACCATATTACCAAGTACATCTGAAATAACTCTTGTACCTAATAGTGCGGTTTGATCACTGACATCATATGGTGGGGACACTTCCACAAGTTCCATTCCACAAACACCAACACCCGCCACTTTACTAATAAATTGCAATCCTTCTCTGGGCAAGAAACCGCCAGGCTCCGGCCATCCGGTTCCAGGTACAAACCCACTATCAAAGCTATCGATGTCAACACTTAAATAAACGGCTTTTGCACCTCTCCATGCTTTCTCTAATGCAATTTCTGCTGCTTTATCAACACCGATTCTTTCAATATCACCAATTGTAATAACTGTCGTATCGAATTTCCTTACATTTTGTACAGCTTCTCTTGGTACTTGCCATCCGCCTATTCCCACCTGGACGAGATTTTCAGGTGGAGCATTTGGGATGTTTGTGGCGTGAAACCAAGGCGTTGTATGCATTCGTTCATCCATATCTTTCTCCTGCAGGTCAAGATGGCGATCCAGATGAATAATACCGACTTTTCCATCCATATTGTCAGCAATAGCCCTCAGGGCAGGATAGCCGATCGAATGGTCGCCACCAAGCATCACAGGAAACGTCCCTTGACAAAACACATAGGATACAGCTTTATAGATTTGGTCAAAACTCTTCTCGATATTTGCTATTGTAAAAATATCACCAATATCACACATCCTCAGGGATTCCTTCAAATCCACACCTAATTCAAAACTATAAGTATTATATAGTTTTGAAATTCGTCGTAAGGCTTCAGGTCCAAATCTGGTGCCGGCACGGTATGTTGTTCCAATATCGAACGGAACCCCGATAAAGGCCACATCATATTCCCCCACGCGACGGACATCTTCTAAAAATGGGGTACGCAAAAAAGTAGCAATTCCAGCTTGAGGGGGTCTTGATTCCCGTGTAAACGTGGATATCGTACGGTCTCCGATGGAAGGGGCGGCTTCCAATCCGTATTTAAGTGATCTTTCAATTTCTTTGTCGGACTCAATCTCAGGGATTTTCGCTTCCTTATTTGCGTTTTCAATGCCTAATAAATCGGAAGTACGGTCACTTTCCAATGCTTTTTTCTGCCTGAAACTCAGTCCATGATTATCAAAAAAGCCCAATGAAACACCCCCCTGGTCGTAAATCTATACATATCGTGACGTGAGTTTGGTGGCAATCATTTAATTATATTCTCTTGTTTAATAATTATCACAAAAATATTCCGGGCCGAAAACTCACTCTGCTTCTATGTCTTTGATCTCTAATTTTTGCTTTGTTTCACTTGTTCCACCACCAGTTTTAGGTTGGACAACAGGTTGTTGATACCCACAGCCACAAATTCCAAATCCCATAAAAATCCTCCTGTTCATTAATTTTTCAAATTCTTTTTCATTAAAGGATGAGGATGCATTTAATTATTTCTATAATAAAGGAGGATCTTCATTCAGGTTATCCAACACCCTTCGTGATCACTATTATATACAAATGAAGCAACAGTTGTATGGATAGTATCCCATTCTAGGGTTGTTTTTAGGCTCTTTCGGATGCCTCGAGTGTCATCTTTTTTCATGCCGATAATGTTGAATATCAAATAATAATGTAATAATTTGCGCGCAGTGACTGACTTTGAGAAAATTAGTTTAGTAAAGCGCTACCCGTATGCAAAGCATTAACCTATACACCTGTAGCATATCAAGGGATCAGGCCAAGTTTTAAATTTGACCTTACTCTTTCTGATATGCTTTTTTTCTTTTAGACGAGTAACCAGGTTTTCCCATTTGTGTCATTTGATGAAAGGAGGTGATGCGGAAACTACTTTTTCAAATTTCATTGTGGGAAGGAGGTGCAGTATGGAATATCTATCCGACGAGCTTTTGGTTGACTCGTACAAAAAAGCACTGGATCTTAACTTAAGTCAAGACTTCATTCTGGTCTTGGAAACAGAGTTAGTAAGAAGAAAGCTCCAGTTTTCTTTTAAAAGCGCAGGAATTGTCGATTGATGATGATCTGTGTTTTTAATAGTGGAAGCAAGGATATGAATCAAAATCATTGTTAGCAATGACAATGTTACGGGCAGCGTTTACGCTGCCCGTATTTTTGCAAAATGGTAGTGAAGTAGGAAAAGCTATCCCACTTCACTTATTGCTAATAGTGTTTTTTATGCTTCTTTTTATCCTGTTTCTTCTCCTGCTCCTGTTCTTGTTCTTGATCCTCTTTTTCATTAAAATCTACATCTGAACGGACTTTTGCCTTATGGTCAGAGTCGATATAAACATCAACATTAACATAAGAATTTCCGCTATTTTTTACGTTGGTGTTATCACTATCACGTCTCTTTTTTCTTCTTGAGTTATCTTCCGTGTCTGCTTCCATTCCACAACCACCATTTGATCTTGACATATACATCTCTTGGTTTCCGTTTTTGTCAAACCCTCTTTGTCTCCATTTACCCATTGTATTTCCTCCTTTGCCTCTCTGACATATAATACTATACGCAAATTAGAAGCTTGTCGAAGCGGCATGTATATTAAGATAGGAGTATATTTTAAAGGAGCGACTAACCAAAATCTGAGATATGCTAACTTGATATTTTAGTATCACGAATCGGTTTTATAAGTTGTTGAATTATGGTAAAAGTAGTATAATTTCATAGATTACTAGGAGGTTTAACATGAATGAGCTGATTTATTTGACGTTTTTTGCCGTCATTGTTTTATACATAGGGATACGTGAGCGAAAAAAGTTGGATAGAAATGTAAATCGAATTCCCACTAGGATCCTTATTAACGGTATTAGAGGTAAATCTACAGTAACACGGTTGGTGATGGGAATTATCAAAGAAGACCGGCAGCGTGTAGCTGGTAAAACTACCGGGACGTCCCCTCGTTTATTTTATTGGGATAAAGAGGAAGAGGAATCTATCACCAGAAGCTTGCAAGGGCCAAACATCTCCGAGCAAAAAGTGATGATTAATAAAGTAGCAAGACGCGGGGCAGACGCGTTTGTGACAGAATGTATGGCTGTGAATCCGGAATACCAGAAGGTTTTTCAGGAACGTTTTGTAAAAGCAAACATCACGGTTATTACAAATGTAATGGAAGACCATTTAGATGCCATGGGACCGACTATTGACCAGATTGCAGAGGCATTTAGTCGCACTATTCCCCACAATGGTTATGTCGTCATACCTCCTACACACTATTATCGTTACTTCGCAGAGATTGCAGGGCGTCGTGGTAGTGAAGTAGTGGTTGCGGATACGGATCTTATCGATGATGCGTATTTAACAGAATTTCCATTTATGATGTTTGCCGAAAATGCTGCAATCGGTTTGGCTGTTGCTGATATCCTTGAGATTGACCGGGATGTCGCGCTCCGAGGCATGCTTAACGCGCCTGTGGATCCTGGTGCACTGCGGGTTCATGCTTTTGGCAGGGAATCAGCCCCAAGCTTTTTCTTTAACGGTTTTGCAGCAAATGATACAACTTCTACCATTAATATTTGGAACAAAATTCAGGAACAAGATTATCCTTCTGAAAATAATGTGGTGATTATGAACTGTCGCGAGGATCGTGTCGATCGGACCATCCAGTTTGCCGAAGAGGTGCTCCCCGAATTAGACGCGGATACGCTCATCCTGACAGGAAAAAGTGTTACACCGATTGTACAAGCATATGAAAATAAAAAATTGCCTATAAGTAACCTTATTAACCTTGAAAAACACGCTACGGGGCAAGTATTGGCATATATCAGGGGACTACCGGAAAAAACTTCAATTTACGGAGTTGGAAATATCCACGGAGGCGGCCAGGAACTAGCGGACGCCATGGAACAACTGGAATTGGAGAAAACAACCGTTTCTGAATCTAATGAAACGAAGAAACAAAATAAACAATCACGCCATAAAGAAAAAGCTTTTGCCGAGTCTCCTTCTTAAACAATGGAGACAAGTATAAGCAGGACTTTGATGAAGGAGTTGGAACAACGTGTTTGGTACAGATTTATATATTGCTATAATTATAGGTGTTCTGCTTTCACTGATTTATGCTGAAAAAACAGGAATTGTCCCTGCAGGATTAGTTGTCCCGGGATACATTGCGCTCGTTTTCGATCAATTAATGTATATTGTTGTAGTGGCAGTCATCAGTTTGCTGACATATCTCATTGTCACACAAGTAATAGGACGCGTAACCGTATTATATGGACGACGCAAGTTTGCCGCTATGCTGACTGTAGGGGTATTGTTGAAGATGGGAATGGATTATCTCTATCCGCTAACACCTTTTCCGATTATGGAGTTAAGGGGAATAGGGGTTATTGTGCCTGGATTGATTGCAAATTCCATTCATAAGCAGGGAGTTCTACCCACATTCTCATCAACATTTATCATCGCCTTTTTTACATTTGTCATTATTACGGTTTATCATTTATTTTAGAGTAGGTGCGTTTAAAAATGTCGAAAGAATTGTCTTTTAAGGAAAGAATAAAATTGTGGACGATCCGTCATCGTGATAGGGCATTACGTGATTCTATCATTGCGATCATTGTATTAGCGATTCCTTTTTTCGGTCATCAATTGTTCTTTTCAGCTTCTGTGCCGTCTGATACTAGGGCCGATAATGTAGAATACCGGATGTCAATCGTTGGCGATATGATGATGGGACGTCATGTACATGATGCTGCTGTTAGAAGCAATGAACCGATGGACCGTGTCTTTGAATATGTTCAGCCTTTTTTTGATGAATCGGATTATGTTACCGGAAATTTTGAAACACCGATACTAAATACGGAGGACGAAGAAGTAAAGGCAGTGATGGATGATGCGGAATTACATAACAAAGATATCCATATTCATTCAGAACCATGGGCCATCGATGCGCTCAGCAATGCAGGGTTTGACTCTGTTAGCTTTGCCAATAATCATGCACTTGATTTTGGTGATTTATCACTTCAGCAAACGTTGGATCATGTCGAAAATGCGTCATTTGATACAGTGGGAATCGGTGATGCCATGAACCTCTCAGAAGAGGAAATAGAGGAGGGAGCGACTGATGCTGCTGAAATGTCCTATTTTGATATCAATGAGGACGTTCGTGCTGGCATCATTGGCTTTACGGATGTTTTTGTACAAGGATTCAGTGCGCAGGACTATGTAGGAGGCGTATTCACACCACAGAATCAAGGGATGATGGAGTTAAGAGATCGCCTGCTTCAGGCAAAAGCACCTGAGGAAGAAGATGGAGGCGGGGCAGATATTGTGATTGTCCATATCCATTGGGGAGATGAGTACCAGGTTGGCTCCAATGATCGTCAGGAAGAACTGGCTCAATACTTAGCTAACTATGGTGCAGATATTATCATTGGTCATCACTCTCATGTACTGGAACCTGTTTCTGTCGTAGAAGGTGCAGAAGGAAATCGCGCAATTGTTATGAATGGTATGGGAAATTTCGTTTTTGATCAGGGCTGGAGCCGAACGAAGGAATCCGCCATCGCTCAACTTGATTTCTTAGATGATGGTTCCAAGCAACTTTCGTTTGTACCGATGTATATTGAAGATACCCGTCCGAGGGAAACAGAAGGCTTGACGAAATTTTATCGGGACTATCGCATATTCAGGACACTGCGGAAAGAGTTGGACAATGATTGGTGGACGGTGGAAAACGGACGACTAAACATTGACTTAGATAAAGCGGGTGTCCTTGAAGGAGTGGAAATCACATCATGAATGTCAATCGTTATTTAAAGGTCACCTATATTATTGCAGGAATTGTCATGGTTGGGTTAATTGGTTGGAATTTTTATTTTGAAGATGAATTTGACCCGTTCAGAGAGCCGTATTCCAGTGGTGATTTTACGGATAGACAAGTGGAATCTGTTGGCAGCCAAAATGAGACGAATACAAATAATGCAGAAGAGCCACGTGTCGAGGTTTACGGGGTTAGTTCACTTCACCCGTTAGCTGCAGATGTAGGTATGCAAGTTATTGAAGATGGCGGAAATGCTATTGATGCAGCTGTGGCTGTTTCGTTTATGCTAAATGTGGTTGAACCATACGGATCAGGTATAGGCGGTGGCGGTATCATGCTTTATCATGATCCGGAAGAAGGGGCTGTCAGCTATGATTATCGAGAAGCCGCTCCAGTTAGTGGGGAGTGGCCGGATAGAGGAGTCGCTGTTCCAGGTCTTGTGAAAGGGTTGGACTTCATTCATGAAAGTCATGGAGAAACGGCTTGGGAAGAACTTTTAGCACCGGCTATAGAAAGAGCTGAAGAAGGTTTTCAAGTCGGAGAGATTTTTAATCAGCAGACAAGCAGTGCTGTACGTTATCTTCAGCTGGATCCACAGGATAGGGAGTTGTTTTTCCCAGGTGGTCAGGTAGTAGGAGTTAATGATCTCCTTGTACAAGAAGAGTTGGCGGAAACATTGACGCTTATTCAGGAAAATCGCTCGGATGGATTTTATAGCGGGACAGTTGGAGAGGCGCTCCAAGAGGAATTAGGTTTTACAGCGGAAGACTTGGAAGCATATGAACCTCAAGTATCCGAACCGGTTAAGACAGAAATTGGGAACCAAGTCGTTTATGGTGGTGCTTCACCTTCGTCAGGTACGGTTGTACTTCAAGCATTAAAATTGGCCGAGAAAATAGATCTTACAGAAGTGTTTCCTGATGAGGATATACCGGAGGACTTTTCATTTGGGGAACTGGTAAATCATGATGAACTGGAACATGTTTATATGCATCTCATGAATGAGATTACAAAAATAACCTATAGCCATCGTGTTGATACATTGGGTGACCCGCAATTTGACCAGATCGATCATGAAACTTTTACGAGTGATGCCTATATTGACGACATGTTCAATGAGATATCTTATGACGAAATAACAGAAGCAGATACATCCACGTTATTTGATTCTCCTTCAGAGGAAGCAGATTCAAGGCATACCACACACTTTGTTATTGTGGACAAAGAGGGTAGGATGGTCTCAGCCACCCATTCGTTAGGAGAATTTTATGGATCAGGCAGGTATATGAATGGATTCTTTCTCAATAACCAAATGCAAAACTTCAGCCAGAACGACGAATCCATAAATCGATATGAACCTGGCAAAAGACCGAGATCATTCGTATCACCGTTAATCTTTGAAGAGAGTGGGCAACCGGTTCTTGGTATTGGTAGTCCTGGCGGAAGGCGTATACCAGCGATGCTCTTCCAAACAATCATGCAATACCAGCATGCGTTTAACGAAGATGACGGGCGAGTTAGCCTACAAGAAGCCATTGAAGCATCGCGTTTTTATAATGAAGAAGAAGTTATATATGTAGAAGAAGCGCTTCCTGAAGAAACGATGCAGAGGCTCCGTGATATGGGATATTCTGTTATCGGACATGACTCTCCGCTTTTCTATGGAGGTGTTCAAGGCCTTGGGGTTATCCTTAATGGACAAGGTAAGGCACAAGGAATGTACGGTGGGGGAGATCCACGAAGAAATGGTTCTTGGCAAATTGAAGAGGGAGATTCAGAGGAATAATGCAAAATGCCTTCATACTAAGTATGAGGGCATTTTCGTGTATGGTATAATTAAGATAGGAACTGTGGGTATTGGAGGTATTGGAATAAATGAGCGAAAATAATGTACTAACAGTTAACATTACAGAAGGAGGATATTCAGCTGATGCCAAGCTATTAGAAAATATTTCCTTTTCTATTGATAAAGGTGAAATTGTCGGGTTGATTGGTCCCAATGGGGCTGGAAAAAGCACGACAATTAAAGCCATACTCGGAATTCTGAACCATACAAAAGGAGGTATTCATGTAAATGAATACGCCTATATTCCGGAAAGGCCAATTTTTTATGATGGTTTGACATTGTGGGAACATCTTGATTTTCTATTCTCTGTCTCCGAAGTGGACGAACAGCAATTCACCTCCAAAGCTAAGAAACTATTGGAAGCATTTCGCCTGTCTCATGTGGTTAACCACTACCCGGAGAATTTCTCAAAAGGAATGCAGCAAAAAGGGATGATTGTGCTTGCGTTGCTGAAGCAGCCCAGTTTATACATAATCGACGAACCATTCATGGGATTAGACCCAACCGCAATAAGTAAGCTGCTGGAAATGATTAATCAGGAAAAGGAGCGTCACGCAGGTATTCTTATGTCCACACATGTCCTTGATACAGCTGAAAAGATATGTGATCGCTTTATTCTGATTTCAAATGGAAAGGTGATTTCGCGTGGGACACTTGGTGAAATTCGTAGGGATAGTGGTTTACAGCAGGGCTCATTATTTGATTGTTTCGGTGTCCTTACAGAGCGTGATAATGATGACTGGTAGGCAGCTTTTTCGCAGGCGGTTCGTTGAGGAATGGAAATTTCAATGGAAAGTTTTGCGTTCTGTTTTTGATTGGTCTGTGATTTTATATGTCGTCGTACCGGCACTTATCATTGCTCCTTTTGTGTATATAGAGATGTGGCAGGATATACACCTCTACTGGAGTGAGGAAATTCCGTTTTCTATTTTAATAGGGTTAATTCTAATTCTGTTCATAATAGGGAATTTCCGAACCTTTCTCTTGGAAGCAGATTTGCTGTTTCTGATGCAGCGAAAGAAACTTATATATCAATTGAAGTTATCGGGTTTTCTTTATTCGGTTTTGCGGGTCATTTTAAGCACGGCTCTAATGTTTATCGTTATACTACCGATTCTTGTATTTATTTATGATTTTTTAGTGATGGACATCTCGTTCTTATTTATAGCAGTGATTGCATTCCGGCTTTCTTTTTTATCATTGAAAAAAATAATCACGCGCACAGTAACGAAATGGATCGTTTTTCCGGCTGTTTTTATGGTGTCGCATTTGCTGATTTTAAACATGAATAGCATGATGCTGGCAGTTGGCAGTTTACTTGTTATAGGGTTTGTTTGCTATTTTCATATGACCCAATTTGTGAAAACAAATCGCCATTTTCTGCAGGAATTGGCTATCGAACAATCGGAACGCGTGCGCTATATTAAATTGATCTTAAACTTCTCACAGGAAGTGGAGAAGCCTCCAGTCAAGCAAGGAAAACGACCAATGCTATTTCGAAATTCCGGACGATTTTTCCAGGTGCGAAGTAAAGAAAATGGCCTGCTTGAATTTCTATTGAAGGCCTTTTTACGTAATAAAGGATATATGGCCAGTTATAGCCAGTTAGTTGGTCTTAGTCTATTTGGGATCATTGTTTTGCCTGTCTGGTTAAAATGGATCGTGTTTCTTTGCTTTATCTTTTTCGTAAATACATGGATTAAAAATATCTACCGGGAAATGATGGACAGTGCATTTTTTGCTGTAGTCCCTTATGGGGATGAGGAATTATCCGATGCTGTCAGGCCGCGTTTTCGAAGGTGGATTGTCATTCCTTCCGCTGTTTTCGTGGGTGGATTGAGTTTTTTATTGAGTTTTATAGAATTTTTTAGTTGATGTAAACGATATAATGCTATAATAGGAAAATTGCCTTGAATTTCAGAATCAGAACCCAGAAGGTAGGGGGGATTTAAAGCTCATTGATTATTTGTCAAAAAACCACTTATGCCCGCTAAGCATAAAATGGTATTTTTAATGTTCGAACATAATGAATGCAATTAGGATCCCAAAGGATATCATAAGCGTTAAAACGTTTATGAATCGATTTTGTATTGATGGAAAATCAAGAATCCACATCATTATCGAACATCATCAATAGATTTCACCACTGTGTGGGCGATTGGTTTCCATTTAACATCCTTAAACAGAGCTGCGATAGCGATTGGTAAATAGGTAAACATAAATAGCGGAAAAGTGAATGTATATGCGACTTTTTTCCAGCCGGGACAATGAATCTTTTTCCACTCCGTCACTATAGTAATGAATCCAATGATAAATAATATCCCGTAATATCCACCAACGGATTTTAACATTGCTATAGTGGTTGCTTGAATAATCTTTTGCTGGTCAAATATTTCAAACAAGCCACCAAAAAAGAACACGCCATTGATCACAATACTGGCACATGCAATGAGCATAGCAGGCATTATTGTCATGGCCATATCGTAGCTGGCAAAACTGTTGCCGTTTCCTTTAAAGATATTGACGATCAGATCTTTGCCATAATTGCCTATGACCTGATAAAAACCTTTCGCCCAGCGTAATCTCTGGTTCCAAGACTGCTTGAAGGTGATTGGCTGCTCATCATAAAACACTGCGTTTCTGGAATATCCAATCTTTTCTCCGTTAAGAATCTCTGAAACCGTAAACTCGATGTCTTCTGTTAGAAGATGATGAATCCAGCCTCCATTTCTTTTGATCAAATCAGCATCTACCAGAAATCCTGTTCCGGAAATGGCGCAACTGGTGTGAATCGTCATTCTTGGAAGGTTAAGATATTCAGCTTCATGCAAAAACCAGAGCGCATAACCAGAAGAGATCCAATTTTGATCATAATTCTTAGAGTTTCTGTAGCTGGTGATTACCCTGTATCCCTGATTAAAGGTCTTGTTCATCTCCGCTACATAGTTCTTATCAAGGAGATTATCGGCATCTAACACTAAAAAGCCATCATACTCTCTGGATGCATATTCCTTTTTGATGATATTAAACATATAGTCGAGAGCATAGCCCTTTCCAATCTGTTCTTTATTGAAGCGCTCCCTGACAATTGCCCCTGATTCTGTAGCAGCCTGTGCGGTATTATCGGTACAATTATCTGCTACTACGAAAATATCAATGAATTCTTCGGGGTATTTCTGTTTTTTTATGCTTTTTATTAGCTCTGAAATGACGAGTTCTTCATTTCGAGCTGCAATAACCACTGCGTATTTGTAGGAATGGACATCCCCAAGCACGGTCTTATTGTCTTTTTTAGCCTTAAATGCAATTAATATATACACGATCTTATACGAATACAGTAGTGTAAATAAAATGAACATAAAAAAGTTTAAATTATTAATAAAAGTGATAGTTGAGTCCAAGTTAATACCTCCACGATGTTTCTTTTTTTCATTCTTTGATTACCTTTCCAATAACACGCTTGATCATGGAAGTTATATAGAATAAAGTAACTGCACCTCAAAGGCATGGATTTCATTTCAGCAACATGCAATTATTTAGTCTGGTTAAATAAATTTACTTGATTTGTCTTCAAGGGGCTAGAAGGTACTTCAGCCTCTACCAACTAATTATACTTAATATTTATAAATTAATTATTAAAAATCTCTTAAGTTCTTGTAAATTTTTCAGCAATCAAAATCCGTAGCTAATGTAATAGATATAGGGTGGTATATTTTTAAACTTCTTACAAGAAGTGGAGTGACCTCCAGTCAAACAAGGGAGATGACTCATAATTTTTTGAGTAATAAAGGGTAGCGGGAATTTTATGAAAACGAATGGAAAGAAATGCTTCGTAAATGGTTCAAGGAAAGCGGTGAATTGGGTGCTACGCTTCAGTTATCCTTTTGGGCGGTATGGCTAAGCCGGTGGGCAAAAGAATTCCAATCCAAAGCATTTCGAGCAAGGAAAAAAGGGGACGAGTATGATCGAAAAAAGGAGCAATTTTACCAATCAAAAAACAGTGTCATGGAGTTGCTCATGCTTTCGCCTTATACACAGCTTTCATTTTATAGGCCACCATTCCCACATAAAAGATTCAATTTGCATTTCTGTTCCGATCATTATGATAGATGGTGTGATCTGAGGGAATTTGGTTACATGAGTAAATGGGATTATTTTGATATGTACCAAAAGGAAATAACCAATTGTGAAGCATGCAAATATGATCAAATAAATGATTATTACTCCCTGTATTATCTCTCTGTCAAAAGTGAGGAAGTGGATGATTTTCATTTTTCTTTCCACATCCCATATCCTATTGGTAAAAATACTTTTCCGCCAAAGCATGAGCTGAAGAAAGTTTTTCACGATGAACAAGAAGGGATATTCCGATTTGGCAGAACGCTGTTTGAAGAAGAGAAAATAAATTTCACGGAAAGAGAAGTGTGGAAGCATTTTGAGGATGCTCGCGAAAAGTTTTTGCTGTATTTTCCGTCTTCATCTACGTAATGCTATAATGAGGAAAACAACAAATGAGGGTGATCGCCTTGAATTCCAAGAGTCAGAAACATGAGGTGATCGGGAGGAATAATTTATGGAAAGATTAAACGACCGACTTCAAAACGTTGAGAGGAATTTAAATACGTTGCAAGAGATACTTGACATTAATATCCCTTCTACTATCGAAAGAAATGCAGGATTTCAGCGGTTTAAAAATAGCTTTGAATCTTGCTGGAAAGCGGCAAAACATTATTTATATGATATAGAAGGATTAGATATCGGTTCTCCTAAGGGTGTTATACGTTCTTTTCGTGAAATCGGGCTGTTGTCTGAGAATGAGACAGTTCTTGGTTTACGTATGGTAAATGATCGCAATATGACTGTACATATGTATAATGAAGAATTAGCCGTTGAAATTTTTGGGAACTTACCCCAGTATTATCAGTTTTTGCGTGATTGGGGTGAGCGAATGAATGAGAAGTTGTAGCTAGTTAGCAAATTGGCGCTATAATTGAGTGGGGGGACACATAATATTGATATGAAAATATGTGTCCCCTATCAGTTTTGTATTATACTATCTGCAATCATAGCAGTTTCTATAAACCTATCTTATCAAAGCACATACCCATAAATACACCAAAAATGAAACAGGCTCCCAAACAATATAAACACATGAAAAATCTCGTGAAAACCGAAATGTTTAAATGAAAGGAACTTCGGTTTTAGCCAATAAATGACAGCTCCGACAGTGTAAAACAGGCCACCAATAATGAGCATCGTCATTCCACCAGTACCTAAAATCGGTGCCAGGGCAGGAGTAAAGAAAATGACAAGCCATCCCATCGCAACATAAAGACTGGTTGATAGCAACCTTGGTGAATGGAACCAGACCAGTTTGAAGATAACCCCTAAGATAGCGATCAGACTTATAACGGCGAAAAGCACCCATCCTGTTACACCATTTAAACTGATCAAACAGAGGGGTGCATATGTACCCGCAATTAATACATAAATCATCGAATGATCTATCCGTCTTAGAAAAGCAATTACCCGATCTTTCGCTACTACCATGTGATAGGTGGCAGATGCCGCGTATAATAGAATCATACTAACACCAAAAATAATTACTGCCATTATCGCAAGTGCAGATTCTGTTGTTACCTGAGCTTTAATAACTAATGCAAGTAGACCTACAAAAGATAAAACTGCCCCGAACAAATGTGTAAACCCGTTTACTGGTTCACGAATGTATATTCCCAAATTATCAACACCTTTATTTTGCTATGTAGTTTTAAAAACTATATAACCATGATATATGCATGTTATTAAGTAGTCAATGTTTTACTTTAAAAAAATTTTGCACTATAATAGACTCAAACAAAAAATGGAGTTTTATGATGAAAAACATAGACACGATAATACAAGAATTGGACTTGAATAACCACTTATCCTTTGAAGAGATACCGGATCTTGATTTGTACATGGATCAAGTCATACAGTTATTTGAAAATAAATTTGCCGGCTCCAAGCGTAATAATGATGAAAAAGTTTTGACAAAAACAATGATTAATAATTATGCCAAGGGTAAATTATTTTTTCCCATTCAAAATAAAAAATACTCCAAAGACCATCTGATTCTTATAAGCATGATCTATCAGATGAAGGGTGCGTTCTCGATCAGTGATGTGAAAACGACCTTGGATAAACTGAATACAAAGATGACAGAAGATGACTTTGATTTACAGCATCTGTACAAGCGTTATTTGCAGCTGTCGGAAACAAATGTGGATATGTTTAAGGAAGATGTTCAGGCACATAAACAAGAAGTCAGCAAAGAGGTAGTGAAACTGGAAGATACAGACGCGGAATACCTGGAACAGTTATTAATGGTAGCAACACTAACAAGTATGAGTAATTATTATCGCAGAGCTGCGGAGAAAATCGTGGATGAGATTGGGAAAGAGGAAGAAGTATAGATTTCCCTAAAGAAAGAAGGTACATAATGAAACTTAGTATATTAGACCAATCACCGATTTCTTCTGGAAAAACTCCTAAAGATGCGTTAACTGCTACAGTAGAACTTGCGAAGCGAGCAGATGAATTAGGCTACACCCGGTATTGGGTTGCCGAGCACCATGACTTGTCAGGTCTGGCGTCACCAGCTCCGGATATCGTGCTTGGGGTTATTGGTTCTCAAACAGAGCGAATTCGGATCGGCGCAGGTGCTGTCTTATTGCCACATTATAAGCCTTACAACGTCGCAGAAAGATATAACATGCTAGCTACATTATATCCTGAGCGGGTTGATCTGGGTATTGGTCGTGCACCCGGTGGATCTGCGGAAGTTACCATGGCACTATCAGATAATTTCCTGGAACAGGTTCGTAAAATGCCTGAATCGTTGTCTGAACTGCTAACCTTCCTGCGTCGTGATTTGGATTTTCCAGATGATCATATGTATTCAAAAATTACACCCTCCCCGGTTCCAGCAGCCCCACCTAAAGCCTGGTTACTCGGGACTAGTGAAAAAAGCGCCATTTTAGCAGCAGAAAAAGGTATACCGTATGCGTTTGGCCACTTTATGACAGACAAGGACGGACCCAGTATTGTGAAGAAATACCGTGAAAGCTCTACGGCGGAGTCTGAAGCTATTGTTACTGTGTCTGTTATTTGCGGTGAAACAACGGAAGAAGCAGAAGAGCTCGCATCAAGCAATTTTCTCTGGAAAGTCCAACAAGAAATAGGCGAGGGTAAAGACGGTGTACCAACTGTCGAGGAAGCGAAGGCATATAACTTTTCCAATAAAGAGAAAGAAACCATACAGGATTTGCGAAATAACACGATTATTGGCAACCCGGCTGAGGTACGGCAGCAGCTTGAAGAGCTTGAGGATCTGTATGGGACAGATGAATTCATGATCGTCACGATTACACACAGCTATGAGGCAAGAAAAAAATCATATGAATTGATTGCTGAAGAATTCGGATGTGCCAAATCATAAAAAAGCCATTAAAGGGGAGGTATGGGACCCTTTAATGGCTTTTTCTATTCTTTCATCACACACTTCATAATCCAAAACTCCAATCATTTCTGTTCAATGCAGAAAAAACAATACTATCTCAGCAGAATCTTAAGAGCTACACCCCAATACGCCTGAAGTCCTATTCCAAAATATGGCGCAGGCTCATTACTGACTTCTCGTTTCCTCGGTAAAATGAAATCAGGATAAAGAAAGGAGGCGGAAGTGATGAAAAAATTTATGTTGTTTGTCGGTGGGTTAGTTGCTCTGATCATCTTACTGGCTAACCTTGGGCCAATGGTTTTTTTAGCCCTTAGTGTTTGGCTGTTGTACGTAGTATTTAAGAAATTCGTAAAAAGTGGCTCAACAGCAGGAAAAATTGGCTGGGTGATCGTTGGCTTGATTTTACTCAGTATCGCATTATCCAATATATTTGCGGTGATCGGCTTAGTGGCAGCCTATGCACTGTATCTCATTTATTCAAGCTGGAAGAAAGATGACAGCGACCCGGTTGTACATGTGGCACATGATGATGACCCGTTTACAAATTTTGAAAGACAATGGTCGGAAATAAATAACTAAAAAAGGAGAATTTCAATGTCTACAAACATATTTACACGGATGAAAGATACGATTTCAGCAGATCTACACAATATGATGGATCAAAAGGAACAGAAAAACCCAATCGCTGCTTTAAATCAATACCTGCGTCAAAGTGAACAGGAAAAGGATAAAGTTAGAAAACTGGTAGATCGTCAATATAAACTAAAAGATGAATTCACGAGAGAGTATCATAAGGCACAAGATATTGCAGATAAGCGATTGAAGCAGGCAAATATTGCAGCAAAAGCCGGTGAAGAGCAGATGCGTGAATTTGCGATGAAGGAACATGAGGAATATCAAGTACGTGCTGATCGTATGAAGTCTTCCCGTGAAGAAGCAGTCGAACAATTGGAAACACTGGAACAAAAATATGAAGAAATGAAGCATAAGCTAAAGGACATGCACCTGCGCCGCATGGAATTAATGGGACGTGAGAATATTGCACATGCGAATCATCAGATAAATAAAGTCACCGAAGAAGCTTCAGACAAACCGTTTTCCCGCTTTGAAGAAATGGAACAATACATTGAGGGCTTGGAGTATAAGGTAAATAGCTCCTACTACCGAAGCACGTTTGACAGTAAAATTGCCAAGCTAGAAAAAGAAATGGAAGATAAAGCAAATTAGTCTATCCAAACTTTAAAGAGGATGTTCAAAAAAGTCCGGTAAAAATGACACATCGAATTTCTTCGTTGGCTTGCTTTTCCGTTCCTTGGAAAAGAAAAACGCTTTTCCTGCGTGCTAGAACGTTTGCTCACGTATTAATTGCATATGTTCCGCTACTCAAAGCCACGCCGCCTCGAACTTCTCGGTCCTTTTTATCCTCCTTTTGAACACGCATTTAAAGAAAAAGTGATATACTGAAACAGGTGCAGTCCGCTGCGCCTGTTTTACATAATAAAGAAGGGGGTCACTCTCATGTTCAAAAGGCTGACAACAGATACGTACAACTGGATTCTGATCATTGGAGTGATCCTCTTTATTTTCGAAATAGCCTTCTTTTTTGGAGGCACCATCATCCCGGCATTATTCTCCGGTTTTTTTATGTATATCGGCTGGAAAAAATTCGACCAATTATGGGGTAAAATTTTATTTTGGATTTCATTAGTTGGTCTGGTATTTGCTGTATTGAATTTGCTGGCGGTTCGATTCTTGATAATTGCAGCAATTGTTTTATTTATACTTAATTATTCAAAGTCCAAAAAAGAAGCAGAACGCTTCAATCCGATTCTTCCTGGTACAGATGAAGTAATGATGGATCCTGTCATAGAGATGAAACCGTTATTTGATCATAAACTGTTTGATGACCAGGAAACGGAGGATGCTGCATACCAATGGCGGGATGTAAATATTCATGGAGCATTTGGGGATCGCGTGATTGATCTAAGCAACACGGTTCTGCCTAATGATACAGCAGTCATTTCCATACGACACCTAATGGGAAATATTGAAATTTCTGTTCCCTACGAGGTGGAAGTGAGTATTCATCACAGCTCTGTTTTCGGCAGGGCACATATTTTTGGAAAACATCATTGGAAATTAATGAATAAATCGCTTTTATATCAAACCCCAAACTATGACAACTCATATCCTCGTGTAAAAATCATTACCTCTCTATTTTCCGGAGATATTGAGGTGAAACGAATATGAGTACAATTATACGTCATGTTTTCACCGCAATACTGTTTAGTTTGTTCATTGCAGTTATATTAGTTGGTTTAACATTGCTGGCTTTTCCTTTAGACGATTGGTCACTTATTTTCAAACAGGAAATTGGCAATGTATCATTTCTGGTATTGGTGATAGGGACATCAATCACAGCAGGTACTATACTTGGTCTATCAACAGGATGGTACTGGAAACAACGGCTTCATCAGATTGATCGTAGGCTTGATGAAATGGTAAAAGGACAAAAGTTTACAACTGATGAGGCGGTCTACAAAGAACTAGACAGTATAGAGCAGCGAATGGAGCAACTCCAAGAGAAGCTCAGAAACCAGGCAGAGTATTCACAACGGCTTGCTACAGAAAGGGCCAATGAACGAGAACAAAGCCTTCAGGAAATTGTAGTCCAGGAAAGAAACCGATTGGCAAGGGAACTGCATGATTCGGTGAGTCAACAACTGTTTGCCGCATCAATGATGATGTCGGCCATTAATGAATCGAATCCGCCGGAACACGAATCGATTAAAAAACAGATGCAAATGGTGGAAAATATGATTCATCAATCCCAACTCGAAATGCGTGCATTATTACTTCATCTTCGTCCAGTAGCATTAAAAGGGAAATCCCTGCAAAAAGGTGTCGAGGAACTACTGGTTGAGATGACACAAAAAGTACCGATGGAGATTGATTGGAAGGTTGAGGAGTTCACCGCCGATAAAGGTGTGGAGGATCAGCTTTTTCGCATCCTGCAGGAGTCTATGTCGAATACACTTCGACATGCAGAAGCTGCCACATTTCATGTAATATTAATTGAACGAGATGAAACAGTGATTTTACGAACAGTTGATAACGGAAAGGGCTTTGATATGGAAAATATAAGAACAGGTTCTTATGGTCTGCAAAATATGCGTGAACGTGCTTATGAGGTTGGAGGTAACTTTAAAATTATCAGTGTGCCCAATGAAGGTACACAGTTAGAGGTAAAAGTTCCAAACCTACGAAAAGAGGGTGAGCATAATGATTAAAATTTTATTTGCCGATGATCATGAAATGGTTCGAATTGGTGTTTCATCATACCTTTCTGCTCAACCCGATATGGAAGTCGTTGCTGAAGCGGATGATGGTGGGCCTGCTGTTGAGAAGGCATTGGAATTAAAACCGGATATTATTTTGATGGATCTTGTTATGAAAGAAATGGATGGGATTGAAGCAACAAGCCAAATTATTGCACAGTGGCCGGAAGCGAAAATTATTATTGTTACAAGTTTTCTTGATGATGAAAAAGTTTATCCGGCACTTGAAGCTGGAGCAACGAGTTATATGCTAAAAACGTCAAAAGCAAGCGAAATTGCTAAAGCAGTACGTGCAACGTATGAAGGGCAATCAATTCTGGAACCTGAAGTTACAGGGAAAATCATGAATCGTATGCGGGAAAAACCTGCTGAAAATCTACATGATCAATTGACAGATCGTGAAATGGAAATTTTACTATTAGTAGCACAGGGGAAATCAAATCAGGATATAGCGGATGAATTATTTATCGCATTAAAAACTGTGAAAGTACATGTAAGCAATATTTTAGGAAAATTGGAAGTCCAGGACCGGACACAAGCTGTGATTTATGCGTTTAAGCATGAATTAATTAAGTGATTTGGTTGGATAGCTTAAGAAGCAACCACACAGGGAGAGTATCAACTGGAGAGCGTGGAAATAAACCCCAAAGCAAAAAATTCAACCCGATCATAGAACACACAAATAAAGCCACCTGACATGTGGCTTTATTTATTTTGCTCTTTATAAAATTTAGTAACAAGGTTATAAATCGACAGTAACTCATACAGTATAATCAACTCCGGCGGGAAATTCGTTGGATGCTGTTTACTACTCCTTGTAATTTCTTCATTATCCTCCCAAAAAATTTCCGTTAGTTGTCGTAACTCATGTTGGTGTTTGGCTGGATTATAGTACGATTCGTTTTCCAATGCTTTAGCAAGCTCCGTAACAGCATGTAATATAATATCTTTTTCCTCTTTTGACCAGTTGTTCATTTTTAATGGGGTGTTGATTAAATTATCGACATGGTAATGGATTAAACGCAGTTGCGCCATCTGATTCTGTGCATGATCAAATTGATGTTTTTCGCTTCCTACAAGCGGATGGTATTTTGATTCTTCTTTTTGAAAACGAATTAAGGTTTCGGTTTGCATTATCTTTGTTTCAAGTTGATCCACCATATTTTTCTCAAGGGTGTCCTGATCATGTTTATCTTCCAGGATATCCCGGAAAACAATGTCAACGATTTTTCCTGTTCGCTTACTCATGGCTCGAATATTTTTCATAATGTCTTCTGTGTAATCCGGTGGTAATACAAACATATTTACCACTGTGGAAACCGCTAATCCAACCGTTGTTGTACCTAGGCGAATAAAAAATGAAATTAAATAATTGCTATGAATAACCTCGACCATGGCAACAGCTGTGAGTGTTGCAACAAGCAATCCGGCATGCAATTTCAACCTGAAACATGTAGCGATTGTAAAAACGGCAGCAAGCGTATACGTGAGTGGTGAGTTGCCAAATAAAGCGATAAATAATACGGCATATGCTGACCCAATAGCCGACGCAGGAAAACGAACAATCCCTTTTTTTATGGAATCCGATACAGTAGGTTCTATGGTAACAATTGCTGTAATAACCGCAAATACCGGTGGCCATCCTAATAATTCACAAATCCATGCCGTAAGAAAAATGGACACACCCGTTTTTACAACACGGCTACCAAAAAAATGAAATCTTCTCAAGTCTCTGATCACCTCTAACCGTCTAATACATAATCACTAGCATAACATTTTTATATATTTTTTAAAAAAGGGGTTGCAATTTTTCTATAATTCGAATAGACTGTTTTATAACAACAAAAGATATTTTCATACTGTTACATAACATAAGGGAGGGGAAGAAATGAAAAAAACGAAAAGACTTGCTGTGTGCCCGGAATGTGGTGGGAAAAATGTTGACCCACAAAGCTATATGCTTGAATGTGAATACTGTCTATCCAAAAAGGAGGATTAATTTTTTTGTATAAGTTGTTATATAACAATAACTGTATGTATTATAACAAAGGAGTGGTTATATGTTAGTGAAGAAAACAAATGTACAAATCAATGATCAGGAGAAGTTTACGCAAATATTCACTCCTGATGCACTGGAATTTCTAACATTACCGGCTTATGGAAAGCTATTAAAAGGGGGAAATGACGAATGAATAGACGTACAGAAATGTTGAATAATGATTGGGAAAATGATTTTCGCTGGGTAGGTATTGAGCGTCCCTATACGGCAGAGGATGTGATTCGTTTGCGCGGCTCACTTGATATTGAACATACACTTGCCAATAGAGGTGCTAAAAAATTATGGAATCTTATTCATCAGGAGGGTTATGTGAATGCACTAGGAGCTCTTACCGGGAACCAGGCGGTACAACAGGTGAAAGCTGGATTAAAAGCAATCTATTTGAGCGGCTGGCAAGTGGCGGCAGATGCAAATATGGCTGGGGAAATGTATCCGGATCAAAGCCTATATCCTGTAAATAGTGTGCCGAATGTTGTAAAGCGAATTAATCAAGCATTGCAGCGAGCGGATCAAATTCATTATTCGGAGGGGGATGAATCCATTGATTGGTTTGCTCCGATTGTTGCTGATGCCGAGGCTGGGTTTGGAGGTCAATTGAATGTTTTCGAGTTAATGAAAGCAATGATAGAAGCTGGAGCGTCTGCTGTGCATTTCGAAGATCAACTGTCTTCAGAGAAAAAATGTGGGCATTTAGGAGGAAAAGTATTGTTGCCTACACAGACAGCCGTAAAAAACCTTATAGCAGCCAGGTTTGCGGCCGACGTAATGGGAACACCGACTGTCATTATTGCCAGAACGGATGCAAATGCAGCTGATATGATTACAAGTGATGTAGATTCCTATGATGCTGATTTTATAACAGGAGAACGGACGTCAGAAGGTTTCTTCAAAACGAAAGCTGGCATTGGGCAGGCAATTGCCCGGGGATTGGCATACGCTCCTTATGCGGATCTGATCTGGTGTGAGACGTCTGAGCCGAATTTGGAAGAAGCAAAACGGTTTGCTGAGGCAATACATGAGAAATATCCGAATAAATTATTGGCCTATAATTGTTCCCCATCATTTAATTGGAAACGAAAACTATCAGAGGAGGAGATTGCTAGTTTCCAAGATGAATTAGGTAGAATAGGCTATAAATTTCAATTTGTCACATTAGCTGGTTTCCACGCATTGAATCATAGTATGTTCGATCTGGCCAGAAAATACAAAGACAAGGGAATGGCTGCATATTCCCAGTTACAGCAAGCTGAATTTTCCAATGAGAGATATGGCTATAGTGCGACACGTCACCAACGTGAAGTTGGAACAGGGTATTTTGACGAAGTGGCACAAGTGATTTCAAGTGGATCCTCTTCGACAGGCGCACTGACAGGATCTACGGAAAAAGAACAGTTTACCAATTAGATAATGACAATCCTTCATGCCATTAAACAACCCCGAAGTCACTTTAACTGTGCTTTCGGGGTTGTTTTCATTCACATCTTATTTTTCGCGTTAATTAAATAAAGTTACAATTTATGTCGATTTTGAAATATAATTGTAATCTCTCTATAACACGGTTGTCATTTTCCTCTGGTATACTACGAATTACCTAATCAAAACGATTACATAGAAAATAAATAATCACCACATTTCTGTATAATACCTAAAAAAGATGAAATAATCATACATGAATATACATAAAAACGTGGTTTGCAGTTGTGGTAAGGGAAGCGGGGTAGAAAATTGAAAAAAACATTAGTAGCAGCTACAACAGTAGCCACGGTTGGTATAAGTGCATTTTTGGGTGCCTCAGCTCATGCGGACCCCTTGGATGAATTAGAGAACCAACAATCGCAAATCGAAAGTGATCGCTCAGACCTAAAAGCAAATCTGTCAGATGCGGAAGCTGAAATTGCTGATGTGCTATTCGACTTGGAAGAATTGAATGAGGAAATAGAACTGGTTGATGACGCATTGGAACACAACCAAGGCAAAATGGATGAAGCAGAAGAAGATATCGCAAAAAATGAAGAAAAAGTAGATTCATTGGAAAAAGAGATTCGTAAATTAGAAGAAAAAATTGAAAAACGCTATGATATTTTAAAAGACAGACTTGTTTCTTACCAAAAAAATGGCGGGGAAGTAAATTATTTGGAAGTAATATTTGGTTCCAAAAGCTTTGGTGACTTCGTTAACCGCGTCTCAGCAGTAAATAAAATTACAGACTCTGATGCAGCTCTTGTAGAACAGCAAGAAAATGATAAGCAGGAAGTAGAAGCGAAACAAGAGGAAGTATTAGATAAGCTGGAAGAGTTAGAGGATAAGAAGGCAGAACTTGATGAAATGATTGTATTAATTGAAGACCAGAAACAACAAAATGAAGAATCTAAAGAAGAATTACTAACGAGACAAAATGATTTAGAAGCACTAAAAGAAGAGCTAGAGATGGAAGATAGTGAATTAGCAACACTTGAAGATGAAGTCAGTGAGAACATTGCTGATGCTAATCAACCAGAACCATCATCTTCACAAAATGTTGCCCAAGTATCTGAATCAACTGATGAAGAATCAGATGATATTGTTACAACGGTAAGTAATGAAGAAAGTAGCAGCAACAATAATACTAGCAGTAGCAACAGTGATAACAGTAGTAACAATAATACTAGCAGCAGTAATTCAACAGAAACAACACCGACGAATGGTAGTGGAGGCTTGAGCACAGTAATAAATGCTGGGTTTGAACATCTTGGTGTACCTTATACTTGGGGTGGTAAAACACCAAGCGGATTTGATTGCTCCGGATTTGTATCATGGGCGTTCGCACAAGGAGGATATTCAATTCCATCCACCACAGGCGCGCTAGCAGGTACAGGTTCTCAAGTCTCATACAGTAATGCACAACCTGGTGATCTGGTATTCTTTAACACAGCTGGATCAAATAGTCATGTAGGCATCTACTTAGGTGGCGGTCAATTTATTGGAGCACAAAATTCCACAGGCCTAGCAGTGGCTGATATGACTAGTGGGTATTGGAATGACAAATTTAACGGCCATGTACGCCGTGTAAATTAATAGTAAATCTATAAAACCTACTCTTTTAGATTTGAAGAGTAGGTTTTTTTCATAAGTAGATAAGAAAATATAACTACTTTCTTACTGCATAAGTACAACTAAGCCATCCGCTATTAAGTCCTGGAGGATGCGAGGTTCCTAAATATTATATAGAAGATAAAAATTCTTCTATTAGCTGCTTTCATTAAACCGTCCCCGCCCTTGTAATCGTTGAAGTCGTCAACCCAACCATAAAAACCATCAAACTCGAGTAAATAATGGTCACTTCCGAAATGACAATCCAACCAAACAATAAAACGATACCATCAATAATGAAAATAAAAACGCCGACGTTAATAGCTGTTATTTTTGAAAGTATTAATGCCAACAGGTCTAATCCGCCTGTACTTGTTTCTGTTAACAGCATCAGACCAACCCCTGTTCCGATAAGGAGTCCTCCAGTTAATGAACTAATCAGCATTGGCATCTCTTCGAACAATGATAGTGGCCGTAATAAGTCAATAAAGAAAGAGGATATTAAAAGTCCATGTATGCCGTTGTAAAAGTACCTCCGATTGTAAAAAAAGGCAATCATGTATAAAGGGATACTAAGCAGAATAATCGTCAACCCGGGTTGCAGACTAAATGCATATTTTCCGATTAATCCCAGCCCAATGATTCCACCATCCAGTAAATGATGCGGGATAACAAAATAATTAATGCCAACTGCAATAAAGAAACTTCCTGTAATTATGGCAACAATTTTTTTAATCACAAGCCAACCACCTTGTCCAAGCCCTTCCTTTAAAGCGTATGATCGTTTACGGGAAAAAATGAATGGAAATAGTAAAACCAACGAACAGCAAAAAAATGAAAAGGAAGCTGTTTGAGTATGATGCTAGCGAGACCTAAAGCAATCATATGTTTAAACCATTGTTGAAAGGGATATATAATAATTAGCGAAGGAATAATTCTTTAACGAAGGAGTACGACCGTCTATGGACTTAAACAAAGAAATTCAAAAATTAGAGAATGTAAGAACCGATAATTCAAATAAAGTATTTACGATGTACTTAAACACAGATCCATCTGATCCAGAGCAACAGGCTGGAGAATGGAAAATTCATTTAAAAAACGGACTGCGCAATTTTGAACAATATCTAAAGGAAGACGATGATAAGGAAGAACAAAAGAATTTTCAAGCGGTTAAAGAAAAGGTGGAAAGATTCGTTGTAGGCAATGAGCAGAACTTTTTAAAAGGAATTGTATTATTTGCTACTGCGGACGGGGAAGTATGGTTTGCGAACCGTGTACAAATGCCGTTGGAGACAGCATTTTATTGGCAGGAAACACCTCAATTAGATCAATTGAAGCAACTAAGTGCCGAATATCCGAAGTCAGGAATCATACTCGTCCAACAAAATGAGATCAAAGTCATTGATGTCTATTTAAATGAAATAGAAGAAACCTATTCCTATGAGTTGGATCTTAATATAAATGATTGGCGCGAAAAAACGACTACAGATACGGGATCCGGGTCAACCAACCAACATACGGAAAAATTTGAAGACAGAGTTGAAGCGAATCAGCAGCGCTGGTATAAGAAAATCGCACCGAAATTGGATAAGCAGGCAAAGGACAGAAGCTGGGAGAAGATTTATGTCATAGGTGAATCGGACCCTGCTAATGAATTGAAAGAACAGATGAATAAACCTGTTAATAACGTGATCCAGAAGAATATGCTGGATCATGAAGAATCCAAGGTACTTCAAGAAGTATTTGGATAAGATAGAAAAAAGAGCTTGGGATAGCATCTCTCAAGCTCTTTTACTGTGTTTGGCAAATGGGGCACAGGCCATAGATTTCAAATTTATGCCCTTCAATCGCATAATTAGCAAGTGAATTTTCTATTTCATCCATGGGACAAACTTCGATTTCTTTTGTTTTTCCACAATCATTACAAATAAAATGATGATGGTGATGTTCGGTACAATTCAACCGAAATTGTTTTTCACCATTTAATTCGGTTGTTTCCAATATACCTATTTCATCATATAAATGGAGATTTCGATAAACGGTGTCGAAACTAATCCCTTCATACCTGGATTCCATATGCTGAATTAAATCCTTAGCCGTACGATAACCATTTACTTCTTCAAAGTAGGCTAAAATGTCTTTTCGTTTTCCTGTTGTTTTATAACCCTTTTCTTTTAAAAGATCGACTGCTTCATTTACATTCATTCAGCTTCCCTGCCTTTCTTAAAGTTCAATCGTTTTACGCCAATGGATAGTAATAAAATAATAATAGATACCATAACAATCGTACCACCTGGTGGGATACTTAAATAATAGCCGGATATTAATCCTATAATAACAGCGAGTTCACCAAATACAATAGATAAGAACATCATCTGCTTGAATCCTTTGGCCAGGCGCATACTCGCAGCAACAGGTAATGTCATTAATGCAGATACGAGCAGCACACCAACGATACGAATCGAAGCTGCGATAACCAATGCGGTTAAAACGATAAAAAGCAGATGAATGCGTTTTGCATGGATTCCGGATATCGTCGCATGTTCTTCATCAAAGGATAGGGTAAAAAGTTCCTTATAAAATAGGATAACAACAAGGATGATAAAGATAGAAATACCTAGTATCGTAAAGAAATCATTCTGGCTGACGGCTGAAACAGATCCAAAGAGATAATTGAATAATTCCGTATTAAATCCATCTGCAATGGAAATGAAAATGACACTTAAACCAACACCACTGGATAAAATAATGGGAATCGCCAGCTCCTGGAAGGCCTTGTACACACTCCGCAGTTTCTCTATCATAATAGAACCGATGACGGAAAAAATCATCCCACTGTAAAATGGGGTCAGAAATGTGATTGCGAATTTGTCCAGCATTAATCCAAATGCAATCCCTGCCAATGTGACATGTGACAGGGCATCCGCGATGAGTGACAAGCGCCGTACAACGATAAATGTACCAAGTAGCGGCGCAATAATCCCGATTAATATGCCTGTTAAAAATGTATATCGTAAAAAATCATATTCAAAAAAATCTGCTAGCATAAGCGTTCCTCCAACTAATTTGCGTGTGTGACAATATTTACGGGATGACCATAAAATCCGGATAAATCCTTTTCAGACAGTGAAGTATATTCGTCCGGATTTCCATGGAAATGCAGTGTTTTATTTAGACAGACTATATCTGTTGCATGCTCTGTCATGGTGCTCGTGTCATGCGTTACGAGTAGTAGCGTGATATTCCGTTCTTCATTTATCTGATGCAGCAAGTCGTAAAAACGGCGGACGTTTTCATTGTCAACACCTACTGTCGGCTCATCCAATATTAAAAGCTCCGGTTCATTTACTAACGAACGGGCAATAAACACACGTTGTTGCTGTCCCCCTGATAAGTTTCCAACATTTTCATAAGCGTATTCAAGCATGCCTACCTGGTCAATGGCTCGGAGGATTTTTTCTTTATGTTCTTTTTTGAAAAACCTCAAGTATCCTACCTTTGCTGTAAGTCCCATGGAGACTACTTCATATACGGTGGCAGGGAATCCTTTATTAAAGGAATTTGCCTTTTGGGAAACAAATCCGAATTTATCCCATTCCTTGAATTTTTCTATTGGCTGATCAAGAAGTTGGATTGATCCGGTGTCTGGTTTCATAAGCCCAAGAATGAGTTTGATTAAGGTTGTTTTCCCACCCCCGTTAGGGCCTAATAATCCCATAAAGGCACCGCGCGGGATTTCAAAATTAACATGATGTAATACGTTCGTTTGTTCGTAGGCATAACTTATATTTTTCATGGAAACAACTGGTTCTGTCATGTTCTCACTCCTTTCATTTACTAGTTGCTTTATCAAGCGTTTCTAAATTCTTCTCCATTAAGGAGAGATAGTCTTCATTATTTTCGATATCCGTTTCTGTTAAAACGGATAAGTTATGAATGGTTAAGCTTTCAGCACCGATTTGTTCTTGGATAATCTCTGAAACACGATTGGAGCTATTTTGTTCAAAAATAATATAATCCAGGTTATGCTCTTCGGCTTGATCGATGATTTGTGTTAATTCTTTTTGTGAGGGTTCACTGCTTGATGATAATCCATTGATTGCAATCTGTTCTATTCCGTATCGTTCCTCCCAATACCCGTATGCTGCATGAGAGACTAGTATTTTCTTATTGTCCTTCGCTTGTAATGTTTCGGTATATTTTTCATCAAGTGCCATTAAATCTTCTTCTAATGCGTTAAAATTCGTGTTGTATTGTTCTTCCTCATCAGGATTTAAATTGATTAATTCATCTCGAATAATAGCAGCCATATCCGCCATGCGCTCTGGATCAATCCATATATGCGGGTCATGGTCGCCGTGATTGTGGCCGTCATGTGATTCGTTATCTGATTCATCGGCATGATTATGTTCTTGTGGTTCATCAGTATGAAACAGTTCTTCATGTTCCCCTATTTCTACTAAACGAACATCCTGTGAAGCTAGTGCCTCTGCTGCCGTTTCCGCAAATCCTTCCATTCCTGCACCTAGATAAATAAATGCATCGCTGTCGGCAATGGTCGTCATGTCTTTTGAAGTAGGCTCATAGGTGTGTGCATCTACACCAGGTGGGTACACCGACTCCGCTGTAACGGTTTCCCCTCCAATTCGATCAACTGCATATTGAATCGGATAAACGGAAGTATATATCGTAAGCCCTTCTTGATTATCAGATGCTCCGTCGGTTGGCGTGCACCCAATGGTAAATATTCCTATTGTAAGTAAGATAATAAGACCGTAAATAATTTTCATGTTCATATCATTCCTCATTTCATTTTGCGCTTTTCATATCATATCGTAATGGTTACGATTTGTAAATAGGAATGATTACGATTTTGAAAAAAGATGCTGTTTGTTCCTATAATCGAATTGAATGTTTAAAAAGGGGTGAAAAGGACACGGAAATTAAATAATTGACTTTTATACGGCGTGGGGGTATATTGTGTATAGAGATAATGAACGTACTGCTTGTACAACTCTCTGGTACATGAATGGACTAGAATTTGCTTAATCATGTACTAGAGAGAGGCTGCTATTTTTTTGGCAATTGAGGAAGCAATCAAACCCTCCCCATGCTTCAACACGTTTTACCAGAGGTAAAAACGGATAAAGTAAATTATAAGGCAAAAAGTTCTGATGGTTATGATGGTATAATGCCACACATGCATGATTGCCAATATTGTAATCGAAATAAAAACAGAGTATTAGAGAAAATATCTAGTGAAAATACGAAAGGGGAAATTATACATGCAAACAACATTAGATGTGGTAGGAATGACATGCGGTCACTGTGAATCAGCAGTGAAAGGTGCATTGGAAGAATTAAATGGAGTAACCGGTGTAGAGGTAAATATAGGTACTGGAAAAGTAGATGTAACGTATGATGATGCACAGGTTACGATACAAGATATGCGCGACGCTGTTGAAGGTCAAGGCTATGATGTAGTAGTATAAGAAAATGCTGCCCTCGTCTTTGCAGGGATCAGATACTGGAAGTCAGATTGGTGGAAATCGGCGAAATAGCCGATTTCATTATCCGATTTTCTTCAAAAGCTACCTCTATAGAGAGGTCAGCTGGGGCAAGGAACTTGTCCTAGAACCTGTTCCTCCCTCCCTTTCAAAAAAATAAGAACATTTTTATTGCGAAATGTCTGATTATAACTTATACTAGAGAATAGACGGATAGGCGACTATCTTTTCTTTTTACCCGAAAAATGAATGAGTATTCATTCAAAATAAAGATTGGAGGACAAAACATGAAGCAATCTATCAAGCGCGCTGCGGTGCTTGGATCTGGCGTGATGGGGTCCGGTATTGCTGCACACTTGGCTAATGTAGGAATACCAACGATTATGCTTGATATTGTACCACGGGAGCTAACGAAAGAAGAGGAACAAAAGGGATTAACGCTCGAGGATGCTGCTGTACGTAACCGGATGGCGGCGCAAAGTAAAAAAGCACTTACCAAACAAAAGCCATCTCCCATTTCCTCAAAGAAAAGCCTTGATTTAATCGAGGTTGGTAATATGGACGATGATATGGAAAAACTTGCGGATGTGGACTGGATTATTGAAGTAGTTGTAGAAAACTTGGATGTAAAGAAAAAGGTGTTTGCTAATGTTGAAAAATACCGCAAAAAAGGAACAATTGTAAGTTCAAATACATCAGGAATTTCCGTCGAGGATATGAGTGCAGATTGTTCAGAGGATTTCAGGAAGCATTTTCTCGGAACACACTTTTTCAATCCGCCACGTTATTTAAAATTGCTTGAAGTTATTCCAACGAAAAATACGCAACCACAAGCGCTCGAATTTATGAAGACATTTGGTGAAAATGTATTAGGTAAAGGTGTCGTTGAAGCAAAAGACACACCAAATTTTATCGCAAATCGGATCGGAACATATGGTTTGCTTGTCACGGTAAGAGAAATGCTAAAAGGCGGTTACAGCGTTGGCGAAGTTGATTCTGTTACAGGCCCGATGATAGGCCGGCCGAAAAGTGCGACCTTTCGAACCTTGGATGTCGTCGGTTTAGATACGTTCATCCATGTAGCGAAAAACGTGTATGACCAAGTGGAAGGTGATGAAAAGGAGGTCTTTGATGTACCTGCTTTTATGAAGCAGATGCAGGGAAAAGGCTGGTTGGGCGCAAAAAGCGGTCAAGGGTTTTTCCTGAAAAAGAAAGGAAAAGATGGCAGTACAATCTATGAATTAAATCCGGAAACACTAGAATACGAGGATCGCAAAAAATTAAATACTGCTGCAACGGAAATGGCAAAACAGGAAAAAGGATTACACAGTAAATTGAAAGCGTTTGTAAACGCGAAGGGAGATAGGGCTGGAGACCTTGTATGGTCGGTACTGAAGCCTGTACTAATCTATTCAGCAGAACTATTAGGTGATATCGCTGAAGACATCGTTTCCATAGATGAGGCAATGAAATGGGGATTCGGCTGGGAGATTGGTCCGTTTGAAACATGGGACGCTATTGGTCTTAAGAAATCAGTGGAACGCATGCAGGAAGAAGGCGAGCGTATTCCTGAATGGGTACAAAAGATGCTTGAAGACGGCCATGAATCTTTTTATAAACAGGAGAATGGCAAGGTTTATTACTTTGAACAGGGCGAATATAAGGAGCAACAATTTAATAAAAAAGAGATTCATCTTCAAAATCTCAAAGATGTGAATGGTGTGATTAAAAAGAATACCGGTGCGAGTTTAATAGATTTAGGTGACGGGGTGTTAGGACTTGAATTTCATTCGAAAAGCAATGCGATCGGCCTCGACATTATTCAAATGGTAAACTTCGCGCTTGAAGAAGTGAATAAAAATTACGAAGGGCTTGTCATTGGAAATCAGGGTAAACACTACTCTGTTGGTGCAAACCTTGCCATGATGTTAATGGAAGCGCAGGATGACAACATCTTTGAATTGGATATGGTTATCCGCCAATTTCAAAACATGGGGATGAACATTAAGTATTCCGATAAACCCGTTGTGGCAGCACCGTTTAATATGGCTGTCGGGGGAGGAGCAGAAGTAGCCCTGTCGGCTGCAGCGATTCAAGCATCACCGGAGACATATATGGGTCTGGTTGAATTTGGTGTCGGGTTAATCCCTGGTGGCGGTGGAACGAAGGAACTTTATTTAAAAGCACTTCGCAACCTGCCTGAAGGTATAAATTTTGACCTGACGAAAGTAGCGAATGATGTATTTGAAAAGGTAGCTATGGCAAAAGTCTCAACATCAGCTGTTGAAGCGCGTGAAAATGGATTTTTAAACAACCAGGATAGCATAAGTACAAATCCGGATCATCTGCTGCATGATGCAAAGGAAAAGGTATTAGAATTGGCAAAAGCAGGCTATCAAGCGCCGAAGCGTGAAAAGATCCCTGTCGTAGGCGACGCAGGCTATGGGGCGATGCTTCTTGGGGCAAAATCATTGCGTTTTGGTGGATATGCATCTGATCATGACGTGAAAATTGCTGAAAAGTTAGCTTATGTTTTATCAGGCGGGCGCATTAAAGAAGGAACCGTCATTGATGAGCAGGTCATGCTTGATTTAGAGCGTGAAGCATTCCTGAGCTTAATCCAGGAACCACTGACCCAGGCTAGAATGCAGCATATGCTTGTAAAAGGAAAACCACTACGTAACTAAATGATAGGGGGAGAAAATGTGAAGGAAGCAGTAATTGTTGCAGGTGCAAGAACCCCTGTAGGAAAAGCAAATAAAGGATCACTCAACAATAGTCGACCAGACGATTTAGCAGCATTGACAATTAAAGAAACGCTGAAACGTGCAGGAAATTATGATGGGAATATTGATGATGTGATTATTGGAAACGCTATGCCGGAAGCAGAACAGGGCATGAATATGGCCCGAAATATCGCAGGGCTCGCTGGTCTAAGAAACGATGTACCGGGAATTACGATTAACCGCTACTGTTCATCAGGCTTACAAAGTATCGCCTTTGCAGCGGAACGAATCATGATTGGCGCCAGTAATTCGATCATTGCAGGCGGTGCAGAGTCAATGAGTCTCGTTCCAATGGGCGGTCATGTTATTAAACCGAATCCAACATTGGTTCAAGATGCGCCTGGATATTATATGGAAATGGGGCATACCGCAGAAGAGGTAGCGAATCGTTTTAATATTTCACGAGCAGACCAGGACGCGTTTGCAGTCCAAAGCCATGAGCGTGCAGAAAAAGCCATTAAAGAAGGGAGATTTGATGACGAAATAGTCCCGGTAGAAGTAACAAACCGTGTTGTCGGGGAGAAGAATAAAATTGAAGAAAAATCATTTCAATTTACAACTGATGAAGGGGTACGACCTGGTACAACCACAGATGTACTCGCAAAACTTCGCCCGGCTTTTAACATCAAAGGATCCGTTACTGCCGGAAACGCTTCGCAAATGAGTGATGGAGCAGCATCGGTTCTTGTAATGGACCGTGAAAAGGCAGAAGCAGAAGGGTTAACAGCCCTCGTCAAATTCCGTTCGTTTGCTGTAGCTGGTGTGGAACCGGAGATTATGGGAGTAGGGCCTGTTGAAGCTGTACCAAAAGCATTGAAAATAGCTGGTATTGATCTGTCAGACGTTGGCCTATTTGAATTAAATGAAGCATTTGCATCCCAATCTGTACGCGTCATTGAAGCATTGGGTCTGGATACAAACAAGGTAAATGTGAATGGTGGGGCAATTGCGCTTGGCCATCCACTTGGGATGACAGGGACAAAATTAACGTTAAGTCTTATCCATGAAATGAAGCGCCGCAATGAGCAATATGGTGTTGTTACGATGTGTATTGGCGGCGGGATGGGTGCCGCAGGGGTGTTCGAACTGTTGTAACTCCATATGTTTTTTAATAAATATTCCAAAATGGAAAGGGAGATTTACATGGGTGAAACAAAGGAAAGAATTTTCAAAGGCGGGGCATTTTTAGTAGAAGATTTGACTGCAGATGATGTCATTACACCAGAGGACTTCACAGAAGAGCATAAAATGATTGCCAAGACAACGGAAGATTTTGTTTTAGGGGAAGTAGTACCAAAGATTGATAATCTCGAAAACCACGAATTCGAGCATTCCGTAGATTTATTGAAAAAAGCAGGGGAACTCGGACTGCTTGGAGCTGATGTTCCGGAAGAATATGGCGGTCTGGGACTAGATAAAATTAGTTCATCCTTGATTACAGAAAAAATTTCGCGCGGTGGCGGGTTCTCGGTAACGCACGGGGGGCATGTAGGGATCGGTTCCCTTCCGATTGTATTTTTCGGTAATGATGCACAAAAGGAAAAATATTTACCGAAGCTTGCAACAGGTGAGCTTTTAGCTGCATATGCACTAACAGAACCAAGCTCCGGTTCTGACGCGATGAGTGCGAAGACAACAGCTACCTTAAATGAAGCTGGTACTCATTATATTTTAAATGGGGAAAAACAGTGGATCACAAATTCCGCATTCGCTGATGTGTTTATTGTTTATGCAAAAATTGATGGAGAGCATTTCTCGGCGTTTATTGTTGAACGTGAATTCCCGGGGGTATCTACTGGTCCAGAAGAGAAGAAAATGGGGATTAAGAGCTCATCAACCCGAACGCTCGTATTGGAAGATGCGGAAGTACCTGTGGAAAATCTGTTAGGTGAAAAAGGCCGCGGTCACATCATTGCTTTCAATATTCTAAACCTGGGACGTTATAAGCTCGCGGTCGGTGGTGTTGGCGGGTCCAAACGCGCACTGGAATTAGCAACCAAATATGTAAATCAGCGTAAACAGTTTGACACACCAATTTCGAGCTTTTCATTAACACAGGAGAAATTGGCAACGATGGCATCGGAAACATATGCTAATGAAAGCTCCGTTTATCGTACGGTTGGCCTCTTTGAACAGCGTATGGGAGCATTAACAGACGAACAATTAAAAGACGGACGTGAAGTAGCGCGTGCTATCGCTGAATATCAAATTGAATGTTCTATGAATAAATATATGGCTACAGAGTTACTGGATTATACAGCAGATGAAGCGGTCCAATTGCACGGTGGCTATGGATTCATGCAGGAATATGAGGTTGAGCGGATCTATCGTGATGCGCGAATCAACCGAATTTTTGAAGGAACAAATGAAATCAATCGCCTGCTCGTTCCAGGAACATTGCTGAAAAAAGCAATGAAGGGTGAATTGCCATTACTGCAAAAAGCACAAGGACTCCAAGAGGAATTAATGATGATGATGCCAGAGGAAGTTGGCGACGAAACATTAGCCCAAGAGAAATACCTATTGAAAAACGCGAAGAAAATCGTCCTGCTAGGTGCTGGTCTTGCCGCACAGAAATACATGCAGAAGATTGAAAATGAGCAGGAAATTTTAGTGAATCTGGCCGACATGGTTGCAGAAGTCTACAACATGGAAGCAGCCATTCTCCGTACAGAAAAAGCAATTAATAAGTCAGGTGAAGCGGAAAATGAACAAAAACTGCTTTATACACAAGTATATGCACAGGAAGCATTCAACCGTATCGAAGCAGATGCAAAAGAAACGTTAATCGCAGTGGAAGAAGGCGATACATTGCGCACAATGTTGTCTTCACTAAGAAAATTGACACGTCACACACCAACAAATGTGATTGCCAAAAAAAGGAAAATAGCTGTGAAGATCATCGAGGAAGAGAAGTATAGCGTGTAAGACCACTCCCCCTTATTACAACTGTGATAGGGGGTTAGTTATTCTATAATTACGGGGATCATCATATGTTATAATACTCCACTTCAAAAACAATGAATAATTCCCCCCAGTCATGGTAGAATGTAATATAAATAGAATGGAATGGAATGGGAGGGTTGTAGATGGCGGTAACATTTTATTGGTATCCGAATTGTGGCACATGTAAAAAAGCGAAGAAGTGGTTGGATGAAAATAAAGTCAACTATAGAACCATACATATCGTAAACACACCACCGAAAAAAGAAACATTGCTTGATCTGATTGCAAAAAGCGATTTGCCAGCCAAGAAGTTCTTCAATTCGAGTGGGAAAAAGTACCGTGAGTTAAATATGAAGGAGAAAATTAAAAATGCAAGCACAGAGGAAATGGCAGAAATTCTAGCCTCTGACGGAATGCTGATTAAAAGACCAATCGTAACGGATGGCGAAAAAGTCACGCTTGGATTCTCTGAAGAAGCTTTTCGTGAAAATTGGTTGTAAAAAGCGGGATACTAGAAAAATATGCACGTAACTTGTATAGTTATGGTGCAATTCTATAATGGAGGGATTCAAATGAGTGTACCAAGCGATTTATTATATTCAGAAGAACATGAGTGGGTAAAACAAGAAGATGGTAAAGTGCGTATTGGAATTACAGATTTTGCCCAGGACGAATTAGGAGATATTGTATTTGTTGAACTTCCGGAAGTGGGGGATGAACTTGAATTAGATGAGCCCTTCGGAAGTGTAGAGTCGGTTAAAACGGTTTCTGAATTATATGCACCGCTAAGCGGGAAAATTGTTGAAGTGAACGAAGATTTAGAGGATAGCCCTGAATTTGTGAACGATTCTCCTTATGACAAAGCGTGGATGGTCGTCGTTGAACCATCTGATGAATCAGAGCTTGATCGCCTATTAACTGCTGAACAGTACAATGCAGTTACAGACGAAGATTAATTAGTGGTTAGTTAATACAGGCTGATTTGCAACAATGTAATTGCATAGTCAGCCTTATCTTTGTCATATACTACCAATCATAGAAGCTTTTTTGGTTGATTTCATCGGGAGTGTTGTGGGATCATGGAACATGAAACAAATAAAGTTATTATTGTTGAAGGGTTGACCGATAAAAGGGAAATCAAAAAGGTGCTTACTGAAGATGCCACTATTGTCTGTACAAATGGTACGCTTGGTGTAGAGCGCTTTGATGATCTTCTGGAAACCTATGATCTGGATAATAAAGATGTCTTTATTTTGGTTGATGAAGATCCTCCAGGTATAAAGTTACGCAGGCAACTTCGGCGGGAACTTCCACATGCAGAACATATTTATGTTAGCAGTGAATACCGTGAAGTAGCAACTACTCCTGGGCATATACTTGCTACTGCTTTGGTGAGTAAAGGATTTGCGGTGAATCCAATTTTTTTAGTATAGGGTGGTAGTTTTGCAAGAAATTACAAACGAACTGCTTCAGCAAGATCGTTATCTATTATTTATTTATACGCCTTTTTGTGGCACATGTCACCTTGCGCGAGCGATGTTAGAGAAGATAGAATCTGTGCATAAAGAAACCATTTTTTATGAGATGAACGCCTCACTACATGCTTCATTTATGCAAGAACAGCAAATTGAGAGCGTTCCTTGTCTATTGATTAAGGAAGGCAATGAGGTTAAAGAAAAAATCTATGTTTTTTATTCGATCGCAAATATCTACACATATTTGACGGATTACAAGCCTGAGCTATTTGTGAAAAGTTAACAGCATGAAAAATAGGATTGACACAGTATAAACAGCATGCTAATATTTAGATTATCAATTTATAAAAAAATTATCTCTTATCTTGAGCGGTGGAGGGACTGGCCCTGTGAACCCGCGGCAACCTGCGATATTTCGATGTCTGAAAGGTGCCAATTCCTGCAAAGTGTATGCTTTGGTAGATGAGGGAACGAGGGTATAACTATTTACGTCCTTCTGTTCTCTTACAGAAGGGCGTTATTTATTTTTGACGGGACATAATAAACAGTGGATCCGTTTTTAAAGGAGGATTAGACGTGATTTCGATTAAGGGTTTGAGTAAATATTTTACTACGAATAACCAAAGAATAACAGCTGTAGATGATCTGACCCTTTCGATTAAAGAAGGTGAGATATTCGGCGTGATCGGCTATAGTGGTGCCGGAAAAAGTACGTTTGTCCGTCTGCTTAATCGCTTGGAAGATCCGTCCTTTGGTAGTGTAGAGATTGACAATCAGGAAATGACGGAATTAAATACAAAGCAGCTTCGTCTGGCGCGGCAGGAAATTGGGATGATTTTTCAGCATTTCAATTTGCTTTGGTCACGTACGGTAAAAGATAATATTGCATTTCCACTAGAAATAGCCGGGGTTACAAAAGCGGAACGTCAGGAACGTGTACGGGAGCTAATTAATTTGGTGGGTCTATCCGGACGGGAAGATGCATATCCATCCCAGTTAAGCGGGGGACAGAAACAGCGCGTGGGTATTGCTCGTGCTTTAGCAAATAACCCGAAAGTATTGCTTTGTGATGAAGCCACTTCCGCGTTGGATCCGGAAACGACCAATTCCATCCTCGACTTATTGGTTGATATTAATCAGCGGCTTGGCTTAACTATTATCCTGATTACCCATGAAATGCATGTTATACGTAAAATTTGCAAGCAAGTTGCGGTAATGGACGAAGGGCGAATTGTGGAACAGGGGGATGTTTTGGACGTATTTTTGCACCCGAAACAAAACGTGACAAAAAAATTTGTGGAGCAGGTCATGGGTGCAAATGAGGATGATAGTGTAACTCATTTGATTAATACGTATGAGAAAGGTAAGATCATTCGACTTCATTTTATTGGTGAAACGACAAATCAGGCTTTGATAAGTCAGCTCGCTAAGAAATTCGATCTTGATATAAACATACTTCAAGGTAAAATAACACAGACGCAAGCTGGTGCTTATGGGACATTGTTTGTGCAGGTTGTGGGAGAAACAGCGGAAACGGATCAGGCTATTAGTTATATCCGTGATGATACCTCGGTAGAACTGGAGGTTGTTCGTGATGCTGACTGATTTATTTCCGAATCTGGATGTACAAGACTTGGTTGTTGCAACATATGAAACATTTTATATGACATTGTTAGCACTGTTAGGAACGGTTATTTTAGGAATCATTTTAGGATTGCTCCTGTATCTGACAGCACAAGGTGGAATGTGGCAAAATAAGGTTCTTAATTTTATCGTAGCTACAATTGTAAATGTGTTTCGGGCTATTCCATTTATCATCTTAATTTTATTGTTATTCCCGTTCACTGACTTTTTAATTGGAACCATCCGTGGGCCGTCCGCTGCATTGCCTGCATTGATTATCGGTTCCGCGCCATTTTATGGCAGGCTCGTGGAAATCGCGCTTAAAGAGGTAGATAAAGGTGTGATTGAAGCGGCAAAATCCATGGGAGCAAAAACACGGACCATTATTTTTCGTGTGCTCTTGCCGGAATCGATGCCGGCATTGGTGTCAGGAATTACCGTTACAGGAATTGCTTTAATTGGCTATACAGCGATGGCCGGCGTTATTGGTGCCGGAGGTTTAGGTGACTATGCATACTTCTTTGGTTTTCAGCGACGCGACTTTGATGTTGTGTTAGTTTGTACTGTTTTAATCGTCATCATTGTATTCATTTTTCAATTCATTGGAGACTTTATTTCCAATAAATTAGATAAAAGATAAAGGCTGTTTTCTAAAAGATTGTTTGTTTTTGAGACAAAAGATATAGAATTCGACATTATGTGTTATACTCGCCGCCGTCCGGGATCGCTCAGGGCGGATGCGCATCCTTAGGGCACGGCCTCAGCCTCCTCGCGGGAAACCACCGCTGCGGGGTCTTCGGACACGTGCTATTCCCGCAGGAGTCGCCGCCCTTCGCTCACCCGGACTGGTGAAGTGGTTTGAATAATACGGTAGATCGGCAGTAATCTGATTACAGCGGAGGAAATACATGGAGACTCCTGCGGGAGCAGAGACCTCGGTGAGACTCCGCAGTGCGTTAGCACAAGGAGGCTCACCAGCCGCCCGCGGAAAGCGGAATGTATTTCCGTAGCGAATCCCTGCTCTCAATCAGCATTTGCAAAAGAATTTTCACTACGTCGTCTTTTATATCATCTACGAAGAGTTAAAAGCAATAATACTTACGAAAAGAGCCAAAATAAAAGGAGAGATTTTTATTATGAAGAAGGCGCTAACGTTTTTATCTGTATTTGTAATTTTAGTATTGGCAGCTTGTGGAGGTGGAGATACGTCAGGTGATTCTGAAACGACAGAAATCACTGTTGGAGCGTCCAGTACACCACATGCGGAAATTTTAGAAGAAGCAAAACCACTGCTTGAAGAAGAAGGAATATCTCTTACCGTTGAACAGTATCAGGATTATGTATTACCTAATGATGACTTAGAGAGCGGCAATCTGGATGCAAATTACTTCCAGCATATTCCTTATTTAGAGAATCAAATAGAAGAGATTGGCTATGACTTTGACTACATTGATGGGATTCATATTGAACCGATGGGCGTTTATTCACAAAATATTTCCAGTATTGATGACATTGAAGATGGAACAGAGGTAATTTTGAGTCGTTCTGTCGCTGACCATGGTCGTGTTCTAGCACTATTTGAAGAACAAGGTTTAATTACATTAGATAAAAATGTGGATAAAGTGGAAGCAGAAGTAAGTGATATTGTAGAAAACCCGCTTAACCTGACTTTTTCAGCAGACGTTGATGCAGCTCTTTTACCAGAACAATACTTTGCTGAAGAGGATGCACTGGTCGCGATCAATACAAACTATGCTATCGATGCCGATTTAAATCCATTAGAGGATGCACTTTTTATAGAAGGTGACGAATCTCCATATGTGAATGTAGTTGCAGTCCAGTCGGAAGATACAGAAAATGAAGCGTTGAATACATTAGTGGATGTTCTGCAATCGGAAGAAATTCAGGATTTTATTTTAGAAACATATGATGGAGCCGTTGTTCCTGTTGGAGGAAATGACTAATTAAAACACATTTCAAGCAAATGTGGAGCATTTTATAGTATATGCCAGCAATAAGAAAGATGTTAATGCAGAAATGCGAGTGGTATATTTCAGCCTTTTATATACAAAATAATTCGTTCTGATGCGTTTATACCCACTTTGTTTTGGGAATTATCCTTGTGTTAAGCTAGTTATTGTAATTAAGCGAAAGGATGGTTCACTATCAATAGTGGTATAAAGATGAATTACACTCCAGAAATGGAGAAAGCAATGCAGCAATCGAATAAGGTTGGTTATGCCGAGTACGAAAGAAGGTTAGATAAACGCATTGCAGTTGAGAAACGAAGAGAACAAGAATATGCTCAATGTAAACATCTGTCCGCTGAATTAGAACATCAACTATAAAAAGTAACTTATAATTGTACAACTGATACTGATGCTCTTATGATAAGAGCATCAGTATTTTTATTTTTTGTACTCCCAAAATAAAAACGATATAATATAGAGGAAACAAGCTTTTTTTAAACCTAAAAGAGTTGATATTAAATTCGAAATGATATAAGATTGTAATGAGAATAGATTGAGAATGGAATACATACCCATTCGTAATATAAAATAATAATAGTAGTTGGAGGTATCACAATGGCAGGATCAACGCTAGAAATCAAGAATCTTCATGTAACCATTGAAGGTAATGAGATATTAAAAGGTGTAAACCTTACGATAAATGGTGGAGAATTTCACGCAGTAATGGGACCGAATGGTACCGGAAAATCAACCCTTGCATCTGCAATTATGGGGCACCCGAAATTTGAAATCACAGAAGGAAGCGTACACCTTGACGGGGAAGACGTACTGGCAATGGAAGTAGATGAGCGTGCGCGTGCAGGTCTGTTCTTAGGTATGCAGTACCCAAGTGAGATTAGCGGTGTAACAACATCTGATTTCTTACGCTCTTCCATTAACGCACGTCGTGAAGAGGGTGACGAAATTCCTTTAATGAAATTTATTAAAGAGATGGATAGTGTATTGGATTATTTAGATATCGACAAAAATATGGCACAACGTTATTTAAATGAAGGATTCTCAGGCGGGGAGAAAAAACGTAATGAAATTCTTCAATTAATGCTACTAAAACCGGAAATCGCCATCTTGGATGAAATTGACTCAGGATTGGATATCGACGCATTAAAAGTAGTTTCCAAAGGGATTAACAAACTGCGTGACGATAATTTCGGTTGCTTGATCATTACACACTATCAACGTTTGTTGAACTATATCACACCAGATTATGTACACGTTATGATGCAAGGTCGTGTTGTTAAATCAGGTGGACCTGAACTTGCAAAACGCTTGGAAGCTGAAGGTTATGAATGGATTAAAGAAGATTTAGGTATTAAAGATGAAACAGTTGGCGAAGGCCAAGAAGCTTAAACGTTAGGAGGGGTAAGATGACTGTAGAAACAAAACTACCATATGACAAAGACTATATCGATCAGTTCTCACAATCTAGAAATGAACCGGAATGGATGCGTTCCTTACGCCTTCAAGCTCTAGAACAGGCTGATACGCTTGAAATGCCTAAACCTGATAAAACGAAGATAGGAAAATGGAATTTCAGTCGCTTTAAACATACCGCAGAAGGCGAAGCTATTTCATCAATCAATGATTTACCACCGGAAATACAGGACTTTCTTGATCAGGATAATGCACCGGAAAATTTATTCATTCAGCGTAATAACTCTGTTGCATATGCATCCCTGAATCAGGAATTAAAAGATAAAGGTGTTATTTTTACAGATATTTTCACAGCACTTCAAGAACATGGAGATTTAGTGCAAAAATATTATATGAAAGACGCTGTTTCCGTTGATGAGCATCGTTTAACTGCATTGCACGCTGCACTGATGAATGGTGGGATTTTTGTTTACGTTCCAAAAAACGTGGAAATAGAAAGCCCAATCCAGACTATCTTTTGGCAGGAAGATCCAGAGGTGGCGCTGTTTAACCATGTGCTCGTTGTAGCAGATCAGAGCAGTTCATTAACCTATGTGGAGAATTATATTTCCCATAATCATGAACAGGAAACTGTAGCTAATGTGGTTACAGAAGTTATTGCCCTTGATAATGCAAAAATCTCATTCGGTGGTGTTGATAATTTCGCAGCGGGAACAACTACTTATACCAACCGCCGCGGAGCAGCATACCGCGATGCATCTATTGATTGGGCAATTGGTGAAATGAACGATGGAAATACTGTTTTTGAAAACATTACACATTTAATCGGTGATAATTCAACAGGCCATACGAAAACTGTTACTGTTGGCCGTGGTAATTTAATCCAAAATATTACAACGAAAAGTGTTCATTTTGGAAAAGATACAGAGGCTCATATACTTCAACACGGTGTAATGAAAGATAAAGCCTCATCTATCTTTAATGGAATCGGGAAAATTGAGCATGGTGCATCAAGGTCCAATGCGGAGCAAGAATCACGGGTGTTAATGTTAAGTGAAAAAGCACGCGGTGACGCAAATCCGATTTTGCTAATTGATGAAGATGATGTTGAAGCTGGTCACGCAGCATCTGTCGGCCGTGTAGATCCAGTTCAGCTATATTATTTAATGAGCCGCGGAATTACGAGAACCGAAGCTGAGCGGTTAGTCATCTTTGGGTTCCTTGCACCGGTTGTTAATCAATTACCGATTGAATCGGTAAGAGAGCAATTAACCCAGTTAATTGAGAGGAAGGTATACTAATGGATGTAGAGGCCATCAGGCAGCAATTTCCGATATTAGATCAGGAAGTTAATGGACATCCGCTAGTATATTTAGATTCATCCGCGACTTCTCAGAAGCCTCAGTCAGTTATTAATGCAGTTGATGCGTATTATCGTGAGGACAATTCGAATGTGCATAGGGGCGTTCACACACTGGGATCACGGGCAACGGATAAATATGAAGGCGCCCGCGAGAAAGTTCGTCGCTTTATTAACGCAGAGAGTACCGCTGAAGTTATTTTCAATCGTGGTACGACAACAGGAATTAATACCGTTGCCTATAGCTACGCCCGCCAAAATGTAGGAGCCGGGGATGAAATTGTGATCACACCAATGGAACATCACAGCAATATCATCCCATGGCAACAGGCAGTAAAAGCTACTGGTGCAACATTGAAATATATCCCATTGCAGCCGGATGGTACTGTTTCGCTAGAAGATGTACGTGAAACGGTTACGTCCAACACTAAAATCGTGGCCATCAGTCATGTGTCCAATGTGCTTGGTACTGTTAACCCTGTAAAGGAAGTTGCTAAAATTGCTCATGAAAATGATGCAGTTATTCTAGTTGACGGGGCACAAGGGGCACCACATATGAAGGTGGATGTTCAGACCCTAGATTGTGACTTCTATGCATTTTCTGGCCATAAAATGTGTGGACCTACAGGGATTGGCGTATTATATGGGAAGAAAAAGCATTTGGATGCGATGGAGCCAGTTGAATTCGGTGGTGAAATGATTGATTTTGTTAACCTATACGATTCAACATGGAAAGAGCTCCCTTGGAAATTTGAAGGTGGAACACCAGTTATCGCTGGGGCTATCGGCCTTGGCGCGGCGATAGACTTTTTAGATGGGGTCGGCATGGACGCCATTACTAATCATGAGAAAGAATTAGCAGCATATGCAATGGAACAAATGCGGACAATTGACGGTTTAACGATATATGGTCCAGAGAACCGAGCAGCTTTGGTTACCTTTAATTTAGGTGACGTTCACCCACATGACACTGCAACGGTACTCGATGCAGAGGGTATAGCTGTTCGTGCAGGCCATCATTGTGCACAGCCGTTGATGCGCTGGTTGGATGTAACAGCAACAGCACGAGCCAGTTTTTATTTGTATAATACAAAAGAAGATGTCGATCGTTTGGTTGAAGGACTTTTAAAAACGAAGGAGTATTTCGGTGATGTCCTATGAATAACTTAGATACACTTTACCGGCAAGTGATTATGGATCATTATAAAAATCCTCGCAATAAAGGGGTTATCGATGGTGACACATTGACGGTTGATATGAACAATCCGACATGCGGGGATCGAATACAGCTGCATTTACAAATAGAAGATAATATTGTTAAAGAAGTAAAATTTGAAGGAGAAGGCTGCTCCATCAGCATGTCTTCTGCATCCATGATGACTTCTGCAATTAAGGGCATGAAACTTGATGATGCTTTGGAAATGTCACAGACATTTTCCGAAATGATGATTGGAAAAGATGTCGACACGGAAAGCTTGGAAGATATTGCTGCACTGCAGGGAGTGTCTAAATTTCCAGCACGGATTAAATGTGCTACACTTGCATGGAAGGCAATGGAAAAAGCCGTTAAAGAAGAGTAGAAAGCCAATGGATTAACGTACGAAAGCATAATGAGTACGAATATCTAATAGGAGGTTTTTAATTATGGCTAAAGAAATACCGGAAATGGAAGGGTATGAATATGGGTTCCATGACAAGGACGTTTCGGTTTTCCGCACAGAAAGAGGCTTAACGAAAGCAGTCGTTGAGGAGATTTCAAAGCGTAAAGAAGAGCCGGAGTGGATGCTCGATAAACGGTTAAAAGCACTGGAAGTTTTCTATAGTAAACCAATGCCTCAATGGGGCGGCGATCTATCTGAACTTGATTTCGATGAGATTGTTTATTACGTGAAACCTTCTGAATCACAAGGAAGAACATGGGATGAAGTTCCTGCAGAAATTAAAGAAACATTTGATAAACTAGGTATTCCGGAAGCGGAACAGAAATATTTAGCTGGTGTTTCTGCACAATATGAATCAGAGGTTGTATATCACAGCTTGGAAAAAGACTTAGAAGAACAAGGAATTATTTTTAAAGATACAGACACAGCTTTGAAAGAAAATGAAGATTTAGTCAAAGAATATTTTGGTAAAGTAATCCCTGCAGCAGATAACAAGTTCTCTGCATTAAACACGGCAGTGTGGTCTGGTGGATCTTTCATCTATGTACCAAAAGGGGTTCACACATCTTCACCACTGCAAGCTTATTTCCGGATTAACTCGGAAAATATGGGCCAATTTGAAAGAACATTAATCATTGTAGATGAAGGTGCATCTGTACATTATGTGGAAGGCTGTACAGCACCGGTATTTACAACAAATTCCCTGCATAGTGCCGTTGTTGAAATTTTCGTTAAGAAAGATGCCTATTGCCGTTATACAACAATCCAAAACTGGGCTAACAACGTGTATAACCTGGTTACTAAACGCGCAACAGTTGATGCGAATGGCACCATGGAATGGATCGATGGAAATATGGGATCCAAGCTTACCATGAAATATCCATCTGTTCTCCTAAGAGGAGAAGGCGCACGCGGTATGACACTTTCCATCGCACTGGCTGGTAAAGGTCAGCACCAGGATGCTGGAGCTAAAATGCATCACTTGGCACCAAATACGTCATCTTCCATTGTTTCGAAGTCCATCTCGAAAAAAGGTGGTAAAGTATCCTATCGTGGAATTGTTCATTTCGGACGTAAAGCGGATGGCGCCCGCTCGAATATTGAGTGTGACACGTTAATTATGGATAATTCATCAACATCTGATACGATTCCATATAATGAAATATATAATGACAATATTTCATTGGAGCACGAAGCAAAAGTGTCTAAAGTCTCTGAAGAACAGTTATTCTACCTGATGAGTAGAGGACTGAGTGAACAAGAAGCAACTGACATGATTGTAATGGGCTTTATTGAGCCATTTACAAAAGAGCTTCCAATGGAATATGCAGTAGAAATGAACCGTCTGATTAAACATGAGATGGAAGGTTCTATTGGATAAGAAGATAATAATCCCCGTCACATCAATGTTTGTGACGGGGTTTTATATTGCTGATTTTAAAAGTTCGCATTTGATGTGAAACCTGGATTTCCGAAAAAACACTGTTTTATAACAAGAGATGTGATTATAAAGGGATTTAGACATATAAATCCTCGTTACACATATTCTTGTATAACGAGGCAAGGAAGTTATTGTATCGGCAATTGTAAACTACCTCGTTATAAATTCCGGGAGTCCAGGCTGAACGACGACGTAGTGACAATTCTTTTGCAAACGTTGGTTTAGAGCAGGGATTTGCTATGGAAATACATTCCGCGCACATTAGGGCGGCTGATGAGCCTCCTTGAGCTGGCGCACTGCGGAGTCTCACCAGCCTTTAGCTCCCGCACGAGTCTGAAGACCCCGCAGCGGCGGTCTTCCGCGAGGAGGCTGAAGCCGTGCCCGCGGAAAGCGACTGTCCGGAGCGGAAATCAACAAGCACTTATGTCATCTTTTATATCTTTTGTGTTAAAAGCCACAATCTTTTAGAATACAGCCTAGTATATAAAGGGGGGGCCTGAATGCTTTATCTAAATCCGGATAATTTTATTTTAAAGCCTTCATTCGCTACGATCCATTGCGAACCCAATTGGAGATGGAGAAAAAGGGACAGGCCTATGCCAAACTTTGACTTATTTTATGTGTGGAGTGGGGAGGGTGAATTAGTATTAAATGGGAAAACATATCAAATAGAAAAAGGTCACTGTTTTTTATTTAAACCCGGTGACGAGACTACAGCAACACATAATCCTCAAAACCCTCTCGTATTAACTTATATTCATTTTGATGTTGACGAGGCAGCTAGTTTGAAGAAGATGCCCTCCTCGCACAGGATTATCGAAGACATGATTAGCTTTGAATCATTATTAACACAATATGTTCGTTTGTTTTTAGTAAAGGCTTATGGTACAGAAATCGAAGCAAAGTTAATTTTAAAGCAGCTGTTGATTCGGCTTCTTCGAGAAGAGATGGAAAAGAAGGAACGATTAGAAGGTACAAATCATATGCTTGAAACGATTAGGGAAGTTGCTAATTATGTTCAACTACATCCTGGGAGGCCACATACAATTGAAAGTTTAGCAGCACGTGCAAATCTATCAGAACGGTATTTCTCTCAAAAGTTCAAACAAATTATTGGCCAAACGGTGAAGACCTATATTGTTCATTCCCGGATTAAACGGGCAGAACATTTACTTTATTTTTCTGGAATGACAGTAACAGAAACTGCGTCTGCACTTGGATACAATGATTTACACTTTTTCAGTAGGCAATTTAAAAAATACACAGGCCATAATCCTTCTGAAATACGTTAGAGGTTATCAAGTCACGTTCTTGGTAGCCTCTTTTATTTATAAACTTCCTACAAAAAGTACAAATATTTAGCTAAAGGATCTAAATTCATTATCATTTTAAAATGATAAGCTACTAACTAAGAAATCAAAACGGTTGGAGGCGTCAAAATGGTGATGACAGATTATATTCAAGCGCTTTTTGCAGATCGCATAGGTGGGGCTGAATTTGGATTAAAAGAGGAAGTATATAAATTTGAAAAGATTAAAAGAGCAAAAAAAGAAGCAATACAAACAAACCCGGGAATGGAATTAATTGATCTTGGTGTTGGTGAACCGGATGCAATGGCTGACCAAGCGGTCGTACGAAAGTTGGCTGAGGAAACAGGTAAACCGGAAAATCGTTTTTATTCTGACAATGGAACCGAGGAATTTAAGCATGCTGCAGTGACTTATATGAAAGATGTGTTTGGTGTAGGTGAACTACAGCCAGAGACAGAAATAAACCATGCGATAGGTTTAAAATCAGCTTTGTCCATGATTCCGACAGCATTTATTAATCCTGGTGATATTACGATTATGCCGACACCAAACTATCCGGTTATCGGTACGCATACAGAATATTTAGGTGGAGAGGTAGTCTGTTTACCGTTAATAGAGGAAAACGGCTTTCTTCCAGAGCTAGATTCATTATCAGATGATGCATTGAAAAAGGCAAAATTACTCTACTTAAATTATCCTAATAATCCAACTGGGGCAGTGACAACAAAGGCATTTTTCGAAGAGGTTGTCCAATTTGCTAAAAGGCATAAATTGATTGTTATCCATGACGCGGCATACGCTGCACTTGTGTTTGATGAGAAGCCGCTTAGTTTCTTATCTATCCCGGGGGCAAAAGAGGTAGGAATCGAGTTGCATTCCTTATCAAAATCCTTCAATATGACTGGATGGAGAATTGGTTTTGTCGCAGGAAATGCTAAGCTTATTTCCGCATTTAGTACGGTAAAAGATAACTATGATTCGGGTCAATTTATTCCAATTCAGAAAGCTGCAGCCTATGCTCTAGCACATCCGGAAATCACGGAGCAAACGGCTGCTAAATATTCGCGTCGCCATTCATTTTTAGTAAACGTATTGCGTGAATCAGGGTTTCATGTTGAAAAGCCAAAAGGATCCTTTTTCTTATATACACGGATTCCAAAAGCAGTCGCGGGCGGACCAGAATTCCATTCAGCAGAGGAATTTAGCCAATACTTAATAAAGGAATTGTTATTATCAACTGTCCCATGGGATGATGCAGGATCATTCATTCGCTTTTCGGTAACCTTTCAAGCAAATGGAATAGAGGAAGAAGAACGTATCTTAGATAAAATCAAATCACGGTTAAGCACGGTAACTTTCATCTTTTAAGGGGGGATTAAATATGATGTTTACGAAAATGCATGGCTTAGGAAATAATTATATCTTATTTGACCAATTGGATAATTCGGAAAATTCATTGCGAGAAGAGGACTATCCCGAACTTTCCAGAAAAATTTCCGATGTTAATTTTGGAATTGGCTCTGATGGGATTATCCTTATTTGCACGTCGGAAAAGGCTGATTTTAAAATGCGGATTTTCAATGAAGACGGTTCGGAAGCGAAGAATTGCGGAAATGGCTTACGCTGTGTGGCAAAGTTTCTCTATGATCACATGTATGCGGCCACACCTGATTTTACGATTGAAACGTTGGGTGGAATCGTAGGTGTTCATGTGGATGTTGGTAAAAATAAAACGGTAGAATATATCACTGTGGATATGGGAGCACCGAAACTATTAAAAGGCATGATCCCAATGAGAGGTGATGCCTTTGCTTCGGCTGTTAATGAATCTTATACCTTTGGCGAAGAAGCATATAAATTAACCTGTTTATCCATGGGAAATCCCCATGCAATTATGTTTGTTGATGATGTCCAAGAAATACCGCTAGAAGAGGTTGGACCAAGACTTGAACATTCCAGATTATTTCCGGAACGTGTGAATGTAGGGATCGTTCATGTAAAAAATCAGGTAGAAATGGATTACCGGGTATGGGAAAGAGGTTCAGGAATTACAATGGCCTGCGGAACAGGAGCTTGTGCTTCTGTCGTAGCAGCTACATTAAACGATCTGGTTGATCAAAATCAAGACATACTTGTGCATCTTCCAGGCGGTAATTTGACTGTAAAATGGGATGAACATGGGCATGTTTGGATGCGAGGTAGAGCTTCGTATATATGTCATGGGGAGTTGGGTGGTTTTCTTAATGTAGAAGATTTGATTGGATAGTTTCATAAAATAAATTGAGCTCGCGGTCTGCGGGCTTTTTTGTTTTGAAAACAAGTTAAAATGTCTCTGAATGGGAATCAGCGTAAATCAATGCTAATATAGGATGAGAAGTATATGAAAGATAGAAGGGCTAACCATTGGTTTTTATCATATGTGTTTTAATCGGAGTAATGACTGCTTTTTTAGGTAGTTTAATGGGCCTCGGTGGAGGGATTATCCTCATACCCAGCTTGTTGTTTCTGAGTAGTTTTATGGATTCCTTTGCGTGGGCGACACCACAAACTATTGTAGGCATCTCCCTCGTAACAATGATTTTTACAGCATTATCATCGACAATTGCTTATCATAAAATAAGACGGTTGGATTATAAAACCGGTTTGTTATTTTTATCAGGAAGTATTCCAGGTAGTGTGTTGGGATCTTGGTTAAATCAATTTTTTAATGCGGATAACTTTCTATTATATTTCGGTTTGGTCATGATTGTGATGTCATTCCTATTTTTTGTAAAACTGAAGCCAAAGGGATCTCAATCTGTGGATGGTAAGGGACGAGTAAAGCGTGAATTTTATGTGAATGGCGTGACTCATATCTACAGTGTCTCAATCTGGCTGGCTTTCTTCATATCGTTATTTGTGGGTACACTTTCAGGATTGTTTGGTATTGGTGGAGGGGCAATTATGGTGCCTGCCATGATATTATTATTTGGAATTCCGATACATATTGCTACAGGGATTTCTATGTTTATGATTCTATTTGTAAGTATCATAGGCGCGAGTACACATATTGCGCTTGGGCACATTGCATGGGAATATGTTTTCTTTTTTATTCCTGGTGCGTGGCTTGGGGCTAAGCTCGGTGTGATTGTAAATCAAAAACTGACAGGACAAGCCCTTGTGTGGATATTTCGTATTTTATTGATTTTTATTGGTTTACGCATGATTTTTCAAGGTCTGGCTTAAGGAGTATGACATATGCAGGAGAAACTTTATTTCTATTATACAAATGATTTACATAGTAATTTTGACCAGTGGCCGCGTGTTGCTGGCTTTTTCAAAGAGGCAAAAGCCAGCAGGGAAGCCGCGAATGAATCCTGCTGGTTAATCGATATTGGAGATCATGTTGATCGTGTTCACCCAATAGCGGAAGCCTTTATGGGGAAGGCGAATGTTGCGGTAATGAATGATGTTGGCTATGATTTAGCGACACTTGGCAATAATGAAGGGATCACATTAGCGCATGATGATCTTTTTCATTTATATGATGATGCCGAATTTCAGGTCGTTTGCGCTAATTTACACAGTATGGATGACGATGAACCTGACTGGCTTCAGCCAACTGTAAAAATTCAGTCCGTTGGCGGGGTGAAAGTAGGCGTGATTGGTTTAACGGCTCCGTTTAATGCCTTTTATGAACTGCTTGACTGGCATGTAGAACCTCCATATAAAACACTGGAAAAATATGTGGAACAGCTGAAAAAATCAACAGATATAATTATTTTGCTGTCCCATTTAGGACTTAACGAAGACCAGGAGATTGCTCGCAGGTTTGAAGATATTGATGTGATCATTGGTGGCCATACCCATCATCTGCTGCGTACGGGAGAATATGTCAACAATACGGTGATTACAGCTGCTGGGAAACATTGTGCCTTTGCTGGTGAGGTTATTTTAACATGGGATCACGAACGTCAAGAACTTGTTAAAAAGGAAGCATATACGACCGATATCACCCATCTTGCAAAAGACATGAAGGCAGAACAAAAGCTATTTGAACTTGAGGGACGAGCGGATGAAATTTTAGCGGAAAAGGTTGTTCACATTACCTCTCCAATTGAGATAAGATGGTTTAAGGATACCAAGATTATGCAGGAACTCACCAATACGCTAAAGGATTGGACGAAGGCGGATTGTGCTATGTTAAATTCGGGCCTCTTATTAGATCAGCTTCCTGCTGGTGATGTAACGTATAAGGACATTCATCGTATTTGTCCACATCCAATAAATCCGGTTGTCGTTGAGCTGTCGGGTGATGAGTTACTCGAGGTGATTCGCTCAAGCTTTACGAAGGATTTTATGGAATTGAAGTTAAATGGCTTCGGTTTCCGTGGAGAGATTCTTGGACGTATGTTATTTTCAGGATTACACGTGGTTACTGCTATGCATGAGACTGGAGAAGAATATGTTCGAGATGTTACGTTTCAAGGTTATCCATTGGAATCTGATCGTATTTATGCTGTTGCAACAGCGGATACATTCACATTTGGCCGACTGCTTCCTGAGATAGCTAAATCGGAAACGAAGCGTTATTTTTTACCAGAATTTTTGAGGGATTTGCTGGCAGATACGTTGCGGGATAAATTTGGCGATGAATCGTGACACTTTGCCCCACCTGTGCATACACATATAGTGTCATCACGAAGGAGGCATTTAATTTTCATGATTACAGTGAATCCGTTAGAGGTAGAGGGGATTATTTTTACAGCAGTTAAGGTAGAATTGCCGAAGACAAATTTATTAGTGATTTCAAATGATGTAGGTTACATTATGTGTGCGGCTTTGGATGTGGACTTCTTTAACGAGAATGAGAAATTGAGAAAGCGTGAGGTGATCGCCGGTCGAGCTGAAGGTGTACGTACCATTGATGAATTACTAAACGCTCCACTGGCAAAAATCACGGATGCTTCAAAGGAAGCATATGGCTGGGAAGAAGGCATGATCGGTAAGGATGCCCTGGTTAAAATATCCTAAATTGCAGGTGCCTCCCAAGTTGGGGGCATTTTTGTTTAAAAATAATTTTAAATTCTAACCCTCTCAAAACAAGCATAAGTTTGTTTTAAGGGGGTTTTTATGTTGAGACAGCGGATGGGATTTCTTAAAAATAAGACACCACCTCCAGGTAAAAATTTACTTGTTATTACAATGATTATGTTTGTTGTCGTTGTATCCTTCAGTATATGGTTTATTAATAGAGGAATCACACCAACGTTAATGGAAATAGCAGAAACAAAAACAGAAGAATTTGCAACACGTGCCATCAATTCCGCTGTTCGATTTTCAGAGGACTATGATTTTGAAGAGGTTGCAGATATTAACACAGATAATGAAGGAAATGTAACGATATATGGTTGGAATTCAAACGTTATAAATGAAATAAATCGGGTATCGACAGATCGGGTGGAAGAGTTTTTTTACAGGATGAATAGAGGGGAGCCACTTACCTTTGACAATCCCCTTGAGGAACCACTTGATGAAGACGACGAATCAACCTATGTCGAACTGGATCCGACTGTAGTAGATGTTCCAATAGGGCAAGCAACCGGTAATACAATCCTTGCCAATTTAGGTCCGACTGTTCCTGTTAATCTTGAACTTGCAGGAAGTGTGAGAACTGATGTCATTCATGAAATAGAGCCATTCGGGATAAATGGTGCTTTGGTCAATCTTTATTTAATGGTCGAAGCGGATGTGCAGATTGTCATCCCTTTTATAACCGAGGTTACAGAGGTGAGTACAAGAATTCATATTGACTCAGGCACAATTCTTGGAGATGTTCCCGAATTTTATGGGGGAGATGGTGATGACCCATCGATTGCAATACCAAGAGATGACTTGCAGGATGAATAAAAGTTTAGTATAATAATATCACAAGTTTAATAATGAACCTCAGATCGGTGAGGTAGAGGTGCAAATAATAGGAGTAGTCAACAGGAGAATGACACCTGTGATTGTTGATGAAAGGATTGTTTGCCGAAGTGTAATAAGTGTCAAACTTATTATTGCTGGTATATCTCCTGAATAAGAGATGTACTGTCATGCTTTTAAGCTAATTTGCATGGAGAACTATCGATCGAAATGGAGGATAACGTATATTGCAGGACAATGGTAGGTTATTTTCTATCATTGTCTTTTTTTGTGGCTTTTTTTAAAGGCATTATGCTCCGTTTAACTTTATCTCCATGCATACAAAAAATATTGGAGGTAACCGTAATGGAAGGAACCATCTTATCAATTATTCCAGCTGTCATTATGCTTATTCTTGTTTTATTGACGAGAAAAGTGTTGATTTCACTAGGAGCCGGGATTCTGATTGGCGCATTATTTATTCATGATTTTGCGATCTGGGATACAATAAAAGAAATAGGAACGGTATTTTATGAAATATTTGTCTTGGATGGAGCACTAAACACAGGAAATATTCTACTTATCAGTTTCCTGTTATTACTTGGTATTATGACAGCATTCCTGCAAGCATCCGGCGGGAGTAGAGCATTTGGTGAATGGATGGTAAAGCATGTGAAGACAAGGACCGGTGCTCAGATTGTAACCCCTGTTCTTGGCCTGATTATTTTTATAGATGATTATTTCAACAGTCTTGCTGTTGGTCAAATTGCTCGTCCATTAACAGATCGTCATAAGATTTCCAGAGCAAAACTTGCGTATTTTATTGATTCAACGTCGGCTCCAGTAACCGTACTTTCACCAATTTCGAGCTGGGGCGCGTATATTATAGGTATTCTTGGCGGTTTGTTTGCCGTTAATGGGATTACAGATATTCAACCGATAACAGCATTTATTCAAATGATTCCATTAAATCTGTATGCATTAGCTGCCATCCTCCTTGTGTTTTTAGTAGCTTATTATAAAATGGATATCGGCGCAATGCGCAGGCATGAGGAAAGGGCTGTTGAAAAAGGTGAGCTCCTTAACCCCGAGCAGGATAGTGTACCAGGTGATTTAGGGGATGCGTTAGATGCGCATAATGATGGAAAAGTGTACCACCTATTAGTACCGATTGGCGTTCTTATTGTAGCAACTGTCGCTTCCATGCTTATAACAGGAGCAAATGCGAGCGAAGGTGATGTTACGATACTAACGATGTTTGCTAATACGAATGTTAATTTATCTTTATTCATTGGCGGATTAATAGCAGTATTAACGTCTTACGCATTCCATTTGCAACAAAAGCAACCAAGGGCACAAGCACTAAAAATATTTATTGAAGGTATAAAAACAATGATACCAGCTATTTATATATTAGTATTGGCCTGGATGATCGGTTCTATCATTGGTACGCTGGAGACAGGGGAGTTTTTAGCGCAAGTTGTTACCGATGCTTCAATAAGTGCATCTATGCTGCCGTTCCTATTCTTCATTATTGCGGGACTCATGGCAGTCGCCACAGGCACATCTTGGGGAACATTCGGAATCATGTTGCCAATCGCTGCTGAAGTAACGGCGATTACAGATATTAATATGCTTCTTCCGTCATTAGCTGCGGTACTCGCCGGTTCAGTATTCGGCGATCACTGCACACCTATTTCCGATACAACGATCCTCTCGTCAACAGGGGCAGGGTCCAACCATATTGATCATGTTGTAACACAATTGCCATATGCCATTATAGCGGCAGCCGCAGCAAGCATTGGTTACTTGATTATCGGTTTAACAAATCAAGTAGTACTGGCCCTAATTGTTACTTTGATAATTATTATTGGTGTCGGGATAGTCATCGGTTTTATAAATAAATCAAAAGTAAATAAGGCGTAAAAAAGCATTCTTGCATCTACATGATGCAAGAATGCTTTTTAAGTAAAAATAATAAGAATAATATTAAAATTGCTTTGACATAGTCATAAAGTACCTATATAATAAATAACAGAAAAAAGTAAACATTTAAACATTCCTTGTTATAGTTGTACATACACTAAGTTATAACAAGGGAAAAATTTAAAAAGGGAGGTCTTTACATGGAAACACGTTCGCAATGGGGGACAAGAGCTGGTTTTATCTTAGCTGCTGTCGGGTCAGCTGTCGGTCTTGGTAATATTTGGCGATTCCCTGCAGAAGCCTATGCAAATGGTGGGGGAGCATTTTTTATTCCTTATTTATTCGCTTTATTAACTGCAGGTATTCCCATATTAATTATGGAATTTACATTGGGTCATAAGTACCGCGGATCAGCTCCATTAACGTTTAAACGGATGAATAAAAAAACGGAATGGGTTGGCTGGTGGGGCGTTGCAGTAGCTTTCGTAATCTCTACGTATTACTCTGTTATTATTGCCTGGGCAATATCGTACTCCATCTTTTCGCTTAATTTAAGTTGGGGGTCAGATACAGAAGGATTCTTATTTAATGAACATTTAAATCTAGTTGATGCTGGTCAGATAGGAAGTTTTGTTCCTGGTGTGCTTATTCCATTAATTATTGTTTGGATTGTTGTATTAGGTGTTTTGTTTGCAGGTGTTAAAAAAGGGATCGAAATGGCGAATCGAATATTTATTCCTGCATTAGTCATTGTTTTTTTGATTATCGTTATTCGGGCGGTAACATTACCTGGTGCAATGCAAGGGTTGAATGCATTCTTTTCACCTGATTTCAGTAGTATATTGTCACCAGACGTTTGGGTAGCGGCATATGGACAGATTTTCTTTAGTTTATCCATTGCATTTGCCATTATGATCACCTATTCCAGTTATTTGCCGAAAAAATCCGACATCACCAATAACGCTTTTATCGTTGGATTTGGAAACTCGAGCTTTGAGTTGCTAGCAGGTATTGGTGTGTTCGGTGTTCTAGGTTTTATGGCAATGCAGGCTAATGTACCTGTAGATGAAGTGGTTGCTGGTGGTGTGGGATTAGCGTTTGTAGTCTTCCCGCAGATTATAAATGAGTTCCCGGCTATGAATGAGTTGTTTGGATTTCTGTTCTTTGCTTCATTGGTCCTGGCGGGATTATCTTCGTTAATATCAATTACAGAGACATATGTTGCAGGCTTAGCTGACAAATTCAAAATTTCTAGAGGAAAAGCGGTATTATTTGGCGGTGGATTGGCAGCGCTTATTTCGTTTTTGTATGCTACACAGGGGGGATTAAACTTCCTGGATGCTGTAGACTACTTCATTAACCAATTCGGTGTGGCACTACTCGGATTAGTTGAAGTGATAATGATTGCATGGTTCTTGCGTGAACTGAAGGGACTTCAATCACATGCCAATGAATTTTCAGATATTCGTCTCGGCTCTTGGTGGACGATCAGCTTAACCGTTATTACACCAATTGTCTTAGGTTTTATGATGTATCAATTGTTTACACGAAATTTATTCCAGCAGTTTGATACACCAACCGGAAACTATGAAGGTTATCCTGATGCCTTTATTATGTACAGTGGTTGGGCTGTAGCCGCGGCTGCACTAATTGTAGGTATAGCAATGTCATTTACGAAATGGAAGTCAACAAAGCAGTCGAATGAAGAATCTGAATCAAGGGAGGAAAAAATAAAATGACCGGTGGAGCAATTTTTGTTATGATCCTTGGTATGGTAATCATTTGGGGTGGGTTAGCAGCAAGTATTACCTATGCTGTGAAAAAGTCAAAATAAGCAAAAGAGCTTCTACCATGTGGGTAGAGGCTCTTTTTCTCATTCGTTTTCCATTCGTTCCCATCTTTGTAGAAAAGGATAAGGGTCAAATGACCATTCACGTTCCCCGTTATCTTGGTACATGCCATAATGCAGATGTGGCGGGAATTTTCCGGAAGTTCCAGGTGGCCCATAACCAGTGGATCCTACACCACCAAGTTCATCGCCGGGCTGTACTACCTGGCCTACTTCTAAGTCGTCATTATATCCGCTCATATGCCCATAATAATGGTAGATGTTAAAGATATCACGTATGCCAATTCGCCAGCCGCCATACAAATTCCATCCCATCATTTCCACAACACCATAGGTAGTGGACTTTACCGGTGTTCCGTAGTCTGCAAATATATCTGTTCCTTCATGAATCCGCAGGCCGCCAAAACCACGCCTATCCCCCCATGTGTTGTTGTAGCTGTAATTATATTGGGTATCAACAGGAAAACTCCGGTCTGTTAAGTTAATATCCTGAAACTTTTTAAATACTTTGGACGTATTCATGATGGTTTGTACGGTGAGATCCCTTTTGTAATGGTTCCACAGGGCAATCTTTATATCATCTTCCGTCTGTCCGTATTCAAGCAAGATATTGGCCATCGTGTACAACACATCTTCCGCGTTATCTGGGTCTGCCTTATGATCGCCATTTCCATCTTTTCCTTTTCCACTAAAAAATTCAATTATCCGTTCATCTTTAATCATTGAACTATTTCCAATACCAAACCAGACCTCAGGTGGAATATCAATGGAAATGGCTTGTTCGTCATCGGGATCCTCCTGTATGTTCCGTTCATAATTATCAATTGCAGCCAAGTAATACCAAGGTATTTGAGTTAAGGCTTCCGTTTTTTTGAAAAGAGCCATTCGTTTATCATAAATATCCTCATCTTTCTCCTCGGCGAAAGCAGCCCCGGAGTACGTGAACATAGTCATCATGATAATTAAACAGATAAGCATTTTTCTGTTGAACATTTAGTTTCACCCCCTGACCGGTGACGTACGTTTCTTTGATTTAATCGTTTCCTTGTGGAGATTTTTCCATTTCTTCGATAATCCGGTCGATTGTATTATCATAATTACGATTTTCAGTAGTTGAATTAGACAGGCTTTCTATGTCCTCAATTAATACCTCATTGTCTGAAACATATACTTCAAAAAATCCCGGCATGATGGACATTGCTGTTTTCTTTGCAATGTCAGCTGCGTTGTTTTCATCTATATCTTCATCTTTTTCATAAGCAATGAGTACTTCCTCATCTGTAACAAGTGTTGCAACTTCCTCAAATCCGTCATTTCGTAAAATAACGCGTGTAATCGTATTAGCCATTTCATTACGATCTAATGTGATATTACGATTTCTCTCTCGGTCATTATCAACTTGATCCTTTGTATATCGAACGTAGCCTATCTTTTCGTCTAATTCTTCATTTACAGGTGGTTGTTGTTCTCTGGTTGGATTTAAAGGTTCAGCCTCATTTGGATCATCTCCGGCGTTATTCGTATCCCCGCAGCCAGCTAGTGCAAATAGCACAATGAAAACAACTGATATAAAAAATTTCGAATACATTATTTCCCTCCTTCAGGTTACAATTTTCCTTTATAGTGTCTGTACAGATACGCCAATTCATGCATGAAATTATTTCTAGTCTGTGTGCATGAATTATGATAAACTATAGACAGCTTAAGCGAGGTGAGTAGCTTTGATTGAATTACATGGAAAAAATTACGAAATTATCGAGAATAATAAAGATGGATTTGAAGAAGAGGCTTTTACAGAACGTTATTCAGAAATCTTGTCCAAATATGACTATATTGTAGGCGATTGGGGTTACGAACAATTGAGGCTTAAGGGCTTTTACAATGATCATAATAAGAAAGCACCACCGGATATAAAAATAGCTGCATTAGACGATTATCTGTATGAATACTGTAATTTCGGCTGTGCCTATTTTGTTTTAAAAAAGGTGGATAAATAGAAAGGGGTAGTAGTTCCGGTTGTGAACTACTACTCCTTTTCTTTCGGATTGCCTGGCTCATCGTGGAGAGGATGCGCACCTGGGGTCTGTCTAGGAAGATCATCATGCAAATCCCTGTCAGGGTATACAAAAGCACTATCACGTTTTTGACCCTCTCTCCATGGTGTTGACTTCCCTTCTACTTTTTCATCCTTATGAATAGTCGATCCAAACGGTCCCTCCGGATATTCTTCCGGAATTAACGTGTTTCTTCTACTATCTACATTGGAAAAATCGGAGTAATTCTTTTTCTCCTTTTTTTTCATATGGGATCATTCCTTTCTGTGCTTATTTTTCACCTAAAGTGAGAATATATGATGAACAATTTTTACTATTTAACATGGGGAGAGAATCGGGAGATCCAGCATCCAAACCGGGAGAGCATTCCTCGAAAACGGTCATCCATTTAATAATTATTTGAAACACTTCCTTTAAAATCGCTGACATTTACTGTACCACGTTTTCTTCTATTATTCATACACAATATGGTATGATAAAGGGGTAGTATGACAATCGGAGGGTTACCAATGTATTTTGTTGATCGGAGTAAAATTGAACAAACGGTTTTATATATGGATGAAATCATACAGGAATTGGACAGGTATAAGTATGAATCTTTCCTTGAAAAATTGAGCCTGGAAAGAATGGTTCATGTCTTAATTGAATCTACATTAGACGCGGGAAATATGATGATAGATGGGTTTATTATGCGTGATCCAGGTGGATATGAAGATATTATTGATATTTTAATTGATGAGAAAGTATTGCCTCAGAATGAAGAGAAGACATATAAAGAAATGATTCGTTTACGCAAAATGATTGTAAATGATTATGCGTCAATCGATCACGACAAGTTAAAAGAAACGGTTATTGGAAACAAGGATATTTTTGCGAATTTCAGCACACATATAAGAAAATACTTAGATAACGAACTGGGAGTTGCGAACGCATTTTCAAATGAGTCGTTGTGAAATGAGGGTAAAAGTTGAAGCGATATAAAGGTTATTTAATTGATTTGGATGGTACGATGTATCGGGGGATTGATCCGATTGACGGGGCTGCTGATTTTGTAAATGCTTTGAATAATCATGACATTCCCTATTTATTTTTAACAAATAATTCATCGAAAACTCAAGGTGATGTTTCCGATAAGCTGAACGCGATGGGAATTAAGTCGGCTCCTGAAAATGTGGTTACGACAAGTCTGGCAACGGCGACTTATATTAAACAGAAAAAAGCGGATGCTCGCTGTTATGTCATTGGGGAAGAAGGGATTCATCAGGCTCTGGAAGAACAAGGTCTTACGATTACCGACGAGGATTGTGATTTCGTTGTCGTTGGAATTGACCGTCATGTAACGTATGAAAAATTTGCGAAGGCCTGCTTAGCTATTCGCAATGGTGCCACATTTATTTCTACAAACAGCGATGTTGCTATTCCAACTAGCGCCGGACTTCTACCAGGAAATGGTGCACTTACATCCGTGATCACAGTGAGTACAGGGATCACGCCGATTTTTATTGGAAAACCGGAAGCGATCATTATGGAACAGGCATTGCAGATATTAAACCTGCCAAAGCGTGACACATTAATGGTGGGAGATAATTATAATACAGATATTCTTGCAGGGATTCATGCTGGCATCGATACACTAATGGTCTTTACCGGTGTAACACCTTACGAGGAACTTGCCAACTTGGAAAGAAAGCCTTCCTATCATGTGCAGCGTCTAACGGAATGGATTGAAAAAATATAGGAAGAGCAAATCTGCTCTTCCTACCTGTTTCTAATCATCTATATTCGCATCATCAACATTGCTATGTGCTAATCTGCTTGAGGCAGATGCTGCGATAGCTCCCACAATATCGTCTAGAAATGTGTGAACTTCGCCTGTCGATTTATCATTTAACTTCTTTAAAATTCCTGGTTTTTGTTTGTCAATATATCCGTAATTGGTAAAACCAATAGATCCATACACATTCACAATGGAAAGGGCGATCACTTCATCAATTCCATATAAACCTTCGTCTGCGTCAATTGTTTTCTGCAACGGCTGTTCCAGCATTTTCTTCTCGGCTAATTCATCCAACTGTATACCTGTTAAGATGGCATTTTGAACTTCTCTTTTCGTTAATACACGATCAACGTTGTACCTGCACACATCCATGCTTAAGTTGTCATGATATTTTGACTGTAAGTAATATACAAGCTCCGCAATATCATCTAATTGAACGCCTCGTTGAGTTAACCATTGTCTAGCTTTTAGTTCTAATTCGCTTTTATTTGTATTTTCCTCCACTACGATCACCTTTTCTTTTAGAATTTAAGTTAAGAATTGCCTGATTTGCTCATATACTAATGATAAAAGCAAATGGGGGAGATAATGTTGCCTTTGAGAGAATTACTAGCTACACATTACGCTATCCAAACAGAAGAGAAATTGGTGCTGGATGGTAAGGAAGGCTATAGACAGGGCGAATATGTTTATTTTACCATTTCTGCCGATAATAAGGAAATTATCTATATGGAGCAAGCTGCACTTGCGTATTATCTAGTGGAAAATGGGTACAGGCATCTTGCTATTCCGATCCCAAATGTCCATGGAGAGTGGTTCAGCCTACACCAGGATAAGAAGTACATCGTCCTGCAGGTACAGTATACCCAGCAAGGAAATGATTTACCAAAAGGGGAAGTCTTGGCAAATTTTCATCAAGTAGGTTCCGCTTATAGCTATGAACCACAGTCCATTTCCAGCTATGGCGGGTGGAAGCAATTATGGATTGATAAATTAACTGTGTTTGAAACGAAAATTGAAAAAGATGCTCTGGATCATTCATCAAATTACCATCGATTACTGATGGATGTCCTGCCATATATTATTGGAATCAGTGAAAATGCGATCCAATATATTGGGGAAAGTGAAAAGGATTATCGATTTCACGACGCTGATCAAGGTACGATTGCTTTTAGAAGATATGCAGGTAATTTAGTGAATCCGGTTTTGTGGACGAATGACTTGGTATATGATCATCCAACAAGGGATTTGGCTGAATATATTCGTCTGTTGATGCTTGGTAATAACGATCAACAAGAAATTATTACATTCTTGAATGATTATCAATCCATTAGACCATTATCTGTTTTTAGCTGGCGTCTCTTGTACGCAAGATTGATATTCCCCATGCATTTATTTGATGTAATCGGCAAAGGATTTTTAAATCAGCTCCCACACGATCAGCTTCATGAAGAAATAACAGTACTTCTCGATAAGCAAGCAATTTACGAGAAAAAATTACGCCATTTCTTCCAAATAGCGAACGTTGAAACAGAATCACTACATATCCCTGTGTTACACTGGCTGTAACAAATGAGTAAGGGGTGGCACATGACAAAACCATACATTTATATTACTAGAAAAATTCCGGATGAAATAATCAATCCATATGTAGAGCAATTTGATTTTAAAATGTGGGAAAAGGCAGATGAACCAGTACCGAGAGATATTTTACTAGAAGAGGCTAAGCGTGCAGATGGTTTATTATGCATGTTAAGCGAAAATATTGATAAAGAGCTTTTGAATATAGCCCCCCAGTTGAAAATTGTCGCAAATTTGGCGGTGGGTTATGATAATATAGCTGTTGACGAAGCAAAAGAACGTGGCATCACGATAACAAACACACCTGACGTGTTAACGGAAACGACTGCTGATTTAACATTTGCATTACTGATGGCAACCGCAAGACGTATCGTGGAGGCAGATACCTATATACAAAAAGATTTATGGAGAAATTGGGCTCCGTATTTACTTGCAGGTTCTGATATTCATCATAAAACAATCGGAATTGTGGGGATGGGAAGAATTGGCGAAGCGGTGGCTAGACGTGCGAAAGGTTTTGGCATGTCGATTCTATATCATAACCGTTCACGTCATGTTGAAGCAGAAAAAGAGCTTCAGGCAACCTATGCTGATTTTAAAGAACTGTTAACTACATCTGACTTTGTTGTTTCATTAATACCATTGTCAAAGGATACAAATCAACTGTTTGACCGAGATGTATTTGATAAAATGAAATCATCTGCTATTTTCATCAATGCGTCACGTGGTGCTACAGTTGATGAGGAGGCTTTATATGATGCATTGCGGACAAATCAGATAAAAGCAGCCGGACTGGACGTATTTACAGAAGAACCGATTCGAGCAAATCATCCGCTTGTTCAATTGGATAACACCGTATGTTTGCCGCATATCGGTTCAGCTACGGAACAAACTCGTACAGACATGTTGAATCTGTGCCTTGATAATATTGCAGCAGTCTTTTCCGGAAATGCGCCGAAGACTCCTCTTTAAAAAACAAAAGCAGACATCTTTGAAAAAAGCTGTCTGCTACATTTATATGTGTTATTATATTAAAATACTTGTTCGATTTCTTTAACGCCAGGAACTTCAGACATTAATGCACGCTCAATTCCAGCTTTTAACGTAATTGTAGAACTTGGGCAATTGCCACAGGCACCCATGAGACGAATAAGAACAATGCCATCATCATCAACATCAACTAACTCTACATCCCCACCATCACGCAGTAAAAATGGACGAAGTTTGGTAATTACCTCTTGTACTTGTTCTTCCATTATTCATCTTCTCCTTTCTATCTCTAATTATAAAGGGTATTTGTTGAAAAATCTATCTAAGATTTAAATTGCATGTTTACTAATTAATTATATTTTACCTCTTTACAAATATTATGTAAAATAAAAGTAACTGGAAAAAGGGGGATTTCGAAATGGGAACGGCAAAAGTTGCGATTACCATATACGGTGCTGAACAAATCTGTGCGAGCTGTGTCGGTGCACCAGGCTCAAGGGACACCTACGAATGGCTTCAAGCCGCCATTGGACGAAAATATATCGACGAATCCATTGAATATGAATATGTTGATATTGATCAACCTCCAAACGTAGAGAAACACCAACAATTTGTTCACAGTGTTTTTGAAGAAGATTTATTTTATCCAATCGTATTTGTAAATGAAGAAATGGTCGCAGAGGGAATACCGCGGTTGAAAACGGTCTATAATGAGCTGGATAAGCATGGTGTTAGGCTGCGAGGTTGAGTTTTCTGATCGTTTGAGAGTTGAAGGCTTTAGAATAGTTCATGAAAATCAAGATAATGAGCTCTTGATTTATATTGTGGCAGCCTGAAGTAGAGGAGATGTATATAAGTAAAATGAGTAGACAGCGTGATAAGGCTAGTAAAAAACATGACCGTTTTGAGTGGATTGTTACAATAAGTGAAATACTGTTGTTTTTTCCACGTCTTATTATGAAATTTGTTAGATGGGTATTTGATCTTATTTAAGTGATGAAAATAAGATATACTGAGGAACTATTAAAAGATCATATTCAACATTATAGGAAGTCCAGATCCTTATGGACAGTAGATTGATGGAATGGGTGGTGCAACTTCAAGTACTAGTAAGGTGGTCATTTTAAACAAAAGTGTGTAGATTATTTATTCGGGCAGGTAGCCATTGGGCAATCAGCTGATTGATTATAGTGGCAACTGTGGGAATCTTACTTCGGATGCTGGTCTATTTGAAATACATAGAGGTCTAGTAAAAGCTCCAAAGAACGGAATGATTACAGTTAATATCTGGCAGGAAAATATCCGGAAATGAAATCATAGCTCATGTTCCAATAAAGAATCATAAAAAGAACTGAAGATCACAAGATCTTCAGTTCTTTTTATCTACTACATTTCTAATTCAAAATCCTTCACGTACGCTTGCGGAGTCATAATCGCTTTTCCATCGAACTTATTGAGCGGCTCGCCGCGCTGAACACGGTTTGGTGTATTCGGATTCGCGAGTGCCTGGCGGGCAATTCCAACAAAGTCGGCTTGGTTTTGTTTCAAGACATTTGCAGCTTTTGAGGGGTTACTTAATTCCCCGCATGCAATAACAGGCTTATCCGTGAACCTTTGCGGCTTCTGCCATCGTCATCGTGTCTTCGCCGAATCCAGGTGTAGTCGCGTCATCATCTGAAATGTGAATATAGTCTGTACTCGTTTTTCCGAGTTCTGAGAAGATGATTTCTGCTTCCGCTTCCCCGCCCGGCCATTTGTAGCTACCGTTCGTTGCTTTCATCTGAGAGATCCGAATACCGAGCATCATGTCAGTCCCAATTGCCTCTCTTACTTCCTCGATCACTTCTTTAAGAAGACGTACTCGGTTTTCTACACTGTCCCCATATTGATCGGTTCGATGGTTGCTGGTTTCAGATAAAAATTCGTCGAGTAAATAACCGTTCGCTCCGTGTAATTCAACCCCGCTGAAACCTGCTTGTTTCGCAAGTTCTGCCGATCGAACGAAGCCGCTTTTCACTTCTACAATTTCCTCTAACGTTAACGCTTTTGCAGTTGGGAACGGACCGCTGCCATAATATACTTCTACTTTATCCGCTGGCGGAGAAAACGCAGATGGTGCAACTGTAACATCCGTATAATAATTTCCTTGTGTTTGGGCTCCTCCGTGCATAAGTTGCGCAATCATTAACGCTCCGTGAGACTTCACGCTGCTTACGACCTGCTTCCAGGCTTTCGCATGCTTTTCAGTCGCGAGTCCGCCTTGATATTTGTATGCCTGGCTATGCTGGGTGTCCGGATATACACCTTCCGTGATGACCGCCGCAAATCCTCCTTTCGCAAAACGTTCGTAGTACTTGTGCACGCGTTCATTCGGTGTGCCATCTTCTTCTGAGCTGACGCGTGTCATCGGCGCCACAATATAGCGATTACGTAGTATATGGTTTCCTATGTTGCCTTGATTAAATAATTCTTCCACGATAATCACCTTGCTTTCATTAACTTCTAATCTGTTCATTCCTTTTCAACCGCAAGATTAAACCTCTAGAAATTGTTTTGCCTTTACGTCTTCCATGTAATTACTAAGGAATAAATTTTTACTAAAGCCAGCTTTCACCTATACGCAAACGGGCGCTCACTCGTAATAAAATAAGCGTCTTTTTTACTAAATAAAATTGAATGTAGTGGCAGTTTCTGAAATAATTGGTATTAGTCAACAAGAGGGACAGCAAAACTGTCCCTCTTGTTGAAAATGTATGATGTGAATACCAACATGATTGATGGTCACATACGAGAAAATAAAGAACCTATTTGCGAAAATACTTATAAACAAGTGAGTTGAGTATGCTTTTTTAAATTCTATTCAGGAGGGTTATACTTATTATGCCATTATTACTTGAAACAAAACGTTTGTTATTAAGGCCATTTGAGTTAGAGGATGCTGCAGGAGTCCAAAGGCTGGCTAATGATAAAGAGTTAGCTAATACTACTTTCTTGCCTCATCCATACCATGTAGAAGATGCAGAAAATTGGATAAGAAGCCATCCACAACTTATTGAAAGCAAGGATGCTTTTCCATTTGCAGTTATTCTTAAATCTGATGAAATATTAATAGGAACAATGACTCTTAGAGTTGATAAATTACATAACAAAGGTGAGTTAGCTTATTGGATTGGTAAAATGGGCAGAGATAACTCCTGAAGAAAGATGAGAAAGAATGAGACAAAAGGAATTAAAAAATCCTCTAGTAGTATTCATGGCAGTGGTCTTCCTGATTTGGTGGGTGGTTTGGGGTGGAAGGGTACTGGAATACTTATTCTTGTGTTAATATTAGGTTTTATAATATATGCCGTTTTCTTTCGTGAACGAGCACTTTTCGGAAATTTGTATGGGCGAAATATTATTAAATCATTCGAACGCATGTATAGGAATTTGAGATTTGAATAAATAAACAGAAGTGTCTATCTAGGGACAGGGGGGACAAGAACACAGTATCTATTGTTGAGATGTATGATATGAATAACAACATGATTGATGGGTGCACCGATCGGGAAAGGACCCCGTCCCTAGTCCCATTTATTATAATTTTTTAACTAACAAAAAGGATGATTGAATATGCAGCATGAAAAGAAAAGTAAAAAATTATTGGATCGCATTCCACATCCATTGGCATTATTGTTTTTTATTGTTGTTGGTGCAGCTATTTTGACGTACATTATTCCAGCTGGATCTTATGAAAGGGAAACCGTTGATGATACTACTCAAACCGTTCCCGGATCATTTGAATATACTGAGAGCAACCCTGTTGGCATTATGGAGTTATTTACTGCGATTCCTGAGGGTTTCCAGGAAATGTCAGACATTGTATTTGTCACATTTGCCGCAGCCATGATGTTTGGATTATTAGAAAGAACAGGGATGCTTGAAAATACAGTTGGGACATTCGTTCGCAAAGTTGGTGTTGAAAGGCGCTTTCTTATTGTTGTGATTATGACCTTTGTTTACGGATTTTTTGGCATATTTATTGGACTTGAAAATAATATCGCCCTTGTTCCAATAGCTGTTTTATTGAGTGTTGCCATAGGTGGAGATGCAATGCTCGGTGCGGGTATTGCAATAGGCGGTGTGCTGGTAGGATTTGGACTCTCTCCGTTCAATCCGTATACAGTTGGTGTAGGGCACAGGATAGCAGAAATGGAACTTTTTTCGGGCTGGATTTTTAGAAGTATTCTGGTGGTTACCACGCTATCTGTATTATCTTATTTTAACGTTAGATATTTTAAAAAGATTTTAAAGGACCGGGATAAAAGCCTTGGTTACGACATTGATACCAGCGACATGAAACTTAGTAAATCAATTGACTCCTATCATATGAGGAAAAGGGATATTGCCATGTTGCTTGTGTTTATCTCAGGGATTATTGTTATGCTTGTTGGTATTTTTACACAAGGGTGGTATATCAATGAAGTTGCTGCGATATATCTTATGATCGGCATTGCCTGTGGGATTATTGCTAAAATGAATGCCAGTCAAATCGCTCAAGTATTTTCGAAGGCACTTGAACCTAGTGCATTAGCAGCTATTCTGATTGGTGTAGCAATGGCGACTCAAGTGGTGCTGAACCATGGAAATATCAGTGATACAGTTGCTCATGGCCTTACCTCACTGTTGGAACATTTGCCAACAACGCTAGCCGCTGTGTTCATGGCAATATCCCAGTCGATTATCAATATTTTGATTCCAAGTGGCAGTGGTCAAGCAGTAGTGACGTTACCAATCATGATTCCTGTTGGTGATATGTTAGACATTACACGGCAAACGACAATCTTAGCATTTCAAATCGGCGATGGTCTGACAAATTTATTTTCACCCACATTAGCTGGGTTAATGGCAATGCTTGGATTATGCAGGGTACCTTATGGAAGATGGATCAGGTATATTTTTCCTTTTGTTATTATAGCAATTTGTATATCTTTTGTCGCCTTAGTTATTAGTGTCTTAATTAATTGGGGGTGATCGATATAATGTACCTTATAGAATAATTTTGTTTTTTTGCCGTTATCGGTTGCTTTTACTAAATAAGGAGCGGTAACTTTCAGTACGAATAGATCAGATTATGTAATAAAGAGATTTTACAATTATAAGGCACAACAAGCGGATTAATTCTGCTCGTTGTGTCTTATACTTTTGAGCAAGGGGTTGATTCCCATGCTTCCCATGATTGCTAGGGAAGCCACTGATTGGATTAAAATCCATAATCAAGCGGAAATAAAAAAGTCTACAGTTGAGTGAAAATTCCTCTAATCTATGTTATAGTTTCATATAATTCAAAATTGATTTAATGCTAAAGTTGCAGAAAATGGGGGGATTTGAATGATGATTTTCGGACCTTTATTTGTAGCTCTTGTACCTGGAATTATTATAATAACGTTAGCTTGGTGGTTTAGAAGAAAGGGCTATTCATTATTGGTAAGGATGTTACCCGGATCTTTCGCAACAATTGCTACCATTATTCTTTTCTATATTGGTTTTGTTAATATTAGGGGATTTGAAGGTGGAGCCTACGGTATACTTGCTTTCTTTTTAGTTGTTTTTAGTATTATATCTTTTATCACAGGAAAAAAGGTTACAGTCCAACAATAAAAAATTATTCAACCTTTCATGATAGTTATTTTCCTGAATCGGACATTCACCTAATATTACTTCCAATATTGCACCAAAGGACCATTTTACCGAATAAGTCAACTTGTAAGGGGGGGATAAAAGCGTGTCCAAAGGTTTAAAAATAATGTTATTTTGGTCACTCGTATTCCCATTTACTGTTACTATCTTTCGCATTATTATAGATTATTTTTTAGGTAGGGAAATTGAATTACTACCATATTCAGCTGTATTCTTAGGTATAGTAGCTGGAGGATTGATTTTTGGTGGGCCACTACATTATTTTATATCAAATTCCAGAGAAAATTAAATTCGTATATCTATGGTTTTCTGTAATTATGAACAAGAGTACTTTCTCTGTAGGTTTACCGGCCTATTTGAAACGTATTGTTCAATTGATGGAGTCTTGAGATAATATTTTTTAAACTATATGGGGAGAATTGATGAATATCAACTTAGAATTTAAATTCAACGAAGCAGTTAATGAATAAATAATGGGGAAGGCCTTTCAATATGAGATTTCCATATTCAGGGGAGGTAAAGTTCTTGTGTTAAAGAAGGCTACAAAGTATGATGAATCAATTGCTTTGATATTTACTATTTTTCTTGGACCAATAATAGGAAAAAATATTTTAGGTTTGTACATTGATTTAGACAATGTACTTTTATCTTTCTTGCTAATTTCCTTTTTTATAATTATAGCTTTCATCCTTTTTAGATTTTTCACCTCACTGATAATAAACTTAATAATTAGTACGAAGCAACGTTGACCTCGCGAACTTGTATTGAAATACCTGAATCAGCTAGAATTCATATTCCCTCATAAGTAATTGCTCTTCTGCTAACTAGTGTTTTGGTTGAAGAACGTTGATACATAAGGATCTTATAACCATATTCCGTAAAAGAGCTGTTGTCGTATAAGATTTGTTGCTATTGAATAAGTTTTTTTACCCATCTTGTGTAATCGCAATTTTGTTAACCAAAGGAAGGTTTCATATTCTATGAATGGAGTTGGTGTTATGCGCGTATAGTAAAGATTCGTTGCTTGTAGAGGAGGATAATGGAAATACATATAAGGCATTGTGGAAGTCTTTGGATGAATTTCAAGATAAACAATTGAGACTTGTTCCTGAAACACTTTTTGATTTCTTTAAAAAACGAAATTATTAAGTTAACGAGCACTTATCTCTTGCGTTATAAGGTTAATTTGTAGAATAGGTGTTTATATTATAATATTACGTATCGGATAGGGGTAATGACGAATGGGGAATTTTAAAGTTTCTTTAGAACAATACCGTGGGACTTCTTATGATATTGGTTATCGTCAAGGCCTAGAAATTGATAGGTCCTTAATCAATATGTTCTCAAATATTATTAATGAGGAAATAGACCTATGCTTAGATTAAATCGGGAAAATTTAGAAGGAACTAAGGAACGATTAAACTATTTATCTCAAAGTAAGATAGAAAAAATGAATGGTCAAGATGCCTTTAACACATTCAGAGACGCTGCTACACCATTGTATAATGAACATTATCATGAATTTTTCGGGACACTTCATACTTTTGCATATTTATTTGATGAAAATAAAATTATAACTGCAATTCCTGGAGGTGAGGTGCTGGAGGTTGATTTTAACAAATGGGTGAGGGGAGAAAGCATAAAACAAAATGTATTGAACGGTTATCTGAATTATTTTTAACTATTATAATATAGCCTTGAATTCCTGTATCCGGGCGCAAAAGCGGGGAAATTGCGCCCGGATTTTAAAGAAAGGTAATTGTTTGGATATGAAATGTAATATTGATTGACAGATTTTTTGCTTTATTCTTCTCGATCTTTGAATATCGCTTCTATTAATTTCGAAAATTCATCCACTTGCTCTGTAATTAAAAAAATAGGCAGAAGTAAAACAGCCATGTAAAGTGCAGCGCTAGTTAGTATAACTTTTGTAGCAATCTTTTTCAGTAACCGCATTTCTCCTCTCCTCCTTTGAATGTTCATAATTATACGCCTTTTATTTGAGAATACAAGGGGATATAAGAATTATTTTAAAAGTTGCGACTGAATGAATACCTTCTTATTTGGATGAGGATTCGTAGGATTAAAAAGTTTGTAGCACAATACCAGCTAGAAAAATAGTAAAGATTTAACAAGGGGGATCAGTGTGGAAGACCAATATGTTGTTGGATGGGGTACTCTTACACTTATTAACGCTGGGTTAGCACAAGGAAAAAACAGGTCGGGTCTTAATTGGTTTTTAATCTCTTTGTTCCTTGGGCCGATAGCTACATTGCTATTAGTAACTTTGGATAAGCTACCAGAAGAAGACGAGAATAATAATTCCGATTAAGGTTGGATATTTATAGAATCTGGGGAGTGGCTGAAAATGCTAGTCTTCCTGTTTCCGGTTGGCCTCGTTGTATTTATTATCCTTATAAGTCGATCGCAGTACAATAAGGAATTGGTTACAGATACAAAAATGGAATAAGGTTGCGAGCGTTTGCGTATAAAGACCATTTTGGGTTGCATACAACAAAGGAGAAGTATAAATATTATAATACTTCTCCAGCCTATATTGTTCATTCTTGTTTAAAACTGTCTCATTAATAGTCGGTTCTTTCAAATTTCCACAATCCGATAAAAGACGAAATAATGATCCATCCCAGAAGAATACCTGTTGATAAGACGAGAGAATCACTGCTGGAATTGATATCGATAAAGGTGCCCAGTGCCTTCTCCGGGAAAATAGCAAGCAAGGGATTTGAGACGTCAGAAGGGAACATATTAATGAGTGCGGGAAGGAACATGACACCTAATGAAAAGGTGATACCTCCTGCAGCAGATTGAATAAAGAATACTCCGGCTGCACTCAGTATACTATAGAATAATACCATTACGACGGAGCCAATGATTTTCATAAGAATACCACTATCCATTGCAGCAAACCCGCTTATACCATTCGCAACTGAAATAAAGTGATCGATGACAAGTAATAACACTGATACTGCTACACTAAGCAAAATGGAAAGAATCGACAGGAACAGAATTTTAGAAAGAAAGTATTTTCTGCGGATCGGAGTGATCGATAAGTTCGTATGGATCGCTCCTGGTGCCAGATCCTTGGAGATGAAAATGGCTGTAAAGATAATCATCATAATGGCTGTAACGTCCATACCAAGGAATGAAATATCTATAACTTCCATAAACGTCAGGTCTGCCAGCTGTTTTCCTTGTGTAATGCTAATCGTCAACACAAAGATGGCTCCAAACAAGATGCTTAAGAATATCATCGTAACTAGAAAATTCCGGTAACTAGGCAGGTAGAGTATTTTTTTAAAATCCGATTTAATCAAGTTCATCATACATCTTCATCTCCTTGTGATACATAATCTGCTTTTCCAGCAGTAATTTCCGTAAATAATTCCTCTAGGGAGGGTTTTACTTTTTTCAGTTCATAAAGGATCAAATGGTGGTCTCGGGCAAGTCTACCAATCTCTTTTGCCTCCAGGTTCCTCACCTCAAAGCCAGCCCCGCGCTGCTGGATTATTGCCTGTTCTTCCTGAAGAAGTTTTTTCATTTTTCCTGTGTTGTCTGCTTCGACATAGACATAGGAGCTTAAACGATTCATTTTCTCCATGGTCAAATCAGCAAGCAATTTTCCCTGGCCGATAATCACAACCCGATCGGCAACAGCCTGAATTTCACTCATTAAGTGACTTGATACAACTACGGCCTTTCCTTCTCTGGCAAGCCGCTTGAACAGTCTGCGAAGCCATTTGATCCCGTCTACATCCAGTCCATTGAAAGGCTCATCTAGGATAATCGCATCAGGGTCGCTGATTAGGGCGGTAGCAACACCGAGTCGTTGCTTCATTCCAAGCGAGTAGGATTTCACCTTTTTATTTTTTGCATTTTCCAGCCCCGTGATCTTCAGCATGTCATCGACTCTGACCAGGTCAATATTTGCTGCTGTAGCAATAATGGATAGATGCTGCTTCGCTGTGAGATTCTTATCCAATGCTGATGGATCGATGAGTGTCCCAAGCTTTTTAAACGGTTCCGGGTAGTCTGTATATTTATTCCCCTCGACGAGCACGCTTCCAATCGTAGGCTGGACCAGAGATATAACCATTTTCATGGTTGTTGATTTGCCGGATCCATTAGGCCCAAGAAATCCTGTGACTTCGCCTGGTTTTAGGGTCAGGCTTAAATGGTCAACGGCTGTTTTATCGCTATAATTTTTTGTTAGGTTTTCTAATTTAATCACTTGTATCACCTTTTCTTAGATAATAGTTATATGCATCGCTTATAAAATCCTTGGAGAAGTTATATAAAAATAGATCTTCCTGTGGCCACTTATCGCTTTCTTCCAAACCTTTTTCAAAGGGCGTAATACCATCAGGGTCATCAGCCGTAATGTTTTCTGTGAATTCATGCCATTTCTTGCCAAACTGAAATCTTGTCTGTTTTTCCTCATGGGTGCTGTTTAATTTATAAGAAGCGGCTTCCAGAATGAGCTGTTTCCACTGCCAGTAAATCTCAATGATTTCATTATAGTCATCGTATTTGTTATCAAATAGTTCTTTCGTTTTCTCATCGAAGTCGATATTTGCATAATCAAGAATTGTTTGCTTATTCAAACTGAGGACAAGCTCTATAGTCGGTTCCAGTTTTTGATCCGGATTTGCTTCAATGGACGCATTTACTGCTTCAATGATTGCCAGATTCATTTTGGTCTCCATCTCCTGCTGGAAGAGGATGTCTGCCTGATTTGTTAAAATCTGTTTGATATCAGCTGCATCATCAAAATTCATCAGGTTATTTTTAATCTCTTTCAGCGGAAACCCGAGACGTTTATAAAATAAGATTTGCTGGAGTGCCATTAAATCTGATTTTGAATAGTATCTGATGTTCTTTTTCCCATCTCTTTTCGCTGCAAGCAAATTGATCTTATCGTAATATTGAATGGTTCTTATGGTTGCTCCAGATAATTTAGCTAATTCGCCAACCGTATATAATTTTGCAGTCATGCCATTCACCTCTACTTTTATTAAAACATATTACGTAACGTCATATACAAGAGCTTTTAAAAGATTTTACTTAACTAGTCTTTACATAAGCCTGTAATAATAATATGTAAATTATGCCGTAAACAAATGCGATTGTGATGCAATAGTGAGGGATTTCTATCTCCACTAGTTAAAGCATTAGCGTGGTAGTAACGGGACCAACCTATTTAAGTTTCAGATTCCGTTTATGAAACTTTTCCTTTCACTTAATCGTAATAGTACATATGAAGAAATTTTAAGGAGGTGTGCGATTGAAATATCTAAGAACATTTTTAATACTGACTGTTTTTTCAATTATTCTCTTATCCGCTTGCAACACGGAAGAGGGGGCGTCTGAAGAAAGTCAGGAAGAAGATGCAAACGAAGGAGAGGAACCGATGGAGCCAAAGGAATTAACTGATGTTTTATTGAATGGGGGTTATGAGCGGGTGCACAGCCAGATGAGCAAATCGTTTCAGGATGAAGTGTCCCTGGAGCAGCTGAGGGAGCTAGGCAAAGAATTTAACACTGGTGTTACTACATATACATTACAATCTGAGTTCCCTTATGGTAATGGCGGACAGCAATACGTTTGGATAGATGACAGTGGTTCTAAAGGGATAATCGCAGTCTTTGATCAGGATGAGATTATTCAGGGATTGCAGATGATGCCGCTTGCTATCTATCCGGAAACTGATGAAATATATACAGAAACAGTATTTGATTTGCCGTTTCAAGATGAGTGGTTCGTATTTTGGGGAGGAACGAACAGTTTGGTTAATTATCATTATGATTATGAAAACCAGCGCTATGCTTATGATTTTGTGGTAATGAATGAAGACAGCTCCTATGAAGGAGATCCCACCTTAAATGAAAGCTATTATGCATTTGGCAAGGAGTACCTGGCTCCGGCTGATGGGACGGTTGTTCATGTGGAAAATAGTGTGGAAGATAATGAACCGGTTGGGACAATGAATGAAGAGCAGCCTTTTGGAAATTATGTCATCCTTGATCATGGTAACGAGGAATACAGTTTTCTTGTTCACTTCAAACACCAGTCGATTGAAGTGGAGGAAGGGGATGAGATCAAGCAAGGTGATTTGCTTGGGCTCGTCGGTAATTCCGGAAATTCCAGTGAACCGCATATTCATTTCCATGTAGCTGACTCTCCGGACCCGGCGGATTCAAAAAGCATCCGAATTAATTTTGACCGGGATGAGGAATTTATCCAAGGAGATTTTGTGGAATAACCTACTCGTGAATTGGCCAGTATTAAAAGATATAAAATGGGTGGCATTTCAATTAACATCAATTTTGTCAGCAGTCGCAGGAGTAATTTTTGCAGTTGGTAGCAACAGTTACTGGGTGCTGCTTTTTCTTGATGATATTGATGAGTTTAGGGGGAGTAGAGCAACGAAACTGACACAATAAGAGAAGTACGGTTTGGTCCTTGGTAGATGCAAAACAGATTGGAGCTTAATTGATTTTTCATATCTTTGTGGAGGATGAAATAACAAGCTGTGTCACTTTTTCTTTCAAAATATATGTTAAAATTAAAATAAATCATTGATCAGAGAGGTTTGTTTATGATACCAAGAACGTTAAATGACAATAAAAATAACATCAGAATAGATATTTCTCGAACAATACTCACATTAGTTCTGATTTCTGGTATATACGGTTTTTTTAATAATGAAGAGCTCGCAGCTAAGTTACTTGCAATGGGTGGGTCTATTGGAGTTCTGTTCTTATTAATCATGTCTTTTATGTCGTCATCAAAATCAAAAAATAGGTAATGATCATGATACAATTTAGTAGATTAGAGGAACAAAAAGATAGCGAGAGGAGTTCACTAAGTGCTTAAAAATAGAAAAGTAATAATAACTGGTGCAGCTTCCGGAATTGGCAAAGAAATTGTTAAACAATGTTTACATGAAGGTGCTTCGGTAATTGCATGTGATATTAATGAAGACTCCCTTCATAAGTTAAAACGATCAATGGTTGAGCACTATTTTTTGCATACATATCAGTTGGATGTAAGTAAGTATGAAGAGGTTGCCACATTTTTTGCACATATTGAAAATGAACACTCTGACGTAGATAGTCTAGTTAACAGTGCAGGAATTTATTTGGCAAAAAATATACTGGATTATCAAGAAGATGAAATTGATAAAGTCCTAGATATAAACGTTAAGGGATGCATTTATTTCTCCCAAATGTTCGGCAAGCAATTACTTCAAAAACAACATAAGGGAGTAATCGTGAATATGTCTTCAGTGTCCGGGATAGAAGGCAGTTCAGATGCAATTTATGGACTATCAAAAGCGGCCATCCTGGGTTTAACTAAAAGTAATGCAATGAATTTCTCACCATACATTAGGGTCAACGCTATTACTCCTACGATGGTTAAGACTCCGATGATGGGTGCAATACCTGATTGGCGAAAAGAGGAGTATTTAAATCATGAACTTATCGATACACCAGTAACACCTGAAGATGTTGCTGATACTGTGACCTTCTTATTATCAGATAAATCCAAGCATTACACAGGAGCAACATTCGATATAAATAATGGAGCGTATCTAAGGTAGTTGGAATGAGGTGGTGGAAATATGAATATAAAGAGAATTACTCCCATACAAGGGTTGTTAATAGTAGGTTTATTCGCATTTATAGTGGTTGCAATTCTAATAGCTGCCCAATCTTATCTTAGCTATGCAGCAGTAACAGAAGCAGCCGATAATTGTTTTAATATTGGTGGACATCCTATTATTGAAAAAACAGGTTTAGATATGACTTATTTCGAATGTGTAACGGATTAATTTTAGTTTTATTCCATTAAAGAACTCTTATCTCTATAGGCCTGTTCTTTACTTCCATAACTTTGTTTATGTTTATTGTTATCATTCTAAATAACACGATGACAATTGAGGGAATAATTCCAGTATTAGTAATGTATATTGTGGCTGGAGTTTCAATAGGTATCATTGCGATGTTTGCCCATCGAATCAATATTAGAATTGAGTTATGAAACGATGTTGTTGTATTAGTGAATGATGAGCTTATTGCTGAAAAATAATACCAAATGATTGAACAGTTTCATTCTAATTTGTATAATTAAAGATAACAATACCATATTTTAATTAAAAAAGGAGGGTCCGTGGCATGTCTATTTCGATTACAGATAGTGCTGGTGAACAAATTAAAGAAATGATGAAAGATGAAGAAGGGAATGCTCGCCTACGCTTCGGAATTAAGGGCGGTGGATGCAGCGGATTATCTTATGCGCTGGGATTTGAGAATGAGATCAATGAAGAGCTTGATAAAGTAGAAGAAATTAATGGTATTCCGGTTGTGATGAACAATCAGGACATTCCAATCATAGAAGGCACAACAATTGACTTTAAACAGAACATGATGGGTGGAGGATTCTCAATCGATAACCCGAACGCCATTGTATCATGCGGGTGCGGGTCTTCGTTTAGAGCAAAAGATAGAGCAGGAACACCAGGAGACTGTTAAAGTTAGATGAAATATTTAACCTGAACATATATTAAGACTTTCTTAGCGATTAATTTAATCGTTAGGGAGGTCTTTTTTTATGGTCGAAATCAAGATGTAATAAAATCCTGTTATTAACAGACAATAAGTAGTAGAAATCACCAATAGCACGAGGAGGATTAGTAACTATGGACACAGGAAAAAACATTAGATTAACTTCAGCCGAGCTTTCACAACTATGGGGATCTCACCAAAATGATACATTAGCCATTTGTATGCTTCGTTATTTCCTAAATCACGTTGAAGATACAGAGATACGCCCATTGTTACAACATACTTTGGAAATATCACAAGCTCATATCCTAAAATTGACTGGATTTTTTCAGGAAGAAGGGAATGCAGTACCACAGGGTCTTACCGAAGATGATGTGAATGAATCCGCACCACGCCTTTTCTCAGATACATATATGCTAATGTATCTGCAGCAAGTGGGGCAACTTGGGCTTAACGCGTACAGTGTTGCAGTAGCTAACTCAACGCGACAGGATATTCACACCTATTTTTCGGAATGTCTCAGAGAGTATACCGAACTTCATGCAATGGCAAATGACCTATTGCTTGCTAAAGGCCTTTATGTACGTCCACCATATATCCCAACACAAGACAATGTTTCATTCGTAGATTCAACTAAATTTCTCACAGGATGGTTTGGGAAACGAAGACCATTACTTTCGCTGGAAGTCGCTAATTTGTTTGCTAATGCCCAGCGCAATGCTTTAGGTGTATCAACATTGATTGGTTTTAGTCAAGTTGCCAGGTCAAAAGAAGTTACAAATTATCTGATTCGTGGAAAAGAAATTGCAGCCAAACATGTTGAAATTTTCGGTTCCATTTTACGTGAAGATGACTTACCTATTCCAATGACATGGGATTCAGAAGTGACAAAATCAACCACTCCCCCGTTTTCTGATAAGCTCATGACGGTGGCGACGACGGGATTAATTGCAATCGGAATAGGATATTATGGAACAAGTATGGCAACAAGCATGCGGGCTGATATAAATACACATTATGTGAGACTGACAGGCGAAATCGGCAAATATTCCCTGGACGGTGCTAAATTAATGATTAAAAATGGCTGGCTAGAACAACCGCCGATGCAGGCTGACCGCGATGGGTTAGCAAAACCATAACTTCCCCTGAGCTTGAGCTGGCTTAATGGTTGGCTCGCTTTTTATCTTTTCCCAGGCAGGCGTGCTACAACTGAGAAAAGGATAGAATGCTAACGGGGGAGAAATTTTATGAGTAATAAAATAGACACGACACAGCTATGTGTAGCAAAGGTTCCTTTTTTCAATCATCTGGATGTCGATGAAATGCTGGAGATCGATAAAAGCAGGCACAGAAATTAAAAAAAAGGGGAGACCATTTTTAGTGAGGGTGATCCACTCGAGTATTTGTATATTGTCCATCAAGGGAATTTACCAATTATTTGCATCAGGAAAAGAGCAATTATTGCGCATTTTAAATCCTGGAGAATTTATGGGGAATTAGCAGAAACTTTCAAACAATGGAGGGATTAACCAGAGTGGCCATCGTAATATAAAAATTCTTGATAAAAATGCATTAGCAGATATTGTTGCTGAAATGTAAAAAGCTAGAGATGGAGGGTGTTCCAATCTCTAGCTTTTCGTTTAATATCTAGCTCCGGTCCTAGAGACTGCCGTCATAAGCAATGAACACTTCGAGCGCTAACCCCGAGCGCTCTACAAGTCCTTGCTTATGCGTCTGTCTCTGACCAGTCGCCTGCGCTTTTCCTTTAAAACATCGCCGTTGAGTGTTTTGGCTGAATACGTGCTTTTGGATCAATGTATTGTTTGGCATTGTTAATGGCTGTTGGTCCTTCGCCAAAACCGGTTGCGATCAGTTTAACTTTTCCATCATAGGTGCAAATATCACCAGCTGCGTAAATGCCGGGTATGTTTGTTTCCATTTTTGTATTAACCACAATACTGTTTTTCTCGATTTCCAGTCCCCAGTCTTTGATTGGGCCAAGGGTCGAAATAAATCCATAATTACATAGAACGGAGTCGACTTCGAGTTCTATCTCTCTATCCCCTTTAACCTCTTCTAAAATTAATTGATCGATCTTATCACTTGTAACGATATCCTTTGGAGTGAAGGGTGTTAAAATATCTACATTCGAGGACATGAGCTTCTCGACACTGTGTTCATGTGCCCTGAACTTGTCCCGTCGATGAATAAGTGTGACTTTTTCTGCGATTGGCTCGAGCATCAATGCCCAGTCAACTGCAGAGTCACCGCCGCCTAATAATGCGACATTTTTTCCTCGGTATTGATTCATGTCCTTCACATGATAATGCAGGTTCACACCTTCAAATTGATCACAGTCCCCTACATTCAGGCGGCGTGGCTGAAATGCACCATTACCTGCCGTGATAATAATTGTTTTTGTATAGTGAATTTCTTCTGTATTGGAAGTGAGTTTGAATGTATCATCCTCTAGGCGTTCTACCTTATCAATTGCCTGCTCTAAAACAATTGTGGGGTCAAACAGATTTGCCTGTTCCTCTAGGTTATCGACTAACTCCTGTGCGCCAACTTTTGGAAATCCTGCTATATCATATATATCTTTCTCTGGATAAAGGGCTGTCAATTGCCCTCCAGTATGTGGTAAACTTTCAATTATTTTTACACTGGCTTGTCGCATGCCCCCATAAAAAGCAGTAAATAAACCAGCAGGGCCTGCGCCAATTATTGTGACGTCATAAACTTTGTCTGACAAGGAAGATCCCCCCAATTCTATATTAAATTGTACAGCATTCCCATATTATCATAAATAAATATGCATTGTGTAGCACCAGGGCTAATCAGTCTAAAAGGTTATGAATAATACAACATTCTCGGAGGATCAAATCAAGGGTTGAAAAATAATGTTAAAAAGGCTACCATTATCAATGGACATATTACATTTATGTTACAAAAAGATTATAATTCTATTATTTCACGTATGATTGTTTGATATATGAATGTCATTTAAGTGAAAAACGTCACATAGAAATAAGTACATAAAGAAATACACAAATGGAAGTGATGCATTATGAACAATCCAAATATAGTTATTCTGGGTGCGGGTTATGGTGGCATAATGACTACCATTAAACTACAGAAATCTATGAATATAAACGAAGCAAATCTGACACTTGTTAATATAAATGATTATCATTATCAAGCAACTTGGCTACATGAAAATGCTGCAGGTACATTGCACCATGATCGTACTCGAATTCCAATTAAAGAAGTTATAAACAGGGAGAAAGTTAATTTTATTCAGGATAAAGTAATATCTATTAAACCTGATGAAAAAAAGGTCAAGCTTGAAAATAGGGAGTTAACCTATGACATACTTGTTGTTGGTCTTGGATTTGAAGCAGCTACGTTTGGAATTCCTGGCCTGGAAGAACATGCATTTACAATTGGTAATATTAATAGTGCTCGTCTGCTAAGGGAGCATTTGGAATACAATTTTGCTTTATATCATAATGAAAAAGATAAAAAAAGCGCCCGTCTGAACATCGTTGTAGGTGGTGGCGGATTCACAGGTATTGAATTTGCAGGGGAGTTGGCGAATCGTATTCCAGCGTTATGTGAGGAGTATGATATCGAAAAAGCCCAGGTTCGTATTATCAATATAGAAGGTTCGGAAACGGTATTGCCAGGTTTTGACCCGCATCTCGTTGAATATGCGATGACCTCACTGGAATCCAGAGGCGTTGAATTTATAACCGGTGCGATGATAAAGGAATGCAAGCCGGAAAGCATCGTGTATGAAAAAGACGGGAAACAAGTAGAAATCCCGACCATGACTTTCGTATGGGCAGCTGGAGTCCGTGCTAACTGCATTGTGGAAAAATCCAACTTAGAAACAAACCGCGGGAAGGTAGAAGTACGGCAGGACATGCGTGCACCTCATTATGATGATGTATTTGTCATCGGAGATTGTGCACAGATTTTAGATCCTGAGAGTGGTCTACCTTATCCACCAACTGCACAAATTGCTATACAACAATCCGCTGTAGTTGCGCATAACGTAAAGTCGCTTGCTAGTGGTCGAGAAATGGAAGTTTTTAAACCAAATATTTTAGGGTCTGTTGCCTCTTTAGGGAATAATGATGCAATCGGTGTTGTGATGAATGATCGGAAACTATTTGGCTGGAAAGCAACGATGTTGAAAAAAATAATTGATAACCGTTACTTGTTTAAATTAGGCGGGATCGGTTTGTTATTGAAAAAAGGTAAATTTAACGTTTTTAATTAAAGTTGAAATTAGCAAAGACAGACAGCTGTCTTTGCTTTTTCTTTGATTTATAATAAAATGAGGGTTGTAGGTATGATTAGTCAGTAAAGGAGCTGCAGCATTGATTCAATTAGTCGTTTCCGTGTTATTGTATTTTGTTATATTTTTCGGTATAGCCTTTATTTTAAATATGCTACTTCGACGTACGTGGCTGATGTCTTTTTTGTATCCAATTATCGTGGTTATGATTGTGGACAACATATCCACATGGGAATATTTCACAAATCCAGGAGATGCCTTTTCAACAGCACTCACAAGATTTACGGAAATTACGCCAGTTGATGTAACGATCTTGTTGTCCGGGTTTATTGGTACGATTGTTTCCGGAATCGTTATTAAAATCTTACGTAAGAGTGGATATCAAATGTTTTAAAGTTTTTTGAATAAAATTTTTAAAGATTGGTAATGATGACATGCAGAGAGGTGTTATTATGAAAATCAAAAATTTTATTCGAAGAACCGGTATGATTCTATTGTTTGCAGGTGCCTTTTATGTAACTGTAACTACCATTTCGAATGTAACTTTGGCAGATATTCAGGTAGGTGGAGAAGCTAAGATATCAGATAGTTCAGCCAGTGTATCGGAGTATAGAAACACAGCACTACAGGAAAAAGGATTAAACAAAGTAAACGAGAAGAAAAGGTACATTTCAAGTAGTGATGAAATAGAAGGACCGAAAACACTGGAAGAAGCAGTTGATTTTGAACAGTACCCAACCGCTACCGTATTAGCAACAGGGTATACAGCTGGAGTAGAGTCGACAGGGAAGACTCCGGATCATCCCCAATATGGCACGACTTTTTCTGGTGTACAGGTAAAACGAGACTTGTATTCTACTATTGCAGCTGATTTAAATGTCTACCCGATCGGAACTATCATGTATATTCCGGATTATGGTTATGGCGTTGTAGCTGATAAGGGTAGTGCCATCAATGGAAATGATATTGATCTATACTACCCTACAGTAGAAGATGTTTATGCCCAGTGGGGTAAAAAAGAAGTAGAGGTTTATATTGTTGAGATGGGTGACGGGAATTTAACCGAAGAGGCCCTCATTGAATTGAATGAAAATGAAGCTTTACAAGTATTTAGAGAGCAAATGCCAGAAAGCTAAAAAAAGACAGACTTCTAGTGAGGAAGTCTGTCTTTTTATCATGAAATCGGCTATATCCTTGATTTCTACCAATCCGACTTCTGACCTCTAATAAATGCGGACGCGTTTTTTCTAATATAGAGGAAATAGCAGAAAGGCAATGCCAACACCGGACAGTCCGCCAAAGAATACTTCAATTGGTTGATGTCCCAGTATTTCTTTTAACTCTCGTCTTTTCTCATATTCCGCTTTTTTATTCCAATCCTTTGCTTCATCAATGAAGTTTTGAAAGTCGTTGATTAATTTGTTCAAAGCAACCGCTTGTTCACCTGCATGTCTGCGTACTCCTGTTGCGTCGTACATGGTAATAATACTGAAAACAAAGGCAACGGCGAACATAATGGATGTTACACCTTCAACGATTCCTATACCGGTAGTTAATGCTGTTACTGCTGCAGAGTGACTGCTCGGCATACCACCACTGCTAAATGCTACGCTTGGTTTAAACTCTCTTGACAAGAGGAGTCTAATAGGGACTTTCACAGCCTGTGCAAAAATAATTGCGGTTACCGCGGCCATTAATGGAAAGTTTAAAAACAGATCCATATAGTGTAAAAACATCCTTCCTGCTATGTATCCCGAATGGGGGCGCATTTCTTTTAACAGCTATTTTACCACACAAAATAGATATGCGCATATAATGGTCTATATTTTCGCGCCTAACCAGCGTGCAGGAATACGCTTGGCCAAATTGACCATAAAAGTAGCTGCTAAACAGGCCATTGCGGTGTCTTTTAGTAGAAAAGGTAACATCCCGGCCCAAGCAAGCCCATAGGAGATGTTGAGTTCCAGCCATGTATTCATCGCTATATACATATAAGAAACCCCAATTCCGTAATTAAAGATCAAACCGATCAGAGCAGCAATAATGTAAACAGGTACAGATCGATTTTTACTAAGTTCTGCGACCCCTCCAACAAAGAATGCAACAAAAATAAAAGAAATAATAAATCCGCCTGTGGGGCTGATTAATGCCATAGGTCCCGCTTGAAGTCCTGCAAAAATGGGAACCCCAGCTACGCCAACAAGTATATAGGTGATCATCGTAATGGCTCCAAGCTTTTTCCCAAGCATCAATCCTGCCAAAACAGCAAAGAATGTCTGTAAAGATAAAGGTACAGAAGCTCCGCCTATTGGAACAGCCAGGAATGGAAACCAAACCGTAATATTAGCACCAATTGCCATTAAACAGACAAATACGGCACCAAATGTTAAATCAATTGGACGTAAATCCTTCATAAAAATAACCCCCTCTACGTTGATAGTAAGGTAGAAGGAGAGTATTGTCAACCTGTTTTTTAAAAGGGTGACGATTAGAATTCGTTCGCTTATCGCAATGCTGCGTCCAATGCAACTTCCATCATCTCATTAAAGGTTGTTTGACGCTCCTCAGATGATGTTTCTTCTCCGGTTAAAATATGATCGGAAACGGTTAAGACGGATAATGCCTGACGATCAAATTTAGCTGCTAACGTGTAAAGTGCAGAGGTTTCCATTTCAATGGCAAGCACTTTGTATTTTGCCAGTAATTCATTGAGCTCCTTAGCATTGTCGCGATAAAACGTATCACTTGTAAATACATTGCCTACTTGCAGATTCAATCCTTTTTCGACACCGACATCATACGCGTTTTTCAGTAGATCAAAGTCAGCGATCGGGGCGAAGTCGATACCGCCAAACACCATGCGGTTAAGCTGTGAATCCGTAGTAGATCCTTGTGCCAGGATAACATCACGAACGTTAACGTCTTTTTGAATAGCTCCACATGTTCCGACACGGATTAACTTTTTAACATCATAGCTTTGAATCAATTCATTTACATAGATGGAAATTGATGGAACACCCATCCCGGTTCCTTGTACGGAAACACGCTCACCCTTATATGTTCCGGTAAAACCATACATGCCACGAACCTGATTATACTGTGTTACATCTTCCAAAAATGTTTCCGCAATAAATTTTGCTCTTAGTGGATCTCCAGGTAATAAAATTTTATCAGCAATATCTCCTTGTTTCGCTCCAATATGTACACTCATACTTATTCCTCCCAGTTAAAAGGTAATCTTTCAAAATAACGGTATCATAACGGTTGCGTGAAGACAAATATCTTGGTGGACAAGCTATTCATAGTTTCTTTCAACCGTCGCCCCCCGTATGAAAGAACTGTGGGAAGAATGATGGTATTCCGCTTAAAAGCTTGTACTTGTTCCATGAAGTAAAATATTGTTCAAATTTAAATCAAAGTGGAGAGGGGGATCTCCACTTTGTTGACTAAATAATAACCCCTTGCTATTGTTTATGTGATTAACATTGGCTGTGCATCTATCATCTACCCAGTTCCATGTTGAATATTATAGTTCAGTAAGGATCTACGCCAATTACACTAAAGGTCATACTGTTGACGATTTTTCTCAAAAAACATATTCTACCCCCGAATAATTGAGTTTGACAGCTGACTTAACAATAAATTTCATCAGCTAAATCAAAGGTTATTGATGTAGCATTCATAACGCTTTTCGTTCCCAAATATGGTCTCAGATAAATAACATACACCAGTCTCAGGCAGATACTTGAAGACCAAGGGTAATAGCATAATATCTCAATACATGGATATTCTAATATTGAATAAGACTAAATACGGAGGTATTATTATGCCTGACAAAGGCCATGAAGGTGGACAATTACCGGAATCACCGAAATCTTACTGGAAGGATTCTGTTGATTTACCAGATTTTCCTCAACTGAAGGAGGATTTAGAAGTAGACGTTGTCATTGTAGGTGGTGGTCTTACTGGTATCACTACAGCTTATCTTTTAGCAAATGAGGGTTTTAAAGTTGCATTACTAGAGGCAAATAAATTGTTAAACGGTACCACAGGGCATACGACCGCCAAGATTACGGCCCAGCATGGTTTAATTTATGATGAGTTCATTCAAAATATTGGTGAAAGCAAAGCTAGATTATACTACGAAGCAAGCACCAAGGCGTTGAATTTTATTAAAGAAACAGTGAATGAACAGAATATCGACTGCGATTTTATCGAACAAGACGCATATCTATATGCTACTACTGAAAAATACGCTCGTAAACTTGAAAATGAAGCTAGAGCTTATGAAAAACTCGGTATTGACGGCGAAATGGTGGACAGTATTCCTTTCAATATCGATATAAAAAAAGGCTTGGTTATGAAAAAACAAGCACAATTTAATCCCCTTAAGTATTTAGCTAATCTGGTTCAAGGGATTGTGGATAAAGGTGGGCAAATCTTTGAGAACACGACATGTGTAAATGTAGAAACCGGAAAACACCCAAAAGTCCTTACCCACAATAAAAAAAGTGTAACGGGAAATTATGTCATAGCTTGCTCACATTTCCCTTTTTATGAAGGAATGGGATTATACTCAGCAAGAATGCACGCAGATCGTTCCTATATTCTCGCGGTTAAGACAAAAGAAGATTACCCAGGCGGTATGTATGTTAGTGCAGATGACCCTGTTCGTTCCCTTCGTTCCGTAACTATAAATGGGGAGGAAATGGTCCTAGTTGTTGGGGAAAGCCACCAAACGGGTCAGGGCATGGACACAATGGAACACTACAAGGCTTTGGAAAGTTTTAGCCAAAATGTTTTTGAAGTGGACAAGATACTATATCGCTGGTCTGCACAAGATCTTGTTACACAAGATAAGGTTCCTTTTATTGGAGCAATAACCTCTAATCAGCCGAATATCATGGTTGCGACAGGATTCCGTAAATGGGGGATGACAAATGGAACAGTTGCTGCTTTGCTGTTTCGATCAAGAATTTTAGGCAGATCAAATGATTACGATAAGTTATTTGCACCATCACGATTTTATGTGAATCCAAGTCTGAAAAACTTTTTCGTGGATAACGCGGACGTTGTTAGCCATTTAATTAAAGGAAAACTTGAAGTGCCTAGTAAAACAGTTGAAGATTTATCGAATGACGAGGCTGCTGTTGTTAGTATTAAAGGACATAGGAAGGGTGCGTATAAGGATCAAGAAGGGACTATGCACATTGTAGATACGACATGTACACACGTTGGCTGTGAAGTTGGATGGAACAACGGAGAACGTACTTGGGATTGCCCGTGTCATGGTTCTAGATTTTCATACACTGGGGAAGTGATTGAAGGACCAGCGGAAAAACCATTAAAGAAATATGATTACCACATGATTGAGAATTTGACGTCAGAAGAATCTGGTTATTAAGAAGAAATATGTAAAATTAGTTGGTTCGTTTAACACGGTGCCTATGCAGCAAACCGGGACGATAATTGCATAAAAAGGACAATACATATTTTATATGACTAATATGTATTGTCCTTTTATTTATCTATCTTTGAACAATGCTCAGCACTGTTTACAATGATGTGTTATTGGACCGCAAACTTGACTCCCCCCTTCATCTGCAGGGTTTTGTAGAATAAGGTACAATGGGGGAGAAACTCATATATCAATTTTATTAATAAATACAGATAGATAATAAAAAGTATCTGAGAATAGGAGGAGCAGCATGAAGACATTTTGGATATGGCTCTTATTTAACGTTACTTCCTGGTTATTGGCAATGGTTTATTTCAATCAGAGTATAGAAGATCTGACAGTACGATTGTTTGGAGTTGCATTTTATTTTGTGATTTTCTTTATCATGCCACTTGTTGAAAGAAAGCCCAAAGCTTTAGTGCTACTACTGAGTGTTAATGCTGTTATCGCAAGCTTTTCTTTATTTCCCGAGAAAGATGGGATGTTTAATCCATACCTTATTCTTGTTATATCATTGCTGATGGGGTCAGCGTTTTATCATTTATCATTAAAGCTCGGCACGATTACTGGATTAATCAGTACTGCAGGTTTAATTGCAGCTGTATTGAATTCAAACCTCTCTCCTCTATTACAAATTTTTATTGCCATTTACATATGCTTCCTTTTTGCTGGACTGGTGCTTTACAGAAAAATGAAGAATCGTACGGAAGATCTTGATGCCAGGTATGATGCACTTATCGGTGAATATCGGGCAATAAAAAGACAACTTGTTTCTGAGGAAGAAATAGCGAGACAGGAAGAACGTATACTAATTGGCCATGAAATCCATGATTCTGTGGGACATAAGCTCACCGCACTTCTCATGCAACTGGAGGCATATCGTCTAAAAGTTTCCGAAAAAGACAAGGAAACGGTGCAATCCTTGAAAGAGCTCGCGAATTCAAGTTTAGAAGAAACTAGAAATGCTGTAAAATCGCTGAAGACAACTGAAACTGGTGGACTTCCAGGGGTGTTGCGTTTAATTCGTAAACTGGAAATGGAAAGCTTTATTCGAGTTCATTTTACTGTGAAACATGGAGCGACTACAGTAGCACTTACTGGTGAGCAGTCGTTCGTGATTTACCGTTCTGTACAAGAGGCATTAACAAATATTATGAAGCACAGCAATGCCAGGGAAGCTGAGATTACATTTGAAGCGCCTGGAGGTACTATTTTTCGTTTTGAAATCAGTAATCCAATAGCAGATAATAGAAGGTATCATGAAGGGTTTGGAATCTCTTCCATGAAGGAGAGATTAGAGAAATTTGGAGGTAATCTTGAAGTCTTTAAAACAGAAGAAGAATTTATTGTAAGAGGTTTCTTAAAAATTGCGGATACGGGGGATGAAGATGAATCGGATACTACTGGCTGAAGATCAGGTAATGGTTAGACAAGGGCTAAAATTGATGATCGAGACAGATGAAGAATTGAAGGTGACAGGTGAGGCGAATAATGGCAGGGAAGCCATTATTCTTTGTGAAAAACAGGCGTTTGATATTGTTATCCTAGACATTCGTATGCCTGTAATGGATGGAATAGAAGCAGCCAAAATCATTCAATCCCGCTGGTCAAAAACGAAAATATTGATGTTAACTACGTTTGATGATAATCAATATGTGCTGGAGACGTTAAAAGTTGGAGTCAGCGGATATATCCTGAAAAATGGCGACACCGATTCATTACTTCGCTCCATTCGAAGTGCTTTGACTGGAGGGTTGGCCATTGAAGAACAAGTGGCTGCTAAAGTTATGCCAGTATTATTAAAGCGCGGGGAAAATAAAGAACCTGATCCATCTTTAACCCCACGGGAAAGGGCTATTTTAAAGTGCATTGGAGAAGGACTCAGCAATGACGAAATTGCAGAAAGACTTGCTTTATCCGTAGGTACGGTTAAAAATAATACGAGTCAGATTCTGAATAAATTGGCTTTAAGGGATCGTACGCAGCTCGCGATCTATGCGATTCGCCACAATCTTGTATAAAAGGAAGAAAAATGATTAAAGTAATGGTTATAATAAAACTTCGTGACTGGAGACAGTGGTGACACTGTTTCTTTTTGTGTATTCTAAATGTAACCTCATTTATAAGGAGTGCCGATATAATGCTTGAAACGATAAATCTTAGTAAAAATTTCAAAGAAAAGAAAGCTGTTGATAAAGTTGATATTTATTTAGATGAAGGCGAATCCGTCGGTCTGCTAGGTCCAAATGGAGCTGGCAAGTCAACAGCGATTTCCATCATATCTTCTTTGTTAAAACCTACATCTGGTGATGTGAAGTTAAATGGAAAGAGTATTATAAAGAATCCAGCTAAAATCAGAAAAATACTTGGTGTTGTACCACAGGAAATCGCATTATATGAAGAACTTTCTGCCTATGAAAATCTAAAGTTCTTCGGAGAAATCTACAAAGTTAAAAAGGACATTTTGGAGGGACGCATCCAGAATGTGCTTGACATGGTGGGATTGAAAGAGCGGCAAAAAGATCTTGTTAAAACATTCTCAGGTGGCATGAAAAGAAGAGTTAACATTGCAGTAGCATTATTGCATCAACCGAAAATCCTCATTCTTGATGAACCAACTGTCGGCATTGACCCACAATCGAGAAACCATATTTTGGAGACAGTTCGTAAATTAAATGAAGAACAGGAAACAACCATCCTTTATACGAGCCATTATATGGAAGAAGTTGAGGAATTATGTAACCGCGTCTATATTATGGATCATGGAAAAGTGATCGCTTCAGGAAGTAAATCGGAATTATTAAGTATTTTATCAAGCGAGGATACGATACAGGTACAACTTAGTGAAACAAGTGACAAATTAATAGAGAAGATTAAATCATTTGAAACGGTACGTCAAGTGGATGAAACACAGAAGGGCATTCGCATCATATCAAAAAAGGGCAGTAATATTCTGAGTGCAATAGTGTTTGCTGCAGAAAAAGAAGGTATTCAAGTAACACACTATGAAATGGAAACACCTAGTCTTGAAGATGTTTTCCTGCATTTGACAGGGAAAACATTGAGAGACTAAAGGAGGTAAAAAGATGGGCTCATTTTTAAAAAAGGATCTATTGGTATTTTGGAGGGATCGTAAAGAGATTCTTATGACCTTGTTGCTTCCTATTGTGATTATTCTCGTATTAAACTTTGCGATGTCTGGTTTATTTGATGAAGGTGGAGAATCAATGGATATAGATGTGGCAATTGTACAAGAAGATAATGAATCGGTTGGTTTGGATCAGTTTGAAGAGAAGGTAAATGAAATGGATTTTCCTTTTGCTGAAAAAGAGACCCTGCTTGCACAAGCAGCACAAATATCCCCAGTTGATCTTATAAATGAATACTTTAACGACCCGGAATTGCAGGAATGGGTCAGTACACAGGAATTAAGTAGAGAGGAAGCAACGGGATTAGTGGAAGAAGGGGAGTTAGATGCGTTAATTACTATTCCAGAAGGCTTCACATACAGTGTGCTATCCTCGATGATGCTTGGAGAGGATACAGAAAAAGCACTAACAATAAATGTTGAAGGAGAATCAAGTGAAGTTAATGCACTTCAAGAAATGGTTACAAATTACGTTAATACATTTAATTTCCAGTTCGCACTCGGCAGTTCTAGTGAAGCTGGAATGGCTGAACCGGAATTGCCGGAAGGAGGCAGAGAAGTGGTGGAAGGGATGGAACCCTACACCATGACCCAGTATTTTACGGTGGCGATGGGTGCCCTGTTTTCCTTGTTTGTTGCCTCTACTGTTGCGACGAAAACGATCACGGAAAAAAGAGAACGTGTATTTAACCGAATTATGCTCACTAATAGTAAGCCAATTCATTATTTAATGGGGAAGATATTATCTACTTTCTTAATGGCATGGATACAACTGTTGATCACATTTACGGTTACCACATTACTATTGGATGTTTTTTCAGGGATGTCATTCGAATTTTGGGTTGGGACCATTATCGTAATAACGGCCTTTTCAATCGCTGTTAGTGGATTAAATGCCTTGTTTATACCGATTACATTAAGGGTGGAAGATCCGAATGCAGCGAATGGTATTTTTACAATGATTATTTTGGGATTTGCAATGCTCGGTGGGAGCTTTTTTCCAATTGACTTTCTACCAGAATGGATTCAGCGAATTGGGGAATGGACACCTAATGGATTAATGCAAGGGACACTATTGGAGTGGATACAATATGGCTCTTTTACGGATTTAATAACACCGATCATTTTAATGCTGGGCTTTTTTATCGTATGTCTCCTGGTTGGTATGTTCCTATTTCCTAGAAGGGAGGGAATATAATGTTCCCAGTATTTAAGGCGCAATTGAAAAAAGATAAACGTAAACCATTAATTATTATTTTATTTATTGCTGCCAGCATCGCTGCATCGCTTATATTTGGAGGGAGCACGCAGCAAAGTGAAACGACCGTAGCCATTTTTAGCAGTGGACCTAACGCTCAGGAAGTAGAAGAGAAATGGGAAGGTTTACTGAATGGTAATGAATCTGTAACCTTTGTTATAACAGATGAAGAAAAGGCACGTGAAGATGTGATTGAAGGAAGACGTGATGTCGCCATTCACGTGATGGAAAATGATTATCGTCTGGTTACCTCATCCTATATGCCACAGGTAGAAATGATCGAATCACAGGTGCATGAGGTGTTCACAAGAGAGGCACAGCTTACAGCGGCTGCAGGTGACCGAAGTACGGAGAAATTTCGAGATGAAGTGGAGAGTTATATGAAAGATCCGCCATTACAAGTTCAAACACTGTCCCTTCAGAATGAGAATCTTCATGATATGGGCCTTCATATGAGTCTTCAGTTATTGTTTGGATTTACCCTTTTTGCCGCCATGTTCACCATCGGATTTAAAGTAAATGGGATTACGGCAGATAAGGTAAGTGGGGTATGGGATCGCATGATTCTATCCACTGTCAGTAAAACAAGTCTGTACTCGGGACATCTTATTTATAGTTTTTGTATTGGTTTTTTTCAAATGTTCATTGTTTTACTCGTATTTCAATATATAATCGGATATGATTTAGGGGATTTTGGTATGATACTTGCCATTGCAGCAGTTTACACGCTAAGCATGGTTAGTCTGGCTATGTTACTTACCGGAATACTTCGGACACCAGAACAATTTAATGCGGTTTTCTCTTCCATTATTCCAATGATTCCAATCATTAGCGGGGTATACATGCCACCAGGAACCATAAGTAATTCCATTCTATTATTTATTGCAGATTTGTTCCCGCTGGCGCATGGTGTGGAAGCAATGATAGATGTTGCTCTTTATGATGCAAACTGGAATGACATTGCTTTACCAATCGCCTTAATGCTTTTAATTGCTGTTGTATGTATGGGAGTAGGGGTTAACATGGTTGAGCGGAGAAAGGAATAAAATTAAATTATCTACTTTTCTGAGACGGTGTATCATCGTCTCAGAAAAATAGAAGCATTATACGGATGGAGCGGAGCAATTTGCCCTATCAACCTTTCTAATAGAATCAGAATTGACGAGTTTTTCATTAAACCATACTGTCTTGTGATCCCATTGTTTGGTTATTTTTACTTCACATTGTTCTTTACCAGAGGATTTCGAAGGTCCCTGAGTAATTTTCTCCACTTGGCTAATCGTTTTGGCATCCTTGTACCTTGCTTCGAAACTAAACACAACTTTATTGGGCATGATGCTATAAATGTTTGGGCTCACATTCATACTTACCATCGTGTAAACTAATTCATCATCCAAATTATTCATTTTATCACGTATTTCTGCAATTAAATGTAGCAAATAATGCTGGTTCTCTGTCTGTAAACGACCCTACTGCTATAACAAAGAGCGTAGCAAATCAAAGGCATGTAGCCCTTATCAGTTTATATTGCTATCTTGTGTATACTAGAGGTAAAAAGTTACATACTAAACACACATTGTCTGTTTTATCACGTATGAACGGCTATAATACCCTCACCTCTATACATAGATCTACCAAGAAATGATTAGAAAGGTGAAGTCTCCCCAAATAAAGGTACACCTGCTGGGATGTATCAAATTATCTCCATATTGAAATGTCAGAAGGGGATTCACTGCTTATTGCTATTCCTGCGGGTGAATTCACGTTTGCTACTAAAAACGACCAATCGTTCTGATAAGTAGGAGGAATTGGTATTACTCCGTTAATGAGCATGATCAATACATTGGTTGAAAACAGAAGATCGTCGGTATTTTGAACGTTTTAGCCCCATTAGCACGATTGAATAAGCTAGAATTAAAAACAATAATAAAGGATGAACCAGGTTTATGGAAGGGGAAGGAATTGAAAAATCACTACGTTGCGAGAAATTGAGTCAATGCGAAAAGAACAAAAGAACTAAAAAAAGATGATAGAAGACAAGTAGAAGGGTAATTAACTTCCATAAGTATAAGAACCTCTATACAAAAGCGATTTCACAGGAATCCTTTTAACAAATTATATGTTTTTAATAGGTTTTTGTTTCAAAACCGTGTATTTTTGTATATAATGAAGAAGGTTCAATATTTCACTTATATAGTGGATAGTACTTATAATAAGAAAATTGATTTGAAAGGATGTAAGAACATGCAGGAAAAAACATTTACAATTACAGCTGAAACTGGGGTACATGCACGCCCAGCTACTTTGCTGGTAAATAAAGCAGGACAATTTCAGTCAGATGTTGAGGTTTCCTATAATGATAAAAAGGTCAACCTTAAATCAATCATGGGTGTTATGTCACTGGGAATCCCTAAAGGGGCAGAAATCACAATTACGACAAACGGCAGTGACGAAGAAGAAGCTATCCAAGGTGTAGAAGAAGTTTTAAAAGAACATTTAGGTGAATAAACGAATTAAAAAAACGCTCAGAAAAAATCTGAGCGTTTTTAACAGCTCTCCGAAAGAAGTCTCCCACCTCCAGGAACGTGAAGGGCGATAGCCTAGTGAGTAGGTGGGAGATGAATTTCGGTTGGCGTTAGCCAAATGCTTTGTACTCCAATTGCCAATTGTTGCGATGACCGATTCGTGTTAGCTTTTTGAGACTTACCTGTTTATAGGATTTGTTTGGTATGGTAATATAATCGCCGTCAATTGTTTTGACATAAGCACCACTTGCTCCTGTAAACCCCGTTATGTAGCCTGTTTTCCCATATAATATCACTCTATCATTCAGATAAAATCCACCCGAGGACTTCTTATTCTTCTCATTTCTTTTGCTGGTGACATTTTTCGTTTTCCGCCCTTTTCTTGCGGTTGCCTCTTGTAACGATCGTTTCTTTTTTCGGAACTGCTTGATTTGGAAAACAATTTGCGTGTCATTTTTGATGGCGGAAATTCCACTGATAGCTACCGCATCATTGGCATGTGTCTTTTCTAAACCCAAAACTTTTCGTTTCGGTGTGGTTATAGACCCATACGTTATTTTTGCATCAGTGTATCGAGCATTCACTCGCCTGCGGAATGTATTCATAAACGGGCCTTCTTTGTACTGGGGCAGTTTCTTTCCTTCTACCATCCATTTCCAAAAAATATTACCCTTTTGATGATTTTCATGGGTATGGCAGTCTGTGCAAACGGAAATTAAATTATCCGCTCGGTTGGAACCGCCATGAGAACGGTATATCATGTGATGCGTGTTCAAAATCTTGTATTTCTTTTTGCATACCTGGCATGTATACTGATCTCTTGCGAATACAAAGTAGCGAACATCGTGATAGCCATATAGTTGACCTTGCTGGTAAGCAACACCTTGTATTTCCGGATCGATCATTTTTTGCACGTCAAATTTACCAACTTCTATCGTTAACTTAGAGTCTGGTACAAGTGCGCAATATTTCTCAATCCAAAAGAAGGTATTTTCTATACGGCTCTGAATGCTAGGCGGCAACCATCCTTCTGGTCGTCTGCGATTTTGAAATTTGGGCTTGCGGTAACGTGTTTTTCGGTTTCTTCTGGAACGCCTGTAGGTTCTCCTGGTGTCAAGATTGGTCTTGACATCCTGTCGAAGTTCTACTTCCCCTTTGGCAAGTACCTTATCTTCACTAGTAATGGCAATGCCGGCATGTTTTGCGCCCAGGTCTACCCCGATATTTACATCTTGTTTGTATCCACTACTTCCATACAATAATTGAATCGTAAATGGATTGTAAGATTTGATAAGAGCTTTCTTTTCTTTCAGCAGTATTCTTGCTTTTCTGGGTTTACATGGCATCAATGGTTGTCCATGCTTATTGATTACGAACACGAGCACAACGTGTTCCTCCTCTCAGAGTGGTTACCCTTCGCCAATGTTGGTAAGGCTTTGCTAAAGTTAGCCAAATTCAGGTTGACCGTTCCTACCCATCAGAACTATTACAGTGCCTGCACAGGGCAACGGACTAGGGTATCATCCAAGGGTGTGATAACCAAACCAACGTAGTCAGTAAATACTTAGGCTAGACAACAAGGGCTCTTTTAAGCCCCCACTTCAATCAGATCGAAAGGTTGATAAGTGGTGGGTTGTTGACGTCAATTCGCTAGTAATAACTTTTCTCATAATATTTCTCTTCCAGTCCTTCTAATGTACGCAATGCTTTTTCATTGAATGCTGTATCTTCTGCTTTAAGCTTTTCTTTATAGTTATCTACAGCTTGCTTAAGAGATTCATTGTACGGGGGAATTGTTTCATCAAATGGACGTACTGCTGGTTTCTTTACGTTCATTTTTTCATGGTGTGCTAATGCTTTTCGTTCATGGAAAAATACGCCTTCCACCTCGCCGGGGTTATGCAGATCTCCTTGTATAGGGTGTTTATCAACTGCAAGTACTTCGATTAAATAGCGCTCCCCGCGATCTTCTTTCACTTCCCCTATGTAAGTGCCTGAATTGTAATGTGCGCGTACAGTGGTACCAATAGCTACATCTGCCATAATTTCATCCTCCTCCTTCTTTTCATTGTCCCAAAAGTGTAACGAATTAGCGAACATTTTACATTACTGGTTTTGTAAAAATAGAAACTTTGCTATAATTGATGGTAGAAGGAAGTGAGCGCTTATGATGGAATTCTTGTATTTCCCAGAAGACAAAACGGAATACATTCCAGCGATTATAGTGCTGGTTATTTTTATGTTATTAGCTTTAGGAACAATGTATCTAATATATAAAAAATCCAAAAAAGAAGAACGATTATTTAATGAGAAATATGGGCAAAATAAGTCTGATAAAAATGATGATAACGCCTCGAACGATTAAATTATCTAAAAAATGCAGGAGGGCCCCTCGTTGATGAGTGGGTCCTTTCATGATTTTATATAGGATGAGAAGTGCTAGTTTTTCTAATGTTTATCCAGCAGCATATTTGTGGATACTTATTAGAAAAGCATTCAAAAGGAGAAAGTACATGCATTTATTTTTTCGCAGTAAAAACATATTTTCTTTCTGCAAAGGTACGGGCTTTGGAAATTGCTTAAAGTCCTTGCGATTGCCAAGTCTTCTAATTATCATGATTCTTTTCCTGGCTTCATGTCAAAGTGATGATCGATCGTCAAGAACGGTGGAAATGCACAATGCTTCGGGTGATATGATTGGTACTGCTACATTATCCGAACAGTCGGATGGTGTACAGGTGGAATTGAGTTTAGAAGGACTGGAACCAGGATTTCACGGGATCCATGTCCATGAAAATCCAACCTGTGAAGCTCCCGATTTCGAAAGTGCTGGAAATCATTTTAATCCAGAGGGCAACGAGCATGGACTTATGCATCCGGAAGGCTCCCACTTAGGGGATTTACCCAATATTGAAGCAGATGGAGGCGGTCTTGTCGAAGTAGAATTAATGCTGGCCAGTGCAACGCTTGTAGATGGACAGATGTCCATATTAAGAGGAGAAGGGACCTCATTGGTTATTCATCAAGGGCAAGATGACGGCGTGAGTCAACCGGGAGGGAATGCAGGGGCCCGGATTGCTTGTGGTGAAATAAAAACAGAAGAGGAAGCAGATTCAGGAGAACAACCGACAGACCCTACCCAATTTAATGAAGACCAAGAGGGGTAATAAATTGATAAAAGCCATGCGCTTAAAAAACGTATGGCTATTATTATCAACATAAGAATCTCTATTTGTTATTCACCGCATCTATGATTCGCTTCACGCCTTCTTCCACAGTAGCTTTCGGACAGGCAATATTCATTCGCATAAAGTTTCCGCCATCTTCGCCATAAGAGGCCCCTGTGTTAAGACCCACTTTGGCTTTTTCGATCATAAATTTATTAAGGTCGTTTTTGTCCAAATTCAATGTACTGCAATCAATCCATAATAGATAAGTGCCCTCAGACCGGATAACTTTCAGGTCTGTATATTCCTCCAGCATTTCTGTAACATATTCCTGGTTGGCTTTTATAACGGTCATTAATTCCTCAAGCCATGCTTCTCCATGTACATATGCTGCTTCAAGGGCTGTATTCCCCATTGTATTTAACATACCGTGACCCTGCTTACTTAGAAGTTCATTAAAGGTAACTCTTTTATCTTTACTCGTAGTAATAACGTATGAAGCCTGTAAGCCGGCTAAATTAAATGTCTTGGATGGTGCCATGCAGGTAATTGTTTGATCCGCGATTTCCTCAGAAAGGGAAGCTATTGGAATATGACGCTCACCTGGGTAAATGAGATCTGCGTGGATTTCATCAGATAAAATCAGTACGTCATATTTGAGGCATAACCTAGCCATTTCTTTCAGCTCTTCCCGCTTCCATACACGTCCAATCGGATTATGTGGTGAACATAAAATAAATGCTTTTACACCTTGTTTTAATTTCTCCTCAAAATCAGTAAAGTCAATGGTATAATAGTCATTTTCCAGTACAAGTGGATTTTTAACAACTTCTCTATTATGTTGCTCAATCACACTGTAAAACGGCGTATATACAGGTGTTTGAATGATTATTTTATCATTTGGCTCTGTAAAAGCTTGAATAGCCAAATGGAGGCTTGTGACGACACCTGGACTAAAGGATAGCCATTCTTTATCAATTGTCCAGTTATGACGTTTTTTAACCCAGTTAATAATAGAATCTGTTACATCATCATCAATAACGGTATAGCCATAAATCCCGTGCTTAGCGCGTTTCACTAATGCATCATTTACTGCTTCAGGTGCCCTGAAGTCCATATCGGCTACCCACATTGGTAAAACATCATCTGTTTGAAAAACGGGCTTTAACATATCCCATTTAACGGAACGTGTATTTTTTCGATCATGTAATTCATCAAATATACTCATAAAAAAACCTCCTACGATTTCATAACCCCTATTATAACAAACAAACGAAAAAGATATATAGGAAGCGTTTTGGACAAAAAAAAAGCAAAGCGTAAAAACGCCTTGCCTACAGGGGGAATACGAGAAAGTCTTACATTCATTATTATACCCCACAGATAAATTTATAAACACATTTTGGAAATTTTTTTTCAAACTTTTACAGTCGTTTCTCGAGTGTCTCTTTCTCTTCCTCAAATCCAGGTTTGCCAAGTAATGCAAACATATTCTTCTTATATGCTTCGACACCAGGTTGATCAAATGGATTTACACCAAGCAGATAACCACTGATCGCACAGGCTTTTTCAAAGAAATAAACCATATAGCCGAATGTATAAGCATCAATTTCTGGTACTTCAACAACTAAGTTAGGAACATCGCCGTCCGTATGTGCGAGTAGCGTACCCTGGAATGCTTTATCATTAATTTCATGTATCGTTTTTCCTGCTAAATAATTAAGCCCGTCCGAATTATTTTCTTCTGCCTTGAGTGTCATTTCTTTGTTGGCTTTTCCAACATGAAGAACGGTCTCAAAAATATTTCGACGGCCTTCTTGTACATATTGACCCAGTGAATGGAGATCGGTTGTGAAATTGGCAGAAGACGGATAAATTCCTTTTTGATCTTTACCTTCACTTTCACCAAATAATTGTTTCCACCACTCAGCAAAATAACTCAAGCTAGGCTCGTAATTAATGAGCATTTCTGTTACTTTCCCTTTATTGTATAAAATATTTCTTACGGCTGCGTATTGGTAAGCAGGATTTTTTGCAAGTTCCGGTTCAGCGAAGTCATTCATGGCTGCCTTTGCTCCTTGCATCATATCATCAATGGAAATACCATTTACTGCTATAGGTAATAGACCTACTGCTGTTAATACAGAATAACGTCCACCGACATCATCAGGGATGACAAACGTTTCATAGCCTGCTTGATCTGCACTTGTTTTTAGCGCACCTTTTTCCTTATCTGTTGTTGCGTAAATACGATTTTTTGCTTCTTCGGTTCCGTATTTTTCTTCCAGGTACTTTTTGAAAATACGAAAAGCTACTGCGGGCTCTGTGGTTGTCCCGCTTTTTGAAATAACGTTGATCGAAACATCTTTATCTTTTAATACATCAAATAAGTCATACATGTAGGTGGAACTTAAATGATGGCCAACAAAAATAATTTGTGGCGCTTTTCGTTCTTCTTTGGCTAATAGATCTTGAAACGAATGGCTTAGCATATCAAGTGCAGCTCGGGCACCTAAATAGGATCCGCCAATACCGATAACGAGCAGAACATCCGAATCTTGTCTGATTTTCTCAGCGCTTGCTTTAATCCGAGCGTATTCTTCTTTATCATAGTTCTCAGGTAAATCCATCCATCCTAAAAAGTCATTACCTGCTCCTGTTTGATTATGTAACGCATTATGGGCAGTTTGTACAAAACTATCCAAGCTATTTAATTCTTCCTTATTAAAAAAACCTAATGCTTTGTCATAGTTAAATGAAACATGTGTCACCTTAGTTACCTCCTTGAAGTTTTTTACAATTTAACTTTACCCAAGTGACTACTTAAAATCAAGAAAAAGAGGTACACGCAAGTAGCACCCTGCATATACCTCATGTATTATTTCTTGGACTGTTTAATCCATTCCTCGAGTTTATCTTTTAATGTGTTGAAGCCAGCTTCTTCACTATCTTGTTGTTTATCGGTGCTGCTTTTTGGGGGTTTTGCCGGTTTTGCTGGTGCTTCTTCTGTAGCCCGAATAGATAATGAAAATTTATTATTTTCTTCATCTACGTTTAAGACCTTAACTTTCACTTCATCTCCAACTGTTAGATAATCATTAATATCTTTAACAAATCCATGTGTTACCTCGGAAATATGAACTAAACCTTGAACTTCCTCATCTAAAGCAACAAACGCACCATATGGTTGTATGCCTGTAACTTTTCCTTCAACGATTTGGCCTGTCTCAAATTTGTTCGTCATGCGGAACAACTCCTATATCTATATTCATTTCTTTTTACACAATAAAATATTTTATCACAAACCTTTTGTTGAAGCAAAAATTATTAGTTGTTACCAGGCAGTAATAGTTATTAGAATATCACCCTCCTCAAGAATGAAATCTGCTTTTGGATTTATATGCCATTCTTCATCTCGTATCAGTCCAAGCAAGAGTTGATTTTCTTGCAATAAAAAGGTTGAAGATTGCAGGAATGATTTGTCCATGAGCGATTCAGGAAGTTTTATATGACTGAATTGCTGGTTTTTTAATACCTGTAGAACAGTATCAAACGGCATCGCATCTTCTGCACTTGAAAGCTCATGATAAAGTAATGCACTCATAAAGTCATTTGATTTAATAATTGTCGATGCCCCCGCACGCAGAGCATTTTCAATCTGTATTTTTGATAATATTTCGGCAATGATCGGAATTTCTTTGTTATTCCCCCGAACGGCTACAGTGGTTAATATTGTATTGTTATCTGATTGGCGTTCGTTTTGATTGATATCAGCTGTTATTACCACGCGTTTTGCTTGTTCAATGTTCGCTTGCTTTAACGTCTGGTCCTCTGTCGGGTCCCCATGAATGAAATGGACGGGATAATGTTGGAATGCCAGATGGTTCAATGAACGGTCAATGAGAACGATACGAACATCTGGATCATTATCTATCGTGATATCAAGCAATTGTCTCGTTCGTTCATTCCATCCGATAAAAATAAGGTGGCCGCTACTTTTAAAAATAACTTTACCGCTTTCCAAATCCTGTTCATGTTTAATCGAAACGGAAGCAAAAGAAGTAATGTAGAAGGCGATTAATCCGCCGCCTGTGAGGATTAATAGGATAGCGACAATTTTACCGGGAATCGTGAGGGGAACAAAATCCCCGTAACCTACTGTAGCTGCTGTAACAAAGGCCCACCATATTCCATCAAAGATAGTAGGGAACTGTTCTGGCTCTACAAGGTAGATGATAAAACCAAAGATAATCATCAATAGGAGAATCGTTATTAATAGCCTGATGGTAATAGGAAGCCGGTAATAGACATTTTTAAATAGTTTTATACTCATCCTGCTCACCCCCTCATGTCTCATTAGTATGGACAAAGGGTTTAGCAGACTATACAAAAAGGCTGACGCAAAATGCGTCAACCCCCGCGTTAGTTAGCTATTTTGTAAAGTTTGTTTGATACTAGCATATACATCATCCCAGAAATCAGTATTGTCCCGGAATGATTTTGTCATAAATACAAGCATTTCTTTCAATTTTTCCTTGTAATCTTCGGCATCTTTGGCGGGCAGTGATTGGCGTGCGTCGTCACTAAATTGCTGGACCTTATCAGCGCGAGGGCCCCATTTTGCCACTTCATTTCCGTGTTCATCAATAAATATGAAAATAGGAATCGAACGTGATTTGCCATTTGTTAGGTATTGATCCATTAATTCCAGATTTTGATCACGAAGCAGCATCCGCACATCTATATCGGATTTTTCCGCAAGTCGAAGTAAGACCGGGGTATTCATCATCGCATCACCACACCAATCCTCTGTTAAAACGATAGCACGGAGATTTTTAGCTTTTATTTCCTTAAAAAATGCCTCATCATTTGGTAAGGTGAAATTATCGTAAACATGCAGGAGGTTTTCCTTATGCTCTTTCATGGATTCAATATATGTATCAGGTGACATTGCTTTTTCATACCATTGATTTAAGTCCATTATTAACCGCTCCTTTTTTCACTTGTTAAATTTAATTCTACCCATTTGCATACGCATCGTAAACAAATGTGCTCTTAACATAAAAATTTGCTATGATGGTACTAACGTTTTACGCGAAGGAGGAATAACATGAAAAGATCAGAACAGGATTTCTTAGTAGAGCTCCTGCAAACGCCATCACCGTCGAGTAATGAAATGGCGATACAAAAGAAATGGATGAATAATGTAAAAAGTTTTGCTGATGAGATAAGAACCGATAATGCCGGTAATGTCATTGGTGTGCTAAACCCGGAGGCCCCTTTTAAAGTATTACTAGCAGGACATAGTGATGAAATCGGACTTGTGATTAACCGTATTGATGAAAATGGGTTTCTGCATTTTGATAAGATGGGCGGAATCAATCCAAAGGCTGCGGTCGGTATGAAAGTAACCGTGCTCGGATACAACAAGACTGTTATAGGTGTTATTGGTGTGAATGCACAGCATCATGGCGGCTTGAAAGATGATTTTAATCTGGAAGATTTATTTATTGATTGTGGGTATAAAACAAAAGATGAAGCAGCGGAACATGTCCAAATTGGCGATCTTGGTGTATATAAAACAGAACCGGAAATCTTGATGGATCGCTACGTGGCAGGGCGTGGTTTAGATAATCGCACAGGTGCGTTTATCGTAGCAGAAGTGTTCAAGCGCTTAGCAGACAAAGGCTGCCAAGTTGGTGTCTATGCTGCAAGCACGGTGAATGAAGAAACAAATATGGGTGGTGCCTATTTTGCCGCTGCAGGTGTTAAACCTACAATGGCTATTGCTGTTGATGTTACATTCGCAACAGATTACCCTGGTGTAAATAAGAACAAACATGGTGATATCCGCCTTGAAGGTGGGCCGGTCTTAGCAAAAGGAGCACCGATCAATAGGAAGATCAATAAACTGCTGGAGAATGCGGCACAAAAATTAAACATGAATGTGCAGTATGAATTAACGCCAAGAATGACAGGGACAGATGCAGATCGCATGCGTTTGACCGGTCAGGGGGTTCCAATATCTCTTGTATCCTTACCATTGCGTTATATGCATTCACCTGTTGAGACAGCAAGCCTGATGGATATTGATGAGGAAATAGAATTGATGGTAACGATGATTTCTGAACTAACAGGAGAAGAAAGTCTGAACCCATTGGAAGATTAATTTGTTACTGAAAGTGAGCCTTATGCCTGGATTCTTTAACCAGGCATGGGGCTTTTTTCTATTTTACGGAGAAATGTCAATATTACAGGAAGTAGGACTTAATAATGGTTATAATATTAAAATATTTCGAAATACATGACAAATGAACCTTAAATTGTAATTTTACATAGATCATACGCACCTATATTTCCATTTCTATGAAAAATTGTTTGTAATAGTTGTGATGTAGCAGGTCTATTTATCCATCTTTTTGTAAAGCAGAAAACCCGTGTTAATAGATTACCTCTCTAAAATGCTTTTGTATCAATCGTTGGCGCTGTATTGAAAAAGTAAATGCTATGAACCTGAGTCAATAACCTATGAAGTAAATCCAGAAATAATAATACTAATCTATCAATTTTGAAAGTTCTATTTTGGATCGACATATTTCGACACCGTTTAACCTTGAAATCTATTATACTTACACCAACAACTCAGATTCTACAAACATCACCACAAACAGCTGTCAAGCAACACTATATTTTTTTACAAAGGGGGCGGGGAGTTTTATATAGTGTAGTTATTTTCAGCGTGTTTAGGAGACTGTTTTTAAATTGAGGGGAGGAATAGATTTTGAAACATAAGAAAAAACGTCAGGTTAGAGCATTTAGTATTGCTGCATCGTTTCTAATGACTTTTTCTTTAATTGCACCAGGAATTTCGCATGCAGAAGCAAATAGTAAATTACACCAATCTGCAGTCGACTCCCAGAAGGTAACGCAAGCAAAAGTGACTGATCGCCTACAAGAGGAGTTTAGCGAGAACGACAAAACAACATTTTTAATTAAATTTAACGAAAAAACGGATACAGCACAAATAGCTGAAGATGCGAGAGCTAATGCCGATCAAGCGAATCTATCAGCGCAAAACCAAGAGCATATACAGCGATCAGCTGTTGTGTCTGCATTAAAATCAACTTCTCTGACTTCACAGGAAAATGTAAAACAGTATCTGGAACAAGAGGTTGAGAATGGGAATGCTGAAAATATTAATTCTTATTATATTGTAAATGGTATGGCGGTAACTGCTACAAAAGAAGTGGCAGAAAAAGTTGCCGCATTTGCAGAAGTTGAAAAGATTTTACCTAACGAAACACGTGAATTGTTCACAACAGTTACAGAGGATGCGGAAACACCTGAATCTTCCATCGAAAATGTGGAGTGGAATGTAGAACGTGTAGGCGCACCACAAGCTTGGGATATGGGCGCTGATGGTTCAGGTACGGTTGTAGCAAGTATCGATACAGGTGCCCAGTGGGATCATCCAGCTTTGAAAGAAAAATATCGTGGCTATGACGCGCAGACGGATGAAGTCGATCATGATTTCAACTGGTATGATCCTGCTGACGGTGAGACTGAGCCTTATGATCAAAATGGACATGGTACGCACGTAACAGGAACGATGGTAGGAAGTGAACCAGACGGATCCAATCAAGTCGGTGTAGCTCCCGGTGCTCAGTGGATTGCTGTTAAAGCATTTGGAGTGGATGGAACGGCAACTGATGCAGATTTATTAGCAGCAGCAGAATGGATTTTAGCACCAACGGATTCTGAAGGAAATACGAATGTGGATATGGCGCCAGATGTTGTTAACAACTCATGGGGCGGTGGACCTGGTCTTGATGAATGGTATCGTGACGTTGTCCAGAACTGGAGAGCAGCGGATATTTTCCCGGAATTTTCAGCTGGAAATACAACACTTACCAACCCAGGCGGTCCGGAGTCCGTAGCTGTTCCGGCAAATTACCCTGAATCATTTGCTACTGGAGCAACTGACATTGAAGATGCGCTTGCAGATTTTTCCCTGCGCGGACCTTCCCCGTATGATGAGGTGAAACCTGATATTTCTGCTCCCGGCGTAAATATTCGTTCCACTGTACCCGGAGGCGGGTATGAAGGCGGCTGGAATGGAACGTCAATGGCTGGTCCTGCTGTTGCGGGGGTAGCAGCACTGTTAAAAGATGTGGATGCGAGTTTAACCATTGATGAAATGGAAGAAATTTTAACATCCACTGCTACGACGTTAACGGATGAAGAATATCCGGAGTCTCCAAATAATGGATACGGATATGGATTAGTTAATGCACATGATGCAGTAGCATCTCTAGTAGATGGTCTTGGAACATTGGAAGGACAAGTTACAAAAGAAGGTGACGATACAGAAGCACCTGCTTTTGAACACGAAGCCCCTGCAGAAACATATGCTGGCATGGATTTAGATTTAACCATTCAGGCTAGTGATAACATTAGTGTCGCTTCCGTTGAATTAAACTATCAGGACAATAGTGGGGACTGGCAAACTGTAGAAGCATCCCGAACTTCTGGTGATTTTACAGATGGAGAATATGCTGCAACCATTCCTGGCGAGGGTATCGATGGGGATTCTCTGACCTATTACTGGAAAGTGAATGACTTCGGAAATAATGAAGTAACCAGTGATGAGTACGTTGTAACAGTAGAGCAAGGTATTACAACAGGATATTTCGAGGACTTTGAATCTAGCCCGGCCGGTTGGACTTCATTCGGCGAAAACAATAGTTGGGAATGGGGCGCGCCAACATCCGGACCTGAGGAAGCTGCATCCGGCGAAAATCTGTATGCAACCAATCTGGATGGTCAATATGATAGTAACGCAAATGCAACACTTGTGATGCCGCCAATTGATCTGCCGGAAGGGGATTCATACTTGCAGTTTGAACAATGGCATGATTTAGAAGCCTATGAATCAGGCAATGCGTATGATTTTGGCCATGTTTTTATATCAACGGATCAAGAGGAATGGACACAGCTTACTAGAATGCAAGGTTTAACAGATGGTTGGGAAAGTGCAGAAGTAGACTTATCCGATTATAGTGGCGAGCGAATTTATATTGGTTTCAATTTCACCTCTGACCTTAGTGTCACTAGAGATGGTTGGTATATTGATGATGTAGCGCTATCTGAGGAGCCAGAAAGTGATACTGTATCATTAGGGGTCGCTCCTGGTAACGGCAATTCCATCGGATTACTGAACGGTCATCCGGCCATGAATGCGCTAAAAATGACGAATAATGAACTTGGGGTAGAAAAAGAAAATGATGGTAAAGCGGCCTTGAAAGAGAACGTGAATCCGGCGAGTATTGCACCAGTATTGCCTAAGGAAAATCCACCGGCTGAGGAAGAAGCAGTTAATCCGGCTGTTTTACCTATAGGCGCTCAAGTGAGTGTGCTTGAAACCGGTCGATCCGTAAATACAGATCCAGCAGATGGAACCTATTCCTTACTTCATGCTGCAGGGGAATTCACAGTAAAAGCTGAATCTTATGGATTCCATTCGGATGAACAAGCCGTAACAATTGAGGATGAGGAAACGACTGAGGCGAATTTCACATTAGAAGAAATCGATCAGTATTCCGTAAGTGGAACAGTTACGGATGTGGCAACAGGTGAACCGATAGAAGGTGCTACGGTTCTTGTTGTAGAAGATGCAAACATTGAACCTGTAGAAACGGATGCAGACGGGAATTACGTTCTATCTGCATATGAAGGTACGTACACATTACGTGTTTTAGCAGGCGGTTATCATGCAACAGAGGTTGAAGTTAACCTGGAAGAGGACGCAGAAGCAGATGTTGCACTTGAGCCATTCTACACTGTACCTGGTGGAGAAATAGGATATGATGACGGAACCGCTGAAAATGCACGTGCTTTCTATGATACAGGTAATGGCTGGGCAGTGAAAATGTCCCTGCCGGAGGGTGAAGAATCCGCTGTCGTAACAGATGGTGTATTTAAGTTCTGGGACGCGGAATTCCCTGTCCCTGGTGGCACCGAATTTGCAGTAGAAGTATGGGATGCATCAGGTGCAAATGGACAACCCGGTGAGAAAATTGCCGGTCCAATAGAAGCTGAAGCTATACGTGATGTGAATGAATGGACAGTCGTTGACTTGTCCGAGCACAGCATTACGGTGGATGGAGATTTCTATATGGTGTATATCCAAACACAGCCTAATACAGGAGCTCCTGGGCTAGCAACTGATGAAAGTAGTCCAAATGCCGAGCGCAGCTATCAATTAGTTGGTGGAGCATGGTCACAGTCTCCTGCTATTGAAGGAAACTATATGATCCGTGCTCGTGTCAGTTATGAGGCGGAGGAACCTGTTATTACTTCACCGGCAGAGGACCTTATCACAAATGAAACAGAGCTAACTGTAGAGGGTACCGCTTCTCCTACAACTACCGTTCAATTGTTAAATAACGGAGAAGAAGCTGGAACAGAGGAAGTTGGAGATAATGGTGAATTTGCAATACCAGCAGACTTAATAGAAGGTGAAAATGAACTTACAGCAGTATCCTTACTTGATGGAGCTTCCGTAGGGGAATCTGATCCTGTTACAGTCATGCTGGATACCGAATCACCTGAATTAACGATTGATAATCCGGAAGACGGGGAAAAATCAAATCGGGAAACAGTGACTGTGGAAGGAACTGTTTCAGATGCCAACCTTGATTATGTGGAAGTGAACGGTCAAGCAGCAGATGTTTCGGATGGAAGCTATTCCAAGCGAATTTTGCTGGACAACGGAGAAAACGAAATCGAAGTTGTTGCAACGGATTTAGCAGGAAATAGTCAAACAGAATCTGTTACCATTGACGTGGACTTCACGGCACCTGAAATCGATAACCTAACACCAACGGAAGATGTATATATCAATGCAGGTGAAAGTGTGAATATCGAATTTGATAGTGAGCCAGGGCAAAGAGCTACATTCTTTATCCATATGCCACTAACAAATGAGCGAAGCAGTGTTGCCAATGCAACAGAGCTTCCGATGATGGAAACGTCAGAAGGCCATTACGAAGGATGGTGGACAGGAACAAATATCGAGGCTGAAGGCGCTGTTATTGAAGTGAAAATCGTGGATGACTTTGGTAACGAAACGCGTCAGCAGGCGGAAGGTAAATTATTTATTAATGCTGAGTGAAGATTAGATTATGCAAAATTGAAGGTGTAGAAGTGATGAGCTTCTGCACCTTTTCTTTTTAACCTGAGATAATTTATTTGCAAATGAGGTGAAATCGTGTATAATACAATTAACAATAAAATAATCGATTCCATATCTTCGGGGCAGGGTGAAATTCCCGACCGACGGTGAGGAGCTTATATGAGCTCTAAGTCCGTGACCCACAACGCATTTTGCGGCGTGGTTGACCTGGTGAAACTCCGGGACCGACAGTACAGTCTGGATGGGAGAAGATGTCGAGCCAAATTATAGTGCATGATGCGCTTTAATTTTTCTATGAATAATCTACCACCCTAAAGCCCCATTAGGCTTTAGGGTTTTTATGTGTATTTTTTTATAGGAGAAAGGCTTATCCTTCATCGAACGAGATAGGAATCGATTTAAGATGAAGGAGGAGAAGATGATGCAAACGAAAGGTGAGCAGTCATCAAAGCTTTTAAAACTTATTATTCTAGCATTACTGGGGACCATTTCACTCGTACTGTTTTTCTTGAATTTCCCTTTACCATTTTTACCTGCTTATTTAAAAATTGATTTTAGTGATGTACCAGCATTAATTGCGGGATTCATATTTTCACCAGTGGCTGGTGTTATTGTCGTAGCTATTAAGAATGTTCTTTACTTACTTGTTTCCGGAGCTGGTGATCCGATAGGGGTTGCTGCAAATTTCTTAGCAGGTCTTATGTTTGTTGTACCTGTCTCCATGCTTTATCACAAATTCAAAGGTGTAAAAAGTGTCGTTTCGGGATTGGTAACCGGGACAATTGTTATGGCTGTTGGGATGAGCGTATTAAATTACTTTTTCGTTTTACCGGCATATGCATGGTTCATGGGCTGGGAGATGACAGAACAGGTAAAATGGATATCCGTCATTGCAGGTGTTCTGCCATTTAATATTATAAAAGGCGTTGTTATAGGGTTGCTTTTTGTTCCCTTATTTGTGAAAATGCGAAGTTGGATAGAACAACAGCAAGCGAAGTTGGTATAGGATAAATAGGGTAAAGCTAATCCGTTGAGGGTTGGCTTTATTTTTTTGTAGTGATTCATCCGTATATATATTTTCGGTCGTCATGGACCGGTCATGAGCCGTTCATGGCTACCGTTAAACCGAATGAAATGCCTTCAACGTCGCCATAAGCCGTTGATGACCCCCGTTAACCCGAATAAAATGTGTTCAACGTCGTCATGAACCCTTATAACGACCGTTTATACTTCTTTCTCAGATTTTGGTTGCCAGGGTTCACTCTAGGTTGACGATCATTCTGGCAGCTTTTCTAGGATTTCGGTAATCAAGATCACGAGTTAGTAATCTCACCATAAACAAAGCCCGCCCCCTTTCAAAAGGGGCGGACTCCACATTATTTTTCTTCCTCGACTAGGTTCCGTGCTTCTGGCTGTGCTTCCAAGCGTTCCAGTGGTATTGGTTTTCCTGATTTTTCACTTAAGCCGTACGTGCCGTTTTCAATGCGTTCCAGTGCATCATTGATGTCCTGCAGGCGATCTTCTCGAACGAGGTTGAGTCCCACGTCACGCTGTTGTTCAAATTGTTCTGTACCTATATCTCCCGGATGATTATCATAGTCTGCCAGCTCTTGTGTCTCATCGTTCGGGTTAGTACCTTTATTTGATTCAAGCTTCTCTTCATTTTCTTCTTTCAGTCCTTGTAGGCGTTTTTTGAAATACTTTATTTTTTCATCTGTCAGTTCCTTGTGTTTGGACATACGAATCACCTTTCTTTATTTCCGTCTTGGAACGACTCCTATCGTACATCTTGATACTGATATAAGATACCCAAGTTCATCTATTATTTTTATATCCCATACCATTGTTGTTTTACCTGTATGAAGCGGGGTAGCCTTCGCTGTTACGACACCGTCCCGTTTGCTTTTTATATGATTTGCGTTAATTTCGATGCCGAATATACTTGATTCTTGCGTGTCGACATGTGCATTTGCACCGATGCTGGCAGCGGTCTCTGCGAGGGCTGCACTTGCACCACCATGCAAAAACCCCGCTGGTTGATGTGTTCGCTTATCAACAGGCATACTCAGGACAACCAAATTTTTATCCAGGGATACTACTTCAATTCCGAGTGCTTCTATTAGCGTGTTTTCTAATGTCATTAAAAATGTCTCCTCTGTTAAATAACCGCACTAATTAATAAGGATAGACCAAGTAAAAATCCATAGAATGTATTTGTTTTTCCTGTGGCGGCCATCGCAGGCATCATTTCGAGTGGCTGTGTTTTGCCGCGGAATTTTTTAATTACGTCTATTGCTTTTATAATACTGATAAATGTGATAAGCGACCATAATGGCAGTATTCCTGTTATAATGTAAATTGCTGTTAGAGCATAAGACGTGATAAATAATGCTGCCAGGAAATTAACCGCATTTTTCCTACCAAGTAAAATGGCGATTGTTTTACGGCCGTTTTCTTTGTCACCATCCAGGTCACGGATGTTATTTGATAACATAATACATCCAATGAAGATAGCTACAGGGATGGATACCCAGATAACATTTGCAGTTACTGATTGTGTTTGGATGAAATAACTAATGCCTATAATGACGGTTCCCATTAGAAATCCGGAAAAAAGTTCACCAAACGGTGTGTATGCGATTGGATAAGGTCCTCCTGTATATAAATAACCGATTATCATACATACTAAACCAATGACTGCTACCCACCAGCTGGATGCGATGCATATATAAATGCCAAGTACACCCGCAATACCAAAGAACACGAATGCTAAATTTAATATCTTTTTCGGTTTGATGCCGTCCCGTACAATTGTCCCCCCGATACCGACAGAGTCTTTCGTATCCAGGCCGCGAACAAAGTCATAATATTCATTAAACATATTTGTGGCGGCTTGGATAAGCATGGATGCCACCAACATCGCAAGAAATACGAATATATTTATAGAACCCTCTGTAAAAGCAAGCATGGAACCGACAAAAACCGGGACAAATGAAGCTGTTAATGTATGTGGCCGCATGAGGCGCCACCAAACTTGAAATCCATCTTTTTCATTCAAAGCTTGCTTTACATTTACTTTATCTGTTGATTGCATTGGATGTTTCCCCCTGAAATATATCAATATCATTAATATAAGGAAATTGTTAAAGCGTGTCAATTGTCGAAATGTAGAAAAATAGTCCCTTTCCTTGAGAAACAGACAAAAAGAGAATAAAATAGAGATAAAGTTCGCCATCGTAAGTTTAACGGAGGTTTATCAGATGATTGAAACAAAGGAACAACCAATAGAAGATTTACTAAATAAAGCAATTGAAGAATTGCAATCAAATGAGGATTTTCAACTCGTCAGTGTGACAAAAAAAATAACAGAAACGAATCCGCTTCGTTTTTTTGAAGAGGCTAAGCAGCTTCATAAAAACCGTATTTTCTGGACAAGTACCGAAGATGATTTTTATGTTGTTGGTATTGGCAATGCACATGAAATTACTACAGGCGCTGACTCTCGCTTTGAAGAAACGGAAGCGTTATGGAATAATATATTAGCTAAAGCAATCATTCATAATCCATATAAGCAAGCAGGTACCGGGATTACGGCACTGGGAGGAATGGCATTTGATCCGCAAAAAGAACAAACCGATCTATGGAAAAAATTCAATCCCAGCCAATTTACCGTGCCGGAATTTATGTTAACGAAACATAATAATGCCTATTATTTTACAATCAATGTGAAAGTAACTAGAGAGGACCATCCAGCTCAGCTTGCAACGCAAGTAAATCAAATGGAGTCTGAACTCTTTAGATATACGGCAAATCCTTCTAACCATTTAAATCTAAAAGAAAAAATAGAGATTGAACCAGACAAATGGAAAGAAACTGTCCGGCAGGCAAGAGAAGAAATTCGAGCAAATAAAGCCGATAAAATCGTCCTTGCAAGGGAGATGCGCTTAAAATTCGAAAAGCAAGCAGATATTGCCACCATTTTAGAAAAATTAATGGATAAACAAGCCAACAGTTATATTTTTGCCTTTGAAAAAGGGGCTGATTGCTTCGTTGGCGCAACCCCAGAGCGATTAGTGAAACTTGAAGGGGATCACCTTTTATCGACATGTCTGGCTGGTACTGCACCAAGAGGGAAAACAAAAGAGGAAGATGTAAAAATAAGCCAGGAATTGCTTCATGATGAAAAAAATCGTCAGGAACATGACTTTGTTGTAAGAATGATTAAACAAGCAATGACTCATTATTGCACGAAAGTTGATATACCGGAAGCGCCGGTTATTTACCCACTAAATAATTTACAACATTTGTATACACCGGTAACAGCTCGTCTGAAAAACGGGTATAGCATTTTTGATATTATTAAACAACTTCATCCTACACCTGCACTTGGGGGTACACCGCGCAAGGAATCATTGGCATTTATCAGAGACCATGAGTTACTGGACCGGGGCTGGTACGGCGCGCCTATTGGCTGGTTGGATAGTAATCAAAACGGTGAATTTGCTGTTGCGATCCGTTCCGGGCTTATACAAGGAGATGAAGCCTCATTATTTGCCGGGGGAGGAATTGTCAAAGATTCCAATCTGGAGGCAGAATATGAAGAAACAATGATTAAATTTAAACCAATGCTTTCTGTTCTAGGAGAATAAAGATGAATCATACAGAAGTTTTAACACGCTATACAGCTAATTTTGTAGATGAACTTACCAAAAACCAAGTTACAGACACGGTTATTTCACCGGGATCCAGATCGACACCACTCGCATTAACGTTTGCGGAACATGAACAAATGAAAGAGTGGATCATCCTTGATGAGCGATCAGCCGCCTTCTTTGCGCTAGGCATTGCCAAAGCAACAAAACGTCCGGTTGCGCTTGTATGTACTTCCGGTACAGCGGCTGCTAATTATTTCCCTGCCATTGTAGAAGCGTACTATAGCAGAGTACCCCTAATCGTTCTCACTGCAGATCGGCCCCATGAATTGCGTGATGTCGGTGCACCACAAGCCATTGAACAGATGAAGTTATACGGGGACTATGTGAAATGGTTTAACGAAATGGCGCTGCCTGAGGCTTCCCCGGCCATGCTTGGGTATGTAAGGAGTAAAGCAGCACGATCTGTTTACAAGGCTAAGGAAGGAAACCCCGGTCCTGTCCATTTGAACTTTCCATTTCGGGAACCACTTAGCCCTGATTTTTCATTGGAAAATATTTGGGGAGATCAGAGAGTTCAATCCTATAATCCAACATTTGCCGGTATGAAACGATTGCTAGAAGATGATGTAAATCAACTGCTGGAAAAATTTCAAAGCAAGGAAAAGGGGCTTATTGTTTGCGGTCCGCAAGTGGATGCGAATCTTGCAGAAGCCATTACGAATCTTGCGGAAGCGTGGGGTTTGCCTATTCTTGCAGACCCTTGTCCCAGCTGAGGGCAGGTGAACATGATAAGACGCATATTATTGAAGGATATGATGCAATCTTAAGAAGCGAAACAATTCGCAAACAGCTGAAGCCAGACTTTATACTTCGCTTTGGCGCAATGCCTGTTTCCAAGCCCTATCTTTTCTACGTGAAACAGCATAAGGACGCGATGCAATTCATTGTGGAAAATGATGCAGGGTACAGGGAACCTACAGGTAATGCAACCGAATTTATTTTCGCAGACCCGAACTCGCTATGCGAGGATCTTATCACGAAATCGCCTGTCAGGCATTTTAATAAAGACTGGCTGAAAACTTGGCAGGAAATGAATCATACGGCGAAGAAACACTTGCTGGATGGAATTGAAACGCAGATTACCGAGGGAGAGGCTGTAAGCGGAATGATAGATACTATTCCTGATAACAGCAGCCTATATGTTGGAAACAGCATGGCAGTTAGAGATGTGGATACCTTTTTCATGACAACGGAAAAGAACATTTCTATACTGGCTAATCGGGGTGCTAACGGAATTGATGGAATGGTATCAAGCGGGCTTGGTGCGGCAGCTACCGGGAAACCAACAACATTACTGCTTGGAGACTTATCATTTTTCCATGATATGAATGGCTTACTTGCGGCAAAACATTACAAGCTTAATCTCACCATCCTATTAATCAATAATAACGGGGGTGGAATCTTTTCCTTCTTAGGCCAAGCCAATGATCAAAAGCATTTTGAAGCATTATTTGGTACTCCTGTTGATATCGATTTAGGACAGGCAGTTGCCATGTATGGCGGCACACACACTGTCGCCCGACATAAATCTGAACTAAAAGATGCACTTACAGCAAGCTACGAAAAACTGGGGTTATCTGTCGTTGAGGTGCAAACAGAAAGAACCACAAATGTGGATTGGCACCGCGAGAAATGGCACGCAATTGAGCAAGAACTCCTCATGAAGGGGGAATGACCGATTGTTTTTTTCAATTAATGATGCTTCCTATTGGTATGAAATCCATGGGGAACCCGGCAATCCACCTGTCGTCATGCTGCACGGGTTTACAGGGAGCATGTCCACTTGGGCTGATTTTATTGCAAACTGGAAAGATGAACTACGAATTATTACCATTGATTTACCTGGTCACGGACAGACAAAAACACCATCGCCCAGAACAATGGAAGCATGTTGCGCTGATTTAAGGGCATTATTTCGGTATTTGCAGCTTGAAAAATTTCATTTGCTTGGTTATTCGATGGGTGGCAGAACAGCTTTATCTTTTGCTATTGCCTACCCGGAACTCGTCCAATCGTTAATTCTAGAAAGTGCATCGCCCGGTTTAGACACAAAGCAAGAACGCGATCAGCGAGTGGAGAAAGACGAACAGCTTGCACAAAAAATAGAAAATGAAGGTGTGGCATCCTTTGTTGATTTCTGGGAAAATATCCAACTGTTTCAAACGCAAAAAGCGTTGCCGAAACACGTGCAAGCGGAAATCCGACAAGAACGATTAGCTCAATCAGCACAAGGGCTCACGCAATCGCTTCGACACATGGGAACAGGGTCTCAAGCCTCCAGGTGGAATGAGATGGAACAATTCAGCAAACCGGTTTTATTAATTGCCGGTACATATGATGAAAAATTTTTTGTGATCAATAAAATGATGGAAAAACGCCTTGGTGCAAGTAATTTGGAGATCATCGAAAATGCGGGACATGCAATTCACGTGGAACAACCTAAAATTTTTGGTAAACTGGTAGGGGAATTTATTTTTCAAAACGAATAATTATTACACAAGGAGGATTTATTCATGGCAGTACAATGGGAGCAAGTAAAAGAGTATGAGGAAATTATTTATGAAAAACAGGACGGAATTGCAAAGGTGACGATGAACCGTCCGGAAAAGCGTAATGCATTTACACCACTGACAGTAAATGAAATGATTGATGCTTTTGCTGACGCACGTGACGATTCATCTATTGGTGTCATTATTTTAGCCGGAGCTGGAGATAAAGCATTTTGTTCTGGTGGTGACCAGTCAGTTCGTGGACATGGTGGCTATGTTGGGGAGGATCAGGTTCCTCGTTTAAATGTGCTTGACTTACAACGCTTAATCCGCACCATACCGAAACCTGTTGTAGCAATGGTTTCCGGTTATGCTATCGGCGGCGGACATGTATTGCATGTTGTTTGTGATTTAACAATCGCAGCAGATAATGCCGTATTTGGTCAAACGGGTCCTAAAGTAGGAAGTTTTGATGCAGGGTATGGTGCTGGATTATTGGCACGCATGGTTGGCCATAAACGTGCTCGTGAAATTTGGTACCTCTGCCGTCAATACAGTGCAGAAGAAGCATATGATATGGGATTGGTAAATACAGTTGTTCCACTGGATAAATTAGAAGAAGAGACCTTGCAATGGTGTGAGGAAATGTTGGAAAAATCACCAACTGCACTACGCTTCCTGAAAGCATCGTTCAATGCAGATACGGATGGACTAGCCGGCCTGCAGCAAATGGGTGGAGATGCAACACTTCTTTATTATACAACTGATGAAGCAAAAGAAGGAAGAGACGCTTTTAAAGAAAAAAGAAAACCGGATTTCAAGCAGTTTCCACGCTTTCCGTGATTGATTTTTAAGAAAAAACCTTTGCTCATCGAAGCAAAGGTTTTTATCTGTAGGAGGAATGACAGATGTCGGAAACGATTCCGCACTGGTTAAACAAACAAGCAAATCTCGCACCGAATCAACTAGCAATTGAGACCGTAGATGGAGATGCCATTACCTTTTTGGAACTAAAGGAAAAAAGCCAGAGCTTCGCGAAGAAATTGGCGGGTATAGGAGTAACGAAGGGCTCGCATGTTGGTATTTTTTCCACGAATAATATATCGATGGTTGTTGCTATTCATGCATTAAGCTATCTTGGTGCTGTTTCTGTGATGTTGAATATAAAATTAACGGAAGAGGAATTAAACTATCAACTTAGTGATGGAGAGGTTTCAAGCCTATTAACTAACGATGGTTCCAAAGCAACTGAAATGGGATTCTCTGTCCCTGTGAAGACATTTTCAGAAATAGACAGACTGCCGGAAAGTGAACTCAATCTGCAAGAGGAAATCTATTTGGATGATCCATTTACCATTATTTATACATCAGGAACAACAGGATTTCCAAAAGGGGTTATCCACACCTATGGGAATCACTGGTGGAGTGCCATAGGCTCTGCCTTGAATCTAGGCATAAATGCTAAAGACAAATGGCTGGCTGCGTTGCCCATTTTTCATGTTAGTGGCCTTTCGATTTTCATACGTAGTGTCATATATGGAATGCCTGTTTATTTACTGGAAAAATTTGATGAAAATAACGTTCATGAAGCAATCACTACAAAGGATGTAACGATTGTTTCCGTTGTTACCGTCATGCTACAACGTCTTGTTACACGACTTGGAGAGGATAGCTATCCGTCCTCATTCCGCTGCATGCTTCTCGGAGGGGCCCAGCACCAAAACCACTGCTGGAAGAAGCAAAAGAACGCAATATCCCTGTTTTTCAGTCCTATGGCATGACAGAAACGGCCTCGCAAATTGTAACATTAAGTCCTGAAGATGCTTTACAAAAATTAGGCTCAGCAGGAAAGCCGTTAGTTCCGGCACAATTAAAGATCGATAATAAGGATGACGATCCAGTCGGAGAAATTTATGTAAAAGGGCCGATGGTGACGAGAGGGTATTTTAATAAACAAGAAGCAACTGAGAAAGCACTGTCAAATGGCTGGCTGGCTACAGGAGATCTAGGTTACCTTGATGTGGATGGTTTTTTATATGTAGCTGACCGAAGAAATGACTTAATAATTTCCGGTGGGGAAAATATTTATCCATCTGAAGTGGAAAGTGTACTATCAGGAATGGGGCAAATCAAAGAAGTTGGTGTCGTTGGAAAAAAAGATGATACATGGGGTCAGACCCCCCTGGCGTTTATCGTGAAAAATAGTGCCGTAACTGAAGAAGAGGTCTTCGATTATGCGGCGAAATATTTGGCTAAATATAAAATTCCGAAGCAAATCTATTTTATCGATCAGCTACCAAGAAACGCTTCCAATAAATTGGTTAGGGAAAGTTTGTTGAAGTTGGAAAAAATGGTAAATAGAAAAGAACGCACCAAGTGATCTTCATAAATTTTTGTAAAAACAAACCTCTACAAATCTTCAAGGGGTTTGTTTTTGATACTGATTACGGTAACAAGTATTATCTTTAAATATGTTATAATTTAATTATTAATAAGAATACTTAATTATGCTGAGAACACGTAAATAAAGAATAGGATCCGTATGTTGGATTTTTCTTTTTGATTCGTTAAAGTAGATAGTATTATTATGTAATAGGCTAAGGGAGAGATAATATGACAACAAATTTTGACACGCGGGCAGTTCATCTATCCAATAAAGAAAAGAAATCATTTACAAGTAAGGTAACTCCAATCTATCAGACCTCTGCCTTCAAGTTTACCGATCTTGATGACATAGAAGATTTTTTTAACGGGAAGAATGATTATTTGTACACCCGGGTTGGTAATCCAAATCCGGATGAATTAGGCGAAGCAATTGCACAGTTGGAAGCCGCCCCGCATGGTGTGGCGACTTCTTCAGGATTGTCGGCGATTTTAGCAGGAATATTGAGTGTCGCGAAACATGGTGACCATATTGTTGCATCTAAGGATATCTATGGAGGTACATATGAATTGTTAGCAAATGAATTGCCGGATTTTGGGGTTGAGGTTACATTTGTTGATTTTACTAGCCAGAAAGCAATTTCTGAAAGTATTAAATCTACCACTACACTGATTTATTCGGAGTCTATAACGAACCCATTACTGCGTGTGGAAGATTTGTCTGCACTAGTTACTATTGCGAAGAACCACAATCTTTACACAATGATTGACAATACATTCGCAACCCCTTATTTCTGTACGCCATTTGAAGAGGGCGCTGATTTGGTTGTGCATAGTGCAACGAAATACATTGGCGGGCATAGTGATGTTACTGCAGGCGTGCTAGTCGGTAGGGGAGACCTGATTGCTAAAGCGAAATCAAAAGTAGTTAATTTAGGCAGTAATTTGAGTCCTTTTGAAGCATGGCTTGCTTGCCGTGGGTTAAAGACTTTAAGCGTAAGAATGGAGCGTCATGCCAAGAACGCTCAGAGCCTAGCCAGTGCATTAAAAGAAAACAAAGCTGTAAAAAAAGTTTATTATCCCGAGAATGTGTCATCGAAAGGAAACGGAGCGATCGTCACAATTGATATCACCGGGAAATGTAATGTAGTTGATTTTTTCAAATCGTTAGACTGGATAAAAATAGTTCCTACGTTGGCAGGTGTGGAGACATCTGTTTCATATCCACTATTCACTTCGCATCGTGCTGTTCCTGAAGCTTCCAGGAAGGAGCTTGGCATCACAGAAGGGCTAGTACGGATTTCGGTAGGAATAGAGGATGTAGCAGATATTATCGCCGCCTTTGAACATGCATTAAAGGAATCTGTTCTGTCATAGCTAATAGTTCTGGAATTAAAGTGGAGGCAAGCGCTTGTAAGAAGTCGTTAAGCTTTTGGCCGAAATAGTAAACCGTAACCATAATGTTTTACTAGGCATGTTTAGTTGAAGTTTGATAGCGGAAAGCAACAGGTAATATAGTGCCATGTTTGCATTTCCTGCGAGTGATTGGGAGTATGCTTCATTAAAACGGAGAAGATAGTGTTTCATAAACAGGCGTGCTTGCTGAATAACAAAGAGCGGTACAGATTAGTCATGTCTGTACCGCTCTTTTAGTCTAATCCTCTTTTATCAATGGTTCATAATTCGTAGAGTATATCGTTTCCAGCTGAGCTTTCGGTGATAGATACAGCTTCGCATTGTTAACAGCAATCGGCCCTTCATTAAAACCGCCGGCTATTAAATTCAATTTACCGGGAAAGCTCGCTATATCACCGACAGCAAATATACCGGGGATGGATGTAGACATCTGCTCATCTACCTGAATAGAACCACTATCCATTTCCATGCTCCACTGTTCGATAGGTCCTAGATCAATATGAAATCCATGATTTACAATGATTGTATCGATTGGAATTTCTTTTTGTTTCTGTGTATCGATATGTTTAATCATAGCACTGGAAACCTGTCCGTTCTCTCCCTTTACTTCAGTTAATCCATATGGCTGAAAAACGTCAACAGAAGAGTTCATCATTTTTGTCACATTGCTTTCTATTCCGGAAAATGTTGGCTTACGGTAGACTAGTGTAACTTTTTCTGCAATGGATTCCAGCTCATTCGCCCAATCAACTGCTGAATTTCCGCCGCCGGAAATAAGCACATGTTCTCCTTTAAAATGATCAAGCTTTCGGATGGTGTAATACAGGCTTTTTTCTTCATATTCTCCTGCCTCTGGGATATCTAATTTGACGGATCTCAATGTGCCAAACCCTGTAGCCAAAATAATTGTCTTTGTATGATGCTTAGCTCCATTACTACTTGCTAACAGAAAGGTTCCATCTTCCAGTTTCTCCATTTCCGTTACCTGTTCTCCTAAAACAATTGTCGGATCAAATGTCTTTGCCTGTTCAATCAGATTTTCGGTTAATTGCTCGCCGGATAGTTGAGGTATTCCACCGATATCTCGAATGACTTTTTCCGGATAGAAATAGGGAACTTTACCGCCCAGGAATGGTAAATATTCAATGATTTTTGTTTTCATCTCCCGCATACCGCTGTAAAAGGCGGTAAACAATCCAACAGGCCCTCCACCTATGATTGTGACATCGTATAATTCGAGTTGGTTTGACATGAGAACGTCCTCCCTGATGTGTGTTACTTTGTTTTCATCAATAAATAGATAAAGTATGGTGCACTTAAGATAGATACAATGATTCCAACAGGGATTTCCGTTGGAGCCAGTATGTTTTTGCCGATTGTATCAGCCACCATTAAGAGTAATGCTCCAATCAGTGTCGAGATTGGGATAATATACTGATGCAGTGGTCCAATTATTTTTCGTGCGATGTGTGGAACTACTAGTCCTAAAAAGGCAATTCCACCGCCAGCTGCTACTGATGCTCCTGCTAGTGCAACTGCAATCAGCAGCAATAAACGTCGTTCTTTTTCTACATTTGATCCTAAGCCTGAGGCTACTTCATCCCCTAAGCTCAATACATTTAACGCGTTTGCCTTATGCAGTGCAATCGGTATAAGTATAAGTATCCAAGGTAATAAGGCTACCACAAAGGTCCAGCTCGCATTCCATATATCCCCGGACAGCCAAACCGTAGCTTGTCTGAAATCCTGTGGATCCATCTGTAATTGGAAAATAACAAGGAAAGCACTAAACCCTGCATTGACACCAATACCTACTAAAATGAGTCGAATTGGATTAACACCTTGTTTCCATGCCAATACATAAATTAACAGCGCCGCACCCATTGCTCCTATTAATGCAAAGATAGGCATCATGAAAATAGAAAGTGACCCTGATGTATCAAGGCTATCCTGGAAAAAGAATAAAAATAACACGACAGCCAGCCCTGCACCTGTATTTATCCCCAAAATTCCCGGATCAGCAAGTTCGTTTTGGGTGACTCCCTGCAAGATAACGCCAGATACAGCAAGCCCTGCACCTATTAATAATGCTAACAGGATGCCTGGTAAGCGAAAATCAAACAGGACAAGTTCCTGTCGATCCGTCCCATTATTCATAAATGTTTGTAAAACTTCACCTGGTGCAATTTGGATGACACCGGTACGTAAACTAATAAAAAACATGATGATCAAAAGCGTGATTAACAATGCAATAATCCATAGAAATTTTTTTCGTTTCGCGTTTTGCGCATTTGTAATCATTATTTTCCACCTCCACTTCCACGGGCTAAGTAAAGGAAGAAAGGAACGCCAATGAGGGAAGTAATGGCCCCTACCGGTGTCTCAAAAGGAGCATTGATTAACCTGGCCACAACATCAGATAGCACAAGTAAAAGCCCTCCGAATATGGCTGCTGATGGTATGATCCAGCGATAATCCGTTCCCATAATAAAGCGTGTAATATGTGGTATGATAAGTCCGACAAAACCAACTGCTCCGGCAATGGAAACAGCTGCACCTGTTAAGACAAGTACGGCGAAGATTCCCAGTATTTTTGTTAGGAGATTATTTTGACCTAACCCGGTGGATATGTCGTCACCTAGACTAAGTACTGTAATCGATTTAGAGATGATTAATGCTAGGACCATACCTACTATTCCTGCAATCAAGAGAATTTGAACAGAGGTCCAACTTGCCCCAGCGAGTCCGCCTGCCAGCCAAAAGCCCATTTCTTTTTCTAATTGAAAATGCAAGGAAATCATGGAAGATACTGAACTTAGCATTGTACCAATTGCAACACCTGCCAGCGCCAATTTAACAGGCGTTAATCCACCTGCAGAAAACGAACCTATCATAAACACAAGCGTTACTGCCAGCCCAGCACCAATAAGGGAAGCGGCAGTTAAGCCTAAGTTTGAGGCCGTTGGGAAAAACGCCAGCATAATCACAAGTGCAAAAGCTGCCCCATCTGTAACACCCATAATGGATGGGGAAGCCAATGGATTTCGAGTCATCCCTTGCATGATCGCACCAGAAACTGCTAGAAACGCACCTACTAATAGTGCGGAAAATGCCCGCGGTAAACGTAATTCCTGTATAACCTGATGTGTTGTTAAATCGGGATTGAAATGGAAGATGGCTTGCCAAACGGTTATGAGCTCAATATCTGTAGCACCGTATGAAACCGATAATCCAATCGAAAGAAGTAATGCAAAGATTGCAGCAATATTTATAATTGTTTTTAATAGGCTTGAATGATTGATCGTTGATAACATCGTTTTCCCCTGAATTGTCATTGACTTTCTAATTGAAAATGAATATCATTACCATTAGATGACAATTATAACATAAAGGGGACATACATATGTATTCAAATTATAAATCCCACTTGATTTTTATCGTGATGGCATTTGGGCTGCTACTGTTTATATCCGCATGTGGAGATGATGATTCCACCTCAGAACCTGATACAGATACGAGCGGGGAAGTGACTGTGGATTCTGAAATGGGAGAGGTGAGTATACCAGAAAGTCCAAGCAGAATCCTAGCACCTTTTCATGAAGATGCAATGCTCGCACTTGGTGTTACACCAGTTGCGAAATGGTCGATAGGGGAGCAGATTCAAAACTATTTGGAGGATGATTTGCAGGATATACCGAGTATTGAATGGAGTCTTCCTTTAGAGCAGGTCCTTAGCCATGAACCTGATCTTATTATTTTGGAAAATAATATGGAAAGCTATGAAGGAACCTATGAAGATTACAACGAAATTGCGCCAACTTACGTCATGACCGAAGAAACAACTAAAGACTGGCGTAATCAGATTGAAACCTTTGGCAAAATGCTAGGAAAAGAAAACGAAGCTGAAACAGTATTAAATGAATATGAGGAAAAGGTAAATGATGCCAGCGAACAATTAGATGAAGCTCTTGGGGATGAAACAATTGCTGCAATTTGGGCCACAGGAGATCAATTCTTTTTATTTGAAGAAGACCGGCACAGTGCAGAAGTACTTTATTCTGAAGTGGGAATAAATGCGCCAGCTCTTGTTGAAGAATTAGGTGCTGCAGAAACACAATGGAACCCGATCTCGCTTGAGGCGCTTTCTGAGCTGGAAGCAGATCATGTATTTTTACTGGCTGAAGAAGGAGAGCAGGGTATAGAAACCTTGGAAAATAGTTCCGTATGGCAAAGTACACCTGCAGCTGAAAACGGAAATATTTACATGATCAACGATCCAAGTAATTGGACAAATACGGGAGTAATTGCTGCTGAGCAAACGATTGACGATGTTTTAAATGCGTTGGGTATTTAAATAAAGTGACTGTCACCTATATGTAGTGACAGTCACTTTATTTAATTTTTCATTCACAAAACTGTTACACTAAATGAAAACGATTATCATTGACTAATCTGCTCACAGCCAATACAATGGAATTAGTCAGAATGGTTATTTTGGAAAAATTCAAACATATACATATGTATGTGTGTGCTTTTATGCATGAATGTAGGGGAGAGATTCCAATGCAAACACTATCGGCAACTGATTTAACCCTTGGTTATGGGGAAAATATCATAATAGATGATTTAAATATAGCAATACCTAAAGGTGAAATTACTGTCTTAATTGGTGCTAATGGAAGTGGGAAATCTACATTATTACGTTCTCTGGCCCGCTTATTAAAGCCAAAAGGCGGCGACATTGTTTTAGATGGTGAAAATATCGCGAAGATGGGTACAAAAGAAGTTGCTAAAAAGCTATCTATCTTACCGCAGGGTCCGGTCACACCTGAAGGCCTGTCCGTCATGGAACTTGTTAAACAGGGGAGACATCCGCATCGCGGGTTCCTGAAACAATGGTCAAAAGACGATGAAGATGCTGTGAACGATGCGCTTGAATCAACAAACATGCTTGATTTAAAAGATCGATCCGTTGATTCATTATCCGGTGGCCAGCGACAGCGCGCATGGATTGCCATGACATTGGCGCAGGAGACGGATGCTATCTTACTTGATGAGCCGACAACCTACTTAGATATGGCGCATCAAATTGATGTTCTTGATTTACTGTTTGATTTGAATGAAAAGGATGGACGTACCATTATAATGGTTTTGCATGATTTAAACCTTGCATGCCGCTACGCACATAATGTTGTTTCCATAAAAGATAAACAAATTTATGCAACAGGAAAACCGGAAGAAATTGTTACATGTAATTTAGTTCATGATGTTTTTCAAATGAAATGTGATGTGACCTATGATCCGAGATTTGGAACACCAATGTGCATCCCTCATGGCAAAGGCCGTTGTGTATTTGCCAATCAAAATCAACAATCAGCAATAACTTCCTAAGAGCGACTACCCATCAGAATGTTCTGGTGGGTTTTTTATATAAAATTTCATGCATGCTTTCTACGCTTTTAAGGCAAATTAAGCCTAGGAGGTGTGCTGTGATGGAAAAGAGAAAGTATTATGTGAATATTGGGTCTGGGGAAATTTCTCAAATCAAATATGATAATAATGAGGAATTTGTCATTCATGCAACAGAGGATGAGGTTAGATTATTACGTTCAAAGCTGGAAAATATGCATGATGCGAGCTTCAATTCGTTCTGGCGGTCTCATGTACCAATTATGCCATACCATAACGATAAACCGAATGATGATTATGACAGTAATATTGCACAAGCTTTTCAGATGCTGTATGACTGGGGCGATGAACGAGCGAAGTCTCATATTACAGAGATGGGAATTTTAAAAGACGATCATATGTGAAAAAGGGTAGGAATAGAATGTAATCATGTTCTATTCCTATTTTTTGGTTTATCTTTCCAGCTTAAGAGGAATAGTGTACATAGAGGGAGGTTATATCAATGGAAAGAAAACATTTTAAGAATAAGTACTGGATTTTAGGAACAGGAATTATATTATTTTTATTTACGTTGGTTAACACAAATGATCTACAAATAGTGGAAGCTGAAGAGGATCAGCAAAAGGAAGAACATATCACACATGAAGAGGTGATTTCTTTAACAGGTGAATTCATGGATATTCTTGTACAGGAAGCAGATGAAAATTACAAGGTTGTAAATTATGATACCAAAGATGAATTGCTAAATGCTTTTGAACAAGTGACAACAAGAGAAACTGCTAAAATCTATGTTGATTATTTCTACAGGGAAGAAGCAGACGGTCTGTATATTCTCCCAACAGAAACACCACCATGGTTCATGGAAGAAAACGAATATGATATGGTACAATTGGATAATAAGCAAGTCAAAGTCGTCCAGGAGAACCAAAGCTTTTTCTATGACGAATATGAGATAGAAATTGAATTTAGTTTTGAAAAGGAATGGAAGATAACAAATATAAGCATTAGATAAGTAAAGGCAGTTGACATCATGTATACATTCAGAGATTACTATAACAACGAAGTGAAACTTTCCTTTGATGATCATCCTTTTTCGACCTCGCCAAAACATGTATGGGTTGTATGCAGGCACAAGGATGATTGGCTTTTAACAAAGCATAAGGGAAGGGGATATGAATTTCCTGGTGGTAATGTAGAGGAAGGTGAAACAGCGAGAGAGGCTGCTATTCGTGAAGTAATGGAAGAAACAGGTGGAAAAGTAGAAGACATAAATTATATTGGCCAATACTATGTTGCCGGAAAAACGGAAACCATTATTAAAAATGTCTATTTCGCTCAAATTGATCAACTCATCCAGCAGGACACCTATTTTGAAACAGACGGACCTTTCCTGTTAAAAACAATCCCGTCCAACGTTAAGGATAATCATTTATATAGTTTCATTATGAAAGATGGCGTGTTGGACTATTGTATGAAACATATTCGAAAGACATGGCTTACCGTCGGATCTGAGTCGCAAAAGCGTTAATTTTATATAGGCTGTTTTTTAAAAGACTGGGACTGCACCAAAGGTTCCCACCGAAGACATTTGTTGTTTTTGACATAAAAGATGAAAACTGCGACATAATTTAAAATTAAGATTGATGCTTTCACCCGCCGCTACGGAAATACATTCCGCTTTCCGCGGGCGGCTGGTGAGCCTCCTTGTGCTGGCGCACTGCGGAGTCTCACCTAGACCTTTGCTCCCGCAGGAGTCTTCATGTATTTCCTTCGCTAGCATTAGTTACTATATATTATTTGTGTAATAAAACGAAACAGTTTCGTTGCTCTCATCACGAGTCCGGGTGAGTGGAGGGCAGTCGACTCCTGCGGGAATAGCACGTGTCCGAAGACCCCGCAGAGTGGTTTTCTCGAGGAGGCTGAGGCCGTGCCCGCGGAAAGCGACTGCCCGGAACGATCCCGGACGGCGGCGAGTATTGCACATAATGTCGCAGTTTATATCAACTAAAAGAGACAATACTTACGAAAAGAGCTTTTATATAAGAAAAAATCGCCTATAATCTGGAATAGGCGATTTTTTCGTGTGATTTTCTTAATTAAGTTGAATGCTTAATCAGCCATTTTTCAATTTTCTCTACGATTTTATACATAATCGCAGCAAATATTGCAATGAGGACTAAGCTTGACATCACAAGTGAAAAATCAAATACTTGGAATCCGTAAATAATTAAATATCCTAAACCTTGCTTTGAAACGAGAAATTCACCAACAATGACACCAACCCATGAAAGGCCTACATTTACTTTTAATGTAGAAATCATTGCCGGAAGTGTTGCCGGAAAAATGGCTTCCTTAAAACGCTGCCACCTCGATGCTCCAAAGCTTATGAGTACTTTTTCATAATTTGGGTCGACTTCATTGAAAGCAGAATACACGACAAGCGTCGTAATAATCACTGAGATGATTGCCCCCATGGTAATTATCGAAAAATAACCAGGACCGAGGGCGACAATAATAATGGGACCAAGCGCTACTTTAGGCATCGCGTTCATAATGACAAGATAAGGATCCATAATTTTGGAAAATCGTGTGGATGACCAAAGTAATGTAGCAATTACTATACCTAGAAGCGTACCAATAATGAAGCCAAGCACCGTTTCAAACAATGTTACCTGGATATGTGTGACCATTGATCCATCCGTAAATCGGTCAACTAGTAAATTGAAAATTTTAGTTGGAGAACTAAATATCAATGGATCAATCCAATATAATCTGCTCGCAAGCTCCCATAGTGCTATAAATGTTATTAAAATAGAGATCTGCCAAGCGAAAACAATCTTCTTTTCACGCTTTAACTGATTTTTATAGGCTTCATAAAGGTGGTAATCGGATTTAGTTTCCATTATTATTTGACACCACCTTTGATTCTGATGAAGCTTTATCTTCATGTTCCAACTCATCCCATATTTTATCGAAGAGGATTTGATATTTTGGATGTCTTCGAACTAAAAAAGGCTTTTCGTCACGTAATTCAATAGGGACTTCGAATACTTTAGCAAGGCTTCCGGGATTGGCATCCATAATACAAATACGGTCACTCATGGCAATTGCTTCACCGATATCATGTGTAACAAGGATGGTCGTTTTGTGATACATTTTTAGTAGATGGGATACTTGATCCTCCAATTTGAGTTTTGTTTGATAATCCAGAGCTGAGAATGGTTCATCTAACAGGAATATTTTCGGATCATTTATTAATGTTCGAACAAGTGCGACCCGTTGACGCATTCCACCGGAAAGGGAGCTTGGATAAGCGCCCGCAACGTCTGCTAAACCAACGTTGTTAAGTAAATCCAATGCTTTTTCTTTGGTTTCCTCTGTGTCATTGTTGTTGATTTTCGGACCTAATAAAACATTGTCAATAATTGTTTTCCATGGAAATAAATAGTCCTGCTGCAGCATGTATCCAATTGCTAATTCGGAGTCACTTATTGGTTTCTGCTGCAGAAGTACATGCCCGGCAGTTTGTTTCATAATCCCCGCAATAATAGAAAGGATTGTTGATTTTCCACAACCGCTTGGGCCGAGCAGGGCTACGAATTCGCCTTCTTTCACAGATAAAGATATATTATCCAATGCTTTTGTGTAGCTGTTTTTAGAAAAGTAATGATGTGTTACTTGATCTAAGGTTAGAAAAGACAAAATGGGGACCCCCCTCCTTAGTTAGTGATAACTTCCTCAGCAATTTCCGTATTTACAAGGTCCTCGTAACCTACATCTGCGGGTAATTCACCTGCTTCTTCCATAATCGCCTTTAGATTTTCCCATTCTTCTTCATCCAAGGTGGGATCTGTTGAAAAGGAGCCCTGGTTTTTATAACGTTCGATCGCTGTAGCTAACATATCCACTTCGGTATCCTCGAAATAAGGTTGGATGGATTCTGCGATGTCTTCGGCACTATTTTCCTGCACCCATTGCTGTGCTTTATAGATTGCGCTTGTAAACTTGCTAAGTGTCTCTTCATTTCCGTCCATATAACTTTCCTTCGCCATATAGGAAGTATAAGGTACTTGACCGGATTCCTCTCCAAAGGAAGCCACAATATGACCGTTTCCTTCTTCTTCAAAAACACTTGCTGTTGGCTCGAATAACTGAACATACTCATAGTCGCCTGATGCAAACGCTCCTGGTATATTGGCAAAATCAATATTTTGACTTAAATTCAAATCGGCATGTGGATCAATGTCATGATTTTTTAATACAAATTCACCAACCATCTGTGGCATCCCACCAGTACGCTGCCCTAGAAATTCACTTCCCCGAAGATCATCCCATGTAAATTCAGGGTCAGGCTCCTTGGCAACCAGAAATGTCCCATCTGTAGCAGTTAATTGTGCGAAATTAACAGCATAGTCTTTTGAGTCCTGTGCGTACACATAAATAGAAGTCTCGGAACCAACAAGTGCAATATCAGAACCGTCTGATAATAGTGATGTCATTGTTGTATCACCGCCCCATGTTGTCTGCAGTTCAACATCCAATCCTTCTTCTTCAAAAAAACCTTCTTCAATCGCAACATATTGCGGTGCATAGAAAACAGAACGTGTCACCTCGGCAAGTTGAATCTGCGTATTTCCATTCGATGAATTACATGCGGAAAGGAAAAGAAGTAGCACAATTGAAATAACAGCGATAAGCTTTGTTTTTTTCATACAGTTCGACCCTTTCAATTTCAGTAATGATATGTCAAAATAGCTTATGCTTTCTGGAAAAAATGTGTGAATGCCTAGTTCCGGTAAAGTGAAATTATTTTCGGAGTTGCCATGACGGGAAGAATCAACCTGAGAGCAGAAATAACTGGAGAGCGGAAAAAACCGATCTCCATCGTAGAGATCGGTTTTCACCAGCGGACTTGCTCGCTCCGCTTTTCCACATATAAATGAAATCCTTTGGGATGAGGAAACAATAATTTTTATGCTTTATACAATGGTCCTGCTTCTTTAATGGAATCAGTTACTTGTGAGAATTTCTCAAAGTTCTCATGAAATTTCATGGCAAGTGATTGAGCGGCAGTCGTATAAGCATCTTTATTTTCCCATGTCTGTTTGGGAACAAGTACTTCGTCAGGTACACCCGGTACGTGTATTGGAATTTCGAGACCGAAAATACTATCTTTCGTTGTTTCAACTGCATTAAGTTCTCCCTCTAAAGCGGAATGAACCATTGCACGGGTGTGCGATAATTTCATTCGCCTGCCCACACCATAGGATCCACCGGTCCAGCCGGTATTTACTAAAAAGACATTGGAATTATGCTGGTCAATTTTTTCTCCTAACATTTCCGCATAAGTTGATGGTACCAGCGGCAGGAATGGTGAACCAAAGCATGCTGAAAATGTAGCCTGTGGCTCTGTTACCCCGCGCTCTGTACCTGCCAATTTACTTGTATATCCGCTTAAAAAGTGATACATGGCTTGCTCTTTCGTTAATTTACTAATCGGCGGCAAAGTTCCGGAAGCGTCAGCTGTTAAGAAAATAATTGTATTCGGATGTCCGGCAACGCTTGGGCTTATAATATTATCAATATTGTCTAATGGATAGGCGGCACGTGTATTTTCTGTTAACGACACATCATCATAATCAGGAAGTCGTGTTTCATCATCGAGAACGACATTTTCCAGCACGGAGCCAAATCGAATCGCATTAAAAATTTGCGGCTCTTTCTTCTCGGACAGGTTGATACACTTTGCATAGCAGCCCCCCTCAATATTAAATACGCCGTTTGGACTCCATCCATGCTCATCATCACCGATTAAGCGACGGTATGGATCAGCGGATAACGTTGTCTTTCCAGTTCCCGATAGACCAAAGAATAATGCAACATCGCCTTCTGGGCCAACATTTGCCGAACAATGCATTGATAAAATATTTCGTCTCGGCAGTAAATAATTCATAACCGAAAAGATAGATTTCTTTATTTCCCCGGCATATTCCGTTCCACCGATCAAAACAACCCGCTTTTTAAACGAAATAATAATAAATGTCTCTGAATTGGTACCATCAATTGCCGGATCTGCCTTGAAATTCGGTGCTGATACTACCGTGAATTCAGGCTGGTGTGAAGCAAGTTCTTCATTTGTCGGGTTAATGAATAATTGGCGAGAAAATAAATTATGCCATGCATACTCATTAATTACTTGAATTGGAAGACGGTAAGCAGAATCCGCTCCAGCAAACCCTTTGAATTGATATAGCTCATCTTTTTCCTCTAAATACGTGAGTACTTTTTCGTAAAGCTTATTAAAGGAGGTTTCATCAATGGCTTGATTAACGGGACCCCAATCAATAAAATCCTCACAAATGTCATCCTTCACAATAAATTTATCTTTTGGTGAACGACCTGTATAGGTTCCTGTCGTTGCCCGAACAGCCCCGGTTGCAGTAAGAACACCTTCATTTTTTGATAATATATTCTCGACCAAACGAGGAACAGGTGCATTTTTAATCAGGTTTTTATGGGAAGATATATTTTTGTCTAATGCATTTTCTACCGTTTTCATATGAAATACCCGCCTTTTGATGATTTTTTAAAATATAAAATTATCATATGCATCAATTTGTAAATAGTATAACACATTATTAACATTAGTCCACACTATTTATTGGATTTTTTTCGGAAATTTTTCTTCAATCTGCTAAGCTATTAAATAGTTGACATAGAAGGCTGCTTTCGTTAAGCTAAATTGCGAACGGATCTCTTATTCAGAGTTGGTGGAGGGACAGCCCCTATGAAACCCAGCAACCATCACTACGGTGAAAAGGTGCTCACCTGATGCAAGGATATTCCTTGAACAATAAGAGCGAAAGGCTTTGGTACCCTTTCCTCAGATTGTAGGAAGGGCTTTTTTAGTTGGTACTTTGAATAATAAAATGCATAGAATAATAAACAGAGTTCCGTAACATCATTAAAGGGAGGATTTAGCCGTATGGCTGCAAATCGTCGTTTATTTACATCTGAATCCGTAACAGAAGGGCATCCGGATAAGATTTCTGATCAAATATCAGATGCTATTCTGGATGAAATATTAAAAAATGATCCGCATGCACGTGTTGCTTGTGAGACAACGGTAACCACAGGGCTTGTATTAGTATCAGGAGAAATTACGACGAGCACGTATGTGGATATTCCTGCAACTGTTCGTCAAACGATTAAAGATATAGGCTATACAAGAGCAAAATATGGATTTGATGCTGAAACATGTGCGGTATTAACCGCAATCGATGAACAATCCGCAGATATTGCAGGTGGCGTTGATCAGGCACTTGAGGCGCGTCAAGGTAAAATGAGTGATGAAGAAATTGCCTCGATTGGCGCAGGAGACCAAGGTCTTATGTTTGGCTATGCATGTGACGAAACCGAGGAACTCATGCCCCTGCCAATCTCTCTAGCCCATAAGTTATCAAAACGATTATCAGATATGAGAAAAGAAAAAGTTCTTTCCTATCTGCGCCCAGACGGGAAAACGCAAGTAACCGTTGAATACGATGAACAAGATAATCCAGTTAAAGTAGATACCATTGTTATTTCCACACAGCATCATCAGGACATTACTGGTGCACAAATTGAAAAAGATATCATTGAACATGTTATCAAACCTGTTGTGCCAGGACATCTACTGGATGAAACAACCAATTATTTTATCAATCCAACAGGGCGATTTGTTATAGGAGGTCCACAAGGAGACGCAGGTTTAACAGGCCGTAAAATTATGGTAGACACATATGGGGGGTATGCCCGTCATGGCGGAGGCGCGTTCAGCGGGAAGGATGCAACGAAAGTAGATCGTTCCGCAGCATATGCAGCTCGCTATGTGGCCAAAAATATCGTTGCAGCCGATTTAGCAAAAACGTGTGAAGTACAGCTCGCTTATGCAATAGGTGTTGCAGAGCCTGTATCCATTGCGGTCAATACATTTGGTACAGGTCACGTCAGTGAAGAAAATTTTGCAAGAGCCATTCGGGAAATATTTGATTTACGGCCTGCTGGCATCATTCGTATGCTTGATTTACAAAAGCCTATTTTCAGAAACACAGCTGCCTATGGCCATTTCGGTAGAACGGATATTAAGTTTCCATGGGAAAAAACGGATAAGGTAGCTGAATTAAAGGCATTGGCGGAAAAATTTGATAAAGTTTAGAGTTATACCATACGGCGGGATCTGCTGTATGGTATAATTTTTATGTAAGGAATTGGAAATTTTAAAAATGTTGAAAGTCACAATATAAACGCTTTTTAATTATCTTACTTTTTGGTATTCACTGATCACTCGTGCAGTACGATAATAGAAAATATACAAGGGAGATAACAAAATAATAACCGGAAGCCCTCCCAGTATAATGAATCTGTTCGTTTAGACCGCTTGGAAAAAGAAATAGAACATATTAAAAGAAATCTAGATAAAATAATGGATACGTTAGCACACAATTCATCTATCTCAAGGTTGATGTTAAGTGAAATGTTTGCACAGGTGCTGAATCCATTGAATCATGGGAAGTCTTAAAAACCGGGAGAGACACACTCCAAATCGGGAGACAGCCACTCCCCTCGGCTATACCCTAAACACACCCCTAAAAATCCGTATGATTTTTATAATATTGTCCTTTTTCCACATATGATTTCCTTACCCGTTCCATTTCCGCATAATCTTCTTCGGTCAGATCACGGACAACTTTTGCAGGTCTGCCCATCGCCAGTGTATGTGCAGGGATCTTTTTCCCGGGCGGAACCAGGCTCCCTGCACCAATAAATGCGCTTTCCTCTACTTCGGCACCATCCAAAATGATTGAACCCATGCCGACTAACGCTTTTTTTCGGATGATTGCGGAATGTAATGTAACCTGATGCCCAATGGTTACATCGTCTTCTATAATTAAGGGATTATTTGGGCTTTGGTGAAGCATGGATAGATCCTGAACACTGACTCTTTTCCCTATTCGAGTTGGCGCAACATCCCCGCGAATAACGGTTTTAAACCATATGCTGGACGCTTCATCAATTGTTACGTCTCCGTTTATCACAGCATCTTTTGCGACAAATGCTGTATCGTGAATGGAAGGGTTAGTATTTTTATAATGACCTATCATTTGAATCCTCCTATGGTTGTATGGTGATATATATAGTATAACAAAAAGTTCCATGAATGGAGGAATTATACTTGGCAAGGCGTGTACCCACAACAGCAATAACGCTAATGAACGCCGTATATAGAAAAATTTTCCCAGCAGTAGATCAGGAATTGTCCCATTGGAAAAACCGCGCAAAGCAGATCCCGAATTCGGAGCTCAGGGCGCAGGCGCTTGCAAGCATTGACTCGAAAAGGTTCCATTGCCAGGGTGGCGGTGTTTATGCATTGCTTGCGGGTTATAAATGGAGAGAGTCCATCCGTTTTATTGTGGCCTATCAAACCATAAGTGATTATCTGGATAACTTATGTGACCGGAGTACATCGATGGATCCGGAAGATTTTCGATTATTACATGAGGCTATGAGTGATGCATTAATACCACAAGCTCCGATTAAAAATTATTATGAACTGCGTGATGAGCAACAAGATGGGGAATACTTGGCTGATCTTGTTCGCACATGCCAAAAAACGATACGAAAGCTTGATAGCTATTCCGTTATACAGGATTATCTGCTGAAGCTTGAGGGGTTGTATGCGGATCTTCAAGTGCACAAACATGTAAAAGTAGAAGAGCGTATTCCACGCCTGACGCGCTGGTATGACAGGTATAAAGAAAAGGTTCCCAGTTTAAGTTGGTATGAGTTCTCCGCTACTGCTGGGTCAACGCTCGGAATTTTTTGCCTTGTTTCCTATACACTTGGAGATAAAATGAATGATGATCTGGCTCAGAAAATTTATACCGGTTATTTCCCGTATATACAGGGCTTACATATTTTATTGGATTATTATATTGATCAGCAAGAAGATATAGAGGAAGCGGATTTAAATTTCTGCAGCTATTATCCGGATCAGGAAGAGATGAAAAAACGTTTGATTTATTTTATCGAACAGTCGGATGAACATGTTGACGGCTTACCGAATCGTTCATTTCATCAGATGGTTTATCAAGGTTTGGTAGGGTTATATTTAGGTGATCCAAAGGTGGAAAAATTAGATGGTGGTCTCGAAATGACAAAGGACTTATTGAAAATAAGCGGCCATCAAGCTCGATTTTTTCATTGGAACACGAAGATGTACTATAGATTGAAAAGATAACCCTGAGGAAACGACAGGAATCCTAGGGTTTATCTTCTTTTCTGGATGGCCAGAATAAAAGGAGGATCGTTTTGTTGGTTAACGAATCCATGTCGTAAAACAGTAAACGCTTTTTGCTCGAGGCTACTTACATATTTTAAAAGAGCTTCTTTTTCTTCTTTGCCCCCATCATGACCATGGTATACGACAACCACGATCAGACCACCTTTTTTAAGATGGTGTAAAATTGTGTTGATAGCAGTTTTTGTGGATTTGCCTTTCGTGATAATTGATTTATCACTTCTGGGTAAATAGCCAAGATTAAAAATGGCGCCACCAATTTGTTGTTCTGTAGCTACATAATCCGAAATATTGGCATGGCTGTCTTGAATGAATGTTACATTGTTCTGGCTATTTTCCTTTAGTAACTGCTTTGTATTTTTAATTGCCTGATCTTGAATATCAAAAGCGAGCACATGACCATCATCACCTGTGACTTTACTTAAAAACAAGGTGTCATTGCCATTTCCGCATGTGGCATCAATAACGAATTCTCCATTTTCGATAGAATCTTCTAATAGATCGTGTGCAACGTTTAGTATTCCTTTTAACATGTGTCAGATCTGCTCCTTACGTATGAGAATATGTCTATCTTAGCAGATTCGTAAAGGAATTACCTTGACAAAGCGCGCGTGATTCATTACTATTCTATATAAATAATGTAACGACTTTGCAGAGGATTAGTAATAGATTTCCTCAGGTATAGAGAGGCAGTGGTTGGTGGAAACTGCTCCTGAGAAATGTATGAACTCACCTTTAATGTTACAGGGGCGAAAAAAAGTAGTTCCTGTCGTAAATCCGCGTTAAGGAAACAAGTGATCGCAGCGTATGCGATAATTTGGGTGGTACCGCGGGAGATACAAGCTTCTCGTCCCTTTCTGGGGGTGAGTGGCTTTTTTTATTGATAAAAGGAGGACGCTGAAATGAGTTTTAATCATCAGGAAATAGAAAATAAATGGCAAGCATATTGGGCAGCAAACAAAACGTTTAAAACAGATACGTATTCCAAAAAAGAGAAGGTCTATGCGCTGGATATGTTTCCATATCCATCCGGAGCCGGTCTGCATGTAGGGCATCCGGAAGGGTATACGGCAACAGACATTTTTTCCCGTATGAAGCGTATGCAAGGATATGAGGTCTTGCACCCCATGGGCTGGGATGCTTTTGGTCTGCCTGCTGAGCAATATGCGATTGATACAGGGAACAGCCCGGCAGCATTTACGGAGCACAATATTGCAACATTTAAAAGGCAAATTCAGGAACTTGGTTTTTCCTATGACTGGGGTCGCGAAATAAGTACAACAGATCCAAATTACTACAAATGGACACAATGGATTTTTACCAAGCTATATGAAAAAGGGCTAGCCTATATGGATGAAGTGGCGGTTAATTGGTGCCCTGCGCTCGGAACCGTGCTTGCTAATGAAGAAGTGATCGATGGGAAAAGTGAACGTGGCGGGCATCCGGTTGTTCGAAAACCGATGAAACAGTGGATGCTGAAAATCACCGCATACGCTGATCGTCTGCTTGAGGATTTGGAAGAGGTCGATTGGCCGGAAAGTATTAAGGATATGCAGCGAAACTGGATTGGCCGATCAGAAGGTGCCGAAGTAATGTTTACAATTGACGGGCATGACAAGGATTTCACGGTATTTACAACAAGGCCTGATACATTATTTGGTGCAACCTATGCTGTACTGGCCCCAGAGCATCCGTTTGTAGAAAAAATAGTGACTCCGGAACAAAAGAAAGCGGTTGAGGCCTATTTGGATAAAGTTCAAACGAAATCTGATCTGGAACGTACGGATCTGGCAAAAAATAAAACAGGTGTATTTACAGGGACGTATGCCATTAACCCGGTCAATAACGCAAAAATGCCGATTTGGGTTGCCGATTATGTATTGATGAGTTATGGCAGTGGCGCAATTATGGCTGTCCCGGGCCATGACGGGCGAGATTATGAATTTGCCACGAAATTTGAGCTTCCTATAAAAGAAGTTGTTGCAGGTGGAGATATTTCCAAAGAAGCCTATGTTGGTGAAGGAGAGCATGTTAATTCCGATTTTCTCGATGGTTTGGGTACAGATGATGCCATTACAAAAATGATTGAATGGCTTGAAGTAAATGGACATGGTGAGAGGAAAGTTACCTATCGCCTGCGTGACTGGTTATTTGCAAGGCAGCGTTATTGGGGTGAACCAATTCCTATTATTCATTGGGAGGATGGAACAACTACAGCTGTTCCGGAAGAAGAACTTCCATTAGAGTTGCCTGTTATGACAGAAATAAAGCCATCTGGGACTGGTGAATCCCCGCTTGCGAATAATAGTGACTGGGTCAATGTGACAGATCCAAACACTGGGATGAAAGGTCGCCGGGAAACGAGCACAATGCCACAATGGGCAGGGAGCTGCTGGTATTTTCTAAGGTTTATCGATCCACATAATACAGAGCAACTGGCAGATCCGAAAGCACTTGAAGAATGGCTGCCGGTTGATATTTATATTGGCGGTGCGGAACATGCCGTGCTTCATCTACTGTATGCACGTTTCTGGCATAAATTTTTGTATGATATTGGTGTTGTTCCAACGAAAGAGCCGTTTATGAAATTGTATAATCAAGGCATGATCCTTGGTGAAGGCAATGAGAAGATGAGTAAATCCAAGGGGAATGTTGTGAATCCTGATGACATCATTGCTTCTCATGGTGCAGATACATTACGCCTATATGAAATGTTCATGGGGCCACTCGATGCTGCGGTTGCCTGGTCAACAAATGGACTTGATGGTGCAAGACGTTTTCTTGATCGAGTATGGCGCCTGATTATAAATGATGATGGTACACTGTCTGATAAAGTAGTGGATAAAGGTAATAATTCCTTAGATAAAGTGTACAATGAAACGGTGAAAAAGGTGACAGAGGACTTTGAGAATCTGCATTTCAATACAGGTATTTCACAAATGATGGTGTTTGTAAATGAAGGAAATAAAGCAGAGATACTTCCAAAGGATTATCTCGAAGGTTTTGTTAAGATGCTTTCACCAGTTGCGCCGCATCTTTCAGAAGAACTGTGGGCTCATCTCGGTCATCCGGAAACGATTAGCTATGAGCCATGGCCAATCTTCGATGAATCTAAACTGGTGGAAGATGAAGTAGAAATCGCAGTACAAATTATGGGCAAAGTTCGATCCAAAATAAATGTAGCCAAAGATATTAGCAAAGACGAACTTGAAAAACAAGCACTTGCAGACGAAAAAATTCAGGAATTAACTGATGGAAAGACAATCCGAAAAGTAATTGTTGTTCCTGGAAAGCTGGTAAATATCGTGGCGAATTAAATAGAAAAAGGATCCCTTCTTAACCAATATGAAGGGATCCTTTCCTATTTTAGTTAGATGGCACCCATTCTGTCTGTAAAATAATCCAGTCACCATTCTCATAATACCAAAGTGTTTCTACTGTTCCCAGTTGATCTGCATGGTAAGCACCACTGATTTGCTGATAGCTTTTTAAGCCGTATCCGTTACTTTTGCTGAGTAAAACAGGCTCGAAAAAGGCAATCGGGTCTATCATGACTGAAGTTGGTTCCAGTAATTTTCCCTCGTCATTATAAATGTCAAGTTGTATATACTCTTCTGACCGACTGCTAACATCCACAATGTTTGGTTCACTATCAGGGGAGAGTTGGATCTCAACGTTAAAGTCATCCATGAATTTCCCTCTAACATGGAGCTGTTCAGGTAATGGGATCTCTTCTACTTTTTCATTTTTTAATGTATGAAGGTGATAATTATACAGACCACCACTTCCTCCTGTAGCACTCTGGTAAAAAATATCTTGTACTTCATCGTGATCTAAATCAATAAATTGAATGGTCGGATCGTACCCGCCTTCATAAGTGATTGTCCACTGTTCGTCATGTACACTTGTAATATCAATCCATACTTCACGATAATAATTCGTGTCATTTGAAAATAAAATCCCTCTTAATTCGATAACCTCGCTTTGTCCATCACCTGTAACATCTGCTTCATAGGTTTCGATGAGGACAGGTTCTGTATTACTTTGAGCTGATGTTGTATTGGTGCAGAAAGGCTGTGCTATTAATAACAGCAATACAATAGAGTAGATAATATATTTCATGATAAAACGCTCCTCTTGTTTAATACTTGTTATTTTGTGTTAGATGTTTGCATGCTATTCTTTAAAAACGTATTATTGATGTAAATAGACAAAAAGGATGGTTTATATATGGGGCATATAAATGAAATGGAACCAAATGAATTGGAAAACCGTATGAAAAAGGATAATGATTTAGTTGTAATCGATGTGCGAGAAGATGAAGAAGTTGCCCAGGGAATGATCGAGGACGCAAAACATATTCCATTAGCTCAGATACCCGAGTCAAAGGATGCTTTAGACAAAAGTAAACATTATGTTTTTGTATGCAGATCAGGAAAAAGAAGTATGAAAGCTGCGTCCTTTATGGATGAACAAGGCTACCAAGTTTCAAATATGGTTGGCGGCATGCTCAAATGGGAAGGCGAAGTTGATTAATCGTAATTATGAAGGATGTTTCTGTGGTGCATAAAACCTATGGGGATCGCAGCGTAAAAAAATGAAAGAAGGTGTTGACATTTTGATGCTGCGATTGTATCATGGTCTCTGCTGTTTTAAAAATATGCTTTATTTCGTGCATATAGATTAGAACAGTAAAGTACTTATCGCAAAAAAAGATGCTTTTGTGCTATTGACAAGCATTTATTCAAATGCTATAATAAGTTTCCATTAGTTAGGGTGTTGTCGAAATTAAATGATTTAATTCAAATTATTTATTGACATTTTCTGAGCTAATTGGTATATTAATAAAGTCGCTTTTTTGAGGGCGACAGGTAAATTTGCTCTTTGAAAACTGAACAAAACAACCAGTATGTCAAACAGATATTAGTGGTAAGATATCGAAGGTCAGATTGTTATAATCTGAATGGAAGATTTTAACCCTAAATCAATTGTTAAGCTAAGACATTATATGATTGATTGGTGTCAATTATATTCAAACTTTTATGGAGAGTTTGATCTTGGCTCAGGACGAACGCTGGCGGCGTGCCTAATACATGCAAGTCGAGCGCGGGAAGCAGGCAATCACCCTTCGGGGTGTGCGCCTGTGGAACGAGCGGCGGACGGGTGAGTAACACGTGGGCAACCTGCCTGTAAGACTGGGATAACTCGTGGAAACGCGAGCTAATACCGGATAACACTTTTCATCTCCTGATGAGAAGTTGAAAGGCGGCTTTCTGAGCTGTCACTTACAGATGGGCCCGCGGCGCATTAGCTAGTTGGTGAGATAAGAGCTCACCAAGGCGACGATGCGTAGCCGACCTGAGAGGGTGATCGGCCACACTGGGACTGAGACACGGCCCAGACTCCTACGGGAGGCAGCAGTAGGGAATCATCCGCAATGGACGAAAGTCTGACGGTGCAACGCCGCGTGAGTGATGAAGGTTTTCGGATCGTAAAACTCTGTTGTTAGGGAAGAACAAGTACTGTTTGAATAAGGCAGTACCTTGACGGTACCTAACCAGAAAGCCCCGGCTAACTACGTGCCAGCAGCCGCGGTAATACGTAGGGGGCAAGCGTTGTCCGGAATTATTGGGCGTAAAGCGCTCGCAGGCGGTCTTTTAAGTCTGATGTGAAATCTTGCGGCTCAACCGTGAGCGGTCATTGGAAACTGGAGGACTTGAGTACAGAAGAGGAGAGTGGAATTCCACGTGTAGCGGTGAAATGCGTAGAGATGTGGAGGAACACCAGTGGCGAAGGCGACTCTCTGGTCTGTAACTGACGCTGAGGAGCGAAAGCGTGGGGAGCGAACAGGATTAGATACCCTGGTAGTCCACGCCGTAAACGATGAGTGCTAGGTGTTAGGGGGTTTCCGCCCCTTAGTGCTGAAGTTAACGCATTAAGCACTCCGCCTGGGGAGTACGGCCGCAAGGCTGAAACTCAAAAGAATTGACGGGGGCCCGCACAAGCGGTGGAGCATGTGGTTTAATTCGAAGCAACGCGAAGAACCTTACCAGGTCTTGACATCCTCTGCAATCGGTAGAGATACCGAGTTCCCTTCGGGGACAGAGTGACAGGTGGTGCATGGTTGTCGTCAGCTCGTGTCGTGAGATGTTGGGTTAAGTCCCGTAACGAGCGCAACCCTTGAGATTAGTTGCCAGCATTAAGTTGGGCACTCTAATTTGACTGCCGGTGACAAACCGGAGGAAGGTGGGGATGACGTCAAATCATCATGCCCCTTATGACCTGGGCTACACACGTGCTACAATGGATGGAACAAAGGGCAGCGAAGCGGTAACGCTCAGCAAATCCCATAAAACCATTCTCAGTTCGGATTGCAGGCTGCAACTCGCCTGTATGAAGCCGGAATCGCTAGTAATCGCGGATCAGCATGCCGCGGTGAATACGTTCCCGGGCCTTGTACACACCGCCCGTCACACCACGAGAGTTAGCAACACCCGAAGTCGGTGAGGTAACACGTTTACGTGAGCCAGCCGCCGAAGGTGGGGCCAATGATTGGGGTGAAGTCGTAACAAGGTAGCCGTATCGGAAGGTGCGGCTGGATCACCTCCTTTCTAAGGATATTTAGAAGGAACGCTGGAGGTCTTAGACCTCTGGTCGAAGACATACATGGTTGTTTGGTTCAGTTTTGAGAGAGTAAATCTCTCTTTTTGTACCTTGAAAACTAAATAAGAGTAATAACGACATCAAAAAATGTAAGTTCTTTGGAACAATTAACTAGTAATTTAGTTAAGTGAAGAAGGGCGCACGGTGAATGCCTAGGTACGAGGAGCCGAAGAAGGACGGGACTAACACCGATATGTCTCGGGGAGTTGTAAGTAAACGTTGATCCGGGAATTTCCGAATGGGGGAACCCACTGTTCGTAATGGAACAGGACATCTATCTGAATACATAGGGTAGATGAGGCAGACCCGGGGAACTGAAACATCTCAGTACCCGGAGGAATAGAAAGCAAAAGCGATTTCCCAAGTAGCGGCGAGCGAAACGGAAAGGAGCCCAAACCGAAAAGCTTGCTTTTCGGGGTTGTAGGACACTCCATTAGGAGTTACAAAGAAATGCTTTAGATGAATCGATCTGGAACGATCAGCCATAGAAGGTAAGAGCCCTGTAATTGAAAGAGCGTTTTCTCCGGAGTGTATCCTGAGTACGGCGGAACACGAGAAATTCCGTCGGAATCCGGGAGGACCATCTCCCAAGGCTAAATACTCCCTCGTGACCGATAGTGAACCAGTACCGTGAGGGAAAGGTGAAAAGCACCCCGGAAGGGGAGTGAAAGAGAACCTGAAACCGTGCGCTTACAAGTAGTCGAAGCCCGTTAATGGGTAACGGCGTACCTTTTGTAGAATGGACCGGCGAGTTACGATCCCATGCAAGGTTAAGTGGAAGACACGGAGCCGCAGCGAAAGCGAGTCTGAATAGGGCGAATTAGTATGTGGTCGTAGACCCGAAACCGTGTGATCTACCCATGTCCAGGGTGAAGGTCAGGTAACACTGACTGGAGGCCCGAACCCACGTATGTTGAAAAATGCGGGGATGAGGTGTGGGTAGGGGTGAAATGCCAATCGAACACGGAGATAGCTGGTTCTCTCCGAAATAGCTTTAGGGCTAGCCTCAGGGGAATGAGTACTGGAGGTAGAGCACTGATTGGACGAGGGGCCCTCACCGGGTTACCGAATTCAGTCAAACTCCGAATGCCAGCTACTTAGCCCTGGGAGTCAGACTATGGGTGATAAGGTTCATAGTCGAAAGGGAAACAGCCCAGACCGCCAGCTAAGGTCCCTAAGTATACGTTAAGTGGAAAAGGATGTGGCGTTGCTCAGACAACCAGGATGTTGGCTTAGAAGCAGCCATCATTTAAAGAGTGCGTAATAGCTCACTGGTCGAGTGACGCTGCGCCGAAAATGTACCGGGGCTAAACGTATCACCGAAGCTGCGGATTGTTCTTCGAACAATGGTAGGAGAGCGTTCCAAGTGCAGTGAAGTCAGACCGTGAGGACTGGTGGAGCGCTTGGAAGTGAGAATGCCGGTATGAGTAGCGAAAAAAGAGTGAGAATCTCTTTCACCGAAAGCCTAAGGTTTCCTGAGGAAGGCTCGTCCTCTCAGGGTTAGTCGGGACCTAAGCCGAGGCCGAAAGGCGTAGGCGATGGCCAACAGGTAGATATTCCTGTACCACCTCATGACTGTTTGAATGACGGGGGGACGCAGGAGGATAAGGAAAGCGCACCGATGGAATGGTGCGCCCAAGCAGTGAGCGAGTTGGATAGGCAAATCCGTCCAACAATTGCGAGCTGTGATGGGGAGGGAAATAGAGTACCGAAGTTCCTGATTTCACACTGCCAAGAAAAGCCTCTAGTGAGGTCATAGGTGCCCGTACCGCAAACCGACACAGGTAGGCGAGGAGAGAATCCTAAGGTGATCGGGAGAACTCTCGTTAAGGAACTCGGCAAAATGACCCCGTAACTTCGGGAGAAGGGGTGCTCCTCTTCAGGAGGAGCCGCAGTGAATAGGCCCAAGCGACTGTTTATCAAAAACACAGGTCTCTGCGAAGCCGCAAGGCGAAGTATAGGGGCTGACACCTGCCCGGTGCTGGAAGGTTAAGGGGAAACGTTAGCTTCCGAGCGAAGCGTAGAACCGAAGCCCCAGTAAACGGCGGCCGTAACTATAACGGTCCTAAGGTAGCGAAATTCCTTGTCGGGTAAGTTCCGACCCGCACGAAAGGTGCAACGACTTGGGCACTGTCTCAACGAGAGACCCGGTGAAATTATACTATGCGTGAAGATGCGCATTACCCGCGACAGGACGGAAAGACCCCGTGGAGCTTTACTGTAGCCTGATATTGAATGTTCGTGCAGCTTGTACAGGATAGGTGGGAGCCTTAGAATCGTGAGCGCTAGCTTACGAGGAGGCACCCGTGGGATACCACCCTGGCTGCACGCACCTTCTAACCCAGAACCGTGATCCGGTTCGGAGACAGTGTCAGGTAGGCAGTTTGACTGGGGCGGTCGCCTCCCAAAGAGTAACGGAGGCGCCCAAAGGTTCCCTCAGAATGGTTGGAAATCATTCGTAGCGTGTAAAGGCAGAAGGGAGCTTGACTGCGAGACCTACAAGTCGAGCAGGGACGAAAGTCGGGCTTAGTGATCCGGTGGTACCGCATGGAAGGGCCATCGCTCAACGGATAAAAGCTACCCCGGGGATAACAGGCTTATCTCCCCCAAGAGTTCACATCGACGGGGAGGTTTGGCACCTCGATGTCGGCTCATCGCATCCTGGGGCTGTAGTCGGTCCCAAGGGTTGGGCTGTTCGCCCATTAAAGCGGTACGCGAGCTGGGTTCAGAACGTCGTGAGACAGTTCGGTCCCTATCCGTCGTGGGCGCTGGAAGTTTGAGAGGAGCTGTCCTTAGTACGAGAGGACCGGGATGGACACACCGCTGGTGTACCAGTTGTTCCGCCAGGAGCATGGCTGGGTAGCTACGTGTGGCAAGGATAAGTGCTGAAAGCATCTAAGCATGAAGCCCCCCTCTAGATGAGACTTCCCATCACTTCGAGTGAGTAAGATCCCTCAGAGACGATGAGGTAGATAGGTTCGAGGTGGAAGCGTGGTGACACGTGCAGCTGACGAATACTAATCGATCGAGGACTTAACTAATTTCTTTTTTGATGGTCGTTCATGAAACTCTTATTTAGTTTTTAGGGTATAAATGAAAAAAAACCTTGCATTTTCTATTAGAAATGCATATAATATATCTTGTCTTCATTTTAAAGAAGGAAGTTCTGATGGATCAACACAGAACGACCTAACACCGTTAGGTCTGGTAGTAATAGCGGAGAGGTCACACCTGTTCCCATGCCGAACACAGAAGTTAAGCTCTCCAGCGCCGATGGTAGTTGGGGCTTTGCCCCTGCAAGAGTAGGGCGCCGCCAGGCAAAAGAATAAGGATACGTTAATTCGTATTCTTATTTTAGTTCGAACAAAAACAGTGATTATAATTTTAATCTGAGTTTGGACAAAAATTTTAAAAGCTAGATGGTAAAATACGGGCTTCTAAATTTTTAAGTCGAAACTTGGATAAATAAGAAGCACTAAGAAAAAGCGCACCTACATGGGGTGCGCTTTTTTCGTGTCTGTTAGCTCATGCCGAGTTGCTGCTGTGAATTTGTTCCAGTACCAGTATTAGTTCCATTACCATTCATTTGTGATACAACCGGAATCATTTTTTGCATTGCTTGTCCAAAATTTTGGTTGTTTTGAGTCATCGCATAATATGTTGCTGCACCCATTCCGACTGAAGCAACCAATGGTAACCACATGTTATTTGTTTTCATTACAAATTCATCCTTTCTATGAGCTTTTAGACATTATTAGGATGACACAAGAATCATGATTAATGCTAGGAATCATATACCAGTATAATGAGCTTTTATATGATTTGAAGCACTCATACCAGCTACGCGACCGGTAACGAGTGCTGATGTAATATTATACCCACCAGTATATCCATGGATATCCAAAATTTCCCCGGAAAAATAGAGTCCATGCATTATTTTAGATTGCATTGTATTTGGAACAATTTCTTTGATGGATATTCCTCCACCAGTTACAAAGGCTTTATCAAGCGGCAGGGAACCATTTACATAAAATGTGAAATTTTTAATGGAATGAACAATTAAACGAATCATTTCTTTAGAAATAGTTGCAGCTTTTTGTTCTTCATTTATTTTATTAATCGATAATATATAGTCTAAAAAACGTTCTGGAACGATCCCCTTAATGATATTTTTAATTGCTTTTTTTGGATTATTCTCCATTAGCTGCTCTATACGGTTGTATAATTTATCTTCTGTTTCATTTGGTAATACATCTAAGACCATTGGGATATTTTGCTGCCCTTTCATAAGTTCTTTCACAACAAATTGTGAGGCGCGTAGTACAGCTGGCCCCGAGATACCAAAATGGGTGAAAATCATGTCCATTTGATGGGTGATAATCGGTTTATTCTTTTTATTTAATACGGTTAAAGCAACATCCCTTAGTGACAAACCTTGCAGATTTTTATTTTTGATAAAACTTTCTTCAGATGTAAGAGCGACTTCAGTCGGGTATAGTTCGGTAACAGTGTGGCCTGCTTTGGTTGCCCAGGCGTAGCCGTCACCTGTAGATCCTGTGTGCGGGACAGCTTTTCCTCCGACTGCGATTACAATTGCTTTGGTGGTTATCTTCTCAGCGTTGTTTAATGTAATTGTATGTGCTTTTTCATTGTAATTTATGGTTTTCACAGTGGTGTTTAGATGTACGTCTACATTATGTTCATCTAATTGATTGATCAATGCATTCACAACTGTTTTGGCAGAATTGGACGCAGGAAACATTCTCCCATGATCCTCTTCCTTCAATGCAACACCCAAATTTTCAAAAAAATCGATGATATCATAGTTATTAAAAACCGAAAATGGACTGTATAAAAACTTTCCATTACCTGGTATATGTCGGATAACTTCTTCTTGAGGAAGGCGATTTGTTACATTACATCGTCCGCCACCGGAAATAGCCAGTTTTTTTCCTAATTTCTTTCCCTTTTCAATTAGCATGGTGTTTGCCCCGTTCTCTGCTGCAGCGATTGCGGCCATCAGTCCGGATGGCCCTCCGCCTATAACGATTACATCATATGACAAATTACTTCAGTCCTTTCGTATGTATCTTATCATTAATAGGTGAAAAATCCCATCAATAATTTTGTAATACAATACGTTGTCCGTATAGAGGTCATCTGTGATAAAATAATCATTGTGTACATAAATAGCAATCTAATGCAGGTGAAAAAATGTCGAATATTGTAAGAGGAGCAATGTTGCTAACAGCAGCATCATTTTTATCTAAATTTCTAGGGATGATTTATGTCATCCCGTTTAATGCTATGGTGGGGGAAACCGGGGGGACGCTATATAGTTTTGCCTATATCCCATATAATATAATACTTAGTATTTCCACAATAGGTGTCCCCTTAGCCGTTTCAAAATTTGTTTCTAAATATAATGCTTTGGGAGATTATGAAACAGGAAGGCGAATGTTTAAAGCCGGAATTACGCTAATGATAGTAACCGGATTTCTAGCCTTTTTAGCCTTATTTTTCAGTGCTGATTGGTTAGCTGAACGTATGATTACCAGTGACGATCCACAAGGTATAACATCAGCAAATGTTGCATTTGTAATTCGAATGGTCAGCTTTGCCCTAATCGTAATTCCTGCAATGAGTATTGTAAGGGGATTTTTCCAAGGGTATCAGTCTATGGGGCCAACAGCGGTTTCACAGGTTGTGGAACAAATTGCACGAATTGTATTTTTATTAACTGCAGCATTTATTGTGATGGTTGTTCTAGATGGAGAAATTGCTACAGCAGTTGGTTTTGCAACATTTGCTGCTTTTATTGGGGGATTAGCCTCTGCAATTGTTTTATGGGGATATTGGAGAAAGCGAAAATCAGGTCTTGATAAACAATTACAGCAACAAACCTATACAAATAATATTCCTAAGAAAGACTTATTTATTGAATTATTCAGTTATGCAGGTCCTTTTATATTAGTGGGGCTCGCAACATCCTTGTATCAATTGGTAGACCAATTTACCTTTGAGAGAGCGATGGTGGCGTCCGGAAATGAAAGTATTTGGGATGTAGCTTTTTCTGTCATTAACTTTTACGGGCATAAACTTGTTATTATTCCGGTAACATTAGCGATAGGTTTATCCTTAGCTATTTTGCCTGCTTTAACCAAAACATTTACACAGAATAACCGTGAATTGTTGTATGATCAGATTAATCAAGCACTACAAATTGTTCTGGTACTTGTCATACCAGCTGTTGTTGGGTTATCCTTTTTATCAGATGAAGCTTACGGGGCATTATATGGACTAGGAAATATTGAAATAACAGGCTCTCTATTAGGCTGGTATGCTCCAGTTGGGCTGCTATTTGCGTTATTTACGGTTTCTTCAAATCTTCTGCAGGGCATTAACCAGCAGAAATTTGCGGTGATCAGCTTATCAGCGGGGCTACTTCTAAAAATATTATTAAACATACAGCTGATTCACATGTTTGGTGCAAAGGGTGCGATATTTGGAACTGCACTGGCAGTAGGTACAGCGGTAACTTTAAACCTATGGCGTGTGAAAAAAACCATTCAATTTCCGTTTAAACAAGTTATTAAACGTACCATGTTAATTATTATTTTTGTGATTATCATGTGTATCGTGATCTGGATTGTAAAAGCCGTATTTGGTATGTTTATCCCATATGAAGAGGAGAGATGGGCGACCATTGTAATGCTTGCCTTAGGTGTTGGATCAGGTGGGATCGTTTATTTATGGCTTGCTTATGAATCAACATTGCTGGAGCGAACACTTGGTGATCGTGTACGGGTGCTTGATAAGATTTTTCGCAGATAGGGAGGTGTTATAATGCGTCTTGATAAGTTATTAGCCAATACAGGGCATGGCAGTAGAAAAGATGTTAAATCATTGCTGAAGAAAAAATTAGTAACGGTTAATGATACTGTTGTAAAAGATAACAGTGTTCACGTTGATCCTTATAAAGACATTATAAAAGTCGGAGGTAATGCCGTACATTATCAAAAGTATGTTTATCTCATGATGAACAAACCTAAAGGGGTTATATCCGCAACTGTAGACGGGAAAGAAAAGACAGTTATAGACCTTTTAACAACGGACATGCACCGATTTAGGCCTTTTCCTGTTGGCAGGTTGGATAAGGATACAGAGGGTTTGTTGTTAATCACGAATGACGGGGAGCTTGCACATCAATTAACCTCACCAAAAAAGGACATTGAAAAAACTTATTATGCGCGTATTCAAGGAAACGTAACCGATGAAGATAAAGAGAAGTTTGCGGCTGGTGTGCTACTGGATGATGGCTACAAAGCAAAACCTGCCAAACTGAACATTCGCAGGCGTGATGCTATTTCTGAAGTTGAAGTAACAGTCACTGAGGGAAAATATCATCAGGTAAAGCGCATGTTTGAAACTGTCGGCAAAAAAGTGACGTATTTGAGAAGGATAAGCATGGGTGAATTAGTTCTAGATGAAACACTGAAATTAGGAACGTACAGGGAATTGACCGAGAATGAACTAGATTATTGCATTTCACTAAAAAAATAAATGGAGGGCTTTAAAGTGGCAATAGATCCCCATTATTTCATTGCTATACCATTACAAGCGTCATTTAAGGAGTGTTTTGCCAAATGGCAAGCTGAGCTTAAAAATGAATTATCTTATAAGCAGTGGCCACATTACATGGATTTACACATTACCCTAAAGTTTTTAGGTTCAGTTGACGATAGTAAACTACAGCGATTAAAAGAGGAACTAAAAATAATAGAACACAATCAAGCATTTTCCATAGATGTTGGAGGACTGGGGACTTTTGGAAACCCAAAGAACCCTCGAGTTATATGGGTGGATGTTAATAAAACTGGGCCATTAGCTCTCTTGCAGCAAAAAGTGGAATCTCAAGCGGAGAATGCAGGATTTGACAAAGAAAACCGAGCTTACCGTCCGCATATAACACTTGCTAAGAAATGGGCTGGAGATTTCCCTTCTAACATTTCGATGGAAAAAATAAAAGCAAAATTTTCAAACGTGCAAAGAATGGCTGTGGAAGAAGTAGTTTTGTATCAAATTCATCCAGAAAGGTCAGTGAAATATGAAGTAATTGAGAACTTTGGCTTGAGGAGGTAATAAAATGGCTCAGTTGATCAAATTGCAGGATTATATTTCACGCTATGGATGGGATGTATATCGCTACCCTACCCAATATATTCGCCTAAAGCAGGATAATTGGAAAAAACTTTATGAGGAATGGAGTAATCCGGAAGAGGGGACTGAGGAGGAGCACCTGTCGTCAGAAACAATGAAACAATCGCGTTTTTCCAGGTTGAAGCGTTTTTTGAAAAGGGAAGTGGAAAGCGAAGAGGAGAAAAAGGAAGAACACATTCTGCCATATTCGGAAGCGGAATTGAAGCAATATTACTTGGACAATCTGATGAATTTTCAATTAAAATGGGCTACTTCCACTGTTACAGATACATCATTTATGAACAGATCTTACTACCGGGATCCTACATTAAAATATTTTCTGCAGCGGTTTCCGGATACCTACTTGATCATGTATTATCCCATATTTAATATAAGAAATACTCCTGTTGATGGGGAAATCCTTTTAATCAGTCCGATTGGGATTGAAATTATCAAACTGGTAGAGGAAAACCAGGGTGCATATATTATCGCTTCAGATGAACGAGCATGGATGCTTGAAACCGGCAGTCAGCAATCAAAAATATTAAGCCCTCTAATCGCCTTAAAGCGAACAGAGAAACTTGTGCGGAGCATTTTACGTATGGAGGCTATTGATTTTCCCGTGCAGAAAACGGTATTATCAAGGGCGAATACTATTGTTTCCAATTCAGAAAACTACAGCACAAAAATCATCGGGAAATCAGAGTATGAATCGTGGTTTCAACAAAAGCGCAAACTCGCCTCCCCCTTGAAAAGCAGCCAGTTAAAAGTATCAGAAATTCTTTTAAAACATTGCCGAACAACTTCCATCAAGCGGCCGGAATGGGGTGAAGACTTCCATCCATTTCCGGTGGGTAGAGGTGAGAATCATGCTTGATCATAAGTATAGTTGTATTTTTCTTGTGATATCGATAAAATGTATAATTGAACGCTAAATTGTGAAAGATGTGGGGAATATATGGTGGATTGGTTTGAAAAAGTATTAGGAAAGGGTTGGAAGGTTACCCCAGCAGGTGGATTAACTGGGGATGCTTATGTTGCAGAGAAAGATAATAAACGATTATTTCTTAAGCGGAATTCATCTCCATTTCTGGCTGTGTTATCAGCAGAAGGAATTGTTCCGAAGCTTGTTTGGACAAAACGAATGGATAATGGTGATGTAATTACGGCACAGGAATGGCTGGAAGGTCGAGAATTGAAACCAGCAGAAATGCAACAGCCTCAAGTAGCTGGAATTTTACACAAAATTCACCATTCCACCGAATTGTTGCATATGCTTATGCGTTTAGGTAAAAAACCTGTCACATCAGATGATAGTTTTGCCGCTATTCAGCAGCGTTTGCATGCCACTGGGCTACTATCAACGTATAATGATATCCGTTTAGCCTTAACATTATTAGAACGGTTATTACCAATAACGAGAGAGCATAAGCAGGTTGTTTGTCATGGTGATTTAAACCATAATAATTTAGTTCTAACAAACGAAGGCAATTTATTTTTAATTGACTGGGATAATGCTGTTATCGCCGATCCTGTTACAGACTTTGGAATGGTGATGAAATCATATATACCGCAAGAAGATTGGAACGATTGGCTAAAAAACTATGGAGTAGACAAGGACAAACATTTAATTGAGAGAATGTACTGGTATCTTTTGCTGGATGCACTCCATTATTTAAGCTGGCACAGGGAACGAGACGAACAGGATAAAGTGATGGAGCGACTGAAAAATATACAAGAATATAATGCTCACATTAGGACATCTATTCTAAGGTAGTTTGTTGTATCGCACTCAACCAATTTTCGATGTTATGCCGATTTGTTGTAATATGCTCGGGTGAGTTTTTTGCAATCTCTCCTTGGTTTCCATAATTATAAATTTCTGGTAGTAATTTGAGTAATTGCTCATCGGTTATACTGTTATTTTCCGTCAGCTTTCGTACTAAACGTTTGATTTGCTGATATTCAGAGACACTGCCTGTGACGTCAGTTGATTGTTCATCTAAAATATCTTGTAATAATATTAATTGGTTGTTTACTGTAAGAGCCATTCGTATCACCTCAAGTACTAGTTTTCGTCTTTATAAAATTTATATACAATTAATATAAGAAAGGTGTAAGTAAAGCTATGCGTCAACGTCACAAGCCATGGGCTGATGATTTTTTAAAAATTAACGACCATATTGTCATTCCAAATCCAGCAGAGAATAAAGGAAATTGGCAATCCATTTTCGGAAACAATAATCCGATTTATATTGAAATCGGAACAGGGAAAGGACAGTTCATCACAGGGATGGCAAGACAGTTTCCGAATTGTAACTTTATTGGAATCGAAATTGAAAAAAGCATCATTGTAACGGCAGGACAAAAAGTGTTGGAATCAGAACTTGATAATGTATTATTAATAAAAGAAGATGCAGCTAATATTAGGGGAATATTTGTAAATAAGGAAATTGCTGGCATTTATTTAAACTTTTCTGATCCATGGCCTAAAAATAGGCATGAAAAGAGAAGATTGACCTACCATACATTTCTGGATCTGTATCATGCCATTTTATCTCCGAATGGTGAGATTGTTTTTAAAACGGACAATAAGGGACTATTTGAATATTCATTAGTCAGTTTTTCCAAATTTGGCATGATATTAGAGGAAGTTAATTTAGATTTGCATGAGTTAGATGATCCACTCAATGTGATGACAGAATACGAAGAGAAGTTTTCTGCTAAAGGACAGCCGATTTACCGGTGTCGCACACGGTTTGCATAAAAGGCCTGTTTTTTTGCAGGATCTTTTTAAGAAAAATGACAACGCTTGCATAAATTTGAATTGTCCTTTAAAATTTAGATAGAAAAGGGAGGATGACAGATGGAGAAACTACAAGTTGGTAGAGCGCGTTTAACCTGGTTAAATGGAGGGGTGAATTTTCTCGATGGCGGGGCAATGTTCGGGGTTGTACCAAAAGCATTGTGGGGTAAGAAATATCCGTATAATGATAAAAACCAGATTGAACTACGAACAGATCCAATTTTACTGCAGATAGACGGGAAAAATATGCTGATTGATTCTGGAATAGGAAATGATAAATTAACAGATAAGCAATTGCGTAATTTCGGTGTTCTCGAACAATCTTCTATTGAAAAGTCACTTCGAGAGATGGGTCTCAAGGTGGATGATATAGATAGTGTGTTAATGACACATCTGCATTTCGATCATGCATGTGGACTAACGAAACCTGTCGGGGATACATATGCACCTGTCTTTAAAAATGCAACCATTTATACCACAGCTGTTGAATGGCATGAAATGAAAAACCCTAATATTCGTTCAAAGAGTACTTATTGGGAGCGGAATTGGGAACCGATTGTGGATCAGGTTCAGACGTTTGATAAAGAGATTACAATCACAGATGGCTTAAAAATGATTCATACGAGTGGACATAGTGATGGACACGCTATTCTTGTTTTTCAAGAGGGGGACAATTGCTTTATCCATATGGCAGATATCATGCCAACACATGCCCATCAGAATAAATTATGGGCACTAGCTTATGATGATTATCCTGTTACATCGGTTCATGAAAAAGAAAAGTGGATGGATTTCGGGTATCAGCGCGAGTCTTGGTACACGTTCTATCATGATGCGTACTATCGCGCCCTGAAGTTTGATCAGTCTGGTGAAAAAATCAATGAAGTGGAGCGTGAACGCTACGAATATACGTAAAAAAATAGCTGCTCAATTTGAGCAGCTATTTTTAGGAGTAAAGGAAATCAGCTAACTCGCCGATTTCTACTAATTCGATCTCTTACCTCTGGCCTCTAAATGCGTTATGTAGTCTGGACAGAAGCGACTACAGCGCCAGTCTCAACATCAACATAAAATTCATATTGTTTATTTTCCCCGTCTACGTTTCGGGTTACGCCACCACGGTATGCGTTATAGAGCAAGCCGTTTTTTTCAATTTCTTCCGGCTTCATATAGATCCACGAACCGCTTATCGGGCCTTTTCTCTTAAATGATTCTTTTGCTTGTTTTAGTGCTTTTTCTGGTGTTACTTTTTGATACGTATCCACTTGCTGTTTAGCTAGATAGCCTACAGCTATGCCTAACCCTGCAGCTAAAACTACTCTTTTTACACCCATTTTATCTTCACCTCTTGCTACTATTTTTAGTGCCTATATATAATGTAAACTTCACAGTACAGTATAACTGAAATTGGATAAAATATAAAATAATATATCTAAAATACTCCAATGCTGGAAATAGATAGCTACAATCCGTATACTGAACATAGTACATATACAGGTGGAGGGAAAATGATGAACCAAGATACGCTTGATCTATTTAAAAATCTGACAGAATTACAAGGCGCACCAGGAAATGAACACCTTGTAAGATCCTTTATGAAGGAAGAATTAGAAAAGTACGCCGATGAGATTATACAGGACAATCTTGGTGGCGTATTTGGAGTGAAACAGGGCGCTGGGCCGAAAGTTATGGTAGCTGGACATATGGACGAAGTTGGTTTTATGATCACAAAGATCACAAAAAACGGAATGATCCGCTTTCAGCCATTGGGGGGTGGTGGAACCAGGTTTTATTGGCACAACGAATGCAAATTATGACGGATAATGGACCGGTCATAGGAGTTATTGGATCTGTTCCACCACATAATTTGACAGAAGAACAACGCAAAAAACCAATGGAAATAAAAAATATGTTAATCGATATTGGAGCGGATGATAGGGAAGATGCGGAGAAAATCGGTGTAAAACCCGGGCAATTTATCGTGCCAATTACTCCATTTACGCCAATGGCCAATAGCAAAAAAATCCTGGCAAAAGCATGGGATAACCGCTATGGTTGTGGACTATCGATTGAATTATTAAAGGAATTGCAAAACCAAACTGTGCCAAATCAATTATTTTCCGGAGCAACGGTGCAAGAAGAAGTTGGTCTGCGCGGGGCAAGTGTTGCAACCAATATGATCAAGCCAGATATCTTCTATGCGATGGATGCATCACCGGCAAATGATGCAGACGGTGATAAGGAAGCATTTGGACAATTAGGTAAAGGTGCCCTGCTTCGCATCTTTGACCGTTCGATGATAACCCACCGCGGCATGCGAGAATTTGTTCTTGATACAGCAGAATCAAATAATATACCGTACCAGTATTTCATTTCACAAGGTGGAACAGACGCGGGACGTGTTCATACCTCAGGCGATGGTGTTCCTTCAGCTGTTGTTGGTATTTGTTCCCGTTATATTCACACCTCTGCATCGATCATACATGTGGATGACTATGCGGCGGCAAAGGAGCTAATTGTGAAGCTTGTAAAAGAAACAGATCAGAATACAGTGGATCAAATTCGGAAATCGAGTTAATAGGGGAATAGCTGCTATCAGATGGTGGCAGCTGTTTTTTGTATTTTAAGTTTTGAGTGATATTAAAGTTGTTTCTATTACAATAAAAAGGGACGATGGATAAAATCAAACAACTATTATGTCACAACAAGCACATTACCCAATGTACTTAACATCAAGGAGTTTTCTAGATGAATATAATTATCGGCTCAACAAACCCTACAAAAATAAAAGCAGTACAGGAAGTTTTTCCGTTACATACGGTCACTTCTAAAAATGTACCATCAAATGTATCCTCGCAGCCATTTTCTGATGAAGAAACGAGAAAAGGAGCGATTAACCGGGCATTACAATGCTCGAATTCCAATTCAGAAGATACCATAGGCATTGGACTGGAAGGTGGTGTAATGTATGTGGATAATCAATTGTATTTATGTAATTGGGGGGCATTGGTTACGCAAGATGGGGAAGTCTATACAGCCAGTGGAGCAAGAATTATTTTGCCACAGGAATTTACTGAACCGTTGAAGAAGGGAGTGGAACTGGGCGATGTGATGGATCGATATGCGAAGAAAGAAGGGGTACGAAAGAAGGAAGGCGCTATCGGGATTTTTACAGGTGAGTTTATTTCCAGACAAGAAATGTTTGCCCATGTTGTAAAATTGTTGCGAGGACAGTGGGAATATTGGACATAATAATAGCAGCGAAGCTCATTCGCTGCTACTATCTATTCAAATACATAATTTAATACGTACAAGGCCTGATCCACTGTTTCAACGGTTACATTCGCCTTGTTCGAAAGTTCTTTTAACGGATGAATTAAAGATTCTGGTCGTATGAGAATCGTTGGTTTATTCATGGTGATTGCCGCACTAGCATCCATCGCGGTATTCCATTGCTTGTATTGTTCACCAAATAATGCAATGACAACATCCGATTTTTGCATTAAAACTTGGGTTCTAAAATTATTGATGCTTGAAGCCGCGTCATCCCGATATACATTACCAGGTTGCTTTCCTAGAATAGCATCCCCAACATCGTCTGAGCGATCATGATTGGTTTGTGGCGCTACAAATGATAATGGGAGATTTTTTTCTTTTGCCTTTTGTTGTAGTTGACCGCGCCAGTCATCATGAATCTGACCAGCTAAATATACCTTTAATTCCATGACAATCCCTCCAGAATTTTTAAGTTTCTACTGTTCATTGTAAACAATTACAGCAAAACCTGCAAAGAAATGGAATTATTATGAAAACCTATTTTTCGGTATTAGACGATATTTTTCTTGCTTCCCTGATCATAATCCCTGATAATTGAACTCAAATGAAAACAGCGCTATGATAAGGTAAGGAGATGATATGATATGAAAACACTTGAGACTGTTGAACAATTTAATGACCTTAAAAATAACGAAAATGTAATTATGATTTTCACGGCAGGTTGGTGCCCGGATTGTCGTGTAATTGAACCGGAATTACCTGCGATCGAAGCGGAATTTCTGGAATATACGTTTGTAGAAGTTAATCGGGATCAGTTTATTGAGCTGTGTCAGGAATATGATATATTCGGTATTCCAAGCTTTCTGGCATTCCGAAATGGACAGGAAGCAGGAAGGTTTGTCAGTAAGGAGCGAAAAACAAGGGAAGAAATTGAACAGTTTATTCAAGGACTTGCCAACTGAACAATGCAAGGAGGGCCAGGAAATGAAGATGACTAGCATGAAACTGAAAAAGATTCTGGAAGATAGACTTTCTAATGAGGACTACCGGACATCCTATAATAGAGAGAAGGACACATTTCGCATCGAATGGAAGGAATCAAAGCAAGGGATGACGATTACGCTGCCTAATGTTATATCAAAATATAATGAACGCGGGGAAAGTGCCATTGATGAACTGGTGGAACATATAACAGAAGCGCTTCGAATTATGAACCAGGATTTGCAATTAACGGGAAGGGAAAAAAGTATTTTCCCGGTTATTAGAGCTACATCCTTTCCAACAGAGACAAAATCCGGAATCAATCTAGTATCCAAAGATCATACAGCGGAAACACGTGTCTATTATGCGCTTGATTTAGGGAAGTCCTACCAACTCATAGATGAAAAATTATTGGAAAATGAAGGTTGGAGTTTAAACAGGATTGACGAGATTGCTACATTTAACTTGCGTTCATTATCTATTGATTATAAAAAAGACCGTGTTGCGGAAAATGATTTTTATTTTGTAGCCAAACAAGATGGATATGACGCAAGCCGTATTCTTAATGAGGCGTTTCTGGAGGAAATGAAAGCAAACGCGAAAGGTGAATTAGCTGTAGCTGTCCCTCATCAGGATGTACTCATACTAGCTGACATTGAAAACAAAACAGGGTATGATATATTAGCACAGATGACAATGAAGTTTTTCGCAGAAGGGCGAATTCCTATCACCTCTCTTGCATTTATTTATGAGGATAGACAGTTAACGCCGATTTTTATTCTTGCAAAAAATCGTCCGAAAAAAAGTAGAAAAGAGTGATCGATATGTTTGTTTTCTATAATCCAAAGGGTATTGGTGATGTATTGATTATACCACTGAAAGATGGTGACAGGTACGACATAACACATGAAACAACAGGACCTATTACCAAAATAACCAATAGCCATCATGAAATTCTTGGGTATAATATTTTCGAAGCATCCAATCACCTTGAGTTAAATGAGGAAGGAAAAATAACACTGACAAAAAGGTTGCTGACTCAAATCAAGGATTTATTTACGAAAAATAGTCTGAACGATAACCTTGATTTTGATTTAAGTCCCAAATTTGTCGTAGGTTATGTAACTGACAAAGCAGGACATGAGAATGCTGATAAGCTAAGTGTGTGTCAAGTCGAGGTGGGAGGCCCAGAACAACTGCAAATTGTATGTGGTGCCCCAAACGTTGACAAAGACCAAAAGGTGGTTGTCGCAAAAGTTGGGGCGATAATGCCGAGTGGATTAAAAATTAAACCGACAGAATTAAGAGGAGTCGCCTCGAATGGTATGATATGTTCCAGGGAGGAATTAGGATTACCTAATGATTCAAAGGAAAAAGGTATCTATGTTCTTGAGAATTCTTATACAGTCGGAGAAGCGTTTGATGTATAAGCAGAAAAAAACAACCTAAGTCTTTTATAAGCGGGTTGTTTTTCTTTTACTCCAAAAAACAACTACCAATTTTGCTGATACCTGTTAAAATAGAAGCAATGATCGAAAGAAATGAGTGAAGACATATGTGGGAGAAAATAAAGAATTTTTTTACCCGTGAAGTAGAATATGAACAACAGGAAGAAAACCCCAGACCTAGACCAAAACAACAGGACCTGCAGGCTAAAATGATGTATCAGTATCCAGACAGGAAGGCATTCAAGTTCCCTGTAATCCCGGATCGGGAAGACAAAGCAGAAAAAACATATGAAACCCCCGCCTTTCAAAGAAAGAAAAATACTGATAGAGAACGGGAAAAAGAGCAAAACCAGCAACCAAAAAATAAGCAAGAAAATAAAGTATATAAAAAGGATGAAGACGTACCTTTTCAGCCAACAGAGGTCCCTTCACCAGTTTATGGATATCAGAAAAAGAATAACGCCAAAAATATCGAAAATATACCAGCATTTAAACGAAAAGAACAGAAAACAGATGAACAAATGGCGCCACAGGTAATCGAAACACAAGATCAAGATCAGCCAAGTGAAGTAGATAAAGGCTGGGAACAGGCGGCTGCTACCAGCGAAATAGTACATAGTGATGTGGATAGTACGCGCAGTGAAGTTGCCGGTACAAAGGAAGAAGTGGAAATACCGCATAATGAACTGGTCAGTACAAAGGAAGAAGTAGAAATCCAGCAGCAAAATCAGGAAGTACTAGAACCTGACCCAGATTTAAGCGAAAGGGAAGAACCCAAAAAGACGGAGCCATTTGAACAGAGAAAATCTACTTCTACTTCTTTTAGGCGGAAACAAAGTAAAAAGCCACAACAAAATAAAGGGAACGCAGGCAAAACCCCTTTTAATGTCATCATGACACCTAGAGATAAAAAGAATAGATTGGAAAAAGAAAAAGCAGCAAATACACCTATTCTGCAGCAAGAGAAGCGCCAAAAGAGAATACCATATTATCTGTTGGATGATCCGCAGCAAAAAAGCAATGAAGATCATAAATGGGTGCAGAATCAACAGCAACTACTGGAACAAACGTTGAAACATTTTAATGTACGGGCAAGCGTCGTTAAAGCGACACAAGGCCCATCTGTTACACGATTTGAGGTGCAGCCTGAATTAGGTGTGAAGGTCAGTAAAGTAAAAAATTTGAGTGATGATCTAAAACTAAATATGGCTGCTAAAGATATTCGGATTGAAGCTCCTATACCAGGTAAAAATACAATTGGGATAGAGGTCCCAAATCCAAAGGCGCAAATGGTTGGCCTGCAGGGGATATTTGAAGCAGAACAATTTAAAGAAAGTAAATCACCTTTAAGCATTGCTTTAGGATTAAGTATTGAGGGATCACCATTAATTACGGATATTCAAAAGATGCCACATGGATTAATTGCAGGAGCAACTGGATCCGGAAAAAGTGTGTGTATCAATACGATTCTCATCAGCCTGTTGTATAAAGCAAATTATGAGGACGTTAAGTTTTTACTAATCGATCCCAAAATGGTGGAGCTAGCTCCTTATAACGGTATTCCACATTTGGTATCGCCTGTTATCACGGATGTTAAAGCTGCTACAGCCGCACTAAAATGGGCTGTTAAAGAAATGGAAGACCGCTACGAAAAATTCGTTCAGGAAGGCGTAAGGGATATTGAACGATATAATCAACAAGTCACAAGTCAAAGGCGTACAGATGAAAAAATGCCCTTTATCGTTATTGTTATCGATGAATTAGCAGATTTAATGATGGTGGCTCCACAGGATGTTGAGGATGCAATAAGCCGAATCGCACAAAAGGCGCGTGCTTGTGGCATTCATTTGCTTGTTGCAACACAACGTCCTTCCGTTGATGTGATTACAGGCCTGATTAAAGCAAATATCCCTACAAGAATAGCCTTTAGTGTATCATCACAGGTAGATTCACGAACAATAATTGATACAAGTGGAGCTGAGAAGCTTTTAGGAAAAGGGGATATGCTGTTTGTTGAAAATGGCGCAGGAAAAAGTGTTCGTTTACAAGGTCCGTTTGTATCCGATGATGAAATAGAGCGCGTAACCAATCACGCAAGAACAATTGCAGAACCACAGTATTTATTTGAACAGGAACAATTACTTGAGCAAGTCACCATGGATAAAGAAGAAGATAGCCTATTACAGGAAGCAATAGCATTTGTTTTAGAACAAAATAATGCAAGTACATCCCTTCTGCAACGGCACTTTAAAATTGGATATAACCGTGCTGCACGACTTATTGATTCATTGGAAGATAAGGGAATCATCTCCGGTCAAAATGGGAGCAAGCCAAGGGAAGTTCTGGTAACCAAAACACAGATTGAAGAGATGTAAAAATCTTGTTTGATCCCTGGTTTTTATATATGATAGGGAAAAGAATATTAAAAGGATGTTCAAAAAGTCCGGTACTCGGGAGCTACGCCGCCTCGAACATTCGACGCGCAGGACGTGCTAGTGCCGGCGTTGCGATAAATGTCCTCGGAGGGGCGAGCATTTACACGCAGTCCCAGGACGTCGCGACTATAGCCGGCCGGTCCTTTTTACCTCCTTTTTGAACACATAATTAAAGGGAGAAACTAACTATGAAAGAAATCGAACAAAAGCTTACAGGAAAAATAGAACGTTTAACAAATAAAACGTTTAAATTTGATGAACGCATAAAAGAAGGCTGGTTCTCAGCTGTTTATTTTCTTAAAACAAAAGAAATTGTTGAAAAAAAATTAGGCTCCAATCATGTAACGATGCAATTTTTTCAGAAATCCGATGCGGTATTATGCGGAACAGATGAGGCAATTGCCCTACTGCATACATTTGCAGATACCCCGGAAACACTTGATATACATTCACTAAAAGATGGAGATAAGATCAGTCCTTATGAATCTGTATTAACGATATCCGGTGCTTATCAGCAGTTTGGGTTTCTGGAAGGAATTATTGATGGAATATTGGGAAGAAGAACATCGGTAGCGACAAATGTATACAATGTCGTAAAAGCAGCTCGAACTTCCGGTGAACAAAAACCGGTTATTTTCATGGGTGACCGCGATGATCATTATACACAACAGGCAGGGGACGGGTATGCAGCTTTTATCGGCGGCTCCACGGCCCAAGCAACACATGCGATGAATGAATGGTGGGGTAAAGAAGGTATGGGAACAATGCCGCATGCGCTTATTCAAATGTTCCGCGGGGACATTGTAGCGGCAACGAAAGCCTATCATGAGATGTATCCTGAGGATGATATTGCAGCACTTGTAGATTATAATAATGATGTTATCACAGATTCATTAAAAGTGGCTCGGGAATTTGGAAAAGAGTTAAAATCTGTAAGACTGGATACGTCAGGAAACCTTGTTGATAAATATTTTCTGAGAAACCATCATTTAATGGGTACATTTGATCCAAGAGGTGTGAATCCGGAACTTATTTTTGCACTTAGAAAGGCCTTGAATAATGAAGGTTATTCTCATGTTAAAATTATGGTGAGTGGTGGGTTTACTGAGGATCGCATTACGTATTATGAAAAAATGGATGTACCTGTAGATATGTATGGTGTGGGGAGAAGTTTACTGCGTATTAACATTGGATTCACGGGTGATAATGTTTTACTTAATGGTACACATTCGGCAAAAGAAGGGCGAAGGTATCGTCCAAATCCAAGGTTGAAAGAAGTTGAATATTTCGCAGAATCCTAGATAAGAACATAATATTTTATTATGCATGTAATTTTGCTATAATGGTTAAATGGTTACAGATTTTAATTATGAAAGCATGAAACTTTGGAATTCATCCTTTCAAGCGAATTTTGGAGGTTCTTTTTATGACAACTTACCATTTTATTGGTATTAAGGGAACTGGAATGAGCGCACTGGCACAAATACTCCATGATTCCGGAGAAAAAGTGCTGGGCTCTGATATTGAGAAACGTTTTTTCACACAAGATGCATTGGAAGAAAAAAACATTCCCATTTTTCCTTTTTCAGAAACAAACATCAAAGATAATTATACGGTTATTGCAGGCAATGCATTTTCAGATGATCATATTGAAATTAAAGAAGCTAAAAGACGAGGGTTAACCTTTTACAGGTACCATGAATTTCTCGGAGAGTGGCTGAAGCAATATACAAGTATCGCGATTACGGGGGCACATGGGAAAACATCTACAACAGGTTTACTGGCACATGTGTTAAATGATACGTTCCCGATATCTTATCTAATCGGTGATGGGACGGGTAATGGACATGTGGACAGTGAATATTTTGTATTTGAAGCATGTGAATACCGTCGCCATTTCTTGAGTTATGAACCGGATTATGCGATCATGACCAATATTGATTTTGACCATCCGGATTATTTTACAAGTATTGATGATGTGTTCAATGCATTTCAATCCATGGCAGATCGTGTAAAGAAAGGTATTATTGCATGTGGTGATGATGAACAACTGCAGCAAATACAAGCTAAAGTGCCTGTTGTTTATTATGGATTTGCAGATACCAATGATTTCCAAGCACAAAATGTAGTAGAAACAGATGAGGGTACGGAATTTGACGTGTTTGTTAGAAACACGTACTACAATACTTTTACGATCCCGATGTATGGAGACCATAATGTTCTAAATGCCTTGGCAACGATAGCTATTTGCCATTATGAAGGAATTAAAGCGGAAGATATAAAAAATCTCAGCACATTTCAAGGGGTAAAACGCAGATTTACGGAGAAAAAAGTTGGGAGCCAAATTTTAGTTGATGATTATGCGCATCATCCAAAGGAAATTACGGCAACGATTGACTCAGCGCGAAAGAAATATCCGGATAAACAGGTTGTTGCTATTTTTCAACCACATACATTTACTAGGACTAAAACATTCTTGCAGGAATTTGCTGATAGTCTAAATCTTGCTGACGAGGTGTTTCTGTGTGATATTTTTGCTTCTGCCAGAGAGGATTCCGGGAACATGACTATCAATGATTTGCAAAAATTAATTCCTGATAGTACGACATTAGAGCTGTCCAATACGGATATATTGCAAGAATATAGGGACAGTGTATTAATTTTTATGGGTGCTGGTGATATTCAGAAATTCCAGAAAGCCTATGAAGAAAATATCAAGATCAATAAATAGAGTAAACCTGAGCGTGGTGCAGATAGGGGAGTTTTATCCTTTCCTGTCTGCCTATGAAGCAAAGCGCTTTCATGATTTTCTTTATGAAGCGCTGTTTAACTTTTTTTAAAAAAATAAAGGAATTCATGATTTTTTGTCGAATATTTATACATTGGGAATTATATATCTACTTATATATGTTTATGCTAGTACATAACGGGTATTATTAGTACAAGCATCTATGTTATGCTTTATATAGTTTGCTTTTTATGATAGGCCCTTTTGCACTAATTTTAAAATACGATAATACAAGGAGTGATAATTGAAAATGGAAATAATGCTATATATTGCCGCATTGATTGCTGCAGTAGCTTTTGTGGTACTAGTTATATACTTAGCAATTACCCTAAAAGCAACAAAAAGCACACTTAATGATGTCTCAAGTACATTAGAGGGTCTCCAGAAGCAGATGGAGGGCGTTACCACTGAAACGACGGAACTATTAAATAAAACGAATAAATTAGCGGATGATGTCAATGAAAAATCCACGAAATTAAATGGACTTTTCGATGGTGCGAAGGGTGTTGGAGAGACACTTAAAGACTTTAATGCTTCATTAAAACAACTCTCGAACAGCATATCGCGTACTTCCGCGCAAGACCAGGAGAAAGTTTCCCAAGCAGTTAAGTGGGGATCCGCTATCATGGATTTATGGAATAAGAAAAAGAAATAAATTTTAAATCTAAGAGGAGGAATTTGAAATGGGAGAGAACAATAATAACAGCAACAACAATAACAACAACATCAATAGCAAGGACTTTATGATTGGTACATTGATAGGTGGTGTCGTAGGTGCGGCTGTAGCCTTAGTTTTTGCACCGAAATCTGGCAAAGAATTAAGAGGAGATATTAACCAAGGGGCACATCAAGTAACTCATCAAGTGAAGGATCGTGCTTATGACATTAAAGATATCGCACAGGAAAAAGGTGCAGACTGGAAAGATAAAGCATACACAACTGGTTCTGACTTAAAAAGAAAGGCAATGGATACAACGTCAGAACTATCAAAAAATGCCTCTAAAAAAACAAAAAATTTAACACAATCAGTACAAGGAAAGCTACAAGAAAAGCGTAATAAAGAAGACGAAGCTTTAAAAGCTGCTGAAGATGTTGCAGACGCAATGGACGAGGCGGCTAAAGATTTAGAAGAAAGTAAAAAATAAAAAATAGGACAGGCTGCGGTGTACGACACGGTAGCCTGTTTTTTAATTAATGTTTTTTAATTAAATCGACAAATTTTAAAATTTCTAATGACAATCAAGCAATTTTTCTATATAATAGTGTCTATTATTAAAAAAATAGAAACAGGGGGTATGGCAAATGAGCCAAAATGAAATGGATCTGTTAAGAGGACAATTGGATGATGTAAATCTGGAAATACTGGAATTAATCAATCGCCGTGCAAAGATTGTGCAGGACATTGGCCAGGTGAAAAGTAAACAAAGCATGAATCGATTTGATCCGGTACGGGAAAGAACGATGTTAAATCAAATCACAACACATAATGATGGCCCATTTGAAAACTCCACAATCGAACATATTTTTAAGGAGATTTTTAAAGCAAGTCTAGAGTTGCAAATGGATGATCATCGAAAGGCATTGCTTGTCTCCAGGAAGAAGAAGCCAGAAGACACAGTCGTCGACGTAAAAGGTGTTCAAATTGGAAATGGCAGTACGCAATTTGTTATGGGACCATGTTCTGTTGAAGGATACGAGCAAGTATCAAGTGTTGCTGAAGCTGTAAGTAATAAAGGGATTAAACTATTACGCGGCGGGGCATTTAAACCGAGAACATCCCCATATGACTTCCAGGGGTTGGGGGTTGAAGGACTGCAAATGTTAAAACGTGCTGCAGATGAGCATGATTTGGCTGTTGTTAGTGAAATTATAAACCCTGCACATATTGAGAAGGCACTTGATTATGTTGATGTTATCCAAATTGGTGCACGTAATATGCAAAACTTTGAATTGCTGAAAGCTGCGGGAGATGTAGACAAACCAGTATTACTGAAACGGGGACTATCAGCTACTATATCTGAATTCATCAATGCTGCAGAGTATATTATATCCCGTGGAAATAAAAATATAATTTTATGTGAACGTGGTATTCGAACATATGAGAAAGCGACCAGAAATACATTAGATATTTCTGCTGTACCTGTCTTAAAACAGGAAACACATTTGCCGGTGATGGTTGATGTAACACACTCAACAGGAAGAAGGGATTTGTTACTTCCTACTGCCAAAGCCGCTTTGGCAATTGGAGCTGACGGAATCATGGCTGAGGTTCATCCAGATCCAGCAGTCGCCCTTTCAGATTCTGCACAGCAAATGGATATTCCAACGTTCAATACGTTCATCGATGAGTTAAATAGCATGCAGCAACGTTTAAAATAGTGATTAAAGGATATTCAAAAAGTCCGGTAAAAATGGCACATCGTAGAGGACCTTCTGCTAAAATCGCCCACGTCCTGTGGGCAACGTAGAAGTCATCACAACACGCGAGAGGCTCGTTGGCTTGTTTCTCCGCTCCTTGGAAAAGGAAAACACTTTTCCTGCGTGCAAGATTGTCTGCTCGAAACTACGCCGCCTCGAACTTCTCGGTTCTTTTTATCCTCCTTTTTGAATACACACTATAAGGCTGGTCATCCTAGGATGTACCAGCCTTAAATTTTTTGTAATTTTTGCCTTGATAGCGTATCATATAGGAAATAGAGGCGTTAATTTTAGGCAATTATTATTTTAGGAGGAAAAATAAAATGACAATAACAATATATGATGTAGCAAGGGAAGCAAATGTATCGATGGCGACAGTCTCACGAGTGGTTAATGGGAACCCGAACGTAAAACCCACAACACGCAAGAAAGTGTTAAATACAATAGAAGAATTAGGATATCGTCCAAATGCTGTAGCAAGAGGGCTGGCAAGCAAGAAAACGACGACAGTGGGTGCGATTATCCCTGATATATCCAGTATCTTTTTTGCTGAATTAGCAAGAGGAATAGAAGATATTGCTACAATGTACAAATACAATATGATATTGAGTAATTCGGATCAAAACAAAGATAAGGAATTACAACTAATCAATACGATGCTGGAAAAACAAGTTGATGGGATTTTGTTCATGGGAGGAAATATAACCGAAGAACATGTGCAACAATTCCAAAGCTCTTCCGTACCTGTGGTATTAGCAGCCACATACGATAAAAGTGAAGTCATTCCGTCGGTAAACATTGATTATCAAGAGGCAGCATATGAGGCAACAAAATTCCTGATTGATAATGGAAATGAGCATCCGGCGTTTATTTCCGGACAAGCCGACACACAAATTAATCAGCAAAAATATAACGGCTATATGCGTGCGTTGGAAGAGTCACCTGTCTCTATTAATGAAAATCTGATTATTAAAGGTGAATACACCTATGATTCCGGAATAGAAGCGGCGCAAGTTCTTTTAAGCTTACAAGAAAAGCCAACTGCCATATTCGTGGCATCTGATGAAATGGCATTAGGTGTTATTCACGGAGCACAAGACAAGGGATACAACGTACCGGAAGATCTTGAAGTAGTTGGATTCGATAATACAAGATTAGCCTCGATGGTGCGCCCGACGTTATCTACAATCGTTCAACCAATGTATGATATCGGAGCAGTAGCGATGCGGTTATTAACAAAATATATGAATAAAGAGGAAGTTACCGACAAAAAAGTCGTTTTACCTCATCGAATTGAAAAAAGAAACTCAACAAAATAAATGTGATGCCGATATAAAGAGTAACTGCTTTATTTAGGGAGAGATAATATGAGGAAAAGAGATATATTGACTCCTATCGGCATTACGTTAGGTTTTATTATGATTATGATGGCTATTATGGCAAAGGGTGGAAGTGAAGGCGCTGTTTCATTTCTCGACGCTTCTTCCGTCTTTATTGTAATTGGAGGTTTGATTGCTTCATTGTTGATTAATTTTAAAATGGAGCAGATTAAACGAACAAACAAAGTATTGAAGGAATCTTTTCATAAAAGTAATTTGCGTTTGCCTGAATTAATCGATTTATTTATTCGTCTATCCGAGCGGGCTAGAAGAGAAGGCCTCCTTGCACTGGAATATGAGTTGGATGAGGTCGATGATAAATTTATCCGTAAAGGTATACTTCTTGCAGTTGATGGCATGGATCCAGAGGTAATCCATGATATTATGAATGCTGAAATCACTGCGATGGAAGAGCGGCATTACAAAGGGAGAAGCATTATCGAGAAAGCCGGTGAATATGCACCTGCGTGGGGAATGATCGGCACACTGATTGGTCTTGTACTCATGTTAAACAGTTTAGAGGATCCTGCAACTTTAGGACCAAGCATGGCTGTAGCATTGTTAACAACCCTTTATGGAACTGTTCTTTCAAATCTAGTGTTTATTCCAATGGCCAGTAAGCTTGAGACGAAAACAGAAGAAGAAGTATTTATGAAACAAATCATTATCGAAGGTGTAATTGGTGTACAATCCGGCCAAAACTCAAGAATTCTAGAGGAAAAATTAGGTGCCTTTCTTTCTGACGAAACAAAAACAAAGCAGGAAAAAGAAAAAGAAGCAGGTTTCGTGGAGGAAAGCATCAATGAAGCGTAGAAAAATAAAAAGTAGCAAGAATAGCGGCGCACCTAAATGGATGACTACCTATTCAGATATGATAACACTTATATTGGTCTTTTTCATATTATTATTCTCTATGTCTCAAATTGATATGGCGAAATTTGATGCCATTTCCGAGTCGTTTCAAAATCGGATGCTTTTTGACTTTTATCCATCCCCCGTACCGATGGAAAATCCCACACAAAGTTCTAGTCATAAGGAAAATGGAGAAACATCAAATGAATTTGAGACACCAACTGACTTAACCGAAATAAATGACAGAGATGACATCCAAAATCAGGAAGACACGTTACAAACCTTAATGGAAGACATTGGAAACTATTTAGATGAACACGACTTAAATAATGTGATCTCTGCGGACAGAACGGAGCGAGGGGTTGTATTAGTCTTGCAGGAACTCATATTATTTGACCCCGGGCAAGCGGAACTGTTGCCATCAGGTGAACATTTTCTGGCAGAGATAGGATCTTTCCTCACAGAAATACCACATGAAGTTAAGGTTGAAGGGCATACGGACAATCGGCCAATCTCCAGTTATCGCTATCCATCGAATTGGGAACTATCCGGAGCAAGAGCGAGTAGTGTTGTGCGTTATTTAGTTGAGGGGAATGATTTGGATCAATCACGATTCTCTATTGCCGGCTATAGTGATATCGATCCGCTGGTTCCTAACACCAATCCAGAGAATATGAGTCAAAATAGAAGAGTCGAAATCCTAATTTTAGATCAGGATGCTGCAGAAACAGAGGAAGGGGACAGTCGATAGTCCCCTATTGTTTTCTATAAAATAAGATTTTATAGAAATTCTTGATGATATTTCAAATATGAAACCGATTATTTCTCTGATTTCTACAATTCCGACCTCTTGCCTCTGGCTTCTAGAAAGACGCGTTGCATTTTTCTATATTTTCGTGTTTGTATATTTAAGCAGATTCTGCAGGACTTTTTCATTTTTTTCGGTTATATCTGCTTTTCTTGGGATTGTTGGAACAATATTGCTATTGTCTTGCCACCTGCCTGGTAATGTAACTGGTGATTCCTTTTGCCATTTTTCTATCCATGAGGCGGGGATTTGTCCTGATGCTGGTTTTCCAGTTTTCATCACATTCCAAACTTGTGCCCATGCACGGGGTACAACTCTCCAAATATCATAGCCGCCGCCACCTAATGCTATCCATTTTCCATTACAATAATGATGAGCTAATTCATGGGCTAATTCTGGTATTCTCTCATATATGTCCATGGTTGCACATAAATGGGTTAAGGGATCGTAGCAGTGGGCATCAGCGCCATTTTGCGTTACGATCACATCCGGTTTGAAAAACGCTGCAATCTCTCTAAAGGCAGATTCATATCCATGTAGGAAAGATTCATTTTCAGTGAAGGCATCAATTGGAAGATTGAATGAATAGCCGTGACCTTCTTTAATACCGCGCTCATTAACGTTTCCTGTGCCAGGAAAAAGATATCTGCCGGTTTCGTGTATAGAAAATGTGCAGACATTCGGATCATCATAAAAAGCCCATTGCACCCCGTCACCATGATGGGCATCTGTATCAACATATAAAACTTTTAAATCATATTTTTCCCGAATATATTTAATAGCTACTGCTCCGTCGTTATAGATACAAAAGCCTGATGCTCTTCTGTTAAATCCATGATGAAGCCCGCCACCCACATTAACAGCATGGTAGAAGTCTCCTTCTAATACGGAATCTACCGCTGTTAAGCTTCCACCAACTAAATATGCAGATGCCCCGTGCATACCTTTAAACATTGGTGTGTCCTTTGTGCCTATACCATACTCCAAGCCTTCGTTTTCACTTAAATGTCCGGTACTGGCCTTTTTAAGAGCTTCAATATATGCGCGATCATGAAAGAGAGCCAACTCATCGTCTGTGGCCATTCGAGGTTCTACGATTTCATTCGGATTTAATTGATTTGCGGCCTCAAGTAATTCTTTCGTTAATACTACCCGTTTTTGATTAAAAGGATGCTCCAGATTAAAATGATAGTTTAATAATGCATCTGAATAAATAAAAGCAGCCTTATCTGTCATAGTTTTGGCTCCGGGATGTTATTTGGCCACATTAATTCATAACCCGCGTCTCTTAAATCATGAATAACAGGCATTGGATTCATTGTTTGAATACGGAATACTAGTATTTTAAACCTTAGATCATCTTTAAATGGATAGACTAATACAGATATAATATTTGCTTTTCTTTTCCCAATAATGGATGTTACTTCAGGCAATATACCTGGCTGATGTGGAACTTTTACTTCTATATGGGAGCCTTGCACGTTTGTACCAGTTAATTGTATTAATGTATAAAGCATATCCTTTTCTGTGACCATTCCTACTAAGATATTGTCTTTAACAACAGGGAGCGCAGCAAATTCTTCATCATAGAAAATACGGGCAATTTCTTCTACTAAGTCAAGTGGATGAATGGTTACAACCGGGCTCGTCATGATCGATTGAATATCATTTTCCAATTCACTCTTATCAGCATCTTTATAAAAAATGGAAGGACTAGCATCACGTACATCTCGATCAGAGACAATGCCTACAACGTTTAATGTCTCGTTTACGATAGGAATATGTCTGATTCGATGTTTCTGTAAAAGCTGGAATGCTTCAGCGATCGATGCAGTAGGTGATAATGTAATTACTTCTGTTTTCATAATTTCTTCTACCTGCATTTAAAAACCCTCCCTCATTTTTCGGTTTTGCTGTCTCCCTAGAAATCGAAGCTGATCAAATTGCTTGATTGATTCTTCCGATACATTTTTGCCGATGCGTACCATTAAACAGTTTGCTGGATGTGATATTATTTCAGGATCGTCGGTAGGTGCGGGTGTTAGCCCTCCCGCAGCCATCATTTTTTCCATTACTTTACGATAATCCCATATACTTAATTTGGTTTGATCCAAATCCCAATGCCAGTAATATTCCGTTGAGATAATGATATAATTTTCCATATAATCATCCATCATGGAAACGTTTAATAAGCTGGAAGCAACCCCTGTGCCACGATAGTCGGCAATGACCTCAACAGCTCCCAGTTCGATTAAATCTTCCATGTTAAATTCTGACCATCTTTCTAAAGGATCCGGGTGTATATATGTAACATATCCAACAATCGTATCCTTTGTTCTGGCAATGATAATTCGGCCTTCCGGGAAGTCGGCAATGTTTAACAATGCCTCAAATTGCTTTTTTGCCGGGCGGAATGCAATGAGTTGTTCATGAAAGTCATATTTTTTTAAAGTTGTTCGGTCTAGTGGCCCCTCAATCGTAATCTTCTCACCAGCATTTTCACGTATTAACGAATGGTAGGTCTTCGTATGCTTCATCATTTCACCACCTGTTTAAAGGAATTAATAATGCGCTTTCATATATCATTATACAGCATAATGGATTGTAATTTTAGTGATTCGGTAAAATAAATTAAATAAGGCTCTTTTCATAAGTTGGCTGCGCATTTCATATATAAACTTTTAGAAAAAGGCCTTAAATAAAAGAAGGGAGGAGACCTAAGCCTCGTCTCCCGTTTTATTCATCATCATCGTCATTATCATTATCATTATCTTCGTTCTCATCATTATCGCCATCGTTCTCATCATCGCTATTATCGTTTTCATCTTCATCTACACTGCTAGAAGAACCAATTTTTTCCCATAGATCCCGATTTGTACGCGGATAAAGTTCTGTAATATCACTTAATTGATCGTAATTATTTCGTTCTAAGAATTCAGGATTGAAGGTAATTCCATCTTCTCCACGCCTAATCAGGCTATCATCTGTTTCCTCTGGTACAAATTCTTCATTAAATAAATCAGTTTGAACAAGGCCAACTTCCTCACAGAGATCTGATGGAAGCATACCTGAAATTGCGCAATAACTGCGTTCAACGATACCGTCAGGACGCTCGAAAGATGATGGTGGGTTAATTAATTCCGGATCAATTTCTGCAGCACCATTTACCAGCTGTGCCCAAAATTGCTGTACCCTATGGCTATGGCCTTGAGGATCAGACGTACGATATAGTGAATCCGGCGTATCATAGCCCATCCATGTTCCAAATGTTACATTTGGGTTTGTTGCTACAAACCAAACATTTTCCCAGTCTTGTGAAGTACCTGATTTACCCGCCCAATCAACGCTCTTGTTTGCTAGTTGGGTGTTAACATATGTTCCAGTACCAACGTCCATGACATCTCTTAAGATATCCACCGTTAAATAATTTGTCTGCGGAGAAAATACATCTACAGCTTCGTTTTCGTGTTCATAAATCGCTTCTCCGTCTTTTGTTGTTATTTCTTCAATCATGTAGGCATCAGCGAATTGCCCATTGTTTCCAAACGTGGCAAAAGCATTTGTGTTTTCTTCTAATGTTACACCAGTGGTAGTTCCTCCGATGGATAATGAAGGATACTTAAATTCTTCATCTGATATTGTTGTAATCCCCATCTTTTTTATATATTCTCCTGGATCGTCATTAATCATTTGATTATAGAGTCTGCCTGTGGAAACATTATAGGAATTATACAAGGCTTTTCGAGCTGGGATTATACCATAATGGGTACCACTGTAGTTATTTGGCTCCCATCCTTGTGGGCCAATCGGTAGATCAATATCAGCAACGGGGGACCCAGGCTGAATCAAACCTTTTTCCATTGCTGGAGCATAAACGAGAAGCGGTTTAATAGTACTGCCATTTGATCGTACAGCATTGGTAGCATAATTTAACTGGTTATCTTCATTGTATTCACGGCCGCCAACAAAACTGATGATTCTGCCTGAGCTATTTTCTATCAATATCCCACTTGCTTGCACTTGCTGTGTGATCTCAGTCTCTTCTCCGTTAGCAAGTTCGACCGTTGTTACCGTGTCAGGTCCAAAGTTATCAAAGTTTTGGGTGATTTCCTGCATCGTATCATAAATATCCTTATCGATGGTGGAATGAATTTGATATCCCTTGTTTCGTAAATCACGATCAGCCAACATTTCATATTCTTCTTTTAATGTAGCATCATTATTAAGATCTTCCATTGTATATCCATCTTCTTCTGCAAGCATTTCCATAATTATTTCTCTTGCATTATTCTCTAATTCAAACGTAAGAGCTGGATATTGTTCGATAGGTGACTGAAAATCTTCAGAGAAATCTGAGACAATGTCATAATTAGTTGCTTCTTCATATTCAGTTTCCGTAATATATCCTTCATCAAGCATCCGATTCAGTACGGACTGCATTCGGTTCAACCCAGCTTGTAATCCGTCTTCACTTTTTAGCCCACCTTGATTGGAAAAAGGGGTATAGGATGAGGGACTTTGAGGAAGTCCCGCTAAGTAAGCTGCCTGTGCTATGTTAACCTCGTCTGCGTCAATTCCGAATATCCCTTGCGCGGCTGTTTGGATTCCGGCAATATTTCTACCGGAGGCGTCACGACCATATGGAACGATATTTAAATAAGCTTCCAGAATTTCATCTTTATCAAAAAAACGTTCCAAACGGAGTGCTAGCAATATTTCCTTTGCTTTTCGTTCAAAGGAAACCTCATTTGTTAAAACCTGATTCTTAATAAGTTGCTGGGTTAACGTACTTCCTCCTGTTTGATTATCTGCATTTGTTGCTTCTTGTACGACTGCACGAAAAATTGCTTTTGGGACAATTCCTTCATGTTCGCTGAAATATTCATCCTCGGTAGCAATTACTGCATTAATTAATGTCTCGGAGATATTCTCCAACGCAACTTCTTCCCGATGAAGATCTGAACGAACGTCACCGAAATACTCATCATCTGCAAAATATAATTCCGATGTTTCTTCATAATTGTATATGTCCTGTTCCATAGATTCATAGCTTCTTACCGGTTCATCCTTTACAAGGGAGGCGAAGTATCCTGCACCAATGCCACCAGCAAAAAACAAACCAATAACTCCAATAACAAGGAAGAATAAAACAACATTCCAAAACACATCATATGTAATCCGTGATGAGCGTTGGATGTCTCCGGTACGCCAAGCTTCCTTTATTTTTTTCTTATATTTATGATATAATTCCTTCAAATCCATGTAAAAACCTCCCCTCATACCATGTTTAAATTATAGCATAATTGCTTTTTGGTATATAGGGGAAAAATAAGTATTGCTTTTCAGATAAGAATATGGTATGAATATATAATAATAAATAAATATGCGAAGAAGGAATTAGTAGTTATGCATTTCCCTATTATAGAGAGCTGGCGGCTGGTGTAAGCTAGTATATATTTGCAGGCGAATTACAATCTGGAGCATTTTCTTTTTCGAAAGAAACGGTGGAAAACATCGATAACAATCCCAAGTGGCAATTAATGTGCAACAAGGGTGGTACCGCGTGTAAACTCGTCCCTTATTTTTTAGAGGGGGGAGTTTTTTTATTTTTATTAAAAAAATCATGATGGAGTGTGAAATGGATGGATATTTTGCAGGATTTAGAAACGCGTGGCTTGATTCAACAGACAACAGATTTTGAAGGATTAAAGCAACATTTATCAGCCAATCAGGTGACATTATACTGTGGGTTTGATCCAACGGCAGATAGTCTACATATAGGCCATTTGGTGCCGATTACGATGCTGAAAAGATTTCAAAAAGCAGGTCATAAACCGATTGCATTAGTCGGCGGCGGCACAGGAATGATCGGTGATCCCAGTGGACGCACCAGTGAAAGATCTTTAAATGAAGATACTATCGTTAAAGAATACAGTGAAAAAGTAGAGAAGCAAATAGCCGGACTGCTTGAATTTGATAAAGGGGAAAATCCTGTTGTAGCCAGAAACAATCATGATTGGTTAGCAAGTATGACGGTCATTGATTTTCTGCGTGACGCAGGTAAACATTTCGGTATCAATTATATGCTGTCAAAAGAATCTGTTTCAGCACGGATTGAACAGGGTATTACATTTACAGAATTTAGTTATATGATTTTGCAATCCCTTGATTATCTCAAATTATATGAACAGGAAAATTGCACATTACAAATCGGTGGTAGTGACCAATGGGGAAACATTACAGCCGGAATGGAATTGATTCGTCGTTCAAGGGAAAATGAAGATGAAGAAACGAATGTTTTCGGTTTAACGGTCCCTTTAATCACAAAAGCAGACGGTACGAAATTCGGGAAAACGGCAGGTGGGGCTATTTGGTTAGACCCTGAAAAAACAAGCGCCTATGAATTTTATCAATTCTGGTTTAATACGGATGATCGTGATGTGTTGAAATTCTTGCGTTACTTCACCTTTATTCCTGAAGAAGAAGTACAACAGCTTGAAGATGAAGTGATCAACCAACCGGAAAACCGGGTGGCACAAAAACGTTTAGCTGAAGAAATGACAAGAGACGTTCATAGTCAAGCGGCTCTAGATCAAGCGCAAAAAATATCTCAAGCCCTTTTTAGTGATGACTTGAAGCAACTTTCAGCAAGTGATATTGAACAAGGGTTTAAAGATGTCCCAACTTATCAAGCATCAAATGAGGAAACAGGTTTAATTGATCTATTAGTAAATGCTTCCATATCCTCGTCAAAAAGACAAGCAAGAGAGGATATCAACAATGGGGCGATTTATATTAATGGGGAAAGACAACAAGATCTTCAATATAATCTAATGGCAGATGATCGTATTGAAGATACGTTTACCATTATCCGCCGCGGAAAGAAAAAGTACTTCTTAATACGTTTTGAATAGAAAATTGATGAATCAGAGAGAATTTTTTGTATATATGGTGAATTAGCAGATATATTGTCGCCTGAGTTGCTGACATGGTAAGCTATGATTAAATAAAATATGATACTGATTTTATCAGGCATGGTGGTATTTGGAAATGGTATACACGCTTCATGTGCCCCGTGCCTATTCAAACGAGTGCCTCATATTGAGGTTGTACCATCATATGAAAGGAGACATGTATTATGTTTAAAAATTTATTTAAAAAAGAAAATCCTACTACGGAAATTTATGCACCTATATCCGGTGAAATAATTCCACTAGAGGAAGTACCGGATCCGGTTTTTAGTCAAAAAATGATGGGAGACGGTATAGCTATCAAGCCGTCAGAGGGTAGTATTTATTCCCCGGTTAATGGCAAAATTGCGCAGATTCCTGAAACGAAACATGCTATCGGACTGCGTACAGAAGATGGAATCGAAATCTTGATTCACATAGGGCTTGAAACAGTCTCGCTGAACGGAAAAGGATTTAATGTTAGTGTCAATACCGGGGATAAAGTGTCAGTTGGCCAGCAACTGATGGAGTTTGATTTGGAGTATATCCGAAATAATGCAGAAAGCGATATAACGCCAGTCGTCATCACGAATGGCAATGAAACAGACAAAACATATACAATGGCAGATCAAAAAGAAGGGAAGCAAGGGGAAACGGTTATCATCACAGCATCTAAAGGATAACACCCCGCCAGACATCTTCCCCTGCAGATATCTTAAGTAATGTTAGGAGGAATACATAAATGATGAAATATTTGCAGAATCTTGGCCGTTCGTTGATGCTACCTGTTGCCGTGTTGCCGGCTGCAGCGCTTCTGATGGGTATTGGAAATTGGATTCTTAATCTTTTTAATGAGAACAGTGTTATCGGTAATTACCTGACAAGCGGCGGTCTCGCAATTCTGGATAACCTTGGCATTCTGTTTGCGGTCGGTGTCGCTATAGGGATGTCAAAGGAGCAGGATGGCGCTGCTGGTTTAAGTGGACTTGTAGCCTGGTTGGTTGCAACTACTGTTCTAGGTATCACTAGCGTTGCTGGCCTGCAGGGTATTGAAGAGGGAGCGGTCAATGCCGCTTTCGAAAATACGGAAAATGTGTTTATTGGTATTCTGTCAGGTATCGTTGCTTCGATTATGTATAATCGATTCAGTCAGGTTAGATTGCCTGATGCTTTAGCTTTCTTTAGCGGAAAACGGCTGGTGCCGATTATGAGTGCAGCGGCCATGATGGTTGTATCAGCAGTTCTGTTCTTTGTTTGGCCTATTGTATACTCAGGATTGGTTTCATTCGGTCAGGCCATCCTTAATTTAGAAGCGGTTGGTGCAGGTCTATATGGCTTTTTCAACAGACTGCTTATTCCAACTGGTCTGCACCATGCGTTGAATTCGGTTTTCTGGTTTGACGTTGCAGGCATCAATGACATTGCTAATTTCTGGGCCAGTGAAGGTGAACAAGGAATCACCGGCCGTTATCAGGCAGGTTTCTACCCGATTATGATGTTTGGCTTACCAGCAGCGGCTCTGGCGATGTATCATACAGCCAAAACGAAGCGGAAAAAGCAAGCTGCGTCTCTTTTGATGGCAGCAGCGTTCGCGTCATTCTTTACCGGTGTAACAGAAGCGCTGGAATTCTCATTCATGTTCCTGGCTCCTGTATTGTATGTGGTACACGCAGCACTCACTGGTCTATCCCTATTTATTGCGGCATTGTTCGAATGGACAGCCGGATTCAGTTTCAGTGCAGGCTTGGTTGACTACACCCTGAGTCTGAGTGTGCCAATTGCAAATCAGCCATATATGCTGATCTTACAGGGCCTGGTATTTGCAGTCATTTACTACTTTCTGTTCCGCTTCCTTATTCTTAAATTGGATCTGAAAACACCTGGAAGGGAAGAGGGCGAACCAGGAAAAGGCGAAGTTGATGAAAGCTACAATATTGAGGAAGGGACGCTCGCTTCCGAAAAAGATGAAACAGCTATTATGGCTGAGAAAATTTACGAAGGTTTAGGCGGCGATGAGAACGTGCTAACGGTTGGTAATTGTGTGTCTCGTCTGCGTCTTGAAGTAGATGACATGGATAAGGTCGATCAGGATAAAATCAAGAAAACCGGCGTACCCGGTATCAACGTGGTCGGTAAGCATAATATTCAAGTCGTTGTCGGCACACAGGTGCAATTTGTAGCAGATGAAATTAGAAAAATCCGGAAGAAAGATTAATATAAGAAGCGAACAGTGCGGGTGCGCTGTTCGCTGATTTTTTGGTTATAAAAATATATCTATATTCTTACTGTTGTTACATGTTTTCTAAATTAAGTTCATTGAATGCTTTAACTCCCGCTTCTGCTACTTTTACATCGTTAGGAACAGTGCTTCCACTCACACCTATAGCGCCTAGAACTTTTCCATTCCTCTCAAGCGGAAAACCACCACCAAATACGACAATACGTCCTTGGTTGGTTGTATTGAGCCCATAGAGTTCTGCGTTAGGTACTGTAGCTTCTTCAAGATTAGAAGTAGGCATTTTTAAAGCGACAGAAGTCCATGCTTTATTCTGAGCAATGTCAATACTCGCCAACCAGGCATCATCCATTCGGTGCGTTGCAATAAGATTACCACCCTCATCCAAAACGGAAATAACCATTTGAACGCCTACCTCTGAAGCTTCATCCTCTGCCTGTTCAATAATTTTCTTAGCAATTTCCAAATTCATTTTTCCCATCGAAGATTCCTCCCATAATAGGTATTAAGTATACGCTGTTACAAAATAACAAATGATAACCCTAATTAATTTATTCAAATAATTGGGTTTAATTAAATTCTATCATTCCTTATTTTGGTAATCAAATTTCTGTGATAGTTTTTAACGGTAATAATGCTATTTATGCTCCACCTGGACATCGATTTGGTACTATGTATTTACGATAGAAGACGCAGTGAAGCGCCGTGAAATGAAATATCACCAACAAACTCACGTATTCTTAAACATCACCCGGATTCAACTTTAAAAGGTTATCTAAAACAAACAATATTTGTATATAAAAACCCCTCAAACCTTTTGCTAAGGTCTGAGGGGGTTAATAATTGTATTTTTCTAAGCAACTTTATTAACGTGAGTAATACTCAACGATTAACGCTTCATTAATCTCAGCAGGAAGTTCGGAACGCTCAGGGTAACGCGTATACGTTCCTTCCATTTTATCTTCATCAAATGTTATATATTCTGGAACAAAGTTATTTACTTCAAGAGCTTCTTTGACGATATCGAAATTTCTTGATTTTTCACGTAGACCAACAACTTGCCCTGGTACTAGTGTATATGATGGGATATCAACACTTTTACCATCAACTGTAACATGACCGTGGTTAACTAGCTGACGTGCTTGTTTGCGTGTGCGGGCGAGTCCCATGCGGTAAACCATGTTATCAAGACGAGAATCAAGTAAAATCATGAAGTTTTCACCATGGATACCTTTCATGTTACCAGCTTTTTCAAACAAGTTAACGAATTGGCGTTCATTTAATCCGTACGTGAAGCGTAATTTTTGCTTCTCTTGTAGTTGCAGTCCATATTCAGACATTTTCTTTCTTTGGTTTGGGCCATGTTGACCTGGAGCGTAAGGGCGTTTATCTAATTCCTTACCAGTTCCAGTTAATGAAATACCAAATCGACGTGATTTCTTCCATACTGATCCAGTATAGCGAGACATAGAAATTTCTCCTTTTTAGTTTATTTTGCATAAAATAAACGAGCGCGAAAACTACGTTGTCCATTATGTTTTCATGTACCATCGCTCCAGCAGCAGAGAGTTACACGATACACCTCTTTACTTAAAAGTCCAGTAAAACGAGGAACAAAATGGGTTCAAGCGCAAATTCACATAGGCTACCTTTATTATTTTACACAAAGAGTAGTATATAAGTTATACGGAGAAAAGTCAACTATTAATTTATACCTGCCATTCCTGCATTCCATGTTACAATACGAATAAGACGCTTTAAACACAAAACTTATCATTTGTTTAAATGTCCTTCTAGTACACGAACGAATTTTTCCAAGTAGGTTTGATCTATTTTGTCAAATCGATCTGTATTTGGGCTATCGATATCGAGTACACCATAAAGACCGTCATCTAAAGAGATTGGGACGACAATTTCGGATTGACTGGCAGCATCACAAGCAATATGTCCGGGGAATTGATTTACATCAGCGACACGTTGTGTTTGACGTTCTTTCATGGCAGTACCGCAGACACCCTTCCCATACGCGATTCGGATACATGCAGGCAATCCTTGGAATGGGCCAAGTACTAGTTCATTATTTCTCCAAATATAAAAACCAACCCAATTAATGTCTGTTAAAGATTGATTGAGTAGCGCAGATGCATTGGACAATAGAGCAATGTGATCACTCTCACCGTCACTAAGTGCATCCAACTGTTTTATCATTAATTCATAGTCTGTGATCTTGCTCTCGGCATACGTATTTGTTTGAACCATAAATTTTCCTCTTTTCTTATGCTATTTCGACAAACTCAGAGATATTTGTCGAGAAAAAATTGCAGGATAATTAATCTCTTTGTCGTAATTGATAATGTAAGGAGTTGAATAGATATGAAAAAGAATCCATCTAAACAAAAGGTAATCGACGCTGCTTCCTCGCTGTTTTTTCAAAAAGGGTTTAGTGGCACCTCTGTAAGAGATATCGCAGAAAAGGCCAGTGTAAACGTATCACTGATCAGCTATTATTTTAAAAGCAAGCAAGGCCTTTTGGAATATGCGGTCATCCAGTATTATGAAGCATATTTAATAACTATGGAAGAAACATTACAGGAAACAGAGTCGTTAACTCCATTGGAAAAATTAAAAGAATTAATTTCCGTTATTATACAATATAAACAACACAATCATCAATTCTCTAGTTTTATCCACAGGGAATTATCACTTGATTCCATTTTTGTAAGAGAAATGGCTGTCACCTATCTAGCAAAGGAAAATCATATTATCAGTAATACATTTTTCGATGCATTAAAAACACCTGAAAAAAGTGAACTGGACAGACAATTTTTATTAATGCAGCTAAAGGGGATGTTGCTTACGCCATATGTCCTGCAGAATGAATGGAAAGACCAGGTGGTGGGTGAATATTCACATAACGTATTTGCTAATAAATATGTAAAAACAATCCATTATTGGTTGGATTTTATTATGGAAGAAAAGGATGTAACTGCCGAAATTAGATAAAATCATAAAAATATGGACGAATTCTTAATTAATTTGTATTTTTTTAGCCAAAATTGCTCTTAACATGGTATCATAGGTACTATATTATAAAATAGACGAACTTATACTACTACCTGTTCTTTCTTCAAGAGGCTTCACCCTCTTATATAGGAGTATCTTTAGGAGGCATCTGGATATGGCATACATCATTGGAACTATACTGGTTATTATCGCATTAATTATCATTGGACTTATTTTACGAAAACGGGTATATGATGTTGTGGATAAATATGAAGCCTGGAAAATGGACATTATGGACCGGAACATTGCCACGCAGCTCGGACGTATTAAAAGACTTAATTTATCTGGGGAAACCCAAGAAAAATTCGAAGCCTGGAAAGAACGCTTAGAATTCATTATAACAAAGGAATTACCTGACATTGAGGAACACTTGTTTGATGCAGAAGAAGCAGCAGATCGTTATCGATTTTCCAAAGCGAAAAAAACATTAAATAATGTAGACCAAGTATTAAACGCTATTGAAAAAGATATTGAAAACATGCTGCATGAAGTGGATGATCTCCTTGAATCTGAAGAAACAAGCCGTACTGAAGCAGAAAGTATAGAGCCAAACATAAAAGCGTTACGTAAAGTTCTCTCCCAAAATCGATATCAGTACGGGAAAGCTGAACGTCATTTTGACATAAAAATTGATGAACTGGAAGAAAAACTTACGACGTATCATGATTTAGTGGCATCCGGAGATTACTACGAAGCGAAGCAAGCCATTGATGACCTTAAAGTTAGTTTGGATGCACTGGAACAACAGATTGATGAATTTCCTGCAATTTTTAAGCTGTGCAAACACGAATTGCCTGCACAGCTTGATGAATTATATGCCGGTTTAAAAGAGATGAAAGAAGATGGATATCGTGTGGACCATCTTGCCTTTGAAAAGGAAATACGCGCCTATAGGGAACAACTTTTAAATATTGTCAATCAGTTGGAAAATGGAGATGCTTCCGGAGCTGAAGAAATGGTTACGGAAATTGGTGAAAGAGTTAAGGAAATGTATCAGCTTCTGGAAAAAGAAGCGATTGCGAAGAATTATGTAGAAAACCAAATGCCAAGCTATCGCTATTCATTGGATAAATTAAGTAATACGTTCTATGATACGAAAACGGAAGTAGAACAATTAAGACAAACGTATTATTTTGAAGACAGTGATATGGAAAGTTATTTGGCTTTAGAAAAAAGAATCACATCGTTAAAAAATCAATTGGAAGAACTATCTAATGACATGGAAACCGCGGATACATCGCATTCCCAATTACGGGAAGAGCTTGAAAATGGATTCCAGCAAATAGAAAACCTACAGCAAAAACATGAGGAATTCAAAAAGCGAATTCATAACCTGCGTAAGGATGAATTAGAGGCAAAAGAGAAATTACGTGAAATGAGAGAAGAGCTTTATGATACAAGTCGAAAGCTGAAAAAAAGCAATATACCAGGCGTACCATCCTTTATTTGGAATATGATGGAGACCGCCTCCGGGAAGAACAGCCTTGTAATGAAGACGTTGGAAAAACAACCATTGGATATGGCTGAAGTTCAACACGCTTTGAATGAATCAAAACAGGCGATTGATAATGTGATTGAGCAAACGGACGTAATGCTGGAACAAGCATATTTAACGGAACAGGTTATTCAATATGCGAATAGATATCGGAGTCAGTATCCCCTTCTTGCATCCAAACTAAGTGAGTCCGAGCGCCTGTTCAGATCTTATGAATATGAATTAGCGTTAGAAAAAGCTGCAAAGGCTGTGGAAGAAATAGAACCGGGAGCTTTAAAACGAATCGAAGCATATCAAGAAGTAGCAGCAAGCCACTCATCATAAAAAGGGACTAAAGGCTGTCTTTAAGAAAAGAATAACAGTATTCTTTTCTTAAGGTCAGCCTTGCCTTTTTCGTATAGAACGAAGGAGTTTTAGAGCAATGATTTATTTAGATAATAGCGCAACAACCAAACCGGATCCATCCGTGTTAAAAAGCTTTGAAAAAGTTTCCAGCCAGTATTTTGCAAATCCCTCATCCATACATCAGTTTGGCGGTGAAACAGAGAAATTATTAAAGCAAGCCAAAAAACAGGCTGCAGACATTTTAAACGTTGGTACAGATGAAATAGTATTTACATCCGGGGGAACAGAAGGAAATAATACAGCAATTAAAGGAATTGCATTGGAACATCAGGGTAGAGGGAAACATATCATCACATCGGAAATTGAGCATCCATCTGTTTACGATGCATGTCAAAGTTTGAAAACTCTAGGCTTTGAAATAACCTATTTACCTGTTAATCAGAATGGTGTACTAGCAGCAAGAGACGTAGAAAATGCAATTCGGCCTGACACGATTTTAATCAGTTTGATGCATGTAAATAATGAACTGGGTTCGATACAACCTATTAAAGAGGTTGGTGAAATAGCAAAGCAGCATCCAAAACTTTTCTTCCATGTAGATGATGTACAAGGCATAGGCAAGGTCCCGATTCCATTAAAAAATAGTGGTATTGATCTATGTACATTTTCAGGTCATAAAATTCATGGATTAAAAGGAACGGGGATTTTATATATAGCGAATCGTACAAAATTATTCCCTTTATTACACGGGGGAAATCAGGAACAGGGTATTCGCTCGGGAACTGAAAATTTGGCTGGTGCTGTATCAATGGTTAAAGCTCTTCGTTTAATTAAAGAGCGGGAGAAAAAAGAAATCAATCGTTTGTATGAAATAAGCGATTATCTGAAAAATGAATTGAGGAATTTAGCAGGTGTTGAGGTGAATACAGCAGATGATGCTGCTCCACACATTATTAATTTTTCTGCGTTAGGAGTGAAACCAGAAGTTATCATTCATATGCTCGGGGAGCAAGACATCTTTATTTCAACCAAATCCGCTTGCTCTTCGAAACAAAAGGATGAGAGCAAGGTGCTTGCTGCTTGTGGCTTTAATAAAGGACGTTCAACTTCCGGGCTGCGAGTTAGCTTATCCTATCAAACAACCAAGGATGAAATCACCGTATTTCTGCAGACTATAGAAAAAGCAATTAACCAATTTAAAGAAGCAATGGAGTAGATAACAATGCAATATGATCATATTTTAATTCGGTACGGAGAAATGGCTTTAAAGGGAAAAAATATTAAAAAATTTATTACCAGATTGCAGGAAAACATCCAGCATAAACTAAAAGAATTTCCTAATACAAAAGTGAAACGTACACAGGGAAGAATGTTTGTTTTATTAAATGGACATGAGCCGGATCAAGTTTTGGATAAATGTAAGAACATCTTTGGTATTCAAAGCTTGAGCTTGGCAATAAAGGTAGAGAACGATGTTGATGCAATCAAGGGCGCCGCATTATATGCTTTAACAAACAGTGTTGATGTTCGTCAATTTAAGGTTACTGTAAAACGGATAAATAAAGATTTTCCGGTAGGATCACAGGAGATGAACCAAGTATTAGGAGGCCATCTGCTTTCAAATACGGATAGATATACTGTCGATGTGCATCAACCCGATATGGAAATCAAAGTGGAAATTAGGGCCGAAGCCACTTATATTACATCACATGTGATACCAGGACTAGGTGGATTACCTGTTGGGACATCAGGGAAATCGTTATTAATGTTATCTGGTGGAATTGATAGCCCGGTGGCTGGATATTTAGCAATGAAACGAGGCGTTCAGATTGAGGCAATTCACTTTCACTCACCACCATTTACAAGTGAACGGGCTAAACAAAAAGTATTTGATTTAGCAGAAAAGCTCACGAAATACGGAAGTTCGATCAAGATCCATGTTGTTCCATTTACTAAGCTACAACAGGAAATTTTCCGTGAGATGCCTGATGGCTATGCGATGACAATTATGCGCCGTATGATGCTGCGTATTAGTGAAAAAATCAGCGAAAAAGAATCGATATTATCGATCACAACAGGTGAGAATCTTGGTCAGGTTGCTAGCCAGACGATGGAAAGCATGAACACGATTAATGAAGTTACCAATTATCCAATTCTAAGACCGTTAATCACAATGGATAAACAGGAAATTATAAAAATTGCACAAGCAATTAACACGTATGAGACTTCCATTCTGCCTTATGAAGACTGTTGTACGATATTTGTACCGAAATCACCAAAAACAAAACCGAACCGTGAAAAAGTAAATCAATTTGAATCAAACAATGACTTTACGGATTTGATTGAAGAGGCTGTAAATGGCACAGAGGTTGTAAAGGTAACTGATCAAAGAGAGGCAGCGTCCGTATTTGATGATTTATTATAATGTTTGGTAAAAAAAGCAAATCTAACAACATCTACCAATTAAAAATGTGAATGGTTTTCCTTCTTGTGACACATTCTATAAGTACCAAGGAGGTGAACTAACATGGCAAATAACAATAACTCAAACCAATTAGTAGTACCTGGTGTTCAACAAGCATTGGACCAAATGAAAACAGAAATTGCACAAGAATTTGGTGTACAACTTGGTGCTGATTCAACTTCTCGTTCTAACGGTTCTGTTGGAGGGGAAATCACAAAACGTCTTGTTCAAATGGCTGAACAACAATTTGGTGCTCAACGATAAATAAAATAAATACTAATGGCTAAGGGCTATTCCTATTAACGGAATAGCCCTTTACTTTTTCATTTTGATATTGCCAATTCAACAGGTAGAAAGTGTTTTTTATAGGCTGTCTTCAATGTTTTTTAATACTGAATACTAAATAAAGCAATTTAAAGGCAGTAACCGGAGCGAATCCAAGCACCCAACTATCATAAGAACGAGAGACTTCCCATCAAGGGAATTTTGGTTATGTGGTTTTTATATCAACTGCGAAGATTTAAAAGCAACAATACTTACGAAAAAGCCTTTTTATAAAAACGTACGCTTAACACGATCCCAGTAGGAGTTGTTTTTCAATTTGACGGTTTTGACTACCTTATCACTTAACGTTACGGTTACATCTTTTATATTTCGAATGGAGTACGCCTCATTATCTAGTCCAATAATCGGATAGTCATTACCGTCCTGGATGACATCCAAGATTAACTTGCGATCTTTGCTTAAAACGAAAGATGAGCCAAGCGTGCGGTAACGGTTATTATTCAGTGATGCAAGCTCTGATACCTGGAAACTAGGAATTAATGGATCAATAACGGCCCCGTTTGTGGACTTATTATACCCTGTACTGCCAGTAGGCGTTGCTACAATTAAGCCATCTCCGCGAAATGTTTCAAAATGAAGGTCATCAATGTGTACATCAATGGCCATGGATTTAATAATTGTTGATCGTACACTTAATTCATTAAGGCAATAAAACGTAGATTCTCCATTTATAACCACCTTTATAACCGGAAAGCGTCGCACTTCCATTTCTGCATGTAACATGGTATCCAGCATTTCTTGAAAGTTGTCCATATTAAAATCACAATACAAACCGGATTCATCCGAACGGGTTATCCCTGTATATAAACAATCCTGACGAAATCCTGTTTTCCTTACAGCCTGCAGAAATGCCCCATCACCACCTACACTTACAATGATACTAGCATCATCAGTATTGTCCACAACATTGAAGTCATTTTCCTCTGCAAGATTAAATAAGGTCTGTAGTTTATCTTCAATCGCTTCATCTTTGTGATAATAAAAAAACATATTTCTTCTATCCGGCATATGATTACCTCCACATTCAATAGGTTTGTATATATTTTAGCATTTTTATCAAAATTATCCTATGAAAGTGAAAATGTCTGACTAAAATTGGAAAGTTGTAGCAAAATAAATGTAGAGAGGAGTTGAAATAATGCTGTGGATCCTGTTAGCTGTCGTGCTTCTCATTTTAATTCTATTACTTTCAAGGATAACTATTACTGGTAATGTTACGTATACTCAACGTGAGCAGTCTTTTACGGTAACAGTTTCCCTGTACCGTGTTCGTTTGTATAAAAAGAAAGCAAATATCACGATGGAGAATAAAGATACCCGTAAAGGAATACGGGATATAAATTTTGATTCGTTTCAAGGAGATTTGCGTGAAGCAATTGAATTATTACGGGAATTAAATCCTTTTGTAGATTACATATTAAAAAATACATACGTTCACAAACTGAAGTGGCTTACTGCAGGTGGGACAGGAGATGCGAGTTCTACCGGAATAGCGGCTGGAGGCGTGTGGGCAATAAAGGGGATATTCATTGGAATAATTACAGAAAAAAGTAATTTAACATGCAAACCTGTTATACGTGTGTCCCCTCATTTTCAACAGCAACATTTCTTATCAACATTTGATTGCATGGTATCACTGAAATTAGGAAAAGCTATGTACACACTTCTTAAAGTGATGCAGGTATTTTCCAGGAAAGAAAAGGAATTCAGTTAAAAAACGTAAGGAGGATCATCATGAGTGAACATCCTATCGAAGGATTAATGACAACTGCAATGGAAAATTTAAAGGGTATGATTGAGGTTAATACCATTATTGGCGATCCGGTTAAGTCTCCGGATGGTAGTATGATTATACCGGTCTCAAAGCTGGGTTTTGGTTTTGCTGCAGGGGGGAGCGAGTTTAATAACTCTTCCAGTAGCAGTTCTGATGGATCCGAGGAAACCCTTCCATTTGGTGGTGGTAGTGGGGGAGGAGTCTCTATTACGCCTATTGCATTTTTAATTGTAAGTGAGCAGGGTATCAAGATGGTTCATCTGGATCAAAGCACACATATATATGAGAAAATGCTTGACTTCGCGCCACAGGTAGTGGAGAAAGTACAAGAAATTATAAAAGATGCAGGAAAAGTGAAGATGCCGGAAGATAAAGATAAAGATAAGGAAAAGCAACAAAAGAAAAGACCATCACAATATGATATTTAACATTTAACAAAAATGTCCGTTTTTCGTGGGTAGTATTGTTGGACAACGAGTTGTATTATAGTCATAATTAAATAAGAAAACTATGAGAAGGGGAATGATTATATGTCTAACATTACTTTCAATCAAGAACCGGTCACACTGCTAGGTACAGAAATCAAAGTAGGTGACCAGGCGCCTGATTTCACTGTTGTATCCAATGATTTGAAGGATGTTTCGCTAAATGATTACAAAGGTAACGTAAAGTTAATCAGTGTCGTACCATCCATTGATACAGGTGTTTGTTCAGAGCAAACCAAACGATTCAATGAGGAAGCGGATAAAATTGATAATGTCCAAGTATTAACCATCAGCATGGATTTACCCTTTGCCCAACAGCGCTGGTGTGCAGCTAATGGAATTAAAAAACTTGATACATTATCCGATCACCGGGATGCAGACTTCGGTGAAAAATATGGTGTTTTAATTAAAGAGTTACGCTTGTTATCCAGATCAATCTTTGTCGTTGATTCGAATGATAAGGTTACTTATGTGGAATATGTTAACGAGGTGACCAATCACCCCGATTATGATTCTGCTTTAAAAGCAGCTGGTGAGGCGCAATAAATAGCTGCTTTTTTCTCTCTCGCGCGTGTCGCGGGGGAGTCTTTTTCTGTCAAGTGATCTTCCATGTGTAAGTTTGTACAAAGGTGGTACTAATTTGGTACAATAGAAACGCCTTATAGGAAGAAGCGGAGGATTAGTAATGGAGAAATCAAATGTCGAAATTTTATATGAGTGGATAGATCAGACAACGGAAATAATACAAAAGCATGAAGAAGAACCATACCTGAATAGCTTAACATCTACCATGGAATCACTCTTCTATCAGGATGCCCCGGAAGCGATGGACGACATTTTATCACATAAAGTACAAAATGCCTTAAAGGAAATTGACTTTTCTATGTTTAAAATAGAAGAAATTCGCAAAGGAATTCAGTTGGCCATATTGAAAGGGATGAAGGACTCAACGCAACAACAGCATTTAATGACTCCGGAAACTGTAGCGTTATTAGTAGGCTATTTTGCCGAGAAGGTCACATCAGATAAGGAAAAGGTAAGCCTTTTTGATCCTGTTAGTGGAACAGCTAACCTTTTAACTATTGTTATGAGTCAGTTGGATCGGCAGTTAGAAGCGTATGCGGGGGAGGTTGATCCGACACTAATTCAGTTGGCCGTATTAAATGCTAATTTACAAAAGAAAGAAGTAGAATTCTTCCATCAGGATAGTTTACGGCCTTTTTTGCTGGATCCTGTTGATTTAGTAGTTGCTGACTTACCGATTGGTTACTATCCAGATGATATTAGGGCAAATGATTTTGAATTAAAAGCGGACGAAGGTCATTCGTATGCCCACCATCTATTTATTGAACAAGCACTAAATTACACAAATTCGGGTGGTTATTTAATTTTTGTTATTCCTGATTTTCTGTTTGAAAGTGATCAGTCAGACAAGCTTCATAGCTTTCTTCAGGAATATTCGCATATTGTCGGTGTCGTGCGTTTGCCCGAGAGTGCTTTTAAATCAGAAAAAAATATGAAAAGCATCCTTATTCTCCAAAAGGCAGGGCAAGGTACATCCTCGCCAAAACAACCATTGCTTGTACAAATGCCGTCATTTAAAAATGATTCAGCAATGAGTGATATATTAGAACAAATGAATACATGGTTTTCACAGTATAACAGCAGGGAGTTGAACAACAATGAGTAATATACTAGCAATAAATGCAGGCAGTTCATCATTGAAATTCCAATTAATCCAAATGCCGAAAGAGGAAGTTTCAGCTAAAGGACTTATTGAGCGAATTGGTTTGAATGATTCTGTGTTTAAGTTGGAAACAAATGATAATGAAGAAGAAATGGTAGAAGACATTCCTGATCATGAGGTTGCAGTGAAAAAACTGCTTCATGGATTAAAGTCTTCCGGTGTTATCCAATCACTCGAAGCGATTGACGCTGTCGGCCATCGCGTTGTCCATGGCGGGGAACATTTTAGTGATTCCGTAAAACTAACAGAAGAAGTCATTGAAACGATCGAAAAGGTTTCCGAATTGGCACCATTACACAATCCAGCCAATTTAACGGGTATCCGTGCATTTCAAGAGATCCTGCCAAATGTGCCGATGGTTGCGGTATTTGATACAGCATTTCATCAAACAATGCCTGAATCATCTTATTTATACAGCTTGCCATATAAATATTATAAGGATTATGGTATTCGTAAATACGGCTTTCACGGAACATCACATAAATATGTATCCCAGCGTGCAGCGGAACTTATTGGCTTACCATCAAATCAATTGCGGTTAATCTCGTGTCACTTAGGAAATGGGGCCAGTATTGCAGCCATAAAGGACGGGGAATCGATTGATACCTCCATGGGCTTCACACCATTAGCAGGGGTCACGATGGGGACGCGTTCCGGGAATATAGATCCTGCCTTAATTCCGTACATTATGGAAAAGACCGGTAAGTCCGCCGAAGAAGTAATTAACGTACTGAATAAAGAAAGTGGAATGCTTGCATTATCAGGATTTTCAAGTGACCTACGAGATATTGAACTTCAATCGGAAGAAAATGAGCGGGCGAAACTCGCACTGGATGTTTTCGCAGGAAGAATCCATAAATATATTGGATCCTATGCTGCCAAAATGTCAGGTGTTGATGCCATCATTTTCACAGCAGGTGTCGGTGAAAATAGTACTACAATTAGAGAAAAGGTATTAAATGGATTGGAATTTATGGGAATCTACTGGGATCCTAAATTAAATGAAATTCGAGGACGAGAACAATTTATCAATTATCCGCATTCCCCGGTCAAAGTCATCGTCATCCCAACGAATGAAGAGGTAATGATAGCAAGAGATACAGTAAGATTGTCCTAATAAATGTAAAGGTTTTGCGTGGATTTTCCATTGCAAAACCTTTTTAATTTAGAGAGATGAAATAGCTCCAGCTAACGTATAACTAAAACATCACAGGTTGCATATCTGGTTATACTTTCAGAGACACTACCGATTAGAAACCGTTCCACAGCATTCATACCAGTTGCACCACAGATAATCAAATCCGCGCCAAAATCCCCGGCAATGTCTTTCGCGATTTTTATTTTCGGCGATCCGTACTCGATACATTTAACAATATTTTCTATACCTGCCGATTTGGCATTATCCACATAACTATCCAGCAGTTCCTTCGCATGATTCTCAGATCGCTCTGCAAGTGTACGGTCATATGCTTCTGCCGTGGCAAACGTACGGGAATCAACTACATGGGCAAGAATAAGTCGTGCATTATTACGTTTGACGATGTCCAGTGATTTAGTAAAAGCCTTTTCAGATGCTTCCGATCCGTCAACAGCAACAATAATATCATTATATTCCATTTTGATCTCCCCCTTATATTAATTATATACCCTTTTTTTAGGTGCGACAATCAGTTTTTGGAAAAATAAATTAAAACATTGTTACAGATTTTTGGACACACTATAAATGGAGGTGATATTTTTGTCTAAAAAGGATACGAAACGGGAAAATCTTATGGAAGATAAACAAGGTATTGCCGCTGTTCAAAACCAATTGAATGAAAGTTACCAAAGTGGTGTCATTGACCAGTTAAACAATAATAAGAATATACACACGTATAATAACCGGAAAAATTAGTCCAATCATGACCCACCCTGTCAATAGGATGGGTCAATTTTCCTTCCATTATTCATATAATTATAATCGTGCTTTTTAAATGGGGTTTTGATACAATGAAAGTGAATACAAGTTACATTTTTTAAAAATTACATAGAACAAGGAGGTATTTAATTGAGAATAGGTGTGCCTAGAGAGATTAAAAACAATGAAAACAGGGTAGCGATGGCACCATCCGGTGTTTTAACGTTAAAAGAAGCCGGACATCATGTCTATGTAGAGACGGGAGCAGGACTCGGATCAGGGTTTACAGATCAGCAATATGAAGATGCTGGAGCTACTATCACATCAACAGCAAAAGAGACATGGGGACAAGAAATGGTGATGAAGGTAAAAGAGCCACTCGCCGAGGAATACGATTATTTTTATGAAGGTCTTATTTTATTTACGTACTTACATTTAGCGGCTGAACCAGAACTTACGAAAGCAATGATGGATAAAAAGGTTATCGGCATCGCGTATGAAACCGTTCAATTACCAGATGGATCATTACCATTATTAACACCGATGAGTGAAGTTGCAGGGCGTATGGCTGCGCAAGTTGGTACCCAATTTTTAGAAAAGCCTAAGGGAGGAAAAGGTGCACTTCTAGCTGCTATTCCAGGCGTTAAGCGGAGTAAAGTAACCATCATTGGTGGCGGTGTAGTTGGGACGAATACGGCGAAAATTGCTGTCGGTTTAGGTGCGGATGTAACTATCATTGATTTAAATCCGGAACGGTTACGTCAATTAGATGATCTCTTTGGTTCTTCGATTAATACATTAATGTCAAACCCGATGAATATTGGTGAGGCTGTGGCTGATTCAGATCTTGTAATTGGATCTGTGTTAATTGCCGGGGCAAAAGCGCCGCAATTGGTTACAGAAGAAATGATAAAAACAATGGAGAAAGGTTCTGTCATAGTAGATGTAGCCATCGATCAGGGCGGAAATTTTGAAACGAGTGATCGTATTACAACACATGATGATCCAACATTTACAAAACATGGGGTTCTGCACTACTGTGTGGCAAATATTCCAGGGGCAGTACCACAAACAGCAACAATTGGTTTGGCTAATGTAACAGTTCCTTATGCCCTGCAATTAGCTAACAAAGGCTACATGCAGGCTTGTTTGGATAATGAAACATTATTAAAAGGTATTAATACATTAGATGGATATGTCACCCATAAGGCTGTTGCAGAGGCCCATGATGTGGAATTTGAAGATGTAAAGGCACTATTACAGAAATAGGAGTTAAAAAGGAGCACCATAAAGGGGTACTGACTCCCGAAAGTTAGAGTAGAAAATCTAACTTTCGGGGGTAACCACCAGGGTGCTCTTTTCCATTACTCTATAATTTGCAGTGCTTTAGGTGACTTGGTTAAAATTTCAGGTCCTTTGTCCGTCATGAAAATCATGTCTTCAATTCTGACGCCGCCTGTTTCAGGGACATAAATACCTGGCTCAATAGTATAGCACATGCCTGCCTTTAGCGATAATTCATTATTTCCATGCATCGAAGGATATTCATGTGTTTGAATGCCTAAACCATGGCCTATCCGATGCGTGAAATAGTCGCCATAACCGACCTTGTCGATATGATCTCTTGCAGCCTTATCAATGTTGCCGACTGAAGTTCCAGGTTGTGATGCTTTAATTGCCTTTTCTTGGGCGGCTAACACGATATGATAAATTTTTTCCTGCGCTTCTGTTAGCGATTTATAAGCAACTGTTCTTGAAATATCTGAACAATAACCTTCAAAAACGACCCCAAGATCAAAAAGGATTAAATCGCCTTTGCTTATTTTTTTCATGGAAGGTGTGCCATGTGGTGATGCTGTTTGATTTCCTGATAATGCCATTGTTTGAAAAGACATTTGCTGTACGCCTTGTTTCTTTAATTCATATTCGATTTCAGCAATAACTTCCAGTTCACTAACGCCTTCCCGAATAGCTTTAATCCCTGTCTCTATACCAAAATCTGCCAGTTCTGCTGCCTGTTTTAACAGGGTGTATTCTTTTTTGTTTTTAATAACACGCAGTTTGGCTAAGGTTTCTTGTGCGTCAGAAATAGCTGTATTTGGTAAAATTTGCTTGATTGCTTTATAACGCTCCAGTGTAATTTGGTCATGCTCAATACCAAGCGCCTTTGGAATTTTTTCGTTCTTTTGTAAAACATCTGCGAATAATTGCCATGGATTCTCGTGATCTTGATAGCCAATAATAGTAAAGTTCCAACCAGCTTTCTTCGCGTCATCAACTTCCATAGCGGGTATAATTAATAATGGATCAAGTGAATTGCTTACATAAACGGCAATTAATCGCTCATGCGGATCTGTGTAGTAATCACTCAAATAATAAAAATTTGCGGTTGATGTAATGAGCATTCCATCTAAATTATTCTTTTTCATCTCTTCCAATAATGTATCTATTCGATTTGACATACGTAAAGCCCCTCACTCATAATTTATGTATGCTAGTATTATAACAGAGATAGATTGAATATTTCATTTTAGTGAAACCTTTTAAAGGGAATAGCCGTATTAGATAGAAAATGTATAATCAAATTAAAGGAGGATTTTACATGTTTAAATTTTTTAGACGTATAAAAACAGTTTTAGGCTCGGAATTGAATGCCATGCTGGATAAAGCAGAAGATCCTGTGAAAATGCTGGATCAGTTCATGCGGGATATGGAAGAAGATATTCAAGAAGCAGAAGGTGCTGTTGCCAAACAAATTGCGAATGAGAAAATGCTTAAACGTAAAGCCAATGATGCTAAAGTATTGATGGAAAAAAGGCAAAAGCAAGCAGAACAGGCAGTAGAAGCAGGTAATGATGATTTAGCCAGGCGGGCACTAGAGGATAAAGCAGAAAATGAGAAACAATTTAACATATTAGATGAATCATGGACCAATGCAAAAAATGACTCGGATGAAATTAGAGAAAAACTGGATGAAATGAAAAAAGAATACAACCAAATGAAACTGAAAAAAGACTCCTTAAAGGCACGTGCAGAAACAGCACAAACAAAAACGAAGATGAATAGAACGATGTCAAATATCGGTAGTGACGAATCGAGACAGGGCTTTGAACGGATGGAGGAAAAAGTCCTGGAATATGAGGCAGAAGCAGAAACAACAAAAGACCTCTCGCAGGCTGCTCGTACACTGGATGATGAGTTTGAATCACTTGAGGAAAATAAAGTTGATAAAGAATTAGCTGAACTAAAAAAGAAAAAGAATAAAAAATAGGCATACAAACGGAAAATATCGGGTATAGAATAGAGTAAATATTCGTAGTAAGGAGAGATTAACGTGAAATTATCTTATCATGGACATTCTGTAGTAAGAGTTGAAACAAATAATCACACCATATTAATTGATCCATTTATTTCCGGAAATGAAGCATGTGATTTAGATGCAGACACGGTGAAAACAGATGTTATTTTACTGACACATGGACATAATGATCATGTCGGTGACACGGTGGAAATTGCAAAACGCAATGATGCATTAGTTGTAGCTCCGAATGAACTGGCGAACTATCTGGAGGCTCAAGGTTTAAACACACATCCAATGCATATTGGCGGGAAGCATGACTTCGATTTTGGTCGCGTGAAATTAACACAGGCATTTCATGGATCTGCCTTTACAGAAGAAGACGGAACAATTGTCTATACAGGTATGCCAGCAGGGATATTGCTTACCGTTGATGGAAGAACGGTTTATCATGTAGGTGATACTGGCCTGTTTTCTGACTTGAGGTTAATTGGCGAAATGAATGAAATCGACGTAGCGTTCGTTCCAATTGGAGATAACTTTACAATGGGGCCGGAAGACGCACTAATCGCGGCTGATTGGATTGATGCGAAGGTTGTAGTGCCGGTTCATTTTAATACATTCCCTGTGATCGAACAGGATGCAGAGGATTTCGCGAAGAAGGTAAGTACCGGCCAAGGAAGAGCAATGCGAATTGGAGAAGCGATGGAATTGTAAGAAAAACCCGTGAGCTGGTTGGGCTCACGGGTTTTTGTATGATGGGGAGTCTAGGCGTTATCGTTTAAAATCGAATTTTTTACAACGACATAATCAACATAGCGGATGGCTTCCAATTCTAGACCGCCAGCATAAGATATGGCTGACTGAAGATCTTGCTCCATTTCAGTCAGTGTATCTTTTAGTGCCCCCTTATGCTCGACATACATCTTTTTACCTTCCACATATTTCTTCTCACCTTTTTGATATTCGGAAGCTGAACCGAAATACTCCTTATACTGATAACCGTCTTTTTCAATCGTTTTACCTGGTGATTCCTCATGGCCGGCAAATAGAGAACCAATCATCACCATGGATGCGCCGAATCGGATGGATTTGGCGATATCCCCATGCGTACGGACACCTCCGTCTGCGATGATAGGCTTGCTTGCTGCTTTGGCACACCATTTGAGTGCAGCAAGCTGCCATCCACCTGTTCCAAATCCGGTTTTCAGTTTGGTAATGCACACTTTCCCCGGTCCAATGCCCACTTTGGTAGCATCTGCACCGGCATGTTCCAGTTCCCTTACTGCTTCGGGAGTTCCAACATTACCGGCAATTACGAAACTTGCAGGCAAATGTTTTTTTATATGCTGAATCATATGAATGACAGCGTCGGAATGTCCGTGTGCGATGTCAATGGTTATGAATTCCGGACTGAGCTGTTCTTGAGCCAATTGGCGTATAAATCTATATTCTTCCTCCTTGACACCGATACTTATCGACGCGATCAAACCCTGCCCTTGCATATGTCGCGCGAAATTGGCTCTCCTCTCCGGTTCAAAACGGTGCATGACATAGAAATAACCGTTTTCCGCTAATTTCTGGGCAAGTTTCTCATCGATAATCGTCTGCATATTCGCTGGTACGACAGGTAACTTGAACGTATATCCGCCAAAGGTGGCGGTTGTATCGCATTCGGAACGGCTGCTGACAACACTTTTGGCTGGTATTAATTGAATATCTTCATAATCAAATACATTTTCCATCATTACACTCCTAAAAACGAATTATAATTATTTTTATAATAAAATTGTTCGTCTATTGATTAATCTACATGATTTTCATAAATATGTCAATCAGAAAAATAGATGGCACTAGATAGAAATCATTTTTCAATTGAAGGGTTGTATTTTTCGTGAGAGATGCTATAATAGACATCAATTAAATAGCTATTTTCATATAATCGCGGGAATATGGCCCGCAAGTTTCTACCGGTTCACCACCATAAATGAACCGACTATGAAAGGGAGCAAAACAGAAGGTTGACGCCAGGAAGATGGCGGATACCTTTTGTACAATGTTCGGATTTTGGACCAAAAGGACATGCTTATACGAAGGGCGTCACAGGACGCCTTGAGTTTGGTGTTTACGTTGATAAAACCCGGAAAACATTGCTTTCCTCATAGTTGAGTGGAAGCTTGTTTTTCGGGTTTTTTATTTAGGGAGGAGATCAGCATGAATTCACTCAAGCAAAAAATTTTAACAGAAGGTAAGGTATTATCTGATTCGGTCATCAAGGTGGATGCATTCCTGAATCATCAGGTTGATCCAACGTTTATGCAATTGATTGGGGAGGAATTTTCCAAGCGATTCACAGGTTCCGGTATTACGAAAGTCTTGACCCTGGAATCATCCGGGATTGCACCGGCTGTTATGACAGGCTTGAGTTTGGGCGTTCCAGTGGTTTTTGCAAGAAAACACAAATCACTCACACTTCATGAACAGCTTTATTCAGCAGAAGTTTATTCGTATACCAAGCAAGAAGCAAATGACATAGCTGTTTCAAAAGATTATCTTGATGATCATGATAGGGTCCTGATTATTGATGATATTCTGGCAAACGGTCAGGCAGCGCTAGGAATGGTTAATATTATCGATCAATCCGGTGCTGCGCTGGAAGGAATCGGGGTTGTCATTGAAAAAGGATTTCAGGAAGGTCGCGAGGTACTGCGCAAACACGATATTCGTGTTGAGTCATTGGCAGCTATAGAATCACTGTCTGATGGGCAAGTCACATTTCAAACGAAGGAGGTGTTGTCACAATGAGAACAGCTGCCTTAAGTTTTCAGCATGTGCTTGCGATGTATGCTGGCGCAATTTTAGTACCGTTAATTGTGGGAGAGGCGTTAGGTTTAACATCCGAGCAGTTAACATATCTTGTACCAATTGATATCTTTATGTGCGGTGTGGCGACGATTTTGCAGGTTGTCCGTAATCGGTTTTTTGGCATTGGTTTGCCGGTTGTGCTCGGCTGTACATTCACTGCAGTTGGACCGATGATTGCCATTGGCGGTGAATTTGGGATAACAGCCATATACGGTGCCATTATTGTTTCCGGTATATTCGTTCTCGTTATCAGCCAGTTTTTTGGCAAACTGGTACGTTTTTTTCCACCGATTGTGACAGGGACTGTTGTTATGATTATCGGTTTGACATTGATCCCTACTGCTATAACCAATATGGGCGGGGGAGAAGGTGCTGCTGATTTCGGATCAATGGCCAATCTTTCACTGGCTTTTGGGACGCTTGTCTGCATTATTTTGTTATACCGTTTTACGAAAGGTTTTACCAGATCGGTTGCGATTCTTCTCGGTTTAACAGCGGGTACGGTTGCAGCGATGTTTATGGGGAAAGTTGATTTTTCAGCCGTTCAGGAAGCATCATTATTCCATATCGTTCAGCCATTCTACTTTGGCATGCCGACATTCGAATGGTCTGCCATACTCACAATGATTTTGGTGGCGATGGTGTCCCTTGTTGAATCAACAGGCGTTTATTTTGCTACGGGGGATATTGTGGAAAAAGATTTGTCAGAAGAGGATCTTTCTAACGGCTATCGTGCGGAAGGCCTGGCCATTTTCCTTGGTGGGATTTTCAATGCTTTCCCGTATACAGCTTTTTCACAAAATGTTGGTCTGATGCAGATGACAGGTGTCAAATCGATCCGTGTCATCATGATCGCCGGTTTGATGCTCGTTGCGCTTGGGCTGATTCCAAAAATAGCTGCCATAACAACGATTATTCCGACTGCCGTGTTGGGTGGTGCCATGATCGCCATGTTCGGAATGGTTATTGCCCAGGGGATAAAAATGCTGAATGGGGTCATTTCAGAATCCACGGGCAACGCCATGATCGTTGCTTGTTCGGTCGGCATGGGCATGGGTGTGACGGTCGTACCGGAATTGTTTCAGCACTTTCCATCAGGTGTTCAAATTTTGACAAGCAATGGAATTGTTGCAGGAAGCATAACAGCTATTATCCTGAATATCGTCTTTAATATGAAACCAAAGTGGGCACAAAACCAGGCAGCCACGGTACATCAGGAAAGTGCGTGAAGAATCATTTTGTGAATTAAAAAAGCCCAATTTCCCTCTAATAATTAACGGGAAATTGGGCTTTTCACTTTTTATTTACCCAGTAGATTATTTCTCTTTACTCAATAAAAGAGAAAGCAACAGTCCTGTAATGGCAAATAAAAAAGCAACGAAAAAGGCGGTTTTTACTCCGGTTAAGAAGTTTAACGAATATGTCGTGTCGGATCCAGCGCTTGCACTGGTGATAAAAGAGATAATAAATGTTAAACCTATTGATCCCCGAATTGGCGAGCAGTATTAATAATCGCTGTTCCATGAGCAACCAAAGCATCAGGCAGCGCGTTTATACCCGCGGTCATAATCGGCATGTTGATCAAAGCAACGCCGGCCATGGCCAACATGAATAAGATAGATACGATAACGAGAGATGTGTTTAACCCAAGGAAAAAATGGTATGAAAGTGTACTGATAGATAGCAAAACAAAACCGATAATCGCTATGATTGTGCCACCGTATTTATCGTACAATGTTCCTGCAAAAAGTGACATCAAAGCAAGCGTTAACGCCCCAGGGGTAACGACAAGTCCCGCGTGTAAAGCTGGCAGTTGCTGCGCGTTTTGCACATACATAGGTAAAATCGTTTCAATTGAAATCAGCAAACTGAAGGAAAATATAGAAATTACTGTAACCAGAGCAAAAAGTGGAACTTTGAGCACGCGCAATTCCAGGATCGGTGTCTTTAACCGCAATTGTCTTACCACAAATAAACCAAGTGACAATACGCCTATACTTATGCTAATAATTGTACTTGCCCCAGAAACTCCAGTCGATTCTATTGAATTAAATCCGTATAGAATGCCACCAAAACCAATAGTTGACAGCAGTATAGAAAGAATGTCAATTTGTGTCTCTCGTTGCTGGGTAACATTGCGCATAAAGACGTAAATCAACAGCAAAATCACTGCCGCAACTGGAAGTGTTAAGAGGAACAAGGAGCGCCACTGGAAATAATTAAGCAGCACACCGGATATCGGAGGGCCAATGGCAGGTGCCACATTAATAACGAGTCCAGCCAATCCCATCGCATAACCTCGCTTTTCCCGTGGATAAACGAGAAAAAGTAATGTTTGCATCAATGGCATCATCATCCCGGAACCCATTCCTTGGATGATTCGTCCCGCAAGCAACACTTCAAAGGAAGGAGCAAACAAACCGAGTAACGTACCTAAAGAAAACAGGGTCATTGCGCTCATCATTAATGTCCTTGTTTTAAATCTATCAATCAAATACGCCGTAATAGGGATAAGAATGGCCAATGCTAACATATAGCCAATGGTTAACCACTGCACTTCACTTGCGTTAATCTCAAATTCAGCCATGATTTTTGGAAAGGCTGTAATCAGGAGAAATTGCGTGAGGACGGATAGAAAAGAACCCGACAGTGCGATCGCAACAATTAAACGTCTATGTCTAAGTGATAAATTTACCTGTGCCATCGTTTAACCCACCTTTCTCATTAACTGCAGAAAATAGATTTATCTTTATTTTGCTTCCCATATAGACCTTACGCTTCATTAATTATGTTGTCAATTTCTTGAAAAATGTAAAGAGATTGTGTCTATGTAGTTGTGCTAACATCACGTGAAAAAAACACTGTATGTGAATTAGGAAGATTAAATAGTGAAAAAATAATCGGATTGATAGATATGGGCTAAAAAGTGAAGGTCTATCTTTTCTATTGGAATATAATGTATAATGAAAATATATGAGATGGTTAAGAACATGGAGAAATTACGAAACATCTCTTCAAAATAATATCTTTGAGGAGGAAAAAATTAATGGCAATAAATTTCGATAATACCAAAGACATAAAAAGAGAGCAATTAAAAAATTATATAATGATGTACAATGGTATGCTTATACGGATGAATTTTACTTCTTATGCTAACTGACAGTTTAGTTTAAGTAGATAAAAAGAATAAAGGGGAGCACATAATGCTAACAGAAAAAGTTCATATTGCTGTGCCAACAGCTTTTTTTGAGGATGAATCCTTAAATACACAAGGGACAATAAGTCATATAAGAGACTTGTATAAACAAGGAGTAAAATCTGTTCTCGTCTCTGGAACTACTGGTGAACAGCATAGTTTAAACCTTCAAGAGAAAATTGAAATAATACACGGTTTAGAACTGGAAGAAGAACTGATTCGTAATATGGAAATCATATTTGGTGTGGCTTCCTTTAGACAGAAAGAGGCAGAGGAATTGGCTGAAAAGATTCGACACACAAAAATATCCGGTATCATGCTTGGGTATCCACCGTATGTTATACCGACACAAGAAGAAGCATTCGTTTATACAAAGAGGATTATGCACCTTAGTAATAAACCTACTATCTTATATAACAATCCAAAAAGAACTGGATTTGATTTATCAGAAGAAAGTATTATTCAATTAAGTAAGATAGACTTAGTGGTTGGAATAAAAGATGCTGGCAACAAAGAAAAAGTGGAACGGATTAAAAACGGTATGCATAAAAATGATTTATATTTTTATGCTGGTGGAGAAGTGGATTTAGAAGAAAAAGTATTACATGGATATGATCGCCTTTCTTCCATTGCTGGGAATGTTTCCCCAACAGAAATAACTCAATGGTTTCAAAGAATAATTATGAAGCAAAAAGTAAGTAAAGAAGAAAGCGAAAAAATAGAACATATTATGGGAACCGTTTATCAAGGAAATGCTATTGTGAATCTAAAAAAAATCATTAATTCCAAGGGTATTCCAATGGGGATTTGCAGGAGGCCAATAGGAAATAAATAATTAGCTTTATAAAAATGAACCTGAGTTAAATATTTGAGAAAAGAGGATAGACTAATGCAGATTCGTGAAATTGAAGAAAAAGACAATAAAATGATTGAGCAAATTATTAAACGCTCATTGGAATCATTTGACTTAAACATTCCAGGAACGGCCTATTTTGACCCTCAACTAAGCAGTCTAGCAGAATTTTACAAACAACAACCTAATGCAAAGTATTGGGTGGCGGTGAATAAACAAGATGTAGTGGTAGGAGGTGTAGGAATTGCACCATTTGGACGGATGACGGGGGTTGGCGAGCTGCAAAAGCTATATATTGCGCCCGAAGCTCAAGGTATGGGTCTCTCAAAGGGGTTGATGAAAGTAGCACTCGATTTCGCCAAGGAGAATTATACATACTGTTACCTAGAAACCATGGAGAAACTTCAGACAGCTAATCGCCTTTACTCTCAATTCGGTTTCCAACAACTTGAACGTCCACTAGATGGTTCAGTGCATAATACTATGGATGCTTGGTTTATAAAAGAATTATCGTAAAATATGGATTTGAGAGCGAGATATTTTAATCAAGCCCACTTTTTAAAATCTTCATGATTTTAAACAACAAAAATGATACAATAGTATAAAAGTACCAAATAATCCAAAGTCAATGAAATTTTAACTGAGGAGCAAGAATCATGGATGTAATTTTCGCAGTACTCTTTTTCTTATTCGGCCTCATCTTCGGCTCATTCTTCAATGTAGTAGGCCTGCGCGTACCCAAGAATCAGACATTCTCCAATGACAGGTCGCTCTGCCCAGAGTGCAGGCACATATTATCCTGGTATGAACTAATCCCTGTTCTATCATACGTCATTCAACAGGGGAAATGTACGCATTGTCGTGGAAGGATATCACCTACATACCCGGTAATTGAATTAACAACAGGATTTTTGTTCATAACTAGCTATGCAATAATAGGAGTGCAACTGGAATTAATCACAGCGCTATTACTAGTTTCCATGCTTGTGATTATACTAGTTTCGGATGTGAAATACATGTTGATCCCAAACAAAGTACTCCTATTTTTCCTTCCGCTTTTTATCCTAATGCGGATTGTTCAACCGCTTGATCCTTGGTGGTCAGCGTTTGCTGGGGGATTAATAGGTTTTGCGATTATTGCGCTTATAATTCTAGTTAGTCGTGGTGGTATGGGTGCCGGGGATATGAAGTTGTTTGGCTTATTAGGTGTTGTTCTAGGGATTGAGAAAGTCTTATTAGCTTTTTTCCTATCATGTATAATTGGTGCGGTTATTGGGATTATGCTGCTTTTATTTAAGATAATTAACCGAAAGCAACAGGTCCCCTTTGGGCCATATATTGTTGTAGCTGCTCTCCTTACCTATTTCTATGGTGATTTCCTATTAAACTGGTATTTCAGCCTTTTTTAACCAGATGACTCGCAGAATAATAGTTCTGAAAAATATCTTCTCTTCATAAAATAACTATGAAGGAGGGGATTGCATTGCGTCATTACGCGATATTACGACTATTATTAGCTGGATTTTTTCTATATTTTGCTTGGCCAATGATACCTGAGGCTTCAACATCGATTGAGATGATTTTTTGGGGTGGATGGCTTGCATTTTTTGTATTAGTGGTTGGTGCAAATTTTGCTACACTTTTACAAATGACGAAGCCTCCTGTAATGGAACAGGAAAATGTAAGGCAAAGACAAACTGATAATGATTGAGTTTATGCCAACTCAACTGTATAATAAACAGTAATTCATATACTAGTACAGTTTGAAAGTTGGTGGCAACAATTGGCAACGAAACATGAACAGATTATCCAACATATTATTGCCCTACCGATAGGGAATAAGATATCTGTAAGAGGAATTGCGAAAGATTTAAATGTGAGTGATGGTACAGCATATCGTGCAATTAAGGAAGCAGAAAATCAAGGAATTGTTAGTACAATCGAACGTGTTGGTACAATTAGGATTGAGCGGAAGAAGAAAGAGAATTTCGAGCGGCTAACATTTGCCGAAGTGATTAATATTATTGATGGACAAGTTTTGGGTGGGAGGGAAGGATTGCATAAAACCCTAAATAAATTTGTCATTGGTGCGATGGAACTGGATGCGATGATGCGCTATACCGAAGCGGATTCTTTATTAATCGTCGGTAACCGGGTGAAAGCACATGAATTAGCATTGAATGAAGGTGCAGCAGTTTTAATTACAGGTGGCTTTGATACAGAAGATCACATAAAACGTCTTGCTGATGAAAGAGAATTGCCAATCATATCAACGAGTTATGATTCCTTTACGGTTGCGACAATGATTAACCGGGCAATTTATGACCAATTAATCAAGAAGGAAATCGTTTTTGTAGGAGATATTTTTACGCCTTTCGAGGAAGCATTTTATTTAGATGCAAAAGATACCATTAAACAGTGGTATGAGCTGAATCAGCAGTCAACACACACTAGATTTCCTGTTGTAGATGATAAAAAACAAGTTATCGGTATGGTGACATCGAAGGATATTATCAGTAAAGACAGTAATGCCCTAATCGAAAAGGTAATGAGTAAAAATCCTTTAGCTGTACAAGAAAAAACTTCGCTCGCATCTGTGGCACATATGATGGTTTGGGAAGGAATTGAAGTTGTTCCTGTTGTTGGTCAAGCGGATAAATTACTCGGAATCATTTCAAGACAGGATGTGTTAAAAGCATTGCAGCAAATCCAGCGGCAACCGCAAGTCGGCGAGACAATTGATGATATCGTATCAGCGAATCTTGTTGCATCAGAAGAGGAAGCCTTTCAAACAGTGGTAAGCCCGCAAATGACAAATCAGCTTGGGACCCTGTCATACGGGGTTTTCACAGCCTTGATTACAGAAGCCAGCAGCAGATTGCTATTGTACCGGAAAAAAGGCGACATGGTTGTTGAGAATTTAACGGTATTTTTTATTAAACCAGTGCAGATAGATAGTAATTTGACCATAAAGCCAAAAATACTGGAAGCTGGTCGTATGTATGCTAAAATCGATGTAGAAGTTTATAATGAACGAAGAATTGTAGGGAAAGGATTAATCATGGCCCAGCTGATTTATCGGTAAAAAGCTGACTATATACTACAGTCAGCTTTCAGGGGGCAATTGATTTTTATGCATTCAGTCGTTTCCATTCTTTCCGGTAATGCTTTACTTCTTTGAAAGCATCATAAAGGAGAAAGGCTCCAAGTAGAACAAAAACGATACCGATAAATAAAGAGATTCTTGTTTGGTAGAAAATGTACTGATTTATACCGAAAAAGAAGACTAAACTACCGAGACATAGACGGGACTTTCCGTTAAAGTAGGCTTGTGTTAGTCTATCTTCACTTTTGACAATGGCAACTTTATAATATACATATAAAACAGCTGAAAGTACGATAATAATTGGGAAAATAAACATATTATCTCTCCTAATATCAAGTAATATTCGTTCTTATTGTAACTTGTTTTTATCATTTTAGCCAGCAATTAAAGTAGATAAGGAGCAAAATAATGAGCATTAGACAAATCATTCAAGCAATTGAAGAATACGATACAATTATTATACATAGACATGTAAGGCCAGATCCAGATGCGTTAGGGTCTCAAGGCGGGTTGAAAGAAATGATTAAACAATCATTTCCAAATAAAAATGTGTATGCAGTTGGAGAAGAAGAACCGACATTGTCATTTTTGGTAAGGATGGATCAAATAGACGATCAGGTATATGAAAATGCGCTTGTAATAGCATGTGATACCGCAAATGCACCACGAATTTCAGACGAACGCTATTCTTTAGGTGAGAAACTGATAAAAATCGATCATCACCCGAATGTAGATCCGTTTGGAGATATATTGTGGGTGGATGACTATGCAAGCTCAACAAGTGAGATGATCTACGAATTATACCTTTATAGCAAGGAAGCGGGCTTTAAGATGAATAATGTAAGTGCGCGTCTCCTTTACGCTGGTATTGTCGGAGATACGGGAAGATTCCTGTTTCCTAGTACAACGAAAAAAACATTTCAATACGCTTCAGAACTGGTATCATTTGAATTTGACCGTCCGACTTTATACGATGGCATCTATAATATAAACGACAATATTGCAAGGCTCAAAGGGTATATCCTGCAGAACTTTACCCTTTCCACGTCAGGAATGAGTTCCGTTACATTGACGAAGGAAATTTTAGATGAATACGGATTAAACCCATCAGAAACCGGACAACTGGTCGGTACACTAGGTGATGTTGAAGGTATTCAAGCATGGGTTATTTTTGTGGAGGAAGAAGATGTCATACGGGTACGCCTTCGTTCTAAAGGCCCGGTCATTAATGGAATTGCTGCAAAATACGATGGTGGAGGACATCCAATGGCTTCAGGGGCATCTGTGGAAACATGGGAAGAAACAGAAGCTGTTATTGAAGATTTAGATGAGGCATGTAGAACTTTTACTAAATAAAGGATGCTGATTCCATATATTGAGGTATGGAATCAGCATTATTTTATTCTTGGCTACGGTTCATTTGAAAGTGTTGCTTCAACCGTTAGAATCATATTTCTTGAAACCGTTAGTTGGGTTACTTCAAAGTAATAGGTAAAATCATCAACGGTAAATCCCTTGTTTTCAATACTTGAGCGTAACAGCTGGCTACTGTCATCAATCATTGTAACGTTTTCCCCGATCAGATGATTTATTTCTTCATTAATTAAGTCTTCCAATTGATGAACAATGAGTCTATCAAGTCGCAACTCTTCGTCGTTCGTAATGTTTATTTCAATCGTCTCCACGGTTATTGGCTGCTGTGTTTGTTCATCTAAATCTTCTTTATCCTGTGTCAATGCTTCGTTCTGCCTTTCTAATTCTGTTACTTCTGCTTCTAGTTCAAGGTTTTCTTCCAGAAGTTGTTCATACAGAGAACCATAGATATATAAATAAACACCATAGGATAGAATGGCACCAATAACAGTTCCAATAAAAAAACGTTGCCAAGTTGCCTTTTTATGATAAGGAGGAATATGCATTAGGTGATATCCTCCTGGATGAGCCATTCCAGTAAAGTGATTGCCGTTTTAACGCCGCCCATGGCTGATAATATTAACAATGCCTGTTTAAATATATCCATAGTTGAACCATCAAACAGGCCTCTTTCAAAATTGGCAATGGCATCAAATGTGCCTCCAATTGCAGCTGCAATTGCCCATATACGTAAATTTCTAGCTATTCGTCCAATGGAGGTTAATGGTGCATTGCCTGTAGCAAATTCTCCAATACTACCAATGATAGCCCCGCCAATAATGACACCAAATGCAATAAAATAACAATGAATAAAAGAAGCAAAAAAACGTTCATCGACCATGTGCGCTCCACCCCTTCCAGAGGCATGTTCCTTACATTTTATGAACCTACAGGACGAGTTATGATACTTTTTGAACAAGCATTCCATGTGCATGGCTCGTGTAGATTGTTATAATAGATATAGAAGAAAAAGGCGGGATACGATGGCATACACACATTTACAAGTAAGAAGTGGATACAGCCTGATGAATAGTACGATTACAATCGACAAGTTAATAGAGAAAGCTAAAGATTTAAACTTCGAGGCATTGGCACTTACAGATGAACAGGTGCTATATGGAGTGGTACCTTTTTATAACGCTTGTAAAAATAATGGAATAAAGCCAATCATTGGAATGGTTGTACATACAATGGATGACCAAGAAGACATGCATTCCTGTATTCTATTGGCAAAATCAAATGTAGGCTATCAATCACTTGTTAAAATTAGTACACACATGCAACGTCTTAGGATGACAAGTATCGGGGTGGAAGAGCTTCTTGATTATGCAGAAGGTCTCGTTTGTATTTTACCAGCAACTAATAGGAAGCTTGCAACCTTACTTGAAACAGAAAACCATGATAACGTGATGGCTTATCTAAGTGAATGGAGGAATTTGGTTCAACAAGGTGATTTTTATTTGGGTGTACAAGATCATGGAATGGAACATGAACAGCGCATACAAAAGCCACTGAAGGCTTTTCATGAGAGGTATAATATTCCTGTTGTTGCAATTAATGACGTTCGGTATTTAAACGAAAAGGATGATATCGCATATGATTGCCTACAAGCAATGAAAAATGGGGATCGCTGGGAGATGCAGATCACGGATACCGAGGCGGGTCAGAAACATTTGCGTTCCTCTTTCGAAATGGAGCAATTATTTTCCTCTTTTTGGCCGGAAGTAATCAAAGAAGCAGAGGCTATTGTGGAAAAATGCAATGTAACATTCGACTTCAATCGGCGTATGATCCCGTCTTACCCTGTGCCGGAGGAATTGAATGCACATACCTATTTGGAAAAAATATGCTGGGAAAATTTGCATGAAAAATATGATGGAAATACAGAAAAGGCTGCGGGTCGTTTAAGCTATGAACTAAGTATTATTCAATCCATGCAGTTTAGTGATTACTTTTTGATCGTTGCCGATTTTATTAACTATGCAAAAGAGAATCATATACTAGTCGGACCTGGAAGAGGATCTGCTGCAGGTTCGTTGGTTGCATATGTATTGGGGATAACGGATGTAGATCCGATTGAATATGATTTGCTGTTTGAGCGTTTTCTAAATCCAGAGCGACTCACCATGCCTGATATTGATATTGACTTTTCAGATGATAGACGTGATGAGGTGATTGACTATGTTCGGAGTAAGTACGGAGAAGAACATGTAGCACAAATTATCACATTTGGTACGTTTGCTGCCAGGTCCATTCTTCGCGAGCTAATCAAAACAATGGATGTTGACGAGAGGGATGCTGATTATATATTAAAGCACATTCCAGTTTCCCAGAATAAACGTATTGCAGAGCTTGTCAAGCAATCTGAGGACTTAACGAACTATTTGAAGCAATCGGGAAAATTGAAGGCATTATTTAGAGTCGCAACAAAGCTAGAAGGATTACCAAGACATATCTCTACACATGCAGCAGGTGTCGTCATTAGTGAGAACCCTTTAATGGAGCATATTCCACTAACCATTGGAGCGAATGATACGAATTTAACACAATATCCAATGAATGATCTTGAAGAGCTAGGGTTATTAAAAATCGACTTTCTAGGATTGCGCAATTTAACATTACTCGAGCGAATTATACGATCGATAAACCATACAGGAAATAAAAATTTGTCTCTGGAAATGATTCCGGAAAATGATTCGAAAACATTCGCTCTTTTGCAGACCGGGAAAACAAACGGTATTTTTCAACTGGAATCACAAGGGATGAAGAATGTACTTACAAAATTAAAACCATCCACATTTGAAGACATTGTAGCAGTTAACGCGCTTTTTCGTCCCGGACCGATGGATTTTATTCCAACCTATATTAATCGTAAATATGAGCGGGAGAAGGTTACCTATCCACACCCGGATTTGAAACCTATCTTGGAGAAGACATACGGTGTTTTGGTCTATCAGGAACAAATCATGCAGATCGCAAGTCATATTGCCGGATTTTCACTCGGGAAAGCGGATATACTCAGGCGTGCCGTTAGCAAAAAACAGCAAGACGTGATGGATGAACAACGAGCCGCCTTTATTAATGGCTGCACAAAAAATGGATATGAAAAATCGGTAGCACAAGAGATTTTTGACTGGATTGTGAAATTCTCCAATTATGGTTTTAATCGAAGCCATGCTGTGGCATATAGTAAAATTTCGTATCAGCTCAGCTACTTAAAAGCACATTATCCGGCCAACTTCTTCGCCGCCCTGCTCAGCTCTGTTGCTAATCAACAGGATAAAGTAAACACATATATGAAAGAGATGAAAGATTTAAATCTTACCATCCAACCACCATCCATTAATAAAAGTTATGGGACGTTTTCGGTGGAAGGCAAGCAAATACGGATGGGTCTTATAAGCATCAAGGGAATCGGGAACCAGGTAATGAAAGAAATTATTACCGTCCGTAAACAGGGTCCGTTTAAAAATTTATTTGACTTTTGTTTGCGTGTTTCATTGAAAACTGTAAACCGGGCTGCATTGGAACTTCTTATCATGGCCGGGGCTTTTGATGACCTGCATTCGAACAGAGCAAGCCTTTTGGCATCCACTGATCATGCGATGGAACAAGGGGAGCTTTTTGGCGAATTTAATGATCAACAAGCTTTATTTCAGGATCAAATCAAACTTGAGACAAGCTATGTCGACATGGAGGATTTTAGCTTAGTGAAAAAATTAGCAGACGAGAAAGAGCTTCTTGGTATATACGTGTCCAGTCATCCGTTAAAAGAGCATAGAAACAAGCTTCGGGCCAATGGGTATGTTTCGATCAATCATGCCAAAAATTTAGTTGGCAAACGGAATATAAAGAGCGCAGCGATTGTCCAAACAATAAAGACGATCCGAACAAAACGAGGGGATCCAATGGCTTTTATCACGATTGGGGATGAGGTGGGTGACATGGAAGCTGTTGTTTTTCCGGAAGTATATCGCGCTTCCAATACATGGCTTAAAGAAGAAATGATCATTCTGTTAGATGGGAAAATTGAATCCAGGAATAATCGTATTCAATGGCAACTATCGGATATCCAACCATTTGACGAAAACGAATTGAAAACGGGGGAAGATAAGCGTTTGTTTATTAAAATAGCGGGTGAAAATAGTGAAATTGCACTTCAGGAAATTAACAGAATCGCAAGCCTTCATCCGGGAAGTACCCCGATTATTATTCATCATGAAGGAAGCAAAAAGACATACAAGTTAGCAAATAGCTATTCCATCAACCCAAATCCGGACTGTGTTGAAGCACTATCTGCGTATTTCGGGAAAACAAATGTCGTTTTGGAAAAGTAATTTTTCTTACTTTACAGTGAAACCCCATCTGTTATAATGAAGGAGTTAAGGGTGGTCTGACCACCCCTCGGACTTATACATGCTATTATTTTCTACTTCAAAAAGGAGCGATTAAAAAATATGGCCAGCTTGAGAGATGAAGCTTTGCAGATGCATAAGGAAAACAAAGGAAAATTAACGATGAAATCGAGGGTGCCTGTACGTAATGAGAAAGATTTAAGTTTAGCCTATTCCCCTGGCGTTGCGGAACCTTGTAAAGAAATATATGATAGGAAGGAAACCGTTTATGACTATACGATGAAGGGAAATATGGTTGGCGTCGTAAGTGATGGATCCGCGGTTTTAGGACTGGGAAATATTGGCCCTGAAGCAGCTCTGCCTGTTATGGAAGGGAAATCCGTATTGTTTAAAAATTTTGCTGGTGTTGATTCCTTTCCCATTTGTTTAGATACACATGATGTTGAGGAAATTGTTCGCACGGTGAAGCTAATGGAGCCAACGTTTGGTGGTATTAATTTAGAAGATATTGCAGCACCTAATTGTTTCATTATTGAAGAACGATTAAAAAAAGAAACAAATATCCCTATTTTTCACGATGACCAGCATGGAACAGCGATTGTAACGGTTGCTGGATTAATTAATGCATTAAAACTTGTTGGTAAATCTTTTTCCGATATTAAGGTTGTAGCAAATGGTGCAGGGGCAGCCGGAATCGCAATCGTTAAATTATTATATAGTTTTGGCGTCCGTGAGATGGTAATGTGTGATTCCAAGGGTGCTATTTTTGAAGGTAGACCTTATGGAATGAACGAAGTAAAGGACAATGTTGCCAAGTTCACTAATAATGCCAAAAAAGAAGGCTCACTTGAGGAAATGATTGAAGGTGCGGATGTATTTCTTGGTGTATCCGTTGCTGGGGCGCTATCTAAAGACATGGTTGAAAAAATGAACGATGATGCGATTATTTTTGCTATGGCAAACCCGGATCCTGAAATCATGCCGGACGATGCTAAAGCATCCGGCGCGAAAGTAATTGGAACGGGTAGATCAGATTTTCCAAACCAGGTTAATAATGTATTGGCATTTCCAGGTATTTTCCGTGGCGCTTTAGATGTACGGGCTACCAGAATTAATGAACGAATGAAAGTTGCAGCAGCAAATGCGATAGCAGATCTTATTACAGATGAAGAACTCAATGAAGATTATGTGATTCCTAATCCATTTGATGCTCGTGTTGCCCCAAATGTAGCTGCTGGTGTTGCCAAAGCTGCAATGGAATCAGGTGTTGCCAGAATCGAAGTTGACCCGGATGCGGTTGCTGAAAATACGAGAAATTTAACTTTAAAAGAGAATGAGGGTTAAAGGAGTGAATCATGGCTGTGTCCATGTCACCAAAACAGAAAGTATATCAAGAAGTATTACATGAAATCCGTAAATTTATAGATCGTAATGACTTAAAACCTGGTGATAAGCTCCCTTCTGAAAGGGAGCTGTCTGATACATTGCATGCAGGCAGATCTTCTATCAGAGAAGCATTACGGGCGATGGAATTACTGGGGCTGATTGAAACGAGACATGGGGAAGGGACGTATTTAAGTATGTACCAACCCTTTCAAACAGTTGAGCTATTATCATCTTTTATCCTGCGGGAAAATAGAATAAAGCATGATTTAATACGAACGAAAAGCCTTTTAGAGAAAGAGGTAGCAAAAGTAGCTTTTGATCATGTGAATGAATTGGATCTAAAAGAATTGGATCTGATTATAAACGATATTGAAAAGGATCCGTATGATAGACATATCGCATTTTTTTACTATTTATGTAAAAAAACGGGGAATCTTTTGTTAGCAAAGGTATGGCAGCTAATGGAGGAATTTTCTCATACGTTGAACAATCAATACTATGATGAAACGTTTTATAAGGAGCTCATTCAATTATATGTACAGGAAAAATATCAATCCATCGAAATATTATTCAACAATGCAGTTCCATCTGCTGAAGAATAATAATTGGTTTGTCGACGGGTTTTGACCCCTTTTTTAAGTTGAATTTTGTTATAGTATTAAAATGAATGTGCCATGGTTTGTTGAAAAAGGAGGAGTTACCTTGCTTAAGGATTTTTTTGGCAAGCGAAGGAAATATGCATCCATGCCAAGTGAACAAGCCAAACAGGATATTCCTGAAGGTTTAATGCAAAAATGCAAGGGATGCCATAAAATTTATTATCGTAAGGAAATGAAAAAGAATTTAAATGTGTGTCCAAACTGCGGCTTTCATCATCAATTAACGGCTTGGGAGCGAATTCAATATGTATGTGATGAAGGGACTTTCCAGGAGTGGGACAAGCAGCTTGTTACTGGTAATCCACTTGAATTTCCGGAATACGAAGAAAAGATCGCCCGTGATCGTGAGAAAACGGGGCTTAATGAAGGTGTGATAACTGGCAAGGGAATGATAACTGGTCAGGCCGCAGCTTTTGGTGTCATGGATGCAAGCTTTAGAATGGGGAGTATGGGCTCCGTAATGGGCGAGAAAATTGCACGAGCAATTGAAAATGCGAAAGATGAATCATTACCTTTTATAATTTTCACTGCTTCTGGTGGTGCTAGAATGCAAGAAGGGGTCCTAAGTCTTATGCAAATGACAAAGACTTCTGTAGCTATTAAGCGTTTCAGTGAAGCAGGCGGATTAATGATTTCTGTTATGACTAATCCAACTACAGGCGGTGTATCTGCCAGTTTTGCTTCGCTCGGGGATTATAATTTTGCTGAGCCTAGTGCACTGATAGGTTTTGCAGGGAGACGAATTATTGAGCAAACAATTCGTGAAAAATTACCAGAGGATTTTCAAACAGCTGAATTTCAATTAAAACATGGTCAACTGGATCAGGTGGTCCATCGGCATGAGATGAAAAGCCTCCTTTCGACATTACTCGAATTTCATCAGAAGGGCGGGGAAATCTCGTGAAGCAAATATTGGAGTTTGAGAAACCTATCGTAAATTTAAAAGAAAAGATAGCCGAATTGAAGCGTTTTACCGAGGATGGTGATATTGACTTATCAGAGGAAATTACCACATTGGAAAAACGGCTGGCAGAGTTAGAAGATGATATTTACGGTAATCTAAAGCCTTGGGATCGAGTTCAAATGGCCAGACATCAAGAGCGTCCAACGACACTGGATTATGTAGAGAAATTATTTACCAACTTTTTAGAATTCCATGGAGATCGCCTGTATGGTGATGATGAAGCAATTGTAGCAGGTATAGCGTATTATAAGGGTACCCCTGTAACCCTCATTGGTCACCAGCGAGGAAAGGGCACAAAAGAGAACATTCGGCGAAATTTCGGTATGCCTCATCCTGAGGGATATCGTAAAGCATTACGGCATATGAAGCAGGCTGAAAAGTTCAATCGTCCGATCATTTCGTTCATTGACACAAAGGGTGCTTACCCTGGTAAAGCTGCCGAGGAACGTGGACAAAGTGAAGCCATTGCCCGTAATTTAATGGAAATGGCAGGACTTACTGTGCCCATTATTTGCATCGTTATAGGCGAAGGGGGCAGTGGTGGAGCTTTAGCCATAGGTGTAGGGGATCATATTCATATGCTGGAGAATGCTACATATTCTGTAATCTCCCCAGAAGGAGCTGCTGCCTTGCTTTGGAAAGATGCAGGCTTAGCTCAAAAAGCAGCCGAAACCATGAAAATAACGTCCTATGATTTGAAAAAATTAGATATAATAGATACAATTATTCCAGAACCAAAGGGTGGGGCGCATGGTGATATAGATCAGCAAGCGGCATATATGGATCAAGTTATAGAGCAGTCATTAACGGGTTTGACTAAATATAAAACGGAAGAATTACTGGAAAAAAGATGGGAAAAATATAAACAAATTGGTGATTATGAGATTTTAGGATAACCCTTTTTTGGAGGAGGCTGACAATTTGTCAGCCTCTGATTGTTTTTTTCTAAATCATAAAAATACTTCTATATACTGTATAATTAATTGCTATTTTAGCTTTTTCGCATTATCTTTAAATAGGATGATGATATAATGAAATTAATTTATGTTTAAAGGTGGAAAGAACGATGAAACGAATTGGTGTTTTAACTAGTGGCGGCGACGCCCCTGGAATGAATGCAGCTATCCGTGCTGTTGTTAGAAAAGCCATTTTTCAAGATATTGAAGTATTTGGGATTAAAAATGGATTTCAAGGATTAATTGAAGGTAATATTGAGCAGATGGAAATCGGTTCGGTCGGTGATATGATACAACGTGGCGGTACGATGTTATTATCTGCAAGAAGTGAGGAATTTAAGACAGAAGAAGGACGACAAAAGGCGATGGAGCAATTAAATAAATATGGTATTGAAGGTTTGATCATCATTGGTGGTGATGGAAGCTTCCGCGGGGCACAGAAGCTAACGGAACAAGGCTACCCTTGTATTGGTGTTCCCGGTACGATCGATAACGATATTGCTGGGACTGACTTCACGATTGGATTTGATACAGCATTAAATACGATTATTGAAGCAATTGATAAGATCCGTGATACAGCAACATCCCATGAACGAACGTATATCATTGAAGTTATGGGTAGAGATGCAGGGGATCTGGCTCTTTGGGCAGGGTTGTCCGGTGGGGCTGAAAGTATCATAATCCCTGAAAAAAAAGAGGACTTCTCAGATATTGTTAACCGTCTGAAGCGCGGCCATGAACGAGGTAAAAAACACAGCATTATTATTGTTGCTGAGGGTGTTGGCAGCGGATTTGATTATGGGGATCGGATTCAAGAAGCTACTTCTCTGGAGACGCGTGTAACGGTACTTGGTCATATTCAGCGTGGTGGATCACCAACAGCGTCGGATCGTGTCTTAGCCAGTCGGTTAGGAGCAAATGCCGTAGAATCATTACTGGCTGGTAAGGCCGGAAAAATGGTTGGTATTCAAAATAACCAGCTAGTTGATCGGGATATTTTGGAAGTCTTAGCAGAAGAGCATCAAATTAATAATGATTTGTACCGTTTATCACAAGAACTCTCTATATAGATATGCAACTGAAGGAGGAAATTATAATGAGAAACACAAAAATTGTGTGTACAATCGGTCCTGCATCTGAATCGATTGAAAAACTGGAGCAATTAATTGAGTCAGGAATGAATGTTGCACGTTTGAATTTTTCCCACGGCGATTACGAAGAACATGGTGCACGAATCAAAAACATACGAAAAGCAGCTGAGAAGACAGGAAAAACAGTTGCCATATTATTAGACACAAAAGGCCCTGAAATAAGGACCGCAAATTTTAAAGATGGACAAGCTGAAATTCTTCAAGGAACGGTTGTTTATGTGCAGATGGAGAATATTGAAGGCACTGCAGAACGATTTTCAATTACGTATGATGGCTTAATTGATGATGTGTATGAAGGGTCAAAAATCTTATTGGATGATGGTTTGATTGAATTAGAGGTAGCAGGAATTGACAAAGATAAAAATGAGCTTAAAACAATTGCATTAAACTCAGGAATTATAAAAAATAAAAAAGGCGTTAATGTACCAAATGTATCTGTGAATTTACCTGGGATCACCGACAAAGATGCCAGCGATATTAAATTTGGTATTGAGCACGATGTTGATTTTATTGCTGCTTCTTTCGTCCGTCGTCCATCAGATATAATGGAAGTACAAGCCTTACTCGAAGACCACAATGCCAATCATATTCACATTATACCTAAAATCGAGAATCAGGAAGGTGTAGACAATATTGAGCGTATTTTAGAGGTGAGTGATGGCCTGATGGTTGCTCGTGGTGATTTAGGTGTAGAGATTCCTTCAGAAGATGTACCTCTTGTGCAAAAAGATTTAATTAAGCGATGTAATACAGCAGGTAAACCGGTTATTACGGCAACACAAATGCTTGAGTCGATGCATCAGAACCCTCGGCCAACAAGAGCAGAAGCTTCAGATGTTGCCAATGCTATTTTTGATGGTTCAGATGCTGTCATGTTATCTGGAGAAACGGCTGCAGGGAATTACCCCGTTGAAGCTGTACAAACCATGAGTAATATTTCATTAAAAGCAGAATCAGCATTAGATCATAAAGCAATTTTAGAAACTCGTTCTAAAAATGTAGATATGACGATCACAGATGCGATTAGTCAATCTGTAACACATACGGCAAGGAATCTTTCCGTTAGTGCCATTATTACTCCGACAGAAAGTGGCCATACGGCAAGAATGATCTCCAAATACAGACCAAAAGCGCCTATTGTGGCGGTTACCTTTTCTGACAGCGTGGAGCGTCAATTGTCCTTGGTTTGGGGAGTACATGCAGTGGCGGGCAAAAAAGCCAATACAACGGATGAAATGCTTGATGTTGCTATTGATTGTGGATTAAGTACGAATTTATTCGATCGTGGAAGCAGAGTAATTATCACTGCAGGTGTACCTGTTGGAGAAAGTGGAACAACGAACTTATTGAAGGTACATGTAATTGGTGATGTTGTTGCAAAAGGACAGGGAATTGGCAAGCGCAGTGCCTACGGTAAGGCTGTAGTGGCTACCACATCAGAAGAAGCTACCCGGAAAGTGAATGAAGAAGACATTCTTGTTACTTATGGAACAGAGAAAGACATGATGCCAGCATTGGAGAAAGCCAGTGGGATTATTACAGAGGAAGGTGGTCTAACATCACATGCTGCCGTAGTTGGTTTGAGTCTTGGTATTCCTGTAATCGTTGGAGTGAAAGATGTTTTTGATGTGATTAAAGACGGTCAGGAAATTACATTGGATGGTTCGAAAGGTGATATTTATAAAGGTCATACTCGCGTTCTATAAGCGAGCTAACGCAACATGTACTGTAAGTAAATAATTTAAGGGTGAATAACTATGAGGTGGCTACTGCTAACATTATTACTTATGTCCGCACTGGAAATTGGAGTTTTTATTTGGATTGGCGACATGATCGGTCCATGGTGGGTGGTCGTGATCATTGTTCTAACAGGAATTATTGGTGTTATGCTTGCGAAACAACAGGGAATAGAAGTATGGAACCGCGCGCGGTTTTCCATGAATAACGGAGAAGCTCCGACCGAGTATATCATTGACGGCATTTGTATTTTTATTGGTGCGGTGTTTTTATTCACACCAGGTTTTATAACAGATACGGTCGGATTCTTGCTCGTTATTCCAGTCACCCGGAAACTGTTCAAGAACAGTATACGAAAGTTTATCAAGCGGATGATGGATAAAAGCACAATCATTTATCGCAGATGGTGACATTAACCTTTAATAAATAGCCATAGTTGCTTCGTGACACCGGCCTGGTGAAACGCATTTAATACAACCAGGAGAATGGGGGCAACTATTATCCCTATAAATCCCCACAGCTGAAGACCTATAAATAATGCTACGAGTGCAGCAAGCGGATGTAATCCAATACTGGTGGACAGGATTTTTGGCTCCAGAATTTGACGTAGTACAATAATGAACATATATAAAAGGATCAAGCTGATCGTCATTGAATATTCACCTGTAATAAACAAATAAATAATCCATGGTATAAATATAATTCCTGTTCCAACATATGGCAGCAGGTCAGCAGCAGAAGCTAGCAATGCAATTGTTAAAGCATGTTCGACTTGAAAAAATAATAACCCGATGAAAATAATACCGGCTGTAATGGAAATGAGTATTAATTGTGCTTTAGCGAATCCAAACATTGCCTTCTTAAGATGTTTTAACACATGCCCGGTTGATGTCTTTACAGAAGATGGTATTATTTTTTTAGTGGATTTCTCCAGCCTATACCAGTCATTTGTGATCAGAAATGTAGCTAAGACAATAAATACGAAAACAGTTAGTGAATTAGGAAGCATGGTTATAAAATCAGGTATTTTCAATAAGAAATCCTGCAAGAATGTTGCGCCTGTTGTAGCAATATGACTAGCGAGTTGTTGTATATGTTCTTGAATGTTTAGTTGCTGGGATGGATCAAGTGTATGAAAAAAAGACAACAACTTCTCGTAAATAGGAAGGATTGTCGTATTAAAAAAATCCTCCATATACGTGATAAATGCATGAAATTGTTCAGGGATTTTATTTGCTAAATAAGCTGTTCCCTGAATGACTTCTGCAACAATAAGAAATATCGCACTAATCACGATGCCAAACATTGTACTAATAACTGTGATTGCCGCAACCGGTCTGGGAAATTTAAGCTTGTTTTCCAAAAGGTTTACAAATGGGTTAATGAGATAGGACATAACCATTGCCACTAAAATTGGATATAAGATTGGAAACGTATATTGTATTAGCAGGTAGCTGATAAACACAGTGATAATAAGAAAGAGAACTCTTAGGATTTTAAATAAGAAGGACTTGGACATATTTTTACCCCATTTTTAAAAAGCTTGTATTATGTTTTATATGATAAAAATGAGGGAAATAGACATTCAGAAAGGCAGTTACATAGATTGATTTATTTCCCATAAAATGGAATAATAGAGTTTATTTGGAAGTAAATTATTTTTTCTTGATAAAATTAATCGATTTCAATTCACATTACTTTCAAAATACATTATAATTGTCCTAGGGGGATGGCTATTTGATAGAAAATTGTCGAATCTGTTATAACCATTAATTTAAGAAAAAGGAGAGGGTCTGTTATGACATCAACCAAAGGTCTCGAAGGGGTTGTAGCAACTCAATCGTCTATCAGTTCCATTATTGATGATCAACTAACTTACGTTGGCTATAAGATTGACGATTTAGCTGAGAATTCCAGTTTCGAAGAAGTAGTTTATTTATTATGGAATCAAAAGCTACCAAACAAATCGGAATTAGATACATTTAAAACAGAACTTGCCACAAATATGGAATTACCTGAGGCAATTATTGATCACCTGCGTTCCTATGATTTATCAACCGTTCATCCAATGGCGGCAGTACGTACTGCCATTTCCCTGCTTGGATTATATGACGAGCAGGCGGATGTAATGGAAGAGAAGGCGAATAAACAAAAAGCTATCCGTATACAGGCAAAAGTTCCAACAATTGTGACTGCATTTGCAAGAATACGTCAAGGCAAAGAGCCAGTGAACCCGAAAAAGGATTATGGGTATGCAGAAAATTTCTTATACATGCTTAATGGTGAAGATCCAAAAGACATTGAAGTGGAAGCTATTAATAAGGCATTAGTACTTCATGCCGATCATGAGCTAAATGCCTCCACGTTTACTGCCAGAGTATGTGTTGCAACATTATCAGATATCTATTCCGGCGTTACAGCAGCAATTGGAGCACTAAAAGGGCCGCTACATGGCGGTGCAAATGAGCGTGTTATGGAAATGCTCACTAGTATCGGTGAAATAGAAAATGCAATCCCTTACATCGATGAAAAGTTTAAAAACAAAGAAAAAATCATGGGAATGGGACATCGTGTATATGAAAATGGTGACCCACGTGCCAAGTATTTAAGAGAGATGTCGAAAGAGCTGGCAAAAGTTTCCGGAGAAGATAAATGGTACAATATGTCTGTGAAGATTGAAGATTATATTAAAGAGCATAAAGGCCTACCGGCAAATGTGGATTTTTATTCTGCTTCAGTTTATCACAGCCTGGGAATTGATCATGATCTGTTCACACCGTTATTCACAGTTAGCCGTATGTCCGGCTGGTTAGCTCATATTCTGGAACAATATGATAACAACCGCCTCATTCGTCCGCGCGCTGAGTATGTAGGGCCGAAATCACCGGAATATGTAAAGATTGAAGATCGTAAGTGAAAAAACTGTATGCAAAGGACAAGCGATCGTACTGAAAAACTATGATATGTTAAACTAACGATACAAACATTACTAGGAGGTATTTTTTTATGGCACAAGGAGAAAAGATTATCGTTGAAAATGGAAAGATGCAAGTACCGGACAATCCGATCATTCCTTTTATTGAAGGAGATGGAACTGGCCCGGATATTTGGGCAGCGGCAAGAAATGTTATCGAAGCATCCGTAGATAAAGCGTACAATGGCAAGAAAAAAATTGATTGGACCGAAGTGTTAGCCGGACAAAAAGCATATGACAAAACGGGTGAGTGGTTGCCACAGGAAACCTTGGACACCATCAATGAATACAAAATTGCGATTAAAGGCCCACTCACGACTCCAATTGGTGGAGGAATTCGTTCCCTGAATGTTGCATTGCGCCAGGAGTTGGATTTATTCACATGCCTGCGTCCTGTTCGCTATTTCAGTGGTGTTCCATCCCCTGTTAAACGCCCGGAAGAAGTTGATATGGTTATTTTCCGTGAAAACACAGAGGACATATATGCTGGTATTGAATGGCAGAAAGGTTCCGCTGAAGTTAAAAAAGTGATTGAGTTTCTTAAAAATGAAATGGATGTAAAAAATATTCGTTTTCCTGAAACGTCTGGTATCGGAGTGAAACCGGTATCTGAAGAAGGAACAAAACGTTTAGTACGTTCCAGTATTGACTATGCATTAAACGAAGGTCGCAAGAGTGTTACTTTAGTACATAAAGGTAACATCATGAAATATACAGAAGGTGCGTTTAAAGCGTGGGGCTATGAAGTAGCGGAAGAAGAATATGGCGACAAAACCTTTACATGGGCAGAATATGATCGCATTGTTGAGCGTGATGGAAAAGATGCAGCTAATAAGGCGCAAGACGAAGCAGTGGCTGCCGGAAAAATTCTTGTTAAAGATGCAATCGCCGATATTTTCCTGCAACAGATTTTAACACGCCCGAAAGAATTTGATGTTGTAGCATCAATGAACTTGAATGGGGACTATATCTCTGATGCCTTAGCAGCACAAGTTGGCGGAATCGGAATTGCGCCTGGTGCAAATATTAACTATGATACAGGCCATGCGATTTTTGAGGCAACACATGGAACTGCACCAAAATATGCAGGAATGGATAAAGTGAATCCTTCATCTGTCGTACTTTCAGCAGTATTAATGCTGGAGCATCTTGGATGGAGAGAAGCAGCAGATTTAATTACAAAAGCAATGGATAAAACAATTGCGTCTAAAGTTGTGACATATGATTTTGCAAGATTGATGGATGGTGCTACGGAGGTTAAAACATCCGAATTTGGTAATGAATTAATTAAAAACATGGACTAATTGGATAGGAGACTGACGTACAATGGCAATAAAAAGAAATAAAATCTCAGTAATCGGATCAGGCTTCACCGGTGCCACTACGGCGCTAATGATGGCACAAAAAGAACTGGGAGATGTTGTACTGGTAGACATTCCAGATATGGAAGATCCAACAAAAGGAAAGGCTCTTGATATGCTTGAAGCCAGTCCTGCTCAAGGATTTGACGCTATTGTTAAAGGGACTTCCAATTATGCAGATACAAAGGATTCTGATTTAGTCATTATTACTGCAGGTATCGCTCGTAAGCCGGGCATGACTCGTGATGATCTTGTAAACACAAATGCAAAAATCATGAAATCTGTTACAAGCGAAATTGTAAAATATTCACCTGAAACGTATATTGTTGTCTTGACAAACCCGGTTGATGCAATGACATATTCGGTGTTTAAAGAATCAGGTTTTCCGAAAGAGCGTGTTATCGGGCAATCCGGTGTACTGGATACTTCCCGTTTCCGCGCATTTGTAGCACAAGAACTAAACCTGTCTGTTAAAGACATTACAGGGTTTGTGTTAGGTGGACATGGAGACGATATGGTTCCTTTAATTCGTTATTCCTATGCTGGAGGCATCCCACTGGAAAAATTGATTTCCAAAGATCGTTTGGATGAAATAGTTGATCGTACACGAAAAGGCGGGGGAGAAATTGTAGGCCTGCTTGGTAATGGCAGTGCATACTATGCTCCTGCTGCATCGCTAACCGTTATGGCAGAAGCAATTCTCAAAGATCAGCGACGTGTGCTTCCATCCATTGCTTATCTGGAAGGGGAATACGGTTATTCCGATATTTACCTTGGTGTACCAACAGTACTGGGCGGAAAAGGAATCGAAGAAATCATTGAATTAGATTTAACCGACGAAGAAAAAGAACAACTGGATAAATCAGCAGCATCTGTTAAAAATGTTCTTGATGTACTAAAATAAAGGCTCTTTTCGTAAGTTTTGTTGCTTATCCTAGCAGTTGATTAAAAATGCGACTCAGACTATCGCTACGGAAATACACTACGCTTTCCGCGGGCGGCTGGTGAGCCCCCTCGTGCTATCGCACTTCGGGGTCTCACCTATGCCTTTCCTCCCGCCGGAGTCTCCGTGTATTTCCTCCGCTGTTATTCCGGTTTCTGCTGATATACTATATTAAGAATGGACCACTTTACCAGCCCGGGTGAGCGAAGGGTGGTGACTCCCGCGGAAAGCATCCGCCCTGAGCGATCCCGGACGGCGATTATTGCAAATACTTATTAAGCAGTAATTACTTCGCAGTTTATATCTTTTGCGTAAACAACAAACTTTTAGAAAACAGCCAAAATAAATGAATGATAAAAAAGCTTCTTATAACACATTATGTTGTAAGAGGCTTTTTTTATTTGAAAATTTTTGTTATAATAGAAAACGCTTACATATATGGAGGTGATTACCTTGATCGGTAAAAAACGAAAGCTGGGCAAAGTAATGAGTGAGTTAAAGATAGGTGATACCTATACAGCGGTTAAAAAGATTGAGGATAAAGATTTGTTGTTATTCTTAGGGTTAACAAATGATGCGAATCCACTGTACATTCAGCATGATTATGCATCCCAAACAGGATATAAGCAACCTATCATACCTTCTGTTATGTTATATGGAATGGTATCTTCTATAATTTCCATGCATCTGCCTGGCCCGGGGAGTCATATCACCCAGCATGAAATGATTTTTCCAAACCCTGTGCTGCATGATGCAGAGGTGACGCTTACGATTGAAATTATTGCAATTGACAAAGACAACCATAAAGTAGCTTTATCAGTCATTGGCTTTGATACGAATGGCGAGGAAGTTGTGAATGGAAAACTATATGTATCTCCTCCCAGCAATCCAAATACGTTAACAGCAAGCTCATTGGATAACTTTTTCTGAAAAAGCATATTAGTTACGGGCAATACGTTTAAATTGTAAATTTTTATTTACAATTATTCACTTTTTCCTTCCTTCAATGTAGAATGAAAGTAGCAAAGGGTTTATTAGGAAATGGGGATTAAAATAATGGAGCAAAAAATTCTTATTGTTGATGATGAATCGTCTATTGTTACATTGGTAAACTACAATGTGGAGAGAGCTGGGTTTCAGACGGATGTAGCCTATGATGGATTAGAAGCAGTTAAGAAGGTTGAAGAAAATGATTATGACCTTATTATACTTGATTTAATGCTTCCGGGGATGGATGGGATGGAGGTATGTAAACATTTACGAAGTAATAAAATCGAAACTCCCATTTTAATGTTAACAGCAAGAGATGATGAGTTTGACAAAATATTAGGCTTGGAACTTGGCGCGGACGATTATCTAACCAAACCGTTCAGTCCTAAAGAAGTTGTTGCCCGGGTAAAGGCGATTTTAAGAAGAACAAACAGGGAACAGCCTACATATAAGACGGTACGTGTAGGTGATTTAGTTATTTTTCCTGAACGGTATGAAGCAGAAATGGATGATGAGATTATAACATTTACTAGAAAAGAATTTGAACTTTTATTCTATCTCGCAAAGCATAAGGGGAAGGTTATATCGAGAGATCAACTGCTCAATCGAATTTGGGATTATGACTTTATTGGAGACACAAGAATTGTCGATGTACACATAAGTCACCTGCGAGATAAGATTGAACCAACTACTAAAAAGCCCACGTATATTAAAACAGTAAGAGGGCTTGGCTATAAATTAGAGGAGCCACTAACATGAAGGCGTTATTTACAAAACCATTAATCACGTATGTATCAGGTATATTCATCTTATTAGCAGTTACAGGATTCGTCTTGAGCCTGCTGACCGACAATTATATACTGCTATTTGCAGTATTATTGACGTTATATATCATTTTAGTGATCGTGATGCGTCATATTTATGATAGATATATAAAACCGATAAAAAAGGTGACAAAAACAGTTGATGAAATGGTTAAAGGTAATTACCGGGCTAGATTCCAACATACTGAACACGGAGATATCGGTGAGTTAAGCAGTAAAGTTAATCAGTTGGCACGCAATTTAAGTGAACTTTCCATCCAGGAGCAAATGCATTCAAGTCAATTGTCTTCTGTCATTGATAATATGGAAAGTGGGTTAGTACTTATTGATGAAAAAGGCTATATTCATCTTGTAAATCGTAAATTTATTTCTTTGTTTGGGAAAACATCGAAGGATTACGTTGGGTATCTTTATTATGAAGTGGTAGATAATCAAATTATTCATGAAGCAGTGCAAAATACATTTTTATATGAGAAAAACATGAAAGAATCGTTCACGCATTATAGAGGTGTCCATAAACATTATTTAGAAATTGTTGGTGCACCAGTTTTTGACGAACGAAATATGTTAAAAGGTGCCGTGCTTGTATTATATGATATTACGGAGATGAAAAAACTGGAACTGATGCGCAAAGACTTTGTTGCAAATGTGTCGCATGAATTAAAAACGCCTATTACTTCGATCAAAGGCTTTGCAGAAACTCTGATGGACAGTGAATTTGATGATGATGAAGCAAGAGGCGAATTTACGGGGCTTATCTACAATGAAAGCCATCGTCTGCAACTGCTCATTGAGGATTTATTGACATTATCCAAATTGGAGCGGGAGGACTTTCAACTTGACTTAACAGAAGTACACACAAAAACGTTAGCAGAAGAAGTTGTACCCGCACTTGAGTTTAAAGCAAAACAAAAACGGTTAAAACTTTCGAGCAATGTCGAGGAGATTTCCTTTATTGCTGACAGAGGAAGAATCAAGCAAGTATTTATTAATCTTTTGGATAATGCCTTTCACTATACACCGGAAAACGGTGAAGTATTGTTACAGGTAGATGCTACAGAGGAATATGTACACATTCAAGTTGCGGATACCGGAATTGGTATTGAGCAGAAGTTACTCACACGCATATTTGAACGATTTTATCGAGTTGACAAAGCACGGAGCAGAAATACAGGCGGCACTGGTTTAGGTCTGGCAATCGTCAAACATATTGTTGAGGTCCATAATGGTGAAATTACCATTGACAGTGAATTAGATAAAGGAACTACCGTCCATGTGTATTTGCCCAAAAAACCTGATAAATAAACGATAACACCCTCCTTGGACCTCGAGGGTGTTTTGTTATATGTACAAAAAAGGATAGGTTAGTTTTCCTTTACTGATACAATAATGATAAAATAGACATAATGAGCAATTAAATAGGAGGAAGCGTACATATGTCAAACAAACTCGTTTTAATTGATGGAAACAGTATTATTTATCGCGCTTTTTTTGCATTACCTTTATTAAATAATGATAAGGGTGTATATACGAACGGGGTTTACGGATTTACAACGATGCTTCTTAGAATCTTGGAAGAAGAAAAACCAACACATATGCTTGTCGCTTTTGATGCTGGAAAAACAACATTTCGCCATGAAACCTACAAAGAATACAAAGGTGGTCGTCAGAAAACACCGCCGGAATTATCGGAGCAGTTCCCACTCTTGAGGGAATTACTTGATGCATTTCAAATAGCCCATTATCAATTAGAGAATTATGAAGCGGATGATATTATTGGTACACTTTCGACGCAAGAAATAGACGAGGGTTGGGATGTAACGGTTATATCAGGTGATAAAGATTTACTGCAGCTGGCTTCTGATAATGTAACGGTTCATTTAACGAAAAAGGGAATCAGTGAAGTGGAAAAATACACCCCCGCTTTTATGAAGGAAAAAATGGAGATATCACCTAGTCAGATTATTGATTTAAAAGCATTAATGGGAGACAGTTCGGATAACATACCCGGAGTTCCTGGGATAGGACAGAAAACCGCTACAAAATTATTGAAGCAACACAACACTCTGGATGAAGTTTATAACCATATCGATGAAGTCAGTGGAAAGAAACTGAAGGAAAAATTAGAAACGTACAAAGAGAACGCATTTATGAGTAAAGATCTCGTTACAATCAAACGTGATTCCCCTATAACCGTAAAGCTTGATGACTTGATTTTTGAAGGATATCAAGAGACAAAAGTTAGTAGCATATTTAAAGATCTGGGATTTCAATCACTGTTAAATAAAGTTGATGGAGAATCAACTAGCACGGAGGATAATGGAAATGAATTAACAGATATTGATTTTTCTATTGTCAATGAAGTCACATCTGATATGTTCATAGGAGACGCGGCTTTAGTCGTGGAAATGATCGGTGAAAACTATCATACGGCGAAGGTCGAAGGGATTGGGATTGTAAATGAAACAAACGCGTACTATGTACCGACTGATGTAGCGCTGGAATCAGATGTGTTTAAACAATGGGCCGAGGACGGGAGTCAATCAAAAAGTGTTTTCGATGCCAAGAAATCATTAGTCGCATTATTAAATCAAGGCATCCATCTTCAAGGAATTACATTTGATATGCTCCTCGCCTCTTATTTAATTAATCCATCTGAAAACAATCATGATATTCCCGCAATTGGTAATAGAATGGGGGAAACAAATGTCTTATTTGATGAAGAGGTCTATGGCAAAGGCGCAAAATTAAAAGTGCCTGAGGAGTCTATTTTAGCTGAACATGTTGTGCGGAAGGCGAGTACATTATATTCCTTGAAAGAAGACATGGAAGCCCGTCTTAAAGCGAATGAACAATATGAATTATTTATAGAGCTGGAGATGCCGCTTACGCTTATCTTAGGGGAAATGGAGCATGTAGGTGTACAGGCGGATATTCAACACCTAAAAGAAATAGGTATTGATCTTAAACAGCGGTTAAATGATTTGGAAAAAGAAGTATATGAACTTGCCGGTGAAGCGTTTAATTTGAATTCCCCGAAGCAACTTGGACCTATTCTCTTTGAAAAGCTTAAACTGCCGGTTATTAAGAAAACAAAGACAGGGTATTCAACAGCAGCAGATGTTTTGGAGCAATTGAAACAGGAACATGAAATTATACCGAAACTGCTTTTATACAGACAGTTAGGCAAGCTTCAATCAACCTATATCGAAGGTCTATTGAAAGTTGTAGATAAGGATACACATAAAATCCATACACGCTTTAATCAGGCATTAACGCAAACAGGAAGATTAAGCTCCATGGAACCAAACCTGCAAAATATTCCTATCCGTTTAGAGGAAGGAAGAAAAATCAGACAAGCATTTATACCAGCGAAGAAGGACTGGATCATGTTTGCTGCAGATTATTCACAAATTGAATTACGTGTGCTAGCACATATTGCAAATGACGAAAAGCTGGTTGCTGCTTTTAACAATGATGTGGATATTCATACACAAACTGCAATGGATGTTTTTCATGTAAATAAAGAAGAAATAACTGCGAATATGCGACGTCAGGCAAAAGCGGTTAATTTTGGCATTGTGTACGGGATAAGTGATTACGGCCTTTCGCAAAGCCTCGGGATTACTAGAAAAGAAGCGAAAGCATTTATTGAACGTTATTTTGCAAGTTATCCAGGTGTGAAAACCTATATGGAAGAAATTGTCCAAGAAGCAAAACACCATGGTTATGTGACGACATTAATGAAACGCAGAAGATACCTACCTGAGATCACGAGTCGAAACTTCAATTTGCGCAGTTTTGCTGAACGTACAGCGATGAATACACCTATTCAAGGCAGTGCTGCAGATATTATTAAAAAAGCAATGATCGATCTTGATGCTAAGTTAAAAGAAGCTAGCCTTGAGTCTCGTATGCTGCTGCAAGTACATGATGAATTAATTATTGAAGCACCAAAAGAAGAAGTGGATCAACTAAAAAAAATAGTGCCAGCAACGATGGAGCATACGGTAGACTTAAATGTACCATTGAAAGTAGATTATGCTTATGGAAGCAGCTGGTTTGATGCAAAATAAGGAGAATCATTTACATGCCGGAATTACCAGAAGTAGAAACAATAAAAGAAACATTAAAGCAACTTATCATAAATAAAACAATTCAGGACGTAGCCGTTTATTGGCCGAATATTGTCAAGGAACCCGATGATGTGGATCATTTCAGGACGCTCATGGAAGGACAAACGATTCAGAATTTAACACGAAAAGGAAAATTTCTGCTATTTCAATTAGACGATTATGTGCTTGTTTCCCATTTGCGTATGGAAGGAAAGTATAGTGTTCATAAAGCGGCTGAACCTATAAAGAAGCATACTCATGTTATTTTTACATTTACAGATGGAGAAGAGCTTCGCTACAATGATGTGCGTAAGTTTGGTACCATGCATCTTTATAAAAAAGGGGAAGAACGCTATAATAAACCGCTGAACAAGCTGGGGCCTGACCCCTTTGATGAAGTTTTTACCTTTGATTATTTTTATAATAAGTTAAAAAGAACAGACCGTGTGATTAAAGCTGTTTTGCTGGATCAAGCTATTGTAAGCGGGCTTGGAAATATTTATGTTGATGAAACATTATATAAAGCAAATGTTCACCCACTAAAACAATCCAGTAAACTAAAGAAAAACGAGATAAAAGCAATCCAAGAACAAACAATATCGACCTTGGCTGACGCCGTCAAACAGGGCGGTACTACTATTCGTTCGTATGTGAATGTCCAAGGTGATATGGGTATGTTCCAGTCTGAGTTATTTGTTTATGGACAAGAAAATAAACCCTGTCAAAAATGCGGAAGCCCTATCGTCAAAATGAAAGTTGGCGGTCGGGGTACACATGTATGTAATACCTGTCAAAAAAGTGAAGAGGTGTAGAAAATGGCGCTGATTATCGGATTAACTGGCAGTATCGCAAGTGGAAAAAGCACTGTTTCCCTAATGTTCGATGACTTCAATATACCAGTAATTGATGCAGATAAAATTTCAAGAGAAGTGGTAAGACCCGATGAAAAAGCCTATGAAAAAATCGTTCATGTATTTGGTGAGGACATTTTACGGGAGGATAGAACACTGGACCGGGAAAAGTTAGGTTCCATCATATTTGCTGATGAAGAAAAACGTAAGCAACTGAATAGTATTGTACATCCGGCAGTTAGAGAAAAAATGCTGGAGCAAAGAGATGCCTACGTAAAGGCTGGAGAGGCTTTGGTTGTTCTTGATATCCCTTTATTATTTGAGAGTAAGTTAACCCATTTTGTTGATAAAACGGTAGTCGTCTATGTGGACGAAGAAGTACAGTTCAGGCGTTTAGTGAATCGGGATGGTTATACAGAAGAAGAAGCATACCAGCGTATCCATTCTCAAATTCCCGTTAAAGAAAAAGCGGAAAAAGCAGATGCTATTATTAATAATAATGGAAGCAAATACGAGTCATATCAACAGTTGGAGCGGTTGATAAAAGAATGGAAAAGAGAGCCCCTTTAAGTTAAGAACAAAATAAATGAATTGGGTGACACATTTTAATCCTAATATGTTATACTAATTATATAAAATTAAAAATTAGTATAACATATTAGGAGGATTACCGATGGATAAAACCCGAATTGCTATAAATGGATTTGGCCGGATTGGGCGAATGGTCTTTCGCCAAGCGATTATGGATGAAAACTTAGAGGTCGTTGCAATTAATGCAAGCTATCCTCCAGAAACGCTTGCACATTTAATTAAATACGATAGTGTTCATGGAATTTTTAACGAAGAAGTGAAAGCGTTTGATGATACGCTGAATGTTAATCATAAAGAAGTTTGGATTGTAAGCTCGCGTGAACCAGATAAACTTCCATGGAAGCAGTTGGATATTGATGTAGTCATCGAGGCAACAGGTAAATTTAAAACAAGAGAAGATGCGGGTCTGCATATGCAAGCTGGTGCAAAGAAAGTTATTATTACAGCTCCAGGAAAGCAAGTAGATAATACAATTGTAATGGGTGTTAATGAAGATAAATATCATCCACAGAAAGATGATGTTATATCAAATGCCTCATGCACAACGAATTGTTTAGCACCAGTAATGAAGGTGTTGGATGATAACTTTACAGTCACCAGTGGCATGATGACAACCGTTCATGCGATTACAAATGATCAAAAGAATTTAGATAATCCACATAAGGACTTGCGTCGTGCGCGCGGATGCACCCAATCCATTATCCCAACCTCAACTGGTGCGGCAAAGGCAATTGGAGAAGTAATGCCTCATTTAGATGGAAAATTACATGGCATGGCGTTAAGGGTACCTACACCTAATGTATCCCTGGTAGATTTAGTGGTGGATGTCGAAGAATCTGTCACGGTTGAAGCGATTAATCATGCATTTAAAAAAGCATCTGAAAATAATTTGAAAGGAATCGTGGAATACAGCGGGGACCCACTCGTATCCGTTGATTATACAACAACCAATTATTCAGCAATTATTGATGGTTTATCCACCATCGTTATGAACGATAATAAAGTTAAAGTACTGGCATGGTATGATAATGAATGGGGCTATTCTAAGCGTGTCCTTGACTTAGCAAATTATGTTGGCAGCTACCTGCACCAGGAACAGGTGCAAATTTCATAAATAATATAAGGGTGTTCTCTAAAAAATGTTGTTTTTGACACAAAAGATATAAACTGCGACATTATGTGCAATACTCGCCGTCCGGGATCGTTCCGGGCAGTCGCGGACCTTAGGGCACGGCTTCAGCCTTCGACGCACAGGACGTGCTAGTGCAGGTGTTGCGACAGGACGTCGCGAACTTAACCTGCCTCGCGGAAGACCACCGCTGCGGGGTCTTCAGATACGTGCTGGGACTGCGCGTAAATGCTCGTCCCACCGAAGACATTTGTTTCCGCAGGAGTCGACTGCCCTCCACTCACCCGGACTAGTGATAGCAACGAAACTGTTTTGTTTTATTACACAAATAATTATATAGTAAGCCAATGCTAGCGGAGGAAATATACGGAGACTCCTGTGGGAGCTAAAGGCTGGTGAGACCCCGCAGAGCGGAGCTTGAGGAGGCTCAGGCAGCCGCCCACGGAAATCGTAGTGTATTTCCGTAGCGGGTAAATACACCAACCATCATTTCCTACTACATCGCAGTTTATATCAACTGTGAGGATTTAAAGCAACGATGCTTATGAAAAGGACCAAATATAATAAAGCATCTATCGATTGTGATAGATGCTTTTTTGGATAGAGGATTTAGACGAAACGTGTTAAAATAAAGTAATATACATATTACGAGTGAAGTTTAATCGGTGGGGTGGGAGAATGTCATTTCGTAGTACAATCAATAAGTATTTTAATAACCATGCAGAGTCTAGCGAAAATCATGAGGATACATCACTTCAGACACATTATTATAAGACAACAAAAGATAAAGGGTTGAGTATGCTGGAGAATTTCTTTACCAATTCTGAGGTATATGAGGTTAATTCCATTTCTAAAGAGCATGGTGAAATCAGTGTGCTTATTAAAAAAGGTAGAAAGGCATTTATCGTTGCTACTGTGATTATGGTCAGGCCATATCAGACAGCAATTGACTTTTCAGTAACAACGGAATCTGTTCTTCCTTTTGATTTCGGCTACAGCACAAAAGTCATTCAACATTTATATAAGGCGATTAATAAAGATCTGCCATTAATCACAACAAGGGGAACTAGTTAATAACGGAAACGGAGGCGTGCGAAATGAGATGTTCCAATTGCAATAATAAAAATACAAGAGTGCTCGATTCACGTCCGATTGAAGAAGGGGAATCTATACGCAGACGTAGGGAATGTGAAAATTGCGGTTTTCGATTTACAACGTTTGAGAGGATTGAAGAAGTGCCGTTAATTGTGGTAAAAAAGGATGGGAACAGACAAGTATTTAGCAGGGAAAAGTTGGTTCGGGGATTAATCAGAGCCTGTGAGAAACGTCCGATACCCCTTGATAAAATGGAGGAAATTGCCTTTTCTGTTGAAAAGGAACTTCGTAATACTGGTGTTTCCGAAGTGGACAGCAAGGAAATTGGTGAAATAGTAATGGACAGGCTATCCAAAGTGGATGAAGTAGCATACGTTCGTTTCGCCTCTGTATATCGTCAGTTTAAAGATATCAGTGTCTTTCTCGATGAATTAAAGGATTTAATTAATACAGACAAACAAAATAAATCCTGATGTGCTATAAAGAGGGAGAGTATGAATGATGAGTTTTATTGGAAAAATTTTGCCTATAGAAGGGTATTATGTTGTATTAAAATCTTATTTGCCTGTAGACTATGGGAAATCATTAACCCATCTGTATCAGCCGCTTATTGGTATTCAAGCAGTCACATTATATCAGACACTCCTGCATGACATGGAATTGCAACGGGAGTACGAAGCCCAAACACATCATACATTAATGAATTATTTAAATATACCGTTGGATGAAATCTACCAGGCAAGACTGAAGCTTGAAGCTATAGGACTGTTAAAAACATATAAAAAAAATACAGAAACAACAAATACGTACACGTACGAGTTACAAAGCCCATTTGCACCAAAGGATTTTTTCAGGGATGCCATGCTTACGCAGCTTCTTTTTCACCATATCGGTGAGGCTAAGTTTAACGACTTGAAGGATCATTACGTAACAATACAGAACAAACAGACTGGAACAAACATTACAGCATCTTTTCATGATGTTTTTCAAACGTTCGAGCCTTCCGTTGAGGCCACTGGAGTACCCTTAAGTGAAGAAGACCCGTGGATTTCGGTGGATAAAACAGACTTTTCCTGGATGGAAATAATGTTAAAACAGCGGATGATTCCTGTGGGTAAAGTCTTAACAGTAGAAAACAAAAAATTGATTTCACAAATGATGCAATTATATGACCTTGTCTCCCATGAAATAGATAAATGTGTATTATGGGCATTAACTCCAAATAATAGACTGGATCAAGAGGAATTTAAAACAGCTTGTCATGACTTATTTAAAGCAAAATATAATGAAACACCAATTCAATTAAAAAATAAAACCATACCTAACCAACAGGAAGCAACAAAGAAACCCGAGACAAAAGAGGAACAGCTTATCCATGAATTAGAAACAATCTCACCGAAGCAATTGCTTGAAGACCTCTCCAGTGGTAATCATGCTTCAGAACAGGATATGCGAGTCATTCAGGGTGTTATGACAACACAAGGCCTGCCTTCACCTGTTATGAATGTCCTTATTCATTATGTGTTACTACAATCAAACATGAAGCTGTCGAAAGCATATTTGGAGAAAATCGCGAGTCATTGGTCCAGGGCCAATTTAAAAACAGCTAAAGAAGCCATGACCTTTGCCAAAAAGGAAAAAGAAAGATATCAAAAGGGCACAACACAGAAATCCAAATCCAATTACAGAAAAGCCGCATCAAATGAAGTTGTTCCGGATTGGTTTAAAGAAAGAAACAATAAAAAGAGTAATCAACAGCCAAAATCAAATGCTGAAGATCTAACTAAAGAACAAGAAGAAGTTGCTGCTATGCTGCGTCAGTATTCAAGCAGAAACAATAATAATCACATCCAAGGATGATAATATGGAACCAGTACAATCTACATTAAGAAAATGGATGCAGGAAAATGAACATTTCAAAGAAAATTATATTAAAGTAAAACAGAAAGTTTTAAGTGATCCTGAAATCAAGGAATTTTTAGCCAAATATCCGCAATTAACCGAAAAGGAAATCGAGAAAAATCTGATTAAACTATATGAGTACAAGACACAATCCAAGCAATGTGATCATTGTTCCTCGTTTGGCGGATGTAAGAATATGATTCAAGGATATTCGCCTATTTTACATGTTGAAAACAATGAAATTCGCCTCTCTTATGAAAAATGCCATAACCGGATAGCACATGAAAAACAGGTAGAACAGCAAAACCTGATTCAAAGTTTATATATGCCAAGGGAGATATTAGAGGCAACGATTGATGATATTGACAATGATATAGAAAGAGTTAGTGCGATTCGTGAATTAATTAATTTTATCGAGCAGGCAAAATCTGATTTGCCACAAAAAGGAATCTATTTTCACGGTCCATTTGGTGTAGGAAAAACATACTTTTTGGGGGCTCTTGCAAACAAATTAAAAGAGTATAATATTTCATCAACATTAATTTATATGCCGGAGTTTGTCCGGGAAATGAAAGCTTCCATGAAAGATGACTCTATTAACGACAAAATAGAACTTTTTAAGAAAGCAGATGTATTGATGTTGGATGATATTGGTGCGGAAATGCAATCTGCCTGGTTTCGTGATGAAATACTTGGGTCAATATTGCAATATCGAATGATGGAAAGACTACCTGTATTCCTTACATCCAATTATACTCTAAATCAATTGGAAAGTCAGTTGGCAGCAACCCGTTCAGGAGTTGAAACGGTAAAAGCAGGAAGAATTATTGAACGGATTAAACAGGTCAGTAAATCGGTTGAAATTATAGGTGAGAATCGTAGGGAATAATAAAATGAGTGAAAGCTGGTAGATAAGCATCTCTTATCTACCAGCTTTTCTTAACGGAACTAGTTTCAATGGTTTATACATGTTTTCAATCATCTGTCCATATAATGTAACAGTTTGGTGTTGGGTGAGGGTGATTGTATTGCTTGAAATTTATTTCGAATCGGATAAGGAAGTTATTCGTTTTTGTGAGCAGTTATTCAGTTACAATAAGCAAATTGAATTACACTGGAAAACAAATAAAGATTGGGGGAATCATTTACAATTAGAAAATAGGCTAGCCGAAAATGGACTGATAGAGGCCATAGCACAATCAATGACGGATGTTTTTATTGCACATCGATTACGGAACATGATACAAAGCACCATCAAAAGGATTTATTATTATACAAATAGCGATGAAATAGAACGGATTTTGGATTTGACAGAATGGATTTTTGCTGGAGAAGATGCCGATAGTCTGAGGGTAAGGAGTACGGAAGATCCAAGTCAAATGCTGAAATCCCTATTTAGCGCATCGATCAAAAAAGAAACAACGATCCATTATGATTCAATCGTACAATTTCGTCTGAAAGATTTTAGAGATCAACTCGTCCATTATGTGGGACTGGCCATTGATGAATTTAAGCGAGAGGAAGATCACCAAGCATTTGTGAATATGCTTCGTGAATACATCGTAAAAAAAGATCCAAGCTTTGATACGATTCATGTACTGCAGGGGGATGCGTTTACATTTTATAGACAAAACGGGAAACAATTTTCGAAAATGGAACTTAGAAGACTCATGAAAAGCGAGCCACTCTATATTGTTGGATTGGATGAAGATGAATTAAATTTGGCTCCACTTGTTGCCATGGCGCCGAAAAAGATAAAAATGTATGGGGATGACCCATCGGAGCCAAAGACGTTAACGGTCATCAATGTTTTTCAAGAAAAAGTAGATTTCAAAGCCCATCATCATTTTCCATTTCCACATTCGTTAAAAAAACAGAAATAGGCTTGATTTTATTATTATAAACCGCTATAATACGGATTATATATCATTTAGATAAAAGGTAAAGACAAGGATACGATTATTTTGTCTTCTGTATAGAAAAGAGAAGGAAGTCAGCGGCTGAAAACTTCCACTATACATACAAATAATTACCGCCTTCGAACCCCGCTATGGAAATAACAGTAAATAGTGGCGTATTATCTGCGTTAAAGATGTATGAAGCCATCGAATGATGGAAATTAGGGTGGAACCGCGACGTATCAGACGCTCGTCCCTTTGCGTAACTTGCAGAGGGATGGGCGTCTTTTTAACGTCAATTTATACATTACATTCAATTTGAAGGAGCGATTACCATGGCAGCAGAAATTTCAATTACATTTCCGGACGGAACAGTGAAACAATTCCCGTCAGGTACAACTGGAGAAGACATTGCAGCTTCGATTTCTTCAGGCTTAAAGAAACAAGCAGTCGCCATTAAGCTGGATGATGAACTTGTTGATTTAAAACGGGGATTGGAACATGGTGGAAAGATTGAAATTATTACGTGCAAAAACCAGGAAGGCATAGAGGTAATGCGCCATTCTACGGCACACCTAATGGCCCAGGCGATTAAACGTATCTACAAAGATGTTAAATTCGGTGTTGGTCCAGTAATTGAAGAAGGCTTTTATTATGATATAGACATGGATCATAAAATAACACCGGAAGACCTTCCGAAAATAGAAAAGGAAATGAAGCGGATTGTTGATGAAGCACTTGAGATTCAACGCATTGAAGTAACTCGCGAGAAGGCAAAAGAAATGTTCCGTGAAATCGGGGATGATTTGAAGCTGGAATTGATTGATGCGATTCCTGAAGGAGAACAAGTTTCCATTTATCAGCAAGGTGAATTTTTTGATCTATGCCGTGGAATTCATGTACCTTCAACAAACAAAATTAAAGCATTTAAACTGTTAAGTATTTCGGGCGCATATTGGCGTGGAGACAGCAATAATCAGCAACTGCAGCGTATTTATGGAACAGCCTTTGAAAAACAATCCCAGGTAGACGCGTATCTGAATCTATTGGAAGAACGCAAGGAACGTGACCACCGCAAGCTTGGAAAGGAACTGGATATTTTCACAGTTAATCAGCAGGTTGGACAAGGCCTGCCACTTTGGCTGCCTAAAGGTGCAACAATTCGGCGCCAGATTGAACGCTATATTGTAGATATCGAAGAGAGACTTGGCTACGATCATGTGTATACACCGGTTCTGGCAAATGTGGATCTGTATAAAACAAGCGGTCATTGGGAGCACTATCAGGATGACATGTTTCCTACCATGGAGATGGATAATGAGGAGCTTGTATTACGTCCCATGAACTGTCCACATCATATGATGGTTTTTAAAAATCAATTATGGAGCTATCGTAATTTGCCTGTCCGTATTGCAGAACTGGGAACAATGCACCGTTATGAAATGAGTGGTGCACTTGCAGGACTTCAGCGAGTAAGGGCAATGACATTGAATGATGCTCATATTTTTGCAAGACCGGACCAATTAAAAGAGGAATTTACCCGGGTCGTGGAGCTTGTACAAAGGGTTTATAAAGACTTTGGTATAGATGATTACTATTTCCGTCTGTCCTACCGTGATCCAGAGGATAAAGAAAAATACATTGACAATGATGAAATGTGGGAGAAAGCGGAAAGCATGTTGAAGGAAACAATGGAAGACATGAACCTGGATTATGTTGAAGCAATAGGAGAAGCCGCTTTTTATGGACCAAAATTGGATGTACAAGTAAAAACAGCACTAGGTAAGGATGAGACCCTTTCAACTGTACAACTAGATTACCAACTGCCGGAACGTTTCGATTTAACTTATATCGGAGAAGACGGAAAAGAACACCGCCCAGTTGTTATCCATCGTGGAGTTGTGTCAACAATGGAACGTTTTGTTGCATTTTTGATCGAAGAATATAAAGGAGCGTTTCCTACATGGCTTGCGCCGGTACAGGCAAAAATTATTCCGGTGTCACCACAGGTTCATCTGGATTATGCCAAAGAAGTAGAGGATAAATTAAGACGTCAAGGCTTGCGAGTGACGATTGATGAACGCGACGAGAAAATCGGTTACAAAATTCGTGAAGCACAAACACAGAAAGTACCTTTTTCATTAGTATTAGGAGATAACGAAAGCAAGGAAAATGCAGTGAATGTCCGGAGATATGGCGAGAAACAATCTGAAACGCTAAGTTTAGACGACTTTGTTGCATTGATAAATAAGGAAGTTGAGGAAAAGACGCTACGGAAATAATATAGAACAAGGCCAGGAATACGATTTGTATTCTTGGTCTTTTCACATAGACATGTTATACTATACGTAACCTTAGTTTAAAAGATTTATTTGACACGATCAGATAAAGATGCTATTCTATATAGGTTGCAAAAATAAATGATCTAAAGACAAGTAGAAGCACCCGCTTCTCACCTGATCGACACTTTACAGTAGTTGACTGGTTCAGACCCTTTTAATAATGATTAGGAGACGTGTGGGTGCATATTGTACCGACACTTTTTTACATTAAAATTCCGCTTGTCCATAATAGATCGATGCAGTTCAAAAAAATTCGGAGGTGGCTGGCTATTAGCAAAGAAATGAATGTCAATGAAAAGATTCGTGCTAAAGAAGTACGTCTTATCGACTCAAATGGTGATCAGCTTGGTGTGAAATCACGTAACGAAGCATTGGATATTGCACAAACCAGAAATCTGGATTTAGTGTTAGTTGCTCCTAATGCAAAACCACCAGTTTGTCGTATCATGGACTTCGGGAAATATCGCTTTGAACAGCAAAAGAAAGAAAAAGAAGCGCGCAAGAAACAAAAAGTAATCAACGTAAAAGAAGTTCGTTTTACCCCGGGAATTGGCGATCATGATTTTGAAACAAAATTAAAGAACGCTAGAAAATTCCTTCAAAAAGGGGATAAAGTAAAAGCAGCAGTTCGTTTCCGCGGACGTGCGATTACACACAAGGAACTTGGTCGGGAGGTTCTGGATCGCTTTGCTGAAGAGGTTAAAGATATAGCAACGATTGAATCCAAACCAAAAATGGAAGGCCGTAATATGTTTATGATGGTCGCTCCAATAAAAGAGAAATAATCATTCATGTTAACAAGGAGGAACTCACTATGTCTAAAATGAAAACACACAAAGGTTCTCAAAAACGTTTTAGAAAAACAGGTACTGGTAAACTTAAACGTTCGCATGCTTACACAAGCCATATGTTTGCACATAAATCACAAAAGCAAAAACGCAAATTACGCAAGAGTGCGATTGTATCAGCAGGAGATTATAGACGTATTAAAACAATGATGCCTTATAAATAAAACGATTTTCTAGGAGGGAATTAACATGGCACGTGTAAAAGGTGGAACAGTAACGCGCAGACGTCGTAAACGCGTCTTAAAACTAGCAAAAGGTTATTATGGCTCAAAAAGAGCATTATTTAAAACAGCAAAACAACAAGTGATGAAATCAGGTATGTATGCATACCGCGACCGCAGACAGAAAAAACGTGATTTCCGTAAATTATGGATCACTCGTATTAATGCTGCAGCTCGCATGAATGATTTATCCTACAGCAAATTAATGCATGGATTAAAAGTAGCAGGTGTTGACATTAACCGTAAAATGTTGTCAGACCTTGCTATTAATGACGAGCAAGCATTTAATCAACTAGCAACAAAAGCGAAAGATGCACTCAAATAAAGGAAAATTTTAAGACCAAATCCAGGCCTGAGAATGGATTTGGTCTTTTATGATTAAGGGAGTACGCGATGAATGAATTGAACACTATCCTGATTTATATATTAGGTGTGAATGGAATTACCTTTTTCTTAATGGGCAGGGACAAACAGAAGGCAAAAAAGCAGCATTACCGGATACCTGAACGGACATTTTGGACGCTGTCTGTTCTTGGTGGCTCGCTTGGTTCCTATAGTGGAATGAAAGTGTTTCGGCATAAGACAAAACATCGATCCTTTGTTGTTGGAATGCCTCTTTTGATTATTCTTCAGGTTATAGGAATTGCTTACATATTCGTTTCCATGTCATAAAGGCTCGTCTATTGTCATATACATGTACGAGGAACAATCAAATCAGCAAAAAAGAAGGAGGTTAGGTATGGAGGTTTTTGGGAATTACTTGATGGCCTTCATTGGGACTGGTGGATTGTTCGCCCCAATACTTTTCATTAGTTTCCATTTACTGCGGCCATTGTTTTTTCTCCCTGTTGTTTTCATATGCATTTCAGGCGGTATCTTGTTCGGGGCGGTTGCAGGAACAGTATATTCGATTATCGGTATTACATTATCCAGTGTTGTTTTTTACTTTATTATAAAATGGATGCCCAAATCGTTTGATAAACTGCTACGTGTTAAAAAGAAAATGATGGGTGGTCATGCTGAACTAACAACATCTCAAATTACACTACTACGCCTTGTACCCTTTATTCATTTTCATCTTTTGTCTCTCTGTTTAATTGAAATTTCGGGAAGCTTTAAAGATTATACGAAATCATCCTTACTATCCAATATCCCTTTAGCATTTGTATACACGTCCATTGGTGGCTGGATATCTAATTTAACCCCACTTCACATCTTCGTATTTTTAACCGCATTATTACCATTTATTTATCTATTAAGAAGAAAAGAGATTATTATTAAATGGCAGGAATTTTTCCAGGTAAGCACGTAGCAAAAAATCACTCGTCTATATAAAAATAGATGAGTGATTTTTTATTCCATGCCAGTTAATAACAGCTGATTAATAGGATGCTTCCACTCAATTTTGGCATGGGGGTAGCGTATAAGGATTTCACCCTCTAAAAAATATAGATCATCCCGTGTTAATCCTCGTAACTCCAGTGGATCACGGGCAGTAACATGTATATTGACGACTTCAAATGCCTCTTCGGTTGTACCAAGGTACTTTTCCCCTTCAAATAAACATCCTTTGTATACAAACTGCAGATTTTTTTTGCTATTTTCCGGTTCGTCCAGAAAGAAGAATGTTTTGGATTCTTTGGCAATACGCAATCTTCTTTGCGGGTTGCGAACATATTGAATCAATGTATACACGAGGAGAGCTAGTGCTATAAGAATTAATATCCGAAATAAAATAACGATCATATTTAACCGTCTCCCTGTTGTTTGTTATCCTATTATACGATTTAAGTCTCTACTTGGTTTCACTATTCCCGAGAATTCATGATACAATCATAAAAAAAGGAAATGAGGGAATATTAAATTGGACTGGAAGGCATTATATTCGATGCAAGAGAAATTGGACAAGTATATTGAAGAAAAACATGACTTATTGGATAAGGATGTTTTTCAGGAAAAATATCTCGCACTACTTGTAGAGCTTGGTGAACTTGCAAATGAAACAAGATGTTTTAAATTTTGGAGTACGAAACCAAGGAATGAAAAAAGCGTCATATTGGAAGAATATGTTGATGGAACTCATTTTATTTTATCATTAGGAATCGAAAAAGGGTATCAATATGATGGCAGAGAATTACGGTTAACTTTATTAAACGAAACCGAACAATTTAATAATGTATTTGAAGCCTGTACGGTTTTTAAACAAGACCCAACAAAAGAAAATTATGTACGCCTGTTTGAAAACTACTTACTGCTTGGGGAATTACTGGGATTTACAGAAGCAGATATTCAGGACGCTTATCTAAAGAAAAATGAAGTTAACTATGCGCGACAGGATCAAGGGTACTAACGTCAACTACCCACCACTTATCGAACTTTCAGTCTGATTGAAGTGGGGGCTTGAAAAAAGCCTTTAGTTGTCTAGCCTAAATCTTCATTGACTACGTTGGTTTGGTTATCACACCCTCGGATGATACCCTAGTCCGTTGCTCTGTGCAGGCGCTGTAATTGTTCTGAATGGGTAGGAACGGTCAACCTGACTTTGGCTTTTTAGCAAAGTCATACCAACATTTGGCGAAGGGTAACCACTCTGAGAGGAGGAACACTATGGTAGTGTTCGTTATTAATAAGCATGGAGAACCTTTAATGCCATGCAAACCTAGAAAAGCAAGACTGCTGCTTCGAGAAAAGAAGGCAAAAATCGTATCCCGTAACCCGTTTGGCATTCAATTGTTATATAAAACCAATCATTACACACAAGAAGTGAATATCGGGGTGGATCTGGGAGCGAAACATGTTGGCATCGCCATTACAAATGAAGACAAGGTACTAGCTAAAGGGGAACTGGAATTGCGTCAGGATGTCAAAGCTGACATTGATACCAGAAGAACTACAGACACTCCAGGAGAAACCGGAAAACACGTTATCGAAAGCCTCGCTTTCAAAATCGCAGCCGGGAGAAAGGATGGCTACCACCGAGTATCCAGAGCCGGGTGGAAAATACCTTCTTTTGGATCAACAAGTTTTACGATCTTGTGCCAAATCCTGCGTTAACCATAGAGGTTGGCAAATTCGATGTGCAAAAGATGATCGACCCGGATATTGCCAGCGTTGCCTACCAACAGGGTCAGACGTATGGCTATCATGACGTGCGTTACTTTGTATTTGCGAGGGATAACTATACGTGTCAAGTGTGCAAACAGAAAGACAAAATTTTGAACACCCATCACCTCTTATACCGTTCACATGGAGGTTCCAATCGGGCAGACAACCTGGTTACCGTCTGTACGGACTGTCACACACATGAGAGCCACCAGAGTGGAAACATTCTTTGGAAATGGATGATCGAAGGAAAAAGGTTGCCACAATACAAAGAAGGGCCGTTCATGAATAGCTTTCGCCGAAAGGTATTTATCAAGTATCCACACGCAGCAATCACCTATGGATCAGTAACTACGCCAAAGCGTAAAGAACTGGGATTGGAAAAAAGCCATATGAATGATGCGATTGCGATCAGTGGCATTTCATTCATCAAAGAAAACACCAGAGACACCCTCAAAATCAAGCAATTTCGGAAAAAGAAACGTTCCCTTCATGAGGCGACGGCCAGAAAAGGACGTAAAACGAAAAACACGCTAAGCAAACGAAATGAAAAGAACAAGAAATACCTCAAGGGATTTTATTTGAATGACAAAGTAAGGGTATATGAAAAGACAGGCTATATTACTGGATTTACAGGAACAAGTGGGGCTTACGTCAAGTCCATCGAAGGGGGATATATCACCATGCCCAATAAAAGCTATAAACAGGTTGGTCTTAAGGATTTGACGCGAATCAGCCACAACAATAATTGGCAGTTTGAGCAGAAAGCATTAGGCTGACGCCAGCCGAAATTCATCTCCCACCTACTCATTGGGCTATCGCTCTTCATATTCCTTGAGGTGGGAGACTTCTTTCGGAGTGTTAAATATTTTTTTCTTTTATACAAAGAGGGTATAATAATAATGGTATAAAACAAAGGAGGATTTAGGTACATATGGCTAACTCAGATGAAACGTTAAATATGTTAAAAGATTTAACAGATGCAAGAGGTATTCCGGGAAATGAAAAAGAAGCAAGAGATGCAATGGAAGGATATATCAAGCCTTATGCGGATGAAATTTTTACAGATAACCTGGGAAGCTTAATTGCCAAAAAATCAGGCGATGAGGATGGCCCAAAGATTATGATTGCCGGGCACTTAGATGAAATTGGTTTCATGGTAACTCGAATTGATGATAATGGATTTGTCTATTTCCAGACAGTTGGGGGCTGGTGGAATCAGGTAATGTTGGCACAACGCGTAACCATTATGGGAGATAACGGGGATGTAACAGGAGTAATTGGTTCAAAACCGCCACATGTTCTTTCCGCAGAAGAACGGAAAAAACCGGTCGATATTAAAGAAATGTTTATTGATATTGGGGCATCGAGCAAAGAAGAAGCAGGGGAATTTGGTGTAACACCTGGTAATTCTGTTGTCCCTTACTTTGAGTTTACGCAATTAAAAAATGAGAAAATGCTTCTGGCAAAAGCATGGGATAATCGAATTGGGATTGCAATTGCAATTGAAGTGTTAAAACAACTTAAAGATGTAGATCATCCAAATATAGTTTATGGTGTTGGAACCATTCAGGAAGAAGTTGGACTGCGTGGTGCCAAAACTTCTGCACATGCCATTGAGCCGGATATCGGATTTGGTGTAGACGTAGGTATTGCTGGTGATACACCTGGTATTTCTGATAAGGATGCGGATAGCAAATTAGGAAAAGGTCCGCAGATTATTCTATATGATGCATCTATGATTTCACATAAAGGGGTACGTGAGTTAATTGTTAACACAGCAGATGAGCATGAGATTCCATACCAGTATTCTTCCATGCCAGGTGGTGGAACAGACTCCGGTTCCATTCATCTGACAGCAAACGGTGTACCATCCTTGTCCATCACGATTGCAACACGTTATATTCATACACATGCAGCTATTTTACATCGTGATGACTTTGAAAACGCGGTTAAACTAATTGTAGAAGCAATTAAGAAATTAGATAAAGATACAGTAAAAGATATTGTTTTATCCTAAAAAATAAAGGCTGCCTCCTGGGCAGCCTTTATTATGCCAAATAAGAATTCATCACTTTTTCTACATAGTTTTGTGTTTCGTTAAATGGTGGTACTCCTTGATATTTATCAACATTTCCGGGCCCTGCATTATATGCAGCAAGCGCGAGTTCAAGGTTACCATTATAACGATTTACCATCCGGCTTAAATATTTTGTTCCACCTTCGATATTTTGCCTGGGATCAAAGGTGTTGGAGACCCCGAGACCTTTTGCTGTTGCAGGCATTAATTGCATTAAGCCTTCTGCTCCAGCCATACTTTCGGCATTTGCATTATAATTGGATTCCGCCTCAATCACAGAATGAATAAGTTTCTCGTCAATACCGTACTTTCCAGCCGAGTCGGCTATATAAGTATCAAATGGTGTTGCTGTTGATGTGTTACTTGAGTTGAATACTGCAGGTTTTAATGTATTCAAATACGGATATGTAGCCATGGCACTGCTTCCGTTGGTAGCCTGTCGTTGTGGCAGATGATTTATTCTTTCCTGAAGCAGCCCTTTGAAAGCTAAATCATCCACTGGGGGATAGTTTGAGACCGAGTTGTTTTTTGATGTTACTAAAGACATTGCCTGATTTTGGATCATCGATTGTAAATCATTTATCTCCATTTAATGGGCCCCTTTATGCCATTTATTTCTATTTTACTATAATTACCGGTAGAAGCAATAAAAACTTTAAAAAGAAATTACTTCTTTGCCGGCATTTATAAGGATCTCTTCATAAAAAGGATCGTCACCTATACATATAACACGGTCACATAAACTAATAATTTCATCCATATCATGTGTTGTATAAACAATTAACGTTTCTTTTTTTATGGCCAATTTTTTTAAATAGGTCCCAATTTCTTTGCGAGATTTCAAGTCAATGCCAACCGTTGGCTCATCTAATAACAAAAGACTTGGATTATGGATGAGGCTAATTGCCAGGTTTAATTTTCGTTTCATCCCACCGGATAATGTCTTAACTGGTTCCTTCCATTTATCAAGCTTCATATCTAGGCAGATTTGATTTAGTTCATCTTTGCTTTTCTTTTTCCAGGAGAGTTTTTCGAAAAAAACCATATTCTCTTCCACTGTAAACTCATCCCAGATGGCAATATCTTGGGGAACAAAGCCAATTTGTTTTCGAATATCCTTTTTATGTTTATGATAGGGCATGTCTAATAAGGAAAGCGTCCCTTTTGTAGGCTTTTGCAATGTTGCAATGATTTGGAGCAGGGTGGATTTTCCTGCTCCATTCTCGCCTACAAGTCCGATGACTTCCCCTTCCTTTGCTGAAAAAGATATGTCTTTCAGAATCGACTTTTTACCGTACATTTTGGATAAAACATTCACGTTAAGCATTGGATTTCTCCCTTCTTAGGTACCAGATTAGGATGACGATAAGAAACAGGAATAACCAGACATTCACACTATTTCCTGATAAAAAAGGCTCTAGCGGATTCATGAATTCCAGCCACTCAAAATAATTTGTAATCCCATCAACTGGTATTACCGCACCACTTGTAATTGCAATGATTAACGTAATAGCAAAAGACACGCTGTAGTACAGGTATAAATTTTTAAAGACTAATGCAAGAAGAAAAGTACCTGTATTTAATGTGAAACGGTAGATCAGCAATGCGCCAATGAATGATAGACTTATTTGCTCATCATGAAGGAAATAAAAAACAAGCGCAGCTGTAAGATCCATTAAAAACAGCAATACCGTATACAATAAAACATTTTGCAGTAAGTAATCTTTGAACGGAATACGTATAAATGCAAAACGCGAGATTAGGCTTGACCTTCCTTCTTTAATAACCCAATCAAACAGAAGTAGGGTGGATAATACACTGAAAACAGCCCACAGGCCCCATGTGGTCCATACTGTAACATCATGCTCGTCATTTTCCGCATTTTCATCTCCAACTGAAAAAGAAAACGTTGTGCGCAGTAAATTTTCATCTGTTTCTATTTGCTTGCTTTTTTCAATAATGTCTTCCCAGGTCCATTGTTGGTTCGGGTTATACCTTTCACTTAAGTCATCCACCGTATTCGCTGCTTTTGTTCTAGCAGTATCCTGTTGTACGTAGGAGATAATCATTTCTCGTACTGGTGTATATGCAAATGAAAGATCCGATTGATAGCCTGTAATTAATTGATTACGGCTGCCGCTTCGGACTTGCTCCGCGTATTCTTCTTCAATGACGAAAACACTATCTAGCTCATGTCTTTCCAACAGAAGAAGCCCATTTTCTTCTGTTGTTTCATAAATGCGAAGAAGCGGTGTTTCTTTCATTGATTGCAAAAGAGCCATAGCAAGCGGTGTCTCTTCCTCGATCACAATGCCAACCGGAATTTTACTTTCCCCCTGGACAACATCTGTAGCATGAATGATGACATTTGTTGCAATGATAGGAAGCAGAAGCCAAAAGAGAAGGGCAGTCCATTGCTTCTTCCAATGGAGCAGACGTGTTTGAAATATACTGGTCATTCTCACGCACGCTCCTTCCATAGAGAAAGTCCAATGAGGATAAAGAAGCCTACTGCATTCATCAGGAGTAATGGAATATAATTAGCATACAGGCGCCCGCGTAGAAGGATTTCTTGTAACCAGTTAAACGCCTCATGTGAAAAACTATACATAAGCACATCCTGTATATATAACGGAAAATAGATGGTTGGAATGATAGCACCACTACATAATAGCAATATTACAGATATTAATGATTGTGAAAATAAACGAAGCTTCTGTGACGTTAGAATAATTTCCACAATAGAATAGCTTTGTAGCAATAAAAAACTGTATAAAAGTGTAATCAGCATTATTCGCATATAACCATCGATAATCAGGTCAAAATTTAGTGCATTTTGCAACAGAACAAAAGAACCAGCTGCAAAAACAGCAGCCACCAGTAATGTAACGAACATCCTTGCAAAGACTTGCCTAATTTCCGTGACACCATAAAGCTTCATTCGCTGCTTCATGCGTAAGCTTTCTTCTTTGCTTAGAAAATTATAAATGCTTAAAAGCCAGAGAGTAAGTATAATAAACCATCCCGCAATCCCGTAATAGTGAACTGGTGAGGATGTAGCGCTATTTAACACCTGCTCATCATTCATAATTCTGTCTTTGCCGATGGTATAAAAAAGAAATCCCTGAAACTGTTCAAACAATAAATCATTGCGTGCTTCTGCGTTCAAACCTAATTCCCGAGCATAGTGGTTAATTGTTAAAATATTCGCCTGTGCGGTACTGATATGCCTTGTAATACTTTCGACAAGCCCCTGGATGACATAACTTTTCGTTGGCTCTTCTGGATTACCGATGATTGGAAGTTCAACTGGGGTCCCCTGATATAAATTCTCTGTAAAGCTAGCTGGAAAAATAACATAAGAACTCAGCTCATTATGCTCTATCGCTTCAGCCGCCACGTCTTCTGACATGCTATGTATTTGAATATATTCACCCAACAAGGAAGATTCATCAATAAATTCGACCATTAATTGGGTCTCATTTGATTGATCCAAATCTACCAAACCCAACTGAATGGGATCATCCTCGGGTGGGAGAATGAGCGTAATAACAATTGTTGCAATCAATCCCACAATTAAAATTGGGAAAACTAAAAGAAGAGGAAGTGAGAGCCACTTCCTCCTGAGCTGCATAAAATGATTCTTCATAAATAATAAGATATGTCTAATGGAATGCATGGTTCCACTCCCGTTTCATTTCATGTTTCAAGTGGCAGTTTCAGAGTTTCTATTGAAATCCTGGACCGCCACCCATTAAACCAAATAGCCATTGCTGAAATTGTGGTGTGACTTCAAGTTCTACAAAGTCCATGAGTTCAGTTTCACTCATACTGCCCAAGTCACGTACATCCTCTTCACTAGGCATTTCAACACTGTCTATGGTTTGTGAATCAGTCATTACTTGAAGTGCAAACATATCTTGGCTGATTTCAGGACTTTCAACGGAAAAATTATGCTCTGCATTCATTTGATCATTATCATAGGTTGAAGAGCCGGACCAGATCAGGCTTCCACCACTGCCTGCTTGATCAAAGGAAAATGTTCGGTCAAAATCTCTCGTGCCATCACTTAAAGATTCCGTGCCTTCATACGCCAGTGTAACGTCTTCTACTGTTAGATTAATAGAGTCTGTTGCATTGTTATCCTCCCAGGACAGATCACCTGCAATATTAACAGTACCATCAGTAGAAGAATCAGAGATACCTAGATCGTAGTTAAAGGTTTGATTCGCATCACGTAGCAATTGTGTTCCGTTCACGCTAAAGCTTACTAACTCCTCGCCAGTAGGCCCCATTTCGACTTGGAAATCACGCTGGGCAATAACATCATCATGAATCCAAATGGTGGAAGTTAACCCATCAGGAATCTGAAAATCTTCTAAACCGTTTACGACATCACCTATGGCAGTTTCATATTCATTTATAAATTGATCGATTTCACCTTCCATAGCTGGTGTACCCATGGACCCTGCAACAAATTGCTCACGCATCATTTCTTTAATTCGATCATCCTGTTGCATTTTCTCAAAAACGATTGTTATTAATTCTTTTAATTGTTCTTCTGTAAGGTGAAAGGTGATTTTCTCTGTATCTAATGATTCGTCATTTACTTGAATAGTTTCATCTGTAGATTCAAATGCATCGTCAGGTAATTCATTGTATACCATTTCTCCGTATTCTTCTTGGAAATATTCGATATCCTCATTGAATGTATCCGTACCTTCAAATAAGCTCTCCAGATTCATATTCTCTTCGCCTGTAAAAGCATTTGGATCGAGTTGTTGCATCAGACTTCCAAAATCCTCATCTTTTAACTGAAGCAATTCATTCATAAATGGCAGACCAGCTGTTACATCTTCTGCGGTTACATAGAAGTTAAAGCCGTCTATCTCCATACCACCGATATTTGCCTGTATTTCAGCAGATGCTTGCTCATTTTCCATATCACTAGCGCCAGTTATCGAAATAGTGGAATTGTTAATGATTTGTGAGGGGCTAACTGTACCAATGCCACTCATTTCATTTGGGTCATTATATTCCGCAGCCAGTTCCACTGTTTGCTGCATGGGGGTTTCCTGGGACTGCTCCAGCCAATCCAGTTCCTGTTGATAACGTTCTTCCATTTTTTCTCCCATAAATTCCAGTGAGTTTTTCTCTGCTAAAAAGTACTGCTCTTTTTCCGAAAAGTTTAATAAGACAAATGCTGCTACACTACCACCAGCCACTACAACGACTGTAATAATAATAGCAATTAATCCTTTGGAAAAACCCTTTTTCTTCTCCCCATTATTCACTGTTTCTCCCATTCCATCTCTCCTTTCTTTTTTGCACTTTATCATTATATGTATTAGGAATGATAAAGACCTATACAATAAAGTATATGGTATTTTTATAGCATTTACGACAAATATAGTCAAATTTTTCATAAAATAGAAGTAAAAAAAGAGATAGATGCTTTTTTAACACCCATCTCGTTTATTTTTATTTATTGTGTATCCACCGCTTGTTTAACGCCTTGTTCCAATGTGCCAACCATGTTTTGTTTCTCCTGTTCATCTGCTTGTTTCCATATTAATTCAAAGATAACGCCGAGCCCTGGGAGCATTTTTTCTTCTCCTTCTTGAATGGCATCAACAATAGTTGCTTCCAACTGATCTTGATCATTTGTAGCAATATTAGATAGAATGGCTTTTCGTAAGTTTAAATCCATTTACTTCACCTCATTTTTAAATTTAACTAAGGATAGTTTGACCAGTAACACTGATAATATGTATGATAAAAATAGACATAAGGAAGAGGACTGAAAAATATGATTACATCAGTTAAAAATAATAAGGTGAAAGTATGGCGTAAATTACATAAAAGAAAAGGGCGCATTGATACAGGTGTGTTTCTTATCGAAGGGTTTCATTTAGTGGAAGAGGCTTGGAAAAGTGAGTGGACAATTGATGAGATCATTGCAATTGACACGATTGAATTACCAGACTGGAGCAAAGAAGTTTCTGTTGAATGCGTAAGCGATCATGTTTTTCAGCATATTTCCCAAACAAAAGCACCACAAGGCATAGCTGCAATCGTGAAAATGAATGAACCTGTTAAGTTAGGAGGTAATAATGTTCTGCTGATTGATTCCGTGCAGGATCCCGGTAATCTCGGTACAATGATTCGAACTGCAGATGCCAGCGGGTTTGATGGAATTGTTTTAGGTAATGAGACGGTGGATTTATATAATGATAAAGTTATTCGAGCAACACAGGGATCGCTTTTTCACATTCCTATTTTTCAAGCAAATCTGAAACGCGAAATAATGGAATTGAAGAAGAATGGATTTAATATATGGGCAACGGCACTGTCGGATGATGCAAAAGCCTATAATGAAATAAAAAAGAGTGATAAAATAGCATTAATGGTGGGCAATGAAGGTGCCGGAATCCAAACTGAATTACTGCAACTTGCTGATACAATTGTAACAATACCGATTTACGGTAAAGCGGAGTCGCTTAATGTCAGTGTCGCTGCAGGGATTTTAATGTATCACGTAAAAATAGTTGCAAGCTCTAATTAAACTAATTATAATAGATGGTAATATTGCATAACCAAGTATCGAAAGAGCCAAATAACAATTTAGGAGCGGGAAAGGGAAGAAATGCCTGGACTGAGAGTATTTCTACCGTATTAAATGTTATTATTTCACTCTGGAGCTGGCACTTAGACCTTATAGACATAAGTAAAGGTGTTCCGGATTTAATCCGTTATCATATCTAAGTTGGACACACGTGTGTGTGTCAACAAGGGTGGTACCGCGAATTTACAGCCTCGTCCCTTTTTAGGGGATGGAGGCTGTTTTTTATTTTTAAGGAGGTAAGACTTGGATGAAAGATCAATTAGAAGCAATACAAACAGAAGCGCTGGAAAGTATTAATCAAGCAAAGGGGCTAAAACAACTTCAAGATATTAAAGTTGCCTATTTAGGTAAAAAAGGCTCGTTAACCAGTGTGTTAAGGGGGATGGGCAATCTTTCAAAAGAAGAACGTCCCGTTGTTGGTGAAATTGCAAACCGGGTAAGGGAGAAGATATCCAAAAGCCTGGAGCAAAAAAACGAAGAACTGGAAAGACTAGCGCTTGAAAAACAATTGGAGGCAGAAAGGATCGACGTGACGCTTCCGGGCCGCCCTGTGCAAGTAGGCGGGCCACATTTATTAACAAAGATTATTGAAGAGATTGAGGATTTATTTATCGGAATGGGATTTGAGGTAAGGGAAGGTCCTGAAGTAGAAACCGATTATTTTAATTTCGAGGCATTGAATTTACCGGAAAACCATCCTGCAAGAGATATGCATGATACATTTTACATTACAAATGACCTGTTATTACGCACACATACATCACCAGTACAAGCGAGAACCATGCGTTCCTATGATGGCGGAAATACGGTAAAAATGATTTGTCCCGGTAAGGTTTATAGAAGAGATACAGATGATGCGACACACTCCCATCAATTCACACAAATCGAAGGACTTTATGTAGACAAGCATGTGCGGATGAGCGACCTGAAAGGTATATTAGACGTATTTGCTAAAAAGATGTTTGGAGAAGACCGTGAAATAAGGTTGCGTCCAAGTTTCTTTCCATTTACAGAGCCTTCTGTCGAAATGGATATTTCATGTAAAGCTTGTCATGGCGAGGGCTGTTCTATATGTAAGAACTCGGGTTGGATTGAGATTTTAGGTGGGGGTATGGTTCATCCGAATGTCCTGGAAATGGCAGGGTTTGATCCTCAAGTCTATAGTGGCTTTGCGTTTGGTATGGGACCTGACCGTATTGCGATGCTGAAATATGGCGTGAATGACATTCGTCAATTTTATACCAATGATAAACGATTCTTAAAACAATACCATAAAGCATAGAGGAGGTAAGTATTGATGTTCGTATCATTAAATTGGTTAAGAAATTATGTTGATTTAGGACACTTAAGTCCTGAAGAGCTTGCTGAAAAGATTACAAAGTCCGGAATTGAAGTAGATGGAATTGAATATATAGCTGAAGAAAACAACGATGTAGTTATTGGTTATGTCGATTCTTGTGAGAAACACCCCAATGCGGATAAGCTAAGCCTTTGTAATGTCGATGTTGGCGAGGAAAAACTGCAAATCATATGCGGTGCACCAAATATAGCGCAGGGCCAAAAAGTGGCTGTCGCAAAGCCTGGTGCTGTTTTACCTGGAAATGTTAAAATCAAACAAACAAAATTACGTGGTGTCCAGTCAAATGGTATGATTTGTTCACTAAAAGAATTAGGACTGAAAGAAAAATATCTGCCAAAAGAGGTCTCAGATGGAATCGTTGTTCTTCCTGACGATGTTTTAACCGGTGAAAGCGTTCGGCCGATATTAAATTTAGATGATGTGGTGTTGGAATTTGACCTAACCCCAAACCGGGCTGACAGTTTGTCCATGTTGGGTGTTGCTTATGAAGTAGCTGCTATTTTAGATAAACCGATTCTTCTGCCGGCTGAAGATGTGGAAGTAAGTGATGAAGAAACGAGTGCATACATTGATGTAGAGGTTGAAGATACGGATTTAAATCCATATTATGGTGCTTTTATTATTAGAAATCTTGAAATAAAACCTTCCCCGCCATGGATAGCTAACTATTTGATGGCTGCGGGGATACGTCCAATCAACAATGTAGTTGATATTACGAATTTTGTATTACTTGAATATGGGCAACCATTACACGCCTTTGATTACGATCGTTTGCAATCTAAAAAGATATTGGTTCGTCGTGCCAGACAAGAGGAGAAGCTAGTTACCCTGGATGAAAAAGAAAGAATATTATCAGAAGATCATCTCGTGATTACGAATGGAGAAGCCCCGATTGCGCTAGCTGGAGTGATGGGAGGAGCGAGTACAGAAGTAACGGAAGAAACTACTACTGTTTTATTGGAAGCAGCCTATTTTGCACCATCAGCGGTAAGGACGACAGTCAAAGATACTGGCCTGCGTAGTGAATCCAGTACCCGATTTGAAAAAGGCGTGGATCCAAACCGTGTGAAATCAGCAGGACTTAGGGCAGCTCAGTTATTAAAGCAACATGCTGGAGGAGAAGTACTAGCAAATCCTGTGGAAGTTGACAAGTTAGATCATTCCGAAAAGACAGTAGTAATGAATGTGGATGAAATCAATAAACGACTAGGCACAGATATTTCCGGCCAGGAAATCGTCCATATTTTAAATAAGCTGCGTTTCAATTTCAAACAGAATGACAAAGACTTTACCGTCTATGCCCCAACAAGGCGTCAGGATATTCAGATATTTGAAGATATGCTGGAAGAAGTTGCTCGAATTTATGGGTATGATCATTTACCATTCACATTACCATTCGGCAAGTCACATGCAGGTGCTTTAACCGAGCGACAGCTATTAAAACGAAATGTAAAAAATTACCTTGAAGGTGCTGGGCTGATGGAAACAATAACCCATTCTTTAACAAACAAGGATAATATTTCAATGTTAATCAGTCCGGAAATGAAAGCGAAAGGTCCAAAGCCTGTTGAGTTAGCTATGCCAATGAGTGAGGATCATAGATATTTGCGACTAAGCATATTGCCGGAATTATTAAGCACGCTAGCTTATAATCAGGCCAGAAATCAAGCTGACTTGAGCTATTACGAACTTGGTGCCATATTTATTTCAGATGAAGAAGTGTTAAAAGAACAACCCGATGAGTCCTTGCGTTTAGCTGGTGCATTAACAGGAAAATGGATGGAACAGCCGTGGCAGCAAGAGAAGAAAGCTGTTGATTTCTATGTCGTTAAAGGAGTATTGGAAGGATTATTTGACTACTTACAAATCCCGGTTACATTTGAACAGGCAAAACTTCCTGACATGCACCCTGGAAGATGTGCAACCATGCTCATCCGTAATAAGGTGATCGGTTTTATGGGACAACTTCATCCCCTACTGGAAAAGGACATGGATCTGAATGAAACATATGTGTTTGATGTCAATATAGAGGAAGTTTTGGCAGCTTATTCGGACAATCCGTCCTATCATCAAATACCTAAATATCCATCCGTCGCAAGGGACATAGCCTTTATCCTCGATGAGGAAGTAGTAGCGGGAGAAGTAAAATCAATGATTGAAGAGGTAGGGGCCCCGCTTGTAAAAAATGTACAGATTTTTGATGTTTATCAAGGGGAGAATGTACCTGAAGGCAAGAAATCGATTGCCTATAGTCTACTTTATCAACATCCCGAAAAAACATTGCAAGATGATGAGGTAGAGCGGTCATATCAAAAAATTGTTGAAAAAGTAAATAATGAATTTGGCGCATATGTGAGATCTTAGGTAAAGTATCTTTTGTGTCAAAAGCAGCAATCTTTTAGAAAACAGCCTAGGTAGAAAAAACGATACGGTGTTGCTCACCGTATCGTTTTTCTATATATATATTCTTGCCTTTTTTGTGTTGGCGAAATGTGTTTTTGCGCATGTATTCAATATTGTTTCACCTTTTGAGCTGATTATTTTTGCTATGGTTTGGTCCACTTTTTTGGAGGCACCTTTTGGTATGGTGATCCCCATTTGTTCTGACAGTTTATCCATTTCGCTTAGAAAACTTGTTCTTGCGATGATGGAGCCAGCAGCAACAGCGATCGAGTAGCTTTCTGCTTTCGTCATAAAATATGTATTTTCAGCCAGTGTTAGATTTTCAGATGAAATATGTTTTTTATAGACTGCCGGCTCACAAAATTGATCAATGATGATGCCGTCCATTGAATTATTACCTATTTTCTTCAGCAGATTATTTATGACATGCTGATGCAGAACTGCTTTCATTTTTCCTTGGGTCCATCCCTGACGCTGCAGCTTATTATATTTTTCATTATGCAAAATGAGTAAGGAATAGGGGATGTTGAGTTTTATGATTTCCTTGGCCAGTTTGCGGATAGTAGTGTCAGTCAGGTTTTTCGAATCCTTTACGCCCATGTTTTTTAATTGTTCGATTTGATGGTCTTCAACAAAAACACCTGCAACTGTAATAGGGCCAAAATAATCCCCTGTGCCAGCCTCATCAGAACCTATATGATTACTTTTGAATAATGTAGGTGGTGGAGCATATATTGTTCCTTCTTTCTTTGGTTGTTGTGCTTTTGCGCCTGGATCCGCTATCCACTTTTGAGCCTCAATCTCTGGTGTACTTCCTTGAAACAGTACTTTTCCGGATTTATAGGCAGTTACAGTGGCATTTTCTGTTTTGGCTCTAAAAATGGCCCCTTGAGGTGTGGACGTCAATGCGCTTCTGTAAAAATATTTCATTTTGTTAATTGTTTCCTGTGGTACTACATCCACACGTTGTGGCATAATGTCCTCTCCAATCTATTCCAATATGTAAACTATAGCAAACTTTAACCTTTATTTAAACGGGTAAAGTGCCAATACATCATGTGCTTCGTAGTTTCCTAATCCCTTCACTTCATGTTACTATAAAGTGAACAATATTTCTCAGGCAGGAGGATTTCTGTGTGGCTCATACTAATAAAGAACGCATAACGGTGGAAATACATAATAAATCATATACAATAATCGGTGAGGAACCTGCATCTCATGTTCGGATGGTCGCGAGCCTGGTAGATCAGAAGATGAGCGAAATTCATGAACAGAATAAGCATCTTGATACGACAAGACTTGCTGTTCTTACTGCTGTAAATACAATGAATGATTATTTGAAACTGAAAGAAGACTACGCTAAGTTGGTAGGTTCACTTAATAGGAAAGAGGATAAATAAAATATGTTTGACGTCATTTTAATCATATTCTTGATTTTTGGTTTTTTAATTGGTTTAAAAAGAGGATTTATTCTCCAACTTTTTCATTTAGTCGGGTTTATTGCAGCGTTTATAGCTGCAATACTTTACTATGATGATCTTGGAGCAAGGCTTTCCTTATGGATTCCATATCCGGAATTATCAGACGGCGCATGGGCTGACTTTCTTGAATCCTTACCCCTTGAAAACGCGTTCTACAACGCAATTGCATTTGCCATCATTTTCTTTGCTGTAAAAATAATATTACAAATTATTGCCTCCATGCTGGATTTTGTAGCATATTTACCAATTTTAAAATCAGTTAATAAGATACTGGGAGCCGTATTAGGATTTATAGAAATTTACCTGATACTTTTTATTGTGTTGTATATCCTGGCGTTAACACCTATCGACACGATACAATCCTGGATAACGAACTCGTCTATAGCAATGTTTATAATCGAGAACACACCGTATTTTTCAGGTAAAATAACCGAATTATGGTTCGAACATGTAGCTGGTCTATTTAATGGATAGCTGCCATAAAGTAACCCAAATATTTCAAATCGCCTCCATAACAGAGGTGAAAGTCAAGCAGGTGGTAAACAATGAAGCTAAATAAAAAAGATGTTATAAAACAACTGGAAACGATTGCCCTTTACATGGAATTAAAAGGAGAGAATTCGTTTAAAATTTCTGCTTACCGTAAAGCGGCTCAAGCACTTGAGACTGATGATCGGTCGTTAACAGATATTGATGATTTTACAAAGCTAAACGGGATTGGCAAAGGAACGAGTACGGTCATTGAGGAATATATACAAACCGGAAGATCAGAAACATTATTGGAACTAAAAAAGGAAGTGCCAGAAGGCCTGGTGCCATTACTTGATCTTCCTGGTTTAGGTGGAAAAAAATTAGCGAAACTATACAAAGAACTTGGCGTTTCGGATGCGGAATCGTTAAAAATTGCATGTGAAAATAAACAGGTGGAGCGTCTTGCAGGGTTTGGCAAGAAGACAGCAGATAAGATTCTAATCTCACTTGAGGAAATGAATAAGCGACCGGAACGATTACCAATTGCCATAATGCTTCCCATTGCTGAGAGAGTAGAAGCGTATCTTCAGGGGATTGCTGAAGTGGATGACTATTCGCGTGCCGGGAGTCTGCGCAGGATGCGGGAGACGATTAAAGATATTGATTTCATCATCGCAACAGAACAACCGGAAAAAGTTCGTGATTCCTTGTTAGAATTGCCTGATATTAAAGAGGTAATTGCGAAGGGAGATACAAAAGTATCCGTAACATTGCAGGATATTTATGATATTAATGTTGATTTTCGTCTTGTAAAAAGGGAAGAGTTTGCGTCAACATTACATCATTTTACCGGATCAAAAGAGCATAATGTAGCGATGCGTCAGCTTGCAAAATCACGTGGTGAAAAAATCAATGAATATGGAATTGAAAAAGAAGAAACCAATGAGATTTTCACCTTTCCAACGGAGAAGGAATTTTTCAATCATTTTGGATTAACCTATATTCCACCAGAGGTTAGAGAAAATGCGGGAGAAGTCGAAGCTTTTGAAGAAGAGGTTCCCTTGATTGAGTTAGGCGACATTCGAGGCGATTTGCATATGCATACAACCTGGAGTGATGGTGCACAGTCACTGGAAGAGATGGCGAACCAGGCGCGTGCTAAGGGATATGCGTTTATAGCAATTACCGATCACTCCAAATATTTGCGAGTTGCAGGAGGTCTGGATGAAACGAGACTAAGAAAGCAACGCGAGGAAATCGGAAAACTAAATGAAAAATATAGAGATATCCATATATTTTCCGGTGTAGAAATGGATATTTTACCAAACGGGAACTTGGACTTCTCAACAGATTTCTTGCAGGAAATGGACTTTGTAATCGGAGCTATCCATTCGAGTTTTAATCAGGAACAGGATAAAATAATGGATCGGTTATATGCAGCACTTGAAAACCCATATGTCTCTTTGATTGCACATCCTACTGGAAGGTTAATTGGGCGACGAAATGGGTACAAGGTTGATTTGGAAAAATTGATTCATAAGGCTAAGGAAACGAACACAGCACTAGAAATAAATGCAAATCCAAACCGTTTGGATATTTCACCGGAATGGGCACGTAGGGCACATGCTGCTGGTGTTACGCTTTCGATCAACACAGATGCACATAGTTATCCCATGCTGGATCATATGGAATATGGTGTTGCCTCAGCAAGAAAAGGCTGGATCCAAAAAGAAACCGTAATGAACACCTGGTCAACAGAGAAATTAATAAATTACTTTCGGCGTAATAAGTAAACAGATTCACGCGTCCTAAAGGAGTATGAACGTATGAACGATAGAATTCTCCGTACAATGGAATTTGAAAAAATTATCGAACAATTGAATAACCAGGCGGCCACTTCATTGGGAAAAGATCTTGCTTTCGGGCTTCGACCATCTACGGATATAAGTGAAGTGAAGATGTTACAACGTGAAACGGATGAAGCCATGCAAATTATACGCTTAAACCTGTCTATTCCTTTAGGGGGGGTCGCTGACATTCGAGCAAGCCTAAAACGAAGCGTTATTGGAGGCATTCTTTCAACAAGCGAAGCGTTGGATGTTGCAACTACCATTTATGGTGGCCGACAAGTAAAGACTTTTATTGAAAGTCTGGAAGAGGATCTCCCTATTTTAAAAGAGCTTGTGATGCAAATTACACCACTTAGAGATCTGGAAACACATATAAAGAGCTGTATTGACGATCATGGACATGTGATGGATAGTGCTTCTGAGAAATTGCGCGGAATTCGTTCATCTATTCGTACATTTGAAAGCAGGGTGCGTGATAAACTAGATAGCTATACAAAATCAAACAGCAATATGTTGTCTGATTCAATTATCACGATAAGAAATGAACGGTATGTGCTTCCAGTAAAACAAGAACACCGAGGCTCCATTGGGGGGATTGTTCATGATCAATCTGCTTCCGGCCAGACATTATTTATGGAACCAAAGTCTGTCGTCGATCTGAATAATCAATTACAGGAAGCAAGAGTCAAAGAAAAGCAGGAAGTTGAGCGGATCTTACAAGTTATAAGTGAACGCATTTCAGAGCAGGAGGCATTTTTACAGGATAATGTTACTGTTTTAGCTAAAATCGATTTCATGTTTGCCCGTGCTAAACTGGGCAGACAAATGAAAGCAGCAATGCCGATCATGAATGAGCAAGGCATTATCAAAATGTCTCAGGCACGTCATCCGCTCATATCAAGCGATGAGGTAGTCGCAAATGATGTGGAGATTGGTGAAACATATACGGCAATTGTCATTACAGGACCGAATACAGGCGGAAAAACAGTTACATTAAAAATGGTCGGCTTATGTACATTAATGGCCCAATCCGGCTTGCAAATCCCGGCACTGGACGGCTGTGAAATGGCAGTATTTGAAGATGTTTTTGCAGATATTGGTGATGAACAATCAATTGAACAGGATTTAAGTACTTTTTCTTCCCACATGACGAATATTGTAGAAATTCTAGAAAATGTAGATCATAAAACATTGGTATTATTTGATGAGTTGGGTGCTGGAACAGATCCACAGGAAGGTGCGGCATTAGCCATGTCTATTCTGGATGACGTTGTATCCAGAGGCGCCCGCATTATTGCTACGACCCATTACCCGGAACTTAAAGCATATGGCTATAACAGAAACAATGTAGTTAACGCATCTGTGGAATTTGATATGGAGACACTTCAACCAACCTATCGTTTACTGATAGGTGTGCCCGGCAGGAGTAATGCGTTTGATATATCCAAACGTTTAGGTTTAAGTGATTCTGTTATTGAACAAGCTAGGAGTCATATTGGCGTAGACTCTACAAGTGTTGAAAATATGATTGCTTCATTGGAGAAGTCTCAATTGAATGCAGAGAAGGATTATCAGGAGGCTCATCAGATTTTACTTGAAAGTGAAAAGCTTCGGGAGGATATGGAGAAGCAGTGGAAGCAATTTGATCAAAAACGGGAAACATTATATAAAAAAGCGGAAGAAAAAGCAGAGAAGGCATTAAATAAAGCGCGGGAAGAAGCAGAATTAATCGTAGATGAAGTCCGTTCGATGAAAAACAACACCCAAATAAAAGAACACGAGTGGATTGAAGCGAAGAAAATGCTCGAGGAAGCCAGACCCAATCTTTCACAGAAACAAGATACAAAAAAAGAATCACCATCTGTCCGAAACAATACAGCATTACACCCAGGTGATGAAATTAAGTTAACCACTATAAACCAGCAAGGTACTGTGCTGGAAAAAGTGAATGAGCACGAATATCTTGTACAAGTAGGAATCATGAAGGTAAAGGTAAAACGCGAGGACCTTCAATTAATCGGTAAACAAAAAGAAACGGTCGAGGAGCCGGTAGCAACGATCAAAGGATCGAACTACCATGTGAAAACAGAGCTGGACCTACGGGGAGAGCGTTTTGAAGATGCAATGTCAAAACTGGAAAAATATATGGATGACGCATTGCTCGCGGGCTATTCCAAGGTATCCATAATCCACGGAAAGGGTACAGGCGCGCTTCGTAAGGGTGTACAGGAATTTGCACGAAATCATACAAGTATTGCCTCATCAAGACCCGGTTCCTCCGGTGAGGGAGGCAGTGGTGTTACGGTAATTGAATTTCGTTAAATGCCGGTCTTTTTAAGTATAATGATGCCCTGTTTTAGAATATTTCAGGGTATCATTGCAATGCGTATTCAGGGAGTATAAAAATTTTATAGAAGGGGAGAAGATGTTGGAAACATTAGCTAAAGTATGTATCATTGTGGCAGTTATTTTTGTAATTGTAGGGGTCGTATATTTAATTTGAAAAAAATACAAGCTCAAATTTCAAAAAATAGAAATTTATCGGTATAATGAGTTATAATATAGTAGTATAGGAGGAGATATCATGGACCAAGAGAAAAAATGGCAAAAGCATTATCCATCAGAAATACCGACCACGATTGGGTATGATGAAAAGCCCTTGCATGCATTTCTGGCTGAGAGTGCTCAGCGCTACCCAGAAAAGAAAGCGCTTCATTTTATGGGGAAGGAGATAACATACAACGATCTTTACACCCAAACAAGGAAAATGGCAAATTACATGCAGTCCTTAGGGTTAAAAAAAGGGGATAAAGTTGCTGTGATGCTGCCAAATTCACCTCAGGCAGTTATTAGTTATTATGCTACACTCATGGCAGGAGGAATTGTTGTACAAACAAATCCCTTATATAAAGAGAGGGAACTGGAACACCAATTGAAAGATTCAGGTGCAACATTTATTGTTTGTCTGGATATTTTACTGCCAAGGGTCACAAATGTACACGCTAACACAAATTTGAAACATACCATTGTTACAGGGATTAAAGATTACTTGCCGTTTCCGAAAAATCGCTTGTATCCATTTATTCAAAAAAAGCAATATAATATGGTTGTGAAGGTGGAGCAAAGCGAAGAAACGCATGTGTGGCAGTTAATGATGGATACATCCGCTGCCCGCTATAAAGAAGTGGAGGTCGACCCGGTAAATGATTTGGCATTATTGCAATACACTGGTGGAACAACAGGAAATCCAAAAGGGGTTATGCTGACACACTATAATTTAGTAGCAAATGTACAAATGTGCAGGTCTTGGTTATATAAAACAAAAGAAGGGAAGGAAGTCGTTTTAGGTGTATTACCATTCTTCCATGTATATGGTATGACAACAGTAATGAATATGTCCGTTATGCAAGGGTCAAAAATGATTCTGTTACCTAATTTTGATGCTGAAAAGGTTTTAAAAACGATTCAAAAGCAAAAACCAACGTTATTTCCAGGAGCTCCAACTATTTATGTTGGTCTTTTAAATCATCCGGACATAAATAAATATGATTTGTCTTCCATTCAGGCTTGTATAAGTGGTTCAGCCCCATTGCCTATTGAAGTACAGGAACAATTTGAAAAAATTACAAATGGAAGTTTGGTAGAAGGATATGGACTGACGGAATCCTCTCCGGTTACACATGCTAATTTTATTTGGGGAAATCGGGTGAATGGCAGTATTGGTGTACCTTGGCCTGATACAGATTCTAAAATTTTTCGTCTGGAATCCGATGAGGAAGCGGATATAGGTGAAGTTGGAGAAATTGCTGTAAAGGGTCCGCAAATTATGAAAGGTTACTGGAATAATCAGGAGGAAACAGATAATGTATTGAAAGATGGCTGGTTATACACAGGTGATCTCGGGTTTATGGATGATGAGGGTTATTTTTATGTCGTGGATCGCAAAAAAGATGTCATCATCGCTGGTGGATTCAATATTTATCCAAGAGAAGTAGAAGAAGTTCTTTATGAGCATGAAGGAATTCAAGAAGCAGTTGTGGCAGGTATACCGGATGCCTATCGTGGGGAAACAGTGAAGGCCTATATCGTATTAAAGGACGGATACGAGATTAGAGAAGAAGAATTAAACACCTATTGCAGAGAGCATCTAGCCACGTTTAAAGTGCCAAGAGCCTATGATTTTCGAGAAGAATTACCAAAAACAGCTGTAGGCAAGATTCTAAAGCGCCAATTAGTTGAAGAAGAAAAAGGAAATCAACAAAAAGAAAGCACCCTTTGAGCTTAGGCTCTTTTTTCGAAAATAATCGAACAAGCTTCTCTTGACATAATGAAATTGGCTCGTTACAATAAAATTATGAATGATTATTCATTCACTTTGTAATAGGTTCAAGGAGAATATTATGAAAAAAACGAAGCCAAAGTATAACCAAATTATTGAAGCAGCAGTAGAGGTGATTGCAGAAAATGGATATCACGGGTCACAGGTTTCCAAGATTGCTAAAAAAGCAGGTGTAGCTGATGGCACAATCTACCTTTATTTTAAAAATAAGGAAGACATCCTGATTTCTGTTTTTGAAGAAAAAATGGGGCAATTCATTGAGCGAATTATTGAAAGTATTCATGACAAGCAAAGTGCAAGTAGTAAATTACTAACATTAATTGAAATGCATTTCAGGCAGCTTTCTGAGAATTATCATTTAGCAATTGTTACTCAGTTGGAATTAAGGCAGTCAAATGCAGCCTTACGTTTGCAAATTAATAAAGTTTTAAAGCCATATTTAGCCGTCATGGACGATATTGTTAAAGAAGGTATGAGTGAGCATATATTCAGGGATAACTTGAACGTTCGTCTTGTACGCCAGATGATGTTTGGAACGTTAGATGAAATTGTTACAAACTGGGTAATGAAAGAGGGAAGGTATGATTTAGTTAGTCAGGCGCCTGTTGTTCATGATTTACTAACGAATGGTCTTACAGCAAAAAGTTAAGTTAGTTTTCAAAATTTGAATTTTAATTTATACTTATGCAAAGGAGGTTTATTATTTTGGCTATAGCATATGAATCTAAAAACAATGTTGCTTATTTAACGATCCAAACCCCCCCGGCAAATGCATTATCTAGTACACTATTAAACGAACTTGCTGAACAACTTGATGGTATTGAGCAGGATACTACTATTAAAGCGGTTGTTGTACAGGGCGAAGGAAAATTCTTCTCTGCTGGTGCAGATATTAAGGAATTTACATCATTGCAAAATACGTCAGATTTGGAATCGCTATCAAGTAGGGGACAACAGCTATTTGATCGGATTGAAAACTTTTCCATTCCAGTTATTGCGTCGATTCATGGCGCTGCTTTAGGCGGGGGACTAGAGCTTGCAATGGCGTGTCATATCAGAATTGTTACCGAAAACGCCAAACTGGGTCTGCCGGAGGTTACGCTGGGGATTATTCCAGGATTTGCGGGAACACAGCGATTACCTCAATATGTTGGGGCGGCGAAAGGTTATGAAATGATTCTAACCGGAGAGCCGATTCTTGGCACCGAGGCGCAAGCTTTTGGTCTCGCTAACCAAGTAGTAACAGAAGAAGAGCTTGGATCTGAAACTAGTAAACTGGCAGAGAAAATTGCTGCTAAAAGTAAGCTTACAATAAATAGTGTTATGCGCCTCATTCCATATGCAAAAACAGAACGATTCTCAGAAGGAGTGCAAGCAGAAGCCAAGGATTTTGGGAAGATATTCGGTTCTGAGGATGCAAAAGAAGGTATACAGGCTTTTATTGATAAGCGTAAACCCAGCTTCCGGGATAAATAACATATTTCTAAGGAGGATACGTCCCATGAATATTTATGTATTATTAAAGAAAACGTTTGATACAGAAGAGAAAATCAATGTATCAGATGGTCAAATTGAAGATGATGGCGCAGAATTCATCATAAATCCATATGATGAATATGCAGTTGAAGAAGCAATTACGCAACGAGACGTGCATGGTGGAGAAGTTACCGTGGTAACAGTTGGAGACGAGGAATCGGAGAAACAATTACGTACAGCCTTGGCTATGGGCGCAGATAAAGCAGTTCTAATCAATACAGAAGATGATCTCGAAGAAGGAGATCAATATACAACCGCGAAAATCTTAGAAGCTTTCTTTGAAGAGAAAGAAGCGGATTTAATTCTTGCAGGTAATGTCGCTATCGATGAAGCGAGTGGTCAAGTTGGTCCAAGATTAGCGGAGAGCTTAGGGTTCTCATATGTCACTACGATCACAAGCTTGAAAATCGATGGAGGGACAGCTCATATTGAAAAAGATGTTGAAGGTGATGTAGAAATTTTAGAAACCAGTCTTCCTGTACTTGTCACTTGTCAACAAGGCTTAAATGAACCTAGGTATCCTTCATTGCCTGGTATCATGAAGGCTAAAAAGAAACCGTTGGAAGAACTCGAAATTGATGACCTTGATTTAGATGAAGATGATGTAGAAGCAAAAACGAAAACAGTTGAAGTATTTCTACCACCAGAGAAAGAGGCAGGCAGAATGCTGGAAGGTGATGTAGAGGATCAAGTCAAAGAATTAGTATCCCTGCTGAAAAATGAAGATAAGGTACTGTAAACATTCCAAACAGAAAGGAGAAATGTTACGTGAGCGATAAATTACTAGTTATTGGTGAAAATAAAGAGGCTTCATTGCGTAATGTAACGTTTGAAGCAATTGCAGCTGCAAAAAAAATAGCTGCTGATGGAGAAATTGTTGGAGTCATACTTGGTGATGAAGATTTAAATAATCAAGCGCAAGAAATGATTTATTATGGTGCAGATCGTGTGGTTACAGTTAAACATGACAACTTGAAAACATATACATCGGAAGGTTACGGACAAGCATTAATGACTGTTATTAATGAGGAGTCTCCGGATGGAATTGTGATGGGTCATACATCTATAGGTAAGGATTTAACACCGAAGCTTGCGAGTAAATTAGAATCCGGGTTGATATCAGATGCAGTGGAAATCAAAGCGGATGGGGATAAGGCAGCGTTCATCAGACCTATTTATTCCGGTAAAGCGTTTGAAGAAAAAATAATTACAGATGGCTTAACTTTTGTAACAATAAGACCTAATAATATTTCTGCTCTTGAACGTGATGGAGGTCGTACAGGAGATATAGCTGAAAAGGATGTTGATGTTACAGACATCCGGACTGTTATTAAGGATGTAATCCGTAAAGCTTCTGAGGGGGTAGATTTATCTGAAGCAAATGTGATTGTTGCGGGTGGACGTGGAGTGAAAAGTGAAGAAGGCTTTAAGCCACTATATGAATTAGCTGATGTATTAGGAGGAGCAGTTGGAGCCTCACGTGGTGCGTGTGATGCGGAATATTGTGATTACTCACTGCAAATTGGTCAAACAGGTAAAGTTGTAACACCTGATCTTTACATTGCCGTTGGAATCTCCGGAGCCATTCAACACCTGGCTGGAATGTCCAATTCGAAAGTCATTGTAGCCATTAATAAAGATGCCGAATCAAACATCTTTAATGTAGCTGACTATGGCATTGTAGGTGATCTGTTTGAAATTATTCCTACGTTAACAGAAGAAATTAAAAGCCTGAAGCAGTCAGTAAGCTAGAGGTGGAGGCCTGATCATTATATGGTCAGGTCTTTTAATTTGCGTATAAGCATTGTATTAGCATGGATAGAATATCGATGATATACTCATTATAAGATTTAAGATGAATAAGGAGGAATAATGAATGGCTATAGTACATGTGTCAGATCAAGATTTCACGAAGGAAACTTCTGAGGGGTTAGTGCTAGCTGACTTTTGGGCACCATGGTGTGGACCTTGCAAAATGATTGCACCAGTATTGGAAGAAATCGATGGCGAAATGGAAGAAAAAGTTCAGATCGTTAAACTGGATGTAGATGAAAATCAGGAAACAGCTGGTAAATACGGTGTGATGAGTATTCCAACATTATTATTATTCAAAGATGGTGAAGTTGTAGATCAGGTCATCGGCTTCCAACCGAAAGAAGCACTTGTTGATTTAATTAACAAACATGCATAAAATATAATTAGATAGTAAAATACGACTGAATCCCTTGTTGCGCCATGTAGCAAGGGATTATCTTTAGTTAATCAGAATTAAAGCCGTTCTCTTTTACTAGTTGAACCTGAAGGAATGGAGATACAATGAACCAAATTATAAAAGAAAAATTAGCCGTACTCCCCACGCAGCCGGGCTGTTACTTAATGAAAGATAAACATCAAACAATCATATATGTGGGAAAGTCTAAGCTGCTAAAGAATCGTGTGCGTTCTTATTTTACGGGTGCACATGATCGTAAGACGCAACGTTTAGTACAGGAAATAGAGGACTTTGAATATATTGTGACAACATCGGAAATTGAAGCACTGATTTTAGAGATGAATTTAATAAAAAAATATGATCCAAAGTATAATGTGATGTTAAAGGATGATAAAACATATCCATATTTAAAAATAACTTCTGAGCGGCATCCTAGATTATTAATTACCCGAAATGTTAAGAGGGACAAGGGGAAATACTTTGGTCCATATCCAAATGTGATCGCCGCAAGAGAAACGAAAAGACTACTCGATCGATTATATCCATTAAAGAAATGTAATAATCAACCGGGCCGCCACTGTCTTTATTATCACATGGGTCAGTGTTTAGCATGCAGTGAAAATCCACCTTCCGTGGGGGAGTATAAAGCTATTTCCCAGCAGATCACCTCATTTTTAAATGGTGGTTATAAAGAAATTAAGAAAAAATTAAACACGAAAATGCATGAAGCCAGTGAACAGCTCAATTTCGAAAGAGCAAAGGAATTACGAGATCAAGTGCAGCATATTGAAGTAGTCATGGAACAGCAGAAGATGACGTTAAATGACCGTTCAGACAGGGATATTTTCGGCTATAGCTATGATAAAGGATGGATGTGTATCCAAACATTTTTTATCAGACAAGGAAATCTGATCGAGCGAGATGTAGCCATTTTCCCGTTTTTTGATGAACCGGAAGAATCTTTTATTAGTTATATTGGCAGGTTCTATCTCCATCAGCATCATCCAAAGCCAAAGCAAATTTTACTCCCGATCGGAGCAGATAATGAGCTGGTAAAAGAACTGCTCGAGGTTGATGTTCATACGCCATTCCGTGGACGCAAAAAAGAATTGGTTGAGCTGGCAATGAAAAATGCAAAAATCGCTTTGGAAGAAAAATTCTCCTTAATAGAGCGGGATGAGGCGAAAACGGTTTTAGCAGTGGAACAGCTTGGTGATGTGCTTCATATTGAGACACCAAACCGCATTGAGGCTTTCGATAACTCAAATATCCAGGGGGTTGACCCTGTTTCGGCTATGGTTGTTTTTATTGACGGCAGGCCGAATAAAAAGGAGTATCGTAAATTTAAAATAAAAGACGTACAAGGTCCTGATGATTATGAGACAATGCGGGAGGTCATCCGAAGAAGGTATAAAAGGGTGTTAAAGGAAAATTTACCACTACCTGATCTTATCATGGTCGATGGCGGTAAAGGACAAATGAGCGCTGCTTTAGATGTATTGGAAAATGAATTAGGTTTGGATATACCTTTATGCGGATTGGCAAAAGATGATAAACATCGAACCAGTGAATTATTATATGGTGTTCCGCCAACAGTGATTCCCTTATCAAGAAAATCTCAGGAATTTTATCTAGTTCAGCGAATACAGGATGAGGTTCATAGATTCGCAATTTCTTTTCACCGTCAGTTACGTGGTAAGAATTTATTTCAGTCTGAATTAGACAAAATTCCAGGCGTTGGCCAGAAACGAAGAAGATTATTACTATCGCATTTTAAATCCATCAATGAAATAAAAAATGCCTCGTTAACAGAGTTAACCAGGCTGGGGATTCCCGCAGACACAGCGGAAGCTATTCGGGTGCATTTGAATGAAGAAAAATAGCTGCAGTTCTACACGAGAGAGCTGCAGCTATTTTTTCATCCATTATAAACTACTGTAAATTCAATTTGATGAATTTTGTGATTGACTGCTTCCACACATTCACATTCCCTTTCATTGATCATTTGAATGGATTCTGCCAGGAACCCCGATTCCAAACGGAATTCTGTATCGAACGAGGCATTTAGTCGTTGTACTACTGCATCTGCCATGAGATGGAAAACGAGCTCTTTTCTTTTTTCTTTAATCAGTTCCAAATTTCCCCAGCCTAGTTTATCGAAAATATAATAGATGTCTTCGAGTGCTTTTATATCAAGCTTTCTAGCAAGGTTTCTTCCCATGAAATATAAGAGTGTATTGGACTCTCTGCCTAATACTTCAGGTAAGCTTATGTACCTGAGTACATCGTAGCCAGCCCCGGCTGTATGTAATTCATCAAGTTGAGACACGGAAAATGTTTCCTGTTTTTGTGCCATGAACGCCACCCCTTCTTTATGTAAACAATTAAAATTTATTACGTTATATTAGTAGTCTACTAATATTATTATCTATATAATTAGGCGATTACGCAAGTGTTCTAGCTATTTTTTTATTCTCATGAATATAGTAAATCTCTAATTATCAAAATTTAATGCCTGCTTTTCTTGACGCTAATTGGAGTTAGAAGTACAATATATATGTCACAATTCGTACAATATCCGACAGTAAAAGAGATGAAATTGGTTTACTTTTATCTTAATTGTGTTTGATATATGTACAAAAGAAATGGATATTCTAACTTAATAAGCTAAGGGGGGTAACACATGGCGGGACAACGTGAGTTTTATTACAGAAGGTTACACTCGCTATTGGGCGTGGTTCCAATTGGGATATTTCTGGTTCAACATTTAATTGTGAATCACTTTGCTGTGTATGGGGAAGAAAGCTTCAACCAAGCAGCAGGTTTTATGGCAGGGCTTCCATTTGTACTGTTGCTAGAAATATTTGTAATCTATCTGCCGATTCTGTTCCATGCAATATTAGGGGTTTATATTGTATTTGTAACACGAAATAATACGAGAAGGTATGGCTATATCCGTAACTGGTTATTCTACCTGCAACGTTTTACGGGAATTGTTACATTAGTATTTATTGTATGGCATGTTTGGGAAACACGTATACAAATCGGTATGGGTAATGTGGAATTGAACTATAGTCTTATGGAAAATATTTTAACCAATCCGTTTATGTTTTGGTTTTATGTTATTGGGGTTCTCTCAACAACATTCCATTTTGCAAACGGATTATGGAGCTTTTTAGTAACATGGGGTATTACGCAATCGCCAAAATCACAGCAAATAGCTACATACGCAACATTAATTCTATTTCTTGGAATCAGCTATCTTGGGATTAGAACGCTAATCACATTTGCATACGGCGTATAATAAAAAAAGGAGTGAGTAAATACCATGAGTAATCGTAAAATCGCTGTCGTTGGTGGCGGACTTGCCGGTTTAATGGCAACAATTAAAGCAGCCGAGGCAGGCGTAAATGTAGACCTCTTTTCTATTGTACCTGTAAAACGTTCTCACTCTGTATGTGCGCAAGGCGGAATAAATGGTGCAGTTGATACAAAAGGGGAAGGTGATTCACCTGAAATTCACTTAGATGATACTATTTATGGTGGGGACTTTCTCGCAAACCAGCCACCGGTCAAAGCGATGGCTGACGCAGCACCGAGTATTATAAATATGCTTGATCGAATGGGAGTTATGTTTAATCGTACACCGGAAGGATTGCTAGATTTTCGTCGTTTCGGTGGGACACAACATCATCGTACAGCCTATGCCGGTGCAACTACAGGACAGCAACTTTTATACGCATTGGATGAACAGGTCCGCCGTTATGAGGTAGAGGGCTTGGTAACAAAATATGAAGGCTGGGAATTCCTCGAGGCGGTCATAGATGAAGAAGGTGTGGGAAAAGGGATTGTAGCTCAGGATATTACATCGCATGAAATAAAATCCTTCCCTTCAGATGCTACTATTTTTGCAACAGGTGGTCCCGGAATCATTTTTGGAAAGTCAACAAACTCGATGATCAACACAGGCGCTGCTGCTAGTACTTTGTATCAGCAAGGCGCAGCATATGCAAATGGTGAGTTTATTCAAATTCATCCGACAGCAATACCTGGTGATGATAAATTACGACTCATGAGTGAATCAGCTCGTGGTGAAGGTGGACGTATCTGGACATATAAAGACGGGGAACCTTGGTATTTCCTGGAAGAAAAATATCCAGCATATGGCAACCTTGTACCGCGTGATATTGCAACAAGAGAAATATTTGATGTTTGTGTGAATCAGAAACTCGGAATTAATGGCGAAAATATGGTTTATCTTGATTTATCACATAAAGATCCAAAAGAATTGGATATTAAGCTTGGTGGAATCATCGAAATTTATGAAAAATTTGTTGGAGAAGATCCACGCAAAGTACCAATGAAAATTTTCCCGGCTGTTCATTACTCGATGGGCGGGTTATGGGTAGACTATGACCAAATGACAAGTATCCCGGGAATATTTGCAGCCGGAGAATGTGACTATTCACAACATGGAGGAAATCGTTTAGGTGCTAACTCCTTACTATCTGCTATTCATGGTGGTAATGTTGCAGGCCCTAGTGCGATTAAATATATTGACGGATTAGAGACACATGTTGAAGATCTCCCGCCTGAACTCTTTGAAGCAAAAGAGAAAGAAGAACAAGATAAGTTCGAAGCGCTTTTGAAAATGGAAGGCAAAGAAAACGCCTACCGTCTTCACAAAGAGCTTGGGGAATGGATGACTGACAATGTCACAGTAGTACGTGACAATGAAAAACTCCTGCAAACAGATGAAAAAATTGTTGAGCTCTTAGAGCGCTGGGAGAACATTGGTATAAATGATACAGCACGTTGGAGCAACCAGGGTGTCATGTTTATGCGTCAATTAAAAAACATGCTTCATTTAGCTCGAGTAATTACCATGGGTGCTTATAACCGTAATGAAAGTCGTGGAGCACATTACAAACCTGAATTCCCTGAACGAAATGATGAGGAATGGTTGAAAACGACAATTGCGAATTTTGACCATGAGACTGAGTCGCCTGTAATAAGCTACGAGGAAGTTGATACATCATTGATTAAACCTCGTAAGCGTGATTATTCTAAACAAAAGTGAAGGGAGTAATTAAAAATGGCTGAAGAACAAACAGTAACATTTATCATAACAAGACAAGATGACCCGGAATCAGCCCCATATGAGGAAACGTTTAATGTCCCTTATCGTAAAAATATGAATGTTATTTCCGGATTAATGGCAATTCGAGAAAATCCGGTAAACGCAAATGGGGAAGACACGGCACCGGTTTATTGGGATATGAATTGCCTCGAAGAAGTCTGCGGTGCTTGTTCCATGGTCATTAATGGTACTGCCGCGCAATCCTGTGCAGCTTTAGTTGATGATTTAGAACAGCCGATTCGTCTAGCACCGATGGACACGTTTCCGGTTGTCCGTGATTTGATTGTGGATCGTGAGGGCATGTTCGACGCTCTGAAACAAATCAAAGCATGGATTCCAATTGATGGTACGTATGATCTTGGGCCAGGACCCCGTATGCCGGAGAAAAAACGTCAATGGGCATATGAGCTGTCAAAATGTATGACATGCGGTGTTTGCCTGGAAGCTTGTCCAAATGTGAATGATAAGTCAAACTTTATTGGACCAGCTGCTCTGTCACAGGTTCGTTTATTTAACTCTCATCCAACAGGTGAAATGAATGCTAGTGAGAGATTAGAAGGTTTAATGGAAGATGGAGGAATTGATGGTTGCGGAAATGCCCAAAACTGTGTACAGGTTTGTCCTAAAGGTATTCCATTAACAACTTCCATTGCTGCAATGAATCGTTCAACGAATATTCAAGCATTCAAGAGTTTCTTTGGCAGTGATAATGCACACTAATTCTTTTAAGATGAAGAATACAAAAACCGACTTCCAATTAAGGGAAGTCGGTTTTTTCTAAAGCTTTAGTTCCCCCATGCGAAGGAGCTCAACTACTGCCTGAGAACGCCCCTTGACTCCTAACTTCTGCATAGCATTTGAAATGTGGTTACGGACAGTTTTTTCAGATATAAACAGATCCTGGGCAATTTCCTTTGTTGTTTTATCCTGAACTAAGAGTTCGAATACTTCTTTCTCACGCTTCGTTAATAATTGCTTCGGTTTATACGAATTGTCCTTCAAATGTTAACCCCTCCTTGCTGTCATAGAGCTGCAACTGAAGGGAAATTATTTAGTCTCTATAGCTTATGAAAACATGTAAAAATAGTGCGTGAATTTTAGTGGTGAAGTTGTTTTACTTTTTACAGTCGTATTTTATATAATATAGGGGTTTTTTTGATATAATTATAAAATAACGATATGTAGGTAATATTCGACCTGCTAAGGCTTAGCCTGAGGAAAGTTATAGGGGGGATCTTTTGGATAACGATATATCAACAGAAGCAATTGTAGATGTAGAAAAAAGACTTAGATATATTGCTGGTATTATAAAACAAAATGGACGTAAAATATTAAACAATTATCCTATTACCTCACCACAATTTGTCGCCATACAATGGTTGATGGATGAAGGCGATTTAACAATTGGCGAGTTATCAAAACGAATAAGTCTGGCTTTTAGTACAACAACAGACTTAGTGGATCGAATGGAGAAAAACAGCCTTGTTGAACGAGTTCGCGATTCTAATGACAGGCGTGTCGTTCGCATTCATGTATTAGATAAGGGGAAGACCATCGTTCACGAAGTAATTGCTAAACGTCAGGAATACTTAGGTGAGGTATTAGATAAGTTCTCTGACGGGCAAACACAGACGTTAAGCGAGCTATTAGCGTTTCTATATGATGAAATGAAAAGTGTAAATGAAAAATAATAGATAGAAGAGGGATATGTTTGGAGAGAGCAATTGGAGTTATCGATTCCGGTGTTGGCGGCTTAACTGTAGCACATGAGCTTATGCGTCAACTGCCCAAAGAGAAACTAATTTACCTTGGAGATACAGCAAGATGCCCTTATGGTCCAAGATCAAAAGCAGAAGTGCAAAAATTCACATGGGAAATGGTAGAATTTTTGCTGGAAAAAGATATTAAAATGCTTGTTGTCGCATGCAATACGGCAACAGCTTTTACGTTAAAAGATCTGCAGGATAATTTAAATATTCCAGTTATAGGTGTGATTCAGCCTGGCGCTCGTGCTGCAATTAAATTCACAAAAAACAACCATGTTGGTGTGATCGGAACGGAAGGTACAATCAGAAGTGAAGCATACACAAATGCGCTGAAACATATTAAATCAGAGATTCATGTAAATGCATTAGCCTGTCCTTTGTTTGTACCAATGATTGAACAAGGTATATTGTATGGAGATCAGGCTGACAAAATTGTGGCAGATACTTTAGAACCAATGAAAGTAAAGAATCATATGGATACATTAATTCTTGGGTGTACCCATTATCCATTGATAAAAAATACGATACAGGCAGTAATCGGCGATAAGGTGACTGTAATTTCATCAAGCGAAGAGACGGCTAGAGAAACAAGTACGATGTTAGAGGTTCATCAGTTATTAAATAAGAGTAATCAGATTCCGGTGCATCAATTCTTCACAACTGGTGATATGGATATTTTTATGAAAATATCAGAAAGCATTTTCCAACATCCAACTTCCCACATGGTAACAATTAAAAAAGCGGCCATTGGCTAAATGCAGAATGCCGGACCTTAGATTTTCCCTGAAAATTCTTAGCTCTCGCCAGCACGCAGTTATTCTCATAAAATTTTGTTTTGGTTGGTCTATTTTTGTGATGGAGCTCGTATATATACTAGTACAACCATCATAGGGGGGAATGACATGCTGAAACGCGGGATTCTTTTGACAGGAACGTTAACCTTCTCCATCATACTAACAGGATGTTTGCAAGGGGAACAATCAATTGAGGAAATGGATCCACCTCAAGATGCAGAAGAAGTGAATAACTTGGAAGATACGCCATCATCGGGTGATGAGACGGCTGAAGACGAAGATACTGCAGCAGAGGAAGAAGATGCAGAAGAAAATGTATCTGAAACGGTGCCAAGAGAGTTGTATTTACTCGATTCAAATGGGATGGTTGCTTCCCAGACCTTGGAATTACCAAACCCTGATTCAAAGGAAGTGGCAACACAAGTACTTGAGTATTTAGTGAAAGGTGGTCCAGTGACCTCGATGTTGCCAAATGGCTTTCAAGCTGTTTTACCTGAAGGAACCGAGGTGTTAAGTTTGAATTTACAGGAGGATGGAACACTGATCGTTGATGTTTCCAGTGATTTTCAAAACTATGAAGCTGAAAATGAAGTAAAAATACTGGAATCCATGACACATACGTTAACTCAATTTGAAAACGTGGAGAAAATGCAATTAAGGATCGAAGGCGAAGCACAAGAAGAGATGCCTGTAAATGGTACACCAATTGGAGAGGGATATTCCAGGGCGAATGGAATAAACATTACTAAAACAGATACACTCGACTTGCTGGACAGCCAAGCTGTAACGATGTATTATCCGGCAGAACATAATGAGAATCGTTATTATGTACCTGTTACACAGTATGTTGAAGGAGAAAGTGAAGAAATGTTTGGATCCATTGTTGAAGAAATGATTCAGGGCCCGGGTTTAAATACGAATGTAACGCATGTTTTTAATCCTGAGACTGTATTAACAGATACCCCTACACTAGAAAACGGGGTGCTTGAATTAGTCTTTAACGAAGGAATACTTGCAGATGCTGATCAGCCGATGATTTCCGATGAAGTAATGGAGACAATCGTTCGAACATTAACAGAACAACAGGCTGTTGAAGCTGTTGACATAAAGGTAGAAAATGTAGAGCAATTGGTTAACGAAAACGGGGAAATGTATGATGAACCTGTTACAAAACAATCATTTTTACCAACGGAAAAGCTTTAATCTAAGGGGCTATACAGCTTAGCCTCTTTTTTGTTTTGTACATATTTTTATGTGGGTTTGGTGAAATTATGTTAAGCTAATGAGTGTAATAAGGAGGATTTACGAATGAGAAACGATGACCGTAAAACAAATGATTTACGACCAATAACCATTACATCAAATTACATTACCCATCCAGAAGGGTCTGTTTTAATTGAGGTAGGAGACACGAAGGTGATTTGTAATGCAAGCATAGAAGATAGGGTCCCTCCATTTATGCGTGGCCAAGGAAAGGGATGGATTACGGCAGAGTACGCGATGCTCCCACGTGCTACCACGCAGCGAAATATTAGAGAGTCATCCAAGGGTAAAGTCAGTGGAAGAACAATGGAAATACAACGATTAATCGGCAGAGCACTACGCTCGATTGTTGATTTAGATAAAATTGGAGAACGAACAGTTTGGGTTGATTGTGATGTTATCCAGGCAGATGGTGGTACAAGAACGGCATCGATTACTGGTGCTTTCGTAGCTGTAGTTCTAGCGTTTGGAAATTTATTGGACAAGGGAACAATCAAAAAAATGCCTGTAACAGACTTTTTAAGTGCAATATCTGTAGGGGTTTTACCTGAGGGATTAGAAATTCTGGATTTAAATTATGAAGAAGATTCCCGTGCTCACGTTGATATGAATATTGTTATGACAGGGTCCGGGGAGTTCGTTGAAATTCAGGGGACTGGTGAAGAAGCGACGTTTTCAGGTAAGCAGTTGCAGACCATGCTCCAGCTTGCAAATGAGGGATTAGATCAAATTACTGAAAAGCAAAAAGAAACAATAGGTGATTTGTCTGAACGTATAGGTGAAACCGTGATATAGGAGAATGAAAATGAAACAAATAATTATAGCAACAAAAAATAGCGGGAAAGCGACAGAGTTTAAAGATTTCTTTGCAGCCTATGGCATAGAAGCTGTTTCTTTGTTGGATTTAACAGAAGACTTACCCGATGTCGAAGAAACTGGTACAACATTTGAAGGAAATGCATTATTAAAAGCAGAAGAAATTGCAGCTAGGTTATCCACGCCTGTTCTGGCAGATGACTCAGGCTTAATGGTTGATGCATTAAATGGAAGGCCAGGTGTCTATTCGGCAAGATATGCAGGTGAGCCAAAAGATGATCAGGCAAATATTCAGAAATTACTGGATGAATTAAATACAGTACCAGTTGCGGAACGTTCAGCAAGATTCATTTGCCTCTTAGCAATTGCTATACCCAGTGAAAAGCCGATCATTCGTAAAGGTTATTGTGAAGGTAGCATAGCTTTTTACAAAAAAGGGGAAAACGGTTTTGGATATGATCCCATTTTTATTCCAGAAAACTACATAAAAACAATGGCGCAGCTTCCAAAAGATGTTAAAAACAGTATAAGTCATCGAAAAAAAGCGATAAATCAACTGGAAGAATGGATAAAAACGATTGCAGGGAGGGCTTTCAAATGACCAAGGTTTTAATACTAAGTGATAGTCATGGATTACGTGATGAAATTATAGAAATCAAAGAGCGTCATCAACTAAAACACATGATTCATTGTGGTGACTCTGAATTAGATATGGATGCACTGGAGTTAGATGGTTTAATAAAGGTTGGGGGAAATACGGACCATGATGCCAGGCTCCCTGAAGAACAAAAGATAACGATTAATGGGCTCACTTTTTTTGTCATACATGGCCATCTTCATAATGTGAAAGCAAATCTTATGACAGCAGGATACCGAGCAGAAGAAGCAGGCGCCCAGGTTATTTGTTTTGGGCACACGCATATAGCTGGTGCAGAACAAATAGGTGAGCAACTTTTTATCAATCCGGGGAGTATACGACTGCCAAGAAACCGTCCGGAAAAGACATATGCAATCATGGAATTCGACAGTACAGATGACATTACAGTTACATTTTATACGGTTGATGGAGAAGTAGTGGATGAGCTAACATATCATGCATCATTATAAAGTCATAAGCTTGTCGCTATTGTTCGACAAGCTATGCTTTTGCCAAAATATTTTTTCGGGTAATCTATTGACAAAAAAATGTTCAGTGCATATAATGAATCTTGTCCGTTAAAATTATCGATGCAAACATCCTTATTACGGTGCGGGTGTAGTTTAGTGGTAAAACCTCAGCCTTCCAAGCTGATGACGAGGGTTCGATTCCCTTCACCCGCTTAATTTTACATAACATACGTCCCAGTAGCTCAGCTGGATAGAGCAACAGCCTTCTAAGCTGTGGGTCGCAGGTTCGAATCCTGCCTGGGACATCAGCAGGAGAAACCTATATAGTTGAATAGGTTTCTCTTTTTTAAGTTTAATTTAGCAGTAAGTTGGGAAAACAAACACATATATAGATTGCTTACAACTTAAATGGGGGGTGAATAAATGCTAAATGAATCCGAACAAGATAATGTTATTTTATTTCCAAAGTGGAAATCATTATTGGAAGAAGAAAGTTTAGAAGCGCTTAAGGAAAAAAGATTTGAGGAAGCATTGTCCAAATTAAATAAATTACTAAGCTATCAGGTTAATAACCACGAAATAATTATTGGTAAGATAATTTGTTTAATGGAATTAGGACGGTACGGGGAAGCTCAAGATATATGTGAAGAGTTATTGCAATATAAAGAAGAAAACTATTATCATTATGTACATATTTATTTAACATTATTATTTCAAACAAGCCAATATGAACTGTTGATGGAACAAGTAGCCTATGAATGTGAAAATGAAGCTATACCACTTGTTATGAAAGAACAATTTCAGCAGCTTTATGATATGAGTGAGAAAATGCAAAACGACCTGTCCATTGAAAAATCCAACGCATATTTAGATGATCTCATATCTGCCTTTTATGAAAACGATCATAGAGAACAATGGCGCCTAGTCGAAAACTTAAGAAAGGCGGAATCCAGCCCAACCAGTACCGTTATAAAATTATTAGTAAACGAAAACGTTCATCCTGTTTCGAAAACAGCCATTTTTCACTGGTTAAAAGATCATGAAGTTTCATATGAGGTGGAAATACATAAATTAGGATTACAGTTACGCGTTAATCCTACTGATGTTACAGAAATAACATCACATCCAACATTTAAACAACTAGTATTGCTGATTAGCGGGCTGGAACAAAAAGATCCATCTTTATTTCACTTATTAGGCCAACTTCTTTATCGATATACATATGTGCGTTATCCTATCATGCCGCCAATTGATGATGTTAAGCTAATAGCAGAAGCCTTGAAAATCACAGGGGAAGCGTATTTAAATATACATACAAATACCGGTGAGGAACGAAACAATGATGTAGATCGATATATGGAGGAAATTAAATTATGTGAATCCCTATATCTGAGTATAATTGAAGAATAAAAAGGTATATAGCTATAAATTCTTGAAAGGCCTAGCAATTATGTTATAATGAGATGGTTGAAAATGTGATCATTATATGTCCAATAATGAACGTTAAAAAATGAATGGAATCAATAGATTTTGGAGGGAATTTTTATGGTAGCAAAATGGGAACAGCAAGAAGGAAATACAGGTTTATTAACATTTGGAATTACTGCAGATGAATTTGAAACTGCATTGGATCAGGCGTTTAAAAAAGTTAGGAAAGATATTGAACTCCCTGGATTTCGTAAAGGGAAAATACCGCGTAAACTTTTTGAAAGCCGCTTTGGTGTGGAATCCTTATATCAGGATGCAGTAGATCTTATTCTTCAAGATGCTTACCGGAAGGCAATTGACGAAACTGGAATCCAGCCAATTGAACAGCCGGAAGTGGATATTGAAACAATTGAAAGAGGCAAAGATGTCGTTTTTACAGCTAATGTAAATGTAAAACCGGAAGCTACTCTTGGCGAATATAAAGGATTGGAAGTGGAAGAACAGTCCTTAGAAGTAACGGATGAAGAAGTCGATGAAGCAATTGAGAGACTTCAGCAAGAGCATGTTGAGCTAGTTGTAAAAGAAGAAGGTTCCATTGAAGAAGGCGATACGGTTGTCATGGATTTTGAAGGTTTCACCGACGGCGTAGCATTTGACGGGGGTAAAGCCGAAAATCATTCCTTGGAAATTGGCTCAGGTCAATTCATTCCTGGATTTGAAGAGCAACTAATCGGTAAAGATCTTGATGCAGAAACTAGTATCAATTTGACATTCCCAGAAGACTATCATGCAGAGGAATTAGCAGGTAAAGAAGCTACATTTCAAGTTAAGGTTCATGAAGTTAAATATAAGGAATTTCCGGAACTGGATGATGAATTCGCGAAAGATGTTGACGAAGAAGCAGAATCTCTTGATGAATTAAAGCAAAAGAAAAGAGAAGAGCTTGAGTCACAAAAAGAACAGGAAGCTGAAAGACAAAAACGTGATACATTGCTGGAAAAAGCATCAGACAATACGCAAGTAGAAATACCTGATGCTATGGTGGATACAGAGTTGGATCAAATGATTAGAGAATTTGAACAACAGTTGCAGCAACAGGGTATGACGATGGAAATGTATACACAATTCTCCGGACAAGATGAAAGTGCCATGAAAGAGCAAATGAGAGAAGATGCTAAAAAACGGGTTAAAACAAATCTTACGTTAGAAGCAATTGTTAATGCAGAAGGTCTGGAAGCAACTGATGAAGATGTGGATGCAGAACTAGATAACATGGCTGGTATGTATGGCATCGAGAAAGAACAATTAAAACAAATACTTGGTGGGAATGCCGATGCGATTAAAGAAGATCTGAAATTCAAAAAGGCACTTGACTTCCTAGTAGAACAAAGTAAAACTGTAGAATAGATAAAAATACGTTTATTTACAGGTGAATACGGTAAATACTAACAAGATGCGAGACATTTGCATCTTGTTTCCGTTTAATTAGAAGCGGTTAAAAATTACACGAAGGCTGTTTTCTAAAAGATTGGGACTGAACCAATGGTTCGTCCCACCGAAAACATTTGTTGCTATGAAACAAAAGATATAAAAGACGACGTAATTACTGTTTACTATACGTATTTGCTATAATTGCCGTTCGGGTCAGCGAAGGGCGGACGCACATCCTTAGGGTACGGCCTCTTCCTTAGAATAGTCCTGTGGGGCCTTCAGACACGTTATTCTGAGCAGGAATCAACGGTTCTCCACTCACCCGACTGGTGAGGTGGTTCAATGTTTTGGATGCTGACTACTAATGCAATTTAGCGGAGTAACCGGAGCGAATCCCTACTCTCAACCAGCAAAGGATTGTCACTACGCCATCTTTTATATCAACTACAAAGAATAAAGCTACAATATTTACGAATAGATTCTACACGATTTAACGATTTTATTTTAGAATGTAACATATAGTAAGTATTAAGGTTTGACTTTTTCATGACGTCAGATAATATAAGTTTATGATTACGGATCGATACATCACAGAAGCCTCTTTTTCGTAAATATGAAATATAGGAATGTATTTTGTTTTGTTTTTTAATTTTGATCTGATATGATGACTTTAATGTTGAATGCTAAAGTGAAACTTAGGAGAAGATCTAAACTTTCAGGGGTGAGATTAAATGCGTAAATATAACGAAGAAAAAGGACAATTGAAATGTTCGTTTTGTGGAAAGAGTCAGGATCAGGTTCGTAAGCTAGTGGCCGGTCCAGGCGTTTATATATGCGATGAATGTATTGAACTTTGTACAGAAATCGTTGAAGAAGAACTCGGAACAGAGGAAGAAATAGAATTAAAAGAAATTCCAAAGCCAAGGGAAATCATGGAAACATTGGATGATTACGTGATTGGTCAGGATAAAGCCAAGAAAAATTTATCTGTAGCAGTTTATAACCATTATAAACGCGTTAATAGTCCATCAAATTCCGATGATGTAGAAATTGCTAAGAGTAACATTTCCATGCTTGGTCCGACTGGTAGTGGTAAAACATTGCTGGCACAAACGTTAGCACGTATTATTAATGTACCTTTTGCAATGGCAGACGCAACCTCCTTAACAGAGGCCGGCTATGTTGGTGAGGATGTTGAGAACATTCTTCTAAAATTAATACAAGCAGCGGATTATGATGTTGAAAAAGCTGAAAAGGGTATTATTTACATCGATGAAATTGATAAGGTTGCACGTAAGTCAGAAAACCCTTCAATTACACGCGATGTTTCCGGTGAAGGTGTGCAACAGGCATTGCTTAAAATTATTGAAGGTACTGTAGCAAGTGTTCCTCCACAGGGAGGTCGTAAGCATCCGCATCAGGAATTCATTCAAATCGATACCACAAATATTCTATTCATTGTTGGTGGTGCATTTGATGGTATAGATCAAATTGTGAAACGTCGGCTTGGTCAAACCGTAATTGGCTTTGGCGGTTCCAATGATAAGGGTCAAGATCTAGGAGTAGGAGAATTACTTCAAAGAGTATTGCCGGAGGATCTCCTGAGTTATGGACTTATCCCGGAATTTATTGGAAGAATACCCGTTGTGGGAAGCTTGGAACCGTTGGATGAATATGCATTAGTACAAATTTTAACAAAACCGAAGAATGCGCTTGTAAAACAATATGAGAAGCTATTTGAAATGGATGATGTTGAATTAGAGTTTGAAGAAGATGCGCTTGTAGAAATAGCTAAAAAAGCGATCGAACGTAAAACTGGAGCTCGTGGTTTGCGGTCAATTATTGAAAGCATTATTCTTGATGTTATGTTTGAGTTACCGTCACGAGAAGATATAGAGAAATGTGTGATAACATCTAACACGGTTAAAGAAGAAAATGGCAGCCCTAAGCTTATTTTTAGAGACGGAACTGTACGAGAAGGAAATAAAACACTTCCTAAAGAGAGCGCCTAAATAAAGCTTTCGATTTATATCCGGGACTGACTAGGCATAACTCCTTATTTTACACGTTAGTGCAGGGAGCAATGCATCTAGTCAGTCCTTATTTTTTGGTCCGTACATAAAAAAGGCGATACTTGGTATAATAAAAAGAGTTAAGCGTGTTATATTTTTCCATATATATTTACAAATGAAGTAGTTTTCTTTAAACTTTAAGAACATATGCAAGTATAAATAATAAGACATACAATGGAGGTACATACAATGGCAAAAGAAACTACCCAGGTTCCCCTCCTTCCATTACGCGGATTACTTGTATTTCCATCAATGGTTTTGCACCTTGATGTAGGTAGAGATAAGTCTGTAGCAGCATTGGAACAAGCGATGATGGGTGATCAAACTATATTTCTTGCAGCCCAAAAAAAAGTTAGTCTGGAAGAACCTGACACAAAAGATATTTATCAGATCGGGACGTTAGCGAAAGTAAATCAAATGCTTAAACTCCCGAATGGTACTCTCCGGATTCTAGTAGAAGGAATACACCGTGGAGAAATAGTTCAATACATTGACAATGAAGAAGAATTTGTTGTAGAAATTGAAAAATTGGAAGATGTTCACGGAGAAAAGAACGAAGAAGAAGCTCTAATGCGTACGTTATTACAGCAGTTTGAACAATACATAAAGCTTTCCAAAAAAATTACTACTGAGACACTTGCGACCGTTTCTGATATAGAGGAGCCAGGAAGGCTTGCAGATATTATCACATCCCATCTATCTTTAAAAATAAAAGATAAACAGGAATTGCTGGAAATCCAAGATATCAAACAAAGGCTACAGTATCTAATTAAAATGATTTCCAATGAACAGAAGGTCCTTGATTTAGAACAAAAGATCGGTCAGCGTGTAAAAGGTTCTATGGAAAAGACGCAAAAGGAATATTATTTACGTGAGCAATTAAAGGCAATTCAAAAAGAACTTGGTGAAAAAGAAGGCAAAACAAGTGAAGTTGGTCAATTAGATGAAAAAATTGAACTATCGGATATGCCTGAAGCCATAAAGAAAGTAGCGAAAAAGGAACTGGGAAGGTATGAGAAAGTACCACAAAGTTCTGCGGAGAGCTCTGTTATCCGTAACTATTTAGAATGGCTTCTTGCATTACCATGGACACAAAAAACAAAAGACACGATTGAGATTCAGAGAGCGGAGAAAATACTTGATACAGATCATTATGGTCTGGATAAAGTGAAAGAACGCATCTTAGAATATTTGGCAGTACAAAAGCTCACCAATTCTATAAAGGGTCCCATTCTTTGTCTTGTAGGGCCTCCCGGAGTAGGAAAAACATCACTGGCTAAATCAATTGCACGCTCGATAAACAGAAATTTTGTTAGAATCTCTTTAGGCGGTGTTCGTGATGAGGCCGAAATAAAAGGGCATCGTAGAACGTATATAGGTGCAATGCCTGGTAGAATTATTCAAGGAATGAAAAAGGCGGAAACAATTAATCCGGTGTTTTTATTGGATGAAATTGATAAGATGTCAAATGATTTTCGTGGCGATCCATCATCAGCGATGCTAGAAGTGCTTGATCCGGAACAAAATAGTAACTTCAGTGACCACTTTATTGAAGAGACATATGACCTGTCCAATGTTCTATTTGTTGCAACCGCAAATTATGTAACCAATATACCAGGTCCATTATTAGATCGAATGGAGCTTATTTCCATCGCTGGTTATACAGAATTGGAAAAGCTGCACATTGCTAAAGAACATTTATTTAAAAAACAATTAAAAGAAAATGGATTGAAAAAAACAAATCTGCAAATTCGGGATGACGCCCTGTTAAAACTCATTCGCAAGTACACACGTGAAGCGGGTGTCAGGAACCTGGAACGATCGCTTGCTACATTGTGTAGAAAAGCCGCAAAAATAATTATTTCCGGTGAGAAAAAACGGGTCGTCATAACTGAGAAAAGCCTTGAAGAATTACTTGGCAAGCCGCTTTATCGTTACGGTCTCATGGAGCAAGAAGATCAGGTTGGTGCTGCAACAGGATTGGCCTATACTGCAGCGGGTGGTGATACCTTATCCATTGAGGTTTCCCATTATCCGGGTAAAGGCAAGCTTACCTTAACGGGAAAACTTGGCGATGTCATGCAGGAGTCCGCACAAGCAGCATTTAGCTATATCCGCTCAAGAGCTGGTGAGTTAAATATCGCTCCTGATTTTCACGAAACCTATGATATTCATATTCATGTACCTGAAGGAGCGACACCAAAAGACGGTCCTTCAGCAGGTATAACGATGGCCACAGCTTTAGTATCTGCACTCACAGGCAGAGCAGTGAAAAAAGAGGTAGGTATGACTGGTGAGATTACACTGCGCGGACGAGTGCTTCCAATTGGCGGGTTGAAAGAAAAATCGCTAAGTGCACATCGTGCAGGAATAACTACCATTATCATCCCTGAAGAAAATGAAAAAGATATCGATGATATACCGGAAAGTGTACGTAATAGTTTAACCTTTATTAAGGTGGGACATTTAGATCAAGTCTTGGAACATGCGCTTGTGGAGGAAGAAAATGAAAGTAACTAATGCAGAAATCGTAATTAGTGCCGTTAGTCAGAAGCAATATCCCAATGACCATCTTCCGGAAATTGCATTAGCAGGACGTTCTAATGTAGGCAAATCGTCATTCATTAACAAACTGATCAATCGTAAAAATTTAGCAAGAACGTCATCTACGCCTGGTAAGACACAAACATTAAACTTTTATAAAATAAATGATGCCTTTTACTTTGTTGATGTTCCAGGTTATGGCTATGCCAAAGTTTCGAAAAAGGAACGTGAAAAATGGGGCCAAATGATGGAGGAGTATTTTCAAACTAGAGATACGTTAAAGGCAGCTGTATTAATTACAGATGTCCGTCATGAGCCACCTAGTACTGATGTACAAATGTATGATTTCCTAAAATATTACGAGCTTCCTGTACTTGTTGTTGCTACAAAACTTGACAAGATTGCAAAAAACAAAAGAGGGCAGTATATAAAGCGGACAAAAGAAACATTGCAAATGGAACCGGAAGATGAGATCATTCCTTTCTCTTCCGAAACCGGTGAAGGAAAAGACGAGTCCTGGGGTCTTTTGAAGAAATATCTAAGATAAAGCACAAAGCTCCCTTGTAACGATGTATTGTTCAACAAGGGAGCTTCTCTTTTTTTGGCTCTTATCGTAAGTATTGTTGCTTTTAAATCTTCGCTGTTGATATAAAAGACGACGTAATTACTGTTTGCTATAAACGCCGTTCGGATTAGCGAAGGGCTGATGCGCATCCTTAGGGAACGGCCTCAGCCTCCTCGCGGAAGACCACCGCTGCGGGGTCTTCGGACAGGTTATTCTGAGCAGGAGTCACCGCCCTTCGCTAACCCGAACTGGTGAGACCCGGAGTGCGTAGCACGAGAGGCTCTCCAGCGGCCCTAAGGTGCGCGAAATGTGTTTCCGCAGTGAATCCAAGCACCCAACCATCTAGAACGAGAGACTTCTCACGAGAAGGAATTTTCACTACGTAGCATTTTTAAGCAACAAATGTTTTCGGTGGGACGAACCTTTGGTGCAGTCCCAATCTTTTAGGATATGGGCTTTATTTTTTCTTCCTTAATAAATAAATTCCTATGATAATAAGTGCTATCGGCCAATAATCTTCTATATAATCAATGACAATGTAGATCCAATCAAGCCACTCGGGCACCTCAATGGAAAAGATTAAAATAATAGAAATACCTATAAGCAGAATACCAGCGAATAATCCATCACGCGTCTGCATATAACGAATAATGAATGCAATCCCTATAATAAGGAGATAAACAGCCCAATGGTCGATCCAAAAGCTATAGTGTTGGAGGCCATGTAAGTGGATCCCTATACTTAAAATAATCGTACCCATAAATAAAAGCTGGTATTTCTTTTTTGTATAACTATATAGCAGTAATGAAACTCCAATAATAATCAGCAATGTAGGCAACGAATAAAAATCAGTAAAGATAGGGATTCTTAACTGTCTAAGCAGAAAAAATAATCCAATCCCGATTAATATATATGCCGCAAGTGAGTTTCTCTTCTTCAAGTCATACACCTCAAGTCAGTTATAAATTGATTTCTTGCTAATTGAACACGGTTATGATAAAGTACATCCCGAGTTCAATATCTATACGGTTTATCCTATCATATTGTTTCAGAAACTGTTCACATTTTCAAAAAAAAGTGATCGAATCCTATGATATAATGAAGATATATATGGTTTAACATATGTTCGTCGTGAACATATTGCTAAAGTTTTGGTGGGGGTAGATAAAGTGCATATATTGAAAGTTGGATTTAATTACAAAACAGCCCCTGTAGAAATTAGGGAAAGACTCACATTTTCAGAACAATCTCTTCATGAAGCAATGAAGATGTTAAAAGACAAGAAGAGTATTTTGGAAAATGTGATCGTTTCTACATGTAATCGTACGGAAATTTATGCAGTGGTTGATCAAGTACACACAGGGCGTTATTATATAAAAAAATTCTTGGCCGATTGGTTTCAAATTGATAAAGAAGATTTCTCTACTTATTTACGGATTACCGAAGATGACGGTGCATTTGAGCATTTGTTCCGGGTATCTACAGGGCTTGATTCGATGATTTTAGGTGAAACGCAAATTTTAGGTCAGGTAAAGAAATCATTTTTAACATCACAGAAGATGGAAACGACCGGGACTATCTTCAATGAACTTTTTAAACAGGCAATCACCTTTGGGAAACGAGTACGAAAGGATACAGCAATAGGAGCACACGCAGTTTCAGTAAGTTTTGCGGCTGTTGAACTAGCCAAAAAGATATTTGGAGACCTAAAGAGTAAGCATGTTGTCATCCTTGGTGCTGGAAAAATGGGTGAGCTTGCGGCTAAAAATCTTCAAGGATCAGGTGCAACCGACATTACAGTTGTAAATAGATCTTTTGAAAAAGCAGAAGAGTTGGCTGCCAGATTCGATGCAAAGCCAGAACATACAGATAACTTAGTAGATGTGATGGTAAATGCAGATATCTTAATTAGTTCTACTGGTTCAGAGACTGCTCTATTAACGAAGGAAATGGTAGAATCGATACAAAAGCAACGTAAAGAAAGACCGCTTTTCCTTGTCGATATTGCAGTACCAAGAGATCTGGATCCAGCTATCAGTGAATTGGAAAATGTATTTTTACATGATATAGATGACTTACAGCATATTGTTGATGAGAATCTTGAATCGAGAAAAGAAGCAGCTGAAGAAGTTGAAATAATGCTCGAAGCAGAAATTGTTGCATTTAAAGAATGGTTAAAAACGCTAGGTGTCGTTCCTATTATTTCCGCTTTGCGTCAAAAGGCGCTATCCATTCAAGGGGAAACAATGGAGAGTATTGAAAGAAAAATACCGGATTTAACGGAACGTGAGAAAAAAGTATTAAATAAGCATACGAAAAGTATCATTAACCAATTATTAAAAGAACCGGTTACACAGGCGAAAGAACTTGCTGCTACAGATAGAGCAGATGAAGCACTAGACCTGTTTGTAGACATTTTTGGAATTGAAGAGGAAGTAAAGACCGAAATTGATAAACAAGCAGAAAGCAATGATACCATTTCAAAATTAAAAAAGGAAAAGAAGATAGCCTTTCCTATAATCGAGAAAATAACCAGCATGTAAGCAGAATGATTAACGTTATGTTTTAAACTAACCAGAAGGCGAGTGTTCAGCTTTCTGGTTAGTTCGTATGATTTGGGACAGTCGCCCGTTTTTAATTAGCAAATTTTTAACCTTTAGGAGGATTATGATGCGTAAGATCGTCATTGGATCAAGAAAAAGTAACCTAGCCTTAACACAGACGGAATGGGTAATCGATCAACTAAAGCAAGCTGGACTACAGAATGAATTTGAAGTAAGAAAAATCAGCACAAAAGGTGATCAAATTCTGGATGTTACATTATCAAAAGTAGGTGGCAAGGGTCTGTTTGTGAAAGAAATTGAACAAGCTATGTATAATAAAGAGATTGATTTCGCTGTACATAGTATGAAAGATATGCCATCTGAAATGCCGGAGGGGTTGATGATCACTACCATTCCCGTAAGAGAGGATCATCGTGATGCATATATCGCAAAAAATAATGTTGCATTAAAAGATTTACCTGCTGGAGCAATTGTTGGGACTAGTAGTCTGCGTCGGCAAGCTCAGATTGCAGCAGCAAGACCTGATGTTATGATCAAGTGGATTCGTGGAAATATTGAAACACGTTTGAGGAAATTAGAGGAAGAGGATTTTGATGCGATTATTCTAGCTGTATCCGGATTAAAGCGTGTCGGATTGAGTGAAGAACTCATAACAGAATACCTTGAACCGGATGTTTGTGTTCCAGCTGTTGGGCAAGGTGCATTAGCCATAGAATGCCGCGAAGATGACCATGAGTTGCATCAATTACTGGCTAGGATCAATGATGAACATACAACTAGAACTGTCACAGCGGAAAGAACGTTCCTGCACCTACTTGAAGGTGGTTGTCAGGTGCCCATTGGTGGTTACGCTTATTTAGAAGGTAAGAATATTATTTTAAATGCATTGGTAGGTACACCGGATGGGAAGACGTTGCTTAAAGAAGAGGTTCGTGGTACAGATCCAAAAGCTGTCGGAGAGGAAGCCGCGAACAAACTTATTAACCAAGGCGGAAAAGAGATTATCGATCAGGTGAAAGAGGAGCTTGACCAGTAATGTCGATTTCATTACATGAAAAAAAAGTCCTGATAACAAGAGAAAAAAAGCAGGCAGAAGCGTTCTCTAGTAAAGTTCTAGCATATGGCGGGATACCGATTGAGGTTCCTCTTTTGAAGATCTTATGTAAGGATCTTAGGGAGAACAAACGAATTCTTGAGAATGTAGATCGATACGAATGGATTTTTTTCACGAGCTCTAATGGCGTAAATTGTTTTTTTCAATTAGCTAAACGCTATCAAGTCAATAACGAAATTTTTAAAAACAAGAGATTAGCTGCTGTTGGTCATAAAACAGAAAATGCATTAAAAAATTTTGGTTTCACCGCCGATTTTGTCCCGACAACATATAACGCAGACACGATGGCAAGCGAGTTTTTGTCTAGATATACAGTTTCAGATCCCATTTTACTGGTGCGGGGGAACCGTTCACGAGATGTTCTCCCTATTGAATTTTCCAAACATGGGATTCTGTATGATTCGGCTTGTGTTTATGAAATATCCTATAACTATCAAATGACAGATCGTTTAAATGCCATTTTGAGGGAAAATACATTTGATTTTGTAACATTTACAAGCCCGTCGACAGTCGAGGCGTTTGTTGAAATGACAGCGGTCCCGAGCGATGTAACATGTGTATGCATTGGGACGACGACTCAAAAGCGTGCGTATGAATTAGGCTTCACTTCCATTTTAACAGCGGAAGAATTTACAATAGATGGTATGTTACTGTGTATAAGTAATTATATCGCAGAGGAGGAGTTTTGATAATGACAAAAGATTTCAACCGTCATCGCAGGTTAAGGTCATCCGCCTCGATGCGCGCTTTAGTTCGTGAAACCCATGTACGTACAGAAGATTTCATTTACCCACTATTTGTGGTGGAAGGGGAAAATATTAAAAATGAAGTCCCGTCCATGCCAGGAGTATTTCAAGTCTCGCTTGACCTGTTGCATGATGAAGTGAAAGAGATTGATGAACTTGGAATAAAAGCGTTGATGCTTTTCGGTGTTCCGATGGAGAAGGATGAAGTGGGTACAGGCGCTTTTCATGACCATGGTATTGTACAAGAAGCGACTAGGCTTATTAAACGGGATTTTCTAGAGATGCTCGTCGTTGCAGATACATGTCTATGTGAATATACATCACATGGCCATTGCGGGGTTATCCATAACGGTGATGTTGATAATGATGAGTCACTTAAACTACTAGCTGACACGGCGGTATCCCAGGCTACAGCTGGAGCAGATATTATTGCACCATCAAATATGATGGATGGATTTGTAAAAGTGATTCGACAGGCGCTGGATGAGGCAGGCTTTACAAACATTCCAATTATGTCTTATGCGGTAAAATATTCCTCCGCTTTTTATGGTCCTTTCCGAGATGCAGCTGACAGTACACCACAATTCGGTGATCGAAAAACCTATCAAATGGATCCGGCTAACCGTCTGGAGGCCCTGCGTGAGGCGCAGTCAGATATCGAGGAAGGTGCAGACTTTCTTATCGTCAAACCAGCACTATCCTATCTTGATATCGTACGCGATGTCCGGAATAACCATAACGCTCCCGTTGTTGCTTATAATGTAAGTGGTGAGTATTCCATGGTAAAGGCAGCAGCCCAAAATGGCTGGATTAATGAGCAAGAATTAGTAATGGAAAAATTAACGGCCATGAAACGCGCGGGAGCAGATCTTATCATCACATATTTTGCAAAAGATGCAGCAAAATGGTTGAATGAATAAAGAGCAAAATAAAAAATGCAGTTAGGGTGATTAATTGTGAAAAACTTTAATAACTCGGTAGACGCTTATAAGGAAGCGGTTGATTTAATGCCTGGTGGAGTGAACTCACCAGTTCGGGCATTTAAATCTGTCGGCATGTCACCAATTTTTATGGAGCATGGTAAAGGCTCTCAAATTGTTGATATTGATGGCAATGAATATATTGACTATGTACTAAGCTGGGGGCCCCTAATTCTGGGGCATGCCAACGCGCGTGTGGTGTCCAAGCTACAAGAAGCAGCTGCCAAAGGGACAAGTTTTGGCACATCAACCATTATGGAAAATAAGCTTGCAGAGCTTGTTGTTGATCGTGTTCCTTCGATTGAAATGGTTCGCATGGTAAACTCCGGAACAGAGGCAACGATGAGTGCGCTGCGTGTAGCCAGGGGATACACAGGAAGAGACAAAATCTTGAAATTCGAAGGGAATTATCATGGACATGGTGACTCTCTATTAATTAAGGCAGGCTCTGGTGTCGCAACGTTAGGATTACCTGATAGTCCGGGCGTCCCTGAATCCATTGCAAGAAATACGATAACAGTACCATATAATGATGTTGAAAGTGTCCGTTATGTATTTGAACAATATGGTGAGGATATCGCTGCAGTTATTGTCGAACCTGTTTCAGGGAATATGGGCGTTGTTCCGCCACAAGAGAATTTCCTGCAGGATTTACGCAGAATCACGGAAGATAATGACACGTTATTAATTTTTGATGAAGTAATGACCGGTTTTCGTGTAGGGTATAATTGTGCACAGGGTCACTTTGGTGTAACACCCGATTTAACCTGTCTTGGAAAAGTTATTGGTGGTGGCCTCCCAGTGGGCGCATATGGAGGTAAACGCGAGATTATGGAAAATATTGCCCCAACCGGGTCCATTTATCAAGCTGGGACATTATCCGGGAACCCATTAGCTATGACAGCAGGATATGAAACACTGCGGGCACTAAGTGAATCCTCCTACCAGGAAATTAACCAGAAAGTCGATAAATTGATGGAAGGCTATAAACAAGCTGCAAGTGATTTTCAAATACCACTTCACATTAATCGCGCAGGTTCGATGGTTGGTGTTTTCTTCACAGATGAACCCGTTATTAATTTTGAGACAGCACAAACAGCTAACCTGGATTATTTTGCTCAATACTACAGGGGTATGATTGAAGAAGGTGTTTTCCTGCCACCATCTCAGTTTGAAGGATTATTCCTGTCAACAGCACATACCGATCAAGACATTGATAAAACAATCCAAGCAGTACGTAACGTGTTTTCTAAAATTAAATAATATAAAAGCTATTCCATTTCATATCGGAATAGCTTTTTTCATTATATAAGCATAACACTTAAATTCAACTCATATAATTCTTAAGACATATAAGCTTATGGAATATTTTTTGCCTGAAAGGAGGAAGTCATTTGTCAAACGATCAGTCCGTATTCAGCTTTGAGCTAAATGAATCCCTTTATTTTGAAAAGGGACAGGAAGTTGCAGAAATAAGAGGGATTTCATTAGATCCGGAAATATCCATTCAATCTTTTAATGAGTATATTTCGATAAGAGGCGTCATTGAGTTACGTGGGGAATACCAAAAAGTGGAAAGTACAGAGGAAGAGCATTACTCGAATGATTTTGACGATTTTCATTCCAACCGTTTCATAGAAAGTGTAGTAGATACAGAGGACGGCGGGGCAGCATTTTCTCATCAGTTTCCAGTGGAAATCTCAATACCGTCATATCGTGTAACAGATTTAAACGATGTAACGGTAAATATTGCGTCCTTTGATTACGAAATACCAGATCAAAATCAATTAAAATTATATTCCACGATTGCAATTGACGGCATAAACGGTCCGACAGAAGTTCCTCGCGAAGAAGATGAGGAAGAGGTGGAAGAACAAGTGGGTGAAACTTTCCAATTTGAAATTAAGGAAGAGCCGGAAAAAGAGTCACCTGATGTAATCGAGTCAATAAACCCTGTAGACATTCCTGCATTATCCCCAGAAAAAGGAATAGAAACAGAAGAAGAATCGATAGAGGATGATCGATGGAAAAATAAAAAATCACAAACGCTAAAAGAATTCTTTGATAATTTATCATCTAAGGAGGAAGAGAGTTCACAGGGATCCTCAGAATCAACGGGAGAGAGTTCTCTCTATGATGACGCGGAATCATATGAGGTCTATGAAAGTGTGGATAGTCGCTCGGAATCACTTGAAGATGTAAGCTATCTAGCTGGTATGTTCAGAAATACGGAGGAAGAACAGTTTACAAAAATGAAACTTTGCATCGTGCAGGATAAAGATACGATAGAAACAATCGCAGAGCGTTACCAGATTTCTGCATTACAATTAATAAAACAGAATCAACTAGACGATGAATATACAGTATCAGAAGGACAATTGCTGTATATCCCATATAATAGGAAATAAAATCATACCCCTTGATTTAATGTTTCAAGGGGTACCCTAATTTCTAGTCCAGGTGGTGAATGAAAATGGAAGTGCTTAAAAAAGTGTTAAACTCCTATACTGTATATCCTTTAGCGATAGAAGAAGTAACAGAGAGATTATTTCGAGTGAGTGATGGACAAAGGGAGTACGCGCTGAAAATGAGTTTATTATCCAAGGAATCATTGGTAGATTTTGAAAATGTATACCATACGGCGTTTTCTAAAAATATATCTACCATCTTGCCGGTATATTTGACGAAAAACGGGAATCTTTACATGGAAATGGATCAAACCATCTTCTATTTAACCCCCTGGATAGAAACTCCCAATACGGAGAAGAATAGCCAGTTAATTGAGCACCTTTATAAAAATATGGGTACTGTGCATGCCAAAACAAAGCAGACACAATCGATTTCAACAGAAAGATTGATTCATGAATTCACTACATATAAAGCATTTTGCGAACATACATCGAAAGAATTTCTCGCATTTGTGGAGCAGTTTGAGAAAAATAGATTTATGTCACCATTCGAGTTATTGGTCTGTACACATTATCGCGATTTGGAATTTGCATTAAAGGAAATCACAAAACGGATTGAGCAGCTTATAGATGAACAGGAAGAAGAGACAACCTGGAATTTTAGTTTATGCCACGGTAATTTAAGATTCTCTCACACGCTAGGGGGACATGTAATTAATTGGGAAAATGCCTATTACGAAAATGCTGTTATGGATCTAGCAGCTTTTTTTAAACAAGAAGTAAGTCATTATGATCGACCACGCGTGGCACTCATGGAGCAGTTCTCGACATATAACCATGAAAATGAGTTGAATCAAAATGAGTGGCATCTGCTTATCATTTATTTATTAAACCCAACCAATTATCTAAAAATTGTACAGCAATATGTCGGAGACCCTTCTACGGATACGATGGTGAATCGTGTGAGAAAATTACAGCATGCCCATCGGCAGCTACTATTTGGCCTACAATTCTCTAGTTTTGTGGAGACTGAATATGAAACTTCTATCCTGGATGACCTTGAAAGTTAAATCCATTCCAAGTAAAATGCAATAAACAAACCGACTAAAAGCCCCAATAAAAATACATCTAATGTTGTGGGGAAAAATAATGTCCGGATCAATTGAAAGATTAAAATGGGTAATGTTACTTTTTCTATAACGATAATACAATGCCTTGCCCATGGTGGTAGTTTATAACGATAAAAACGCGCCAATTTAAATCACCTCTTTGTTAGCAGATTCACATCATGGTTTTTATCTTATATAATATGTATATAGGGACCGGTTTTGTGCAAAAATCATGAGTAATAGTTGACGAAATGGTTCCTTATGGATAAAATAAACATTAATATGAAAGTGCAGTGAGAGGGAAGCGTACAAAATAATCACCCACAGAGAGGGAATGGATGCTGAGAAGTTCCCGGAAACGATATTTTGGAAGGTCGCCCTTGATGCAGCATCTCTGAACGATAAGTAGGAGATTGCCGGTAATTTGCCGTTATCAATCAATGAAGTGTACAAATTTATGATGATTTGTAAACAAAGGTGGTACCACGGAATAAACCCTTTTCGTCCTTTTTTAGGATGGAGAGGGTTTTTTATTTATAGGAAAAGTAGGAGGCGTTTTTTATGGATGAAGAGCAAAAAAATTCACTGCCTTCCAAGTATTATCCAAAGGCAGTTGAAAAAGATCGGTATCAATTTTGGTTGAAAGGAAAATATTTTGAAGCAACTGGCGACCCGGAAAAGGAACCATTTACAATTGTTATACCACCACCCAATGTAACTGGAAGATTGCATTTGGGGCATGCATGGGATATGACAATGCAGGATACCATTTCCCGAATGAAACGGATGCAGGGATATGATGTATTATGGCTGCCAGGGATGGATCATGCCGGAATTGCTACACAAGCCAAAGTAGAAGCAAAGCTAAAAGAGCAAGGAAAAAACCGCTATGAATTAGGACGGGAAAAGTTTATGGAGACAGCCTGGGAATGGAAAGAGGAATATGCTGACTTCATCCGTTCACAGTGGGAGAGTCTTGGACTTGGACTGGATTATTCACGGGAAAGATTTACACTTGATGATGGCTTGTCGAATGCGGTAAAAGAGGTTTTTGTAACATTATACGAAAAGGGGCTTATCTATCGAGGGGAATATATTATTAACTGGGATCCCAAGACGCGAACTGCCCTTTCGGATATTGAAGTCATTTACGAAGAGGTTGAGGGTAAATTTTATCATATGCGCTATCCGATAAAAGATAGTGATGAAACGATTGAAATTGCGACAACAAGACCGGAAACCATGCTTGGTGATACAGCAGTGGCCGTTCACCCTAAGGACGAGCGCTACACACATTTAATCGGCAAAACGGTTATTTTACCGATTGTAGGGCGTGAAATAGAAATTGTAGCGGATGAATATGTTGATATGGAATTAGGCTCCGGTGCGGTTAAAATAACCCCAGCACATGATCCAAATGACTTTGAAGTTGGTAATCGCCATGACTTGGAACGCGTACTTGTTATGCATGAGGATGGTTCGATGAATGAAAATACTGGCAAATACGAAAATCTTGATCGCTTTGATTGCCGTAAACAGATTGTCAAAGATCTTCAAGACCAGGGTGTACTGTTTAATATAGAAGATCGCACGCATCAGGTTGGGCATTCCGAGCGAAGCGGTGCCGTTGTTGAACCTTACCTTTCAACACAATGGTTTGTAGATATGCAGCCACTGGCTGATGCAGCAATGGCACTGCAATCAAAGGAAGAAAAAGTAAATTTCGTACCGGAGCGTTTTGAGGGAACGTATTTACATTGGATGGAGAATATTCGCGACTGGGTAATCTCCCGTCAGCTTTGGTGGGGGCATCGTATCCCTGCATGGTATCATAAAGAAACGAAAGAAATATATGTTGGGAAAGAAGCGCCGGCAGATATTGAAAACTGGGAGCAGGATGAAGATGTTCTAGATACGTGGTTCTCTTCAGCGCTATGGCCTTTTTCAACGATGGGTTGGCCAGACGAAAATGCAGCAGATTTCAAACGCTATTTTCCAACAGATGTACTGGTAACCGGATATGATATTATTTTCTTCTGGGTAGCTCGGATGATTTTTCAATCGAAGGAATTTACGGACCAGAGACCGTTTAAAGATGTGCTCATCCATGGATTAATTCGTGATTCTGAAGGACGAAAAATGAGTAAATCACTGGGCAATGGTGTTGATCCAATGGATGTTGTTGAGAAGTATGGTGCAGATTCGCTTCGTTACTTCTTATTAACTGGATCTACACCCGGACAGGATCTACGTTTTCATTGGGAAAAAGTAGAATCCACATGGAATTTTGCCAATAAAGTATGGAATGCTTCCCGTTTTTCATTGATGAATATGGAAGAATTCACTTATGAAGATATCGATTTATCCGGGGAAAAATCCTTGGCTGATAAATGGATCCTAACTAGGTTGAATGAGACGATTGATCATGTTACAAAAAACACGAACAAATACGAATTTGGTGAAGCAGGCCGTCATCTATACAATTTCATCTGGGATGAGTTATGTGACTGGTATATTGAAATGGCAAAATTGCCATTGTACGGAGAAGACGAAGAGAAGAAAAATACAACTCGATCCGTCTTGGCCTATGTACTGGATCACACTATGCGCATGCTGCATCCATTTATGCCATTCATTACAGAAGAAATCTGGCAGCAGCTGCCGCGTTTTGGAGAATCAATTGCTATTGCTCCGTGGCCTGAAGTACGAAGCGAATTCCATGATGAGGTGTCGTCCCAAGAAATGAAACGACTGGTATCAATTATTAAATCTGTACGTAATATCCGAGCAGAAGTAGATACACCGATGTCCAAACAAGTGAAGCTGCTCATACAAGCAGAGGATAACACCATTGTTACGGAACTGGAGAGTAACCGGGAATACTTGGAGCGATTTTGTAATCCAAGTGAATTGATTATTTCAAGTCAATTGGATGTACCGGAGCAAGCGATGTCAGCTGTCGTAACAGGGGCTGAAATTTACCTCCCACTTGAAGGATTAATTGATTTTGACAAAGAAATAAAGCGGCTGGAAAAGGAATTGGATAAATGGAATAAAGAGGTTGAGCGTGTTCAGAAAAAGTTAGCAAACGAAGGCTTTGTGAAAAAAGCGCCACAAGCAGTTGTCGATGAAGAAAAACAAAAAGAACAGGATTATTTGGAAAAGCAAGCAAAAGTGAAAACTCGATTGGAAGAGTTAAAAGGTTAGAAAATAAGCGGAACTTCAGGTTAGCTTCCTGGAATTCCGCTTATTCATTTCTGATTTTATATGGGCTACATATTTTTCTAAAATATTTGCATTACTAACTGCACTCAATGTTCTTGATCCTACCACATCTTCTATTTCATTAAAGAGTAATTCTCCATTTAAGCCGATTAAAAAGTCTATACCTACCATATCAAAATTAAATTGACTTATAATTTTGTTTATTATAGCCAGTTCCTCCTCTTGAAGTTCATACAACCGGGCGGAGCCACCAAGTTTAAAATTGGCCCGGAAATCCTGGCTATTTTCCCGCAAGATCGCACCAATAATTTCTTTTCCCACCACAAACACGCGTAGATCCTTCCCCAGCTGTACGTGAGATGACTGGATAACGTAATCACCACGTATGGTTGACATACAATCGAGCCACACTTGTTCACTTTCTATATAATAAACCTGATTTCCACCCCTGCCAGCTGCTTCTTTTATGACTAACGGATAGGGAATAGGCGGTGAATTCGGTATTACATCTTTTTTGAAAAAAAACGTATCAACCATCGGAACATCAAGATCTATCATATGATGGTGGGTTAATGCTTTATCGTTACTGACGCGAGATACATCAGCTGAATTAAAAACGGTGAGACCACAAGTTTCCAGGTGTAAATTTAATAACGGTTCAATGGTGCGTACAATGGCAAAGGCTGGTTTAGAGACGGTTTTTCCATTTCGTTTAATGATTCGTTGATGATCCTGTACACCAATCGTTATTTCTTCCCGGAGGACTAATTCAAGTGATATATGCTGATACGCAGCTTCTTTGATAAACCAATCAATATAAGCGCTGTTTTGATCAACGTCTTTCCTGCTGTAAATTAACCATGCATGCATGTAAGCACCTCAATTCTTCTTTAGAATATAGTTCATAATATAATCAGCCACATTTATCCCGGTACAGTCATACATATTTCGAATATGCGCATTGGAGTTTATCTCACAGATTAAGGCGGATTGATCAGGTCCGTATAACAGATCCACTCCAGCAAAATCAGCTCCTATTGCTTTCGTGGCTGCAATGGCTAGTTTCTTTTCCTGATCAGTTGGGTGGTATGCTTCCATCGTTCCACCAGCGGAAACGTTTGAACGGAAATCATCAGCTGCATGTCGCTTCATCGCAGCTACAACTTTATCTCCGACAACATGCAGGCGCATATCTTTTCCATAGCTTGAGGCAATAAATTCTTGAAATAGAAAGGCTTTGCCCTGTAAGACCTGAACTTTTGTTTGTAATTCTTCTTTGGTATGTACTAAATAAACCTGCTGGCCAAAAGAACCGAAAGCTTCTTTTACAATCATTGGAAATCCCAGCGTATTAATTGCAGGTTTTATACTGCTTGTATCTAATGTTGCGTTAGAGAAAATCTTTGGTGCAATAATCGTTTTGGGAATTGGCAATTTTTTACTGGCTAAATGCTGATAGGAATCAATCTTATCATCACTGCGCTGAATTGCCACTGCACTGTTAAATACACGAACTCCCAGAGATTCCAGTTGTTTTGCCAAATAGATATCCTTATCAGCAAAAACAACATAATCAGGCAATGTCTGTCCTTGTTGGTGTAGCAGACTGGTTTCACCGGTGCCTAGATAAGAAAGCAGTTCATTGTTTTTATAAATCGTTGCTTGGCTGCCCTTCCTTGCTGCAGCACCTTGTATACATTTAGCAAAATCTAAAAATTTATTACCGGGTAAATTCCCGTTATATATAATCCATCCTTGTAAATTCACCTGAGAACGTCCTTTCTGCTATACTATTTAGTAATTGATGTAAAAGTGGGTGTACATATGTTTGAAAACTTTGAGCAGGTTGAAGCTTTTATTGCAAGTAGGAAATCACTAGGTATGAAACCAGGGTTAGATCGAGTTAAAGCATTACTTTCGTTAGTAAATAACCCTGAGAAGCGTATGCGGGCCATTCATGTTGCCGGAACCAATGGTAAAGGTTCGACCATCCAATTTCTAAAAGATGCCCTAAAAGCAGAGGGCTATCAAGTTGGTGTATTCACTTCACCTAGCATGACAGGAGTGACCGGTCATATCGTTTTGAATGACAGTAATATACCTGAAAAAACTTTTCTAGAATTATTGAACGCTATACATCCTGCCATTATGCAGTTAGATCGCCAATCTCAAGCTCCAACAGAATTTGAAATTATTACAGTACTTGCATTCATGTATTTTTCAAACAACACGGATATTGCTCTTATCGAAGCAGGGATGGGCGGACGCGGGGACACAACCAATGTATTCTCTCCCATTCTCTCCATTATAACAAATGTTGCAAGAGATCATACTGCTTTTTTAGGCGATACAACAGCAGAAATTGCATATCAAAAAGCTGGAATTATAAAAAAACACGCCCCAGTTATTAGTGGTCATATGGATAAGGAAGCATTGCATGTCATTGAAAAAGAAGCACGATTGCACGAGTCACAATTTTATCAGTTGGGAAGGGATTTCAGCTATACAGATCCGGAAAAAAATCAGGCTATACAGAAATTTTCATGGCATAGAGACAATGATTATAGCGCTAGTATTGCCATTCGAATGCAAGGAGAACATCAAATTAAAAACGCGTCAATTGCATATATGGCGTTGATACAATTAAATGATCTCGGGTACGTATTGGACTTGAAACGTGCGACAATAGCAATAGAGAATACACAGGTTCCCGGAAGGTTTGAGGTAATTCAGCGTGATCCTGTAATTATAATTGATGGTGCACATAATCCAGCAGGAATACAGGGCTTTATCGAAACGGTGGAGGAAAATTATCAGGCTAAAGAGCGACATCTTTTATTTGCTGCTTTTAAAGACAAAGAACTTGAAACAATGCTAAACCAGCTTAGTACTCATTTTTCTTCTATAACGCTAACTTCATTTGATCATCCACGCGCAGCACAAGCTGACGCGTTGTATCAAGCAACAAAAGCAGTTGAAAAAAAAATCTGCAATGATTGGGAAGAGGCGATAAAAAAAATGCTTGAACATAAGAATCACTATTATTTTATAACAGGCTCGCTAAATTTTATTGCAAGTGTAAGAAAATACGTTAAGCAGTAAAAAGAAACGTATATTATGTAGAACGATTTTTAAAGTAGGGTGACAATATTCGTCTTACTTTTTCTCTTAGCTGTGCTAGAGTGAAACAAATCAATCTAGCAATGGAGGGAAAAAAGTGGACAAGAAGAAAATAGTTTTATGGAAAGTTGGAAAATCAAAAAAACATAATAGAGAGCAAGCAGCGACGCTTCAGGACTCCGAGGATGATCTTCCTACATTTGCTAGAGGAACTGATCATAAACCATCCAAAAAGCAAAACAAATGGAAGCCTTTTAAACCAATTATACTAACAACTATCTCTGCGATAGCTATTGGTTCTATTTTAGGAGTTATTATGTTGCGAATGTTTGTTGGTATTGATAGTGATTTGGCAGAAAATAATAACCTTCCGGCGGCAACTATCGATAACTCCGAAGAGGAAAATAATAATGCTGAAAATACTGCACCTGCAATTGAACAAATGAATGCTTATGTTTTACAAGGTGGCGTATTTTCGGATCAGGCGAACGCCGAGGAGTGGGTAAGCAGATATGAACAAGCTGGACTTTCGAGCTTCATTTGGGAAAGAGAGGAGCAATATTTTCTTCTGGTAGGTCTAGCGAAGACCGAGGGGCTGGCAGAGCAACTTGCTAATCAGTTAAAAGAATATCAATTTGACATTTATGTAAAAGAATGGAACACAGAGAGGGGAGGAGCTGAATTCACAGACAATGAACATGATTGGCTTCAATCTTTCCACAAAAATTGGCAGGATACTCTAAATGCATTGGAGAATGATGAAGGGTTTACAGCTGATAACTGGGAGGCTTTAATTGAAAATCATCCGGAAGACTCGGAAAATTTGGCTGGTTTAATAGAATCGCTGTTAAACTATCAGGAATCGATACAGGCCCAGGCTGAAGGCTTTGAAGCACAACAAATTCTGCTGCATTTATGGCAGCAATACAGCAACGTAACAAATTAAGACTCCTTTCGTCAGCATTGTTGCTTATAGATCTTCACATTTGATATAAAAGACGACGTAAAATCAACGTAGCAGTAATTACGTCGTCTTTTATATCTTTGATGTCAAAAGCAGCAATCTTTTAGAAAACAGCCTAAATTAAATAAAGCAACTACTACTTTTCTGTTTTGAGCTGTATGTATGTTGTTAAAACGTCATTTTCCTCTAGGGAAAATTATGATTTGCAGGATGATTACCCCATGAAAAAAGTATTTTACGGATTTGTCTCCTTTGGCTTAAGGCTATAAGATAAAGATATCTTAGTTAAGGAGGAGAAAACAATGGCCGTTTCATCAATTATGATTAAGGATGTTCCTAAGGAAGACCGGCCCAGAGAACGTCTATTGCAGCTTGGATCTGCTCATTTATCAAATCAGGAATTGCTGGCAATTCTGCTTGGAAGCGGAACAAAGGAAGAGTCAGTAATGGTCTTATCTAACAGGGTTTTAATGCATTTTGAAGGGTTAAAACTACTTAATGATGCTACAATTGAAGAGTTAATGGCAATAAAGGGAATCGGTGAAGCAAAAGGGGTTTTAATGCTTTCTGCTATTGAGCTTGGTAAAAGAATGAACCAGTACAAGTCAAATGATCGCTATATCGTGCGTTCGCCGGAAGACGGGGCTGATTATGTCATGGAGGAAATGCGCAGCTTGAATCAGGAGCATTTCGTTGTTTTATTTTTAAATACAAAGAATCAGATTATCCACAGGCAAACTATTTTTATTGGCAGTCTGAATGCCTCTATCGTACATCCAAGGGAGGTGTACCGCGAGGCTGTCAAACGTTCTGCAGCTTCCATCATTGTCGCTCATAATCATCCTTCCGGCGACCCATCGCCCTCTCAGGAAGATATTCATGTTACAAGACGTTTAGTTGAATCAGGAAAAATGATCGGTATTGAAGTGTTGGATCATTTAATTATCGGCGATAGAAAATTTATATCTTTAAAAGAAAAAGGATATCTATAACACTATCTATTTTACTATTTTTTTCGTATAATTATATAGACGAGCTATAAAGATTAAGCGCCAATTTCTATTTTTTATTGAAAGTGGCGCTTATTAAGATTGACCTGCAAGGATACCTGTCTGTAGAATTTTACGTATGAGTGATGGTGTTTATTGCATCACATAAAATTTACCGATATAGTAAAACTACATATATACAAATGAATTGTGATTTGGAGAGGGAGATTTTTTTGGGAAGATTCAGTTTTTCACAAGATTTAGGGATAGATTTAGGTACAGCCAACACGTTGGTATTTGTGAAAGGAAAAGGTGTTGTCGTACGTGAGCCTACCGTAGTAGCAAAAAACATTGAAACTGGAGATATAGAAGCAGTAGGCAGTTCAGCACGTAATATGATAGGCCGAACACCGGGGAATATTTCTGTTGTTCGGCCGATGAAAGATGGTGTGATTGCTGATTATGATACAACTGCTGTAATGATGAAGTATTATATTAAAAAGGCAATGCGAAATCGTTCTTTTTTCGCCAAAAAGCCAAGTGTCATGATCTGTGTACCATCAGGGATTACAATGGTAGAAGAACGTGCGGTTATCGATGCAACGAAGCAGGCTGGTGCAAAGGATGCATTTCCCATTGCTGAGCCATTTGCTGCCGCTATTGGTGCAGGATTACCTGTATGGGAGCCTACTGGCAGTATGATCGTTGATATTGGTGGAGGAACGACAGAGGTTGCTGTTATTTCGCTGGGTGGCATTGTGACAAGCAAGTCGATACGCACAGCTGGAGATAATATGGATGATGCTATTATTCAATTTATCCGCAAGCAGTATAACCTTATGATTGGTGAGCGATCTGCAGAATCCATTAAAATGGATGTGGGGACTGCAGGAGAAGTTAAAGAGGATGAGACATTGGACATTCGTGGACGTGATTTGTTAACCGGATTACCAAAAACAATAACGATAACCGCTAAGGAAATAGCGAATTCTTTAAAAGATACAGTAGAGTCAATAGTGGAAGCAGTTAAAAATACATTAGAGCATACTCCACCCGAATTAGCTGCAGATATTATGGATCGTGGTATTGTATTATCCGGGGGAGGATCTCTTTTAAGGAATATAGACCAAGTCATTAGTGATGAGACGAAGATGCCTGTTTTTGTAACAGAAGATCCTTTAGATGGTGTAGCAATTGGAACAGGTAAATCATTAGAATATATTCAACATTTCCGTTCCCATCCGAATGTATCCTCTCGTCCGTCAGTGGATTAAGTAGGTGTTTTGATGTCATTTTTTCGTAAGAGACGATTATTTATACTTTTAATAGGTTTCATTATACTTGTTGCATTAATTGGGTTTTCATTAAGGGACAGAGAGGATTTAACGGTAGTAGAAGAATTTATCAATGATTCGGTCGGATGGGTACAGAGTGTTATTCATGCCCCAGTTAATTTTGTGACAGATATATTTACAAATATCGAGGATATTAGGAATACGTATGGGGAGAACCAGGTGTTAAAAGAAAAGTTATCGGAATATAAAGGGCTTATTTATGATGTACAGGAACTTGAAGAAGAAAACACAACGCTAAGAGATACACTTGAAGTTACAGATTCCATCAGGGATTATAACCCGATTCAAGCAACTGTCATCTCCCGTTCTCCGGAGCGTTGGGTTGAGCAGATTTCAATTGATAAAGGAGAGCAGGATGGTGTTACTGAGAACATGGCTGTTATTACTGCTGAAGGTATGGTAGGTAAAATTCAACAGGCGCATCAGTCGACATCAACCGTTCAATTGCTTACTGGTTTTGATCAGTTCAATCGAATTTCTGCTACGATCTCTCGTGACGAGGAGCAGGATATATTTGGAATGATTGAGGGCTTTCATGAAGAAAGTAATTCACTTTTATTCCGAATTATAGAAGAATCTGATGAGGAATTGGAAGAAGATGAATTGGTTGTGTCATCGGGTATGGGAGGCGTTTTTCCAGCAGGTTTACCAATCGGTACAGTGAAAGAAACTGTTCCGGATCAATATGGATTAACGCAAACGGCACTAATTGAACCAGCTGCAGATATGTATGATATTAATCAGGTGATTGTAGTAGATCGTGTATTGGAAGATAGTGAAAATGAAGAGGAGAATGAGTAATGAAACGTTTATATTTACCGCTCATCCTCTTCCTTCTACTAGTACTAGAAGGTGTGGCACTAGAATTATTACCATCAGGTCTATTCATGAGCGACTTAATAATTGTTTCGCATTGGGTTCTTGTATTTTTAGTACTTATGGCTGTTTTCTATGACAGGGAACATACATATTACTCCGTGCTTTATGCATTGATTTTTGGTTTGTTAATCGACATTGTGTATACAGGAATACTAGGGGTGTACATGTTTTCCTATGCATTGGTAATCTATATTATTCACGGGTTACGCAGAATGCTCCACAGCAACATTTTCGTAACACTATTATTGGGTGTTATTGGAATTGCCTTATCAGATATCTCCGTCCATACTGTTTTTAAAGCTGTTGGTGTTACGGATATAGTTTGGAAGGATTATTTTCTCTATCGGTTATTACCAACCGTTTCAGCTAATCTCTTATTCCTTGCAGCTTTATATCCTATTTTAGTAAATCCCCTCCTCAGGTGGGGACAGGAACAATTATCCAGGAGTAAATCATTATTATGATGTCTTGGTTTTTAGGTGAGGTGATTTGATTGCGAGACAAGAAACAATTAATAACAATTAAAGGTACAAGAGATGGGCTCACAATATTTATCGACGAGTCTTGTTCTTTTACAGATGCTATCACTGAACTTACGGATAAAATTGTGGCAAGTCGCCCAAAAGAAAATGAACCAATTGTATCTGTGACAGTGCAATCAGGTAATCGCTATTTATATGAAGAGCATAAAGACCAATTGAGAAACGTAATAAGTGAAGAAAATCGATTTACCATTCATTCTTTTGAATCAGATGTTATTCTAAAAGAAGATGCTCTATTATGGAAAGAAGACAGTGAAATAAAAGCTATTAAACAGATTGTTAGATCCGGACAGGTTTTAGAAGTTAATGGAGACCTACTATTAATAGGTGATGTAAATCCTGGAGGAAAGGTTGTTTCAACAGGTAATATTTATGTTATGGGGAGATTGTTTGGGATTGCGCATGCAGGTTCAAATGGGGATAGAAATGCATTCATAGCTGCTTCTTTTATGAAACCAAGTCAACTGCGGGTAGCTGATTATATCAGTCGTGCTCCGGATTATGAGTCTGATGGTGTGTATATGGAATGTGGTCTTATTGACGGAAAACAGGATAAAATTATCATTGATAGACTACAAGTTCTTTCACATAAAAGAAAAGAGATTAGTGGATTCGAAAGGAGGATTATTAATGGGTGAGGCAATAGTCATTACTTCCGGAAAAGGTGGTGTTGGTAAAACAACAACAACAGCCAATATTGGTACAGCTCTGGCATTAAAGGAGAAGAAAGTATGTTTAATAGATACAGATATCGGCTTGCGGAATCTTGATGTAGTCATGGGACTTGAAAATCGTATCATTTTTGATATTGTGGACGTCATCGAGGAGCGATGTAACGTAAAACAGGCACTTATTAAGGATAAACGATTCGATTATTTATCACTATTACCTGCCGCGCAAACAAGTGACAAATCTTCTGTGACAACAGAAGGCATGAAAAAAATCATTACCGAATTGAAACAGGAATATGATTATATTATTATTGATTGTCCGGCAGGTATTGAGCAAGGGTTTCAAAACGCGATTGTTGCGGCTGATAAGGCCATCGTTGTAACAACACCCGAGAAGTCCAGTGTCAGGGATGCGGATCGAATTATTGGTTTGCTGGAAAAAGAGGATATGGATCCGCCGAATTTAGCTATCAATCGTATTCGCAGTCACATGATGAAAAATGGTGATATGCTCGAAGTTGATGAAATTGTTCAAGTGCTGTCCATTGACCTTATTGGAATCATTATTGACGATGATGAAGTAATTAAAGCATCCAATAATGGACAACCGGTCGCATTAAATGCAAGTTCTAAGGCTTCTATTGCTTATCGTAATATCGCCAGAAGAATATTGGGTGAAACCGTTCCATTACAATCATTGGAAGATGAAAAAAGTTTATTTCAGAAAGTGAAGAAGTTTATTGGGATGCGGACATAGCAGGTGTTTTCGTTTTCACAGAGGTGCCTGCGGCAAATATTTGAACAACCTCTTCTAGTTGACTCATATACAACCCATCCTTCTCATAGAATGTTATAAATGTATGAGAAGGATTGTGAGGATAATGAATAAAGGGGTTAAGAAAGTTCGCCAATCGATTGAACAACGTAAGAAAACACGTGGATTGACTGGTAAAGAAGGCTCAAAAAAACAATTATTACCACCATTTCCACAAGAGGAAGAAAAGCATGGTTACTTTCCAAGCTTTTCAGATACAGCATTTGAAAGTAATACGGATAGTAAATTTCCTTCGGGATTCATGCTGAAAGGCGTTTTATCAGCCATGCTTTTTTTTGGTGTAGCCTTATTGGGGCAAACGGATGCAGCATTCCTTCAAAAACCTAAAGAATGGACAAGCAATGCATTAACAGAAGAATTTCCTTTTGCTAGCGTAAATGTATGGTATCAGGAAACTTTTGGAAGTCCATTAGCTCTTACACCTCAGGACAACCAGGTTGCTGACAGCTCAAATCAAATGGGACTGCCAGTAAGCGGGGATGTGACAGAAACGTTTCAGGTTAATGGTACTGGGATTATGATTGCTCCACAGGAAACTGCAGATGTATCAGCATTACGTGATGGTGTTGTTATTTTTGCTGGAAATGATCGAGAAACAAATAATACGGTAGTAGTGCAGCATGCGGATGGCAGTAATTCAACCTATGGCCATTTAAGTGCGGTTGATGTGCATTTATATCAATTTGTGACTAGTAATCAGAGGATCGGTCAATTTACACCAACAACTGAAAGTGAAACCGTTTATTTTGCGATTGAACAAGAAAATGATTACATTGATCCGGTTCAGGTGATACAGGTTGACGATGCGCCTTAATTACTTACCTAAAATCCACGTCCATCCCGTATTAATGGTGTTCCTCATTATTGCTTTTGTCACAGGTACATTTATGGAATTGGCTATTATTTTAGCGATTGTTTTATTCCATGAACTAGGTCACTATATCGTCGCTAGTATTTTTAAGTGGCGTATTCAAGGTATTATGCTCTGGGTGTTTGGTGGTGTCATGGATACAGAAGAACATGGAAACAGACCAATCCGAGAAGAGGCACTTGTTACAATTGCGGGTCCATTTCAGCATGTAATTATTTATCTGATCTTATTTTTCTTGGCATCGGCTGATTTAGTTCCAGCTTCTGTTTTGGAGTTAATCTTTTATTATAATACGGTAATTCTTATATTTAACTTACTTCCAATTTGGCCGCTCGATGGTGGGAAGCTTTTATTTTTAGGTTTATCTGCCTTCTCACCATATAAGAAGGCGTATCAGTCCGTTATTATATTTTCCATGGTTATCAGTTTGTTTGTTTTGGTGCTTCAGTTGATTTTTTTTCCATTTACATTAAGTGCTTTTTTTATTATGATTTTTCTATTTATGGAAAATAGATCAGAATGGAATAAACGGTATTATGTATTTATGCGCTTCTTATTAAAGCGTTATGAAGGAAACACGGCTGTTAATGCTGTAAGACCCATCGTTGTGCCGCATGAAGCCACTTTGATGGATGTGTTTGGCCATTTTAGACGTGAGAAGAAGCACCCCATTTATATTACATACCCGGACAACGGGCGAAGGGCAGTAGATGAAAATGATTGCTTGCTCCTGTTTTTTCATGAAAAGCAGTATAATAAAACAATTGGTGAGGCAGTAAGTTATATCCCATAGAAAAGTTCAAGCATATTCTTGACATGTTCTTGCTAAACATGATACTATCAATACGTTATTAATCGTAGCACCAGTGCTACAACCGCACAGATCAGGTCATAAACTTAAGATTTTAGAGTGCCTGTATGGCGAGTCTGAGTTGATTAGGAGGTGCAAGATATGTACGCAATTATTGAAACAGGCGGTAAACAAATGAAAGTTGTTGAAGGCCAGGAGATTTACGTGGAAAAAGTGGAGGCAGACGCGAACGATTCTGTTACATTTGAAAATGTTCTTTTTGTAGGCGGAGACGATGTTAAAGTTGGAGCACCATATGTTGATGGTGCAACTGTAACTGCTAATGTTCAAAAACATGGTCGTCAGAAAAAGATTACTGTTTTCAAATACAAACCAAAGAAAAACTATCATCGTAAACAAGGTCACCGTCAGCCATATACAAAATTGGTCATTGACAAAATTAATGCATAAAGGTATTTGCATATGATTAATGTAACCATATATCGATCAAACAATCAGATTACAGCTTTTGAACTGACAGGACATGCAGGCAGTGGACCGTATGGCTACGACTTAGTATGTGCAGGTGTATCAGCTGTTTCCATTGGAGCTGTAAATGCAGTGATGGAATTATGTCAGACAGAACTGAAAATTGAGCAGGGAAATGATGGTGGATATCTTCATGTCACCTTGCCTGATTCGCTCGATGGTGTGCTAATGGAAAAAGCACAGCTCTTATTTGAAGGTATGCTTATTTCATTAAAGTCGATTGAAATCGAATATAATCAATTTATTACAATACAGAATTAATAAGGAGGTGCAAAACGATGCTACGTCTAGATTTACAATTTTTCTCACAGAAAAAGGGTGCAGGTAGTACGAAAAACGGACGTGACTCCGAATCCAAACGCCTTGGTGCTAAACGTGCTGACGGTCAATTTGTAACCGGTGGTTCTATTCTATTCCGTCAACGCGGAACAAAGATTTATCCAGGTGAAAATGTAGGACGCGGTGGAGATGATACACTTTTTTCCAAAGTTGATGGTGTTGTTCAATACGAACGCTTTGGCCGTGATCGTAAAAAAGTGAGTGTCTATCCCCAAGCGCAGGAAGCATAATGATAGAATATATAACTCCAACCAGCTTTTTGGTTGGGGTTTTCTTATTTCTTGGCAAAAACATTGCCAAGTTTTCAAAACAAGTTAATACCTGCAATGAAGTTTCGCAGTTTTTCTGCTATACTTTAATGGGGTGAGTAAATGAAGCCGGATGAAGTTGTACAAGTCTTACAGCATTACAGGCATGATTTAATGAACCATTTGCAAATTGTCCAAGGTTACTTAAGTATGAAAAAACCAGATAAAGCAGAAGCTAAATTAAAGGAAACGCTTGATTATTATAATGAAGAACGCAAACTAATGGGCTTAAATGCTCCTATGTTTATGTTATGGCTTATTCAATTTAACAGTAGATTTAAAAATTGGCGTATAAATTACCAAATACATACCGAATATAAAGATTTACGAACGATTGATAACCAGCTGACAGAACAATGTAAGCATATCTTAAGTACTTTTAGGCACGCTCTGAATGATACTGAACTATTTGAGGTGAATTTAGAATTAAATGCACGAACAAATCCCTCCCAAATACAGGTTCGTCTTTTTATTGACTCGGGAGATCGTCTAGAAATAAATGGGGATAAATTAAATCTAAGTAATGTAGTAGATATGGATGAAACAACAAGTGGTATAAGCTGTGTATTTTCGATTCCATGGAATTGATGAGGTGAATAATTATGTTTGTAGATCAGGTAAGTGTATATGTGAAAGCCGGGGATGGTGGAAATGGTCTTGTAGCATACCGCCGTGAAAAATATGTGCCAAAAGGCGGCCCTGCCGGGGGTGATGCTGGAAATGGAGCAGACATCATTTTTGAGGTGGATGAAGGACTAAATACATTAATGGATTTTCGTTATAATCGTCATTTTAAAGGGAAGCGTGGAGAAAATGGGCGGAGTCAGAATCAGCATGGGAAAAATGCCTCAGCCTTCATAATTCCAGTGCCTCCTGGTACGACTGTAACGGACGTGGAAACAGAAGAAGTTATAGCAGATTTAACCACTCATGGACAGCAGGCTGTAATTGCGAAGGGGGGTAGAGGAGGACGTGGGAATTCACGTTTCGTGAGTCCAAGAAATCCCGCTCCGGATTTGGCTGAAAATGGTGAACCGGGACAAGAACGAAATATTAAAGTGGAATTGAAATTAATAGCTGATGTAGGCCTTGTTGGATTTCCGAGTGTAGGTAAGTCCACTTTCATTTCTGTCGTTAGTGCAGCAAAGCCTAAAATCGCAGACTACCATTTTACAACATTGACACCAAATCTTGGTGTTGTTGATACAAGCGATCAACGTAGTTTTGTAATCGCTGATTTGCCTGGTTTAATCGAAGGAGCACATGAGGGGACTGGATTAGGCCATCAATTTCTTCGTCATATTGAGCGGACAAGAGTTATTGTTCATGTGGTCGATATGGCGGGCATGGAAGCTAGAGATCCATATGATGATTTCATGAAAATTAACCAGGAACTCAAAGCATATGACAAGGATCTAATGAGGAGACCGCAAATCATTGCAGCAAATAAGATGGATATGCCTGGTGCAGAAGATAATTTAGCAATGTTTAAAGAACAAGTTGGGGAAGATTTACCTATATACAAGATATCAGCCCTGACGAAAGAAGGACTAAGAGAAATTTTATTTGCTATCGCAGATGCGTTAGACAATATCCCGAAAGTACCAGTAGAAGTGGAGACGGAGGAGAAAGTTGTCTATCGTTATCAGAAAGAGGATGCGCCATTTATAATATCCAGGGATCCGGATGGTGCGTATGTCTTATCAGGGGACAAAATTGAAAAGCTATTTAAAATGACTGATTTTAACAGAGATGAGGCGGTACAGAGGTTTTCCAGACAGATTCGCGCGATGGGTGTTGATGAAGAACTGCGAAAACATGGGGCAAAAGATGGGGACACCATTCGTTTACTTAATTTTGAATTTGAATTTATTGAATAACGTAATAGAATTTTAACTATAAAATTTTGGTTACCGTAGAGTAAGGGAGAGAAGTTTGGTGACAACTATAGGATATTTAGGACCAAAAGGAACTTTTACAAAATTAGCAGTAGATACTGCTTTTAATGGGGAGAATAAACAAGGCTTTGATACGATTCCTGAATGTATTGATGCTGTAGAGCAAAATCACATAGATATCGGTGTTGTGCCATTGGAAAATGCGATAGAAGGAACCGTACAGCTAACAGTGGATTACTTGGTTCACCAGGTTCGCCTACCAATTGAGGCTGAAATCGTCGTTCCGATTCAGCAGCATTTACTCGTACACCCCGATTTTTCCGGGGAACTTTCTGAAATTAAGGAAGTCCATTCCCACAGTCATGCAATCGCGCAATGCCATCAATATATACATCAGCATCTATCAAGTGCGAACATAGGTTTCGCTGCCTCCACAGGGAAGGCTGCTGAAATGGTTAGTGAAGGGAATACTTCTATAGCAGCTATTGGGAATAAATTGGCTGCTCGTGAATATGGATTGAGAATAATACAGGAAAATGTGCATGATTATCCAAATAATCATACACGGTTTGTGGTGTTGACAAAAGATAAGGATAATTTAACCATCAATCATCCAGTTCAATCGGAAAAAACCACGCTTCTTATAACATTGCCAAGTGATCGTGCAGGTGCTCTTCATCAGGTGCTTTCAGCTTTCGCTTGGAGGAAAATGAATTTATCAAAAATTGAATCCAGACCAATGAAAACTGGACTTGGCAATTACTTTTTTATTGTTGATGTCGAACAACCATTTGATGATGTGCTTTTTCCTGGAGTGAAAGCTGAATTGGAAGCACTCGGATGTCAAGTGAATATATTGGGAACATATCCTGTTTTCCAGATGAATATTTAATTTTAAACCGTCGTTCTTCTTATGAAGTTCGGCGGTTTTCTAAAATTAAGGTTCAACATTTCTCAATTTCCTGCATATGTTGATATTAGTAATTAGCCCAGTTTGAGAAATGAGAGGAGTTTGGTTTGTTTTGAAAATACACATTGTCCAAAAAGGAGATACATTGTGGGAAATATCCAAGAGTTATGGCGTAGACTTTGAACAGGTTAAAGAACTCAATTCACAATTATCCAGTCCGGATATGATCATGCCAGGCATGAAAATAAAAATACCTAGTTCATCAAAGATGGTGAAAAAGGAGGATATGTCAGTTAAAGAGACGCATAAAGCGGAGCAACCATATAAAGATATTTCACCAAAGCCAATGCCGGTTATAAAAGAAGACGATAAAGAAAAACCAAAAGCAGTGAAACCACAAATGCCAGTGCAACCATTGCCAAAAATGCCGATACAGAAAGAGAAAGAAATGCCGATAGAGCCATTGCCAAAAATGCCAATACACAAAGAAAAACAAACGCCGATTAAGAAAGATAAAACAATGCCGATGTTAGAGCAGGACCATTATACAACTGTAAATTTTCCCAAAATACAACAACAATACACGGAAAAGAAAGAAAAAAAGCCCGAAAAAGATTATAAGCATATAAAACCACAGCCGCTACCTGAGCCACAAATGCAGCAGGTGCCGATGGTTCCAATGTGCTGTCATGTTGTGCATCCTTGTTATCCACCGGTACCATTTCCTGCAATGGGTGCCATGCCTGAAGGTTTCGGACCACCACAACCAATGCTACAACCTGATTTCCATCCGCAAATGGCTGGTGACATGATGCAACCAAATCAGGATTGCGGTTGCAGGCAAAACGCTCCATTTATGCAACCACAGCCGATGCCGCAATTTGGGAATGAATATCAGTCACAACCGATGCCGGAATATTATCAACATTTGAAACCACAATACGGAACCGAATTTAAGCATGAGCCTGAATTTAAAACCCACCAAATGCCGTCAAGTAATATGTACCCACCGTATTTTGGTAATGCTGGTTCAATGAAAAATCATCCGTACCCTGACCCACCTGCTTACCCGGATTTTTCATCATCCCATAGAGATAAAGAGGACGAAGATAAAGATGAATAGTTTTAAACAAGGAGACGAATTTAAATATCGTCTCTCTTCTTTTTTATCCCAAGAAGGTAAATTATTACCCCTTGATAGAATTTCTTTCATTAATTCTTCTGTTATTTTGATTCAAACTGTTGAGAAAGAAAAATTCGTATTAAAAAGGCATCAAAAGAAAGAAAATGTTAATCTGCAATGGGATTTCTTTGATGAACTTGATGAATCGAATGCGGTTCCTTTTAAAAGATATCCAAATGGGCGTAAAATAATAAGCAGGAATAATTATTACTGGACAATAACACCTTTTATTCAAGGGGAAAAATTAAATTATAATCTGGAAGCAGACAGACTGAATGCTGTCAAAGTATTAAAGGAATTTCACCATAAAGCGAAAAATATTCATATTTCTAGTGCTACACCAGAAGATTATTTATTCAGCCGGTGGTATCAACGACTTTTATTATTTAAAAAAACTGCCTCTATTTTTAAAGAATGTGGTTTTGAAAATTTATATAAGGATATAGTACAAACAACAGTAATTCAATTACGTCTGATAACAGAGTTTCCTTGGGAAAGTTATGAATTGGCTGCTAAAAAGAAAGGTGAGTGGATACATGGGGATGTTGCTTCACATAATTTTCTGCGAAGTAACCAAACTCATGTTATTGATTTTGATTTATTGAAGTGTACGACACAGCTGTATGATTATATTCAATTAGGTCAACGGTTTCTGCCTTATATAAACTGGAATCTTGATAAGCTGCTTGCATATCAAATGGTACAAGAAAAGGACGTTAAAGCTTGGGTTTATGCAATATGTATTCCAAGTGATGTCATGAGGGAATGGCTCCATTATTTGTATCGGAAACCAACATCAGGTAGACATCGCTATTTATCAGTTATGGAAGAAAAATGGATCAAACGAAGTAATTTTGTAAAGAATAGTAAATTAATGCTAAAATCGATATAAGGTTGTTAGAGGAGTGAAGAAAAATGGAAAAATATGTAGATGATATCGTGCAATGGTTACAACAGCAAGTGAAAAATGCAGGTGTGAAAGGATTACTGGTAGGCGTAAGTGGAGGTCTTGATTCTGCAGTAGTTGCTCATTTAATTAAAAGGGCGTTTCCTGATGATTCATTAGGTGTAATGTTGCCAATTCAAACAAAACCATCCGACATGAAGGACGCCCAAAACGTTATTAAAAGCTGCGGTATAGAAGCTATTACTGTCGATTTGTCCCAAACCCATGAGGATATGTACGGACAAATAACAGAACGATTAAATGAAAAGGACGAATTTAATGTAGATAATGATCAGCTAGCAGGCGCTAATCTTCGTGCAAGATTACGTATGAGTACATTATACGCATTAGCCACAAATTATAATTATTTAGTCGTAGGGACAGATAATGCTTCTGAACACTATACAGGCTATTTCACAAAATATGGAGACGGGGCGGCTGATATTATGCCACTTGTTGAATTTACGAAACAAGAGGTACGCGAATTGGCAGCATATCTTGGTGTCGCGGGAAAATTAGTTAGTAAGGAACCAAGTGCTGATTTATGGGAAGGCCAGACAGATGAAGACGAGATGGGAACAACCTATGACAAAATTGATGCCTATTTAAAAGGGGAGGAAATTCCTGAAAAAGATAAAGAAATCATCGAACGTATGCATGCGAATACAGCACATAAACGAGACCCATTACCTCAATTTAAAAAGTTAGCTAATTAATCTTCCTTATATTGACTCGTGTAAAAAAACCTCCCTTAACCAAACTAATCGTAAGGGAGGTTTTAAAATGTATAAAAAAATCTTATTTCCTTTACTGGCACTTACTATGTTATTGGTTGCTTGTACCAATACAGACACGAATGACGATACTCAAAATTCAAATGAAAATTCCACCTCACAGCCCATTCATTATGAAACAGAAGAGGAACAAAAAAACAGGTTAAATACAAGGGATCAAACAATTGGGGAACAAGGCGGATATCCGCAAAGTGATCAGGATGGGGTTAACTCCTCCAATTATAGTGGCGGCTATTCTGATGAATATACAAACGAAGAAACAGAAAAGCTTTCCAGGCAACTAAAAGACAGAAAAGATATTGTACAAGCCCAAGTTGCATCTACAGATGACCGGGTAATAGCAGCAGTTATCTTAAAAGAAAAGTATATTGATCATGATATAAAGGGTTCGATTGAATCAGAGGTAAGTGAAGCAATGCCCGATAAAGAAGTAATTGTATATACGGATGAAGCTTACTTTGATCAAATGAAAGATATGGATGCCAGGAGGGGTTCAGACAATAAAAATTATAATATAGAGGATTATATTAAAGATTTTTTCGAAAGGAATGATTAAGACCTTTACGCCGCTGTAAAGGTTTTTCTTTTATATACCTCTTTTTTTTGGTATAGTTAAAAAGGAAACAATCGGGAGAGGAGAATATCCGATGGCTGGTCATTCGAAGTGGAAGAATATACAGAGAAGAAAGAATGCACAAGATGCTAAAAAAGGAAAAGTTTTCATGCGTCATGCTAAAGAAATCTATGTAGCGGCTAAACAGGGCGGTGGGGATCCGGATACTAATCCCACGCTGAGAACTGCAATAGATAAAGCCAAATCAGACAACATGCCAAATGACAACATTAACCATAATATAAAGAAAGCAACTGGTGCCCTTGACGGTGCAAACTATGAAGAAATCACTTATGAAGGTTATGGGCCCGGCGGAGTTGCTGTTATTATAAATGTACTGACAGATAATAAAAACCGTACTGCATCTGAGGTCAGACATGCATTCAAAAAAAATAATGGTAACTTAGGCGAAAATGGTAGTGTATCATTTATGTTTGATCGAAGAGGGTACATCGTTATTTTAAATGAAGACGGCAAGATTGACGAGGATGAAATTACATTGGAAGCACTCGAAGCAGGTGCAGAAGATGTTGTTACAGATGATGGAGTGTATGAAATATACACAACTCCTGAGAACTTTCAGGAAGCTCTAGATCATCTATTGGACAGTGGCTATACGATTGAAGACAGTGAAGTCACACTCTTTCCTCAGACTTACAGCCGCTTAACTGAAGATGATGAAGAAAAAATGTTAAATCTGATTGAAGTACTGGAAGAAAACGAAGACGTGCAGGATATCCATCATAATTTAGAGGAATCAAGCTAAGTGAAAAAACTTCTATTCATTAAAAAGGAATAGAAGTTTTTTAAATGCTGGATAGGTATGGTAAAATGGAGGATGGAATGTAAAGGAGAAGGTTGAATGATTGCATACATAAAGGGAAATCTTACATATATACAAGAAGATTCAGTTGTTGTGGATGTCCATGGTATTGGTTATGAAATAGTTTGTGCCAATCCCTTTGTCTTCCAGTCATCATTAAATAAAGAAGTGCAGATTAATACATTTCATTACGTCAGGGAGGATATACAAGTACTATACGGCTTTAAAAGTGAAGATGAAAAACAGCTGTTTATAAAACTTATATCCGTATCCGGAATTGGTCCTAAAGGTGCGTTAGCCATATTAGGATCAGTTGATGTTGCTGGATTTATATCAGCAATTGAACGTGAAGACGATAAATTTTTAACAAGCTTTCCAGGTATCGGAAAAAAGACAGCAAGGCAGATTATACTTGATTTAAAAGGTAAATTGACGACGATGCTAGCAATTTCAGGTCATATGGACGCTGACGCAGGTGTTGATGAATCAAATGGGGCAGAAGGGTTAGTAGAAGCAGAGGAAGCATTAAAAGCGCTGGGCTATACAGAACGGGAAATAAAAACCGTTATTCCTGAGCTACGAAAAGAAAGTACAACTAATACGGATGAAATAATTCGAAAGGCACTGGCATTATTAATGAAACATTAATGAGGGGGGATAATGATGGAAGAGCGTATGGTTACAGGTGAGCTGCAAAACGATGAATCTACAGATGAGCTTAGTCTCCGGCCCACAACATTGAATCAATATATTGGCCAGCATAAAATAAAAGAAAATTTAACTGTCTTTATACAAGCGGCAAAAATGCGCGAAGAACCACTTGATCATGTTTTACTATACGGCCCTCCAGGTCTCGGGAAAACAACATTAGCAGCGATCATTGCGAATGAAATGGATGTGCATTTTCGTACTACATCTGGACCTGCCATCGAACGTGCTGGTGATTTAGCTGCGATCCTTTCTTCACTTGAACCTGGTGATGTGCTGTTCATCGACGAAGTTCATCGACTTCCACGGGCAGTGGAAGAAGTCTTGTATCCGGCAATGGAGGATTTTTTTCTTGATATTGTGATTGGTACCGGGCCTAGTGCCAGATCGGTTCGAATTGATTTGCCTCCATTTACGCTTGTTGGTGCTACAACGCGAGCAGGTCTCCTATCTGCTCCCCTACGTGATCGTTTCGGTGTCCTGAGCAGACTGGAATTTTACGAGCCTGATGATTTGCAGTTGATCGTGGAGCGAACCTCAACTATTTTTGAGACAACAATTACGAATGATGCAGCTGCTGAAGTAGCTCGCAGGTCCCGAGGGACGCCGCGTATTGCCAATAGGTTATTAAAAAGGATTCGTGACATATCACAGGTAAAAGGAGAAAGTGAAATTAGCTTAGACACGACTAATATTGCATTAGAGATGCTTCAGGTCGATGACGTTGGTTTGGATCATATGGACCATAAGCTTTTAAAAGGACTTATTGAAGGCTTTAAGGGTCGTCCGGTAGGATTAGATACGCTTGCAGCCACAATCGGCGAAGAATCGCAAACGATTGAAGATGTATATGAGCCATATTTGCTGCAAATTGGCTTTATGCAGCGCACACCTAGAGGCAGAATTGCAACACCTAAGGCTTATGAACACTTTGGAATAAAAATGGATGGTGGGCAATGAATATCGGCAAGCTGTTTATAATATTAGGTATTGCTCTTGTAATTATCGGTGTTATATGGACATTTATTGGAAGGTTGCCAGGTGATATTAGCTTCAGAAAAGGGGATTTCTCTTTTCATTTTCCGATTATGACCTCTATTGTTGTAAGTATTATTTTGACACTTACCTTTTTCATCATTGGAAGGTTTCGTTAAGTTGTAAAGGAGTTTCATCATCATGAATATAGAAGAATTTGATTTTGATTTACCAGAAGAATTAATTGCACAGACTCCCTTAAAGGACCGAGCAGCCTCACGTTTACTCGTTTTAAACAGGGATACAAATCAAATAAACCATGCGCATTTTACAGATATCAAAGGATATTTCAAACATGGGGATTGCCTTGTTCTAAATGATACCCGTGTCCTTCCTGCAAGGTTGTATGGCGTAAAAAATGATACGGGAGCGAATGTAGAGATATTGCTCCTACACCAAAATGAAAAAGACAGCTGGGAAGTCTTGGCTAAACCGGCAAAAAAAATAAAAATTGGCACCGAAATCACTTTCGGGGAAGGTAAACTAAAAGCACTCTGTACCGGGTTTAAAGAACACGGCGGCCGCATACTAGAATTTTCCTATGATGGAATTTTTTATGAAGTACTAGATGAGCTTGGTGAAATGCCACTGCCGCCATATATAAAAGAGAAGTTACCTGAACAAGAACGGTATCAGACCGTTTATGCAAAAGAAGAAGGTTCAGCAGCCGCTCCAACAGCTGGCTTGCATTTTACGGAAAAACTACTGGATGAAATAAAAGCCATGGGAGTAGAAATTGTCTTTATCACACTGCATGTGGGCCTGGGCACATTTCGACCGGTGAGTGCAGAGAATATTGATGATCATAAAATGCATGCTGAATTTTATCATATGTCGAAAGAAACCGCAGAAACCCTTAACAATGTGAAGGCAAACAATGGAAGAGTCATTTCTGTTGGGACGACATCAACGAGAACACTTGAAACCATTGCGCGTGACAATCAAGGCGTATTTGTGGAGTCAAGCGGCTGGACAGATATATTCATTTATCCACCATATGAATTTCAAGGAATTGATGGGTTAATTACAAATTTCCATCTGCCAAAGTCTTCACTAATTATGCTTGTCAGTGCTCTGTCCGATAAAGAAACGATACTCGCCGCATATAGACAAGCTGTTAAAGAACGATACCGATTTTTCAGCTTTGGAGATGCGATGTTAATTTTATAGCAGAGGAAATGAATAATATGACACCTATAACATATGAATTTATTAAGACATGTAAACAAACAGGAGCGAGGCTTGGACGCGTTCACACACCACATGGATCGTTTGATACACCTACATTTATGCCTGTTGGGACATTAGCGACTGTTAAAACGATGAGCCCGGAAGAATTGGAGGAAATGAACGCGAACATTATTCTTTCCAACACATATCATTTATGGCTGCGTCCTGGTGAGGATATCATACAGGAAGCAGGTGGTTTGCATCGGTTTATGAATTGGGATGGGGCGATTCTAACGGATTCAGGTGGCTTTCAGGTTTTTAGTTTAAGTGATATGCGCGAAATTAAGGAAGAAGGGGTTCATTTCCGTAACCATATAAACGGGGAGAAGCTGTTTTTATCACCCGAAAAAGCAATGCAAATACAAAACGCACTTGGATCTGATATTATGATGGCGTTTGATGAATGTCCTCCGTACCCGGCGACATATGATTATATGAAGGCCTCTGTAGAAAGAACATCCCGCTGGGCAGAAAGATCCCTTGAAGCCCACGGTCGCAAGCAAGATCAAGGTCTATTTGGCATTATTCAAGGTGGTGAGTATGAAGAACTAAGAAAGCAAAGCGCACGCGACCTATCTTCGTTGGACCTGCCGGGATATGCCATTGGAGGACTTTCCGTTGGTGAACCAAAAGATGTGATGAATCGAATGCTGGAGTTTACCACACCATTATTGCCTACAAATAAACCACGATACTTAATGGGAGTAGGCTCACCAGATTCATTGATAGACGGAGCTATCCGTGGTATTGATATGTTTGATTGTGTGCTGCCAACCAGAATTGCCCGGAATGGGACATGCATGACATCAAACGGAAGATTGGTCGTAAGGAATGCAAAATATGCACGAGATTTTGGTCCCATTGACGCAAATTGTGACTGTTATGCATGTAAAAATTATTCCCGTGCTTATATCCGTCATTTAATAAAATGTAATGAAACATTCGGATTCAGACTTACTACTTATCATAACTTGTATTTTCTGTTAAAATTAATGGAGCAAGTACGAATTGCGATAAGCGAGGATCGACTTGGTGACTTTAAAGAGGAATTCTTTGAACAATATGGTTTTAACCAGCCCGGTGCAAAGAATTTTTAGGAAGCAATGATTTGGAAGGGAGGGAAACGAAATGGAAATGCTAATATCATTATCACCGATTATTTTAATGTTCGTCATTTTTTACTTCCTGCTAATCCGTCCACAGCAAAAGAGGCAAAAGCAGGTTAGGCAAATGCAATCAGATCTTCAAAAAGGGGATTCTGTCATTACAATTGGTGGCTTTCATGGTGTAATTCATGCGATTGATGAGCAAACTGTAATTATCGCATCCAGTGACGGGATTAAACTTACATATGACCGTTCAGCAATTCGGGAAGTTAAATCATAAATAGGAAAAGAGGACAGCGCAATCAGCACTGTCCTCTTGTCATTTGCAGTTTTCTAAAAGATTCTTGCCGATATAAAAGACGACGCAATTACTATTTGCTATAATCGCCATTTGATATTTTGAATATTGATTACTAATGCAATTTAGCGTGAGTAATTGGAACACCAGCAGAATGTGTTTCCAGAGCGAATCCGTGCTCTCATCAAAAGTTTGAAAAAGAATTGTCACTGCGTCTTCTACTATATCAACGACGAAGATTTAAAAGTAACAATACTTACGAAAAGAGTTTCTCATTTATTCTTCTGCTGGTCCAGCGATATTTACGCCAATTACACCACCGAAAAGCGCTGCTATAATATAACCAATGTGATACATCAATTGTTCCAATGAAAACATTTGCTGATAACCTAAGTACTGTACTAAAAAGATGAAAAGTGTGAAGCCCAGACCGGTAACTCCTCCAATAATCCAACCTCTCACCTTTCCTTTAATACCCGCAACAATTCCACCAAGGAACAATGCTAGTAATCCGATTACCAATGTTACCCATGTTAAAGTTGGTTCATTAAACGTTGTGAAACTGAGAAAGAATGCCAGAATAACGCTTGCGATAAGAATGAAGCCCAATACGACAATCCAACCATACAATAATGCAATGAATTGATTTTTTCGCATGAAAATTCCCCCTACGTTTGTCCATTTACAACATTTTATTCATCAATTTATAAAATAGACGAAAAATATTTTGTTTTTTCTTGCATAGACATGATTATAGGATACTTTTAAATGAAGGTTGTTTTCTAAAAGATTGGGACTGCACCAAAGGTTCGTCCTACCGAAAACATTTGTTGCTTTTGACATAAAAGAAATAAACTACAACGTTATGTGCAATACTTGCCTTTAATTCACCCGTACTAGTGGCAGCAACAAAATTGTTTCGTTTTTATTATACAAATAATATATGGCGAGCCAATGCTAATGGGGGAAATACACCAACCATCCATTTCCTGCTAGTTGCAGTTTACATCAACTGTGAAGATTTAAAAGCAATAATATTTATGAAAAGAGCTTATATGAAAGAGGGTGTGTGATGGATATAATTCTTGCAACGACTATTTTCCTGGTCAGTTATTTTTTCATTATGACTGATAGGATAAATAGGGCCGTTGTGGCACTTTCAGGTGGAACGTTGCTATTACTTACAGGGATTTATACCGTAGATGATGTTTTTTTGAATTATATTGATTGGAATACAATTGCATTATTATTTTCTATGATGGTGTTGATTTCTATTACCGAGAAAACCGGGCTCTTCAGTTTTATTGCCATTCGTTTTGCGCAAAAGGTTCGAGGATCTCCCATACCATTACTGATTGGAGCGAGTGTGTTAACAGCGATTGGATCAGCATTATTAGATAATGTGACAACAGTTTTAATATTTGTTCCGATTATGTTAAAAATAACAAAAATGCTTCAATTACCATCATTCCCCTTTTTATTAGCCATTATTTTTAGTTCGAATATTGGCGGGACAGCTACATTAATTGGCGATCCACCAAATATTATGATTGGTCAAGCTGTGGAGCATCTGACATTTTCATCATTTTTAATTCATCTGGCGCCACTTGCACTGATTATGTTTACGGTGATGCTGGTAGTCATTTACTTTCTTTTCCGTAACTCATTACGTCATCTGGAAATAAATAGTGATGAATTAATGGCGATTAATGCCGAGGAACATCTGATCAAATCACCAATGCTTTACAAGTCGATAACTGTTTTAATCATGACGATAACTGGATTTCTCATGCACGCCTTTCTACATATCGAATTAACGGTAATTGCGTTGTCAGGTGCAATTTTGCTCTTATTATTAACAGAGCGTGAACTTTCGACGGAACATATCTTTGAAAAGGTAGAGTGGGTGACATTATTTTTCTTTATTGGTCTCTTTGTATTGGTAGGGGGACTGCAGGAAGTAGGAATTATTGATGAAATGGCAAGAGCGATTGTCCTCACCACAGATGGTGACTATTCGAATACGGCATTATTGATTTTATGGGTTTCGGGCCTATTTTCAGGTGTTGTCGATAATATACCATTTGTAGCTGCGATGATCCCGGTAGTTCAAGAGTTTGAAAGTTATGGAATGATGTATTTGGATCCGATTTGGTGGTCTTTGGCATTAGGCGCATGTCTTGGGGGGAATGCGACATTGGTAGGAGCATCCGCTAATGTTGTGGTGGCAGGACTTGCAGAAGGCGCAAAGCAGAAGATCTCCTTCATTCGGTTTATGCTGTATGGCGTACCTTTCGTTTTATTATCGCTTGTTATAGCTTCTATTTATGTTTATTTGCGTTATCTATTGCCATATATGGGACAAGCCTAAAAACGCGACACTTATTAAAAATATAAGTGTCGCGTTTTTTAAGTATCCTCTTTAAATTAATTTTTGAATAACAGGAATCTGTTTTAATTCTTCCTTTGTAATGAATTTTAATATAAAGAGAAATACAATATATATACATGTTAATATAATTAATAGGAAAAGAAAAATAACAATATGAGGTTCCAATTGTTCATATATGTTTTTAAGTAACGTTCCTGCCCCCCATGTCAGTAGAATTAGAGCAATCATTTTGCTGATATCTTTAAAAGGGATGGAGAATCCGATTGCTTTTTGCAGTGCGGCTAAATGTAATAATGTTACTAGTACCACACCTACTGACATTGCGATTGCTACACCCATAATGCCAAAGTTCGGGTTAGAGGCCAAGAAAACCAGCACAATAAATTTACATGCTGCACCAATTAAACTATTCCACATCGCAGGTCTAGCTAAATCAAGTGCTTGTAAGGCAGCTTGTAGTGGAGCTTGAATATATAATAATATAAAAAAGGGAGCCATTAATATCAAGAAATGACTTGCATTACCATTACCATACATATATGTTAAAATTGGCACAGAGAAAAGGGAAAGCACGATTGTAGCAATTGCTCCCGATGCAAACGAGATTCGAATTGATTGATGAATCCGGTAATGAATTAACTTTCTATCTGTATTTGCTGCCGCCTCGGAGATCGAAGGTACTAGCGCAATGGACAGGGATTGGGTTATGAATGTAGGTAAGAATAATAATGGAAGTACATAACCGGTCAGTTCCCCGTATTGTTTGGTTGCCATCGATGTCGAAATACCTGCAATGGCCAGACTTTGAGCAACCAATATCGGTTCCAGAAAATTGGAAATGGAGCTTATCAAACGACTCCCGGTACTGGGAAGTGCAATCGAGAATAATTCTTTTAATGTATGTTTACTCTTTTTTAAATACGCAAAGAAATGAGTGCGTATCTTGACTGTTTTCTTTCGCTTGAATCTGTGAATCATATATAGTAGAGAAGCGAATTCACCGAGTATAACGCTAAACATGGCACCAGCAGCAGCAAATTCAACTCCGTAAGGCAACAGTACTTTGATAAAAATCGCTACACATGTGATTCGAACAATTTGTTCAATCACTTGAGCATAACTTTGTGGTTTCATATTTTGTTTACCTTGAAAATAACCTCTCAGGACAGATGATATTGCTATAATTGGAACGATTGGACTTATAGCTAATAACGGGTATAATGTACGTTCATCCGTAAGCAATGTTGTGGCAATAAATGGTGCTGCAAAAATCATTGCTATTGTAAAAATCACACTAGATATCCCGGTTATAATTAAGGATACAATTAATATTTTTTTAATTTTTGCTTGATCATTTTTTGCTTCGGCTTCTGCGACACGTTTTGCTATAGCAACAGGCAATCCAAGTTGTGTGAGTGTCATGACCAAAATCAATGTTGGCAGTGCCATCATATACAGGCCAACACCTTCTTCACCCATCAGCCTGGCTACAACTAAACGGTTTATAAAGCCTAAGAACCTGGTAATCATACCAGCTAGTATTAGTATTAATGCACCTTGCAGGAAAGTTTGTTTGGCCATTATCTAGGACCTGCCTTCTCAAAAAATAAAATTTAATATACAATGATATATATGCAAGTGTTTGGGCCAAGCATGACAAGTTGGAAATATATACTCCGGATATAGGAGGGAAAAAAGTGGAAATCGTACAAACCGTAAATGAATGGAAAGACACAATAAAGCCTGCCTTGGACAGCAAAGTAGACGAATTTCGCTTAATGGGATATTCGAAGGCAAAGCCTGAAGATATTTGGAATTGTCTTGTCCAAAAAGTTTGGAAAGGTAATCCTGATAAACGATTACATGAAATCGTTCAGGATGTATTTCACTTAGGATCTAATGTTTATTTGAGCTATTTAACCGTAAATGCATACCAGGATGATGATTTAATGGCTTCAATTACTGCTTTAACAAGTGAAAGGTAAAAAATTACTACATAGTGTTTTACCCGTGTGATAAGGGAGGAATGGTTGATGAAAAATCGAGGCAGAATTGTTGCCTTTTTTCTAATCGTACTTGTTTTTGCTGGAACGATTGGATCAACGGTTACTGGAATAACAAAGAATATAAATTTAGGATTAGACTTGCAGGGTGGATTTGAAGTATTATACGAAGTCGAACCTGTAGATGAAGAACAAGATGTGTCTAGAGATTTATTAGAAGGTACGGTACAAACATTAAATGATCGTGTGAATCGTCTGGGCATTAGTGAAGCCAACATAGATATTGAAGGGGAGGACAGGATACGTGTCCAGCTGGCAGGAGTTGAAAATCAAGCCGAAGCCAGAGATATATTGTCAACCTCAGCAAGACTTTCCTTTCGTGATGTAAATGATAATGAACTGCTGGATGGGTCAGATGTAAGAGAGGGAAGTGCCGCGCAGGATTTTAGTCAACAAACAAATGCGCCAATCGTAACATTGCAATTAAAAGATGCTGAGAAATTTGGGGAAGTAACAACAGAAATAAGTCAAATGACACCACCGGACAATCGCCTGGTCATTTGGATGGACTACCAGGAGGGGGATTCTTTTCAGGAAGAGATGACGAAGGAAGACCCTAAATACGTCTCTGCACCAGCTGTGTCAGAACCATTAAACACAACGAATGTGCAAATTACCGGAAACTTTTCTGTGGAATCTGCACAACAGCTGGCGGATATCATTAACTCCGGCTCCTTACCAGTTAATATGACTGAATTATACTCTACTTCTGTAGGTGCACAATTCGGCGAACAAGCGTTAAATCAGACCGTTTTTGCCGCATTTGTAGGAATCGGTTTAATCTTTTTATTTATGATAGTTGTATATCGTTTCCCAGGTTTAATCGCAACTATTAATTTAAGTATTTACACTTATTTGGTTTTATTAGTATTTAATTTAATGAACGGTGTGCTGACATTGCCTGGACTAGCTGCCTTAATATTAGGTGTTGGTATGGCGGTTGATGCGAACGTTATTACGTTCGAGAGAATTAAAGAAGAATTACGATCAGGTAAATCGGTTATGTCTTCATTTAAAGCGGGAACAAAAAATTCATTATCAACTATTTTTGATGCTAATATTACAACCTTAATAGCTGCATCGGTATTATTTATATTTGGTACAAGCTCTGTACAAGGCTTTGCAACGATGTTAATCATCAGTATATTAATCAGTTTCCTTACAGCGGTATTTGGAACTAGACTTCTACTAGGGTTATGGATGAAGAATCGCTTTTTGGCTAGTCACAAAGGCTGGTTTGGGGTTAAAAAAGATGATATTAAAGATATCGCTGATAACAGTCAGGAAGAACCAAAAATCTTTAATCGTGAAGTTAATGTAGTAAAGCACCAGAAGAAGTTTTTTACGGTGTCAATTGCTATTGTCGTACTCGGAACAATATCTTTTGCATTGTTCCAGCTAAATCCGGGAGTTGACTTTACTAGTGGTTCGCGGGTTGAAGTGGTATCAGACAGTAGTTTAACAACAGAAGAAGTTGAAGAGGGATTGGATGCACTTGATCTAGAGGCAGAGTCAATCGTTCTTTCAGGTGATAATAATGATATCGCAGTAACAAGGTTTGGTACAGTGCTTTCAGAGGAAAAAGTAGCTGAAGTGCAACAGTTTTTCGGTGAAAGATATGGGACAGAGCCGAGCGTAAGTGTTGTATCGCCTATTGTAGGTCAAGAACTTGTTAAAAATGCGATATATGCTGTTGCAATTGCTTCAGTGGCGATGATTATCTACGTGGCGATTCGGTTTGAGTTGTTTTTTGCGATAACAGCGATTATTACCTTATTGCATAATGTATTTATCATGCTAGCAGTATTCAGCTTTACCCGAATCGAGTTTGATGTAACGATTGTCGCGGCTGTGCTGACGATTGTAGGTTATTCAATCAATGATACCATCGTAATATTTGATCGTATTAGAGAGAATCTGCGCAATAAGAAAAAGCAGGTTAAATCTACGAAAGAACTGGCAGCTATTGTAAACAGAAGTTTGGTACAATCATTTGCTAGAAGTATTAACACAACCATCACAACACTGACTGCTGTCTTAGCATTTTTATTCCTGGGAGCTCAATCGATTACAGGATTTGCTATTGCATTAGCAGTGGGATTGTTAGCGGGAGCCTATTCGTCATTATTCCTCGCATCACAACTATGGTTAGTATGGCGTGGAAAAATAATTAAGAAAAGACCTGTGGATTTTACAAAGAAAAAAAAGGTGGAAGGACCACAAGTTTAATAATAATAACCCTTGTTACGTATAGTGACAAGGGTTTACTTATGCTTAAGACATAAGTAAAAGGGGTAAGATAAATATAAAGCTTAGAGGGAGGGTTTTGATATTGTGAGAGGACAGTCATATGTTATTTTAGCTATTATTTTTGTGATAATTATCGCGGTGTTTGCGGTAACAAATGTGGATCCGGTGGAAGTGAATTATTTATTCTGGAGTGGTGAGTCCCCGCTTATATTAATTATATTATTTTCCGTACTGATGGGCGGTATAATTACGGCCGCAGTTGGTATGTTAAAAATGTTTAAGTTGCAACGGGAAGTAAAAAAATTACAAATGCAAAATAAAAATATGCGTCAAACACTTCAAGACAATGGTATCGCCGAAAAAGATGCTGAAGGACTATTAGAGGAAGATCATACAAATAAATAAACGAATTCTAATTGCTACCCCTGACGCAAGTATGTATAATAGATTAGTCAGGGGTGAAATTATGTTAAGTAGTAAGGCGAATTGGAAACTGAATACAATTCAGGACGATATAGAAGAATGGATGGATGATTCCATTGACTCATCTCCTGTTCTAAAAGAACTTTTACTGCAAAGAGGAATTACTACTCAAGCGCAAGTTTCTAAGTTTTTATCGCCTGATATAGGAGATTTACAAAGCCCAGTAGGACTGGATTCGATTGATAAAGCAACCCAGCGTGTACATACAGCAATAACAAATCAGGAAAAAATTCTTATATATGGTGATTATGATGCAGATGGCGTAAGCTCTACTACAATTCTTTTAAAAGCATTAATGGAGATGGGTGCAGATTGTGACTACTATATACCAAACCGGTTTACAGAAGGATACGGTCCAAATGAAGAAGCATTTACACAAGCATATAAAAATGGATTTCGCTTAATCATAACGGTTGATACCGGAATTGCTGCTGTCCATGAGGCTGATCTTGCTAAGCAATTGGGTCTTGATTTAATCATCACAGACCATCATGAAATGCATTCAGAGCTACCGGATGCCTATGCTATTATTCATCCGAAAACTTCACCGGATTATCGCTTCAACGACCTTGCCGGTGCCGGGGTAGCTTTTAAATTTGCAGAAAGCTTGCTTGGCTATTTTCCAAAACACCTTTTAGCATTTGTGGCAATTGGTACTATTGCTGATTTGGTTCCATTAGTAAATGAGAATAGAATTCTAGCATATTATGGTTTACGTTCGCTCACATCAACAACGAATCATGGTATAATAGCATTGAAACGTGTATGTAACATTGAAGGGAATGTTACCGAAGAGGATGTAGGATTTTCAATAGGCCCACGGATCAATGCTGTTGGCAGGCTCCAGGACGCTGATTTAGCAGTTCAGTTATTAATGACGGAAGACCAGGGTGAAGCGGAATATATTGCCCAAGAAGTGCAACAATTAAATCAGGAAAGACAGCAAATTGTTAAGGATATTGTTCAAGAAGCAGAACAAATGCTGGAAACCAGAGAGAAAAAAGATGTCATAGTGGTTGCAAAAGAAGGCTGGAATGAGGGTGTCCTCGGAATTGTTGCATCAAAACTGGTGCAGAAGTTTGATAGACCGGCCATTGTGCTTGCGATAAAACCTGACATCTCTCAAGTTAAAGGCTCTGCAAGAAGTATACCTGCCTTTGATCTCTTTCAAAACTGTATGGAAATTAGGGAATATTTCACAAGCTTTGGTGGGCATTCCCAGGCAGCAGGCATGACGTTTCCATTGGAAAATTTAACAACCATTCAAAATGCGTTACATTTACGAATTAACGAGCAACTTAACGCGGCGGATTTTAAGCAAATCATTGAAGTGAGTAAATCAATTACGATTCCGGAAATTAACGAAAAATTAATCCATGAAATTAATCAGCTTGCACCATTTGGAATGCACAATCCAAAGCCTGTTTTTCAATTGAAGGATATACCTGTTCGGGTCCGTCAAATTGGAAGCATGAAAAACCATCTTAAACTCCAATTTAAAAAAGAGGATGTGGCCGTTGAAGGTATTGGATTTGGCATGGGAGAGCTATATTCTCACATCTCGCCACATACACCAATTACCATTGCAGGGGAGCTTGGGATCAATGAATGGAATGGCAATAAAAAAGCACAGATCGTAATGCGGGACATGATGATCGAGGATTGGCAGTTATTCGATCATAGAGGCAGAAAGAATATGGATATCTCCCAGTATATAAAGAATAAGAATATTGCTATAAGTTATAATGCTGATCAACTTCCATCAATGGTAGATCCAATTACATATGAGACAGATGTAGGGACCTTGAGTGAAACAGATGTATTATATATATTTGATTTACCAACAGATTTGAGCCATTTAAAAGAAATTATCCAAGCAACTAAACCTGTCAACATACATGCATGCTACTTTGTAGAAGATAGTATCTATTTAAAGCCTTTTCCAACAAGAGAGGAATTTGTATGGTTTTATGCATTTATTCACAAAAGAAGGACACTGGATTTAAAGCAGGAATTGACGCGCATCATGGATGCTAAAGGTTGGAATAAAGATCATATACTATTTATAGCAAACGTGTTTTTTGAATTAGGATTTGTTAAAATAGATAATGAAGTTATTGAAATAAACGCTAATCCCATGAAAAAAGATTTGCAGGATTCTAAGCTATTTCAGGAGCGATTAATCCAAGCAGATATAGAAAAAACATTGTACTATTCAAATTACCAGGAGTTAAAACAGTGGTTCTCGAAGTCCATGGGTCATTTGGAGAATCATGAGGAGGAACGAACCGATGGATTATAAACAATATGTTAAAATAGTGGAAGACTGGCCAAAAGAAGGAGTTCGGTTTAAAGATATTACCCCACTAATGGATAATGGGAAAGCATTTAAATCTGCAGTGGATGAAATTGTTGCATTCGCTCGTGAGAAAGAAACGGATATTATTGTTGGTCCGGAGGCACGCGGTTTTATTATAGGGTGCCCGGTTTCTTACGCATTGGAAGTTGGTTTTGCACCAGTAAGAAAAGAAGGGAAATTACCTCGAGAAGTAATTAAAGTAGACTATGGATTAGAATATGGCAATAATGTTTTAACCATTCACAAGGATGCTATCAAACCAGGTCAGCGTGTATTAATTACAGATGACTTGCTTGCAACAGGTGGTACAATAGAAGCAACGATTCAGCTAGTAGAACAACTTGGCGGAATTGTAGTTGGTTGTGCGTTTATAATCGAACTTAGTTATCTTGATGGAATGGAAAAACTAAATGGATATGATGTTCTAAAATTAATGACCTATTAACCAGCAGGTCTGACGAAGTAGTGTGACTCGTCAGACCTATTCTTATACTTCATCAGGTGAAAAAGTAATAAATGGACACAGGAAGAAATAAGGCATATAATTAAAATATTTACCCCGTTAATGAACGTGAAATTTTCATTTTTACGGAGATTTACTTCCAGACGAATAAAGGTGATTAAATGGCAAAAGATGATATTTTAACAATAGAAGATATTTTAACGGAAGTTAGTCGGTTTCTACCAGAAGATGATACTACTTTTATTCGGCGTGCATATGAATTTGCAGCATATGCACATAGAGATCAATACCGGAAATCAGGAGAGCCATATATTAATCATCCTGTTCAAATTGCGGGTATCTTAGTTGAATTAGGAATGGATGCAGAAACAATAGCTGGCGGTCTGCTGCATGATGTCGTCGAAGATACGGATGTAACGCTTGAAGAACTGGAGGATGCGTTTAACAAGGAAGTAGCCATGCTTGTTGATGGGGTAACGAAACTTGGCAAAATTAAATATAAATCAAAAGAAGCCTTGCAGGCAGAAAACCACCGGAAAATGTTTGTTGCGATGGCAAAAGATATTCGCGTAATCCTGATTAAGCTTGCAGATCGCCTGCACAATATGCGTACATTGAAACATTTACGTCCGGACAAACAACGACGTATTTCCAATGAGACACTGGAAATTTTCTCGCCACTAGCACACCGTTTAGGTATTTCAACCATAAAATGGGAACTTGAAGATACAGCCTTACGATATTTAAACCCACAGCAATATTACCGCATTGTGCAATTAATGAGGCAGAAAAGGGAGCAGCGTGAATCGTATATCCAAGAAGTAATGGGGGAGGTCTCTAATCAGCTGAAGGATGTCAATATTGAAGCAGATATGTCCGGTAGACCAAAGCATTTATATAGTATTTATCGAAAAATGGTAAACCAAAATAAGCAGTTTAATGAAATTTATGATCTGCTGGCAGTGCGAATTATTGTAGGTAGTATAAAAGATTGTTATGCAGTATTAGGTATTATCCATACATGCTGGAAACCAATGCCGGGTAGATTTAAGGATTATATTGCGATGCCAAAACCCAACCTTTATCAATCCTTGCATACGACGGTAATTGGTCCTAAAGGTGATCCATTAGAAGTACAAATTCGAACAAAAGAAATGCACGAGATCGCAGAATACGGTATCGCAGCACATTGGGCTTATAAAGAAGGTCTTCAAGTCAACAAAAATGATAAGTCTTTTGAAGAGAAATTAACCTGGTTCAGGGAAATTTTGGAATGGCAAAATGAAGCACATGACGCAGAAGAATTTATCGAATCACTTAAAGTTGATCTATTTTCTGATACGGTCTATGTGTTCACACCAAAAGGCGATGTGATCGAGTTGCCTTCTGGATCGGTACCACTAGATTTTGCGTATAAAATCCATACAGAAGTAGGGAATAAAACAGTCGGTGCTAAAGTAAATGGGAAGATGGAGCCACTTGATTATGAATTGAAGAACGGGGACATTGTCGAAGTAATGACATCCAAGCATTCATATGGGCCTTCTCAAGATTGGCTAAATATCACCCAAACGTCTCAAGCGAAAAATAAGATTAGACAATTTTTCAAAAAGCAACGGCGCGATGAAAATGTTATTAAGGGAAAAGAAGCAGTTGAAAAGGAAATACGTGCGCTTTCCATTCAGCCAAAGGAAGTTTTGACACCTGATAATATGCAACGTGTTTATGAAAGGTTTAATTTTACGAATGAGGAAGATATGTATGCAGCGGTGGGGTATCAAGGTATAACAGCTGCATTAGTGGCAACACGCCTCACTGACAGAATTCGTCAGACGAAGCAAAAAGAAAAAAACCTGGAAGAAACACTTGAAGAAGTAAAAACAGAGGATAAGGATAAAAAAAGGTCAGATAAACGCGATTCCGGTGTTAAAGTTGAAGGTGTGGATAATTTACTTGTCCGTTTATCAAAATGCTGTAACCCGGTACCTGGAGATAAAATTGTTGGATATATAACAAAAGGCAGAGGTGTTTCCGTTCATCGAGCTGATTGTCCAAATGCCCAAACAGAAGAAGCGAAAGAACGCTATTTACCGGTGGAATGGGAAGAAAATCAGACAGCACGAAAACAATACCATGTCGATTTGGAAATTTCCGGATTTGATCGTAGAGGCTTGTTAAATGAAGTCTTGCAGGCAGTGAATGAAACAAAAACAAATATAACACAAGTAAATGGTCGTTCCGATAAAAACAAAATGGCTATTATTCAGATAACCATACTTATCCATAACACAAACCATTTACGGAAAATTGTGGAGCGTATCAAACAAATCAAAGAAGTCTATACAGTTACCCGCACAGTACATTAGTAAAGGGTGAGAATCAATGAAGGCAGTTGTACAACGTGCAAATAATGCGAGTGTTACTGTGAATGAAAAAACAGTTGGGGAAATAGAGTATGGGTTTGTTGTCCTTCTTGGTGTAACCCATGAGGATAGTGTAGAAGACGTGCAATTCCTTGTAAATAAAATTATCCATCTGCGCGTTTTTGAAGACGAAAACGGGAAAATGAATCTTTCGTTGAAGGATGTGGAAGGCAGTATATTGTCCATATCACAATTCACATTATACGGGGATACTCGTAAAGGAAGAAGACCCAATTTCCTCCAGGCAGCAAAACCGGACCAGGCAAGTGTACTATATCACCATTTTAATCAAATGCTTAGAGCTCAGGAAGTACATGTTGCGACTGGTGAATTCGGAGAAATGATGGATGTTCACTTGACGAACGCAGGGCCCATGACTTTTATTTTGGATAGTAAAGAAAAGTAGAAATGGGATAACACGGGCCATCCCATTTCTACTTATTCGTTTGCAAAATATTTTCCTAATCCGTTTACAATACCTGTTACTAATTTCTTCTGATATGCATTTGTTTCAAGGAGTGATTCTTTTTCTGCATTAGATATAAATCCTAACTCCAGCAGTAAAGATGGCTTCAAGCTTTGGCGGATGACAAATAAATTCTCATTTGTTGTACCGCGATTATCAGCTTCTGTTTCTTTAATAATTTCCTTTTGGACATATGAGGCTAATTCTTTATTTTGTTCATGATAATAATAGGTTTCCGCACCTGTGACCTCAGGTAATTCTGGTACACTATTGTAATGGAGGCTTAAAAAAACGTCGGTATCCATTGTATTTGCAAAGCTAACTCTACTTCCCAAGGAGATAAATTCATCTTCAGGTCTGGTTAGAAGCACTTCTGCTCCCAAGATGGTAAGTTCATGTGCTAATTCATGTGCTGTTAAGTACGCAATGTCCTTTTCGAATGCGCCAGATGCGCCGATTGCCCCTACATCACGTCCGCCATGTCCGGCGTCAATGACAATCGTTTTATTTTCAAAACCGGAGGATGAGGAGGGGGTTCCCTGGTTTTCATCAACAAGCTTTTTCAGAATAAAACCGGTAAAATTTTCGATTGCAACCTCATACCAATCACCCTCGTCAGCGATGACATTATAAGTATCGTCCTTATCCGCAAAATGAATGATGTCATAATCTGTAGAAGGACCATTGCGCAGTTGTGTATTGTCCTGTTGAATGGTTATCGTTTTTTCAGTGAAATCTTGCTGGTCGTTATTAATCGTTATGTATTCTGTTATAATCCAGCCTGTTCCTTCATCAAGCTCGATTTCTACCCAATCGTTCTGTCTGTCAATAACGGTGTATACTTCGTCCATATTAGCTTGTCCTATTTGTTCAAATTCTGTTCCCGGGCCATTTCGAATATTTAGATTATCTTCATTAATCACAGCTTGGTCTGCATGAACAGGAATTGATAGCAGAAGACTCGAGCAAAGCATGATGCACAAACCAATAATCATTTTCTTCAATTGTAAAAGCCCCCTCTTATACTGCTTCATTCTATTAGTATAATAAAAAACTTACATATAGGCAAAGCTAATACAATTAGGAGGGCTTTATATGCGATTACATGAAAAACAATGGAATATAAATAGTAATAAAGATATGCTGGGTGTTAACTTCCACCGCTTTATGGAATTGGAAGGACATGCTAATCATATGGAAATAGCTGAGGAATTAGGGGTATCATTAGGTGAAGTGAAAATGTTAAAGAAAAAGGTGAATCGTGCTTGACATTCGCACATGTAAAGATTAATATAATAGACATTCAAGTCAGTCCATAATTCAACATAATATAACATGAAAACCAAAGAAGGAAAAAGTAATTGAAACCCATATGAAAAGAGAGAAAATGCCATAGGCTGAGAGCATTTTTACATAATGATTCGATGAAAGACATTCCCAAGGCTTTATATCGAATAAAAAGTAGGTATAGACGTTTTGCAGGCGTTATCTGTGTAGAGCGGATGCATTAGCATCAATCAGGGTGGCAACGCGGGTAAACTCTCGTCCCTTATTTTTATAGGGGATGGGGGTTTTTTCTGTATAAAAAAGTAACCTAAGGAGGTAATTAGATGGATATGAAAGCGCCAAGAGGCACGGTAGATATTTTACCAGAAGATGCTTTGAAATGGCAGTATGTTGAAGATCACATTAAAAAGGTGAGTCACAGATTCCATTTTAATGAAATACGTACACCATTATTTGAACATACGGAAGTTTTTCAGCGTGGTGTAGGGGATTCAACGGATATCGTTCAAAAAGAGATGTATACATTTGAAGATCGGGGTGGAAGAAGTTTAACACTTAGACCAGAGGGGACGGCTTCGGTTGCGCGAGCTTTTGTACAAAATAAATTATTTGGTGATCCTAATCAGCCGGTGAAATTGTATTACTTTATGAATATGTTCCGTTATGAACGCCCGCAAAAAGGGAGAATGCGTCAGTTAAATCAATTCGGTGTGGAAGTATTAGGGAGTGCTGATCCGGCGATAGATGCTGAGGTCATTGACTTGGCAATGACAATTTATCAGGAGTTGGGGTTAGAAAACTTAAAATTAGTTATCAATTCATTGGGTGATAAAGAAAGCAGAAATAGTCACCGCAAGGCACTGGTAGATCACTTCACACCACATAAGCATGAACTTTGTAATGATTGTCAGATTCGATTGACGCAGAATCCATTGCGGATTTTAGATTGTAAAACCGATCAGGATCATCCTGCCATGAAAACCGCTCCTTCCGTTCTGGATTATTTGAATGAAGAGTCCAGTCGTTATTTTGAAGTGTTAAAGGATTATTTGACATTGATGGGGATTAGCTACGTTGTTGATCCAAATCTTGTTCGGGGATTAGACTATTATAATCACACAGCTTTTGAAATCATGAGTGAAGCAAAAGGATTTGGGGCGATTACTACCTTAGCAGGGGGCGGCAGATATGATGGACTTATTGAAGAATTTGACGGTCCTAGAACTCCCGGGATTGGCTTTGGCATGGGTCTTGAACGTCTGCTAATGGCCCTGGAAGCAGAGGGAAGGGAAATTCCTACTGATAAGCAATTGGATTGTTTCCTTGTAGCTGTAGGAGAACAACCTGAAAAGGAAGCCGTTCGACTTGTTCATGAATTACGAAAAAGTAACATTCAAGTAGATAAAGATTATCAGGGTCGTAAAATGAAGTCGCAATTTAAAGCTGCCGACCGATGGAAGGCAAAATATGTTTTGATTTTAGGTGAGGATGAGTTGGAGAAACAAATCGTCAATGTAAGATCAATGGACACTGGGGAACAAGAAGAGATCCCTATGTCACAGTTAGTTGAACGTATGCAGGAAAAGCTTCTAGGAGGAAAAATCAATGAGTGAACGTATATTAGCTGGAACATTACATGAGATGAATGTTGATCAAACGGTGCTATTAAAAGGATGGGTACAAACTCGTCGTGATTTAGGCGACCTTATTTTTATTGATCTGCGCGATAAATCCGGAACTGTTCAAACTGTCTTTAAGCCAGATGCATCAGCACAAGCTTTGGAAATAGCTGAATCGGTTCGCACGGAATACGTTGTTGAAATAAAAGGGGCGGTTCTAAAGCGTGATGAAACTACCATTAATCCAGCAATGAAAACCGGAACGATCGAAGTGATTGCAACAGATATTACGATTTTAAATAAATCAAAAACACCGCCATTTCTTATCGAGGATGATACAGATGTTTCTGAAGATTTACGCCTGAAATATCGCTACATTGATTTACGTAGAGATGCTCTGCAAGAAACGTTTAAGCTTCGTCATAAAACAACACAAGCAGTGCGCAACTTTCTAAATAATGACGGTTTTTTGGAAATGGAAACACCGATTTTAACAAAAAGTACACCAGAGGGAGCACGTGATTATCTCGTTCCCAGTCGTGTTCATCCTGGAGAGTTCTATGCATTACCGCAATCACCACAGCTTTTCAAACAGTTGATCATGATGGGTGGTTTTGAGAAATATTATCAAATTGCAAGATGTTTTCGAGATGAGGATTTACGTGCGGATCGCCAACCGGAATTTACGCAAATTGATATTGAAACATCTTTCCAAACAAGTGATGAAATAATGACAATGACCGAAGAAATGATGAAACATGCGCTAAGAGAAGCAAAGGGTATTGATATATCATTACCGTTGAAAAGAATGCCATATGATGAGGCGATGGAACGCTTTGGTTCAGACAAACCTGATACAAGATTCGGCCTGGAATTGATCCATGTAACCGATGTTCTCGCTAATTCTACCTTTAAGGTGTTTCAAGGTGCCATCGAATCGGGCGGGAAAGTTTGTTTGTTGAATATAAAAGGACAAGCAGAAAATTTTTCCCGCAAAGACATTGATAAGCTAACCGAATTTGTAAAAATATATGGTGCCAAGGGTCTCGCTTGGATAAAAGTGGAAGGGCAGGACTTGAAAGGGCCTATAGCTAAATTTCTGTCTGATGAGGAAAAGGCAGGTTTAATTTCTGCTTCTGATGCAAGTGATGGCGATTTATTACTCTTTGGCTCAGGTAAAACACAGGTTGTATATGACAGCCTCGGGGCCTTGCGTTTGAAGCTTGGAAAAGAGCTGAATCTAATTGATGAGTCGAAATTCAATTTCCTATGGGTAACAGATTGGCCTTTGCTGGAGTATGACGAGTCACTTGAGCGGTATTTCGCTGCCCACCATCCGTTTACATCACCAGTGGAAGAGGATATTGATAAATTAACTACAGATCCAGGAAACGTCCGTGCGAATGCTTACGACCTTGTATTAAATGGCTATGAATTGGGCGGAGGTTCTATTAGAATTCATAAAAAAGAACTGCAGAATCAACTATTTAAAGTCCTTGGATTTACGGAAGAAGAAGCAAGTGAGCAATTCGGTTTTTTACTTGAAGCATTGGAATACGGTGCGCCACCACATGGAGGGGTAGCACTGGGATTAGATCGAATAGTTATGCTACTGGCTGGCAGATCGAATTTACGTGATACCATTTTATTCCCGAAAACAGCCTCAGCATCTGACTTATTAACAGATGCACCAGGTGAGGTGGCAAATACACAGTTGGATGAATTGGGTATTAAGTTGAAACCGAAAAAATAACTGTATCTTATTGATAAAAAATCGGGTCTATGTTAAGATAAATTTACAAACTAATTGAAGATACTATTAATCCTGATGTGTTCGTTTATGATAAGTGTTTTGACCGAACACCTATATACTTGGGAGCTTGTTTAGTTTCTATGTTGCGTGCATGCCTTGTTTTACTTAATCCGAGGAAGCATAACAAACATAGAACAAAGCACCCACCTGCCTAAAGCGGGATCAAAACTTACAACTGGACGGCACGATCGGGATTAATAGTATACATAAATAAAAACGGACTACGTTGTTCTCCGCTATTTGAGCGTAACAACATAGTCCGTTTTTTAAAGTTAATTGGAACCTTGCGCCAATTGCTGCAAGTTCCCATTTTTGTCCATACGGAATGCCGGTGTTGGCATTGTTCCCTGATCATCAAGAACAGTCATTTTTCTGGCTCTTTCCATGATTTGAATAAATACTTGATAATCTTCCTGAATTGTAGACAGCTGTTTTTCCGTCTGTGCCAATTGTTTCTCCAGTGATTGTACTTGCTCTTTCAATTCCATATTCTCTTTTTGTGTGTGCTCAAGCGATGCTTTTGATTGATTGGAAGCATGATAGTCTTTTTTGACTTCCCGTAAAAATTTAATAACCATGTCCATGGTAATAGAAGGCTCTTCTATTACAGGAATTGTATGCGTATCTGCTTCTTCATCAATTGTGTCTTCCTCGTTATTTTGAGGAAGTGATACTCTTTTTCTTGATTGTTGTGTTGTTCCTAGCATAGCCCGTTTCTTCTCTTTACGCTGCCTTTTTGCAAGATCAATAGCATTATCGTATTTCATACGAACTTCTGCGTTCCAGCGAAATCCGCAAGCTGCTGATGTACGATTTAATTTGTCACCGACTTCTTCAAATGCATTTAACTGTGTGCTGCCTTCTCTAATGTGGCGCAGAACTGTTTCTGCCAATAATAGATCATCTTCATGTGACCAGGCATCCTGTCTGACTTTCACCAATATGTTCAACTCCTTTTTCTGATAACATAATTACATAGATTTGATATTTACTACGTATTATTACCATATGAAAAAGGAATTATACCTACTTGTTTTTATCATGCTGAATTTTTTCATAAACTTGTTTGATAGCTTTTTCAAATTTACTTGAATTTTTTGGGTGGTAATAGTGTTTATTTTTTATAGAATCAGGTAGATACTGTTGATTCACCCAGTTGTTCTCATAGTTATGCGGATATTGGTAGGTATTGCCCCTGCCGAGTACTTTGGCCCCTTGGTAATGTGAATCTTTTAAATGTGCTGGGACCTCCCCGCTTTTTCCACTATGAATATCAGCTAATGCCGCGTCAAGGGCTTTATAAGCTGTGTTTGATTTTGGTGATAGACATAATTCCACAATGGCTACAGCTAACGGAATTCTCGCCTCTGGAAAGCCTAATCGCTCTGCTGCCTGAACGGCCGCAACCGCGCGAGGACCGGCTTGTGGACTGGCAATACCGATATCTTCATATGCTGTTACGATCATACGGCGTGCAATAGACTCCAGATCTCCTGCTTCAATTAATCTGCCTAAGTAGTGGAGAGCTGCATCAACATCACTGCCGCGAATCGACTTTTGAAAAGCTGACAGAACATCATAGTGCGCATCTCCTCCTTTATCATGTGAAAAGCTTTTCTTTTGCATACATTCCTCGGCTGTGTCCAAATTAATCACAATTTGACCTTCCTGGTTTTTAGGTGTGGAAGAAACGGCTAATTCAAGTCCATTTAAGGCTGCACGTATATCCCCATTTGCACTACCGGCAAAATGATCCATTGCTTCATCTGTGATCATCAGGTTTTTATTTCCGTAACCGTCTGTTGTATCTTCCATCGCACGATTTACTGCAGTATGTATATGAGAAGCTTTTAATGGATGTAATTCAAAGAGATGACATCTGCTTCTGATTGCAGGATTAATTGAGTGATATGGATTACTTGTTGTACAGCCGATCAATGTAACTATATTACTTTCCAGGTGGGGGAGCAGGAAATCCTGTTTTGCCTTATCCAGTCGATGAACCTCATCTAAAACCAGAACAACCTGTCCCATCATTTTTGCTTCTTCAACAACAATCTCCATATCTTTCTTTTTATCAGCAACAGCATTAAGCATCTTTACTGGCATGTCCAGACTTTTTGCTAATGCTACTGCCATAGATGTCTTTCCAGTCCCGGGTGGGCCGAATAATATCATGGAGGCTAGGCGTTCTGCTTGTACCATACGATTTAAAATTTTACCTTCACCAACAAGATGTTCCTGACCGATAATATCTTCTATATGTGCAGGCCTCATAGCTAAGGCAAGTGGTGTTTGTTTCATTCATAACTTCCTTTATAAAAATAATAGTTTGTTCATTTAATACTGATAAAATGCAAGAAGTAGTGATTTCATGCTATAATATCATGTATTAAATGTCTACTGATAATGAAATGAATTGAATGAATAATAGAGGTGTATGTATTGAAAATTTCAACCAAAGGAAAATACGGTTTAACGATAATGATTGCTTTAGCAAAAAAACATGGAAATAGCCCGACATCACTTAAGTCGATTGCACATGAGAATAACCTGTCAGAACATTATTTAGAACAGCTTGCATCACCACTCCGTAACGCAGGCCTTGTCAAAAGTGTTCGCGGTGCATACGGGGGCTACGTATTAGCAAATGATCCAAAGGAAATTACGGCCGGAGATATTATTCGTGTGCTAGAAGGTCCTATCACACCAGTAGAAGGAATCGAAAATGAAGAGCCGGCAAAACAGGCACTGTGGATGCGAATCCGTGATGCAGTAAAAGACGTGCTTGATACGACAACCTTGGATGATTTAAGTCATCATAATGATGATAGACCACAGGAAGCATATATGTTTTATATTTAATATGCTGTTTTTAAAAGTTTTGTTGTGACACAAAAGATATAAACTGAGACATAACCCTTCGCTGACCCCGAACTGGTGGGGAGGTTATGTTTTGAATATTGATTACTAATGCAGTTTAAAGGCAGTAAACACAACATTAGCGGAGGAAATACATGGAGACTCCGGCGGGAGGAAAGGCCTCGGTGAGACTCCGCAGTGCGCCAGCACAAGGAGGCTCACCAGCCGCCCGCGGAAAGCGGAATGTATTTCTGTAGCGGGGTAAAAAGCATTAATCTTAATTTCAAGATACGTCACAGTTTATAAATTTTAAGCAACATTGCGTACGAAAAGAGCCATTTAATAAGAAAGTTAAAATCCCGGAAGAAATTGAGATTAGTGAAATCGGCTATTTCGCTGATTTCACTAATCTGACTTCCGGCATCTGACCTCTAGAAATAGGAAGGAAATGTAGTTATGGAACAAATCTATATGGATCATGCGGCAACAACCCCAATGGATAAAGCAGTGATTGATGCCATGTATCCGGTATACGCGGAAGTATTTGGTAACCCGTCCAGTGTTCATGCCTTTGGTCGAAAAGCAAGACAGCAATTGGATGTGGCAAGGCGTGTAATGGCTAGTAGCATCCATGCGAATGAAAAAGAAATCATTTTTACAAGTGGAGGAACAGAGGCTGATAACTTGGCACTTATTGGCACTGCAATGGGTAATAGGCATAAAGGGAACCACATTATTACAACCAGAATAGAACACCATGCAACACTGCACACAGTAGAAAACTTGGAAAAACAGGGTTTTGAAGTAACGTATTTACCTGTTTATGAAGATGGAAAAATAGCGTTAGCTGATCTAAAAGAAGCATTAACAGATAAGACGATACTTGTTTCAATCATGTTCGTAAATAATGAGACAGGGGTTGTTCAACCAATTGAAGAAATTGGCGAATTGCTGAATAGTCATCAAGCCTATTTTCACACAGATGGGGTACAAGCTTTTGGTCTGATGGATATAGATGTGAAGGCTATTGGAATAGATATGTTAACCGTGTCAGCTCATAAAATTAATGGCCCCAAGGGGATTGGTTTTCTATATGTAGCTGAAGATGTTAAATTAAATGCGCTGCAATTTGGTGGAGAACAGGAGAGAAAACGTCGGCCGGGGACCGAAAATGTAGTAGGAGCAACTGGTTTTAAAAAAGCGGTTGAACTGGCAATGGAGAACAAGGAAGAAAGAAGAGAAAATTATCAACGTTATAAGGATGCGTTTTTGGAAGAATTAAGAATAAATAACATTGACTTTGAAGTGAATGGTGACTATGATTCAACGATAGCTTCCATTGTGAATGTAAGTTTCCTGGGTATGAATGTGGAAACCCTATTAACTAATCTAGATCTGGAAGGAATTGCTGCATCTAGTGGAAGTGCATGCACTGCCGGTTCTGTAGAGCCATCTCATGTTCTGTCCGCGATGTTTGGTGAAAATAATGCATGTACAACGAATTCAATTCGTTTTAGCTTTGGTATATATAATACAACGGAAAATGTAAAAGAAGCAGCAAGAAGAGTTTCAAAAATTATAAAACGATTAAGTTCATAAAGGAAAGTGATTTAAATGAAAAGCAATAAAGATACAAGAGTTGTAGTTGGGATGAGCGGTGGCGTCGACTCATCCGTAGCTGCATTACTATTGAAAGAACAAGGGTATGATGTTGTTGGTATTTTCATGAAAAACTGGGATGATACCGATGAATTTGGCGTGTGTACAGCGACAGAGGATTTTGATGATGTTGTTCGGGTATGTAATCAACTGGATATTCCGTACTACGCAGTTAACTTTGAAAAACAGTATTGGGATAAAGTGTTTACGTACTTCTTAGATGAGTATAAAGCAGGCAGGACTCCAAATCCCGATGTAATTTGTAATAAGGAAATTAAATTTAAAGCGTTTCTCGATCATGCACTTTCCTTGGGAGCAGATTATTTAGCAACAGGACATTATGCACGTGTCCGAAATAATAACGGTCGCTATGAAATGCTACGCGGTGTTGACGATAATAAAGACCAAACATATTTCCTGAACCAACTCTCAGCAGATGTGTTGGAAAAAGTAATGTTTCCACTAGGGGAAATACCGAAATCAAGGGTTAGAGAAATTGCACTTGAATATGAACTCGTCACAGCTACCAAAAAAGATAGTACAGGAATCTGTTTTATCGGTGAACGTAATTTCAAAGATTTCTTAAAAGAATATATACCTGCTCAACCAGGCGAAATGAGAACAATGGATGGTGTTGTAAAGGGAAATCATGATGGTTTGATGTATTATACGTTAGGTCAGCGGCAAGGGCTTGGAATTGGCGGTTCTGGTGATCCATGGTTTGTTGTTGGAAAAAATCTCAAGGAAAATGTACTATATGTGGAACAAGGATTTGCTAATGATAAGTTATATTCAGATGGACTAATCGCTACAGATGTGAATTGGATCAACTCGGATATAATAAAAGACAACTTCACGTGTACGGCAAAATTCCGTTATCGTCAACAAGACAGTGATGTAAAAGTTACCTTGCTCGAAGATGGGAAGGTATATGTTGATTTTGCTGAGAGAGAACGTGCTGTTACACCAGGACAAGCAGTTGTATTTTATGATGGTGATATTTGTCTTGGCGGAGGAACAATAGATGAAATCTTGAAAGATAATAAATCACTTGATTATGTTGGGTAAATAAGGGGTTCTTTTCATGGATAAAAACGAACAGGCTATTAATTATATGAAGGAAAATAAATATGAAGAGGCTGCCGGTATCTTTTCAGAGATAATCGAAGAACATCCTGACGATCCGGTTGGCTATATTAATTTTGGTAATTTACTATTGCATGCGGGTGACCTGACTCGTGCACAGCGTTTTTTTGAAAAAGCGATCAGCTTAGATTCACATGCAGCTACAGCCTATTATGGACTTGGAAATCTTTATTTCGAAGAATCAATCTACCCAAAAGCACAGGAAAATTTCCAAAAGGCGATTGAATTAGGGCTTGAAGAAAGTGATGTGTATTACCTGCTGGGAATGACACTTCAACATCAAGAACACTATAAACTCGCTTTGCCATATCTTCTAAGAGCAACAGAACTGGATCCGGAAGATGAAGAAGTGAAATTTCAATATGGACTTGCACTTGCACAAAGTGATCACATTAAAGAGGCTGAACCCATTTTTAAGCAAGTGTTGAAAAAGAATCCGGAGCATAGTGACGCACATTATAATCTGGGGGTTATTGCTTTATTTAATGAAAACGTAAGTGAAGCATTAAGGCATTTTGATGAGGCGTTACGTATACAACCAGATCATTTGCTGGCAGCGAACGGAAAGAAAAATGTGGAAGAAGCAATGAAATAAGAAACGCGAGATTTGGGGTTGTTTTGATGGGATTAGACAGGCAATCTAATGAAGAAAAAGGATATATAAAAGGCGAGCTCCTCTATATGATTTTTCATAATGAAAAAGAGCATTTTTCTATTGCAAAAATCAATGTTCAGGATACGAATGAGGAGTATAAGGAAAAAGAAATTGTTGCCAAAGGGTACTTTTCTAATCTTCAAACACAAACAGCCTATTACTTCTATGGTGATTTCGAGCGACATCCCAAGTTCGGCCTGCAATATAAAGTCTTGTCCTATCAAACGTATATTCCGGATACGAAGGACGGGCTGATTGCCTATCTTTCCAGTGATTTATTTTATGGCGTTGGGAAAAAGACAGCTAGTCGAATTGTAAAACATTTGGGTGAGGGCGCGGTGTCCAAAATCCTAAACAATTCTGACGTACTAGCAGATGTCCCCGGTTTAAAACAGGAAACAGCAGACATATTGGCTAAGAGTCTCCAGGAAAATCAAGGCTTTGAGCAAATTGTTGTCTATTTATCCAAGTACGGTATAGGTTTAAAAATGGCCCAGAAAATATTTCAAGAATATAAAGAAGATGCAATCTCTATTTTGGAAGAGGATCCGTATCAGTATGTTTTCGATATTGAAGGGTTTGGGTTTCAAACTGCAGACGAGATAGCGAGACAAAACGGTCTTTCTCTGTCACATCCAAACCGCATTGGTGCCGGGTGTATTTATGTCCTGCAGAAAAGCATTCAGGATGGACATGTTTATTTACCACTAAAGCATTGTGTTAGACAAATGCTTGATTTGCTTTCGAATAATTCCTTATCCGAGGAATTAATCATTGATAGATTGAATGATTTAAATACAACGAAACGCATTATTATCCAGGATGAAAATATTTATCTGCCATCACTCTACTATGCTGAGGACGGATTTGCATCCCATTTAAATAGGGTTATCGATAAACCGATGGAAGAGAATGTTCCTTTAGCTGAATTAATGAAAATAATCGGTGATATAGAGGATAGCGAAGTATTAAGTTATGGGAAAGAACAGTTTGCGGCTATTAATCAAGCACTGCACTCTAAAGTTATGATTCTGACAGGAGGACCGGGGACAGGCAAAACAACGGTTATTAAAGGTATTCTTAATGCGTATGCGACCATTAATAGTCTCACGCTGGACCCTAGTGATTATGACAGTGAAACACCGTTCCCTTTTGTCTTAACAGCACCAACAGGACGTGCTGCAAAGCGTTTAACTGAATCCACAGGTCTTCCTGCTGTCACCATCCATCGTCTGCTAGGCTGGGATGGGAAGAATGGATTTGAAAAAAATCAAAATGAGCCGCTGTCAGGAAAGTTTTTAATTATTGATGAATTCTCCATGGTAGATATTTGGTTAGCCAATAATCTTTTCAAAGCAATACCGGATGACATGCAAGTCCTAATCGTTGGTGATGAAGACCAGCTTCCCTCGGTGGGGCCAGGTCAGGTTTTATCTGATTTATTAAAGAGTGAACGCATACCATTTGTTAGCCTTCATGAGGTATACCGTCAAAAAGAAGGTTCCAAAATCATTCATCTTGCGCATGAAATTAAAAATGATGCTGAAATAACATTGCAAAATGATAAAGATTTCAGCTTTATTCCATGTAATGAACAACAGATGCTTGACGTGATTATGACCATTTTTTCAAGAGCAATGGAAAAAGGAATTGACGTCAAAGATATTCAAGTGCTAGCACCAATGTATCGAACAAAAGCAGGGATTACAATGATCAATAAAGAGCTTCAGCAGTTGATTAATCCTAAGACATCCAGAAGAAGGGAAGTAAAATTTAACGAGGTCATCTACCGGGTTGGTGACAAAGTCTTGCAACTTGTTAATCAACCGGAACATGGGGTTTATAATGGAGATATCGGAGAAGTAGCTGCTATATTTGAGGAAGATGAAAATAAGGAAAACGTTGAACAAATAGTCATATTATTTGAAGATAAAGAAGTGGTTTATGAGCGTAAAGACTATGTGAATATCATGCATGCGTATTGTGTGTCGATTCATAAATCACAGGGCAGCGAATTCCCAATTGTTATTCTGCCGGTTGCTTCCACTTACAATCGCATGCTTCGTAAAAATCTACTCTATACAGCAATTACAAGAAGCAAAGAGTCACTGATTATTTGCGGACAAGAGCAAGCATTCCTGCGAGGCGTACGGACAATGGATACTAATAAGCGATATACAAATTTAAAAGAACAATTAACAGAAAGGATCGCGGGTCTTCCGCAAGCGTTGGTGGAGGAGTCAGAAACCGAAAAAGAAATTACGCCATACGATTTTATGTGATTTTCTATGATTAAATGTATATTTTATAAAAAAACGGGTTAGCATAACATAATAAATTTATTTAATAGAGGAGTTTATATGTATGATGCGTTGCCCGAATTGTAATGGGAAGGATATAGGCAAAATTGGTACACAAGACTATTATTGCTGGACGTGTTTTATTGAGATGTCTGTGATCAATAATGAATTAACAATCCATCAAGTAGAAGCGGATGGTTCCTTGAGTTCTCTTAATGATCTGTTTTCTGAAGAAGAAAGAAAAATGCAATGGTAACCTTTAGCTGCAAAAGCAAAATCACTTTTGTACTAAGGGGAGATTTATATGATCCAAAATAAAAAAGCAATACGTTTTCTTTACTGGCTTATCACCGGTATTTTTGTTTTTTTATTTATCTATTTACTTGTTAATCTGTTCCCATTATATGGAGCCTTTTTTTCATTTATATTGCGGTTGTTATCTCCATTTCTTGTTTCGCTGTTAATCGCCTATCTTCTTTACCCCGTCATAAAAAAATTGCATAACTACAATATACCAAGAGGATTAGCTATACTTTCCATTTATATATTATTTCTTGGTGGTTCAGCTTATTTAATTTACCGTGTTTATCCTGCTGTAATCCATCAGCTACAGGATTTAAATGAGCAATTGCCCGTTTTAATTGATATGTACGAAAATCTCATTTATCAGTTATATGAATACACATCATTTTTACCGGAGGCAGTTCATGATAAGATAGACGCATTGATCACAAGGGTTGAGACTGGGCTGGAAAATATATTGGATAAACTAGTCGGTGGCGTTACAAGGATTTTTGATGCGATTATATTTCTTACTGTCATCCCTGTACTCGTATTTTATTTCCTGAAGGATTATCATAAACTAAAGGATTACTTTAAGAAATTTATCCCGAGGAAATATCGGCCGCAGACAGGAGAACTAGTTTATGCTATTGATAAGAGCTTGGGAAATTATATACGTGGGCAATTACTTGTTTCGTTATTTGTTAGTCTAGCAACATGGATTGTTTTCCAGTTTTTAAACATAAATTATGCGCTGTTGTTAGCAATTATTATGGGGATTACTAATCTTATTCCTTATTTCGGACCAATTATAGGAGCCGTTCCAGTGGTGGCTATTGCGCTTACAACGTCCTGGGAATTAGTTATATTTGTGAGTATTGCGATATTAGTTATCCAGATTATTGAAGGGAATTTGTTATCACCATATATTGTCGGGAAAAGTATTAATATCCATCCAATCGCGATTATATTTGCTTTATTATTAGGTGGGGATTTGTTTGGGGTCATTGGGTTGATTGTCGCCGTACCTCTATTAACAATAGGTAAGGTGGTCACAGAACATATCCTAGCAATGAGACGCAGTATTGATTGACATTCGTCTAAAAGTTTCTTATACTATCGCTAAGATTATATAAGTTAATGCGCCCTGAAGGTTATGAGTACGTGGCGTTCGGTTTAAAGAGAGGGATTTTCATTTGGCTGGAAAAAATCCTAAATGCAGAGTCATGGAAAGCTAAACTGGAGTACGGTTAATACCCGTCGGTTTCATACCGTTAACATGACTGAGTGATGAATAATTTTTTATTGTTCATAATTAGGGTGGTACCGCGCTTGTCTCGTCCCTGTAGTGATACAGGGAGGGGATTTTTTATTTTGGCTCTTTTCGTAAGTATTGTTGCTTTTAATCTTCGCAGTTGCTAGAAACTGTAGCGTAAGTGTTGTTTGCTATAATCGCCGTTCGGGTGAGCGAAGTGTATTTCCGTAGCAGTGGATTACAGGCATATCAAGATACAAGGCAGTTTATATCCTTTGTGCAATAGCAACAAATGTTTTTGGTGGGCCGAACCTTTGGTGCAGTCCCAATCTTTTAGACAACATCTTTTATTTTCAATGTTTTATAAGGAGGGTAATAAATGAAACAGTTAACATCGGCTGAAGTAAGGCAAATGTTTATTGATTTTTTTAAAGAAAAAGGACATCGTGTTGAACCAAGTGCTTCATTGGTCCCTAAGGAAGATCCAACATTATTGTGGATAAACAGTGGGGTAGCAACTTTAAAGAAATACTTTGATGGTCGCATTATTCCGGATAATCCGCGTATTGTCAATGCACAAAAGGCAATTCGTACAAATGACATTGAAAATGTAGGGTATACGGCAAGACATCATACGTTTTTCGAAATGCTTGGGAATTTCTCCATCGGTGAGTATTTTAAAAAAGAGGCGATTGAATGGGCTTGGGAGTTTTTAACCAGTGAGAAATGGATAGGCTTTGATGATAAATTATTATCCGTGACAGTACATCCTGAGGACGATGAGGCCTATGATATTTGGTTAAATGATATCCAAATTCCAAAGGAACGTATTATACGCTTGGAAGAGAATTTTTGGGATATTGGTGAGGGGCCTAGTGGACCAAATACGGAAATATTCTATGACCGCGGAGAAAAATATGGGGATGATCCAAGTGATCCAGAGCTTTACCCTGGCGGAGAAAATGAACGCTATTTGGAAATATGGAACTTAGTGTTTTCCCAGTTTAATCATAATCCGGATCACACGTATACCCCACTTCCTAAGAAGAACATTGATACCGGTCTTGGTCTGGAACGAATGGTTTCCGTAATTCAGGACAAACCAACAAATTTTGAAACAGATTTATTCATGCCTATTATTCGCAAAACTCAAGTTTTAGCAGCAACTACGTATGGAAAGGGAGTAGAAAGTGATACGGCATTCAAGGTAATTGCAGATCATATTCGTACCGTAAGTTTTGCTATAGCTGATGGGGCAGTTCCATCAAATGAGGGACGAGGTTATGTGTTACGGCGATTGCTTCGAAGAGCTGTTCGTTTTGCAAAAGAAATCGGTATAGAGAAACCATTCATGCATGAGTTAGTCCAAACGGTTGGAGAAATTATGAAAGATTTCTATCCAGAGGTTTTAAAACAAAAAGAATTTGTTGAAAATATTGTAAGAGTGGAAGAAGAACGTTTTCATGAAACCCTAAATGATGGACTCGAAATATTAACATCTATTATAGAAAAAGAAAAAAGTAAAGGAAGTACTGTCTTTCCTGGTGTAGAAGTTTTTCGCTTGTATGATACGTATGGATTTCCTAAGGAATTAACCGAAGAATATGTCGAGCAGCAAGGCTTTACCATTGATGAAGAAGGTTTCAATACTGAAATGGAAAAGCAGCGTGAGCGGGCCAGAAATGCACGCCAGAAGGTTGATTCCATGCAAGTACAGGAAGGTATTTTAAGTGAAGTAGATGTAGATAGTACGTTTATCGGCTATGATTACCTAGAGATAGAAACCAGAATCGAAGCCATTATAAATGGAAAAGAAGAAGTAGAATCAGCTAATGCGGGCGATGATGTATTTATTTTTCTTAAGGAAACGCCGTTTTATGCTGAAAGCGGTGGTCAGATAGCCGATAAAGGCTGGATTTATGCAGATCATGCGTCTGCTTATATTGAAGATGTACAGAAATCTCCTAAGGGACAACATGTTCACCGTATGACTGTAAAGGACGGAGTGCCTTCTACGGGAGATCAGGTAAAGGCAATAGTTGATAGCAGATTCCGCACGTCTATTATTAAGCATCATACGGCAACACATCTCTTGCATCAAGCACTGAAGGATGTGCTCGGCGACCATGTTAATCAAGCGGGCTCACTCGTAACACCTGACAGATTACGCTTTGATTTCTCCCATTTCACTGCTGTGTCAAAAGAGGCTTTACAAGAAATTGAGCAAATTGTAAATGAAAAAATATGGAGCTCCCTATCACTTTTTATTGATAATAAAAAAATAGAAGAAGCAAAAGAGATGGGGGCAATGGCATTATTCGGAGAAAAATATGGAGATATCGTACGGGTTGTACAAATTGGGGATTACAGTATAGAATTATGTGGAGGCACACATGTTCAAAACACATCCGAAATCGGTTTGTTTAAAATTGTCTCTGAAGGTGGTATAGGTGCTGGGATAAGAAGAATTGAAGCTGTTACCAGTAAGCATGCCTATGAATTTTTAACAGATAAAGTAAACTTACTGCAGGACTCAGCACAATTAGTTAAAACGAATGAAGAAAATCTGCCGGAACGTATTGAAGGCCTGTTCCAGGAAATAAAGACCCTTCAAAAGGGAAATGAGTCATTGAGTGCCAAGCTCGCTAACGTAGAAGCTTCAGCTATATTGAATCAAGTGAAAAAAGCAGGTGATGTAAACTTACTCGCTACTCAGGTAAATGTAAAAGATATGAACCAGCTGAGGAACATGGTGGATGATTTAAAACAAAAGCTTGATTCAGGCATCATATTATTGGCTGCGGAAAATAATCAAAAGGTACAATTGGCTGCGGGTGTATCAAAGGATTTAATAGATCGTGGTTTCCATGCAGGTAACCTGATCAAACAGGCGGCCAGTATTTGCGGTGGCGGTGGTGGCGGACGCCCGGACATGGCCCAAGCTGGCGGAAAAGATCCAGAAAAAATAGACGCAGCACTCCGTTTTGTGGAGCAATATATAAGTGAAAATGTAAAATAAAAACAGTCTCTGTCATAATCAATAGAAAAAGATATAATAAATCCTGAAAACATGTTAAACTAGCTAGTGAAGGTAAAATTTGGTCGTTAAAAGATAAATTTTTAAGGGTTAAAAAGCTTTTGCCACTCACTATAAAAAGCTATTACTTAAGTTATTCTAAGAATGAGGTGTCACGATGAGCTCTATTGATAAAACGATGAAATTTAATTTTTCGGAAGAACCATTTGATCACGACATTAGAGAAATCGTCTTTACAGTGCATGAAGCACTTCAAGAAAAAGGGTATAACCCGATTAATCAAATTGTGGGTTATCTATTATCAGGTGACCCTGCATACATCCCAAGATATAAGGATGCTCGGAACTTAATTCGCAAAGTCGAACGTGATGAAGTTATTGAGGAACTGGTAAAATTTTATTTAGAACAACAAAAGGAAGAATAGATGAAAATCATCGGTTTAGATGTTGGTTCCAAAACCATTGGTATTGCTGTAAGTGATGCACTTGGGTGGACCGCTCAGGGCTTAACAACCCTTAAATGGGATGAAGCAGACATTAGTTCTGCAGACGCAGCATTGAAGGAAATAATAGCAGAGCATGAAATTGGAAAGGCTATAGTTGGCTTACCTAAAAACATGAATGGTACAATTGGTGAACGTGGACAGGCATCAGAGAGATACGCAAAGCATATAGAAGAAACCCACGGGATTCCTGCTGTACTATGGGATGAACGATTAACAACCGTTGCAGCTGAACGTGTGTTACTAAAAGCAGATGTAAGTAGAAAAAAGAGGAAAAAAGTTATAGACAAAGTGGCTGCAGTAATGATTCTGCAAGGATACCTCGATCAAAAGTAAAGGAGTGAAATAATGGCACTTGAAGAAAAGGAACGGATCATTATACCGGATGAAAACGGGGAAGAACATTTATTTGAGGTTCTTTTTACGTTTGATGTAGACCAAACAGAACATTCCTATATTGCTTTAATTCCGGTTGAAAGATCAGAAGATGAAGAAGTTGAGGTTTATGCTTTTCGTTATGAAGAAAAGACCAAAGATGATGATGATCTATCCTTATTTCCTATTGAATCAGATGAAGAATGGGAAATGGTTGAAGAAACATTGCATGCATTAACAGACGAAGAAAACGAAGGGTAATAACAGGGTTAATGGCTTTTTGAATAACCTAATTAGCTGATGTCTGGATTCGGACATCAGCTACTCTTTTATACTTAGATGATGATGGAATATCCCATTGATTTTTAGTATAATATAGCGGATGAAAGGGGGATATGTATGTCTAAGAAGAAAAAAATAGGCAGTTATAAAGACAATTTAATTTTGCGATTCGATGAAGCTACAACGGTTCGTAAAGTAGTTGCAATTATAATTATAGCACTCATTCTTATCCTTATTGCTGGCGGTATTTCGGGGTATTTGTACATTAACTCTGCACTTGCGCCAGTTGAGCCTGAGAGTGAGGAAGAAGTAGAAGTTGCTATTCCTATTGGATCCTCTTCATCTGCAATAGCAGAGATACTGGAGGAAAATGGTTTAATTAAAGACAGTCGCATCTTTCGTTTTTACGTACAATTTAATAACGAGTCTAACTTTCAGGCTGGGGAGTATACATTTTCCCCATCTATGACAATGGACGAGATTATTGACTCATTGAAAAATGGACGAATTATGGAAGAACCTATTCATACTATTACGATTCCAGAAGGACTAAATATTGACGAAATAGCAGAAATTTATGCAGAAAACCTGCATTTTAGTAAGGAAGATTTTCTCGATCAGGTAAATGATCCTGAATATATAGATGAGTTAATCGAAGCATATCCAACTATTCTAACAAGTGACATCATGGACCCATCTATCCGGACACCTTTGGAAGGGTATCTGTATGCTGCGACATATAACTTTTATACGGATGAACCAAGTGTGACTTCTATAGTAGAGAAAATGCTCGCACAAACAGAATCTGTGGTTGAGCCCTATATGGATGAAATCGCAGAACAGGATCTTAGTGTCCATGAAGCAATAACATTTGCGTCTATCATAGAAAAAGAGACAGGTATGGAAGATCAGCGTAATAAAATTTCCGGCGTATTTTATAATCGATTGGAAGAGGGAATGCCCCTGCAGACGGATCCAACTGTCTTATACGCATTAGGAGAGCATAAGGATACCGTTTTGCATGAGGATCTAGAAGTTGATTCTCCGTATAATACGTATCAGGTAGAGGCTTTGCCAATAGGTCCGATATCAAATTTTGCAGAGAGTGCATTGGAAGCAGTTGTTAATCCTGAGGAATCCGATTATTTATATTTCCTGCATGACGGTGAAGGAAGTATATATTACGCTGAAACCTATGAAGAACATTTAGAATACAGTGAAGAGCATATTGAATAAAGCTCGTTAATATAAGATCAAAAAGAGGTATAGCATGGAAGGACAGCTAGCAACTTATTTAACTAAATTATTGCCAATACAAGAAGACTGGGTAATGGAAATGGAAAAAGAAGCAAAAAAAGAAAATGTGCCAATAATGGATCCAGTTAGTATGGATTTTATCATGCTATTGATTAAATTAACTAAACCAAAGCGGATACTCGAAATTGGTACAGCAATCGGTTATTCTGCATTACGAATGGTTGAAGCATACCCGAAAGTATCCATTGTAACGATTGAAAGAGACAATGCGCGGTATGAAAAAGCAGTTCAACATATAAAACAGCAGAATAAAACAGGTAATATTACTGTTGTTCATGGAGATGCATTAGAAAAGATAGAAGCTATGGCAGCGAAAAAGGAATCATTTGATCTTATTTTCATTGATGCAGCAAAAGGGCAATACAAACGTTTTTTTGAGCTTGCCAGCCCGATGTTAGAAAATGGTGGCTTAATACTTTCCGATAATGTATTATTTAAGGGGTATGTAGTTCATCCTGAAGAAGCCCATTCCCGACATAAAAAAATGGTTGAGCGTATTCAAAACTACAATGATTGGCTCACGAAACATCCAGATTATACAACATCTATCGTTCCTATTGGTGATGGAGTTGCGATAAGTCTTAAAAATTGGTGAAGGGGATGAAATTAATAATGCAGGATAAACCTGTTGTTATCGGCGTAGCAGGCGGGAGTGGAAGTGGGAAAACTTCCGTAACAAATTCCATATGCGAACGATTTTCTGATAAAACAATCCTTGTTATTGAACAGGATTATTATTATAAAGATCAAAGTCATTTACCTTTAGAGGAAAGACTTAACACAAATTATGATCATCCACTTGCATTCGATAATGATTTATTAATTGATCATCTTCATAAGTTAATGAATCGAGAAGCAATTGAAAAACCAGTCTATGATTATAAAATTCATACGCGCTCTAACGAAGTGATTCCGGTCGAGCCTAAGGATGTCATAATATTGGAAGGCATCCTTATATTAGATGATCCACGATTGGTTGATTTAATGGATATTAAAGTGTTTGTTGATACAGATGCAGATCTAAGAATTATCAGGCGCCTTCTAAGAGATATAAAAGAACGTGGGAGAACATTGGATTCGGTCATTGAACAATATATAGACAATGTTCGACCATCACATCTACAATTCATAGAACCGACGAAGCGTTATGCAGATATCATTATCCCGGAAGGTGGGCAAAATCATGTGGCAATTGATATTATGGCCACAAAAATAGAAACAATTTTGTCGAAAAGTAGTTAAAAATACTTTTATAAAAGTATTGATAAATAAATTAAAATCTGCCATAGTAATATTTAATAAATTATATGTGTAACCCTTGAGCAACTGTGAAACATTGCTCATTTTGAATGTACCAGTGAATAGTAGAAGGAGTGTTTTTAATGGCAATAGAGAAAAGTTATTATATGACTCAAGAGGGTAAAGAGAAAATAGAAGAAGAGTTGCACGAGTTAAAAACAACGAAAAGACAAGAAGTAGTTGAACGTATAAAAGTTGCTCGGGACTTCGGTGACCTATCGGAGAACTCTGAATATGATGCGGCAAAAGATGAACAAGCATTTGTTGAATCACGCATTGCCCAAGTTGAAAAAATGATTCGTAATGCAGTTATTATTGAAAATGATAATGATAATCCGGATATCGTCTCATTAGGTAAATCGGTAACATTTAAAGAATTACCGGATGGAGAAGAAGAGACATACAGGATTGTAGGTAGTGCGGAAGCGGATCCATTCGAAGGGAAAATTTCAAATGATTCTCCAATGGCTAAAAGTCTTATTGGCCATGAAATCGGTACAGAGGTTGCTGTAGCAACACCTGGAGGAGATATTCAAGTGAAGATTGTAAAGGTAGAATAAAAACACGGATAAAAAGGGCAATAAAAGCGGAGCTTATATTTCCGCTTTTATTGCTGTTTGGTTTACATATAAGGTTTCTTTCAAAATATGATACTATGGTATAAATAGGGAGGGAAGATAAAATGGGGGACTCTGATAACCATTCACGTCTCAATAAATATGACAAACGGAGAAAAAACACAAAATTAATTTCCATTCTTCTTATACTTGGTGCGATTCTTGTGCTCATATTGATTGGCATGTGGATTTTTGGAGGCAATGGTGAGGAAGAATCGGACGAGCAAAATGAACAATCCGCTGAGACTACGGAGCAGGAAGAAAATACGGAAGCGGAAGATACAGAAGATGATGTCGTAATCGACGAGGGTAATGACTCCCAAAATGATGCTTCAGACGAAGGTGCAGAAGGAGAAAATGAAGACCAGGAAACAAATGAAGAAGCTAGTGAAGATGAAGATAATGATGAAGTAGAGACAGAACAAGTTGAGCCATCAGATGATAATGTTTCAGAAGCATATACAGGTAATTGGGATCCGGTGGGTACAGAACAAGAAGGCCCTCATACTACTGATTACAGCGATGGTTCCCAGGACCGTATTGAAATAGATCAAGCCGCTTCTGTAGCTACAGGCTTAGATCAAAGTAATATGGCAACATACTGGGTTGGTAACGATGGAGACCAACAAGTTATTGCGACAGTTGGAAATGCAGATCAAGAAGCGTATTACCGTGTTTTTCTATCCTGGGTAGATAATGAAGGGTGGCAGCCTACGAAAGTTGAAGTGTTAAACGAACTGGAGTATTAAGTTGTTTTTATTCGGCAACTTTTAAAACATGCACTTTTACAAAACTGGAGGACTTGTATATGACAATCGGGGTTATTGGCGCAATGGATGAAGAAGTTGCTTTATTAATGGACAATATGATTGATAAGGAAGAAAAAACGGTTGCAAATTGTTTATTTGTAAGTGGGATGCTTCTTGGCAGGGAAGTCGTTTTATTAAAATCCGGGATTGGAAAAGTAAATGCAGCGATGGCTACAACCATTATGCATGAACGTTTTTCCCCATCTTATATAATTAATACGGGATCTGCAGGTGGGTTCACTAAGAATCTTGAGGTAGGGGATGTTGTCATTTCAACAAGTGTTGTCCATCATGATGTGGACGCTACTGCCTTTGAATACGCATATGGCCAAGTTCCAGGCATGCCAGCAATGTATGCTGCAGATACCGGATTAATTACGAAGGCAATAACTGCTGTAAAAGAATTAGAAATTCAATATGAAGAAGGCATTATTGCTACAGGTGATTCATTCATGGATGATCCGAATAGGGTAGATTTTGCTCATGAAAAATTCCCTACCATGGTTGCAGCAGAAATGGAGGCTGCTGCTGTTGCACAAGTTTGTTATCAATATAATAAACCGTTTGTCATTGTTCGTGCCTTATCAGATATTGCCGGGAAACACTCGTCCATTACATTCGAAGCTTTTTTGGAAAAGGCAGCTAAGAATGCGGCAAATTTAATCATGTCAATGCTTAAAGAAATGGATTAAGAAAATGAACGCTATTTAAGCAATAGCGTTCATTTTCTTAGCCTCTTCGCTCATTTCGATAATATTCATGAAATACTTTCATTAGAGCTCTTTTTTCAATTCGTGATACATAGCTTCGTGATATATTTAACTTCTTGGCTATCTCACGCTGTGTCATTTCTTTGTAGTCATTTAATCCATAACGATAAACAATTACTTCCCTTTCTCGATTATCAAGAATGGTAAAATAATCCTGCATTTTTTCTATTTCCATATTTAATTGAATATATTCAATAACATCTTCATTCTCTGCCTCTAGAATATCAATTAAACTAATTTCATTCCCTTCTTTATCTTGCCCAATTGGGTCTTGAAGGGAAACATCTTTCTTTACTTTTTTCAGTGCCCGTAAATGCATAAGTATTTCGTTTTCAATGCATCGTGCAGCATATGTTGCGAGCTTTGTACCTTTATCGACGGAGAAGCTTTCGACTCCCTTAATTAAACCAATTGTTCCTATAGAAATTAAATCTTCCATATCCTCTCCGGTATTCTCAAATTTTTTGACGATGTGTGCTACTAAACGCAAATTATGTTCAATTAGCTTATTTCTAGCGTCTTCATCACCGTTTTGCATTGCTTTAATGTATTTCGCTTCTTCATCCGGTGGCAGGGGTTGAGGGAAGGCGTGGTTTTTTACATATGAAACGAAGAAAACAGCTTCTTTGATAAGTAGGGCAAGAACGCTTAAAATTCCGGACAAACGCGTGCACCTCCTAATGTTTATGGGTATTTGCCTATATAACATCTTTATGTAGGGTTTAGAGGATTCGTGTCTGTCCTTCTCATATAAACAAAAAAGGTGCCTGAGTTTTGCTCTAGACACCAATAATAATTATTTATATTTTAACAGCGACTCTGCTTCGGCAATTTTCACATCACTATGAGGATGCTTTTTGTCTTTGATAATTTGGGATTGTTCCTGTCCTTTACCGGCAAAAACAAGAATGTCTCCAGGCTCACTCATGGTAATGGCATGAGAAATAGCTTCTTTGCGATCTGAAATTAATGTATAATTATCGTGCAACATTCCCTTTTCCATGTCCGTTAAAATGCGTTGAGAATCTTCATACCTGGGATCATTTACGGTTAATATAACATAATCAGCAGCCGATGCTTTTTCAGCCATGAGGGGGCGTTTAGATTTATCTCTATCTCCCCCTGTTCCTATAACGAAAATAAGTCTGTTCTGCTTAAAAGGTAAGACAGATGCAATAGATTTTTCAATGGCGTCTGGTGTATGTGCGTAGTCCAGATACATTGAAACCGGTGCATGGAGGTCCAGTTTTTCCATTCTGCCATTGATTGGATTTAAATCCTTAATAAGGTTTACCAAATAGGCTACAGACATTCCTTTTGCAAATAAGGAAGCTATGGCTGCAAGTGCGTTATAAACATTGAATTCACCTACTAACTTTAGCTCTACAGCAAAAGTTCCTTCAGGTGAATGTAATGTAAATTGAGTTCTGTCCTGATAATATTTAATCGCTTCTGCTTTGAAGTGTGCTTCCTTTACAATACTGTAGGTAATGACTTCGACTGGTGTATGGGAATTATATACATCTGACCAAGGATCGTCTGAGTTGAGTACAACATACTTTTCTTTTGTTAAATCATTTCCCAACTGGGCAAACAGCAACCCTTTTACATAACCGTATTCTTCCATTGTCTTGTGATAATCCAGGTGGTCCTGCGTCAGATTCGTAAATGTGACAATATCAAAATCCACACCCCAAAGACGTCCTTGAGATAAGCCATGGGAAGACACCTCCATAACCATGTTACTCGCGTCGTGATCCAGCGCTTTTCGAATCGTTTGTTGATTTGTTAAACAATCAGAGGTGGTATTGTTACTGGGTACTAATTCATTTTCTAATTCTAATCCGATTGTACTTGAAAGGGCAGTCTTTTGATTATCTCTTTGTAACATTGCTTTTATCAAATTGGTTACAGTCGTTTTTCCATTTGTTCCCGTGACCCCAAACATTGACATTTTTAGTGAGGGATAGTTGTAAAATTTGTTCGCAAGTAAAGCCATTGCTTTATAAGTATCGTGTACAACTACTAAAGCGGCTTTGTCAAATTCAATATCTAGTTTCTCTTCAGCCAGAATCACTGTTGCACCATTTTTAATCGCATCTGAATAGTAATCATGTCCGTCTACTGTATAGCCGCGTAGACATATGAATAACGTATCATTCTCAACTTTTCTTGAATCATGATGGATAGATGCTATTTCACTTGGCAATGTTCCATATATATTTTTTAAACGTAAGCTGGATAGTAATTCAGTAGTAATCATCGTTGTATACCCCTCATATTTCATATTACTTATATATTTCCATTTAAAAATAATGCTATGTATGGCAGTTTTAAGGAAGAAAAAAAGCGACGTTGTAATTAGTCACTTTTTTCTTAGATCTTTTGATTTATTGTTGCTGTTGATTTTTTTCCTCTTCTTTTGCTTTTTGTAAATCATCATGAATACTGGTTTTGTCGAGAGGGACACCCGTATAGTGGGCCGAACGAGTAACCATTAAGGAAGACAATGGTGCCGTTAAGAAGACAAAAAGAATTGCCAGCAGTAACTTCGCATTAAATTCTCCAGTGGAAAGGAAGAACAAAAATGTTCCCAGTATAAGAAAGATAACTCCAAAAGTAGAACTTTTTCCTGCAGCATGCGCACGATTATATACATCCGGAAGGCGAATCAATCCGAAAGCACCCAAAAAACTAAAAAAAGCTCCAATAAGCAGGCAAATACTGATGATGATTTCAGTCACGCTCAATGATAGTCCCCCTTTCAATGAATTTAGATACTGTCACAGTACTTATAAATGCAAGTATACTAAGGACCAAGACGACATCAGAATAGGCAATGGTCTCTTGCAGAATCATAACTACACCGATAAATCCAATCAAATTAATACCAAATGAGTCTAGAGCCAATACACGATCAGGAGTGGTAGGACCGATGATTGTCCGGATAAAGCAAATAATTAGTGATATTGCCATAATAACCAAAGCAGTGTATTGAATGAAAAGAAACATTACTTCGTCACCTCCATAATTGCACGTACAAATGTCTCCTGAATTTGCTCGATTTCATCTTCCTTATTTTGAGCGTCAACGGCATGAATATAGATGGTTTTATTGTCATCAGAAAAATCCATTGAAATTGTCCCGGGTGTTAAGGAAATGAGACAAGCAAGTAAAGTGATTTCCCATTCAGTTTCAAGCTTTGTCGGTACGGCAATAATACCTGGTTTATTCTTAAGTTTAGGTGCCAGAACAATTTTCACCATATCAATATTGGCTAATATTAGTTGTTTTATAAAGAGAATAATTAGCTTGATAATGGCCCAGACACGCGTCATGTAAAAATCAAAGGTTAAAAAACGACGCAGGATAAGGAGAATTAATATACCTACAACATAACCGACTACAAAGCTGACAGCCGTATAGTTGTTTTGCAGGAACATCCATATAATCGCTATGAAAATATTGATTAAAATTTGAAAAGCCATCATTCACTACTCCTTAAGAACAGATTCTATATATATCGACGGATCCATGATTTGTTCAGCTGCTTGCATAGAATACTGGAAAATCGGTTCTGCTGCCAGTCCTAAAATAATGGTTAATGCAACTAACGGTATAGTAGGCAGAAGCATTTTTCCGGCAGGAATTTTTGCCTGTGCTTCTGTATGTTTTTGTTTTCCCCAGAAAGCATATTGAAAAATCTTAATCATGGAGAACAGTGTCAGAAAACCGACAAGAAGAGCAACTCCTGCAATCACATGTTGTCCTTCCCCAAAACCGGAAACAATGATTGGAAACTTACTGAAAAATCCACTTAGTGGAGGAATTCCAGCTAGAGATAGGGCAGTAATAAAGAACATCCATGCCAGATAGGGATGTGTTTTAAGTAAGCCACCCATTTGTTTTAAATCTGTCGTACCTGTAATCCGCTGCGTTGCCCCGGCAAATAGGAACAACGCAGATTTTACGATTATGTGATGGACGATGTAATAGATAGCACCAGCAACTGCGATAGGCGTATAAATTCCAAGCCCCATAACCATATATCCAACCTGACTGATAATATGATAAGAAAGGATACGCTTAAAGTCGAATTGCGAAACAGCTCCAAGAACACCCAATAACATCGTAAAGCCTGCTAAAACAGTAATGATTCCTTTATGCGTAAACGCAATGTCATGATTGAATATCAGTGTAAATGTCCGAATAATTGCATAAATACCAACCTTTGTCAATAACCCACCAAATAGTGCTGCGATGGCGGCAGGCGGACCGTAATAGGAACGTGGCAGCCAGAAATACAAAGGAAACAATGCACCTTTCACAGAGAAAACAATCAGTAGTAGAACTGCTATAACATTTAATACGCCGCTTTGTTCCAGCTCTGCAACTCTCTCTCCCAAATGGGCCATGTTAACCGTTCCTGTAACCGAGTAGAGATAGGCAATAGCTACTAAAAAAAGCGCTGATGAGAACATATTGATAATCACATATTTAAATGACTCGCGCAGTTGATATTTCGTTCCACCCATTACAATAAGGACATAAGAAGCAATCAGCATTACTTCGAAAAACACAAATAAGTTAAACAAATCACCTGTTAAAAATGCCCCGTTTACCCCTGTAAGTAAAAAGAAATAGAAAGGGTAGAAAAACGTTTTTTCTCGTTCTTTGGTAATGGTTTGGAAAGCAAAAAATAAACAAACAACGCCTACAATACTTGATAAAATCAGCATGATGGTTGCAAAAATATCAGCGACCATGACAATACCAAATGGTGCAGGCCAATTCCCTAGCTCCAGAACGACAATACCTTGCTGGTAGACATGATAGGCTAAATAAATGGCTAGAACCAGCATACCAACAGCACTAACACTACTAAGGAAGCGCTGTACACCAATCCTTTTGTAAAATAAGATTAAAATAGCTCCGGTAATGAATGGTAGCAACACCGGGAGTATAACTAGATTATTCATCTGCAGATCCCCTTAACTCGTCTAAATCATCTGTCTTATGTACCTTATAAATTCTGTAGGCTAACACAAGAATAAATGAGGTAACACCAAAACTAATAACTATTGCTGTTAAAACCATTGCTTGTGGCAGAGGGTCTGTATACCCACTGGCTTCAAGATTTAGCAGCGGCGGTGCGCCCCTTTGAAGACCTGCCATGGTTATGAGCAGCAGGTGCGCCCCATGAGACATCAGTAATGTGCCAAATATAACGCGGAGCAGACTTCTGGATAATAACAAATAGGTAGCAACAGTAAACAATACACCAATCATAATAGATATTACAATTTCCATTAAATATCATCCTCCGCAATCGTTAAAATAATCGTTAAAGCTGCTCCGACTACTACCAGATAGACCCCAACATCAAAAGGGATTGCAGTAGTCAATTCTGCTTCCCCTAGAAGAGGGATATGGAAATAGTCAAAAAACTGTGTTAGAAATGGATATCCGAATAGCATGCTTGCAATACCGGTTGCAACTGCAAGTAAAAGCCCAATTCCAATAACAGTAATGAAATTAATTGGTAATGATTTTTTTATTGACTTTATATCAAAAGAAAGATATAGAAGTACAATAGCGCTTGCCGTCATTAATCCTCCAATAAATCCTCCGCCGGGATGGTTATGACCGGCGAAGAGTAAATAGATGGAAAAGGATAAAATGATAAACACTAAGATTCTTGTTAGCGTCTGTAACATAACGTCGTTGCTTTTTATCGGCTTCATACGTCCTCACTCCCTTTAAGACGGAGTTTTATTAAGGTATATACACCTAGTGCTGCTATAGCCAGAACCAGAATTTCAAGCATTGTATCAAGTCCCCGGAAATCAACAAGTATGACATTAACCATATTGTATCCGCCCCCTAACACCTTAGAATTCTCGATAAAGTATTCGGCAATGGAAGGGAAATTAACATCATTTCTGAATGCAAACGCACTTAATGCGATAGTGGTGAAAACTCCACCAACCCCTAGAGATATGATAAGGTTAATAAGTTTAAACCGGGGGCGTGATTTTTCTTTTTTTAGCTTTGGCAAACGCTGGAACACCAACATAAATAATACAATTGTAACGGTCTCGACAAGGAGCTGCGTCAGAGCCAGATCCGGTGCTCTAAATTGTACAAAGAACAGTGCCAGTAAGAAACCAATAACCCCGATTACAATAACTGCTGTAATACGATTATTGATAAAAGGGACAGCAATTGTGGCTGCAGTAAAGACAATAACGAGGAGCCACATATATGGTGTTATTTCTGACACATTTGTCATATCAATGGCAAATGCATTATATCGAATCATCGTATAGCCAAGTATCATTACAATGAATATAGCCATGTATGCCATATAATCCCTTAACAATCCAGTCATCTGAATTCGCGTTACAGCCTGTGATCCCTTAATTAGACCATCATACCAATGATCATACAGCTGATTAAATGGATCACGCTCCCTTTGATAGAAGGCTGTTTGTGACCATTTTCTCATCATCATATAAAGCAAGACACCGAATACTACAACACCGATAGTCATGAACAATTCGGTGTTAAATCCATGCCAGTGTGATATATTCACATCAAATCCTTGTGCTTCAGGCAGAATGGCTGCCATTGCTGGTTCAATGATGGAAGATGAAAGCAGGTTTGGAAATAAACCGAAGATAATTACCAATGATCCAAGAATCATCGGGCTAATCAGCATTCCCCATGGTGCTTCGTGAACATGACCATCATAATTTTCCGGTTTAAATTTACCTGTAAAAGTTTTCATAAACAAAATAATACAATATAAAAAGGTAAATACACTGGCTATCCATGCAACAAGAGGGAACAAGATGCCCCATGTCTCCAGATTGAAAAAGTCAAATGAAGTTACATTCACAGTTCCCGTAAAGAACAGTTCTTTACTTAGGAATCCATTAAATGGGGGCAATCCGGCCATAGACGCGAGTCCGATAAGAGAAACCGTTGCAGTGATTGGCATAATGGTCATCAAGCCACCAAGTTTTCGGATATCCCTTGTACCGGTTTCGTGATCCACAATACCTGCTGTCATAAATAAGCTGCCTTTAAATGTAGCATGATTTATTAAATGGAATACTGCAGCCAGAATAGCTGTTGTATATAATGTGTCTTCCACTCCATTACCATAATAATAGGCGGCCGAACCCAGCCCTAATAGGGTCATAATGAGTCCAAGCTGACTTATCGTGGAAAAGGCCAGAATGGATTTTAAATCCTTTTGCCTTACTGCAGAGATCGAACCCCAGAATAAGGTAACAGTACCAACGATCGAGATAATCCAAAACCACTCTGCTGCACCTCCAAAAACAGGGGTAAATCTTGCAACTAAGTAAATTCCCGCTTTAACCATGGTTGCCGAATGAAGGTAAGCACTGACGGGAGTCGGCGCTTCCATCGCATCAGGGAGCCAGATATGGAACGGAAACTGGGCGGATTTCGTAAATGCTCCGAGCAGTACCAGCAGCATTGCAGGCAGAAACAGGCTACTCGTGGCAATCATGTCAGCATTTGCAATGAGTTCGCGAATACTGAATGTACCGCTGATAACATAAAGCAGAGAAAATCCACCAAGCATAGAGAGACCGCCAAAGACAGTGATCAGCATGGATTTAACTGCTCCATCTGTTGATTTTTTGCGGTAGAACCAATAACTGATTAATAGAGAAGAAGCAATGCTTGTGATTTCCCAGAATACATAGATAACGATAATGTTGTCAGATAAAACAATACCTAACATTGCACCCATAAACAACATCAAGTAGACATAGAAATTATTCAGTTTTTCGGTCTTTTTCGACAAATAAAAGATAGAATAAAGTACTACCAATGCGCCTATACCTGTTATCAGTAAAGCAAATAATAGACTTAAACCGTCTACATAGAGGTTGAAATTAATCCCTAGTGATGGGACCCAATTTAGTGTCTGACTAATGGCGTCTCCCGCAGAGGTTACAGGTAAATATGACAGAAAATAAATAAAAAGTACGAACGGAGCGATGAGTACAAACCATCCTGTATGTATGCGTTTTGTATATTTGTATAAAATCGGAATCAAAATGGCAAACAAAAAAGGGATATTGTTGCCCAATGCAATATCGTCAAGTAAAATACCTCCTTCAATTAATACATAAAATAATTCTTTTTTAATCACAATGTCCTATATGGTATCTACTACATCAGGTCGTACTTAAAAGTATAACACTAATTTTAAAATGCATGCACGTCTAACATCTTTAGGTCACAATCAATAATTAAATAGGTAGAAAAAAGTTTAAAAAGAGGAATAAAAGATTCATCATAACCATCAAAAATAGGGAGGAAAGGCCTTTCTAAAGGTAATGTGAACATTTAATGAAATTTTTAAGAGACTATTCTTATCCATATCTCAGCTTATACCAAAAAAGCTGACTGCCAAACGTGGTTATTATTAGTCGTTTGGAGTCAACTCTATTCATGATTTTTGGTGATTGATTTGGCTAGGCTTCATTTTCTATTATTTTATTGATGTGTACTGACCTGATCTTGTATTTCCTAATTTGTGAGTTAAATGTCTTCTATGAATTTCTTCTTCAATTAAGGCAAGAAAATCAGGGCTTAGATTTAATTCATTTGCTTTGTGATAGGATTCCAACAGTAGCGCGTCTGACAAATGCTCCATAAATACAGCCCTCCTAAAAAGGATCAATTCCAGTTATAAGCTAATAATAATTTACCATGATTCTATGATCTGGACAAGGTAAAAGTTATCTACAGAAGCCTGTAGATAACCTGTGCACAAGAAGTTATTATTCTTCATAAATACCTTGATGTCAACTTACTATTTGTGAACAAAGTTATCCACATTGCGAAGAATGAAGGAATTTGTCGAACGGTTTTTTAAAAAAGATGGCAGTTAAAACGCATTTTTTAAACTAGGATGATCATAAGTTATAAGTTTTCCTTTATTAATTGGTAAAGTTATTATAGGATTGGTATATAATGTATCTATTGCTTTGAAAGGAAATAATGAGGTGTAAGCAGTGTTTAAAAACTTTTTGCCTAATGAACATGTTAAACGTATATTTGATATTCAACCAGCGTTTTTAAAAGAAAAAGGGATAAAAGGGATTATTACAGATCTCGATAATACGCTCGTAGCTTGGGACGTTAAAGATGCTACCCCAGAAGTGATACAATGGTTTAAGCTTATGAAAGAGCATGATATTAAAGTCACAATCATTTCAAATAATAAGCAGGAAAGGGTAAAAATCTTCTCCGAACCATTAGGAACACCATTTGTGTATAGTGCCCGAAAACCATTAAGCCGGGCCTTTAAGACAGTAGCTAAACAAATGGAGTTAGAAAAGGAAGAAGTTTTAGTTATAGGAGATCAGGTATTAACAGATGTTCTTGGTGGGAACATTGCTGGTTTTTATACTATTTTAGTCATTCCGATTGTACAGTCAGATGGAAAATTAACAAGGGTGAACCGACAGATCGAGCGACGAATTCTAAATTATATGCGTAAAAAAGGTAAGATAAGCTGGGAGGAATAATTGTTGGAAACTATCTATTGTCAGGGATGCGGTGCTCAGATTCAAACTTCAAACCCGGATATGGGCGGCTACATACCGAACTCTTCACTTGCAAAGGAAAATGTATTATGTCAAAGATGCTTTCGACTGAAACATTATAATGAAGTGCAGGAGGTTTCGATCACAGACGATGATTTCCTGCAGATGGTTAGCAGTATCAGAAATACTGATGGTTTAGTTGTACATGTTATTGATATATTTGATGTGGATGGAAGTTTGGTTAAGAGCCTCCCCAGAATTATTGGTGATAATCCAATTGTATTAGTAGGAAATAAAGTTGATCTATTACCGAAATCCACCAATAAACGAAAACTTGCGCAATGGCTTAGATCTCAAGCAAAAGAAGCTGGCGTTACTGTGAGTGATGTTTTTTTGATATCCTCAACGCAAGGTCACGGGATAAAAGAATTAACGCATCAGCTTGAGGATTACCGTGAGAACAGGGATATCTATATTGTAGGTACGACCAATGTAGGAAAATCTACATTTATTAATCGATTAATTAAACAAACAAGTGGGGAAAATGACGTTATTACAACATCCTACTTCCCTGGAACAACACTTGGGTTTATCGAGATCCCATTGGATGATAAAACTTCCATAATCGATACTCCTGGTATCGTTAATAAACAACAGATGGCACATTATGTTTCAGACAAGGATTTAAAATTGATTACACCGAACAAAGAAATTAAGCCGAGGGTCTATCAATTAAATAGTTCCCAGACTTTATTCTTCGGCGGGTTGGCCAGGCTGGACTTTATCAAAGGGGACAGGGCGTCTTTTGTATGTTACTTTTCGAATCAGCTGCCAATACACCGGACGAAATTGGAGAATGCGGATGAGCTTTATGAGAATCATATTGGTGGTCTTTTGTCACCACCTAATGCGAAAACGCTCGAAAGCCTGCCACGTATGACTGAAAGCACCTTTCGTATTACAGGAGATAAAACAGATATTGTATTCCCGGGACTTGGCTGGGTAAGTATAGAGGGAAAAGACGTATCTGTTATTGCACATAGTCCAAAAGATGCTGCTATATCGGTTCGAAAATCATTGCTTTAGGAGGGGAGCTTATGGTATATCAGTTTGCACTTATTGGATATCCAATAAAACATTCACTTTCACCATGGATACATCAAAGCTTTCTGAACAAGGCTAACTTGGAAGGCATGTATTCGATTTATGAGATAACACCGGATGATTCTTTTTCTAGGAAGCTCAAGCGATTAATGGATGATCAGGTAGATGGGTTTAATGTTACGGTTCCCTATAAGGAAAAGATCATCTCGTTTTTGGATGACATTGACGAAGACGCTGCGAAAATTGGAGCAGTAAATACGGTTGTTAACCGTAATGGCAAGTGGATAGGCTATAATACAGACGGGGCAGGGTATTTACGATCATTAGAGAGTAAATTTCCGGACTTCCACTTGGATAAATCAAAACGAATTCTTCTAATTGGATCCGGTGGCGCAACACGAGGAATATATTATGCCCTAGTTCAAGCGGGATTTTTGCATATCGATATAACAAATCGAACCACAGAAAAGGCCGCCGAAATAGCAAAATTAAAAGGAAATTTTACAACAACTGCCGTTTTATCATTGGAACAGGCTGAGGAGATACTACAGGAGTATGATGTCATCATTCAAACAACATCGGTTGGAATGAAGCCAAATCATGAGAAGGTTATATTTCGACTAAACCAGCTTAAATCTCCAAGTATTGTCAGTGATATTATTTATCAGCCACTGGAGACCAAACTTTTAAAACAGGCGCGAGATGCAGGTGCTGGCTTGCACTTTGGGCATACAATGCTCCTGTATCAAGCACAATATGCTTTTGAAATATGGACAGGCAGGAAAGTGCCAATAGGAAATATGGATGAGCATCTACAACGACATTTGGAAGGAAGATAATATGTTAACAGGAAAGCAAAAGCGATTTTTGCGAGCAGAAGCTAATCAATTAAAGCCCATTTTTCAAGTTGGAAAATCGGGGGTAAATGAGAATATGGTAGAACAGATCAATGATGCCTTGGAAAAAAGAGAATTGATGAAGGTAAGTGTTCTGCAAAACAGCATGGATGATAAAGATATAGTTGCTGAACAATTGGCTGAAGGAACAGGAGCAGAAATTGTTCAAATTATCGGCAATAATATTGTATTGTATAAGGAATCAGCAGAGAACAAGCAAATTAAGCTCCCATAAAGATGATCCAAGTAAGGAGACCTAAGATGAAACGTGTCGGTATTTTAGGAGGAACATTTGATCCGCCTCACCTGGGGCATTTGATAATAGCGGAAGAAACACGGCTCGCACTTGATTTAGAGGAAGTCTGGTTTATCCCATCTTATACGCCTCCACATAAGACATCAGCAAAGTCGAGCGTGGAAGATCGAATTAATATGGTGAAAAGTGCTATAGAAGCAAATCCTTCTTTTACATGGAATGCAATTGAAGTGGAACGTTTAGGCAAATCCTATACGATTGATACAATGAAAGCATTAAGAGATGCGTATCCGTCGATTGATTTTTACTTTATAATTGGTGCAGATATGGTTGAATACCTGCCACAATGGGACCGGATTGATAAACTTATGAACCTGGTAACGTTCGTTGGTGTGAAAAGGCCAGGCTATCATCTAAAGACCCCCTATCCAATTGTGGAAGTGGATATACCAATGATTGATTTATCATCAACGTTTATAAGAAATCGGCTATGCAATAGAAAGTCGGTTCATTATTTACTACCAGAAACCGTTTATTCCTACATTAAGGAGAAGCAATTATATGAAAATAGATGAAGCAGTTACTCTCGTAAAACCTCATTTAACGAAGGAAAGATTTGACCATACCTTACGGGTAGCTGAGACTGCGGTCATTCTTGCAGATTTATACCATGAACCTGAGGAAGAAATAGAAATCGCAGCCATATTTCATGATTATGCGAAACAGCGCCCATTGGATGAATTAAAAAGGTGGATAGAAAGTACCCACTTGCAGAAGGATTTACTTCATTATCATCATGAATTATGGCATGGCCCTGTTGGTGCAATCCTTGTGGAGAAGGAATTTGGAATAAAAAATGCAGGAATACAGCGTGCTATTCATTATCATACGACCGGAAGAGCATACATGAGCAAAATAGAAATGATTATTTATTTAGCAGATTATATTGAACCAGGTAGAAGTTTCCCGGGAATTAATGAGGTAAGGGAATTGGCAAGAGAAGACTTAAGACATGCATGCTGGATGGCAATACGGAACTCGATTCATTATTTAATGCAAAAAAAGGCAACGATTTATCCAGACACATTTCATGCATATAATGATTTAACTAGACGTTTAGATGGAGGTAATTCGTAAATGGAAAATAAAGAAATTATTCAAGTTGCTGCAGAAGCTTGTGATGATGTGAGGGCAGAGGATATCATTGCCCTAGATATGAATCAGGTTTCACTTGTGGCAGATTATTTCCTGATTTGTCATGGTAATACAGAACGACAAGTACAGGCTATTGCCAGATCGATTAAAAATGCGATGGATGAAAGGAATTATACAATTAAGCGTATGGAAGGAATGGAGCATGGTAGATGGGTACTTGTCGATACCGGTGATGTAGTGTGTCATATTTTTCATAAGGACGAGCGAAGTTATTATAATTTGGAACGCCTATGGGGCGATGCCGCTAGAGTAGAATTAAACATTGGGCAAGAAGGCTAAATAATGGCATATAACCAAATGGCTTATGTGTATGACAAACTAATGGCACATGCCCCATACGATAAATGGGCTGAGTTCACAAGGGCAGCAGTAACACAATCCAGGAAACAAATTGAACACATCGCTGATTTAGGTTGTGGAACAGGAGAAATTACAACAAAACTGGCGGAGTTGGGATTCCGGATGACCGGACTGGATTACTCCACAGAGATGCTTACCTACGCTGAACATAAAGCAAGCGAAGAAGACTTAAGGATTCAATGGATGCGCCAGGATTTAAGGGAGATGCAGGGGCTCAATAATCTTGACGCAGCTATTAGTTATTGTGATGTCATTAATTATATTACGACGGAACAAGAATTGAGAAATGTTTTCAACAGGGTAGTGGATGCGTTGAAAGATGGGGGTTTATTTATTTTTGATGTTCATTCAATGTACCATGTAGAACATCATTTGATAAATCAAACATTTGCAGATGTCACCGAAGATGCTTCCTATATCTGGTTTTGCTCGGAAGGAGACATGCCTGGAGAAATGCATCATGATTTAACATTTTTTGCCTTAAATGGTGAAAAATATGAGAGATTTGACGAATATCATCATCAGCGTACGTATTCTATTTCATTTTTTCAGGAAATATTGTTGGATGCAGGGTTTGAAAATATAAAAATATATGCTGATTTCACCTTGAAAAATGAATTTATCGATGAAAAAGCAGAGAGAATTTTCTTTTTAGCTGAAAAAAGATCGGGATAATACAAAATTCCCGATCTTTATTTTTTTTAAAGGATTTATACAAAATCATGTCGAATTTAGTATATAATCGGATTAACCTCGCATTTGCTTCACGCCCCCGGTCGTGCTTTCCCATTCAATTTATCAAGAAGGATGTGACATGAATTGGTTGACTTACTTAAAAAAGGAGCATTTTTTATTGCGATTGCTGGAATAGTTGGCATTTTTCTTTTTCTCACTAGAGATGATAGTGTCGAAGAAAGCGAGACAGAATTTGATACTATTACTTCATCTCTGGACGTCGCAGCTGAACAAGATAATGCAGACGTCCAAAATGAAACGATAGCTATTGTTGATGTGAAAGGGGCTGTAACGACCCCGGGCGTTTATGAAATGGATAGCCAGTCGCGTGTCAATGATGTTATTCAAACAGCTGGAGGTTTTACGGAAGATGCAGACCAAACGCAAGTAAATCTTGCGCAAAAGGTTCAGGATGAAATGATTATTATCATTCCGAAAGAGGGAGAAGAGGCAAATGGCGGGGGTAGTGGAAGTTCTGAATCCGGGAAGGTAAAAATCAATCAAGCTACACAAGCGGAAATGGAAAGCCTAAATGGAATTGGCCCCTCTAAAGCACAGGCTATTATACAATATAGGGATGAACATGGATTATTCCAAACAGAAGAAGATTTACTTGAAATTTCCGGTATTGGGGAGAAAACGCTTGACAATTTTCGTGATGATATTCAAATTCCGTAGTATATTGACGGAAAATAACTCTGAATTTAAACTAGGATAAAATCGTTTGTTATGGACAAGTGTCCACGACACTAGTATGTAGAATGCTAAGTAGAACGTAAAGGAGGTTTTCGAAATGGAAAGAATAGCTTGGAATCAATATTTTATGGCACAAAGCCATCTGTTAGCACTACGGAGCACATGTCCAAGACTGATGGTAGGTGCCACCATTGTAAGAGAAAAACGAATAATAGCTGGAGGGTACAATGGAAGTGTTTCCGGCAGTGTTCACTGTATGGACGAGGGTTGTTATGTCATTGACGGCCACTGTGTTCGTACCGTACATGCCGAAGCTAACGCATTGCTGCAATGTGCAAAATTTGGTGTACCAACAGAAAACGCCGATCTATATGTAACCCACTTTCCTTGCCTGCAGTGCTGTAAACAGCTTATTCAAAGTGGGATAAACACCGTATATTATGCTGAAGATTATAAAAATCATTCCTATGCGATTGAACTGTTTCAAGAAGCAGGTGTTGAAACCAAAAAAGTGGAGTTGGATTATTTGGCAGTAGATACAACCTATCAGGAGAAAGCTGAACTTGTTAAAAAGCTGCTTGAGAAAATGGAAAGAGCAGCCGGTAGCAGTGATCAAGAGTTAGCTATGTTAAAGCATAGAGCAGAGGAGTTATTTAAAATTTAATATAAAGGTGACGAGATAAGTGAAAGGATATTGGCACTTTACCGCGATTTCAGTAGCAATAGGTATACTTACAATTGTATTCAATAATTATTGGTTTATAGCCGGTTTTCTCTTATGGTTATTTTATTTATATTACTATGAACGGTTAGGGAAAGTGCCAATCTTCATTTCCTTAACCTTTTTCCTCTTTTTTATCCTGTACATTCCCTCCATTGATGGGGTGAATGTAAAGCCACCCCCAGAATCAACTCAACATACAGGACAGATAATAGGTCCGGTAAACACCACAACGGAGAAAATTGATTTTCTATTTCAGGATTACGAATCTGAAAGTAAGACAATCATCGTTTATTTTCCAGAAAACAAGGATCAACCCCCCTCATTAGAAGAAAATTCAACGATAAAATATGGTGCAACATGTATCCTGCAAGGTAGTATGGAGATCCCTGAAGAGAGTAGGAATCCGGGGCAATTTGATTATCGTAATTATCTATTAACTAATGATATTTACTATCAGCTGATTGTTAACACATTAGATGATATACAATGTGAAGGATCGACATTTCTTCATCGGATATATACGCTCCGTGATAAATTGCTAAACCAAATAGATTCTAATTTAAGTATAGAAACCGCTGCTTGGCTAAGTGCATTGGTTTTAGGGGATGACAGTCGTATAAGTGAAGACACTGTTGAACTATTTCAAAGATGGAGCTTATCCCATATACTAGCAATTTCAGGTCTGCATGTAGGATTAGTTGTTGGTTTAATATATTTTATGCTCATTAAGCTGAATATTGTCACGAAAGAAAAGGCGCAGTGGATTATGATATTCTTCCTGCCGGTATACGCTTTAATTGCTGGAGGAGAACCATCTGTCTGGCGGGCAAGTACAATGGTTTTGATTTTCATTATTTTAAGTAAAACGAAATTAAAGTTTAGTGTTACAGATGTATTGAGTGTTGTATTCCTACTACTCATTTTATTTGATCCATATGTGGTGTATCATGTTGGATTTCAATTATCTTTTATCGTTACGTTTGGGTTGATTTTATCCAGGAAATGGATTTCTGATACGAGTACGCGCTATATGCAGATTTTTCAAATCGGATTTATTTCGCAAATGATGATTTTACCACTTTTGTTAGCCTACTTCTCAACTTTTCAACCATTATCCGTTCTTTTAAATTGGATTGTTGTTCCATATTTTTCTCTATTTGTAATACCTTTGATGTTTATATTATTACTGTTAACACCGTTGCCACCGGTTTTTACCGTGATTTTTGATGCTTTGTTTGTTTCTATTAACAAAATAGTGATCGGGTTTATTGAATTTGTGGACGCACACATGAGTTTCCCTTGGATTATTGGTGGATTGCCAATTGGTATTACTGTAATATATTACATTTTATTCTTTATCTTCATGAGAAATCTTCAACACAAAAAGTTAAAGCAAGCATTTATATATGGCTCCTGTATAACGATTTTAATTATGTGTGCTGCTATTCGACCATATGTTTCCCCAGTGGGAACGGTTACGATGCTCGATATTGGTCAAGGTGATGCCTTTGTTATTGAGTTGCCATATCGGCAAGGCGTTATTTTTATTGATGCAGGTGCCAGCTTCTCATTTGGAGATATGGAACCAACAGATAGTGTTTATAAACAAATCATTAAGCCGTATTTGCATTCAAGAGGAATCAATAAAATAGATGCTGTTTTTTTATCCCATGAGGACACAGACCATATTGGTAGTATTCCATTTATGATCGAGGAAATGGATGTTGAGAAAATAATAATTAGTAATTTTTATGAACTTAGTCAGGAAACAGCCGAAAGTTGGTATAATCATGGAGTTCAAATACAACAAGCCGGTCGTAATGAAATAATGGAGGTAAATGGAAAGGAATTCTATGTACTTGCACCATATAAAGATCATTTTTCAGCAAATGAAAATTCCCTTGTTTTATATACGGCATTTGGTGGTAAATACTGGCTCTTTGCTGGTGATATTGGAAAAAGTGAAGAAAAAGAAATCATACGAACGTATCAAAACTTGCCTGTCGATGTATTGAAGGTTGCTCATCATGGAAGCGACACATCTACAGATGAGGCATTTTTATCGCATATTAATGCTGATTATGCACTAATTTCTGTAGGAGAAAATAATTCCTATGGCCATCCGTCATTGGATGTATTGGAAACACTAAAAGAGGAAGGAGTAGATCTATTACGCACAGACATGGACGGAGCAGTCCAGTATCGATTCAAGGATAAGGAAGGAACATTTTTCAAGTATCTGCCATAGGTTATCATACGCAATACAAAAAGAGACTGTATGTATAAATTTATCCAGTCTCTTTGTTAGCATTAACATCTTCTGTTGTGGTGTTCATATCTTATTGCCCAACGACGCTTACAACAACACCTATAACAAAAATCAACATAAAGAAAATAAATGAGAAGGCAAATCCTTTAATCGAATCAGATACATCATGATTTTTGGACTGCGGATTTTGTTCAAATTCGTTCACATCGATCCCTCCTATATATAACACTAGTATAAATTAAATGCTAAGAAAAATCCACTTTTGGATGAAATTTGTTTTACGTTTTTCTTCTGGCATTTCTAGAAAGACTTAACATCTATACTTTTACTTAGACAGGATAATATAAATAACACAAACATCGTTTAACGTGTAGTTCCTAGGGCTATATTTTAAACGTTTATATAGATTTTAGAGGGAAATTGGGTCAAAATTTCCCTCTAAATATCCTTGCTATTCTTCAGGTTCCGTTTTAATATTGGTTATATACACAAATGGAGGGGATAATGTGACATATTTGGAAGTATTGCAACAAGTGAAAAAGAAGAATATATCCCCGGTTTTTTTACTATACGGATCTGAATCCTATTTCATACAGAATCTAAAAAAGCAACTTACTAAGGAAGTATTAGCCGGTGACCTGGATAATCAATCCACCTACGATCTGGAGGAAACACCCATACAGGAAGTTATTGCAGATGTAGAGACATATCCCTTATTCGGGGAGAGAAAATTGATTATTGCAAATAACCCGGGATTTTTAAAGTCGAAGCCGGATAAAGTTCCCTTCGAACATGATCTGGATACATTAAAGCATTACCTGGAATCGCCAGTTGATTATTCTATTCTGATAATAATTGCCCAATATGAAAAAATAGATGAGCGGAAAAAAATAAGTAAAGTCCTTAAAAAAAATGCAACTGTTGCGATATGTGAGCCTATTAAAGAATATGAAGTGGTAAAGTGGCTTAAAAATCTTGCCGGCCAGCTACATGTAACAATTGCAGATGATGCATATGAAATATTTGATACAGAATTATCAGCAAATCTGCATCTACTCGAAAGCGAATTAACAAAAATGGCTACCTTTGTTGGTGAAAATGGAACGATAACGAGAGAAATTGCTGAGGATTTAATTTCCCATACAACAAATGGATCTTCACTAAGACTTGCGGATGCTGTTATTGAACGCAATTTACATAAAGCGATGGCTGTTTACAAGGATCTTGAGAAAATGAAAGAAGAACCGATTGCATTGATTGGCCTGTTGGCGTTTCAGTTTCGAATAATGTTGCGTGTAAAGCTTTTGAAAGCAAAAGGCTATAGCCAACCGCAAATGGAAAAACAGCTTGGTGTACATCCATATGTTGTTAAAATTGCACTAAAAAGGGAAAAATATTTCACTGTTAGAAGATTGCAGGATATTATGGATAAGCTAGCGAATACGGATGCCGTGATGAAAAAAGGAGGAATGGAGAAAGAATTAGCATTTGAGTTATTATTATATGAATTGGTACAAGCATCTAAGCAATAAAAAAACGATCCAAATAACTGAGGTCACTGAAGAACTGTCTAATTTTATAAATTAGACTGATTCCACATTCAAAAAAGCAGCTGTTCCGGATTTATTTTTTCCGGAACAGCTGCTTTTTTGAAGCGAGGGGGCGTATTCAGTCTTCATTTTATTCGATCAGCTTCAGGATTCTTTTTAAGTTGACGGTGAAGATTGCCATCGCACCTTGTAAATACATGCCATCAAGACCCGAAGATGAGGAAACCTCATATCCGTGTCTATGTTTCAATTCGCTATTCTTTGCTTCAATCTTATAACGTTCTTTTGCTTTTTCCTTAAATTTCTCACTCTCTTGAAATTCCCTTTGTTTCTGATGCTCTTCTGATTTAATACTTACCGAATAGGTTTTTGATTTAGCACCAGGTTTATAGCATCCTTCTTGGAGAGGACAACGTTTACATTTCTCTACGTCAAAATAGTACGTTTGTGTTTGATTTTTGTTCTGTCCCTTTTTTCCAACACGCGCTTTTCTTGTAGCCATATGCCCTGCTGGACAAACATACATCCCCGCATCTTTATTGAATTCAAACGCATCATCTTTATCACGACTACCGTGCGATACATTTGGATTTAACTTGGCAACCAAGTCCAGCTCGTTTTTTATCGCGTATCTGATATTATCCTTATCTGAATAAGCTGCATCCCCAATAATCGTATCGATGGACATTCCCGTTTCCTCACTCTTTTCGATCAAGGTTTGAAGTTGCTTCCCATCGTTTTTCTCGCCAGTTGTCACTGTAGCTGCCGTAATAATACGCTCTTCACTCATGGCCAGGTGCGTTTTATATCCGAAAAAACTGGAATCCGCGGATTTGTGTGCTACACGTGCATCTGGGTCTTCAGAGTGCTGAAGAAAATTGACATCATCATCCATTGTTTCTTTGAGAAGGTTCAACGGTTCTTTCACTTTGGGATATTCTTGAAGCACCGGTTCCGCCTCAATGACATCGACTAGTTCTTGTGTGTAGGCAAGTTCATCCTCAATCGTATCGGATTGGGGTTTCTTGGGGAATTTTTCTTTCATGGACTCATCAATCGAGTAGATTTCTTTGCGTACCTTTTTCGAACGATTGCGAAGTATTTCCTGTGGTGTCAGTTGATTGTATTTTGACTTCGTATGTGTTGCATCTACAATGATTGCTTTTGATTGAATGATATCTTTTTCCACAGCGATTTCAACTGTTTTGCCAAGTAAGAGTTCAAGGAGGTTTTCGTCTCCCAAACGTTTACGGCGAAAATGCGTCAATAGGCTTGAATCAATAACCTCTTCTTCAGGAGCCATCTCCAGGAAATACTTAAAGGACATGTCCACGCGTGCGCGTTCTACTAAGTCAGTATCAGAAAGATTATAAATGGTTTTTAAAAGAAGATATTTAAACATACCAATCGGATGAACGGCATTCCGGCCGTTATCATGGCAATACTTGTCTTTTAACTCATCATAGATAAAGGTAAAGTCAACAAGTTCGTTGATTTCTCTTAGTAAATGATCCTTTGGAATAATGGCATCATATAATCCTGCATAGTTACTCAGATTCATCGACAGTTGACGTTCAATCATCCAATCCCTCATTTTTTATGTATTACTATTATTGTACAATAAATCAGCCCATCTTTCTTCAAAAATCGGAAGAAAGATGGGCTAATATTTAATACAATTGGACTTTTTCAGTGACCTCAAATAACTGGATCGTTTTTTTATTATGCGCTAACGCTATTCACCAAATTTGCTAGGCGGGATTTTTGACGATCTCCGTTATTTTGATGGATAACCCCTTTTTGAATAGCTTTATCAATGTGTTTTGTTGTTTCTTGTAATGCGAGTTTAGCGTTTTCTATATCATTCGCTGCAACTAATTTTTCTACATGTTTGATCTGTGTACGCATTTCTGATTTTTGTGCTTGGTTATTTTCGCGCTTTTTATTATTCGTATCAACACGCTTAATTGCTGATTTTATATTAGCCATGATTTCACCTCCTGATGAAAATAAATTCTTTCATAAGTTTATCATCCTTATTTATAATAATAACTTCTGAACAAGAGATATTTTACCAAAGGAAGGCCATGTTTTCAAGTAGCTTATGTTTCATATGATTTGTATGTTTTTGAACAAGATGTGAATTCTATTACTAAGGATTGGAAGAAAGGATGTTTAGTTATGATGGAAGATGAGAAAAAAATCCCTCAAGTTAGAACGGATTTAGCAATAGAAGCACGGGATATGTATGCAGAAACCGATAAAAAGGAAGAACAGGAAAAACAAATTAAAGGTGTAACAGTAAAAGAACGTAAGGAAGATAATATAAAAGTGTCTTATGTTGAAATTGACGAGGAGGGCGGCGAATTAATAAATAAGAAAGCCGGATCTTATATTACGATTTATGCAGATGGTGTTAAACGACAGGATACAGACAGACAGGAATCAGCAGCAAAAATCCTGGCGAAAGAGTTAGAACAATTAATGGAAAAAAATAATATACCTAAAGACAGCACAGGATTAATCGTCGGTCTTGGCAATTGGAATGTAACACCGGATGCATTAGGTCCGATGTCTGCAGAAAAGATACTTGTAACAAGTCATTTATTTCAAATGGAGCATGAAACGGTTTCTGAAGGATATCGTTCCGTGGCAGCTGTAACACCTGGTGTTATGGGGGTAACAGGGCTTGAAACAAGTGATATTATTTTCGGTATTGTGGAGAAATTCAACCCGGATTTTATTATTGCGATTGATGCACTTGCATCAAGATCCATTGAGCGCATTAATGAAACAATTCAGCTGTCTGATTCAGGTATACATCCAGGCTCAGGGGTCGGGAATAAGCGGAAAGAATTAAGTCAGGATACATTAGGAATACCAGTTATGGCAATAGGCGTCCCAACTGTTGTTGATGCTGTAACGATTACAAGTGATACGATAGACTTTCTGTTAAAACATTTTGGTAGGGAAATGAACGAAAAGGATAAACCTTCCAAATCATTAGCCCCAGCTAGTTTATCATTTGGACATAAGGAATTCAGTGAAGACGATCTGCCCGACGCGGAAAAACGAAAAACCTTCCTTGGGGTGCTAGGTGGTCTATCAGAGGAAGAAAAAAGGAAATTAATAGACGAAGTATTGACACCCATTGGGCATAATTTAATGGTCACACCAAAAGAAGTGGATGGTTTTATGAAGGACATGGCGGATGTAATTGCAAACGGAATTAATGCGGCATTACACGAGAAGGTGGATGTTGATAATTTTGCGAACTATACAAGATAAATGGTTGTAGTTCTCTATTGATTCTATAGAAATGCATATTTGGTTCTAGTTCCTGAAATTATATCATAGAGTTTATTGAAGAGTGATTAATCTTTTGATTTCAGGAAGGGTGGAACCATGCTTTTAGGAAGCAATAATCATCACGCTCGAAATCGAGTCAATCCTATTTATAAAAAAAGTGCGATGTATCTGATTAGTATTGTTGTTTTATTTATATTCATTGGTATATTGACAACGATTCAGCCTGCTTATCGCTTCTCGTCGAATACGATTACTGAGTGGACGAGTGATATAGATGGATCCATATTTTTATCTTTACTAGGAATGGAAAATAGGGCGTTTAATCAAGCTTATCCCAATAATGAGACGTTACCTGACATATCCACCACCCTTTTTCAAATAGCTACAAGCATCAAACCAAATGATCCGAGGAGTTTACTTGGAAATGAATTACCCGGATATTCGATTTTTGATAGCCAGATATTAATCGCCGGTGAAGGAACAAATTATACAAACCTCCCTGTAGAGTCCTCACCACCGTTAGAAGAAGTTTTAAGGGACAGGGAAGCGGTTATAGCAGAAGAATCAAATGATCCAGAGGATTCCGGTTCCGAAGAAGAGGATGAGACCACACCAAGCACTGGCGAACGAGATGTTGTTTTTCTTTATAATACACATAACCGTGAATCTTTTCTGCCCCATTTACCTGATGTAACAGAGCCTGACCAGGCATTTCACGATGAGGTGAACATAACGCAAGTGAGCGACCGATTAGCTGAGTCTTTAGAAGCGAAGGGTATTGGAACCAACGTTGATGATACGGATATCAGCAATGAACTTAGTGAAAAAGGAATGAGTTTTTCTCAGTCATATGAGGCTTCACGGGATGTAGTAGAAGAAGCATTTGCCACTAATGAAGAGATACAATATGTTTTCGATTTGCATCGTGATGCTGTATCCAGAGACATAACAACAAAAGAAATAAATGGAAAGTCATATGCCAGGATTATGATCGTTGTCGGTGCTGAACATGCTGAACATGAGAAGAACCTGGAATTTGCTACTGAACTGCATTATCTGTTGGAAGAAAAATACCCCGGTCTAAGCAGAGGGGTTTATCCGAAAGAAGGCTCTGCAACGAACGGTGTATTTAATCAGGATCTATCGGAAAATTCATTGGTACTGGAGTTCGGTGGAGTTGAAAACAATATGGAAGAATTAAACCGATCAGCTGATGCATTGGCAGAGGTATTTAGTGAGTTATATTGGGATGCAGAAGAAGTAGATACAGACTCATAGGAGGTATGATGTATGGCTCGCTCATTTATAGTTATTTTGTTACTTGCCGTTTTTTTTCTAACAGGTATGTTGTATGGGATGGATAACGATGATACCGCTATAAACGATGAATCAGAAGGATCCGATCAAGCGGTTGTGATTGAAGAAGAAGAGATAGAGACAATTGAATCCTCTTCTATAGATGTAATGGATAGGCAGGAACCAGTCCATTTCGTACAAAAGGCGGCTTCTTTTTTGGAGACATTCGTGAAAGGTTTTTATGAACTGGTTGTACAGGGTTTATATCAGGTCTCACAATTGTTTTTTTGATCCATGTTAAAGCCCTTATCAAAGAATGTTGATAAGGGCCTTTTTTTGTTTTTTTATTGAATCTAAGTGATTGCATTGCTATAATCAAAGCTAGTATTGCCGTGTGATAAATTTGAAGCTTTTATCTATAATGTGGTAAAAGGCATGTAGGAGTGAGGATCATTAATGGTGAAACAAGACAGAAATGTACGGAACTTTTCGATTATAGCACACATTGATCATGGTAAATCAACGCTGGCTGATCGGATTTTAGAAAATACGAAAGCATTAACACAACGTGAAATGAAAGAGCAATTCCTTGATGGAATGGATTTGGAACGTGAACGAGGAATTACGATAAAATTAAATGCAGTACAGCTGGAATATACAAGTAATAGCGGCGAGGAATTTATTTTTCATTTAATTGATACACCTGGACATGTCGATTTCACATATGAAGTTTCCAGAAGCCTTGCTGCGTGTGAAGGAGTCATATTAGTAGTAGATGCGGCACAGGGTATCGAAGCACAAACATTGGCAAACGTGTATCTTGCACTTGAAAATGAACTGGAAATAATTCCAGTTATTAATAAAATAGATCTTCCAAGCGCAGAACCGGAGCGTGTAAAAAAAGAATTGGAGGATATTGTCGGTATTGATGGAGATGATGTCATATTAGCTTCAGCAAAATCGAACATCGGGATTGAAGACATACTTGAGAGGGTAACGGAGGTTATTCCTGCGCCTAGTGGAAATGAAAATAATCCATTAAAAGCACTTATTTTTGATTCATTATACGATTCCTATCGCGGGGTCATCGCATATATTTCTATAAAAGATGGTTCTGTGAAAGTCGGCGATAAGATTAAAATGATGGCTACAGGAAAAGAATTTGAAGTTAACGAAGTTGGTGTGTTTTCACCACAACCAATTAAAAAGGAAGAGTTACTCGTTGGTGATGTTGGGTATTTAACAGCATCTATTAAAGACGTCGGTGATTCGCGTGTCGGCGATACGATTACCCATGTAAATAGAGAAGCAGAAGAAGCTCTACCGGGATATCGCAGGTTAAATCCAATGGTTTTCTGTGGTTTATATCCGGTTGATGCAAACAATTATAATGCTTTGCGAGAGGCTTTGGAAAGGCTGGAGTTAAACGATTCGTCACTCCAATATGAACCGGAATCCTCACAAGCATTAGGATTTGGGTATCGTTGTGGATTTTTAGGATTATTGCATATGGAAATCATTCAGGAGCGAATTGAACGCGAATTTAATATAAATTTAATCACTACTGCTCCTAGTGTTATCTATGAGGTTGAACTGACAGACGGAGAGTCCCTAGTAGTGGATAATCCATCAATGATGCCAGATCCGCAACAAGTACAGGAAATAAGTGAACCGTTTGTTAAAGCAACAATTACGGTACCAAGTGAATATGTAGGTCCTGTTATGGAAATAGCGCAGAAAAAGCGGGGACAATTTATCGATATGCAATACTTGGATGATATTCGGGTGAATGTTATTTATGATATTCCTTTATCCGAAATTGTTTACGACTTTTTTGATCAATTGAAGTCCCATACAAAAGGATATGCTTCGTTTGATTATGAATTAACCGGTTATCGAGATTCAAATCTTGTAAAAATGGATATTTTATTGAATGGAGATACAATCGATGCATTATCCTTTATCGTGCATCGGGATTTTGCACATGAACGTGGAAAACAAATTGTTGAAAAGCTAAAAAAACTTATTCCAAGACAACAATTTGAGGTCCCGGTTCAAGCAGCTATAGGAAATAAAATTGAAGCACGTTCCACCATTAAGGCTGTGAGGAAAGATGTAACTGCAAAATTATATGGTGGTGATGTTACACGTAAGCGTAAACTGCTGGAAAAACAAAAAGAGGGTAAGAAACGCATGAAAATGGTTGGATCTGTAGAAGTTCCACAAGAAGCGTTTATGGCTGTATTAAAAATGGATGATGATTAATAATAATGGAGGGGAAACTTAGAAGGCATCTTTTTGCTGAGGAGTTTCCCCTCTGTTTTTAGTAAACCTTTCACAAATATGAGCAATACATGTTTATTGACAAAGAAATAATGATTTGATAATTTATTAATAGCATTAGCACTCACTAACTAAGAGTGCTAACAGGGGTGATTATCATGTTGACAGAAAGGCAGTTATTGATTTTGCAAGTAATTATTGATGATTTCATTGAGTCGGCGTATCCGGTTGGCTCTCGTGCTATTTCTAAAAAAGATAATATACCTTATAGTGCTGCAACGATAAGAAATGAAATGGCAGATTTGGAAGAGATGGGTTTCCTGGAGAAAACACATTCCTCTTCAGGAAGGGTGCCTTCTGAACAGGGTTATCGTTATTATGTTGATAATTTGATAGCACCAATTTCCAATCAAACCAATACAAACGTAATTAAGGATTTTATTGCAGATGGTTTCTTTGAATTTGAGCAAATGGTTCAAATGTCGGCAGAAGTGTTATCCGAATTAACCAATTATACTTCAATAATCCTGGGTCCTGAATTATATGAAGCAAAATTAAAGCAACTGCAAATCGTCACACTCTCAAGGAACACGGCTGTTGCTATCCTAGTAACAAATACAGGCCATGTCGAGCATCGATCATTTTCGATACCAGTTGAAATTAACCCGCTGGATTTGGAAAAAATGGTGAATATCTTGAATGATCGACTGTTAGGAGTGCCAGTCGTACGCCTGCGGGAAATGTTTAATACGGAAATTACCTCTCTTATGAAGTTGTATGTGAATGACTTTGATAAATCATACGATTATTTAAAAGCAGCGTTCTTTAATGAATCTCCAGTTAAACTATATATTGGTGGGAAATCCAATATTTTGATGCAGCCTGAATTTGATGATGTAGATAAGATACGCTCTTTTTATTCCATGATTGAAAAGGAAGATGAAATAGCAAATCTTTTGAAGCGAACAAATGAGGGAATAAGGGTGACAATTGGAAATGAAAATAAGGTAGATGCTATTAAAGACTTCAGCTTAATTACGACGGCATATCAATCAGGTGATGGTCAAATGGGCACTATTGCTTTACTTGGACCAACAAGAATGGAGTACAGGAAGGTAATTTCATTGTTAAATATATTATCAAATGAGATGACAGACGCATTATACATGTGGTATAAAAACAATGAATAATAGATAATCTTTTTCAGGAGCGAGTGACCAGAGGACTTCCAGGTTTAATTCATATGTTATTCATGATATAGTCTTATTTGGTTATTTTTAAATAGGAGGTGTTACGGTGGAAAAGCATGATAAAGATACAATTACAAAAGATGACGTCAACCAAAAAGATGAATCAGAACAAATAGAAGTCATTGATTCAGAAGAAACAGAAGCAGGAACCTCCGAAGAAACGTCGGATTCCGAACAGAAAGAAATGGAAGCATTAAAACAGGAAAAAGAGGAACTACAAGATCGATTGCTTCGTTTGCAGGCGGAATTTGATAATTTCAAAAAGCGCTCGCAAAAGGAAAAAGAGGTAGATCGCAAGTATAAAGCCCAAGACCTGGTAAATGAGTTATTACCTGCAATAGATAATTTTGAAAGAGCTTTGCAAGTAGAAGTAACAGATGCGACTTCCAGCCTTATTGATGGCATCACAATGGTATATCAGCAATTGAAAGATGCACTCAAGTCTCAGGGTGTAGAAGAGATTGAAGCAGAAGGGAATGTATTTGATCCAAACCTGCACCATGCAGTGATGCAAGTAGAGGAAGAAGAAGTAGAATCAAATACAGTTGTAGAAGAATTACAAAAAGGGTATATTTTGAATGATCGTGTTATTAGACCTGCAATGGTAAAAGTAAATAAATAACTTTGTATGGAGCAGTTAAGGAGGAAAATAGGTATGAGTAAAATAATTGGTATTGATTTAGGAACAACAAACTCAGTTGTAGCAGTAATGGAAGGTGGTGAATCCGTCGTAATTCCTACTCCTGAAGGGAATCGCACAACACCATCTGTAGTTGCTTTTAAAAATGGTGAAAGACAGGTTGGAGAAGTAGCAAAGCGTCAAGCAATTACAAATCCGAATACTATTCAATCTGTTAAACGTCATATGGGCACAGATTATAAAATAACAATAGAAGATAAAGAATATACACCACAAGAGGTATCCGCAATTATCCTGCAGCATATTAAATCATACGCTGAAGAATACCTTGGGGAAACAGTTGAGAAAGCTGTCATTACTGTACCAGCTTATTTCAATGATGCAGAGCGTCAGGCTACAAAAGACGCAGGTAAAATCGCAGGACTAGAAGTAGAACGTATTATTAATGAGCCTACAGCTGCAGCACTTGCTTACGGTATAGACAAAGAAGATCAGGATCAAACGATTCTTGTATATGACCTTGGTGGAGGAACATTTGACGTATCTATCCTAGATATTGGTGACGGTACATTTGAGGTTATTTCCACAGCGGGAGACAACCGTTTGGGCGGTGACGACTTTGATGAACTTGTCATTGATTATATGGTACAGGAATTTAAAAAAGAAAACGGCATCGACTTATCCAAAGATAAAATGGCTACACAGCGTTTGAAAGATGCTGCTGAAAAAGCGAAAAAAGAGCTATCAGGCGTATCTCAAACACAAATATCACTGCCATTTATCACAGCAGGAGAAGCTGGACCGTTGCATATGGAAATGAATTTAACTCGTGCTAAGTTTGAAGAACTTACTTCAGAATTGGTAGAACGTACAATGGTTCCTGCACGAAAAGCATTATCTGATGCTAACTTAAGTGCAAATGAAATTGATAAAGTGATATTAGTTGGTGGTTCAACACGTATTCCTGCTGTTCAGGAGGCAATTAAGCGTGAAACAGGAAAAGATCCTTCCAAAGGAGTTAACCCTGATGAAGTTGTAGCATTAGGTGCAGCTATTCAAGGTGGTGTGCTTCAAGGTGATGTTAAAGATGTAGTCTTATTGGACGTTACACCACTTTCTTTAGGTATTGAAACAATGGGATCTGTTTCCACAAAATTGATTGAGCGTAATACAACAATTCCAACAAGTGAATCGCAAGTGTTCTCAACAGCTGCGGATAATCAGACTGCTGTAGATATTCATGTACTTCAGGGTGAACGTGAAATGGCGGCAGATAATAAAACATTGGGTCGTTTCCAATTAACAGATATCCCACCAGCGCCAAGAGGCGTTCCTCAAATCGAAGTGAAATTTGACATCGACTCAAATGGTATTGTGAATGTTAGCGCGAAAGATATGGGCACAAACAAAGAGCAATCCATTACGATCAAATCGTCATCAGGTCTTTCGGATGAGGAAGTTGAAAAAATGGTAAATGAAGCTGAAGAAAACGCAGAAGAAGATAAGAAACGCCGTGAAGAAGTAGATTTACGCAATGAGGCTGATCAACTTATTTTCACAACAGATAAAACAATCAAAGACCTCGGTGATAAAGTAACAGATGACGAAAAACAAAAAGCTGAAGATGCAAAAGAAGCATTGAAAACAGCGATCGAATCTGACGACATTGAACAGATTAGAGAGAAGAAAGATGCACTCCAGGAAGAAGTACAACAGCTTACTGTTAAACTTTATGAACAAGCCCAGCAAGACGCTCAAGCTGCGCAAGGATCAGAAGGACAAGGCAGCGAAGACGTAACAGAGGCGGATTATAAAGAAGTAGACGAAGAAGAAGATAAAAAAGAATAGAAATCAAATAAAAAAGGTCAAAGTCAGGATCCTCTTGGCTTTGACCTTTTTATCTAAAATGGATACTCTCTAAGCAGATTTGCTACGAGGGATCGAGTAATGATAAGATAATATTTATGCTAGTGTCGGGAGAGTGATCAACAAGTGAGTAAACGCGATTATTATGATGTACTAGGAGTCGGAAAGGATTCCTCAAAAGACGAAATTAAAAAAGCGTACCGGAAGTTAGCAAGAAAATATCATCCGGACGTGAATAAAGAAGAGGATGCAGCGGACAAATTTAAAGAAGCCAAAGAAGCATATGAAGTGCTAAGTGATGAACAAAAGCGCACGCAATACGATCAATTTGGGCATGCAGGCGCGCAAAACCAAGGCTTTGGCGGTTTTGGCGGTGGAGCACAGGACTTTGGCGGTTTTGGTGATATCTTTGACATGTTCTTTGGTGGCGGAGGCCGCAGAAGAGATCCAAATGCACCACAGCAAGGGGCAGATCTGCAATATACAATGACACTGGAATTTGAAGAGGCTATTTTTGGAAAAGAAACAGATATCCGTATTCCAAAAGAGGAAAATTGTGAAACATGTAATGGGTCTGGCGCAAAACCTGGAACAAAAGTCAATACATGTTCTCATTGTAATGGATCCGGTCAGTTAAATACGGAACAGAATACACCGTTTGGCAGGGTTGTTAATCGCCGTGTATGCCATCACTGTAATGGATCCGGAAAAATTATACCGGAAAAATGTACGACATGTGGCGGAGCTGGAAAAGTGAAAAAGCATAATAAAATTCATATCACCATCCCTGCAGGTATCGATGAAGGTCAACAAGTTCGTGTATCCGGAAAAGGAGAAGCTGGTGTAAACGGGGGACCTCCTGGTGATTTATATGTGCTTATTCAAATAAAACCGCATGATTTCTTTGAGCGTGAAGGAGATCATATTTATTGTGAAATACCATTAAACTATGCCCAGGGAGCATTAGGTGATGAAGTAGAAGTCCCTACTGTTCATGGTAAAGTTATGTTAAAAATACCTGCTGGGACTCAATCAGGAAAAACATTCCGCATGAAAGGAAAGGGTGCACCAAACGTTCGTGGATATGGTCATGGAGACCAACATATTATTGTGAAGATTGTTACACCTACGAAATTAACAGAGCGTCAAAAAGAACTATTACGTGAATTTAATGAAATTGGTGGTAACGAATCAACAAATGAGCAGGACAGCTCCCTTTTTCAACGTTTTAAAAATGCTTTTAAAAGTGAATAACGATGTGAGCTTCACATCGTTACATATAAGCGCTTTTCTATAGATGAAATGAGTGGATTGAAATGAAATGGTCAGAAATATGTATTCATACAACGAACGAAGCAATAGAACCAATTTCCAACATATTAGACGAAATTGGTGCAAGCGGGCTTGTAATTGAAGACCCACTGGATTTAGTCAAAGAACGGGATACATTTTTCGGTGAAGTTTATGAGTTGAACCCGAATGAATACCCACAGGAAGGTGTGTATATTAAAGCATACCTTCCTGCAGGCGATCGTTTAGATGAAGTTGTTGAGCGTATAAAACAAGACGTTACGAATTTGAAAAACTATGCCATCGATATTGGGAAAAACCATGTAACATCTAGAGAAATAAATGAGGAAGATTGGGCAAATGCCTGGAAAAAATATTATAAGCCAATTCATATTTCGGATAAAGTCACAATAATACCTACATGGGAAGAATATACACCAATTTCTAGTGACGAAATTATTATTGAACTTGATCCGGGAATGGCTTTTGGGACAGGAACACATCCAACTACAATTCTCAGTATACGAGCGCTAGAAAAGTATATAAAGAAAGCGGATGTCGTTATCGACGTTGGTTCTGGTTCCGGTGTATTAAGTATCGCTTCATCTCTGCTGGGCGCCGGCAATGTATATGCATATGACTTGGATGATGTGGCAGTAAAAAGCACGAAAGTAAATGCAGAACTTAATAAACTGGATAAACAAATCGAAGCGAAACAGAATAATTTACTTAATCAAGTCAATATGAAAGCAGATGTTATCGTATCAAATATTTTAGCTGAAATTATTATTCAGTTTGTTGATGATGCTTGGCAAACCCTAGAATTTGGTGGTTTATTCATTATGTCCGGTATTATTCAAACGAAAGAACAGATAGTAAAAGATAAATTGGAGCAGCAAGGGTTTGAAATTCTGGAAGTAAATATGTTGGAAGATTGGATTTCTATTACAGCCAGGAAAGTTTAAATAAAAAGTAGGTGCCTAATTTGCAACGATATTTTATTCCTTCTACAGATTGGCATGTGTCTGAGGTTATTATAAAGGGTGATGATGCCCACCATATAAGCCGTGTGATGCGCTATAAAGAGGGAGACAAAATCATTTGTAATCATACGGATGGGATTGCTGCAATTTGTGAAATTACTGCTATAGACCAAAGTATTCATGCAACAGTCCGGGAATGGCTGGATGAAGCAGTTGAACTTCCCATAACTGTAACTGTTGCTCAAGGTTTACCTAAAGGCGATAAGTTTGATTTAATTTTACAAAAGGGAACAGAGCTTGGTGCGCATTCATTCATCCCATTCCAGGCCGAACGTTCTATAGTTGTATGGGATGAAAAAAAGAAAGCCAAAAAAATGAATCGTTTTAGAAAAATTGTTAAGGAAGCAAGTGAGCAAAGTCATCGAAAACAAATCCCTGTAATTCATTCACCTATGACGCTGTCGGATTTAATTGAGGAAAGCACTACTTATGATATGAAAATTTTTCCATATGAAGAAGAAGCGAAAACCGAAAAACACCAATCATTTGGAAGCATCATGAAAAGGTTAGAACGTGATCACCGTTTATTTATCTGTATTGGACCTGAGGGCGGTTTTTCTGTAAAAGAAGCAGAAAAATTAAAGGAAAGCGGGTTTCATCCTGTTCGCCTGGGCCCCCGAATACTACGTACTGAAACGGCAGCTATATATGTGTTGTCAAGCATTTCTTATCAATTTGAAGAGTTATAAGTGTACTTATATTCAGAGAGGAAGTTAATGATGAATAAAGAACTAGCTAAGTATATTGATCACACTGCATTGAAACCAGATACTACAAAAGAAACAATCAAACAAATCGTCGATGAAGCGAGAGAGTATGAATTTGCTTCTGTTTGTGTGAACCCTTACTGGGTGCCATTTTGTTATGAAAATTTAAAAGATACATCCATAAAAATATGTACTGTTATTGGGTTTCCATTAGGCGCAACTTCTACAGCGTCAAAAGTGTTTGAAACAGAACAAGCAATTAAAGATGGTGCTACAGAAGTGGATATGGTTATTAATGTTGGCGAATTAAAATCTAAAAATGATGAAGCTGTACAAGCCGATATAAAATCAGTTGTTTCTGCGGCTAAGGATAGAGCACTCACAAAGGTTATTATTGAAACATCACTACTAAGCAATGATGAAAAAATTCGAGCATGTAAATTGGCAAAAGAAGCTGGAGCAGACTTTGTGAAAACATCAACCGGATTTTCCGGTGGAGGTGCAACAGTAGAAGATATTAAGTTAATGCGTCAAACAGTTGGTAGTGAAATGGGTATAAAAGCATCCGGAGGCGTCCGTGATAATAAATCAACAATAGAAATGATTGATGCAGGTGCAACCCGAATCGGAGCAAGTTCCGGAATTGAGATCGTTAAAGAAAATTAATGTGACAGGAAAAAATCCAAATCATCTAATAAAAATCTAGTTTTTTTGATCAGAGTGAATAATAACTAGTTGACCTATAAGCCTGAATATATTATACTTAATGAAGACATGTGGAGATTATACATATGTCTTTACAAACCTGTTTTTGCTTTGGAGGGAGGGAAATTAGCATGTCAAATACAACTCGCGTCCGTAAAAACGAGTCTCTTGAGGATGCTCTTCGTCGCTTCAAGCGCAGCGTGTCAAAAAGTGGTACACTACAAGAATATCGTAAACGTGAACATTATGAAAAACCTAGTGTAAAGCGTAAAAAGAAATCTGAAGCTGCTAGGAAGCGCAAATATTAAAGAGGGTTGGAGAGCATGACACTACTTGAACAGCTGAATCAAGATATGAAGCAAGCAATGAAGGAAAAAGATAAAGAAAAACTAAGCGTCATTCGCATGATAAAAGCTTCATTACAAAATGAATTGATAAATCTTGGTAAAGATAATCTGTCGGAAGATGAAGAGTTAACTATTCTTTCCAGAGAGTTGAAACAAAGAAAAGATTCCCTCCAAGAATTTAAAACAGCTGGACGTGATGACCTTGTTGAAAAACTTGACACTGAAGTCAATATTTTGCAGGAATATATGCCAAAACAGCTAACGGATGAAGAGCTGGAGGCAGTTGTACAGCAGGCAATTCAAGAAGTTAATGCAACATCCAAAAAAGATATGGGTAAAGTGATGAGTGCAATAATGCCTAAAGTTAAAGGAAAGGCAGACGGCACACAAATAAATAAACTTGTACAAAAACAATTAAGCTGATTAAATAAGGATCCTTGTCATATATATTGACAGGGATCTTTTTAGCAGTATCACTTACCGGGTTATTTATGATATTATTTAATCAGACGGTATATAAAATGAAACCAATTGCCTTAAAATTCGTATATGAGGTAGGCACCAAAAGGGGAGGTGAATATATTGCCAGGCAAAAAACGTTCCATATACATAATTTTATTATTCTCTATCTTTTTGGCAGTAGTAACGGATGCAGGTCAATCTGTTAAAGCGAATGAGAATGGTGCTGGAAAATTGGTTCATATTATACCGATTGAAAACGAGGTAGAACGCGGCCTGGAAGCTTTTTTATCCCGTGCAACACAAGAAGCTGTTGATGAGGGTGCAGATCATATCGTTTTCGAAATTAACACACCGGGTGGACGGGTGGATGCTGCAAGTGAAATTGCTGGAATGCTTCAGAATTTAGAGATACCAACAACTTCCTTTATTGTTAATCAAGCATTATCAGCAGGATCGTATATTGCACTCAACACGGATAATATTTATATGGAGCCACAAGCAACAATGGGAGCAAGTGGGATTATTACGCAAGACGGAAATGCTGCTGATCAAAAAGCGCAATCAGCTTGGCTCGCTTCCATGAGGAGTGCTGCTGAATCCAAAGGAAGGGATCCACTCTATGCTCAAGCAATGGCAGATCCCAGTATAGATCTTCCGGAATATGGTGCTCCTGAGGGAGAATACTTAACACTTGATCCGAATTCAGCAGTAGAGGTTGAATATGCACAAGGTATTGTTGATGACCGAGCCGAATTGTTGAATGAACTAGGTTTATCGAATGCAACTATTTTTGAAGCAGAAACTGCACTTGCTGAAGATGTTGCCAGGTTTTTAACAAACCCTGTTGTAATTCCAATTTTGCTGTCAATAGCAAGTCTAGGATTAATAGTGGAAATATTTTCACCAGGTTTCGGTATCCCGGGAATAATGGGAATTGTGGCATTATTATTATTCTTCTATGGTCACTTTATCGCTGGATTAGCAGGTACGGAGGCTATTGTGCTCCTTATCATAGGAATTGCTTTAATCATTGCTGAATTCTTTGTACCTGGTGGAATTGTTGGTGTACTCGGCGCTTTAGCAGTGGTTGGATCACTGTTAATGTCCGGCTATGATTTAGGGCATATGTCGATGAGTATTGGAATTGCCTTTTTAGTAGCAGTCATAGCTGCAGTCATACTATTTAGAAGAATTGGCATGGATAAAGGTGTCTTTCGTCATATTATCTTAAAGGATCAAACAACGACAGAACAAGGTTATGTGTCCTCCCAAAATCGTTTGGAATTAATCGGTATGGAGGGTATTGCAGTAACCCCCTTAAGGCCTTCCGGAGCGGGAGAGTTTGGTGACGAGCGTTTGGATGTCATATCAGAGGGGTCGTTTATCGACAAAGATAAGCAAATAAAAATTGTAAAAGTAGAAGGAGTTCGGATTGTCGTTATAGAATTATAATATAATGAAGAGAAAATACAAAAACAGGAGGAATTAGCATGGAAATATCAGAACTTATGCCGATTATTATAATCGCGTTAATCTTGATTGCTGTAGCTATATTATTCACATTTATTCCGGTTATGCTATGGATTAGTGCTCTAGCAGCTGGAGTTAAAGTGGGAATCTTTACATTAATAGGGATGCGCTTACGTCGAGTTGTGCCAAATAGAGTAATTAATCCTTTAATTAAGGCACATAAAGCAGGATTAAGCGTGCAAACCAACCAGCTTGAGAGTCATTACCTGGCTGGTGGTAATGTAGACAGAGTGGTAAATGCGCTTATCGCAGCACATAGAGCGAATATCGAGTTACCTTTTGAGCGTGGCGCAGCTATTGACCTAGCAGGTCGTGATGTACTTGAAGCGGTACAAATGAGTGTTAACCCTGAAGTTATTGAAACACCATTTATTGCTGGGATTGCGATGGATGGGATCGAAGTAAAAGCAAAAGCAAGAATTACGGTTCGTGCTAACATTGATCGTCTAGTCGGTGGTGCAGGGGAAGAAACAATTATTGCACGTGTCGGTGAAGGTGTTGTAAGTACAATTGGTAGTTCAGAAGCACATACAAAAGTATTAGAAAATCCCGACATGATTTCACAGACTGTGTTAAGTAAGGGACTTGACTCAGGAACTGCCTTTGAAATTCTATCGATCGATATTGCTGATGTTGACATCGGTAAAAACATTGGTGCTATTCTGCAAACAGATCAAGCTGAGGCAGATAAAAACATCGCACAAGCGAAAGCCGAAGAAAGACGCGCGATGGCTGTTGCGCAAGAACAAGAAATGCTCGCACGTGTACAAGAAATGCGCGCAAAAGTTGTGGAAGCTGAAGCTGATGTACCACTCGCACTTGCAGAAGCCCTTCGTTCAGGTAATTTAGGAGTAATGGATTATATGAGCTATAAAAATATCGATGCAGATACAGATATGCGTGATTCCATCGGTAAACTGACAGAAGAAGATAATGATGATAATAACCCGAAATAAGCTAATCGACACCGGTAAAGGAGGGTTATTGTGGAATCTCTTATACAATTGATTATGGATAACCTGTTTATAGTCATCATTATTATAGCTGGGATTATAGGGTTCGTGAGGAACAGTTCAGCGGAACAAGAACAGGAAAAAAGGCAAACGAATAGACCTAGACCTAGGCCAAATCCTTCTGGTGGAGGTAATCAACCACAACAACAGAGAAGGAATCATGAGAGTCAATCCAATCAGCCAGTTCCTACATCCATTGAAGAACAGCAAAGTGAACAGCTGGGACGTTTGGCGAACCAATTGCGAACCGAGACAAAAGACGCGATGGAAAAACTCCCTCATGATGGAATTATTGGAAATACGTTACGTGAGCCTAATAAGGAAAATTCCGGGAACCAAGAGAATTTAAAAAGGCAAATTAAACGTAACTTAGGAAAAACAGGATTAGTAAACGGTATTATTATGTCAGAGGTTTTAGGGTCACCAAGAGCAAAAAAACCTTACGAAATTAATCATGCAAAACGAAGAAAATAGTAATTAATCAAGAGTCATTAACAAGGTAGCTTCAGTAGCTCCATTGTTGATGGCTCTTTTTTCTTTATTGTTCTTATCTTTTCATCTCCGTCATAAACATGGTTATGAGAGGGGGATGCCCTAGTGAAAAAATGGCAACAGCATATCCGTCCTTGGTTAGTAAAATATCTTGCACTTCCTTCTGATGTGATGCTTGAATTACCACGAATAACGATAATCGGACAAATTCATGTCTATATTGAAAACCACCAAGGATTAGCAACCTATTCTGATACGGAACTTCGATTAAAAACAAATAAAGGTTTTATCCAAATTACGGGATCTTCCTTTGTATTAAAAATGATGTTACCAGAGGAAATTTTATTGGAAGGTACAATTACAGAAGTGAAATTTATTCCTGATTAATATTCGCTGATTTAAGGAGGACGAAATGAAGCATAAACAAGGTGCATTTATTACAGGATATGTAACAATTTTAATTAAAGGAGACAGGCCAGAGTTATTTTTCCAAAGATGTATGCAACAAGGTATTCCAGTATGGGATGTAAAAAAAACAGATGATGATACGTGTTCTGGCAATGTTAGACTGCGTGATGTAAAAGAAATAAAAGCAATAAAAAGAAAAACAGATTATAAATTAGCATTCACGGATAAGAAAGGATATCCATTTTTTATAAAACGTTTTATAAAGAAAAAACCACTGATGATTGGACTGATTATGAGTATTATGCTCGTCATATTTTTATCGAATATTATCTGGGAGGTTCAAATCACCGGGGTGCCAACGGAGATTGAAGAAAAAATCAGTGAACAGCTTGATGATTACGGTGTTCATTCCGGTGCATGGATTTTTACATTGGAGCAGCCAACTGCTATTCAAGATCAATTAATAAAAGATGTTCCTGAATTGTTATGGGTTGGTGTAGAACAAAAAGGGACAACCTTTTACCTTGAGGGTGTTGAAAAGTCAATTGTCGAAGAAGAAGAGCCTACGGGGCCGCAGCATTTGGTGGCAACGAAAAAGGGTGTTATTAAAAATATGTATGTCTCACAAGGACTACCTAAAGCGAGCGTTAATGATTATGTTGAGCCAGGAGATGTGCTGGTCTCAGGTATAATTAATGAAGAAGAAAACGAAGAGAATGAAGAGGATGAGGAGGATAGCGAGAGACAATTAGACCTCGTAGCTGCTGAAGGTGATATAACAGCAACTACATGGTATGAAGTATCCGTAAATGTTCCATTAGAAGGGAACTATGAAATGCTAAGCGGTGAACAGGAGAAAAAGTATTATTTAGGCATAGGAAACCTGCAATTACCAATATGGGGATTCAGAGATCCGGATTACGAAGACATCCATAGAGAAACGAATGAAAATTCAATCCGTTTCTTTAACTGGGAGTTACCCGTAAAATTTATTGATACTACTTTAAGTGAAAAGGTGTATAATACTGTTGAAAGAACAAAAGAAGAAGCAATAAATACAGGTATTCAGCAAGCGAAAAATGAATTGAAATTACAGCTGGGTCCAGAGTCGCAAATTATCTCTGAGAATGTTTTGCATGAAACAATAGAGAGTGGTAAAGTTAAATTAAACTTATATATCAGTGTAGAAGAAAATATCGCCAAAGCTGAACCAATTGAACCTATAAGTCAAGGAGATTGATTATGTCGGAAAACCTTACTGTTATAGACTTACAATTAACAAGTTCAAGCGAAGCATTAGCTTTGTTTGGAAACAATGATAAATATTTAAAACAACTGGAAGAACAATTAAATGTCTCTATTGTAACGCGAGGGGAAAAGATTAGTGTTTCAGGATCAGATGAAGATATATCACTTGTTCAGAGCGTTCTTTTAGCATTATTATCTGTTATCAGAAAAGGTCTATCGATCTCTGAACGTGATGTCATTTATGCTGTTGATTTAGCTAAAGCTGGAAAGATCAAACAGTTTGAAACCCTCTTTGAAGATGAGATAACGAAGAATGTAAAAGGAAAACCGATCCGGATTAAAACATTAGGCCAAAAGGAATACGTCGCTAATATCAGAGCATATGACTTATGTTTCGGAATTGGGCCTGCGGGTACTGGTAAAACATATTTAGCTGTTGTAATGGCAGTTCATGCGTTGAAAAACGGCCTGGTCAAAAAAATTATACTAACCCGGCCCGCTGTTGAAGCAGGAGAAAGTTTGGGATTTTTACCTGGTGATCTAAAGGAAAAGGTTGATCCTTACCTAAGGCCTTTATATGACGCATTACATGATGTGCTCGGTGCGGAACATACCTTGCGTTTACTTGAGAGAGAAACCATAGAAATTGCACCACTTGCATATATGCGTGGACGTACACTTGATGATGCATTTGTCATATTGGATGAAGCGCAGAATACAACACCTGAGCAGATCAAGATGTTCTTAACCCGTTTAGGATTTGGGTCGAAAATGATCGTCACTGGTGATGTAACACAAATAGATTTACCAAAAGGAGCGACGTCAGGCCTTAAAGTAGCAAGTAAACTCTTGTCTTCTGTCAAAGGGATAGCCTTTATACACCTTGACCAGACAGATGTAGTTAGACATCCATTAGTACAGCGAATTATTGATGCTTATGAAAAGGATAGTTAGTATTTTTATGTAGGCGTATAAGATAGAATTAGCTTATTTCTATACTATCAATTCGTAATACCGGATGAACAGATGAAAAAGAAAATGAAGGTTCATGTAAAGGCATTGTTCAAAACGAAGAACCAATGGATTTTTATAGTACTACCTGTATTTGCTATTTACCCACTAGCGCGCGGGAAGAAGGAAGAAAGCTGTTTATTTCCGCTTTAAGGGATGCCATGGAAAATGGGGTCCGGACAGAAAATAGTGAAACCGCAATTTCAAATGTGAAGCAACGTATTTGTTTTATTAGTTAAATAATTAATTAATGAACGACTTCCGATTATTCTTAGTACACTTTATGCTATTCTAGGCAGTATCATTTTTAGTGAAATACCAGTTTTGTTTAATGTTGAGGCAGGTGTCTAATTCTTTTTTTCCAACTAGCCGGAATTATGTTTTTAGTACATGTAAAAGATCGTTTAACAATTCTCAAAGCGGGTATTAGAATAATTGTGGTGCATGTTACAGTTGTATTATTATTTATATTTCTTTCATTTGAAAAATATGCTATCAGTGATCTATTTATACAATCCGGTTTCGGGGCAGCCTCTGCATTTCTTTCAGCAGTGTTGACACTTGGATTACTTCCTTTTTTTGAAACAGGATAAGGAATCCTGTCTGATTCAAAATTATTGCAGCTCTCGAATCCGAACTAGCCATTGCTTAAAAAGATATTAACAGAAGCATAAGGAAAGAGACAGCAACAAACAGCTGAACGAAAAAAATATCGGTATCCAGGGCCAAAGCCACAAACAAAAGAAGCAGCCATTATCTGTGTATGTGATCCGGTGGAAGCGACTGTTCGTTCATTAAAAGAACCCACAGAAAAAAATTGAAGAAATTGTCGCATCCATTGTGAATGATCCTATGCTGGATTGCCAACCCCCAATTACGCTAAGGTATTTTTCATTCGATAATTCAGTAACCTATGAAGGAGGCAAAATAATGTATATTGACTTTCATGATTCAACAAACTCTGTCCCTACCGATTATATTGATTTATTGCATCGATTACTCCTATTTTCAGCTGAGAAGGAAGGCATTTCCAATGAAGCTGAAATATCAGTGAATTTTGTGGATGATAAGGAAATCCAAGAGTTGAATCGTAATTACAGGCAACAGGACCGGCCTACAGATGTTATCTCCTTCGCATTGGAGGAAACGGTCGAAGGTGAACTGGATATTATCGGTGATGACATTCCATTAGTTTTGGGAGACATTGTTATCTCGGTTGATAAAGCGAAGGAACAGGCAGAGGAATATAACCACTCCTTGGAGAGGGAAATAGGGTTTTTAACCGTACATGGATTTCTTCATTTGCTGGGATATGATCATCAAGAAAAGCAAGAGGAAACGCTTATGTTTCAAAAACAGGAAGATATATTGAGGAAGTTTGGCATTGAGCGATAAAAAAACCCCGATCGGATTTGCCTTCGCCTGGAACGGGATACGTGAAGTCGCCAGGACAGAACGGAATTTTCGAATTCATCTTGCTGCTGCGCTACTGGTTGTAATATCAGGGTTTTTCTTTCCATTAACAAATGTAGAATGGGGTATTCTAATCCTGGTTATCGGTTTGGTATTGGTTACCGAAATAACAAATAGTGCTATTGAAAAAATGATGGATTACGTTAAACCGGATATGCATCCAGCCGCACAAGTGATTAAAGATGTTGCTGCAGGAGCTGTTTTAATGTCAGCGATTATTGCAGTCATTATAGGATTACTGATATTTCTTCCAAAGTTAGATATGCTGTTTTAGTTATACCCTGCCAGTCAGGGTTTTTTGTTTTTACATATTCTAAAAGATTGTAGCTTTTGATACAAAGGATATAGATTGCGACGTATCTTGATGTGATCGTTAATCCACCGCTCCGGTAATACACTTCGCTTTCCGCGGGCGGCTGATGAGCCTCCGCTCGCCCGAACGGCGATTATAGCAAATTGTAGTTACGTCGCATTTTATATCAACTCCGAAGATTTACAACTGACGAAAAGGGTATTATATAAAAATACGTAAATTATCAAGGATTGTGTCTAATTTTATAGAAGAAGAGAAACTTTTTAAAGGTTTTGTCGAATGGATGAAACCTGGCTACATTTGTAGTATTATAAAATATAAGAAACACGCATGGAGGATACAACATGACAACAAATTTTAAATCAGGATTTATTGCAATTATTGGCAGACCAAATGTCGGGAAATCAACATTTATGAATAAAGTTATTGGACAAAAGATCGCTATCATGAGTGACAAGCCACAGACGACAAGAAATAAAATCCAAGGTGTGTTGACTCAGAAAGATGCACAAATGGTTTTCATTGATACACCAGGTATTCATAAACCAAAGCATCGATTGGGTGATTTTATGGTGCGGATTGCAGAAAACACATTAAATGAAGTTGATGCTATTTTATTTATGATTGATGCAAAAGAAGGATATGGCAAAGGTGATCAATATATTCTGGATCGTCTGAATCAGGTTAAACGTCCCGTATATCTAATTATAAATAAAATAGATTTGATACATCCTGATGACCTATTTCCTTTAATAGAGCAGTACAGGGTAAAGTATAATTTTGAGGAAATCATTCCTATTTCTGCACTAAAAGGAAATAATGTAGAACCTTTACTTGATGTGCTAAAGGGACATTTGCCTGAAGGCCCCAGGTATTATCCGGAAGACCAAGTGACCGATCATCCAGAGCGTTTTATTATTAGTGAATTAATAAGGGAGAAGGTCCTGCAATTAACAAAAGAAGAAATACCACATTCCGTAACAGTACTCATTGAAAACATTGAAACAAGGGAATCAAATGCTATATTTATCCAAGCTACAATAATAACCGAGAGAAAAACACAAAAGGGAATATTAATCGGCAGGCAGGGAAGCATGCTGAAAAATATTGGAAAAAGCGCCCGTAAAGATATTGAAGCACTACTTGGTACAAAAGTGTATTTAGAACTATGGGTAAAGGTAAAGAAGGACTGGAGAAACAGACAAAGTCAGCTTAAAGAATACGGTTATCGTGATGACGATTATTAAACATGGTAAAATTTAATACTAATTGTTTCTGCAGGTGTGGAAATTCTAAGTAGTGAGTTACATTTTCAAACATGTTAAAAGAAAGGGTGGGGTTTCTTGTGATCGATATTACTTGGAAGCTGTTCAGTCAAACGGGAAACATTGAAACCTATTTATTAATGAAAGAGTTAGAAAATGATTCAAAGCCACATGAGGTCACACAGTCTGCAAATGTTGAAAATCGACCACTGGATACAAAAATATAAGTAAACAGCACTTTCGCTTTATTTACGGGGACACGCGCTCAGATTAACATGAAGCAAGATTGTTGCTTAATCTGAGAAGATAAGAGGTGAGATAAGTGCTCGAAAAAATGGATGGAATTATTATTAAGACACAAGATTATGGTGAGACACATAAAATCGTAACTATTTTTAGTAAAAAGCTGGGAAAGTTCTCTGCTATTGCCAGAGAAGCAAAAAAGCCTAAAAGCAGAATGGCTGCTGTAACGCAGCCATTCATATATGGTCAGTTTTTTGTTTATGTCAACAGCGGACTAAGTACAATCCAACAAGGAGAAGTGATATATTCATTTAGAGCAATTCGAGAAGATATTATCAAAACAGCCTACACAGCCTATATTACGGAATTAACAGATAAACTTACCGATTTCCAAACACCGGATATTTATATATATGAACAGTTATATCAAACGATGAATTGGATTGCTGAAAATGAGGATGTGGATATTCCAATCATGATGTACGAGTTAAAATTGTTTAAGAAGGGTGGGTTTGCACCAACTGTTGATAGATGCGTTAATTGTGGTAACAAGCAGGCGACCTCCGCCTTTTCGATTGCAGAAGGAGGGTTATTATGTAATCGCTGCAGGCACTTGGATCATGAAGCTATAGCCTTACCAGAATCTGTTGCTAAACTCCTCTATGTATTTGCAAGTATTGAACTTGAAAGAGTCGGCTCCGTTTCTATAAAAGTAAAAAACAGAAATTTATTAAGGAAAATTTTGGATGCTTATTATGATCAGTATGGAGGTTACTTTTTAAAATCACGTAAGGTTTTAAATCAATTGGATGCTTTAAGGTAATAGTAATAGCTTTTATTGACATATACGGATAGATACAGTATTATTTATACATATTTCAATAAAATGATACGTATTGCTGGGATGGAGAATAGTACTTACTTGACTATTTGTAGCGAGTCCAGATTAGTGTAAGCTGGATAATAGAACAGTAAGGAATGGCGCTCTGGAGCATACATAACAAGTGGCTCTTATTTTAATGAGCAAATAGGGTGGAACCACGGCTTAAAAACCCGTCCCTATGTCGATATTTAGACATAGGGACGGGTTTATTATGTGTATGAAGACTTGGAGGATAGTGATGATGAATATTCAGGAAATGATTTTAACACTTCAGAAACACTGGTCAGAACAGAATTGTATTATTATGCAGGCTTATGATGTAGAAAAAGGTGCGGGGACAATGTCACCAATGACATTGCTAAGAAGTTTGGGACCGGAACCTTGGAATGCGGCTTATGTGGAACCATCACGAAGACCTGCAGATGGGCGTTATGGAGACAACCCAAATCGGTTGTATCAGCATCATCAATTTCAAGTTGTTATGAAGCCATCTCCGGATAATATTCAGGAATTATATTTGGAGTCACTGAAACAGCTTGGTATTGATCCACTTCAACATGATATTCGTTTTGTGGAGGACAATTGGGAGAACCCAACCTTAGGTGCTGCTGGATTAGGATGGGAAGTGTGGCTTGATGGTATGGAAATTACACAATTTACCTATTTTCAACAAATAGGCGGACTGGAAGCAAGCCCCGTAACAGTAGAATTAACCTATGGTATTGAGCGTCTGGCTTCCTATATTCAAGACAAAGGAAATGTATTTGATCTGGAATGGACAGATGGGGTTACCGTTAGAGATATATTTTTCCAGCCTGAATACGAACATTCAACTTATACATTTGAAGAATCAAATACAGATATGCTGTTTCAGTTATTTTCCATGTATGAACAGGAAGCAAAAGTAACCATGGAAAAAGGGTTGGTTTTTCCATCTTATGATTATGTACTAAAATGTTCCCACACGTTTAACTTGCTTGACGCAAAAGGGGTTATCTCTGTAACAGAGAGGACCGGGTACATTACAAGAATTAGAAAACTAGCAAGACAAATTGCAAAGGCTTATGTTGCCGAAAGAGAACGGCTCGGATTCCCCATGCTAAAAAAGGAGGCGAAATAAATGGCGAAAGATGCTTTATTTGAAATAGGCCTTGAAGAATTGCCTGCACGATTTATAGATCATGCTGAGAATCAACTTGCTGAGAAGACAAAAATCTGGTTAAACGAAGAACGCGTTGGATATGGGAGTATAACGACGTTTTCCACACCTAGAAGACTTGCAGTACTAATCAAGGGCATGGAAGAGGAACAGACAACTATTGAAGAAGAAGCGAAAGGTCCGGCGGAAAAAATAGCAAAAGATGCAGAAGGTAATTGGTCAAAAGCAGCATTAGGCTTTACAAAAGGACAAGGTAAAACAGTAGAGGATATCTATACAAAGGAAATAAATGGAACGTCCTATATTTTCGTAAAAAAACATATTGAGGGAAAGAAAACGGCGGATATATTACCGGAATTTAAAGCAATCATCGAGTCCATCCAATTTGGGAAAAATATGCGTTGGGCTGAGGAAACCCTGAGGTATGCCCGCCCGATCCGTTGGCTTGTAGCGTTGTTCGATGAAGCTGTTATCCCTTTTGAAATTGCTCAGGTAAAAACAGGTAATGAAACATTTGGCCACCGATTTTTAGGAGATAAAATCGCGCTGGATAAACCTTCAGAATACCAATCTGCCTTACGCAAAAATTTTGTTTTAGTTGATGCTAGTGAACGTGAACAGTTAATTTTAGATGGGATTAGAAAACTGGAAACAAAAGGGGGTTTCCAGATTCCTGTTGATCAAGAATTACTGGATGAAGTTCGCAATTTAGTTGAGTATCCAACTGTATTTATTGGTTCATATGATCAAAAGTTCCTGCAGTTACCTTCAGAAGTACTAATCACATCCATGAAAGAGCATCAACGTTATTTTTCTGTGAAATCTAATGACGGTGTACTCCTACCTTATTTTGTTGGTGTGAGAAATGGGAATGACTATGAGCTTGATACTGTCAAAAAGGGTAATGAAAAAGTACTTCATGCACGATTATCGGATGCTCAGTTTTTCTATGAGGAAGACCAAAAGCATTCCATTGATTACTATTTAGAAAAATTAGAACGTGTCGTTTTCCAGGAGAAATTAGGAACAATCAGTGATAAGGTATCTCGTGTTGTTCACCTTACAACCAAACTGGGAAACTTATTAAATCTTGATGAAGATACAGCAGATATAGCTGTAAGGACTGCAGAGATCAGCAAATTTGATTTAATGACAAATATGGTCAGTGAATTTACCGAGCTGCAGGGCGTAATCGGAGAAAAATATGCATTAAATTATGGAGAAGATAAAGATGTAGCCAAAGCAATAAGGGAGCATTATTTACCAAAGCAAGCAAATGGTGAACTACCTGAATCGCTTGCAGGGTCGATTGTAAGTGTTGCTGATAAAATGGATACCATCGTTGGCTCTATTGCTGTCGGATTAACACCAACAGGCTCAGCAGATCCCTATGGTCTGCGCAGACAGGCTACAGGTGTACTTCGAATCATGAAGGACAATAAGTGGAATGTTTCACTGGAGACCCTTATAGAAGTCACACAAAATCTATATCAAACAATGGATATCGATCAAGAGGGTATCGAAAAAGTAAAACATAATCTGCATGGATTTTTCCAGCTTCGTGCTGCATATTTACTAAGGGAAATGAACATTGAACAAGACGTTGCTCGGGCAGTCTTGAACAGAGAAATTGGTATTGTACATTATACATTTGGAAAAGCGAATGTACTAACGGAAAAACGTAATGACGATCAGTTTAAATATATTCAAGAAGCTTTGGTGCGAGTCTTGAAGTTATCAACCAAAACAAATCACTCAGAAGTGGATCCGGCATATTTTGAAACAGATACAGAGCGGGCTTTATTTGAAGCCTATCAATCCGTATATAATAAATATAGGGAAGCTAAAAAGCAAATGGAAGCAGGTCGCACCCTAGCTGTACTTGGGGAACTAGCCGAACCTATTCATCATTTCTTTGAACATAACATGGTGATGGCAGAAGATGAGCAGCTTCAAGATAACCGACTTTCACTGGTAAATAGCATTGCTTATTTAATAAAAGACTATGCTGATTTGTCAGCTGTTGAGTGGAAACAACACTTTTAAACAATATAACGTATATTTCCTTTTCTCTCAAATTAGTATATAATACTTATGGATATAGTATGTCACAGTGTTTTTTAGGTGGTGAAAAGGTGGAATTATCAAATAGGCAAGAACAAATCATTGAAATTGTTAAAGAAAATGGGCCTATTACCGGTGAGAAAATTGCAGATCGTCTGCACCTGACAAGAGCTACATTGCGACCGGATTTAGCTATATTAACAATGGCTGGTTTTTTGGAAGCAAGACCACGTGTTGGCTATTTTTACACAGGTAAAACAGGTTCTGAATTACTTACTGAAAAAATCAAAGAATATAAAGTGCATGAATTCCAACATGTACCAATCGTAGTGAAAGAAAACACCTCGGTATATGATGCCATTTCCACAATGTTTTTGGAGGATGTCGGCACATTGTTTGTTGTGGATGATCATTCATGTATAACCGGTGTACTTTCAAGAAAGGACTTACTCAGGGCAAGTATCGGCAATCAGGATTTAAACGCTATTCCTGTTCATATTATTATGACCAGAATGCCTAATATAACCGTTTGCAGAAAAGAGGATCTATTAATCGATGTCGCACAGAAATTAATTAATAATCAAATCGATGGCGTCCCGGTTGTGAAAGATACTCAAGCCGGCCTGGAAGTGGTAGGACGTATTACAAAAACAACGATAACCAAAGTGTTTGTTGAGCTGATTAGACAAGACGATATATAAAGGTGGGAGTGAGCTTAATGGGTGCTAAACCAATTGTTTATGTGTTATCTGATTCTGTTGGGGAAACAGCTGAACTTGTTATTAAGGCTGGTTTAAGCCAATTTAATGACGGAGAGTTTAAAATACAACGGATACCATATGTTGAAGATATAGGAACAATTAATGAAGCTATCCAGTTAGCGAAGGAAAAAAATGGGATTATCGGATTCACATTGGTAGATCCCATATTAAGAGATTATTTAAATGATCAAGCCAAGCAAATGAACATAGAAGCTATTGATATTATGGGGCCAATGTTATCGGCTATGGAGCGCGTTTTTGACAGCCCCCCCAGATTGGAGTCGGGATTAGTTCATAAACTTGATGAGGACTATTTTAAACGTGTAGAAGCTATTGAATTTGCTGTAAAATATGATGATGGACGGGATTCAAGAGGAATTGCGAGAGCTGATATTATTTTAATTGGTGTATCACGTACCTCCAAAACACCCTTATCTCAATACTTGGCTCACAAACGATTAAAAGTCGCAAATGTACCGATTGTTCCGGAAGTGGATCCGCCAGAAGAGCTATTTGATGTAGATCCCAGAAAATGTGTCGGTTTAGCTATTAGTCCGGAAAAATTGAATGAAATAAGGAAAGAGCGCCTCAAAGCTTTGGGGTTAGGTGATCAAGCGACTTATGCCAATATAAAAAGAATCCACGAGGAGATCGATTATTTTAATAAAATTGTTGAAAGAATTGGATGTGAGGTTATTGACGTTTCCCATAAAGCTGTTGAAGAGACAGCAAACATGATTCGTCACACAATAAGAAAATAATGGTAGTTCAGTTAAATGCTAGAATATAAATAAGTCGAAAAAGCATTCCATAGACATCATGGCAATGTTTTTTCCTCTTTTTTTCTACTAAATTTAATAATTCATAGACTTTTTTATAGCAATTTTGTCTATACTGTATTATAATTAATTTTTGTGCAAAGATATATGTTAATAACCTATTGGTATTCTGAAAAGTAAAACATTCAAAATAAGGAAGGATAATCATACCCTCGAGTAGAATTATATAGGTAAGCCAGTATAAAAGAAAAGTATAAGAAGAAATATCCTTCAAAGTGCATAATATATATAGAAGGAAATTTTTTTCAAGTTAGAGAAAAAAATTGTCGAACGGTGAAGGATTTTCTCATATGCATCTCGAATATTAGATATAGAATGGTGATTTAAATGGCCAATCAGATACCTGATGAAGTGATAGAAGACATTCGTAAGGCTAATGACATTGTTGATGTAATTGGTGAATATGTACAATTAAAGAAACAAGGGAGAAGCTTTGTTGGCTTATGTCCATTTCATAGCGAAAAGACCCCTTCATTTTCAGTCACGCAGGAAAAACAAATTTTTCATTGCTTTGGTTGTGGAAAAGGTGGAAATGTAGTGACATTTTTAATGGAGATGGAGAACTACGCTTTTTATGAAGCATTACAATTTCTTTCCAATCGGAGTGGTATCGACCTTCCGGAAACAGGGATTAAGAAAGAATCGTCATTATCCAGTGAAAACCAAGGAATTCTATCCGCCAATGAATGGCTTATGAAACTTTATCATCATTTATTAAGATATACGAAAGATGGGAAAGAAGGATACAACTATTTTAAGGACAGAGGTCTTGATGACGAAACAATTGAGGTGTTTCAATTAGGATTTGCACCAAATGCAGGAGATTTCACCAGAGACTTCCTTGAAAAAAAGGGATTTCATCAACAACTACTAGTTAAAGCAGGTTTATTATCATTAAATGATGATAATAGTGTAACTGACCGTTTTAAAGGAAGAGTCATTTTTCCGATCCGTAATCATCTGGGAAAAACGATCGGATTTGGCGGCCGGACGATTACAGGGCAGGAACCAAAATATCTAAACAGCTCTGAAAGTGATTTGTTTCAAAAAGGCAAGCTTTTATTCAATTTTGATTTAGCCAAAAAGCATATTCGCAAGGAAAATGAAGTAATCTTATTTGAAGGGTATATGGACGTGATAGCAGCATACCAAGGCGGCGTTAAAAATAGTGTTGCCACACTGGGAACTGCATTATCACAAAATCAGGCAAAGCTCTTAAAACGCTATGTTGATACAGTTATTTTGTGCTATGATGCTGATGATGCTGGTCTTGCAGCGACGTATAAAGCAGCCAATTTATTGCGTCAGGTCGGCTGCCATGTTAAAGTTGCGAATTTGAAAGATAATATGGATCCGGATAATTTTATTAGCGAGTATGGTGCCCAGGCTTTTGAAAATGAAGTGATAAAAGCAAGTGATACGTTCATGAGTTTTTATATGCGGTATTTGAAAAAGGACTATAATTTAAGCCTTGAAGGAGATCGCATAAACTATATAGAAGATATTCTAAAACAGCTTGCAATGATTGAGAGTCCCGTTGAACGGGAATATTATATAAGAGAGTTGAGTAATAAATATAATATTTCTGTAGATACGTTAACGGATGAAATCCATACACATCGTCAAAAGATGGGAATTCCTAAGGATAAGAGAAAGAAGAACAGATATACTAATAGGAAAGCAAATGCTAATACTAAAAAATTATTGCCGGCTTTTCATAATGCTGAAAGACAGCTTATTTCATATATGTTGCAAGATATGCATATTACTGATAAAGTGCAAAAGGAATTAGGGGTAGCCTTTAACATAGATGAGCATAAAATTATCGCAACATATCTATATGCTTATTATGAAGAAGGTCATCCAGCTGACGTTAGCTTATTTATTGAAAAGCTAACAGACGAAAACATAAAACACTTAGTTATTGAAATAGCGATGACTCCAGTTCTTGAGGATATCAGTGATAAAGAAATCAATGACTATATTCACATCATTCGTTCCCAAACGAACGATATTGTCAGTATTAAATCACTTCAAGAACATCAGAAATTAGCTGAACAACAAAATGATCCACTGAAAGCTGCTGAAATTCTTCAGCAAATCATTGATATACAGAAGCAATTGAAGCATACAAATTGAATTACAATGTAGTCTGGAAGGAGGGGGACTCATGGCCGAAAATAAGCCTTCACAAACAAAGCAAAATGAAACAGAACAAACACTGGAACAAGCCAAAGAACAATTGGTAGAGGCTGGTAAAAAGCGCGGTGTTTTAGCTTATGAAGAAGTTGCAGATCGCTTGTCTAATTTCGCTATTGAATCAGACCAAATGGACGAATTTTATGAGCATCTTTCAGAACAAGGTGTAGAAGTAATCGGCGAGTCGGAAGATGATCCCAATATGCAACAAATAGCGAAAGAAGAAGAGTTTAACGTAAATGATTTAAGTGTCCCATTAGGCATAAAAATTAACGATCCTGTTCGTATGTATTTAAAAGAAATAGGTCGTGTTGATTTATTGTCAGCTGCTGAGGAAATTGATCTTGCCACCCGTATTGAAAAAGGTGATGAAGAAGCGAAGCGGCGCCTATCCGAAGCAAATTTACGCCTGGTTGTCAGTATTGCAAAGCGTTATGTTGGGCGAGGTATGCTATTTCTTGACCTTATTCAAGAAGGAAATATGGGTTTAATCAAAGCAGTGGAAAAATTTGATTACCGAAAAGGCTTTAAATTCAGCACATATGCAACGTGGTGGATCCGTCAGGCAATAACACGTGCTATCGCCGATCAGGCAAGAACGATCCGTATACCGGTTCACATGGTAGAAACCATTAACAAACTTATCCGCGTGCAACGGCAATTATTGCAAGATTTAGGACGTGAGCCGACACCGGAAGAAATCGGTGAAGAAATGGAGCTAACACCTGATAAGGTTCGTGATATTCTTAAAATAGCACAAGAACCTGTATCACTGGAAACTCCAATCGGTGAAGAAGATGATTCCCATTTAGGCGATTTCATCGAGGATCATGAAGCAGTCTCACCATCTGATCATGCTGCATACGAACTTCTAAAAGAGCAACTTGAAGATGTTCTTGATACACTTACTGATCGCGAAGAAAATGTCTTACGCCTACGTTTCGGTCTTGATGATGGCAGAACCAGAACCTTAGAAGAAGTTGGGAAAGTATTTGGTGTAACTAGAGAAAGAATTCGCCAAATAGAGGCAAAAGCACTTCGTAAACTAAGGCATCCAAGCAGAAGTAAACGACTAAAAGACTTTTTAGATTAATATGTTTAAGTCATTGGTCACCGATTATGTGAACAATGACTTAGCTATTATTCTTTTTTTCTGATTGTGTTATCGTTTTCAATTCTTTATAGTTATTTTACTCTAATTCTTTATGGATTGCAAATTCATATTAAAAATTATTTTCTTCGTGAATAATATGAACCATTTGGGAATTCTTTTATGTTTTTTATATCTTTTTAACAAATTTTCACATCGTATCTCTTTAAACTAATTGAAATATGGAGTAAAATATATATAGTCTTTTTCAATGTAGAAAAATATGGATTATACATAAGGAGGAAAATACAATGAAAAGAAATCCAGTCATCCCTTATGCTGTTATTGCTGTTTTAGGGATACTCACGGTCCTGGTTATTTCTATTATTGGTGTAGGACAACGTGAAGATATTCAACAAGCTGAAGAAGGCAATGGAGAAGAGCAGCAGGAAGAGTCACAAGGAGAAGAAGGATCCGGTGGAGAATCCCAAGGTGGAGAAACAACGGAAGATCCGTCCGAAGTTTTTGAAGCGAATTGTGCAAGCTGTCACGGTTCTGACTTATCCGGTGGAGCTGGTCCTGAATTAGCAGAGGTTGGCAACAGATTATCAGAAGAAGAAATTCAAGAAATTATTATTAATGGTACAGATGGCGGCATGCCTGGTGGCCTTGTTGGCGATGATCAAGCAGCAGCGATTGCAACATGGTTGGCAGAAGGTCAATAATAATGTAGTACGAAATATATATCAGGGAAGCTTTCTGCTATTATCAGAAAGCTTTTCTTTTTAGCTGGAAAGTGGAGATTTAATGAGGAATAGGATTAAGTTATCAAAACGGTTGAACAAAGTTGCATCTTATCTGCCTAAGGGTGCTTTTTTTGCCGATATTGGCTCAGATCATGCTTATCTACCCTGTTTTGTTTGTATGCATGATAGGACGGCAAGGGCTATCGCTGGTGAAATAAATAAGGGTCCAGCCCGTAGCGCAGCCGATAACGTGAGTTTATATGGGCTGTCAGATGTCGTTGAGGTTAGATTAGGTGACGGATTGCAAGTTTTAAAAACAGATGAAATTAGCCAGCTTGTTATTGCAGGTATGGGTGGAACACTGATTAGATCCATATTGGGAGAAGGTGCAGGAAAGCTGCATTCGGTGCAACGAATTATCGCCCAGCCCAATATAGATGCAAGAAGTATCCGCAGATGGTTTTTAGAGAACGCGTTTACGATTACAAATGAAGAAATAGTCGAAGATAGCGGGCATATTTACGAAATTATTGTTGCTGATAGGGGAGAAGTAAAGAGTCCATACGCAGACGATAGGAAAGAACAGCAATTACTCTTTGGTCCTTTATTATTAAAAAACAAAACAAAAGCATTTTACAAAAAATGGAAAATTGAATATGAGAAGTTGTACTTTGTCATTAACCAAATGAAGAAAGGGAAAGTACAGGATATAGAGAAAATAGAGCGATTTGAAACTGAATTAAGATGGATGAAGGAGGTTTTATGCGATGACTAAAATAAATTCGGATATTTTTAATTTAATTGAGCAGTGGGCGCCTAGCAGTCTTTCCTATGACTGGGATAATCCCGGCTTACAAATTGGGTCTTATAATAATACCGTAAAAAAAGTAATGGTCACGTTAGACGTACTCGAATCTGTTGTTGATGAAGCCATTGAAAATAAAGTTGATCTTATTATTGCACATCATCCACTTTTATTTAAACCTATGAAAAAAATTAATATTGATACGCCACAAGGTCGTATTGTTCAAAAGCTAATGCAACATAATATTTCCGTATATGCATCACATACTAGTTTAGATATAGCCACTGGTGGTGTAAATGATATGTTATGTGACGCTTTAGACATAAAATCGCGTGAAATACTTGCAGAAACAGACAGGCAAAAATTGTATAAAATTGCTGTCTATGTTCCCGGTTCACATATAAATGATGTGCGAGAGGCTTTTGATATTGGTGGAGCAGGACACATTGGAAATTATAGTCATTGCACATTTCAATCAGCAGGTCAAGGCACATTTAAACCACTCGAAGGAACAAACCCATATATCGGAAAGCAAAATGAATTGGAAAAGGTTGATGAGTTTAAAATAGAATCAATTGTACAAGTTGAAAAACTCACGCAGGTTATACGTGCTATAATAGACGCACATCCATATGAAGAGCCTGCCTATGATATTTTTCCACTAGATAACAAAGGGAAAGCTTTAGGAATTGGAAGGATTGGAACCCTTGATCAGCAAATGACGCTGGAAGCTTTTTGTGGACAAGTTAAAACCGCTTTTGGTATCACGCATCTTCGAGTTATTGGAGATTTATCGAAAGAAGTGAAACAGGTAGCGGTTTTGGGGGGCAGTGGGGAAAAATATATTGATATCGCTAAGGAAAAGGGAGCAGATGTATATATAACTGGTGATATGTCTTTCCATACAGCACAAGACGCCTGGCAACGTGGATTATCTGTAATCGACCCAGGACATTATATTGAAACAGTAATGAAAAAAGGTACAAAAGATTATTTAGATAACAAGCTTCAAAATGACAATGTAGAAGTTATCGTGTCACGAGTAAATACAGAACCATTTCAATTTATGTAAGAAATGATGAACACCATTCATCAAGAAGGAGTACTATTTATGGAAAACGAAAACAATAATTTCAATAGCTTTTCTTTTCATCCAGTGTTGTATAATGTTATCGAACGGTTGGAATTTTCACGTCCTACCGAAATACAGCAACAGGTTATTCCAGCAGTTTTAAAAGGAAAAAGTGTTATTGGTAAGTCTCGTACTGGTTCAGGAAAGACACATGCCTATTTGCTGCCATTGTTTAATCAGATCAATGTAAGTAAACGACAGGTGCAGTTTGTTATAACAGCACCTACAAGAGAGCTTGCAACCCAAATTTATAATGAAGTCAAAAAAATGATTCATTATGCGGATAAAGACGGCAGATGGATCGCAAAGCTTTTAGTAGGTGGAACAGATAAACAAAAGACGATAGAAAAGCTAAAAGAACCGCCGCATATTATTGTCGGAACACCTGGAAGGATTTTGGACTTAGTGAAAGAAGATGCTGTTTCCATTTTTTCTGCTACTTCATTTGTTATTGATGAAGCAGATTTAATGCTTGATCTAGGTTTTATTAAGGAAGTGGATCAATTATTAGTTCGCTCACGTGAAGATATTCAAATACTGGCCTTTTCAGCGACAATTCCACAACGATTACAGCACTTTTTTAACAAATATCTAGAAAATCCATTACATGTTAAGGTGGATGATCACTTTTCACCGGAGACGATGGAACATTATTTAATTGATGTAAAGCATCGGGACGAGGCTGACATCCTTATGGAGATATCCAATACAATTCAACCTTATTTGGCGATTATTTTCACAAATGGGAAAGACATTGCAGATAAACTAGCTGCTTCTCTACAGCAAAGAGGATTGGAAGCTGGCATTATCCATGGAGGACTCACCCCACGTGAACGTAAAAGGGTTCTTAAAGAAATTCAAAATCTAAAGTATCAATATATTGTTGCGACCGATTTAGCTGCAAGAGGAATCGATATTAAGGGTGTTAGTCACATTATCAATGCACAGCTTCCGAAAGAGGAGGACTTCTATATTCACCGTGTAGGCAGAACAGCAAGAGCCGGAATGGAAGGAACAGCGATAAGCCTTTACCGGGAAACCGATATTAAACTTATCGAAAAACTGGAGCAAAATGGGCTGACGTTTAATTATACTGATGTTAAAGGTGGCGAGTGGCAAAAGGTGAAGCCATGGAATGAGCGTAATTTACGAAATGAAAAAACAACAAATATAGATAAAGAAGCATGGAAACAGGTGCGTAAAACAAAGAAAGTAAAACCAGGCTATAAGAAAAAAATGAAACAGCAACAGTCCTCTATTAAAAAGCAATTAGCGAAGAATAAATACAAGAAATAGAAATAAAGGGAGAGGTGGACTAATTTGCTAAAAATTGGATCACATGTATCGATGAATGGAAAGAAAATGCTTTTGGGATCAAGTGAACAAGCGGCTTCATATGGAGCTAATACGTTTATGATCTATACAGGAGCGCCACAAAATACAAGACGGAAGCCGGTAGAAGAGTTAAATATTATGAACGGCAGAGAGCATATGGTAGAAAATGGTATTTCTGATATTGTCGTCCATGCCCCGTACATCATTAATATTGGTAATACGGTAAAGCCGGAAACATTTGATTTGGGTGTTAATTTTTTGCGTAATGAAGTTGATCGAACAGCAGCCATAGGTGCAAAACAAATCGTGCTTCATCCTGGTTCACATGTAGGAGCAGGTGCTGATGAAGGGATCAAGAAAGTCGTCGAGGGCTTAAACGAAGTCCTAGAGAAAGATAAAGACGTTCAAATAGCACTTGAAACGATGGCAGGTAAAGGTTCAGAAATAGGACGAACATTTGATGAACTGGCAAAAATTATTGATGGAGTAACAGAGAATGAGAAATTATCTGTATGTATGGATACATGTCATATACATGATGCAGGGTATAATGTTGTTCAAGATTTTGATGGGGTATTAAATCATTTCGATAAAATTATCGGTGTGGATCGTCTGAAAGTTGTACATGTGAACGACAGTAAGAATGATCGAGGAGCTCATAAAGATCGTCATGAGAATATTGGATTTGGGTATATTGGTTTCGATGCATTGGAATATGTCATTAAACATCCACAATTACAAGATCTTCCGAAAATATTGGAAACACCATTTGTTGGTGAGGATAAAAAGAATAAAAAAGCGCCATATAAATTTGAAATCGATATGATTAAAGAAGGAACCTTTGATAGTGAATTAAAAGATAAAATTGTTAATACTTGATAAAAGTGCGTGTTCAAAAAGGAGGATAAAAAGGACGAGAAGTTCGAGGCGGCGTAGTTTCAAGCAGACGATCTTGCACGCAGGCAAAGCGGTTTTCTTTTCCAAGGAGCGGAGAAACAAGCCAACGAGCTTCTCGCGTGTTGTGGTAACTTCTGCGTTGCCCACAGGACGTGGGCGGTTTTAGCAAAAGATCCCCTACGAAGTGTCATTTTTACCGGACTTTTTGGACACCTCTAAAAGAGGAATAACACTGCTCCTAATGGTGTTATTCCTTTTATTCTACTCTGTAAACAAATAGTCCACACCATACGATTTAATCAATTCATTAAATAAAAGACGTGCTTTTTTAGCGGTGTCTACATTCGTTATGCGGGCAAGCTCTTTAAACATCTTCTCTCGATCCTCTGCACGAAATGGATCAAACGACCCCGCTTTTAAATATGTTGTTATTTCCCGGGCTTCGGATTGACTTAGTGAAAAACCATATTGTTTCCCGTAATGAAATAATTCTTCAGGTGAAAGCTGTTTTAATTTTTTTCTTACTAATTCTTTAATAAAAATTGACATAATCATACTCCCTTAACAGATTCTATTCACTATATGCGGCATTCGTAAAAAGTTGCTAAGTTCTTGGCAAAATATAACATAGTTAAATGACGATAAATCCATAAACTATAGACGTACCTCAATCTAGAAATAAGGGAGGTCTTAGCTATGGATGAATTTAATAACCAACGGAATCAAAATGTCGGACCGAATCATGAAGGGCAACAAAAAAATAAGGATTATGTCCGCATAGAACCAGATAGTTCCAGGAATGAAGAATTTGCCAGCGAAGTAACAGCAGATGATCATACCAGAGATCGAAAACCTGTAGGTGAACAGAACTCACACTTGGATACAGAGGTAAATAGTACGTATGGTTGGATAGGAGTAGCCTTATCCATCATATCCTATTTTATGATGCCAATCATCTTAGGTGGTGCGGGGATTATTCTGGGATTCATTTCCAGAGCCCGTGGTGCAGATACCTTAGGTAATATCGCGATTGCCGCAGGGGCGATTTCGATTATCATTACACTTTTTATTCTTCCTTTCATGTAAATAAGGTAAGGGCTGAAATTGTTCAGCCCTTATTTTTATGGCGTATTATATAGAGGGAAATAATAATAAGTGTGAGGATCGAGGTTATGTGGATCAATTGATGGATTTATGGTGTTAAAATCTGTTAAAATTTGTGTGAGATCCATTTTTTCAAGATTCCTATTGTTGTTTATTCGCTCTACAATGGATAAAACAGTATCTCCGGGCTCCACTTTTATTTGAAGAACAGTAAAATTTATATCAGTGGCTGGCTGTTGGATACGATTTATTTTATTTTCTTGAGAATTCCCTAATGTTAAGTCGTTATATATACTAATACCAAGTAATATAATTAGTACAAATATAAAAGTTTTTTTAATGAAATCCATATTTTTACCCCTTTTTTATTGAAACAATTTATAATGGTAACACGTACAATTTAGTAGGAAGGAGGAAATATGTTGGATATATTTTCTTTAACATGGATAGGCCTTGTTATTACCGGATTGGGCACATTATTTTTAATTGGTGAAGTTTTAGTTAATATGCGCGGATTATTTGCATTATTAGGAGTCGGATTTATTACCGTATATTTTGGAGCATATGTAGAAACAGGCTCCTTTATCTTCATGCTTATTATTTATTTTGCAGGAATATTACTTATTATCATTGATGGAAAAGTGGTAAACGATGGGACGCTTGCTACGCTCGGCTTAGCTGCAATGTTAGCTTCAGTTGCCTTAGCTGCTCCGGATCTTACTTCGGGATTGTATGCGGTTATTGGAGTCCTACTAGGTGGAGGCGCTTCTTTCTTTTTCCTGAAAGTATTCAAACGAAGAGAAATGTGGACAAAGATTACGTTAAAAGATCAATTAACAAAGGAAGCTGGTTATAATTCCATGAACATGGAATATGAAGCTTTGGTTAACGAGGAAGGTATCACGTTAAATGATTTAAGACCGACGGGAACCATTCGGATCAATAAGAAAGATTATAGTGCCGTTTCAAATGGACAATGGGTTTCTAAGGATACGCCCGTTCGTGTTGTGCAGGTAGATGGTACGAAAATACTTGTTGAAAAGATAAAAGAATAATATTCAGAAGCAGTCTTCCATGGGTTTTCATGGGGGATTTTCTTTTTCACTTTCGAATAACACGTTTTCAAATGTAAACAATAATAAAAAGATAAAATAAGAGAAATGTTAAGTTATTGTAAATTATTTAAGAAGATCCTTTACAAATCCTTCATATTCATTTAATAATGGTAGAGGTATGTGACAAGATTCAACATGAATAAAGGGGCGATACAACAAGTGGATATCGATGTACAAACATTGTTATTTGAGTTCATTGGCGGATTAGGTATTTTTCTTATTGGTATAAAGTATATGGGGGAAGGCCTGCAAAAATCAGCTGGTGACCGATTAAGAGACATTCTGGATAAATTTACAAGCAATCCTTTTTTGGGAGTTTTAGCTGGTATCATTGTAACTATACTGATTCAAAGTAGTTCTGGTACAACAGTGTTAACAGTTGGACTTGTGAATGCTGGATTTATGACATTCAGACAAGCTATTGGTGTTATTATGGGTGCCAATATTGGTACAACGGTAACAGCGTTTATTATTGGTATCGACTTGGGCGCATATGCTTTACCAATTATTGCAGTAGGTGCTTTTCTATTATTCTTCTTTAAACATCAAAAAGTTACTGCAGTGGGACAAGCGATATTTGGCTTTGGTGCCTTGTTTTTTGGTTTGGAATTAATGAGTAGTGGAATGTCACCATTACGCAGTTTGGAGTCCTTTCAGGAACTGACGGTAAGCATGAGTGAAACGCCTATTTTAGGTGTCGTAATAGGGACAGTGTTTACACTGATTGTACAAAGTTCCAGTGCAACGATAGGAATATTACAAGGTTTATTTGCTCAAGGTGCCATCAGTTTGGAAGCAGCATTACCAGTGTTGTTCGGTGATAATATAGGGACAACAATTACTGCCGTACTGGCTTCTTTAGGGGCCTCTGTGGCAGCAAAAAGAGCGGCTTTTACACATGTTATTTTCAATGTATTAGGTGCAACAATTGGTATTTTATTGTTGGGTGTATTTACACAATACGTCATGTTTTTACAAGAACAGTTCGCTTTAAATGAAGAGATGACGATAGCATTTGCGCACGGAAGTTTTAATATCGCTAATACAATCATACAATTTCCATTTATTGGTGCACTCGCATGGCTTGTTACAAAGTTAGTTCCAGGTGAAGATACGATTATCGAATATAAGCCAAAACATTTGGATCCAATTTTTATTCAACAATCATCTGCATTAGCGCTGGATCAAGCAAAATCCGAGATTATTCGCATGGGGGAATACGCATCAAAAGGTTTAGAAGAAACAAACCTGTATTTGACAACGAATCAGCAAAAGCATTCTGAGATGGCTGTGCAGGTAGAAGGGGCTCTAAACAATTTAGATCAAAAAATAACCGAATATCTAATTAATATATCTGCAGGCACTCTATCAGAGGCCGATAGTGCAAAACACACAGCATTAATGGATTCAGTTCGTGATATTGAGCGGATTGGAGATCACTTTGAAAACATTCTTGAATTAATTGACTATAAAATATCGCACAAGGTTTATATAACACCTCAAGCGCAGGAAGATCTTAATAACATGTTCGATTTGACAATCATGACAGTGAAACAAGCCGTACAATCACTTGATCAAATGAGCAGAGAAGATGCACTTGCGGTCATTCAAAAAGAAGATCAAATAGATAAAATGGAACGGAATTATCGTAAAAAACACATTATACGAGTGAATGAAGGTCAATGCAGCGGATCTGCCGGCATTGTATTTGTTGATATTCTTAGCAATTTGGAAAGAATTGGCGATCATGCTGTAAATATTGCTGAGGAAGTTTTGGGAGAATAGATGACTAAGTGAGAAGGGGCTCTGGATCCCCTTCTCTATATTTTTGTATTAGAACTATAACTTTTTTAAATTTTTTCTTGAAATATATTATTGAAAGTGCTATAGTAAATAATGTTGTTTCAGATAACGACACTACATATACATGCGTTAATTTTTATTCTGTGAAAAAAAGATGTTGACATAACTTGTCGAACATGTTAAATTATATTTCGTCGCTGTTAATTAAATTTGTGAAAGAAATTATTCCACAGTAGCTCAGTGGTAGAGCTATCGGCTGTTAACCGATCGGTCGTAGGTTCGAATCCTACCTGTGGAGCCAAAATGGCGGTGTAGCTCAGCTGGCGAGAGCGTACGGTTCATACCCGTGAGGTCGTGGGTTCGATCCCCTCCACCGCTATCACCTGCACAAATCAAACGGCGGTCGTGGCGAAGTGGTTAACGCACCGGATTGTGGCTCCGGCATTCGTGGGTTCGATCCCCACCGGTCGCCCCATTAATACGTAATAAATAATTAGTTCGCAGATATGAAAGTATAAAATTTTTCTACTGCATAAGTGCAACTGTGGCACTCGCTACTAAAAGCTTAACAATGCCAAGTGTTTCTAATAATCCCGGACCCTTAGCTCAGTTGGTCAGAGCTATCGGCTCATAACCGATCGGTCGCAGGTTCGAATCCTGCAGGGTCCACCATATTAATGCTAGGAGGAATACCCAAGTCTGGTTGAAGGGATCGGTCTTGAAAACCGACAGGGGTGTAAAAGCCCGCGGGGGTTCGAATCCCTCTTCCTCCTCCATACATAATCAGATATCAGAAGTCTGAAATTGGACAAGGCTCGGTAGCTCAGTCGGTAGAGCAACGGACTGAAAATCCGTGTGTCGGCGGTTCGATTCCGTCCCGAGCCATCACACTGTTTTGAACAAGCTATTTAGCTTGTTTTTTATTTGAGAGTATTTGTTTTAATTTTCAAACTTAAAAATCACACAAAATATGTTTTAATAAATCATAAAAGGGAAGTACATATATAAAGCATATTTACTCATGCATAAAGTTTGCATATGGTATAAAGCTTTGATAACCTTAATTAAAAGGGTGAATTTTCAGGTCCTTTTATAATACAATAGAGGAGGAAGATTAAAAATGGCAAAATTTGAATTACCAGAACTACCTTATGCGTATGATGCATTAGAACCAACAATCGATAAAGAAACGATGAACATTCACCATACGAAGCATCATAATACGTATGTTACAAAATTGAACGGTGCTTTAGAAGGACACTCAGATCTTCAGGATAAATCACTTGAAGATTTATTAAGTAATCTGGATGCAGTACCGGAAAGTGCTCGTACTGCAGTCCGTAATAATGGTGGTGGACATGCCAACCATAGCTTGTTCTGGAAAATACTTTCACCTAATGGTGGTGGAGAACCATCCGGAGAATTATCTGATAAAATAAATGCCAAATTCGGTAGCTTTGACAAATTTAAAGAGGAATTTGGAAATGCTGCAACAGGTCGCTTTGGTTCAGGCTGGGCATGGCTTGTTGTTAATAACGGAGAACTTGAAATAACAAGCACTCCTAACCAGGATACTCCAGTAATGGAAGGGAAAACTCCAATTCTAGGCCTGGATGTTTGGGAGCATGCTTATTATCTTAAATATCAAAATAAACGTCCTGACTACGTTGCTGCATTCTGGAATGTAGTTAACTGGGATGAAGTTGCTAAAAACTATAATGAAGCAAAATAAATAATTTTATTTAGAAAACACGGGAAACTTTCCCGTGTTTTTCTATTTCGATTATTTTTTAAAGGCAGCCTTTCTGCATATCTGATACTCATTTGCTTAAACTATGACTAATAAAAAAAGGAGTATCAGTGATGCGAAAAAGTCTGCAGTATTATCAAGATAAATTAGATATAAATCGTGATTTATTACTCTTATTACTGGTTGGAGGTCTCTATTTTTTAGGGATTTTTCTCTCCAATACATTTGTTAATATTTACTTATGGAAGCAATCTGGTGATTACATTACCATTGCCGTGTATAATTTAGCCATATTTTTATTTCAACCAGCTACTTTCATTTTAGCAGGGAAACTGGCTAAAAAAGTAGATCGCGTTATTGTGTTAAGGCTAGGGGTAACATTTTTATCCCTTTTCTTTTTAAGTGTGTTAATAATCGGAGAGGATGCATCCACCTACAATTTCTTGCTCGGTAGTCTACTCGGAATCGGATATGGATTTTATTGGTTGGCATTCAATGTTTTAACATTTGAAATTACAGAACCAGAAACAAGGGATTTTTTCAATGGATTTTTAGGTGTCTTGCAATCGTTCGGTGGAATGATTGGGCCGTTATTAGCAGGGATAATTATTGCTAAAATGACTGCAAATCTTGGTTACAGGACAATCTTTACCATTTCGTTTATTTTATTTATTTGTGCAGTAGTATCAAGCTTCTTCCTAAACCGCCGCAAAGCGGAAGGAAGTTTTCACTTTAGGCGAATTCTTGAAGAAAGACGGCATAATAAAAATTGGAACCGAATTTTAAACGCCCATGTTGCCCAAGGGCTAAGAGAAGGGATGTTCGCGTTTGTTATTACGATTTGGGTCTATTTAATCACAAATAGCGAATTTGCTTTAGGTGTGTTTAATTTATCTTTGTCCGGGCTTTCGTTTATCTTTTATTTTTTAGCTACAAAATTTATCAAACCATCCATGAGAAAAAAGGCTATTTTAATTGGGGCACTTATTCTTTACTTTTCGATTTTTATTATTTTGTTTGAGATAAGTTATCTGCTAATGATTATTTATGCCGTATTTATAGGTATTGCCTACCCAATTATAAATGTCCCTTACAATTCAATGACCTATGATGTAATAGGGAAGGCTTGGAAAGCGAAAGATTTACGTGTCGAATATATTGTTGTTCGCGAGTTATTTGTCAATATAGGACGGGTTTTATCAATCAGTGTTTTTCTTATAGCTGTTTCTATTTTCCAAGCTGAGGAGATAATCCCGTGGCTATTGGTCATCTTTGGAATAGGACATCTATTCATTTATGTTTTTGTGAAAGATATCTACCTGAGTAGTCCAAATAACAAAGATATGATGATAAAAGATCAAATTACTGATGAAAAAAATCGTTGATCCTATTCGAATTTCATGAAATAAATGATATAATAAGGGGAGTGAGTTGCCACGCAGTAATTTATATGGGGGAGAATAAATGGTAAAAAGGAAAAATAAGAAAAAGGCGCAGCTTCCCTTCCGATTAAATATATTATTTTTCGTTGTATTTTTATCTTTTTCTGTATTAATTCTTCAGCTGGGTGTTGTGCAGATTTTAAATGGGGAGAGTTTTCAGGAAGAAATTGAACGAACGATAGAGGATACTTCGAAAGTTCCGGTTCCACGTGGGAAAATATATGATAGCAATCACGATGTTGTGGTAGACAATAAACCATTATACTCTATAACGTATACACCGGCCAAGGGTGTACAAGCAGAAGATCGGCTAGAGGTAGCTGAAAGACTAGCTGAATTCATTTCCATGGATACCGATGGGATCACCGAAAGAAACAGGAAGGAATACTGGTATCTGAAAAACAAGGATGAGGCAGAGAGTCGTGTATCGGATGAAGAGGCAGAGGAAATGAGTAATTCTGAATACTACGATATGGTTTTAGATCGTATTTCAGAAGAAGAGATCAGTAATTTTTCGGAAGAGGAAGAAGAGGTAATTGCAATTAAGAAAGAGTTAGACAAGGCACGTTCCTTAACACCTCATATTGTTAAAAATGAGGATGTAACTCCGGAAGAATATGCTCGTGTTGCAGAACATCTCGATGTCCTGCCAGGTGTTAATGCAACAACAGATTGGAATAGAGAATACCCTTATGACGATACTATACGTAACCTCCTTGGTTCCATTACAACACAGGAAGAAGGCATACCGAGTGATCAGGAAGAATATTATTTAACAAGAGGATACTCAAGAAATGACCGTGTTGGCAATACTGGCTTAGAGGAACAATATGAAGGTGTACTAAGGGGTACAAAGGAGCAAATTCAATACTCAACAGATAAGAGTGGAAATGTCGTTAATACGGAAACCGTTGTAGAAGGAGAGCGTGGCAAAGATCTAGTATTAACCATTGATATGGAATTCCAGGAACGTGTTGATGAAATAGTCCGCGAAGAGTTAGATAAAGCGATAAGTGAAGCTCCATACGAAAACCGGAATATGGAAGATGCGCTTGCTGTTGTTATGGATCCACAAACCGGTGAGTTATTAGCCGTATCCGGGCAGACTTATGACAGGGAAGAGGATGAGTTTAATAACACTGCATACAAAACGCTATATGATGCACACATACCAGGCTCGATAGTAAAAGGTGCAACGATGTTAGCCGGATATGAATCAGAAGTCGTTACACCAGGACAGACGTTTTATGATGCTCCAATTAAAATAGCTGGAACGGAAGAAAAAGCATCCTGGAGGAATTTAGGTTTAGTTAATGATTTGGATGCCTTACAGCAATCATCTAACATATACATGTTTCATATTGCAATGCGTATGGGCGGTGAATATAATTATCAACGAAACGAATCCGTTTCATTTGATCCGAGTGCTTGGCAGGAGATGCGTAACTATTTTAGGCAATTTGGACTAGGTTCGGAAACAGGCGTCGATTATCCATTTGAATCAACGGGTTATGAAGGATCTCAGGGTACTGCTGGTAACTTTATGGACCATGCGATCGGTCAATTTGATACCTATACTACCATGCAGATGGCACAATATGTATCTACAATTGCAAACGACGGGTACCGTGTTCGTCCACATTTCCTCAAAGAAATTCGAAATCCGGTTGCTTCAGAGGAAAATTTGGGGTCTGTTTATAAACATCATAACACAGACGTACTGAATAGAATTCAAATGGATCAAGACCATATAGAGCGGGTCCAGGAAGGATTCCGTCAAGTATTCCAAACCTCCGATGGTACGGGTTACAGCTATTTTGGGGATAAGGATTACAACCCTGCCGGTAAAACAGGCACGGCAGAAAATGAATTATATGAAGATGGAAGTTTAGAACAATATACAGAGAATCTCAGCTTAGTCGGGTACGCACCTTTTGATGAGCCGGAAATAGCTTTTGCGGTAGTTGTTCCACATACCGGGGAAGCTAGCGGAATCAATCATTATATCGGAGAAGGAATTTTGGATGCGTATTTTGATTTAAAAGAGGATAGAAGTGAGGGTAATGAAGACAACGAAGGAGAAGAAAACGAGGAATAAGCTCTTGCTCACATACGCTGACCAGATCTAAAATGGTCAGCGTATGTTCATTAAAAAAGCTATATTGCAGCATAATTCTGGTTGCTGCAATATAGCTTTTAATTTGCGATTAGTTCAGCTATCTCATAAAAACTCATATCACTTGATAATTCATGTTCTCCGATTTGTATATATACCCCGTATCCTTCTTCATTCAAGTATTGGCTAAATTCATCAGCGTCGTCTATTATATCGTTTTCCGCTAATAATGAACTAATGGTTGCAGAATCCATACCTTGTTCAATATTTAATGTGTACGATGTTTCCGAATCTTCATCCGTTGTATCATCTTCTTCTGATCCATCTTCCTGACTTTCTTCCGTGTTTTGGTCTTCCGATTCGTCATCTTCAGTTTCTCCCGTAGCGGTGCTTTCATCCGAATCACTTGACTCATTATTATTTCCATCATTTACCGACAGTGAAATGTATTCTGATTCAGTTAAAACATGATAACCTTCTTCCTCGAGTGCAGGAATCATCTCATCAGACGGCAATTGTTCGGCATCATTTGACGGTGTATCAAAAAAATAAACGCCAATTAGCATAATTATCCCGGCTGTAAATAAGCCTATTGAGAATGATCGTACTGGCTGTTTCATATTCTTCTCCTTCTTTTACCATTAGATTATGAATTGTTTCTCTCATTTTTAGAGAGTGTGTCCTGCATGATATCTTCTGGAAGTAATTCCTCTTCCAGGATTTTAATTTTTTTCTTCATCTGATATGTATCCTGCATTGTTGAGATGGAAAGCTGTTCTACTTGACTTTCCAAGTCTTCAAATTTATCATTCATAAAAAATGATAAGATGAATAAGACGACAGCAACAATTATGATGGCAATTCCTGCATAAATCATTCAACTACCTCCATTTCTTTTATAGTAACTATCTATTATGATACAATATTAGTTATAACATAGAAATAGAGATGTGAAAACTATAATTTTTTACAAGGAGTCCTTGATAATTTTTGAAACATCTGCTATTATAATTAGGTCTGACATGAACTAAGAGCAGTTTATAAGTAAGTTTATTACACTTAAGAAAAGTAAATTTCTAAGGATGAAATAGAAACGCGGACTTTCATCGCTTATTGGCAGTAGCTCTGCGTTTTTTCTAAAAGTTTGGAGGGAAAATCATGCGCGTAAATATTACTTTAGCCTGTACTGAAACAGGAGAGCGTAATTATATTTCATCAAAAAACAAGCGAACTAATCCGGAGCGTTTAGAGCTTATGAAATATTGCCCACGTTTAAAAAAACACACCTTGCATCGCGAAACAAAATAATTTGTAAAAGGATAAACTCTTATCAACTTCATTAATTGGTAAGAGTTTATTTTATAGGCTCTTTTCGTAAGTATTGTTACTTTTAAATATTCGCAGTTGATATAAAAGACGACATTGTGAAAATTCCCTTTCGAGAAGTCTCTCGTTCTAATAATGGTTGAATGCTTGGCTTCACTCCGTAAAAGACATTTCGCTTCCCGCGGAAAGCGACTGCCCGTAATGATCCCGGACGACGGCAATTATCGAACATAATGTCGTCTACTATATCTTTTGTGTCAAAAACAATATTCCTTTAGAAAACAGCCATTTTATAAGAGGTGATTCATTTGGATAAACTTCAACTACGAAAATCCGCAATCGAGAAACTAAAAAATATTCCTGAGAAGACTAAGCAAACAATAGAAAAACAACTAATAGACCATCTCGTAAATTCTACTCTTTGGAAAGAGGCAGATACAGTGGGTATTACAATGTCACAAGGATTTGAATGGGATACAACAGCTATCATTGAAGCTGCATGGAAGCAAAACAAAATCGTGTGTGTACCAAAATGCATCCCACAGGAAAAAAAGCTTACATTTTATCAACTAGACAGCTATGATCAATTAGAAGTGGTTTATTATAATTTAATGGAACCAAAACCCAATGAAACAAGGGAAATTGACAAAGCTGCCATTGATTTACTGATTGTACCAGGATTGCTATTCGATAAAGGTGGCTTTCGGATTGGATTTGGTGGCGGATATTATGACCGGTTTTTAATGGACTATCCTAACGAGACAGTTTCTTTATTACATGGAAGCCAATTAGTGGAAAAAATTCCTAGAGAAGAATTCGATCTCCCTGTCAAACATCTTATTACGGAAGATGGAATAGACGAGCTATAAGCCTATGACGTTTAATGTCATGCATAAATGTCAGTTGAATGGAAAATAACTAATAACACCACAATTAGAAAAGGGTGTTTACATGCGATTTATTATCATTATTGCAACTGCTATAACGGCAATTTCCATTCTTTATAAATGGCGGTATCGAGTGATGAACACAATACTGGCGGTAAGTTTCTTGCGGCGGGTTGCAGTTAGCCTATCGATGAATATGCCGACATTAAGAACAAAGGTCTTACCAGGTTTATTCAAGAGCCAATCGAGTCATTCATCTTATTGAAGAGAAAAAGAAGTTGTTATCTTAAGCAGCTTCTTTTTGCTTTTTTTAGGAAAAAGCATTACTGTTTTAATATGATGTACTGGGGAGAAGAAGTATATGTATCTTGATGAAAATTATACCATGTACAAAATGGCGTATCATTTGGTTGTTAATGATCATTTTGATGTACTGGAGATAAATGAGAAAGATGAAGAAGTTTGGTTGGAAAAGTATGAAAAAAATACATCAACTGTAGTTCGTATTATACATAAAGGATTTGATTGGAAAAATCATTTAAAAAAAGATATCGCACTGACATTTCAAAAAGCCAAAGCCATGAAGCGCCTGTTGGCTGGTAAACATGTGGCGTTGTATAATGTTTATGTGTCCTCACATGTTCCAGTGGACGACTGGGAAGTTTTAAGGAAACCAATGCAATTAAAAGAAAGAAATCCAGTAAAAATGAAAGTATATTATTTAGCTGAAGATGACTTAACAGAAGAAAAGAAAAGGCTCTTTACAGATCTTAATTCCTCTTCCACTTCAAGTCCAGATGCGCTTTCTGAAACTGCAAAAGAAGAAAAGGCCCAAAATTATAAACGATTTTTAACCAATGCTTTGCTCCGTCAAAGACAAGAAGCTGAAAATGTATTTTCGTTTGGCAAACCATTCCTTACTTATTTTCTACTGGTTATAAATATTATCCTATTTTTTATGCTTGAAAGCAACGGCAGCAGCACATCCATCGATAACTTGATCGAATTCGGTGCAAAGTATAATCCGGCAATCATTGAAGACGGGCAGTGGTGGCGTATTATAAGCTCCATGTTTCTGCATATTGGATTCTTGCACCTATTTATGAATATGCTGGCAGTATACTATTTAGGAACATTGGTAGAAAGGATTTACGGTTCATGGCGCTTTCTTATCATTTATTTTCTTGCAGGCATCAGTGGGGGACTTGCAAGCTTTGCATTTACTACAAATGTATCGGCCGGTGCATCCGGTGCACTATTTGGCTTATTCGGGGCAATAGTCTTTTTCGGTTTCATTTATAAAAAACTATTTTTTCAAACCATAGGTAGTGGTGTATTATTATTAATAGGAATTAATATTGTATTTGGTTTTACTATTCCACAAATTGACATGGGGGCCCATCTTGGCGGATTGATTGGAGGTTTTATTGCATCAGCTATTATTCATCTGCCGAAAAATAAAAGCTTGCGAATACAACTTTTAGCGTTTATCGTTTATCTGATTATGATTTCTGGATTGGTTGCATTTGGCGTGCAAAATAATGTGAACAGCCAATCCTATCAATTAATGAAGATGGAAGAATTGCTAATGGAAGACAACTACGAAGAAGTGGTAAATATCGCTACGCAGGCGCTGGAGTTATCAGGAGACCATGAAGCAGCCGTATTATTTCAACGTTCCTATGCTTACATTGAAATGAATCAAATTGACCAGGCAATAGAGGATTTAGAGAACAGCATCGAATATGATGATGCTTTGCCAGAAGCCTACTATAACTTGGCGCTCCTTTATTATAATACGGGAGAGTCGGATAAAGCAGAAGAAATGGTGGAAACGGCCTATGAAATGAACCCAGATGATGAGGATTTTATAGACTTATACGAGGAAATTACAGGCAAGAACGCCAGCTAAAAATAAACGTGCTCGGTGTCTGAGCACGTTTAAAATGAATAATTTTGTATAAGTCTCTCTTTTTTTCCGTTTAGTTCAAACAATACCAGTAAATGATCATTTTCCTTATCAAACAATACAATCGGAACATAGCTCTCCAGCTTATTATTTTCCGTACTAGTAGCTGGAATAATATAATTTTTGTATACACCTTCCCACAATTGTCCAATGATTTTATTCGTTTGTGCCTGTGTCATGGAAGGGAGCGATTCATTATTATAGCGGTATAAATTGGTAAGTGGAACAGCCAAATACGATTCATTGGAAATATTAAAATGTGTAAACAGTTGATGCCAATGATGCAGTAATTGTTGTTTCGTTGTACGATCGAGTAAATTCTTCCACTCTGTTTGATCATTGTTTTCAGGTGATTTAAAAGCTTCAAGTGACGTAGCTGGCGAATCTATTACATACAAGTGGTCACTCGACATCTGATGGATACTTTTAATTTCATCATTTGGATAATGTATTTCACCATGATGAAAGGAAATAACTTGGAAGTAACTACTATCCTCACTTAGAAGTGAGTCCTCTAAATAAATAGATTTTGTATCCTGTACCCATTTACTACGAACCCCTCTTAGCTTTCCTTTGTCAAATAACAGGGAGGCATCTTGACGTAGATACATTTCCTTATCACTTCTGGAATTGCTTGTCCAATCTATCTCATAAGAGTCGCTCCCTTTAGGAGTAGACAACTCCAGATTTGAGTTCGCATATGTAAAAGAAGTTTCTTCATCGATTGGAAAATATGTAATCGCAGGAGCATCATTCATTTTCACAAAGTAAACAATGCCAAATAATGCGATTGATAATAGTGCGATCGTTATGAATACCCAATTTTTCATGCTTGTCATCCTTTTGAATAACTCGACTTTCTTAAAAGGTATGTACAGATAAGATCATTTATGCTTTGTTTGATTGGTGTATAATATAGAGAACCTCGATTGTTCCAAACCTTTGGCTATTTTTACTATTTTCTTTTCAAGCATTTCCTGATATCTTTATAAGATCACCAATAAATAGAAATCATTTTCTTAAAACCACAAGAACCAGATCGTTAAAAGAAGATCTGGCTTCTGATGGATATATTTATTTCTAATTAGTAATGTGATTTGATATAATTATATTTAATGATTTTTAGCAATAAGAATCTGTAAAACTACTCCTGTGAAATACGTTACAATTACGTGGGGAAAAGGTGTGCAAACGATTGAATAAAATAATAATTGGTGTAGATATTGGTGGAACGACAGTTAAAATTGGTTTTATTAACGATAGCGGTGAAATTCTAAATAAATGGGAGATACCAACCAATAAATCGAATGCAGGAATGTCCATCATTGATGACATCTGGCAGTCGATTCGTCTTCAGTTAACAGAATTGAATTTGGATACAGACATGATATTAGGTATTGGTGTAGGTGCACCTGGTTTTATCGATGGTGACAATGGTTTTGTTTACGAAGCAGTAAATATTGGCTGGGAAAATTTTGAATTGGCAAAACAACTGAAAGATAAGTCCGAGGTGCCGGTATTTGTGGAAAATGATGCAAATATTGCTGTATTAGGTGAAAACTGGAAGGGCGCCGGTAATCAGGCAAGAAATGTAATTGCCATTACACTCGGCACTGGCGTTGGTGGTGGAATAATTGCGAATGGCGCGATACTAAATGGAGAAAACGGCATGGCAGGTGAGATTGGCCATACAACGATAGATCCAAAGGGTTATCTATGCAATTGTGGTCGCAAAGGCTGTTTGGAAACCATTGCTTCCGCTACAGGTATAGCACGTCAGGCTATGGATAAAGTCAAAAATAACCCGACAAGCACGTTAGCAGATCATTACCGGCAAACAGGGACTGTATCTGCAAAAGATGTATTTGATCTAGCCAAAAATGGAGACACTGACTGCAAACATATTATCCATGACACTGCAGATACACTAGGATTGTTCATTGCAAATATGGGGACAACTATTAATCCTTCTAAGGTTCTTATTGGTGGAGGTGTCTCCAAAGCAGGAGATCAATTACTACGTGAAATTAAAAATGCATTTCATAAATATGCCTTGCCTCGTGTAAGTAATATTTGTGAAATAAAGATAGCCCAACTAGGAAATGATGCCGGAATTATTGGCGGTGCATTTTTTGTCAAACAAAAATTATTAGATATAACATTTTAGCCTTTCTTTTTTTGCTGAAATATATTAGAATATATAACTATGTAATGTAAAATTCATTAATTTAGTGTAAAGCTTTTGTATTATTGTTTGATCAAAAATGGTTTCAAAACCGTCACATTGGGTATTAAAGTAAATAAGATAAAATGCATGTAGTAAAAATGGTAAGACTTAGTTAGAAAACATGGCTTATCGCAAAGATTGTTGCACTTAAGCAGAAAAGACCTATTTGCCAAGGAAAGGGTTTTAGGAGGAAGAATTTATGAATGCAAAGCGAACTAAAGTACCATTGTATATAATTGCAACATTTTTAGTTGGGTTAAAAATATATATCGCGTACCGGTTTATGTTTTCGATGGAAATAGAAAATCCAATGCAGGAATTAATTTTATTTGTCAATCCATTTGTTTCTGTTTTTCTTGTATTTGCTATAAGTGTATGGTTTAAAAAACAGTCCCGTCAAATGAAATTTATAAGATATACAGCGTTTATTCTAACGTTTATTTTGTTTGCTAATCTAGTATTCTATCGGTCATTTAATGATTTTATCACCATACCAACGCTATTTCAGGGAAGTAATATGGCTGATTTAGGATCAAGTATTTTAACTTTGATCCAACCGTATGATATTTTACTTTTTGTTGATGTTATCCTAATTTGGTATTTAAGTAAAAAGAAAGAGGATGTTCTGTCAGTTGGGTACCAGAGAAGCGGCAAAGTATTCGCACTTGCTATGTCATTTGTATTACTAGCAGGTAACTTTTTCTTAGCGGAGATGGAAAGACCACAGCTATTCACACGTGGATTTGACCGCGAGTATTTAGTTAAGAATATCGGATTGTTTAACTTTCACATCTATGATATTGTTATGCAATCAAAAACGGAATCACAACGTGTGTTTGCAGATGGTAATGAGTTGCCTGAAATTCAGAACTATATTGATGAGAATGTAAAAAGTGATGAAAAATCAGATTTGCATGGTATAGCTGAAGATAGGAACGTTATTTTTATTAGTGCTGAATCTATTCAAAGTTTTGTTATAAATAATGAGGTGAACGGTGAAGAAGTTACGCCATTTTTGAATAGCTTAACAGAAGATGAAGACACCTATTATTTTGAAAACTTTTATGAACAAACAGGGCAGGGGAACACCTCAGATTCTGAATTCCTTGTAGAAAATTCACTTTATCCTTTATCAAGGGGCGCTGTTTTCTTCACACATGGAGGAAATGAATATAATGGGCTTCCGGAAATATTGGGACAGGAGGGTTATCATACCTCTGTAATGCACGCGAATAATAAAAGTTTCTGGAACCGTGAGGGGATGTACAATAGTTTAGGTCTTGATAAGTTTTACGGTGAAGAAGCTTACGAAGTGTCTGAGGAAAACTCCATTGGATGGGGATTAAAGGATAAACCATTTTTTGAACAATCGATGAAGTATCTACAGTCACAGGAAGAACCGTTTTATACTAAGTTTATTACGTTAACAAATCACTTCCCGTTTAATTTAGATGAAGAAGATAGTTCCATTGAGCCCTTTGATTCTAATTCGAATACGCTGAATAACTACTTCCCGACAGTTAGATATACGGACGAGGCTATTGAAGACTTTTTCAATCAATTAAAAGAAAGTGACTTATATGAGGATTCGATATTTGTCATAATGGGTGACCATATCGGTATTAGTGCAAACCACAACAAAGCGATGAGTCAGTATTTAGATAAAGAAGAAATTACGCCATATGATCAGGTGCAATTACAACGTGTACCATTCTTCCTCCACATCCCTGGACATGGGGAAGGCGAAGTCAAATCTGAAGTTACAGGACAAATTGATGTGAAGCCTACGTTATTGAACCTATTGGGAGTTGAAGCTGAAAATGATCTTTATTTCGGTAATGATATGTTCTCAGATGATCGAAAAGGGTATATCGCATTAAGAAATGGCGACTTTATTAGCGATGAGTATATTTCTACGAGCGGCGTATGCTATGACAGGCAGACAGGGGAACCTATAGAAGCAGAAGAGGAAGAAGCGAATGCTAATAATGAGTCAGGTTCAACAAATGCATGTGCCCCAATAAGCGAACAGGTTGATAAAGAATTAGGATACTCAGATGACTTAATTTATGGTGACTTGTTACGATTTATGGACTTCGAGGAAGAGGAGTAAAAAATAAAAGCTGCTTCAGCAAATGTTGAAGCAGCTTTTATTATAGATGCAAAAAAGCCAACTTGGTAAAGTTAGCTTTTTTCTGTTAATCACATGTATTTTACTTTATGAACCAGAAATCTCTGAAATGATGGTGGCAATTGAGAAAAAACCAAATGCTAAAGTTGTGATTACTGAAAATCCTAATGCCAACATGTTTTTGTATTTAAGTTGACGAATGATGGATACAACAGATAGAAGAGCAACAAATAAAAATAGAATTGCCAATATGGTATGCATTTATTTTATCCTCCTTTATTACTTCCTAAATGATCATTATTGATATAGGAATTACATTTGTATTATTATGTAACTAAGTAAGTATATTATTTATTTTATAATAGAAATTTGGTTTTGTCGAGGTATATCCTAATGATTTAGGGATAAGTTTTGAATGGAGGTTTTTTAATGCATATAAAAAGTATGTCTTTAGGTCCACTGGGTACGAATTGTTATATAGTATATGATGATCGCAATGCTTTAATTATCGATCCAGGAGGGGAAGCGAATATAGTAATTGATTTTTTAAATAAAGAAAAGTTGTCTCCTCAAGCTATTTTATTAACTCATGCGCATTTTGATCATATAGGGGCAGTAGAGAATTTGCGTCTTTTTTATGGGTTGGACGTTTATTTACATAAAAATGAAGCATCCTGGTTGGAAGACCCACGTTTAAATGGTTCCATATCTTTCACAGGGGAAGAAATAAAAACAAAGCAGGCAGAATATATGATAGACCCCGGTGAAATGAAAATAGCCTCTTTTAATTTTGAGGCCGTTCATACACCAGGACATTCTCCGGGAAGTGTTAGTTTCATTTTTAAAGATGAAGGTTTTGTTATTGCCGGGGACGTATTATTTCAACAAGGAATTGGTCGAACTGACTTGCCGGGTGGGGATATGAAGCAATTAGAAGCCAGTATACGCAGGCGCCTTTATCAATTAGACAACAGATTTGTCGTTTATCCTGGACATGGACCAAGAACAACAATAGGTAACGAAAAAGTGAATAATCCGTTTGTAAGATAAAAGAGGCTTGATATAAAAATAAAGGCTGTTTTCTAAAAGATTGCTGCTTTTTGACATAAAAGTTATAAAAGACCTATCGAATACGAAGTTTTAAAAGCATCAATATTTACGAAAACACCCAAAAATAAAAAGAACCCAGCATATGTACGCGAGCGGGGTTCTTTTTATTTTTAGTGTCCGAAACCGGGTACAAGTATAAATTCGGAATACCATGTAAAGCCAACCATGAATACGGTAAGATAAGCCCCGAATAAATACATATACATGCGTTCGGATAATTTTAAGTAACTTAATGTAAGGAAAAACGCCGTTTGAATCAGGAATAATAGTGCTGTTTGTAGCATATCGCCAACATAAAACATTACTGTAAAAATACCCGTCCAAAAGGCAAGCACACGAAACATTCGATCCATGCTTTCCCCCTCCTTTTAGGTAACCTTATCATTGTTATTATAAACCAGGAAAGATGACTTGTAAACGAATCTTACTAAACAATTGAAAGTTTTGCTGTATACGTGCAATTTTCACAGCCCTGAAACATGTTATCTTCTTCCATTAGATCAATTTCTGTAAATAATGCTTCAAACATCCCTTTAAAAAAGAATGATGCATTTTACAAACCATTGTATGATTTTTTGAAGCAATTTCCTTAAACGGGCAATTAATAATTTGAAATGAAATACTATTCGTCTCCGGATGATGAACAAAATTAGGATACATTCCTAACATTGTTCCTGCGTTTTGTAAAATGTGTATTTTTTGATCAATATTGAGTTCTTGGGCTACGGCTGACGTATTGTAATGTTCAATTATTTTTGTTCCATATTTTTCTCCTGTGTTATACAATGCTTGTTTACCGGGGTCACCCAGTTCTGCAAATGACTCAAGCGCAATTGTAGAAAGTAGTTTATAGTCCTGGTGTGGAAAATTCAGTTCAACGACCTTATCTGATAAGCGATATAATCTACTTGGTCTTCCTCCTTTCCCGGTCTTTTGAGAATAGGAAACAACCATGTTAACATCTTCTAACTTCAATAAATGGAGTCGTGCTACATTTGGGTAAATATCAAATTCTCCAGCGATTTCTACTACACTAACCTCTTTATGGTGTTTAATTATATATTGGTAAATATTGTACCTCGTCGGATCACTTAGGACATTTGTAACCTTTAGTGTATTTTCCATTAATATTCACCTCACCATATTTATTACCTTTATTATAATAAATATTCTGTAGTAAATGGGCGTTTTATCGGCTTTGTTGGTAATTGTTCACGTTTATAACTTTAGAATCCTTATTATTCGGATCCTGTTGCCATGTATGTGTAATAGAATATACAGCATTTTTGTCTGTTGTAATATTAAAATACAATTCATACCTGTTCTCATCTGATGGGGCATATGTTATTTCAACAATGCCATAAGGGAATGCATAATACGTTTCACCGCTATCTATTTTTTTTGTTTCATTTTCCTCTGAAAATTTAGCGTGGGCCATTTGAAATAATGTTTCGATTTTAACTTGTTCCATGTGTTTCTCTGTTATTTTACCATCACTTGCATACATGGTAATGGTAGCGGTGATAAAAATAAATACAACTGCTGTTACAAGAAGTACATACGGAAAAAAGAAACCTGCACCATTATTCATAAAAGATAATTGTTTTTTCATAATGCTCTCCTTGCATTGAAGTGACTGTTGCATGTATACCATAAGGAAGTTCTGTGAAAGTTATATCTTCTACATCGCGTAAATATATTTCATGTCCTCCACGATTGGTTCTCCTCCGAATGTGCTCCCCGTACATTTCAATAGTAGCAGTTGTTTCATCATCAATTGTAAGCGTTAATGAAGATGATTCAATTGCAAAACTTGTTGCTTTAATGGCGTCGTCTCGTAAAAAATGAAAGAATTGTTGAGTGGATACTTCTTCATATTGGGAAGAACTACCCGTAATGGTATGGATTAAATAGCCTGTAAAAGGTAGGGTTATAGCTATAATGGAAATACTGAATAAGATAGAAACGAGTGTAAATCCCCGTTCATTTTTCCCTATAGCCATACAAGCATATAACTTCATTGTTGTTTTTGACATTTTGCCACTCTGCACATCCTTTGACTAATTCATTTACCATCTGAAATTCAAATGTGACTGTTTTATTGTGAATCGTTTCACTGTAATTTGTTGGCAATGCAGTTTCTTGCTGATGAAGATATGGCTGTAATTCATCATGTAAGTAGTAATTGAACGTGCGTCTATCACTTAAAAGTGATTGATGTTCTGTGATAAGCGAAATGATAGGCACAACGGTTGAGATAACCATCATGAGTACACTCGATGCTACTAAAACCTCAATTAGCGTAAATCCATTATTCTTCAACAACATAACCTCTTCCTTTCCCTAGTGGAAAGACAACGAAGTAGGTATCATGCTTTGAGGTCATTTTTATCCTGCCTGGTTGCCTTATCGTTCCAGTCGATTTGAAAGATAACTCTCCCATTGCCCGTGGATCCACTTCCCATCCATCGGGGTAGTATCTAGTCTCAAGTGTTTTTCTTTCAACTATAATTTCATAGCGGTCATTATGAAATCTGATGTATACTCTTTTATCATCAGTGGTTGTCGCTGCTAGATTTTGGATATACAAAACGTCATATTGAAATGTTTCCAAAAATTGCTTATCCTGGTGTTTTTGTAAACCGGAAATATTCAATGGAACACTTAGCAGTAATAGAATGGACAAGATGGACAGAACCAAAAGTAATTCGACCAATGTGAATCCGCTCTGTTTTTTCATGTTAATCTGCAGAAACAGTCCCATTGCTAATCGATAAAGGAGTTCCATTCGAACACTCTATTTGATCTAGGGTAATATATCCATCATCAACTAAAGCTTGTATGCTCCCAGGTTGTGATCCTTCCTCCAATTCATATAACTCAGCCTGACTTTGTACAAGACTTACAAGCGCGTCACATCCTGTACCATGAACATCGCCGCTTCTATCACTTAAATTAGGCACAAACAGGATAATCAGTACAGATATAACCATTAATACAATAAGCATTTCGATCAGTGTAAATCCTCGATTATTTTTAAACATATGTTTCTCTCCTTTAGATTGTTTGGATTAATTCGAACATTGGCCACATCAATGTCATATAAATAAAAATGATAAAACTGGCTAATACAATAAAAAATAATGGTTGAATTAACGTGAGTGCTTTCATTATTTTTCGCTGTATTTCCTCTGTAAGAATCTCTGCATACACATCCAGGTCCTTCTCTAACGCATGGGCATCCACATTTTTTTGGAAAATGGAAGCGAGCTGGTTTTCCAGAAAACGCATTTGTGAAAGCAGGCTTGCGATAGGCAACCCCCTCATTAATTCTTCTGTCATTAAATTTGAGTAATGTGCAATAATTGGTAATTTATTTTGGCTGGACATTTGCGTTAGAATTTCTTTGAAGGACATGCCTGTTTTCAAAAGGGTGCTAAAATGTGTTGCAAAAAGAAAGGAGGTTTGCAGTTTAAGAAATGTTCGGTAAATTGGTAAGCTATTATAAAAGTTGATTTGCTTTGTTATGGTAAGCCTGTGTTTGATAAAATTCCAAATAATGATCGCTATCAGAATCAGAGCAGTCAGCGCAATTACCATATTTCCTAATAAGTCAATAACTAAAATAGATAAGATGACCATGGAAGAGGCTTCTGTGCTTGTTTGAAAAAGATCTGCAAAGGATGGAAGAACATATTGTTTAATGAAATAGAGCAGTAAGGAGAAAATGAGTAACAGGATTAACGGATAACGCACGATTTGTTGAAATTTCTTCATATATTTCATTCGGTGTTCGTACATCTCAATACATTTGCCGATACTACCCTGCACGTCTCCGTTTACTCTGACAAAATATAAATATGTGGTAATCGTTTGATGAAATGCTGCTTGTTCGAACGCTTTATCAATAGGGTAGCCGTTTTTTACAGCATCCGTAATTTCTGTTGCTGGCGTAATTAACTGCTTGTCCCACTTGATTACTTCCAAGGCTTCAATTAATGGATACCCATTATGCAATAATCGATTCAGTCGCTTTAAAAAGCGTAATTGAATTTCACTGGAAATTTTTTCTTTACGAATTCTTATAAATCTCTTCAGATATATATCCATATGCATAAGCCTTCTTTCTTAAATGGTCAAAGGAATAAAATGCATTTTCAGTTTTGTCATCAACTCCTTGTATTGTTTTTTCCAATCGTTTGCCTTCTAATAGTTCCAGTATGGCAGCCCGTCTTTTTGTCGTTTCATTTATTTGAATAGGCAATAGTTGCAGTGCTGCCACTGCTATAAGTGATTGTTGCAAATCGGTTTGTTTTAACCCCATTTCCAGTAGACGATGAACCGTTCCTGAAGCATTTTTAGCATGCAAGGTACTTAGTACAAGATGTCCGGTTAGAGAAGCATCAAAAGCAAACTCTGCTGTAGCTTTATCACGAATCTCTCCAATCATGATAATATCGGGATCATGTCTGAGTGCAGCTTTTAACCCGCTTTGATAAGTAATGCCGGCTTTTTCGTTAATCTGTACTTGCAGAATATCATCCATCTCTTTTTCAATAGGGTCTTCCAATGTAATCGTCTGGTAAGACTTTTCACTTAGAATCGTTTGCAAGAGCGAATACATGGTTGTTGTTTTTCCACTTCCTGTTGGGCCGGTAAATAGTACTATGCCAGCTTGGTTCGTAATCCATTCCTTTAATTTATTCAGTTGATTTGGAAAAAGAAAAAGTTGGTCAAGAGAAAGGTTTTCTTCCTGTGGAAGGATTCGAATGGCTAAGCTTTCCATTAGGTTGACGGGAAGTGTTGATAATCTCAGGGAGTACATTTGATTTGATTCTTGATGTGTAATCGTGCCATTTTGCGGTTTTCTGATTTCACCTATATCCATTCCGGATGTAAATTTATAGTACGTTAATAATAGTTGATACTTAGCACTTATTAAACGCTTATAAAAGATCCGTTTCCCATGGATGCGGAAATAAACATTGGTATGATCTTGGAATGGGTAAAAGTGAATATCCGATGCTTGGGATTCGAAGGCAGCAGTGAGAAGATTATTCGATATTGCTGCAGCAGGATTCAAACAAATTCACCTCCTTTTTAAATTTGCAACAACTACTATATTCGACACGTTTTGATAAACTCCTTCTTTTTTGAAAAAATTTTTGAAAAAACTTTAAGGAATAATTTAGCCTGTAATGGTAAAGCTAAGACTACCAACAACTATCAAGAGGTGAGACTAATTTCCGGAAATGATTATGTAAAATTTATGACGGAACAAGTGGTGACATATATCGATTTACCTTCTGAGGAAAGAAAAAAACGCAAAGTAAAACAAAAAAATCCTCCTGCAACTTACAGCAGTCGCTGGCTGGGAATTTTGCCATTTGCGCTAAAAACAATTTGGAAAAAGGCTGAATAACAGGTGACCGCATCGGTGCGCACCTGTTATTTTTATATCTTTATACAAATGCATCCTCCGTAAAATAAAAAATACCACCATTAATTACTTCATAGGATATGTATGGTTCATAGCGTTCTTTCATTTCGTTCAATTCTTTTTGCTTTTGTTCGTTTACAGTTTCTGTTTCCCCTGTATAAAAATAATGAAGCATTTGAATTTCTTCATCTAATGTTTTCCATGATTCTTCTGCCCATTCATGTGTTTGATTTTCAATATAATTATCAATCACAGACTGGATACGAAGATAACCACTTTTTAGTTTAATAAGTGGTGAAATGGGATAACAGTAATCAGATATTGTCATTTGGAGTGATAACTGCTGCATCTGTTCCATCATTTCAACTTTCATCATACCATTTACTAAATGCAATCCGATTGAAAATACTTCATCTTTCTTTTGCTTGCCGACATAACTTATCTTTATATTTACCACCAACCAGGGGTATAACGGTGTATTTTGATTTGTTTCTACTTTCTGGAATAATTTAGTGACTTTTTCATTTTGTTTAAGCTGAGTAAGTATTTGCTGCAAGCGTGGACTGCCGAAATGAATCCATTCTCCCTTTTCTTCCCGCTTATCCGGGTTTGTGACGAGTGTAAGCTTCATTGGTTCACCAGCATATCCAGTACTCTTCACATAATGCCAATAAAATGGCCGATTCATTAATGCCCTATCCATTTCTTCTGTTAGTTGTACCGTTAATACACCATCTTCATTAAAGATAAGTTCACACTGATTGGCGGTAAAATAATCCTGCAAGAATTCGTTTAAATTAGTAATTGCCATATTGACGCTCCTCATTATCTACATTGGCATGTGTGTGTTTAATGATCGACGAGAGATTATTTAATTTAATTTTAGCTTCACCTGTAGATGTAGACTCTACATAAATATTTTCAATTTCAGTTTCAATATCCGTTATGTCAAGCTCAGCTAAAATATCATCCAAATGTCCAATAACTTGCTCAAATAGGTTGATTTTTTCATATAGCAGGCTCATAATATGTTCTTCGATTGTCTCCCTGATGGCAAAATTATATACATGGACGTCTTTTTCCTGACCATACCGATGAATTCGCCCAATTCGCTGTTCAAGCCGCATCGGATTCCAAGGCAGGTCATAGTTAATCATGTGATTACAAAATTGCAAGTTAATCCCTTCACCACCTGCCTCTGTAGCAATTAAAACCTGTGCATGGTCTCTAAACAGTTGCCGCATCCAGTCTTTTTTCCCTTTTTTAAAACCACCTCTAAAAGGGACGGAAGAAATTCCTTCTTGCTGAAGATACCATTGCAAGTAATATTGAGTTGCCCTGTATTCTGTGAAAATAATCACTTTTTCGTCCCCGATATTCTTAATTAATTCAACCACTTTTTCTGCTTTTACATGGTGAGGTAATTGTTCGATCTTTGACAATACCGGCTGAATAGATTCTTTATTGTCTTCTTCCATCGCTAATTTTTGAAGGGATAAATAACAAGCCTCGCGTGATGAGCATAATTCTCTTAAAAATGTAATCTTGGAAAATGAAGAAAAGGGCATTGTTATCTGATTAAGCGCTTCGTAAACCTCCAGTTGTTCCGGTTTGAAATCAACCCAAACGGTTTCAATATGACGCTTGGTATTATTTAATGTCGTATCTTTTCTGGTATTACGAATCATTACTTTTTGGATTAATTGCTTCAAATACATGTCCTGTTTAATTTTTTTGCGATCCTTCCCGTATTGATCGAGAAACGAATCATAATTTCCCAAATGTCCCGGCTTTAATATGGAAACCAAGTTAAATATTTCGATTAGCCGATTCTGAACAGGAGTAGCAGTTAATAATAAACAGTATTTCTTCTTTAGCAGGCGGACAAAGGAATAGTTTTTTGTTTTATGATTCTTTAGCTTATGGGCTTCATCAATCAATATGAAGTCATAATCTATATCCAATATATTTTCACGATGCGGGGAACGCTTTGCAGTATCCATTGATGATATAATAACGTCAAACTGGTCCCAGGCATAATTTTTCCTGTGGGCAACAGCCGGAATATAAAATTTTTCATTAAGTTCTTTTACCCACTGGTTTACCAGAGAAGCTGGGACCAGGATAAGTGCTTTTTTAACTAAACCCCTAATCATGTATTCTTTTAATATTAGGCCAGCTTCAATGGTTTTGCCGAGCCCAACCTCATCAGCTAATATAGCGCGGCCGTTCATGTCCTCGATTGCTTGCTTTGCCGTTTCGATCTGATGACTTAAAAATTCAACATGCGGCAGGTACTCTAATGCACGTAAACCGGAAAATTCAGGGGTGATCGTTGTAAGCTCAGCCTGATAGGTCATGGAGAAAAGGTCCCATGGTGAAAACTTGCTTTCCTTCTCAAAATCCGATTGCAGCTGGTCAATGAAAGTTGAATCTTTTTGTAAGTGAATAGACGTCATATGATACTTCCTTTTTCGTAATGGATTAAATGAAATTAAAATATATTCTATATATTCTCATGTGGTTGTGTGCTATAATTAACTTAGATTTTTCACGTGATACTTGTATTAGTATAACCAAATTAGCCATTTTCATAAAAGCGAATGAATACAAGGGGAGAGCTTACGTTTAACGTAACGCCGAAGGAGCAAGCAACTCGCGAATCTCTCAGGCAAAAAGACTCTTGTAGGACGCACCTCTGGAGAGTGTTTACAGGTACGTAGACCACCCACGAAGCAAGTATTTATAAGGAAATGTGAATCCGGTTTCTATATAAATACGCAACTTTCTGGTTTGAAGACAGAGATTTCCTGGTATCAGTGAAATCTCTGTTTTTGTGTTTTAGAATAGACTTCAAGTCACAAAACTTTTAAAAAAGGAGTGGATGGGTTGAGTGAGTTAAATCGGACACCGTTATTTCCGGAATATGAAAAATTTGGGGCAAAAACAGTCGATTTTGGCGGCTGGGATCTTCCAGTACAATTCTCTGGAATTAAACACGAACATGAGGTCACAAGAAATAAAGCAGGTTTATTTGACGTCTCACACATGGGAGAAATTGCTGTAAGTGGACAGAAAAGTTTGGATTTCCTGCAAAAAATGACAACAAATGATGTATCAAAATTAACTCCAGATCGTGCTCAATACACGTTCATGTGCTACGAAAACGGTGGCACTGTTGATGACTTCATTATTTATATGGTGGGAGAAAATGATTATTTATTGGTTGTTAATGCCGCTAACACAAAAAAAGATTATGAATGGCTAAAGGAAAACAATCATTACAGCTGGGAAGATGTCACCATTACAAATGTATCAAGTGATTATGTTCAATTAGCCTTACAAGGTCCGGCCGCACAAGAAGTATTACAAAGGCTAACGGAAACGGATTTAAGTGAAATTAAGTTCTTCCGTTTTGATAGTGAGGTTTATTTTTCATCCATAGACGTTCCTGCCATTGTCTCACGTACAGGTTATACGGGGGAAGATGGATTTGAAATTTATATTGCAAAAACTTATGGACGCATGTTATGGCAGTCAATATTGCAGGCTGGCGAAGATAAAGGCGTAGAACCTATTGGGCTGGGAGCAAGAGATACCTTGCGATTTGAAGCAAATTTAGCTCTTTACGGACAAGAGCTTTCCAAGGATATTACACCAGTAGAAGCAGGATTGAAATTTGCTGTAAAAGTTGATAAAGAAGCAGATTTTATTGGAAAAGAAAAGTTGAAAGAGCAAATTGAACAAGGCCCCCGAGAAAGCTTGTTGGGATTGAAATGATTGATAAAGGAATCCCTCGCCATGGGTATGAGGTATACAGCGGGGAGGAAGAAGTAGGTTTTGTTACTTCCGGTACACAATCTCCAACATTGAATAAAAATATCGGTTTAGCTTTAGTGAAAGCAGAAGTAGCGATAGAAGGAACAGAATTAGACGTCCAGGTTCGAAAGCGTAAGTTAAAAGCAGTAGTCGTAAAAACGCCATTTTACAAACGAGGGAAATAGGGAGGTACTGGCAATGGAATTTCGTTATTTACCGATGACTGAGACAGATAAGAAAGAGATGTTAGATACAATTGGAATAGAATCAACGGATGAATTATTTTCTGACATCCCAAGTAATATACGTTTTAAGGGCGAGCTTAATCTTAAAAAGGGTGCAAATGAAGCACAGCTAAAGAAAGAATTAACGAAGATGGCAAATAAAAATGCCAATTTAACAGAATATAGCTCCTTTTTAGGTGCAGGTGTTTATGATCATTTTATTCCATCTGTCGTAGATCATGTAATATCAAGATCGGAATTTTATACCGCGTATACACCGTATCAGCCGGAAATATCCCAAGGTGAACTTCAGGCCATCTTTGAATTCCAGACGATGATTACAGAATTAACAGGAATGAACGTAGCAAACTCATCAATGTATGATGGAGGAACTGCGCTTGCAGAGGCGGTAAACTTGAGTGCGGCACAAACGAAGAAGAAAAAAATTCTCGTTTCAAAGGCCATTCATCCTGAATCAAGGGATGTTATTGACACCTATGCAAAGGGGCCTAACCTGGAAATTGTAGAAATTGATCACAGCAATGGACTCACTGACATGGATCAGCTTGCAAGCGAATTAGATGAAAATACGGCGAGTGTTGTACTGCAGTATCCAAACTTTTTTGGACAGATTGAACCATTGGAAAAGGTGAATGAATTAATTAAACAACAAAAGAAAACCATGTTTATTGTTTCTAGTAACCCGCTAGCATTAGGTTATTTGACACCACCGGGAGAATTTGGTGCTGATATTGTTGTCGGAGACACGCAAGTATTTGGAATACCTACCCAGTTTGGAGGCCCTCATTGTGGATATTTTGCAACGACTAGTAAATTAATGCGCAAAGTTCCTGGCCGCTTGGTTGGACAGACGAAAGACGAAGACGGGATACGTGGCTTTGTATTAACGTTACAAGCAAGAGAACAGCATATCAGAAGGGACAAAGCGACTTCCAATATTTGTTCAAATCAAGCATTAAATGCATTAGCTAGTTCTGTTGCAATGAGCTCAATCGGAAAGCACGGATTGAAAAAAATGGCAAAATTAAATATGCAAAAAGCCCGGTACGCAAAACAAAAGTTGGAGCAATCAACTATTCCTGTTGTTACAGAAGGTGTGTTCTTCAATGAATTGGTTGTGAAACTTGCTGACTCTGTAAGTGAAATAAATAAAAAGTTGCTGGATAAAGGGATTATCGGTGGCTATGATCTAGGAAAATCGTATCCTGAACTTGAAGGGCATATGTTAATTGCTGTAACCGAAAACCGCACAAAAGAAGAGATCGACGCTTTTGTTAAAGAATTGGAGGATATCAATGGCTAATAAAGATTTTCCATTAATTTTTGAACGCAGTAAAGAAGGAAGAACGAGCTATAGTTTACCAGAAATGGATGTTCCGGAAGTGGATCTGGACGCTGAATTAGAAAGTTCTTATATTCGCACTTCTCCTCCTAATTTACCTGAAGTGAGCGAGTTGGATATCATGCGACATTATACCGGGCTTTCCAATCGAAATTATGGGGTTGATTCAGGCTTTTATCCGTTGGGATCCTGTACGATGAAGTACAATCCAAAAATAAATGAGGATGTTGCTCGTTTGAATGGCTTCAATCACATTCACCCACATCAAAGTACTGAAAGTGTCCAAGGTGCAATGGAGATGATGTATGACTTACAAACCTCATTACGGGAAATTACCGGAATGCATGAAGTATCACTTCAGTCTGCAGCAGGAGCTCAAGGAGAATGGACGTCATTAATGATGATTCGTGCGTTTCATGAAGCAAATGGTGATTTTGACCGTACAAAGGTTATCGTTCCTGATTCTGCACATGGAACCAATCCTTCTTCAGCAGCCGTTGCCGGATTTGATGCAGTCACTGTAAAAACGAATGAGCAAGGTTTAGTAGATATAGAAGATTTAAAAGGTATTGTTGGAAAAGATACAGCAGCATTAATGTTAACAAATCCGAATACATTAGGTTTATTTGAAACTGAAATTATAGAGATGGCAGAAATCGTTCATGGTGTTGGTGGAAAATTGTACTATGATGGGGCTAATTTGAATGCCATTATGGGTTATGCAAGGCCAGCAGATATGGGGTTTGATGCGGTACATTTAAACCTTCACAAAACATTTACAGGCCCACATGGTGGTGGAGGGCCTGGATCTGGTCCAGTAGGTGTATCCAAAGAACTCGAGCCATTTTTACCAAAGCCTGTAATCGTTAAAAAAGAGGGTCAATACGATTTTGATTATGATAGACCAAATTCAATTGGAAGAATAAAACCTTACTATGGAAACTTCGGAATTAACCTTCGTGCCTATACGTATATCCGTACAATGGGGGCAGAAGGGCTTAAAAAAGTTAGTGAATATGCTGTGTTAAACGCAAATTATATGATGCGCAAACTTGGAGAGGCGTATGAACTACCATATCAGCAGCATTGTAAACATGAATTTGTTTTATCAGGAAAAAGACAAAAGAAATTAGGTGTTCGTACATTGGATGTAGCTAAACGCCTGCTTGATTATGGCTACCATCCACCAACGATATACTTCCCATTAAATGTGGAAGAAGCAATGATGGTTGAGCCGACGGAAACAGAGTCCAAGGAGACCTTGGATGGGTTTATTGATTCTATGATTTCTATTGCCGAGGAAACAAAGAATGACCCTGAATTAGTTCAAGAGGCTCCGCATAATACGATTGTTAAACGGATGGATGAAACAACGGCAGCAAGAAAACCAATTTTAAGCTATAGTAAATAAAAAAAGAGGCTCAAGAGTGAATATTTCTTGAGCCTTAGCTTTATTTCGTCTTAATTTTTCCAGTCCATTTTTTAAATCCGCCTTTTAGTTGGCTAATATCCTGGTATCCCTTTTTATGCAGAAGTTGTGCTGCCCGCCCGGAGCGCGAACCACTTTGACAATAGAGATAAACCGGTTTGTCTTTCCGGATTTCTACTAATCGTTGTTTCATTTGTGTTACCGGAATATTTCTAGCGCCAAGAATATGTCCTTTATCAAATTCCTGTGGCTCTCTTACATCTATAAGTTGTGCTTTTCGATAACCTTCACGAAATTGATCCTGAGTTAAAACCTTTAAAAAATTACGTTGCCTGAAATATCGAAACACACCGAACGCAAGCAGTGCAACTATTGCTATTACTAAAAATTCCATCATATTTCCCCCGTATTTCACATTTGTACTACCTCTATTATATTGTGTTTAGACTATTTTTTCAAAGTTTTTTCTTTCCATTAGGATAAAACCTGGATTTAGACTGATGAATAGGTGATTTAAGTGAATTATGCAGCAATAAGTCTAAAAGAAAATATATTGCAAAGCCTGAAATTGTTGATATGTAGTAGAAAAAACCTTATTTGCTTCAAACAGCTTTTATTTACTGTCGAATTTAGCTTTTATTTATTGTTGACAAATTGCCTTTTATTTGCTTTAAACACAATATATAGTATTTTTTTATCTTTTCTTCTCAATATATTGTTTTAAATAAATGATATGTGGTATTGTATAGTTATAAAAGTTAATAAAGGAGCGATAACATGTCGATAGCTGTTGAAGAAAGACAAGGAATTGATGTGGAGATGCTTAATGGAGATATCAAATTGTTTCCACAGGTACATCCAATTACTGCGGATATGAAGCTTACCCATACTGGCGTTTCCCGCTTAGTAATGCTGGATCGATATGCTTTTAAGGATACACAGAAGAAAACATTAAAAGAAGGCGACTTTGTTGTCTTAACAGTCAAAGCAGATCCAAAATTTCCTGCCCGCGGACTAGGTATCGTAAAATCGATAGACTGGGCGAAGAACGAAGCAAACATTCAAGTAAATTCTGAGTTTGTATCTGTACTGGATGACGAAAATGAAGCAGAAACAGGAATAGTGCAGCGAAAATTAAGTGTTATTGATAAGCCACTGGAAATATATTATGAACAAATTGCAAAAAGAAATGCTACAGGACTTTCAAATGTGGAGCAAACAGAAGAAGCAAGACAAGAATGGTTTGCGAAATTCAATGATGAGTTGGCAAATATGAATTTCATACCAGCAGGAAGAGTATTATACGGGGCTGGTGCGGATACGGATGTAACGTATTTTAACTGTTACGTCATGCCATACATCAAAGATTCCCGTGAAGGCATATCCGATCACCGAAAACAAGTCATGGAAATTATGAGTAGAGGTGGGGGTGTCGGCACGAATGGATCTACCTTAAGACCTCGCAATACATTGGCAAGAGGTGTGAACGGAAAATCATCCGGATCGGTATCATGGCTCGATGATATTGCGAAACTTACGCATTTAGTTGAGCAAGGTGGTTCAAGACGTGGTAAATAGAAGTGCCTCGTCTCTAAATAAACCCCGTGAATTGCTGGAAACTCTTTAGATTTCAACGTGTAATTAATATCTAAGAAATAAGTTTTTTCTTGAGGTGAAGAACGTGAAATCCTATGATGCAAAACAACCACAAAAATGTAAGATTTGTGATTTTAACTTATCTCATAATAGACAAGGTCGGTTTACAACACATTTAAAGCAGCACGGTTTAACATTAGAAAATTATTTATGGATATTATTATTCATGCCAGGAATTAACATGTAATCGTGATTCATGCAATAATAAAGTAAAACTGACAAGAGGCGTTCCAAATAAATATTGTAGTGTTTCATGCCGTCAAAAAAACCACCATTAGTTTGTATAGTTTGTAATTCTTATTTTGAGGCAAAAAACAGAAAAACTAAAACATGTTCTAGTGAATGCTCCAAAATAAATAAATCACAAAAAATTAAACAATGGCATAATCAAATGAACAGTGACGAAAAACATAAACATTTTAAAACTATTATTACTAAAACAGCAACAACTAGACGCCAAAATAATACTCCATCTTGGAATAGTGGAAAAAAAGGTATATATAGTGAATCCACTATTAATAAGATTCGACAAGCTACATTAAAACAAATGGAAAAACAGGTCTTTCACAAAACAAATATTGAAAAGAAGCTAGAAAATTTCATTAGGATGAATAATATAAAAAATATATATTCATTTATCCTAGAGAAAAGACAATTTGATTTCTCACTTGTAGAATATAACACTATTATTGAATGCGATGGCGATTATTGGCATGCTAACCCAAAATTTTATCCAGTACCAATGGAATGGCAAAAGAAAAGAATTGAAATTGACCTATACAAAAATGAGATAACAAAGAAAAACGGATATAATATAATCCGTTTTTGGGAAGATGACATATTAAATAATTTTAAATATGTTGAAAGCATCATAGATGACTTGTTGGCTACAACGTAACTGGAAACGGTAGGCGTGAATGCTATAAAACAACAAGTGGATAAAGACAATCAGCAGCCAAGCTTCCGATGGGAAGAAGGTTCAACGACCATTGAAAGCACGTCTAAAGACGAAAGTGAGTAAAGTAGAAATCAAGTGATTTCGAAGTGCGGGGGCACATATTAAATGTGTAAGATATGGTCTGAACTCTAAGGTGACTTAGAGAGTTGATGTAACGAATCAACGTAACAATTTGGCTCAAATGATAATGTTAGTAGATTCTCATCCTGATATCATTGAATTCATCATTTCCAAAATGCAAAACCCAAGAATTTTGCGCTATTTGATTGAAAACACAGCGGATGAGCAAATTAAACAGCTCGCACAGGAGAAATTGAATTTTACACCATTTACAGAAACAGAAATGGATCTATATCAAGGAATTGTTAATTATAGATCAATGCCAGGTTTAGGTGGGTTTACACAAGCAGCGATACGCAAAGCGGAAGAAAAAGTCCAAACCGGCGGCACGTATTCTGTTCATAATCCGGAATTTTTAACAGGGGCAAATATTTCGGTTTGTTTAACAAAAGAATTTATGGAAGCAGTCGAAAATGATGATTATTACGATCTTCGCTTTCCGGATGTGGAAAATTATACGAAAGAAGAAATGGACGCATACAATGAAAATTGGCATGATGTCGGTGATGTTCGTAAATGGGAAGAAATGGGATATGGTGTGCGCACATACCGCCAAGTAAAAGCCAAAGAACTATGGAACTTAATCAATATTTGTGCAACATACGCAGCAGAACCAGGTATTTTCTTTATTGACAATGCGAACGACATGACAAATGCTCAAGCTTATGGAGATCAGGTCGTTGCGACAAATCCGTGTGGTAAAGTAGCTTAGTTTGCCTCACGTTAAACATTGCGGAATAAAGCGGGAAGGCTGAGATGCTAACCCGAACCGAAGGCTAAAATTAAAACGTTAGCCAGGGGCAACGCATAGACGGTGAACCTATACAACAGATTATAACCCGTCCACGAGGCCGCAACATGACACACGAAATAACATACAACAATGAAAAGTGTGTAATGAAAAGATATGCTGAACTTACAGGAAATTAAACTGTAAGAACTATTGGATAAAAAGCCGATAGGATAACAAAATTGGAACAACCACTAGCACCTTATTCTGTTTGTAATCTAGCAGCAGTGAACCTTGCTGAAATGGCAAATAAAGATACAAAAACAGTTGATTTTGAAAAATTAAAGCAAACGGTAAAAACCGGCGTTCGCATGCAGGATGATGTAATCGATGCGACACCATACTTTTTAGAGGAAAATAAAAAGCAAGCACTTGGTGAGCGCCGAGTCGGATTAGGCGTCATGGGCATGCATGATCTCTTAATCTATTGTGAAACAGAATATGGATCAAATGCAGGCAATGAATTGGTGGACAAGCTATTTGAAACCATTGCTACCACAGCTTATCGCCAGTCCATTGAGCTTGCCAAAGAAAAAGGAAGTTTCCCATTCTTAATTGGTAAAACAGATGAGGAAACAAAAGAATTACGAGAAGCATTTATCAATACGGGTTATATGAAAAAAATGCCAGAAGATATAAGAGTGGGAATACTAGAAAATGGTATACGCAACTCTCATCTACTGACTGTTGCACCTACGGGTAAAGTTATTGCCCCCTATATCTGTAAAGATGTAGCGTAAACTATGCTATATGCGGGAAACTCTCAGTATCCTTTCGTACTCGCGTTTTGCCAACGCATATTTAAGAGTAAAAATCGAAAGGTGGAGACAATCCGCAGGGAAGTCGTGGCTGACCCCTCAACGACTAAACGCAGAGCAACCATGTATATACACCTTAGATTTATATAAAACCTATAAATGAGGTGGCATGTTGGAAAAACAATGTCTAAATTGCGGAAAATTAATGAAAGTAAAACCAAGTCATTTTGATAGGAGAAAATATTGCTCTAGAAATTGTAAAGGTGAATATCAAAGTGAAAATCCAATTGCTTTTAAACATTTAAGTAAAAAGGTAAATGTTACGTGTTCTCATTGTGGTAACAAGATTTTGAGGAAACAATCAAAAATCAGTAAAAACAATTTTTGTAATAGAGAGTGTAACAATGGCTATTTAAGAGAAAATAACAAAAAAATAAATCAGCATTTGAAGCAACAAATTACAAAAACTTGTCTAACATGTGATGAGAACTTCAACGTAATTGTTTCGAGGAAAGAAACTGCAAAATATTGCTCTAAATCATGTTTAGGTAAAGCGAACGGCAAGAGAGGTGAAGTGCAATACAGGAAGCGAGTTAATATTTATTGCACAAATTGTTCTAAAACAATAGAGCGTAAACCCTCGATAATTAAAAATTGGAATTTTTGCGATGTTATTTGCATGGCAGAGTACTATTCAAAATCTGGAGCATTCTCAGGAGAAAATAACTTAGTCTGGCAAGGTGGGGACATTGATTATTATGGCCCTAATTGGAGATCTCAAAGAAGGAAAACAAGAATAAGAGATGAATTTACTTGTCAAGATTGTGGTTTAACAGAAAAGGAACTTGGTAAAGAATTATCTGTGCATCATCTAGTTCCTTTTAGAAAATTTAATGGAGACTGGGAGCAGGCAAATAAACTTTCAAATTTGATAAGTTTGTGTGAACACCCTTGTCACCGCAATAGGCATAGAAAGAAAATGGTTGATGATATAGTCTGATCCTCATGGCGACATGGGGAGCGGGTACTAATAATCCCGCCCTCTATTTAATGGAGAGTAACAAAAATGAGCACAGGTACAATGGTCGGCGTTAGCACAGGTTTAGAACCATATTTTTCCTTTTCATACTACAGAAGTGGAAGACTTGGTAAATTTATTGAAGTAAAAGCAAGTATTGTACAGGAATATCTAGACGAAAATCCGGACGCGGATCCAAATAATTTACCACATTGGTTTGTTGCTTCCATGGATTTAACTCCAGAAGCGCATGCTGATACACAATGTGTAATCCAGCGTTGGGTAGACAGTTCTATTTCCAAAACGGTAAACGCACCACGCGGATATACCGTTGATCAGGTAGAAAGTGTTTACCGCAGATTATACAATGGTGGAGCAAAAGGCGGAACTGTCTATGTAGACGGTAGCCGTGATTCACAAGTGCTGACACTAAAAGCGGAAGAGAATACTATCGGCGAGCAAACAGAGTTATTTCAAGAGACAGAAAAACCGAAAGTCGTATTAATGGACACCGTACAGGAACTGGAAAAAACGAATGTAACGATCGGTTCCGAAGTCGGGGACACATGTCCGGTTTGTCGGACAGGCAGTGTTGAAGATATAGGTGGTTGCAATACTTGTACAAGCTGTAACGCCCAACTGAAGTGCGGTTTATAAATTATTTACCCAATTAGAAAGAGCTAACGAAAACCGTTAGCTCTTCTTTGGCTTGTCTTACTTTCCGATTTACTGTATTCTCATAGTATAGAAACATTGTTGCAGTAACTAAAAATTATTCTTGAAATGAGGAGATTTTATGCCTACACCCAGTATGGAAGATTATATTGAACAAATATACAATTTAATTGAGACGAAAGGCTATGCGCGGGTAGCTGATATTGCAGAAGCATTAATGGTACATCCATCCTCTGTAACAAAGATGGTTCAGAAACTCGATAAAGACGAGTATTTGAACTATGAGAAGTATCGAGGACTTGTACTTACTGCCAGAGGGAAAAAAATTGGCGAAAGGTTGGTATTTCGACATGAATTATTGGAGGAATTTCTTGGTATAATTGGTGTCGATAAAGAAAAGATTTATGAGGATGTGGAAGGTATCGAACATCACCTTAGCTGGAATTCAATTGATCGGATTGGAGACTTAGTAAATTATTTCAAATCTGATAAAAACCGCGTATTGCAATTAAGGCAACTACATATGGAAAATGAAAAAGACTAAAAGTAATCATCCTTACCATATATTCGAATAATGAGTTCTATTTTCCCTCTCTTGTGCTTAAAAATATAAAAAGAAGAATAAGGGAGAGAACTCATGAAAATTGATGGTGTGTTTTCTGGTGGTGGAGTAAAAGCTTATGCGTTTGTAGGTGCACTCAAAAGCATAGAAACGAACACATTACAATTGGAACGTGTTGCGGGTACTTCTGCTGGAGCCATCGTAGCATCGTTTGTAGCTGCCGATTATTCAACGGATGAAATTAATGAAATGCTTGGTGAATTAGATTTAAAAGAACTTTTAGACCCTCCCTGGTTAAGTAAATTAATCCCTTTTAGTAAATGGTTTTTTTTATATTTTCAACTAGGCATATACAAAGGTGATAAGCTAGAACAATGGCTATACAGGCAGCTAGCTAAAAAAAATATTTATACATTTCATGACCTTCAGCCGGGATATCTTAAAGTTATTGTAAGTGACCTGTCATTAGGAAAATTAGTTGTCATACCGGATGATTTAAAACGGATATATAATATCGAACCAAATTATTTCCCCATCTCAAAAGCTGTGAGAATGAGTGCTGGGTTTCCCTATTTTTTTATGCCAAAAAAACTACCTGGAAAATCAAACAATAAAAGTATAATCGTTGACGGAGGATTATTAAGTAATTTTCCGTTATGGGTATTCGAAAATAGTAATAATAGAAGTGATCGGCCAATTTTAGGTGTGAAGTTAAGTGATACTGTCGAAAAACAGCATCCTCAAAAGGATATTAAAAACGCTTTTGATATGTTTCTAGCACTGTTTTCTACAATGAAGCAGGCACATGATACCAGGTATATTTCCAAATCGTATGATAATCATATTATCTTTATTCCTGTAGAAGATATCGGGACCACCGATTTTCAAATTAATGAGGAAACAAAGGGATTGTTAATGGAATCTGGAATGAAGAGTGCAGATCATTTTCTAAAGCATTGGCCAAAATAGGAAATCAATAGGAAGCAAAAGGAACCACCTCCATACTTCCTCAAAAAGAAAACCGAGCTGTCCTAAAAGGAAGCTCGGTCTTTTTTCTTATGTTTATTTCCATCAATCACCCGTAGGTGTGGTGCACGTTTATTTACTTTTCTCTTTATTTGCGTTTGTTGCTGTCTATTAGCTGTTGCTGTTTGGTGTGTTGCCTTAGGCTGCTTATATTTTGCTTTTGATTGTTTGACAGCTTTTTTGTATTTTTTCATGTCATTAGAAGGGGTTTTTTTTCTGAGAAATACAAAATAGAATACCGCAAAAATAGCTATACCAATCCCGAGTGTAATAAAAATACTGGTGAAGAAATTTGCTGTGTTTGTGAATAGTTGTGACACAATCCCTATCACTGCTAAGCCGATAAGTGTATAGATTAATACGGACATTTTATTGCGAGCCATCAGAAAGTCCTCCTTTCATATTTCTCATTTATTATCTGTATACCACAAATCAGATTTTTATATCATGATTTTCCCAAAAACCTGTAAAAAAAGATTTGTTATCCTAGATTCTTTCCTTATCAACTTAAAGTATTCAGCCAAAGTGAAATTTTTAACTACTTTCTAAACCGACTATTGTTAGTATCTCTATTTTACTAGAAAAAATACATAATAACTAGCCTTTATTTTTAAAAAGATTGCTTATGATAGGTTTTGGGGTAATTGGTCATAATACAGATGGAGGTGGATATAATGAGTGACGAAAATCAGCGATTAGAACTAAATAAAAATGAAGATTCCAGGACCATACTATCCCGTTCCTTACTAACAGGTTTCATTGGTGGGATGCTTTGGGGTTTTATTGGAGTAATTATGTATTATTTCAATTTTTCCGAAGTAAGCCTGAAAAGTTATTTGTTGCGTTCATGGACAACAGCAGCGTGGACGGATACCTGGTTAGGTGATGTTGTGTCTATCTTATTGATTAGTGTGATTTCTATAGTGACAGCTTTTATTTACCACGGGCTATTTAAAAAAATAAACTCCATGTGGATTGGAATCGCATATGGAATTATCCTTTGGGGTATTGTTTTTTATGTGCTCCAGCCCATTTTCCAAAACGTCCCACCAGTTGCTGATCTTAGTGCAAATACGATTGTATCAACCATTTCGTTATATATTCTATACGGAACTTTTGTTGGCTATTCTATATCGTATGACTTTCATGATACAAAATTAAAAGAATCCAAAAGGCAGGCCAATAACTAATATACTCTAGCACGCATTCCATACAATCATTATTCAAATGTATTCTTTTATGATACACTGAAGTCCGCAGTATATCGCTTTGTAAAAGAATTAGAAAGGGTTGAATACATTGGATAAACTTACAAAATTAAGAAATACACTGGAAGCTAACAATTTAGATGCCATTTTAATTACAAGTGCCATTAACAGACGCTACATTACGGGATTCACCGGGACTGCGGGGGCTGCCATTATCAGTAAGAATGAAACACGATTTATTACAGATTTCAGGTACACAGAACAGGCAACAGAGCAGGCAACAGGGTTTGACATAGTAGAACATAAACAAGCTATAGAATTAGAAATTAAAGACCAGGTAAAAAATATGAATGTTAAAAGGCTTGGTTTTGAAAAAGAGCACGTAACCTACAGCAAATACGAGGACTATAAACAGGTTATCGAAGCAGAATTCGTTCCAGTTAGTGGTCTAGTGGAAGATCTCCGTTTAATTAAAACGGCTAATGAACTATCCATTATGAAAGAGGCTGCGAAAATCGCGGATGATGCATTTGAACATATTCAATCCTATATTAAACCAGGGGTTAAGGAGATTGATATTTCAAATGAACTTGAATTCTTTATGAGAAGGCAAGGAGCTACGTCCTCGAGTTTTGATATAATCGTTGCATCAGGTAAACGCTCAGCGCTTCCGCATGGCGTTGCTTCAGACAAGGAAATCAAATCAGGAGAACTGGTTACATTAGATTATGGTGCCCTGTACAGGGGATATTGTTCCGATATAACCAGAACCTTTGCGGTCGGGGAAATAAATGATGAGCTAAAGACGATTTATAACACAGTATTAGAAGCAAATTTTCGAGGTGTTGATGGCATTAAACCGGGCATTACCGGTAAGCGAGCAGATGCATTAACAAGGGATTATATTAAGAAGCAAGGCTATGGTGATTATTTCGGCCATTCAACAGGGCATGGTTTAGGTCTCGAAGTGCATGAAGGACCAAGTCTATCCTTTAGAACAGATAAGAAGCTGGAAACAGGTATGGTGGTTACTGTTGAACCGGGGATTTATGTGCCAGGTGTTGGAGGGTGCAGAATAGAGGACGATATCGTTATTACAAAGACAGGAAATGAACGATTGACATTTGCTAATAAAGATCTCATTCAACTATAAGCTTTTGATTTAGGGTAAGGGAGGAAATAAACATGATTTCTGTAAATGATTTTAAGACAGGTTTAACGATTGAGGTGGACAATGATATATGGCAGGTCATGGAGTTTCAGCATGTAAAGCCTGGTAAAGGAGCAGCTTTTGTTCGATCAAAACTCCGTAATTTACGAAGCGGGAATATTCAGGAAAAAACATTCCGTGGTGGAGAAAAGGTAAGCAAAGCACATATCGAGAATAGCAAAATGCAATATTTATACGCTTCTGGTGATACCCACGCATTTATGGATACAAACACATATGAACAAGTTGAATTACAGACAAGTGATATTGAAGATGAACTAAAATTTATGAAAGAGAACATGGAAGTTCAAGTTATCACATATGAGGGGGAAATTCTAGGTGTAGAGCTGCCTAAGAATGTTGAGCTGGAGGTAACAGAGACAGAGCCCGGCATCAAAGGGGATACAGCAAGTGGTGGTTCAAAACCCGCAACACTAGAAACCGGTCATATTGTACAAGTCCCGTTTTTTGTTAACCAGGGAGAAGTCTTGGTCATTAGCACAACAGATGGAAAGTATGTATCAAGAGCTTAAAATTTAAAAGGCTAAAAACAGTCCGCTATTTATATGGCGGGCTGTTTTTTTATTCGTTTCTGCTAGCTTGTCATATTTTAATCCATTGTACATACATTTATTATAAAGCTACTACTAGAAGTGAGGACATGCTATGGAGGAAATTTTAAAGTTATTCCCTGCTGAAATGAGGCAAGCCATAAACGCTAAAATCACGGATAAATGGCAGTCATTACAGGAAATTCGTTTTCGCCTGCATCACCCTGTTGAACTAATTTTTGATAGGGGGACTGAGTGGGTGGCTGAGACGAGACCAACTAAACAGGACAGCATATTTATAGTGAATCAATTGAGTGAGTTTTCATTATACCGAATGGAAGACGAGCTTCGGGAAGGCTATATTACGATTGAGGGCGGCCATAGGGTTGGACTTGCCGGTAAAGTAAATACAATAAATGGAAATGTCAAAGCAATTCAATATATAACATTTTTTAACATTCGAATTGCCAAGGAAGAAATCGGAGCAGCGTTACCGGTTATTCCGTATATGCACCATAAAACTTATCTTAATACACTTTTCGTTGGACCGCCTCAAACTGGTAAAACAACGTTAATACGGGATGTTGCAAGGCTGATTGCTACAGGGTGGCGTAATATATCCCCACAAAAAGTTGGTGTAATTGATGAGCGATCTGAAATAGGTGCTTGTATAAAAGGTGTGCCACAACATGATTTAGGGCTTAGAACAGATGTTATGGATGCCTGCCCGAAAGCAGAAGGCATGATGATGATGATTCGATCAATGTCACCAGATGTACTTGTCATTGATGAAATAGGAAGTAGAAAAGATGTAGAGGCTTTAATGGAGGCAATAAATGCAGGGGTTATTGTTATTTGTACGATACATGGGGATACATTGGAAGATCTAAAGAAACGCCCATCCTTACAGCCCTTATTCGAGCAAAAGGTGTTCAGCCGAATAGTCCTATTAGAAAAACATAATCATCCAGGACATATTCGACAAATTTATAATAAAGAAGGAAAAAATATTTTACAGAAATCGGGGTGCTTACCGGGTGAAGTGGATTGGAGCACTTCTTTTCATAGGCACAACAACATGGGTAGGGTTTGAGTGGAGTCAGGCCCTGAGCAATAGACCAAAGCATATTCGACAGCTGAAAAATGCGCTGCAAATATTGGAAGCTGAAATCCTATATAGTCAATTACCTTTAAAAGATGCATTTACAACCATCGCGAATCAGATCCCTGATCCCACGAGATCATTCTTTCATGATTTAAGTACTAGTATGCAGGGGGACAAAATAGATTTGGTTGGCCTATGGGATAAACATGTGAACGCATTGCTGAAAGAGTCCGCTTTAGGCAGTAATGAAGGGGAAATTTTGAAACAATTCGGGCGAACCCTAGGGCAACATGATTTTCACCAACAACAAAAGCATATTCAATTAACGGTAAGTCACCTGAATCGAGAACTGGAGGAAGCAAGAGACCACCAGTTTAAATATAGCAAAATGGCTAAGAGCTTAGGAGTCTTATGCGGGCTATTCATCGTATTGCTGCTCATGTAGTATTAGCAGGAAAGGGGTACATCCATGCTTACAGATGCATCCATTTTATTTCAAATTGCTGGGATTGGAATTATTGTGGCATTAATTCATACCATTCTGAAACAAATGGGAAAAGAGGAAATTGCACAATTTGCCACACTGTTAGGGTTTATTATCGTTCTCGTCGTCGTTATAAACAGTCTATCTGATTTATTTCAACAGATTAGATCTGTATTTCTTTTCCAGGGGTAGAATACATGGATATCTTACAAATCGTAACACTCGGTATTATCGCTACCATTTTATATATCGTCTTAAAAGATTTACATGCTTCATTTGCTTTTTTTCTTATTTTAATTACTGCCATAATTATTTTCTTCGTTGTGGTTCAGCAAATTGGGACAATCATTCAATTGATTGATTCATTGGGGAAAAGAGCGAATATTGACGGGATGTACCTGGAAACCATTTTAAAAATTATTGGTATTGCTTATCTGGCTGAGATTGGATCAAGTATAACGAAGGATGCTGGTCTCCAGTCTGTTGCAGCAAATATTGAGCTTGCAGGAAAAGTGTTTATTTTATTACTTGCTATACCGATCATCACTGCATTAATAGAAGCTATTATAAGCTTCCTACCTGCTACATAATCAGCTTAAGTTTCTAAAGGGGAGAATTCAAGTGGATGAGACCTAATAAGTTATTCCTTATCATTTTCTTCACATTCATTTTATTCCCTGTTGGACTTTCCAATGTGTATGCAGAGGACCAACCAGAGCAGCAAACAGAGGACCTGGAAGATGCCATCCTTGAAGAAGTCTCCTTAGAAGGAGTAGAGGAGCATTGGAACTCACTAGTACATGAGTATGGTGGCTATTTACCTGAACTTGAGAAGACTAGTATCTATGATTTTATAAAAAATGACGGAGGATCATTTTCGCTGCAAAGTACATTAACAGGTATTGTTGAATATTTATTTCATGAGCTGATTCAAAATGGAAGATTACTTGGCCTATTATTGATACTCACCCTTTTTTCTGTCGTATTGCAAACCATGCACAATGCTTTTGAGCGCAGCGCAGTTAGTAAGGTTGCATATTTTGTAGTCTATATTGTACTTATATTTTTAGCATTGAATAGCTTTTATTCAGCTGTTTCATATGCGAAAGAAGCAATTGATACAATGAGCAGTTTTATGATTGCTCTATTACCACTTGTACTTGGATTGATGGCAACTTTCGGAAATGTTCTTGCAGTATCTTTCTTTCACCCCATTATTATTTTTTTAGTTAACGTAAGTGGTGTGCTTGTTTCCAATTTTATTTTGTCATTATTATTCCTTTCTGCTTTGTTATTAATTGTGAGCAGTTTAAGTGATGAATATAAAGTTACGCATTTAGCGGATTTATTTAAGACAGTTGGGATGGGAACACTTGGGGTGTTTTTTACTATATTTCTTGGTGTCATGTCCGTGCAGGGAGCTGTCAGTGCAGTTCAGGACGGCGTGGCTATGAAAACAGCAAAATTTGTGACGGGAAATTTCATCCCTGTTGTTGGGCGGACATTTACAGATGCAGCAGATACAATTTTAAGTGCAACTCTGTTACTGAAAAACGCTGTAGGCGTGGTTGGTGTTATTATTATCATCTTTGTTGCGCTGTTTCCTGCAATCAAGATATTTGCGATTGCAGTCATTTACAAAATAGCAGCTGCTGTATTACAACCAATTGGAGACGGGCCTGTGATTACGACTCTGAATACGATCAGCAAATATATTGTCTATGTATTTGCTTGTTTATTGGCAGTATCTTTTATGTTTTTCCTTGCCATTGTAATTATCGTTGCAGCCAGTAATATTACTTTACTCTTACGATAGGATGATTCACATGGACGCGCTTATACAATGGGTTACACAAATTATCATATTTTTACTATTAGCTGCGATAATCGACTTGCTAGTTCCTGCAACAAGTATGAAAAAATATATCAAGTTAGTTGTTGGATTAATTCTGATTTTAATATTATTACAGCCAATCTTCTATCTTTTTAACATCAATATTCAAAATGAGCTGGAGTCCTCATTCCGACAGCTTTCCGAGGGAAATTCCAGCAATGAATCAGTAGAAAATTTGATCGAATTGCAAAAAAATGAAATACAAGGCTCACAAGATGCATATATTTTAGAACAAATGGCTGTCCAATTAAAAGATTTAGCAGAAGATCCTTTACTGGAAGAACATCAAGCAGAAATTAGAGACATTCAATTTCTTTTTTCATCAGAAGAGGATCACACTTTTGAAAATCTGGAAGAAGTCATTGTTTATCTACGCGAAGCAGATGAAGAGGGTGAGGAGGGAGCAGTGGATTTAGTAGAGGATGTAGAAATTAATACGGATGATGAACCGGTCGTAGAGCAAGAAGAACAGGATAATGAAGAAATTAAAGCCTTATTACGTGAAGTCTGGGAATTGCGTGATAAAGAAGTGACCATTACATGGGAGGGAGGGACATCTTGATACCAAAATTTGAAAAATTCTTTCGATCAAAAAATAGTGATAACAGCACGAAATCTCCATCCAAGAAAAAAGGATATATAGTCGTACTTGCTTTAGTTGGGCTATTGCTGCTTCTTTTAGGCAATGTATTCACTTCACCATCAGACGAGTCTAATATGGATCCTGCCAATTTTGATGATAATGAAATGGCAGAAAACGATTCACAAGAGACAGGCTCAGAAGAAGTGTCTGCAACTATGGATGTAGAGGAACTGGAAGAGAGTTTTAAAAATGATTTGGAAGGTATGTTGAACAAAATACAAGGGGTGTCAGAAGCCGAAGTAATGGTTAATTTGGATTCAACAAACATTAAAGTTTATGAAAAAAATCTAATAAAAGGCATGCAGACTACAGATGAGAATGATACCAATGGTGGAACAAGGCAGGTAGAAGATAGTACAGAAGAATCGCAAGTGGTCCTAGTCAGGCAAGGGGATAAAGAAGTTCCTTTATTAACAACTACAGAGAAACCGGAAGTCAGAGGTGTATTTGTAGTAGCGAAAGGAGCAGATCACGCCAATGTAAAAAACTGGATGGTAGAATCGATATCTCGCGTACTCGATGTTCCAACACATAGGGTTTCTGTAATGCCAAAGAATTAAGGAGGAATAATTAATTATGTTAAAAAAACAAACGGTGTGGCTATTAACAATGTTGAGTTTAATGATTGTACTAAGTGTCTATTATATGACTTCGGATAGCGAGGATATAGCCTATATTGATGATGGACAAAGTGATCAGGGAGAAGCAGTGACAACTGACTCCGAAGCAGAAACAGAAGGAGAAGCTGGAGCAGAGGTAGAAGATATTAATAATGTTGGACAAGATGAATTGTTCACAACATTACGGATGGAGGTTCAGGACCAGAGAAGTATGGAAAAAGACCGTTTAACAGATGTTGTGGCTTCAAGCACAGCTTCTTCAGATGAGAAAGACCAAGCACTAAAAGATATTGATGTATTAGAAGAAGCAGCAACAAAAGAAACTATCCTAGAGGAGCAAATAATGGGGGCTGCTGCATATCAGGATGTATTAGTCCGTTCCGAAGATGACAAAGTACATGTTCATGTGAAAGTGGATAGCTTATCTGAATCAGAAGCTAATAACATTATGCAGATGGTGAGAGATGAGTTTGGCGAAGTAGTAGTAGATGTTAATTACCAGCCAACGGAAAGTGAAGGCGAAATGGAAAGCGAAGACGATATGGAAAGTGAAGGCGAAATGGAAAGCGAAACGGAAAGTGAAGGCGAATAATATATTAGCATAAATTCATCCGGGCGCTAAAGAGTCGTCCGGATTTTTGCTGTGCTTCAATAATTACAGATAATCACACTAGCAACTACACTATAATATTGTTATAATTAAACAAGTATTGATAATAATTTTCTAGATAAAAATGAAGGAGCGGGCGAAATGTTAAAAGTTCAGGAATTGAGGGAGATCATTAAATTAATCGACCAATCATCCATCAATGAATTTACATATGAAAACGATGGGACAACCATTACAATGAAAAAGTCAAATGGAGAGCAAAGGGACCCTGTACAGGAGAAACCGGTAGAACAATTAGAACAACAGGCACCGGAAGTAGCAATAAAAGAAGAAACTGTTAAGGTAACAGAAGAACAAGAGTCAGCTGAAGAATCCAAATCCCAACAAGAAAATAATACAGTATATGATTATGAAATTGTATCTCCAATGGTTGGTACACTGTATATAGCACCAACTCCCGAAAGTGATGCATATGTAACCAAAGGAACAATGGTGAAAGATGATACGGTTGTTTGTATTGTTGAAGCAATGAAATTATTCAACGAAATAGAGGCAGAAGTAACTGGTGAAATCGTAGAAATTATGGCTGAAGACGGCGAACTTGTAGAATATGGCCAGCCTTTATTCCGAGTAAAGAAGCAGTAAGGGGATGGAGAGATTGATTAAGAAATTGTTAATTGCCAACAGAGGTGAGATAGCAGTAAGAATTATCCGTGCGTGTAAAGAGATGGATATCGAAACGGTTGCCGTGTACTCTGAAGCAGATAAAGAGGCCTTGCACGTTCAATTAGCAGATGAGGCATATTGTATTGGGCCTGTTTTAAGTAAAGATAGCTATCTTAACTTTACGAATATCATGAGTGTAGCTACATCAACAGACGTTGATGCCGTTCATCCGGGCTACGGGTTTCTAGCTGAAAATGCTGATTTTGCGGAAATATGCAGGGCATGTAATATAAGTTTTGTCGGCCCAACTCCTGAGGCAATTCAAAAAATGGGAATAAAAGATGTAGCGAGAGACACAATGAAGGAAGCCAATGTCCCAATTGTTCCAGGTTCGGAAGGTGTAATTGATAGTGAGCAGCAGGGAATTGAAATTGCTAAAGCAATTGGTTATCCTGTAATTATAAAAGCGACTGCCGGAGGTGGTGGCAAAGGAATTCGAGTTGCTAAAACAGAGGAAGAGTTAATTAAAAGCATTCAAGTGACACAGAAGGAAGCTGAAACTGCATTTGGAAATCCTGGTGTATATATTGAAAAGTACATCGAAGACTTTCGCCATATCGAGATCCAAATTTTAGCAGATAAGCACGGAAATGTAGTACACTTAGGGGAAAGGGACTGCAGCATTCAAAGAAGGCTACAAAAATTAATTGAAGAAACTCCTTCTCCAGCAATAACACCTGAAATACGTAAAAAAATGGGTGAAGCAGCTGTCAAAGCTGCAGAAGCTGTAGCTTATGAGGGCGCTGGTACAATTGAATTTATTTTTGACAGAAGAAGTAAAGAATTCTATTTTATGGAAATGAATACAAGGATTCAAGTAGAGCATCCAGTTACAGAAATGGTTACAGGTATTGATTTAATAAAAGAGCAAATAAACATTGCGAACAATGAAAGATTATCTTTTAAACAAACAGATATAGATTTTGATGGCTGGGCAATTGAATGCAGAGTCAATGCCGAGAACCCATTTAAAGATTTCATGCCCTCAGCTGGTGAGATAGACATGTATCTCCCTCCTGGTGGGTTAGGTGTAAGAGTTGATTCTGCTGCATATCCTGGTTATAGGATACCTCCCTATTATGATTCCATGATTGCCAAATTGATAGCATACGGGTCAACTCGCGAAGAAGCTATTAAACGTATGAAACGTTCATTGGACGAATTTGTAGTTGAAGGGGTACATACAACGATTCCCTTTCATCGGTTAATTATGGAGCATGATGTTTTTGTGAAGGGAGATTTTAATACGAATTTTCTGGAGGATCATCCGATTTTAGAAGCGGATGAATAATTTGGATTTGTATTTTCAAAAAATACAAATACGAGGAGTGAGATAATGAGTGAACAACCATTGTTGAATGTTAGTGATGATTCAGGTCTAGGTACAGTTGAAATAGCTCCGGAAGTAATTGAGGTTATTGCAGGGTTAGCATCTACAGAAGTGGAAGGCCTTTTTGCGATGCGGGGTAATTTTGCTTCAGGTGTGGCAGAACGCCTTGGGAAAAAGGCCCATAGTAAAGGCGTTAAAGTTGAACTAACCGATAATGGAATTTTAATCGATCTTTATGTAATATTAAATTTTGGTGTCTCTATCCCACAAGTAGCACAAAACCTGCAATCAAGTATTAGACAGACATTAAAAGGCATGACAGCTTTGGAAATTGATGAAATAAACGTCCATGTTGTCGGTATCCAAATGGATAGTCAGACAGATACGTATGAATAAATGAATGAAGGTCAAAAGATTCTATCTTTTGACCTTCATTCTTTACCTTATTGTTTCTGGATTATATCTTATTATCGTGCTATTATTTGTAGAGGGTATAAGATACTTAAAAGGAGTTCTAAAATGAATCGACATACAGCGAGAGAAAAGGCATTTCAAATCCTTTTTCAATTAAATATAAATAACAATAGACCAGATCAGGCTATGGATGAACTTCTGGAAAATGAAGAAAGAGATGTGTTTTTAATAACACTTGTTGAAGGTGTTACGAACTCCGCTCCAGAAATTGATAAGATCATCGTAAATCACCTTGAAAATTGGTCACTGGAACGAATTGCCTTTGTGGAAAAAACGATACTCAGAATTGCTACATATGAAATACATTTTCTGGACGATATCCCGACAAATGTTTCGATAAATGAAGCTATTGAATTAGGGAATACGTACGGTGATGAGAAATCAGGTAAATTTATTAACGGTGTTCTATCGAAAATCATAGCGTGAGAGGAGATGTTGATTATGACTGCCACTATCATTAATGGTAAAGAATTGGCACATGAAATCAGAGGGAGTATGAAGGAGGAAGTTTCGCAGTTAATTATGAATGAAGGATTAACACCACACTTAACTGTAATTATTGTTGGAGACAATCCTGCATCAAAGTCTTATGTAAGAGGAAAGCAAAAGGCTTCTGATGAGACTGGTATTTCCTCTGATGTTATTGAACTTCCATCTTCTGTTACAGAAGAAAAGCTGCTACAAATGATTCAAGAGCTAAACAATGATCATGAGGTTCATGGCATTTTAGTTCAACTTCCACTTCCGGATCATATAAGAGAAGAAAACGTTATTGTCACGATCGATCCGGACAAGGATGTGGATGGTTTTCATCCCATAAATATAGGCAGAATGATGACAGGTGAAGATACATTTTTCCCTTGTACACCATACGGCATTATAACGATGTTAAAATCGAAAGACATTCAAATAGAAGGAAAGCATGCAGTCGTAATCGGTCGAAGCAACATCGTAGGCAAGCCGGTTGGCCAATTGTTACTTAATGAAAATGCGACTGTTACATACTGTCATTCAAGAACAGAAAATCTAAAGGAACATACGACTAGAGCTGACATCGTTATTGCAGCAATTGGAAAACCAAATGTGATAACCACGGATTATGTAAAACAAGGAGCTGCCGTTATCGATGTTGGTATTAATCGTTTAGAGGATGGCTCATTAACCGGCGATGTTGATTTTGATACTGTCAAACAAAAAGCTTCCTACCTAACACCAGTACCTAAGGGTGTTGGCCCAATGACAATAACAATGCTACTGAAAAACACGATCAAAGCCGCAAAAGGGCTGTCTAAACAGTGAAGGGTAATTATTTAACAGTTACTGCATTAACAAAATATATAAAAAGGAAGTTTGACACAGACCCTCACCTAAAAGATATTTGGCTTAAAGGTGAGATTTCAAACTTTAAGCACCATAGCAGAGGGCATATGTACTTAACAATTAAAGATGATCATACACGCATGCAAGCAGTAATGTTTGCTGGAAATAATCGATCGCTCAAATTTAAGCCTGAGAATGGCATGAATGTACTCATAAAAGGGAGTATAAGTGTTTTTGAGCCATATGGACAATACCAATTATATATTCAGCAAATGGAGCCTGATGGAATTGGCTCTCTATATTTAGCGTTTGAACAACTAAAAGAAAAGCTGCATAAACAAGGTTTTTTTGATCCCGTTCATAAAAGAGAAATTCCATTATACCCGGAACATATAGGTATTATAACATCTCCTACTGGTGCGGCAGTACGTGATATTATTACCACAATAAAGCGAAGATACCCGATTGTGAAAACGACAATATTACCAGTACTGGTACAGGGATCGAATGCAGCGTTATCGATTAAACAGGCAATTGAATCAGCAAATGAAAAAGCATTATTTGATGTACTAATCATTGGCCGTGGCGGAGGGTCGATCGAAGAATTATGGGGTTTTAATGAAGAATTAGTTGCTGAAGCTATATTTCATTCTGCGATCCCGACAATTTCTGCTGTAGGACATGAAACGGATGTTACCATCAGCGACTATATTGCCGATTTGCGCGCCCCAACACCGACAGGAGCAGCAGAACTTGCAGTGCCATCCCAAATTGAATTAAAAGACAGAATAAATGCAGGTGAGCGAGCTTTAACAAGAGAAATGAACGCAACCATTACAAAGCATAAAATTCATTTGCAGCGAATGAGGGGTTCATACGCATTTCGCTATCCGGAGCAGCTTTTAACACAAAAAGAGCAAGAACTTGATAAACATGTGGAAAGCCTGCAGCGGGCAGCAGTAAATCATAAAGATAAAAGTGATAAAGCATATAAGAATCTTTTGACACGTTTTGTCACGCAGCATCCAAAAAAACAGATTGAACAATCCCAAAAACAGTTGCATCAGTTAATAAGACAGCAAAACCAGCATATATCCCAAATTGTGGAACGAAATACATTGCAATTATCCAATACGATCGAAAAATTAACCTTATTAAATCCATTGGAAATAATGAAACGCGGCTTTGCTCTGCCTTATACTTCGAATGGAAATATAATTAAGTCAAGTAGACAAGTACAAATTGAAGATATTATTAAGGTCAATTTAAGTGATGGCAAGCTGGATGCAAAAGTTTTAGATGTAAAGGGGGAAGAAAAATGACTAAAGAAAGCGAAGAAGAGGTATCCTTTGAAGAGGCAATGAAACAACTGGAAGAAATAATAGCAAAACTAGAAGAAGGTGATGTCCCCTTGGAAAAGGCGATTAATTATTATCAGGAGGGGATGAATCTTACAAAGTTATGTAACGACAAACTAAAAAATGTTCAAGTTAAAATGACACAAATTATGAATGAGCAAGGAGAACTTGAGCAGTTTGAAATGCAGGAGGAAGAATAACGGTGGACGAAAACCTTACTGAATATTTAAGTTCAAATAAAACAATTATTCAGGTTGTGTTAAGGGATTATCTTCAAAAACTCGATATCCCCACCCAACTGAAAGAATCCATGCTTTATTCGGTTGAAGGGCGCGGAAAAAGGCTTCGACCTATTTTAGCACTGGCTAGTTATGAGGCATACAGTAAGGATGTTGTTACGAAAGTATATTCATCAGCAGTCGCTTTAGAAATGATTCATACCTATTCGCTTATTCATGATGACCTTCCAGCACTGGATAACGATGATTATAGGCGGGGTGAACTGACAAATCATAAAGTATTTGATGAGGCAACTGCCATTCTTGCTGGGGATGCGTTATTAACATATAGCTTTGAAATCATCTCGAATGACCCCCTCTTAAAAGATAATCAAAAAGTAGAACTCATTAAACGATTATCCCATTCCAGCGGACCTTCCGGAATGGTGGGTGGACAACTACTAGATTTAAGAGCAGAAAACAATCCGATCACATTAGAGGAGCTGGAAAATGTCCATGCACTGAAAACAGGGGAATTAGTAAATTTTGCGATCTTTGCAGGTGCTTTTCTTGGAAATGCTACAAAAGAGCAATTAAGCCACCTGAAACAATTTGCTTACTATTTAGGTTTAATTTTTCAAGTGCAGGATGATATTCTGGATGTAACAGGTGATCCCAAGAAGGTTGGAAGACCTGTTGGTAGTGATGTAGAAAACGAAAAAAGTACATTTCCAAAAATTCTCGGATTAGAAGGCGCTATTCAAAAAAAGAGCGAATATGTAAATATAGCGGAAGAAGCACTTAGAAAAGCAGATGCACAAGATTCTCAATTAATGGCTTTAACCCATCATTTTAGTCAAAGAGACCATTAATATTTAAGAACTTCTTGTATAGAATTTTTTTCAATATCATGTTATAATATAAGCATATAAGGAATGGTGCAGTATTCTAGTCAGTCCTCCGTTCCTGAAGGCGGGCCTAAAAATCCGCCAAAGGGCATATCGATGAAGTTCCTTGTGTTGGCTTGAGGCGCCCAGCCTTGGGTCGATGCTGGGAGTTAAGGTTTTCGGGCGATCCGCAAAGGCATGTGGGCGTTGACCCGATTACCGTGGAGGCCCATCTCTGTAGTGGTGACCTGAGCTAGGAGCCATTATGGAATGGGGTATGAACCTGCTGAACTGGAATTAGGGACGTCCAGTTTGCAGCGTAGCCTGCCTTGAGTGGTGATGAGGGGATTAGAGCCTACTATAACAATACAGGTGGCCACTGAATTGTTGTTTTTATCTCTATGAAATCAGCATTGCAAAAGAGGCTAGGGTTCGGTTAAAGACTGGTGAGGAAATCTCCTAGACTGTTTGAAGACTTTTAAAAGGGATTATAGTGTGGACTAAGTGGTAATCCAGTCGAACTTCCGGTGACGGAGTTCAGGTGAATTTAATGGGGAACCGCCCTAGATGGCAACATGGGGTAAGCACCGGGGAAAACCTACTGGACCTAAGCCGCAGTTTTAACCTTTTAGATGACCATTCCTTACTTACATAAAATTTTACTTTGAGGCTGATTATGGATATAAAAATAAAGAAATCGCTTAGATTTAGTTTAACTATCGCCGTTATCACATTTGTGTTAGCGGCTATTTTTTCAATGATATCTTCAGCTATCCTGAATGGAGTCGTATGGATCGTTGGTTTGATAATCGTATTAATCATCGTATTTATCGGAGTGATCTTTGATATGCTGGGAATTGCTTCTACGGCGGCAGATGAAAAACCGTTTCATGCAATGGCAGCAGAAAAGGTGAATGGTGCGAAGGAAGCTGTGGTTATTGTACGAAATGCAGACAAATTTGCTAGTTTCTGTAATGATGTTATCGGGGATATTTCCGGGATCGTAAGTGGTACAGCTACTGCCGTCGTTGTATTACAAATTTCTAATTTATTTGGTGGGGGAGAAGGCTCAACATCTCAGATCGTTTTATCTGTTGTCTTAACAAGTTTGGTTGCGGCACTTACTGTTGGAGGTAAAGCCGTTGGTAAAACGTTTGCTATTAACTCTTCCACTAGAATCATCTTTTTTGCCGGGAAAGTTGTTGCCATTTTAGAAAATAAATTTAAAATACGTATCTTTTCTGATGAAAATAAAAAGAACCCATCAGGACAAAAGGAATCATAAAATGAGTAAAAAACGTTTAGCTGAATTATTAGTAGATAGAAATTTAATTGAAACCAGCGAGAAGGCCAAGCGGGTTATTATGGCAGGTCTTGTATTTTCCGGACAAGTTCGCTTGGACAAGCCGGGGATGCAGGTTGATGATACAATTCCCATAACCGTTAAAGGTAAACAGATTCCATATGTAGGACGGGGCGGGTTAAAGCTTGAAAAGGCCTTGCATTATTTCTCAGTTTCTCTTGAGGGCAAAATCATGCTAGATATTGGATCTTCTACCGGCGGATTTACGGATTGTGCACTGCAAAATGGTGCGTTGCAAAGTTATGCGATTGATGTTGGCTACAACCAATTAGACTGGAAGTTAAGAAATGATAACAGAGTCATTGTAATGGAACGGACTAATTTTCGTTATGTAACACCGGATATGCTTGCATCCAGCACACCTGATTTCGCATCCATTGACGTGTCGTTTATTTCCTTAAAATTAATCTTTCCAGTTCTCAAACAGTTATTGGCTCAAAACAGTGATGTTATAGCACTCGTTAAACCACAATTTGAAGCTGATAGAGATCAGGTTGGTAAAAAGGGAGTTGTGCGTGATAGGTCAGTGCATCTAAATGTTTTAAAGAAAGTCATTGATTTTGCCCATAATGAAGCATTTGAACTGTATGATCTTACACACTCACCGATAACAGGCGGTGATGGTAATATTGAATTTTTGATATGGTTTGGCTGGAAAAAACGGGCGGAAGGATATACAATCACGGATGAAGAGCTGGAACAAGTAGTTGATGAAGCGCATCGTGAATTGAAATCCATTTAGTACAGCGTTACATTTTTCTAAGGTGGTGGTCTGCAAATGAGTAAGATACAGCGTCATATAAAGATTCGTGATTTAATTACGAATAACGAAATAGACACACAGGATGAACTTGTCGACCGGTTAAAAAATCTGGGGTATAATGTCACGCAGGCAACCGTTTCCCGGGATATAAAAGACCTGCATCTTGTAAAAGTTCCATCGACAAATGGACAATACAAATATAGCCTTCCTGCAGACCAACGATTTAACCCCTTGGACAAGTTAAAACGTTTAATCATGGATGCGTTTGTGAAAATTGATCATGCCAGCCATTTTATCGTTTTAAACACACTTCCGGGCAATGCGCATGCGGTAGGAGTATTAATCGATAATTTAGATTGGGAAGAAATTATGGGAACGATATGTGGAGATGATACTTGTTTAATTATTTGTAGAACAGAAGCGGATACGGAAATAATTAAAGATCGTTTTTTAAGTATGTTGTAAGTGTAAGTTCTTTTTTATAATGGGGTGTAATACATGTTAACAGAATTATCCATTCGTGATTTTGCAATAATTGATGAAGTATCCATTACATTTAATGACGGGCTTACTGTTTTATCCGGAGAAACCGGTGCAGGTAAATCAATTATTATTGATGCAGTTCAATTATTGGCAGGTGGACGTGGATCTGTAGAGTATGTAAGGCATGAAACAAAAAAAGCAGAAATAGAAGGGCTATTCACCATTGAAAATAAGAATCATCCGATCTACCAGCTTAGCAAGGAGTATGGAATAGAAATAGCGGATGCACAAATTGTCCTTCAACGAACAATAACAGCAAATGGAAAAAGTATATGTAGAGTTAACAGCAAGTTGGTGACCTTGGCTATTCTTAGGGAATTTGGAAAGACACTGATTGATATTCATAGTCAGCATGAAACACAATCCCTGATGAATCCGGAAACGCACATAGAATTACTTGACTCCTATGATCCTGTATCCATAGCAAAGGCAAAAGAAGAATATGCGGATTTATTTAAAAAATTATCTACCCTGAAATATCGATATGAAAAATTTAATGACAATGAACAAGAGATGGCTCACCGATTGGACTTATTGCAATTCCAAATGAAGGAACTGGAACAGGCTAACCTAGTCCCGGATGAAGACGAAGCTCTCGAGGAAGAAAGACTTTCCCTAGCTAATTTTGAAAAGATACATAATGCCCTTTTGGATGCGTACAATGCTTTATATGGTGAACAAAAAGGGCTGGAATGGTTAAGTATCGCTCACCAGTCATTACAGGATAATACCCATTATGATAATTTCATTGCAGAAAAATCGGAGGAAGTATCCAATAGTTATTTTACCCTTGAGGAATTAACTTATGATCTGCGCAATCATATTGAAAGTCTGCAATATAGTCCGGAACGCTTAAATGAAATCGAATCACGCCTAAGTGAAATAAACAGATTAAAGAAAAAGTATGGATCAACTGTAAACGATATACTCGCATATATGGCAAAAATCGAAGAGGAAATTGAGGAAATAACAAATAAGGATTCTCATCTTACAAATCTCGCTGAACAGATTAATGAAACGGCTAAAGATGCTTACCTGGAGGCATGTCAACTTCATAACATTCGAAGGAAAGCCGCTGATTCATTAATGAAGGCTGTTCACCAGGAATTAAAGGGCTTATACTTAGAAAAAGCGTCTTTCTCTATATCTTTTGACCATAAACAACATGAACGATTGATACAAAATAATGATTATACATCCATAGATCTGCATAAAAATGGGTTTGATCATGTCCGCTTTTTGATATCTACAAATACAGGCGAGCCTTTAAAATCATTAAATAAAGTAGCTTCCGGTGGTGAGCTTTCACGAATTATGCTTGTTCTTAAAAAAATATTTGCAAAACATCAGGGTGTAACAAGTGTTATATTTGATGAAGTGGATACTGGGGTAAGTGGACGTGTAGCACAAGCAATAGCCGAAAAAATATTTCAGATATCCAGTGAATCACAAGTTTTATGTATAACACATTTACCACAGGTAGCAGCAATGGCTGATGTTCATAAATTAATTGAGAAGCAAGAGATAGAAAATCGAACAGCAACGCTCGTTTGGGAATTAACAGCAGAAGAGAAAATAGAAGAATTAAGCAGAATGATGACCGGAACGAAATTAACAGAAACAGCAAAAGAACATGGCAAAGAACTACTTGATTTGGCATCTGCATTTAAAAATAAAAAATAGGCATAATATTGATTATAAAGTCAGAAGCTATACTATCTGGCTTTTTTAATTTGATATTTTTTAAACAATCACGTTTAAAAATTTCCGTGATTAGCAATAATCAACAGGTATTCATGCAATTATCTCTCCGTCATGCACTTATTCATATTTTCTCTTATTTATAAAAGGAAATGTTACACATCTTTCTTATGTTTCACCAGTTTAAAACAGGAGTTATTAGGTCAAATTAGAAGTACAGATATAAATAAATGGTATGGGTTAGGAATGAGGAGAGTGAAATGGAAATTGAAACAGTCAAATAAAATTAGAATTAGCGTAGGTGTATTACTCCTCATTGCTTTATTTGCAATTCCTTTTTTAAACCCAATGCAAAAATATCTTTCCATCCCAAATGATATTGTTACCTTTAACAACCAATCACCGATCGAAGTGCCAGGTTTAGGAGATAACGTTCAGGTGAGTGCATCTGACGATAACATTCAAGCGATCGACTCCTCACAATTTTACGCTGAGGAACCGGGAAGTAGCGAGCTGGTATATGATGTTGCCGGATTTCCGATTAAAAAGGTCGATTTATCTGTATTAGATGATATTAGAGTTATTCCGGGTGGCCAATCCATTGGAGTTAACCTTCATACACAGGGAGTGCTTGTTGTCGGTCACCATCAGGTAAATGGACAAAATGGGAATTTATCGCCAGGAGAGGAATCGGATATTAAGGTTGGTGATGTTATATTAGAAATCAATGGGGAATCGATCAATGAAATGGAAGAAGTTAAACCAATTGTTGAAGAAGCAGGAAAAAATAGCGAAAGTTTAGATGTAACGATTAAGAGAGCTGATGAAACCATTGAAACAAAACTGCAGCCAGTATTGGACGATAATGAATATAAAATCGGATTATATATTCGAGATTCTGCTGCAGGTATCGGGACGATGACATTCCATGAACCAGAGTCAGATAAATATGGTGCACTAGGGCATGTTATCTCTGATATGGATACGAAAAAGCCCATCGAAATCCATGATGGAACAATCGTGGAGTCCTCAGTTAGCTCCATTGAAAAAGGAAATAATGGTACACCAGGGGAAAAACAAGCCAGATTTTCCACAGAAGAAAATGAGATAGGAACCATAACGAAAAACAGTCCGTTTGGTATTTTCGGGGAATTAAATGATTCCTTAAACCATGGAAATTATGATGAACCTATGCCAGTTGCATTATCACACGAAGTAGAAGAAGGTCCTGCAAAAATTCTAACAGTTGTTGAAGATGAGGAAGTGGAAGAATTTGAGGTAGAAGTTGTAAGTAGTGTTCCACAGAAATTTCCTGCCACAAAAGGAATGGTTATTCAAATAACGGATCCTGAATTACTTGACGCGACAGGTGGTATCGTTCAAGGAATGAGCGGTAGTCCTATCATCCAGAATGGAAAAATAATTGGTGCTGTTACACATGTGTTTGTAAATGATCCTACTTCCGGTTATGGTGTTCATATTGAATGGATGCTGGAAGAGGCAGGTATAAATGTATCTAACGAAGAAGAACAAAAAGCTGGTTAAAATAAATGGCTCGTTATAACGAGCCATTTATTTTTGATTTCTTGATTTAAAATATTTTATGTATTATGATATATCTATAATTAAATATTTTTCGACAAAACATGTCATAAAACATCGAATTATATCGCATCTAGGCGAAATATTGAGTAAATCAAAGATATATTAAAAAAAACCAATGTTTTTCATATAAAAGAAGGATATTTAAAACTTTTGTAGAATAAGTAAAGGGAAGAAGGCTAAAGAGTCTAAATATATTACATAAAGGAGGAACTTTTTAGGTGAATAAGATATCGGTTGGCTTAGTGGATGATAATAAAGAATTGGTGCAGTTAATGGAGGAGTATTTCGAGGAACAGACAGATATTGAAGTTATTGGTACTGCACACAATGGCAGAGATTGTTTAAATATGCTGGAGGATATGGAACCTGATGTATTGGTATTAGATATTATTATGCCTCATATTGATGGACTAGCGGTTTTAAATAAAATAAGAGAGATGGAAAGAAAAAATAAACCTAATGTTATTATGCTGACAGCTTTTGGTCAGGAAGAAGTAATGAAAAAGGCTGTTGATTTAGGAGCATCCTATTTTATATTGAAACCATTTGATTTGGATAACTTAGCTGAACAAATACGCCAAGTAAATGGAAGCAATATTTTTATTCCTGATCCATTAAATAAAGTGTCTAAAAAAGAGCGCAAGAAACAGGATTTGGAAGCTAATATAACCAATATCATTCATGAAATTGGCGTACCGGCACATATTAAAGGATATATGTATTTACGTGAAGCAATTACGATGGTGTATAACGATATTGAACTTTTAGGATCTATAACAAAGGTACTTTACCCTGATATCGCCAAGAAATTTAATACAACAGCATCCCGTGTGGAAAGAGCAATCCGTCATGCGATAGAAGTAGCGTGGAGCAGAGGAAATATCGAATCTATTTCAGCATTATTCGGATACACTGTCAGCATCTCAAAAGCAAAACCAACGAATTCGGAATTTATTGCAATGGTCGCCGACAGGTTGAGACTAGAACATAAAGCGAGTTAATAACAAATAATAAAATCGTACTGTACCTCTTCGAGGTACAGTACGATTTTATTTGAAGTTTATTCAAAGCTCTTTTCGTAAGTATTGCCTTTAAACCTTCACAATTTATATAAACTGCGACGTAATTTCTTCGCAAACACTGGTTGAGAGCAAGGATACCGCTACGGAAATACATTCCGCTTTCCGCGGGCGGCTGTTGAGCCTCCTTGAGCTACGCTCTGCGGGGTCTCACCTAGGCCTCTGCTCCCGCAGGAGTCTCCATGTATTTCCTCCGCTGGTAGTCAGGTCACTAACGCTAAATTGTTCATAATTTATTAGAAACTTCAAACCACCATATCCAGTTCGGGTGAGCGAAGGGCGGGAATAGCACGTGTCTGAAGACCCCACAGCGGTGGTCTTCCGCGAGGAGGTTGAAGCCGTGCCCGCGGAAAGCATCCGCCCTTCGCTCACCCGAACGGCGATTATAGCAAACAGCAATTGTGTCGCAGTCTACATATTTTGTGTCAAAAGCTATAAATGTTTTCGGTGGGACGAACCTTTGGTGCAGTCCCAATCTTTTAGAAAACAGCCTTATTCAAAAAAGGCGGTGTATAAGGATTGAAGCGCCCGGTCCAGTCCTTCTTTTTCGATTCCGAACATTAAGGACACTTCCGAGGAACCTTGGTTAATCATGACAATATTTACATTCGCTTCAGCAAATGCTGCAGTTGCTTTTCCTGCAATACCTATCGTATTCATTAAACCCTCACCTACAACCATAATTACTGCTAAATCTTTTTGTATGTTTACCATATCGGGATTGAGTTCATTTTTAATTCGACTTATAATATTGTTTTCTTTTTCAGTTGTTAGTTTGCTCTGACGAATAATGACTGACAAATCATCAATCCCGGATGGGGCATGTTCAAATGAAACCCCTTCTTCCTCTATAATTTGCAATAGTTTACGACCAAATCCCACTTCCTGGTTCATTAAATATTTACTCACATATAAACTGCTGAACCCGGTATCACTCGCAATCCCGACTACACATTTCTCGTCTGTCCTTTTTTCCGCAACAATATTTGTGCCTGGAAGATCTGGATTATTGGTATTCTTAATACAGACTGGAATCTGTTCCTTAAAAGCAGGAATGAGTGCTTCATCATGGAATACAGAAAATCCGGCATAAGATAATTCGCGCATTTCTTTGTAGGTTAATGTTGTTATTTTTTTAGGATTACTGACAAAATTTGGATTAACTTTATAGACCGAATCTACATCGGTAAAATTCTCATATAACTCTGCTTTCACTCCTGCAGCAACAATTGATCCCGTTATGTCTGAGCCACCACGTGAAAAAGTCATCAGTCCTCCGCTTTTGGTATATCCAAAGAATCCAGGTATAACTAATATTCCGTCTTTTTTTCGCAGGGAATAAATTTCAGAAAAACTTTCCTGCAGTATATGTGCATTTCCTGGGTCGTTACTAACAATGATGCCAGCTTCCTGCGGGTTTATGTAACTGGCCCCCAGTCCAATTTTATTCAAATATGCACTTAGAATTTTAGCTGAACTATCTTCTCCAATAGCTTTCAGGGAATCGAGCTTTACTGCTGCTCCATCATCTTTTGTTAATACAGCATGTATAGATTGTTCGATATCCGTTACAATAGATTGCGGTAGCTTGAGTTCTTCAATGATTTCGCTAAAGCGATCAGTAATTATATTTACATATTCCGTGTAAGATTCATCATTTTTAAAAGCATTCCCAATCTGGATTAGCATATCGGTGATTTTAAAATCTTCTTTATGTCGTTTACCTGGAGCAGATACGACAATGAATTTTCGATTTGGATCTGTTTTAATGATATTACCTACTTTTTCTATCTGTGTTGCACTCGCAACAGAGCTTCCCCCAAATTTTGCTACTTTCATCTCTAAGAATTCCTCCCAAGTTGGTGATTTTTTATATGATAACATACATTTCCAGATCTGTTTAGGTGAAATTAGAAAACTTGGCTTTTATTATGAAAGCTTTCTGTACTTCCTTAGAAACCGTTATGCTATGGAGTGCAAGCTCTTAAGGTAAAAACCAAAGCCTGCACCTATGCAAATAAGAAAGTTTTATCCTTTTTTATCAATGAAAAAAGATGGAATAAATCTCCATCCTTAATCCGTCCGTTTATGTCGTTTTTGAACAAGATTTTTTTTCCTATCACGATGCACAAGAAAGCCACCTATAAATCCAATTCCTCCCACTAACAACAGGGCACCTACAAAAAATTGAATGCCCGCATGGAAAAAAATCGGATTAAATTCATTAAATAATGTATCACGCATGAGCTTTATCCCATAAGCCGCAAGAATGCCAGGAATGAATAATAATGATACAGCAATGATTCTAACCATTTTATTTCCCCTCTTATGTATATACTAGCGTTAGTATACCAAAAATTTTACGGAATAGAAATGAAATGCAATTTGCTAAAACATGCAAGATATCGTATGATAAAAGCATGCAAAAAAATGCAGGGTGGGATAAAATGAAACGTGTGCTTATTGTTGGGGCAGGCAAGGGCGGAACGTCACTTTTAAAGATCTTGTACGCTGCAAAGCGAATGAAGATCGTAGGTGTTATCGATCATAATAAAGATGCCAGCGGTTTTGGATTGGCGAAAGAATATCATATTCCAATTGATACGAATTGGAAAAACTGGATCGATCAAAATATTGATATTATCATTGAGGCAACAGGTGATGAACACGTTTTAGCGGAAATGATGAAATTAAGAAATAGACATACAGTTATTATTCCTGGAACAGTTGCATACATAATTTCCGAGCTTTTTGATGAAAAGGAAAGCTTATTAGAACGAATAAAGCTACAAATGAATAATCAGGAATTGATCCTAAATAATATCCGTGATGGAATGATTGTTATTAACAATCAAGAAATTGTTCAATTTGTTAATAAGAGCGCTGAAAGAATTGTTGGATATTCCAAGGAAAAGTCTGAAGGTCAGCATATAAAAGATGTTGTTCCTAACACAAGATTACCACAAATTCTACGTAGTCAACGAAAGGAAGTAAACCAGAAACTATTTCTGGAGAATGATAAAAAGGTCATTACTACCCGTATTCCAATAATCAATGCCGATGATCGTTTAATCGGTGCTTTCGCTATATTTAAGGACATAACAGAAGTTATGAATTTAGCGGAAGAAAATACGGATTTAAAAGAAATAAAAACAATGCTGGAAGCGATTATTCAATCGTCTGACGAGGCAATAAGTGTCGTTGATGAAAATGGTAAAGGGCTTATCATAAATCCAGCCTATACCCAAATCACAGGTATGAAAGAAGCGGATATTGTTGGGCATCCGGCAAGTGCTGATATATCTGAAGGTGAGAGCATGCATATGAAAGTACTAAAAACCAGACGTGCTGTCCGCGGTGTACGAATGAAGGTTGGTCCGGGAAAAAAGGAAGTACTGGTAAACGTAGCGCCAGTGATTGTCGATGGAAAATTAAAAGGAAGTGTCGGTGTGCTGCATGATGTTTCTGAAATACAATCATTAACATCGGAATTAAAACGAGCCAGGCAAATCATTCGAAACTTAGAGGCAAAGTACACATTCGATGATATTATCGGAACCTCTCCTGAAATGAGACTAGCATTGGAACAAGCCAAGGTAGGTGCCAAAACCCCTGCAACTGTTTTACTGCGGGGTGACTCAGGAACCGGGAAAGAACTTTTCGCACATGCGATCCATAATGAAAGTGACCGGAAACATAATAAATTTATTAGGGTTAATTGTGCCGCAATCGCTGAATCTATTTTGGAGAGTGAACTTTTTGGATACGAGGAAGGAGCCTTCTCAGGAGCAAAACATGGCGGTAAAAGAGGACTGTTTGAGGAAGCGAATTTAGGGAGCATTTTTCTGGACGAAATTGGGGAACTCTCCTTAAATATGCAAGCGAAGTTACTTCGAGTACTACAGGAAAATGAAATTGTTCGTGTAGGTGGAACGGAGCCAATATCCTTAAATGTACGAGTCATTGCTGCCACCAATATTAATCTGGAAAAGGCAATTATGAATCGATCCTTTCGAGAGGATTTATATTATCGGTTAAATCGCCTTCCTATTTTTATTCCATCTTTACGTGAAAGGATAACTGATTTACCGGAATTAGTTGATCATATTATACAAAAGATTAATGCGGATTATGGAAGAAATGTCCGCTCCATAGGTGAGCAAGCACTTGTTAATTTACAGAAATATCAGTGGCCAGGGAACATACGTGAGCTGGAAAATGTCATTGGTCGAGCTATCATTTACATGGATATGAATGAAGAGGTTATTAAACAGGGACATATCCCTGAATTAGAGGCTCCATCAGCTACGTCAACATATAGTGGGCCGCCGACCAACACTAACCAACCATTGCAAAGCGCTGTTGAAAACTATGAAAAAGAATTCATTTTTGAGGCTTATAAACGGAATAAGTTTAATAAGACGAAGACATCCAAAGATTTAAATATATCCATTCGAAATCTTTATTATAAGTTGGAGAAATACAAAATTGAAAAACCCAGCATGCAATAAACTGCATGTTTGCAAATAATTGCGTTGAGGTGGATCACATAAATGAAGCGCTTACAACATTGGGAAGTTGGCATGACTTTTGCAATAGGAGTAGTAGAGGCAGTGGTGAGGGGGGTAAGTATGAAAAGATCATTAGCATCATTGAAATGGAATATACAGCAAGAAACAAAACAAATTGTTTCTGTGGCAAATGCTGCAGATAAAGAAGTGCTTATAGCAGTAAAGACAGCTTTGAAAGAGGAGTTATGCTTTTTTCTATTGTTTGGAGATGAAACAAAAATCACCAATATTGCCGAGAGCATCCATTTAGACTTATCGACAGACGGGCTAGTTGTTCGACATGAAAGTACGAATTCAGATATTGCGCGTTCTGCCGTTATGGCTGTCCACCATAAAGAAGCACAGATTTTAATGAAAGGCAACCTCTCAACAAATGAAATATTAAAAGCAGTATTAAATAAAGAATATGGTCTTCGTACGGGAAATGTGCTGTCACATGTGGCGCTTTTTGAAATACCAAACCAGGATCGTCTTCTTTTTTTAACAGATGCTGCAATGAATATTACACCAAGTCTTCAGGAAAAAGTTGAGATCATAAATAATGCGGTTCAAGTGGCACACGGGGTCGGACTCGAGGAACCTAAAGTTGCCGCACTTGCACCAGTTGAAGTTATCAATCAAGCGATGCCGTCAACTGTAGATGCTGCAGTTTTAACACAAATGAATAATAGAGGACAGATAAAAGATTGTCTTATTGATGGCCCATTAGCATTCGATAATGCTGTATCGCTTGAAGCCGCAAGTCACAAGAACATTCATTCAGATGTTGGTGGAACAGCTGACATTTTAATGGTACCAACAATAGAAGTAGGAAACGCCTTATACAAATCATTTATATACTTTGCGAATGCTACAGTTGCAGCCATAATTAGTGGCGCAAAGGCTCCGATAATTTTAACATCACGTGCTGATTCAGCTGAAAGTAAAATACATTCGTTGACCTTAGCACTCGTATCATCTAAAACGTTTTAGGAGGATTATACATGGAAATATTTAGTTCGATGGAAGAGTATGATTATGAGCAATTGATTTTTTGTCAAGATAAAAATTCAGGATTAAAAGCAGTTATCGCCATCCATGATACGACGCTGGGACCTGCACTTGGTGGTACAAGAATGTGGACATATAACTCAGAAGCTGAAGCGGTTGAAGATGCACTGAGGTTAGCAAAAGGGATGACATATAAAAACGCTGCAGCCGGTTTAAATCTTGGTGGTGGGAAAACGGTTATTATTGGGGATCCTAAAACAGATAAAAATCCCGAAATGTTCCGTGCATTTGGACGCTATATCGAGGGATTAAATGGACGATATATTACAGCTGAAGATGTAGGAACCACGGAACAGGATATGGATTTAATTCATATGGAAACAGATTTTGTTACTGGAATTTCAAGATTTTCTGGCACTTCAGGAAACCCTTCACCAGTAACTGCCTATGGTGTATATAAAGGGATAAAAGCTGCAGCGAACGAGGCGTACGGTGATGAGTCATTAGAAGGGAGAACAATTGCTGTTCAAGGTGTTGGAAGTGTGGCCTATGCATTATGTGAGTACTTGCATAAAGAAGGAGCAACATTAATCGTAACAGATATTAATAAAGAAGCTGCAAGCCGCGCTGTTGAAGCTTTTGGAGCTAGTGCTGTTGAGCCGGAAGCTATTTATGATGTTGATTGTGATATTTATGCACCATGCGCACTTGGCGGGGTTATTAATGATGATACAATACCGAGATTAAAAGCAAAAGTAATTGCAGGGTCTGCAAATAATCAATTAAAAAAACCAGAACATGGTGATATTATCCATGAAAAAGGAATTGTTTTCGCGCCGGATTATGTAATCAATTCCGGTGGTGTGATAAATGTGGCGGATGAATTAAACGGGTATAATCAGGACAGAGCCATGAAAAAAGTAGAAACAATTTATGATAGCTTAAGTAAAGTATTTGAAATTTCCAGACGTGATAATATTCCTACATACGCTGCAGCAGATAGAATGGCAGAAGAAAGAATAAAATCATTAAGAAATTCAAGAAATCAATTTCTATTAAATGAACATCACGTATTAAGCAGAAGATAACGTTCGTAAGTTTGAAAATGGAGGTCAGATTTTTTGCAACCACTATACCGCGTTCTAATTATAAATCCAGGATCAACATCAACGAAAATCGGCGTTTTTGATGATGAAATTTGTATCGTTGAAAAAACGATCCGACATAACGTAGATGATATACGTTACTTCAATCGAATTATCGACCAATATAATTTTCGTAAAAACGTAATCCTGGAAACGCTGGATCATGAAGGAATCAATATATCAAAATTAAGTGCTGTTTGTGGCAGAGGTGGATTGTTAAGGCCAATAGAAGGTGGCACCTATGAAGTAAATAGCGCCATGCTGCAGGATTTACAAAGTGGTTTAAACGGGGAGCATGCTTCTAATCTTGGTGGTATCCTTGCACATGAAATAGCATCTGGATTAAATATCCCTGCATATATCGTTGATCCCGTTGTCGTAGATGAATTAGAAGAAATAGCCAGAATTTCAGGGGTGCCTGATATCCCGAGAAAAAGCATATTTCATGCGTTAAATCAAAAATCGGTAGCAAGAAAAGCCGCAATGGATCTAAATGAAAATTATAAAAGTATCAATATAATCGTCACACACATGGGCGGGGGGATAACCATAGGCGCCCATCAGAACGGAAAAGTCATCGATGTTAATAATGGACTGCATGGTGACGGACCATTTTCTCCTGAACGCGCGGGAACTGTCCCTGCTGGCGATTTAGTTTCTTTATGTTTTTCCGGGCAGTATTACCGGGATGAAGTAATGAAAAAAATTGTCGGTGAAGGTGGCTTAATGGCCTATTTACAAACAAATGACGCCGTTGAAATAGAAAAAAGAATTGAGAATGGGGATAGGGATGCAGAACTTATCTATGACGCCATGGCTTATCAAATTGCAAAAGAAATAGGTTCCATGAGTGCCGTATTGTACGGAAATGTAGATGCGATCGTCTTAACAGGCGGTCTAGCTTACGGCAAAAAATTTGTTGACATGATAACAAAACGTGTTAAATGGATAGCTGACACCATGATCTACCCTGGGGAAAATGAATTACAGGCATTAAATGAAGGTGTGCTAAGGATACTAAGAGAAGAAGAAAGTCCTAAAGTATATTCGAATATCTCAATACACTAGGGAGTGAAATATATGACGAAAGATTATGATTTGGTTGTACTTGGCGGAGGGACTGGTGGTTATGTTGCTGCAATACGAGCCTCTCAACTGGGTATGCAGGTAGCTATCGTGGAAAAGGGTGAACTTGGCGGAACTTGCCTGCATCGGGGATGTATCCCCTCCAAAGCATTATTACGCAGTGCGGAAGTATACAGACAAACGATTGAAGCAACTGAATATGGCATAGAAACAAATATACCTACATTAAACTTTACAAAAGTGCAGGAAAGAAAAAAGACTATTGTAAAAAAATTACATCAAGGTGTTCAAGGGTTAATGAAAAAAGGCAAAATTGATGTATATGAGGGTTTTGGCCGAATTTTAGGACCGAGTATTTTCTCGCCAATGCCTGGTACGATTTCTATTGAATATGAGAGCGGAGAAGAAAATACCATGATTGTCCCTAAAAATGTATTAATTGCAACCGGATCTACGCCTAAATCACTCCCTGGACTGGATATTGATGAGTCATTTGTCATGAGTTCTGATGAAGCATTAAATATGGAAGAGTTACCGGAATCTATTATTATTGTTGGGGGTGGAGTAATAGGAATTGAATGGGCATCCATGCTCAGAGACTTCGGCGTAGAAGTCACTGTTGTAGAATACTTAGATCAAATTCTTCCAACAGAAGATGAGACAATAGCAAATGAAGTCGAAAAGCTTTTGAAACAGAAAGGGATAACCTTTGTTAAAGGTGCCAACATTCTAACGGATACACTATCAAAAGACAGAGGCGTGTCCATAGATGCTGAAATAAAAGGAGAAAATAAAACCTTCAAGGCAGATAAAATGCTGGTATCTGTTGGTCGCAAGGCAAACACAACAAACATTGGCTTGGAAAATACGGACATTATGGTTGAAAAAGGTTTTGTTCAAACAAATAAGTATTTCCAAACAAAAGAGTCACACATCTATGCAATAGGTGATGTGATTGGAGGGATGCAATTAGCCCATGTGGCATCTCATGAAGGGAAAGTGGCTGTAGAACATATGGCAAGCCAAGATCCATTCCCAATCGAATATAATAATGTTCCATCCTGTATCTATTCAAGTCCGGAGGTTGCTAGTGTTGGATTAACAGAGAAACAAGCGAAATCAAAAGGGTTTGAAATTAAGATTGGAAAATTCCCATTCAACGCGATTGGCAAAGCACTTGTCCACGGGGACTCAGATGGTTTTGTGAAAATAATCGCCGACAAAAATACAGAGGACTTATTAGGTATCCATATGGTCGGACCACACGTTACGGACATGATTTCCGAAGCAGGACTTGCAAAAGTACTTGACGCAACACCTTGGGAAATAACACAAAGCATCCACCCACACCCAACCCTTTCAGAAGTAATGGAAGAAGGAGCATTAGCTGTTGAAGGAATACAAATTCATGGGTAAAACAAGGAGGTACGTGTAATGGCAACGAATCGTCATGAAGCATTAGGCTTAACGGATGACCAAGCACTGGAAATGTTTAAAACAATGTTATTAGCAAGGAAAGTTGATGAAAGAATGTGGCTGTTAAATCGCGCAGGGAAGATACCATTTGTGATTTCCTGCCAAGGTCAAGAAGCGGCGCAAGTAGGGGCGTCTTTTGCCCTGGATCGGGAGAATGATTATGTTGCCCCGTATTACCGGGACCTTGGTATTGTTCTGGCATTTGGGATGACTGCCAAAGATCTTATGTTATCGGGATTTGCTAAGGCAGAAGACCCTAACTCTGGTGGCAGACAGATGCCTGGGCATTTTGGTCAAAAGAAAAACAGAATTCTGACTGGATCCTCTCCTGTTACAACACAGCTTCCCCATGCAGTTGGCGTAGCATTGGCCACTAAAATGGAGAAAAAGGATGTCGTTTCGTTCACAACGTTAGGCGAAGGGTCGTCCAACCAAGGAGATTTTCATGAAGGTTTAAATTTTGCAGGAGTGCATAAATTACCTGTCATCACAATGGTTGAAAATAATAAATATGCCATTTCTGTACCGATTGAAAAACAACTGGCAACAGATAAGGTTTCTGACCGAGTGGTGGCATATGGCATGCCAGGGTATACAGTAGATGGAAATGATCCCTTGAAAGTGTATGAGGTCGTTAAAGCAGCAAGAGAGCGAGCAATAAAAGGCGAAGGTCCAACTTTAATAGAAGCAATCACTTATCGCTTTACAGCACACTCAAGTGATGATAATGACAGTTTATATCGTGACAAAGGAGAAATAGAAGAAGCGAAGAAAAATGACTCCATTATCACATTTGCTGCTTACTTAAAAGAATTGGATATTCTAACGGATAAGATAGAGGAAGAAATAAACGAAGAAATTAGCACGTTGGTTAATGAAGCAACAGATTACGCCGAAAACGCGCCATATGCAGCGCCTGAAACTGCTTTAGACTATGTATACGAACAGTAGGGAGGGAAATGTACGATGCCAGTAATGTCATATATTGAGGCAATAACGACTGCTTTAAAAGAAGAAATGCAGCGTGATGAAAACGTATTTATCTTAGGGGAAGATGTTGGGAAAAAAGGCGGTGTTTTTCGAGCCACAGACGGTTTATACGATGAATTCGGCGGGTCCCGCGTATTAGATACACCACTTGCCGAATCAGCGATCGCCGGGATAGGAATTGGAGCAGCCATGTATGGAAAGCGTCCCGTAGCTGAAATGCAATTTGCTGATTTTATTATGCCTGCTGTAAACCAGATCATTTCAGAAGCGGCCAAAATACGCTATCGCTCCAATAATGATTGGGACGCTCCGATAACCATTCGCGCACCATATGGTGGTGGCGTACATGGAGCATTATACCATTCTCAGTCGGTAGAGGCGATATTCGCCAATCAACCAGGCTTAAAGATCGTTATGCCATCGACACCTTATGATGTGAAGGGATTGTTGAAGGCTTCGATCCGTGATAATGATCCAGTGTTATTTTTTGAACATAAGCGTGCTTATCGCCTGCTTAAAGGAGAAGTACCGGACGATGATTACGTTCTTCCGATTGGTAAAGCGGATGTAAAACGCAAAGGATCGGATATTACAGTCATTACCTATGGTTTAAGTGTTCATTTTGCCCTTCAAGCCTCTGAAAAGTTGGCTGAAGAAGGAATTGATGCACATATTCTCGATTTAAGAACGATATACCCATTGGACAAAGAAGCAATCGTAGAAGCTGCGAAAAAGACAGGTAAAGTGTTACTGATCACAGAAGATAATAAGGAAGGGAGTATTATCGGTGAGGTAGCAGCAATCATTGCTGAGAACTGCTTGTTTGATCTGGATGCGCCTGTGCAGCGATTGGCTGGCCCGGATATACCTGCCATGCCATTTGCGCCAACCATGGAAAAGTATTTTATGATTAATCCTGAAAAAATAGAAAACGCAATGCGTGAACTAGCAGAATTTTAAAAAAAGGAGGGATAGTATGGCTGTAGAAAAAATAAATATGCCCCAATTAGGTGAAAGTGTAACAGAAGGAACAATTAGCTCCTGGCTAGTCAGTGCCGGAGATAAAGTGAATAAATATGATCCCATTGCCGAAGTGTTGACAGACAAAGTAAATGCTGAAGTCCCATCATCATTTACCGGCGTTATTAAAGAGCTTGTAGCACAAGAAGGGGATACGATTGCTGTTGGAGAATTGATGTGTTATGTCGATATAGAAGGTGGAGCTTCTGAGACCCAAGCAGATGAAAAAACTGATGAAAAGAGTGACACAGAACAAGAAGAATCAGCTTCAGAAGATCAATCGATGAAAAAGCGTTACTCCCCAGCAGTTCTAAGCATGGCGATTGAAAATGGTATCGAGTTGGAATCTATAAATGGAACTGGTCGTGGTGGTAGGATTACAAGGAAAGACATTGAAAAAGTAATCGAAACTGGCCAGAGTAAAAAACCGGCTACTTCTAATCCTGTACAGTCTGAAAAAGGAACAGCTAATGAGGCAAAAGAAACGCCTATAGCCAAGCAAACAGCACAAGATGGTGACATTGAAATTCCGGTGACCGGAGTGCGTAAAGCAATTGCGCAAAATATGGTGCGCTCTACTCAGGAAATTCCTCATGCCTGGATGACTGTAGAAGCTGATGTAACAGGTCTTGTCAATTACAGAAACCAGATAAAGAATGAATTCAAGCAAAAAGAAGGATTTAGCCTAACATTTTTTGCTTTCTTTGTAAAAGCGGTAGCTCAAGCGTTAAAAGAATTTCCTCAGCTTAATAGTAGGTGGGCAGATGATAAGATCATCCAGCGAAAAGACATTAACCTGTCTATCGCTGTTGCAAAAGATCAAGAACTTTTCGTACCAGTTATTAAGCATGCGGATGAAAAAAGCATTAAAGGTATCGCAAAAGATATTAATGATCTTGCTATGAAAGCGAGATCAAACGCGTTAACAGCAGATGATATGCAGGGTGGTACATTTACTGTTAATAATACAGGCTCATTTGGCTCGATTCATTCCATGGGGGTAATTAACCATCCACAAGCAGCTATCTTGCAAGTTGAGTCTATTGTCAAACGCCCTGTTATTATCAATGACATGTTTGCAGCAAGGGACATGGTCAACCTGTGTCTATCACTGGATCATCGTATTTTGGATGGGGTTGTTTCCGGACAGTTCCTTGCACGTGTTAAGGAGATTTTGGAAAATATCAATAAAGATACGACGAATGTATACTAAACTCTCCCGAGAATAAGCATTTAGAATTGAAATAATTGGATAAAATTGATAAGCTGGAAATATGCTTCACTATACTTAAATTCAAAAAGGGGATGGAAGTTCAGATGGATTTTAACCTATTCATGAACGATGTGGTAGATGCTGCTCGTAAAGATGTAAGAGAAGCAGGTTATCAAGAGCTCACAAGCACAGAAGATGTTGATAATGCCCTGACGAAGGATGGTACAACTTTAGTAATGGTCAATTCAACATGTGGTTGTGCTGGTGGGATTGCCCGTCCAGCTGCGGCGAATTCTGTTCATTATGATAAGCGCCCGGACAACCTAGTCACAGTATTTGCTGGGCAGGATCGTGAAGCAACGGAAAAAGCCCGTGAATATTTCGAAGGCTATCCACCATCTTCACCCTCATTTGCATTCTTAAAAGATGGTAAAATTGTTACAATGTTAGAGCGTCATGATATAGAAGGATTTAGCGCTGTTGATGTTGTTGGCAAGCTTCAAACTATCTTTGATGACCATTGTAAAGAGGTCTAGAAACTAGTCAAAATTCAAGATTTAAGCAGGGGCTTTTGCCTGTATTTGAAGAGTCCGTCGTTTTCTATACAACGCTAGAGAATCTAGTGACCATGAGACTGTCTCTATTTTAAGTGGGTCAGTCTCATTTTATTACAAATGATATTGGATGTTCTATAAAATAAGGGAGTTTTTACCGTGAAAATTGGCTATCGAACAATTAAGACCGCGATAGGGACCCCCATTGCAATTTCGATTGCTCAATTCTTAGACCTGACAAACTTTGTATCAGCAGGCATATTAACCATATTATGTATTCAGCCTTCAAGAAAAAAATCTTTCTTAAGTGCATGGCATCGTTTTTTTGCTTGTATTTTGGCAATTTTATTTTCATTTATCTTTTTTGAAACGATTGGTTATAATACAATTGCTGTAGCTTTAATGTTAATTGCATTTATTCCAACAACTGTTTTTCTAAAAATCACACCTGGAATAGCAACCAGTTCTGTTATCACGTTAAATTTGTATAGTTTTTCCAATATGTCATCTACATTTATTATTGAACAGCTTCTAATCATCATTATCGGGATAGGGACCGCTTTTCTTTTAAATTTATATATGCCCAGCTTGGATGTGGATTTAAAGAAACAACAAAACAAACTGGAAGCTAATTTTAAAATAATATTATATGAAATAGCACTGTACATAAGAAATAAAAATGTATCATGGGATGGCAAAGAAGTATCGGAAACGGAAGAAATTTTACAAGAAGCAGAGGATTTAGTAGAACGTGATCGGGAAAATCATCTATTGCGGAGTAAACATCCATACCATGAATATTTTAAGATGCGCACGCGGCAGTTTGAGCTATTACAACGAATGCTTCCACTCGTGACGAAATTACCGAATAAAGACTCCATCTCTGAAAAAATTGCCGTCTTTTTTGAAAATTTATCAGAATCTGTGCATCCCGAGAATACAGCAGCTTTATTCTTGGATGATTTGGAAGAATTGCGGAGCGAGTTTAATCAGGAAGATCTCCCGGAAACACAAGAAGAATTTGAAACAAGAGCGAATTTATTCCGCTTACTGCATGAAATTGAAGACTATTTAAATTTAAAAAGGAAATATAAAAAGAGTGATATCAAAAGAAAAAGTAGTGTAGAATAAAAAGACTGGAATCTAATGCATTCCAGTCGCACGTTTTATATAAACATTGCTAACCCAGCGGTAAGTGATGACAGAAGCATTGCGAGAATCATGATATAGATCAATACTTTTGCCCTGCGTTCGCGCTTTGATGGTTTTCTTTTGGTTTGTTGATTACGTTGTTTTGTAGCCATATAAAATCCTCCTTTATTCCTGTATCCTAGTTGTATTTTATCGTTAAAATCGATATTGGACAAGTATTAAAAAATAGTGAACAATAGAAATTATATGAAGTTTAATTTTCTAACTGAATGGGGGTATTCCTAAAATGAGTGATAAGAAGATGAACAATGGAAAAAAGAACTGGGAGAAATCTGTTGACGCAACAATAAAGCGCTTTCCTGAAAGAAAGAACCCTTTTACGACATCTTCAGGTATTGAAGTGGAACGATTATATACGTCAGAGTCTGATCACCTGGGGTTTCCAGGTCATTACCCATATACAAGAGGGATACAGCCAACTATGTACCGCAGTCGTTTTTGGACAATGCGCCAGTATGCAGGATTTGGATCTGCAGTTGAAACCAATAAGCGGTTTAGGTATTTATTGGAGCAAGGTCAAACAGGACTTTCAGTTGCGTTTGATTTACCAACACAAATTGGTTATGATTCAGATGATGTCATGGCTGAAGGGGAAGTAGGAAAAGTCGGAGTGGCAATCGATTCGCTAGAAGATATGGAGAAATTACTGGATCAAATCCCTCTAGATAAAGTAAGTACATCCATGACGATTAACGCACCGGCTTCTGTCTTACTATGTATGTATATTGCTGTTGGCCAAAAACAAGGAGTGCCGCTTGAAAAACTAACTGGAACGATTCAAAATGATATTTTAAAAGAATACATTGCTAGAGGAACTTACATATATCCACCTAAACCATCTATGCGATTAATTACGAATATATTTGAATACTGCCAAGAAAATGTTCCGAAATTTAATACGATTAGTATTTCCGGTTATCATATTCGTGAGGCAGGGTCAAACGCAGTTCAAGAAGCAGCATTTACCATCGCAAACGGAATGGCATATGTTGATGCAGCGATTGAGTCAGGGCTTGATGTGGACACCTTTGCCCCAAGACTAGCGTTTTTCTTTAATGCCCATAATAACTTCTTTGAAGAGGTAGCTAAATTCCGCGTGGCAAGAAGAATATGGGCCAAAATAATGAAAGAGCATTACAAGGCAAAAAATGAAAAAAGTTGGAAATTAAGGTTTCATACCCAAACAGGTGGATCAACATTAACTGCTCAACAGCCGGATAATAATATTGTCCGTGTTACATTGCAAGCGCTCGCCGCAGTTATGGGCGGAACACAAAGTCTCCATACGAATTCGCGGGATGAGGCGCTGTCGTTACCTACAGAAGAATCAGCTCGTATTGCACTAAGAACACAACAAATTATCGCAAATGAAAGCGGTATAGGTGATACGATTGATCCATTAGGAGGTTCCTATTATGTAGAAGAATTAACCGATCGCATGGAAAAAGAAGTTAATGCATATTTGGATCGGATTAAAGAAATAGGTGGCGCCGTTCAGGCAGTAGAAGAAGGGTATATGCAACGGGAAATTCAGCAAAATGCATATGAAATACAAAAAGGGATCGAAAAAGAAGAAGAGATTATTGTTGGCCTAAACAAATTTAAACTTGATGAAGAAATCAATCCGGATTTACTCAAAGTTAATGAAGAACTTGAACAAGCACAAATAAAATCAGTTGAAGAAATAAGAGGCCAGCGAAATAATGCAGATGTTTCACGGGCATTAGAAGCGATTCGGGTAGCTGCTAAAACGGAAGATGTAAACATAATACCATTCATTTTGGATGCAGTTAAGGTATATGCCACGATTGGGGAAATTTGCAATGTAATGCGTGATGAATTTGGAGAATATACAGGCATATAAAGGGGAGATACTATGGGAAAAATTCGTGTATTGGTTGCTAAACCTGGACTTGATGGGCATGACCGGGGAGCATTGGTGATATCTCAGGCGCTTCGTGACCATGGAATGGAAGTTATTTATACCGGACTGAGGCAAACTCCTGTACAAATAGCACAAGCAGCCGTTCAGGAAGACGTGGATGTCATTGGCCTGTCTTCCTTATCAGGAGCACATAAAACATTATTTCCAAAGATAATCGATGAATTAAAAAAAAGAGATGCTACTGATATTCCTGTTGTTGGCGGTGGGGTAATTCCAAGTGAAGATATACCATTTTTACTGGATAAAGGTATCAAAAGAATATTTACAAGTGGTTCTTCTACCGAGTCTTTAGCATCATATATTCAGGAATTGATTGAACCAATAGGCGCAGCTGTAGATAATCCTAAAAAAATTGCCCATGTTGGAATAGCGGTACGTAATATTGACGATACTCTTGCATTTTATACAGATTCATTAGGTATGGAATTAGAAGGCGTGGAAAAAGTAGATTCGGAAGGAGTAAAAATTGCTTTCTTAAAAATTGGCGAATCACGTTTCGAATTGCTGGAGCCACTAAATGATTCATCACCAATTCAAAAGTTCCTGGATAAAAAAGGAGAGGGGATCCATCATATTGCAGTAGAAGTTGATAATATCGAAGCTCGTTTAAACCAATTAAAATCAGAGGGTGTTCGATTAATCAATGAGAAGGCGAAATCAGGGGCACATAACAGCCAAATCGCTTTTATCCATCCAAAAGCAGCGAACGGTGTATTAGTAGAATTGGCTCAGCAGGCAGGCGAGGGAAGTGAAGAATAATGGATATATTTGATAAAATTAATGAGCTATACGATAAACGAAGAAGATCAGAACTTGGTGGTGGAGACGAGCGAATTGATAAACAACATGCAAAAGGGAAGATGACCGCCAGAGAACGTGTTGATTATTTACTTGATGAACATTCATTTGTAGAATTAAACCCTTTTATTGAACACCGATCATCCGATTTTGGGATGAATAACAACGATGCCAAGGGAGAAGGTGTTGTCACAGGATACGGGAAAATTAACGGCAAGCCGCTTTATTTGTTTGCACAGGATTTCACTGTATATGGTGGCGCCCTTGGTGAAATGCATGGAAAGAAAATTGCAGCAGTCATGGATTTAGCTGCTAAAAACGGTGTTCCATTTGTCGGATTAAATGATTCCGGGGGCGCACGCATTCAAGAAGGCGTATCTTCACTTGATGGATATGGGCAAGTTTTTTACCGTAATACTATTTATTCAGGTGTTATCCCACAAATATCTGTTATACTCGGTCCAAGCGCTGGTGGTGCTGTTTATTCACCGGCTATTACCGATTTTGTGATTATGGTTGAAAAGACATCCCAAATGTTTATTACAGGCCCTAAAGTTATTGAAACCGTAACTGGTGAGAAGATTTCTTCAGAAGATTTAGGTGGCGCCGATATTCATAATTCTAAAAGCGGGAATGCACATATTAAAACAACTAGTGAAGAAGAAGCATTGGATGCGGTTCGTGATTTAATTGCCTATCTACCAGCAAATAATCAGGAGAAAGCTGCTAGATTAGCAAGTAAAGACGAAAATAATCTGCGTCCGGATTTAGTAGACATCGTTCCATTTGATTCTAAAATTGCTTATGATGTTAAAAACGTAATTGACCAAATAGTTGATAAGAATAGCTTTTTTGAAATTCATCCCGATTTTGCGAAGAATATCGTTGTTGGTTTTGCACGTATAAAAGGGGAAACGATTGGCTTAGTCTGTAACCAGCCAAAATATATGGCAGGCGGGCTTGACATTGATTCCAGTGACAAGGCAGCCAGGTTTATCCGATTCTGTGATTCTTTTAATATTCCAATCATTACCTTTGAGGATGTAACCGGATTTTTCCCTGGTGTAAAACAGGAACATGGCGGTATTATTCGTCATGGGGCCAAAATTTTATATGCCTATTCAGAGGCAACTGTTCCAAAAATTACGGTGATTACAAGGAAGGCATATGGTGGAGCTTATGTCGCGCTAAATAGTAAATCCATCGGCGCAGATCTTGTTTATGCATGGCCAAATGCCGAGATTGCAGTTATGGGCCCTGAGGGTGCAGCTAATATTATCTTTGCTAAAGAAATTGCTGAAAGTGAAAACCCCGAAGAAACCCGGCAGGAAAAAATAAATACATACCGGGAGAAATTCGCAAATCCATATATTGCCGCTGGACTGGGCATGGTTGATGATGTGGTTGATCCAAGGGAAACACGTATCAATCTCATTCAGGCCTTGGAGATGTTATATAATAAGCAGGAGGAAAGACCGAAGAAAAAGCATGGCAACATCCCGTTGTAGACAGGGATTCAATGAGTAACAAACTTATTGTAAACGAACTTACGTTGGAGGATTTGTAAAAATGAGCTCAGTAAATCAGGAACGATTAGTTAATGAATTTTTTGAACTTGTAAAGATTGATTCAGAGACAGAACATGAAGCGGATATAGCTGAAGTATTAAAACGTAAATTTAAAGATTTAGGCCTGGAAGTTACAGAGGATGCAAGTAAAGAAAAAACAGGGCATGGTGCCGGTAATCTCATTTGTACGTTAAAAGGGAATAAAAAAGAAGCAGATCCAATTTATTTCACATCCCATATGGATACAGTTGTTCCTGGTAATGGGATTAAACCTTCTATACAAGACGGCTATATTATCTCAGATGGGACAACTATCTTGGGAGCAGATGATAAGGCAGGACTTGCCGCCATGCTGGAGGCGATCCGGATCATGGAGGAAAACGCTATAAAGCATGGAGATATTCAATTTGTTGTCACAGTGGGCGAAGAATCCGGATTAGTAGGAGCAAAAGCATTGGATTCTTCCTTATTAAACGCAAAATATGGCTACGCCGTTGACAGCAATGGAGCGGTAGGCGATATTATCATCGAAGCGCCTACACAAGCAAAGATTTCTGCTGTCATTAAGGGAAAAACAGCGCATGCCGGTGTAGCACCTGAGAAAGGCGTTTCTGCTATCACCATAGCAGCAAAAGCCATTTCCAACATGCCTCTTGGTCGAATCGATAAGGAGACAACAGCTAATATTGGGCGTTTTGAAGGTGGAACTAAAACTAATATCGTAGCAGACCATGTTGAAATTTTAGCAGAGGCTAGATCACTGATTCCGGGAAAAATGGAAGCACAAGTTACAAAAATGAAGGAAGCATTTGAAAAGACGGCTGAAGAACAAGGTGGCTCTGCTGATGTAACGGTTGATATAAAATATCCTGGATACAAGCAGCAAGAAGGCGATCAAGTTGTTGAAGTTGCCCGAAAAGCAGCTAGTGAAATTGGTCGCAGGAGCAAACTATTAGAAAGTGGTGGTGGCAGTGATGCGAATGTCATTGCCGGATTCGGAATTCCTACCGTTAATTTGGCTGTTGGGTACGAAGAAATCCATACAACAAATGAGCGAATTCCGGTTGAAGAATTAGTGAAAATCACCGAACTAATTACAGAAATTAGCAAACAGGCGGCAAAATAATGAGTATTTCGAGGACTTTTCAGGGCTAAGCCTTTCCTGCCTGGAGGGTCCTTTTATATGTTATAATAGACTAAAAGTATTAATTATGTTGTAAAGGATGGAGTCTATATGGAACAGCCGAGCGCAAGAAAAGGTCGGGTTATTTTTCATATTGATATGAATTGTTTTTATGCTTCTGTAGAAATGGCTCACGATCCAAAACTTAAAGGCAAACCCCTAGCAATTGCCGGGAATCCGGAAGAACGCAAGGGAATTGTAGTGACAAGCAGCTATGAAGCTAGGGCCAAAGGTGTTAAAACAACGATGCAATTACGTGAGGCGAAAAGGCTGTGTCCAGAGTTAATTATTATGCGTCCTAATTTTGATCGCTATCGAACAGCTTCTAAACAAATTTTCCAAATGCTTTCCGACATAACGCCTCATGTTCAACCGGTTTCCATTGATGAAGGATATATGGATGTTACCGACACAGAGCATGACGAGAGCCCGCTACGCATCGCAGAAAATCTGCAGAAAAAAATATTAGAAGAGCTCAGATTACCATGCAGTATTGGAATAGCCCCAAACAAATTTTTAGCAAAAATGGCATCAGACATCAAAAAACCACTTGGGATTACGATTTTGCGAAAAAGGGAATTATCACAAACCTTATGGCCGCTCCCAATAGAGGAAATGTATGGCGTTGGTGAAAAAACCTCAGAAAAGTTAAAAACCATCGACATTAAAACAATAGGTGATCTCGCAAAAAAAGATGTATATCAGCTTAAACAGATGTTGGGAATAAATGGCGAACGCTTAAAGCAACGAGCAAACGGGATGGACATGAGACCTGTTGACCCAAATGCTGTACATGATTTTAAAAGTATTGGAAGCTCACAAACATTATCCCATGACACCACAGATGAAAAAGAAATAAGGACCCTTATGCACCAGCTCGCAGACAATGTGGATCGCCGTGTGAAGCGAAAAAAGGCAGCAGGGCGAAGTGTACAGCTGATGATACGCTACCATGACCGAAGAACAATTACAAGAAGTAAAAAGCTACAATCCTACATTGAATCTAAAGATGATATTCTTCATGTTGCAAATGAATTATTGCAAAAGCACTGGAATTTAGAGCCTATTCGTCTTCTTGGAATTACCCTGCAGGATGTGGATGAAAAGGAACATATCGGTCAGCAGTTGGATTTGTTTACGTATGAAAAGCATGCCAGAAAAGAAAACCTGTACGTAGCGATTGATGCTCTTTCCGAAAAGTACGGTAAAAATCCGTTTAAGCAATTGGATGGCACGAGCAGCGTTGAGGATGATCAACCAAGGACAAGTTTTCAAAAAGATTTTCTGGATGATTATAAAAGAAAATAACAAGCTCACATCCAAATAAGAGGCTGTGAGCTTGTTTATTATTTCATGATTCTTTTTGTAACGGATTCTGCAAATTTGTTGCCCGGGTAACGGAAAGGAATATCAAATTTGGTAGATTGCTTTAAAATGCTTTTATCATGTGAAAATGTATCAAAACTATATTTACCATGGTATGAGCCCATTCCACTTGCACCGACACCCCCAAAAGGCAGATGAGGGTTGCTCAAGTGATATATCGTATCATTAATCGAGCCTCCGCCAAAGGATAAATACTGCATAATTTGTTCCTGCATTTTGCCATCTTCACTAAAATAGTAAAGTGCTAGTGGTTTTTCCTTAGCTCTGATGACTGCTGCAGCATCCTCTACATTGGTAAAAGATAAAATGGGGAGGATGGGACCAAATATTTCTTCCTGCATAATCGAATGGTTCCAGGTAATTTTATCAAGAATCGTTGGCTCTATTTTTAATGCGGCCGGATCGGTGTCACCACCATGCAACGGGGTTCCTTCAGATAGGAATTGGACCAATCTATTAAAGTGCTTTTCGTTGATGATACGTATGTAATCATCATTCTTCAATGGCTCCTTCCCATAAAAAGATTTAATTTGTTTTTTCATTGCTTTTAATAATTTAAATTTAACTTTTTCATGTACATATACGTAATCAGGTGCTACACATGTTTGCCCTGCATTCGTAAATTTCCCCCAGACGATTCGCTTGGCAGCCAGGTTTATATTTGCATCCTTATCAACAATTGCCGGGCTTTTACCACCTAATTCGAGTGTTACGGGAGTCAGATGTGTGCTAGCTTCTTTCATAATTACTTTCCCGACCTCTGTACTTCCTGTGAAGAATATATAATCAAATCGCTGCTTTAATAATTCCTCGCTTGTTTCCTTTCCTCCCTCCAGGACAGTGATATAAGAAGGATTAAAGGTATCTTGTATCATGTCTGCAAGCAGTGCTGAGGTAGCCTCTGTATGTTCGGATGGTTTTAACACAACACAATTCCCTGCAGCAATTGCACCAATAGCAGGGGCAAGTGCTAATTGCAGGGGGTAATTCCATGGAGACATTATCAGACTGACACCATAGGGTTCTTTTAAAATAAAGCTTTTGCTTCCTTTATGCGTGATAGGTGAACGAACTTTCGTTGGTTCCATCCAACCACTGAGATTTTTAATTGCAAAATCCAGTTCGGTGTATAAAAAGCCTAGTTCCGTTGTAAGGGTTTCATGCCTTGATTTATTTAAATCTTTTTTAAGCGCGTGATAAATCCCTCTTTCATTCGTTTTTAGCATTTCTTTTAATTTTTGTAATTGCTCTTTGCGAACGGCGTAGTCCAAAGTGTTTCCATTCAGAAAAAACGCGCGTTGATGGGCAACAACTTCCTCGATTTGCTTCATGTAAAATCTCTCCTCTACTTTTTGTCTATAGCCACGTGTTGAAAATCATTAGCAAGCACAGTGTTTGGGAAAATCTCCCTTGCTTCTGTTACTAACTCTCGGGTTTCTTCCTTTTGATAGCGAGAGGATATATGAGTTAATACTAATCTTTTAACATTACTCTGTTTGGCAAGTGTGGCTGCCTGTGTAGTCGTCGAATGAAAATACTGATGTGCCATTGTTTCTTTTTCTTTTCCAAATGTAGCTTCATGGATAAGTATATCTGAATCCTCAACAAATGAACGGTATTGGTAAGATGATCGTGTGTCCCCCAAAATACTTATGATGCGTCCTTTTTTATCAGGACCGATAAAATATTTCCGATGAATCACCTGTCCATCTGTTGTTTCCACAACGTCATTTTCCTTTATTTGCTTGTATATGGGCCCAGGCATAATACCGAAATCCTTTAACTTATTCACCAATAGTTCACCTGGTTTATCTTTTTCCACAATACGAAAACCATAGCTTGGTATGGCATGGTCCAGTTTTTCTGTATAAACCTGAAATAGTTCATCTTCAAAAAGCCTCCCCGCACTATATTCGATAATGGATAGTGGATAAGCTAGGTGCGTTGCGCTTGCTTGAAGACTTGTCTCAATGAAATTTTTAATCCCTGCAGGACCATACACGGTTAATAAATCGGATCCACCTTGAAAAGACCGGCTGCTGAGTAACCCAGGCAAACCAAATATATGATCTCCATGCATATGTGTAATAAAAATTTTATTGATTTTTCCTGGTTTAATATTTGTATGTAATATTTGATGCTGGGTAGATTCCCCGCAATCAAATAGCCATATACTGTTTTGTTCTTGCAGTAATGTCAGGATAATAGCTGATACATTCCGTTCTTTTGATGGAACGCCAGCACCAGTACCCAGAAAAGTCAGTTCCATAGCTAATCCTCCAACGTATTGTTTTAAAATCCTAGTCATTGCTCCTGTTTAAAATTCTCCTTAGTCATTACCTGAGCATTTGCCGGTATTGCAGAGCCTTATCTGGAACATCAGTAAAAATACCATTACAGCCTAAAGATAAACACTTTTTCACATGCGCGAATTTATTAACTGTAAATACGCGAATTGGCATATTTTCCTTGTGGGACTTTTCAACAAGGAATGGATCGAGTAAACGGTATCTTATATGTATTGCATTTGCACCAAGTTCACGAGCATATGATACAAGGTTTTTATTCTTTTTCAATGTTAAAAGGGCAATTTCGATATCTTTAAATTCCCTCAATCGTTTTAGACTGTTTGGATTAAATGTAGATAATATGGTACGATTTAGTAATTGATAGGAATCGATCATTTCATAAACGATTGCTTCCAGATTCTTATAATCTATTTTATTATTTTTAAGCTCAATATTTAAACATAAAGGCTTATCGTGTATCCATTGCAGGAATTCGTCAAGGGAAACGATTGTTGCATGACCAATTTCTTTCGAAAACCAAGAACCAGCATCAAACTGTTTTAGTTGATTAAATGTGAAATCCCTTACGTAACCGGTACTATTTGTTGTTCGTTTTACTTGTTCATCATGAATCAATACCGGAATGTCATCTTTCGTTAATTGAACGTCTGTTTCAATCCCTTCCGCACCCAGACAATAAGCAAGCTTGAATGCGGACATTGTATTTTCAGGAGCACGCCTGCTAGCACCCCGATGCGCAAAAATTTTTGGATTCAATACATTCACCTCACATTTATTGTGTTTTATTAACTGAAAAAAGTCAATTTACATAGGAGGAATTCATGTGCAAAACTGGCAAACGAAAGAAGAACTTACGAATTTATTAAGCTCTCTCGTTAATCAGCAAAGTATTACAGGCAGTACAGCAGAAATTGCTTTGCCTGAGTATCTCTATCACTTATTAGCCCAAAAAACGTATTTTCAAACAAACCCCACGTATTTAAATTTACATCCATTAAACGATGGCAGACATCTTTTAACAGCATTAGTAAAAGGAAAATCTAATAGAAAAGAAACAGTTATTCTCTTAAGCCATTTTGATGTCGTAGGAGTAGAGGATTATGGCTCATTAGAAAACCTTGCCTTTCACCCAAGGGAATTGACAAAAGAAATGGAACAAATCAGGAACGATCTACCTGAAGCCGTGCGTACCGAATTAGAAGACGGTGATTGGCTATTTGGCAGGGGAACGATGGATATGAAAGCTGGTCTCGCATTGCATCTATCAATGCTTGAAAAAGCCATCGCCGGGGAGTTTGACGGGAATATATTATTACTTACTGTACCGGATGAAGAGGTAAATTCTCAAGGGATGCTTACTGCCTTACCTGTTTTAAGACAATTGCAAAAGAGTGAAAATTTAACGTTTAATGCTTGTATGAACGGAGAACCAATGTTTACTAAATACCCAGGAGACCCCGCTAAATATATGTATACTGGTTCAATAGGAAAAGTATTACCAGGGTTTTATTGCTATGGGAAAGAATCACATGTTGGAGAGCCCTTTGCCGGAATAAACCCGAATTTGATGCTCAGTTTCTTATCACAGCAGATTGAATTAAATGAGTCGTTTATTGAAAGGATAGATGATGAGGTAACTCCCCCACCAGTAAGCTTAATGCAGCGCGACCTAAAAGAGGAATATTCGGTGCAGACACCACATGCCGCTATCGCTATGTACAATGTATTGTATTTAAAACAGCCTTTTGAAGAAATTAATGAAAAATTATTACAGGGCGCCGACAGGGCCGCTCGAGAAATCGAAGGATATATGTCACAAAAAGCGGCCAGATTCGCTGAGATTGCCTCTGACTTTTCTATGCCTGACTCAACGATAAATGTGCTGATGTACGAAGAGTTGTATGCTGAGGCTGTCAAACGGTATGGGAAAGAAGAAATAACACGCAGACAAAATTTACTCGTTAGCCAGCGGGAACAAGGGGATCGTGATTTTTCCACATTGCTCGTTCAGGATTTAGCATCGATGTGCAAGGAGTTGTCACCAATGATCGTCTTATTTTATAGCCCACCGTTCTATCCGGCTGTTTCATCACATGATGATCCGTTGGTTAAAAATGTCATGGATTATGTAAAGAAATATACAAAAAGAAACCATGATATTGACTTAACGGTATCGGAGTTCTTCACTGGTCTGTCTGATCTAAGCTTTATCGGACCTGCATCATCGAATAGTAAATTACAGCAATTAACAACAAACATGCCCTTGCAGAATAATGGGTTTATCTTTCCGGAGGATGTTATGGAACAATTAACGATGCCTATTTTAAATATTGGACCATTTGGAAAAGACCCACACCAATGGACCGAGCGGCTTGAGCTAACCTACAGCTTTGATTACCTGCCAGCGATTATCACAGAAGCTATTCATCAGCTCCTAGAGAAAAAAGAATAGATAAGGTGGCTTTTAGCTTAATGATAAAACAACAGAAGATGGTGTGCTATTATTATGCGATATAGACTGAAAAATAAGAAAATACTGATCACCGGTGCCTCGAGTGGGATCGGTGAAAGAATTGCCTGGTATATAGCTGAAAATGGTGGTATTCCGATTATGCTTGCACGCTCTATTGATAAATTGGAAAAGCAACAACAGCTGCTTGAACAGGAATTACGAGCCGTGAGCTTTATTTATCAAGTCGATTTACAAAATGAAACGGAATTAAATGCTGTCATGAATGATATATTGCTGGACCATAAACAAATTCATGGATTAATTAATAATGCTGGTGTTGGAAAATTCGCTTATGTAAAAGATATAACGTGGCAAGATGTAGATCATATGTATCAATTAAATGTATTTGCATTAATCAACATGACTAAACGAACACTTGTACATTTTTCACAATATCAGGAAGGTCATATCATCAACATTGCTTCACAGGCTGCTAAAATTTCCACACCAAAGTCAGCTGTTTATGCTTCAACAAAACATGCTGTGCTTGGATTCACCAATGCACTAAGACAAGAGATGACCGGTACAAAGATAAACGTCACCGCGGTCAATCTAGGGCCGGTACGAACGAACTTCTTCGCTCAAGCAGATCCTGAAGGAACCTATCAAAGAAGTGTTGAACGTTATATGCTGGATCCGGATAGGGTTGCTAAAAAAGTCGTCCAGCATTTATTCACCACAAAACGTGAAATCAATCTGCCATATTGGATGGAACTCGGGGGCAAAATATATCAGCTTTTTCCGGGTTTGCTAGAACGTGTTTTGAAAAGACAATTTAATAAGAAATGAAATTCAATCTTCTTTTGACTATAATCGTTTTTAAACAAGATAAGGTGGCATTGAATTAGGGATAATTTTTCTCTTTTTCTGCCACCTTTTTCATGTTTATTTCGATGGTAGTAATGAAATAAGCTACTTCACATTTAACGATGGTTTGTATAGGTAATCGGTTTTGTTATGGCTTGTAATGCCTTATACGTTTCGTCCGATAACGCTTTAGAATGATTCATGTTTACATTTTCTTTAACTTGCTCTTTGGAACTCGCTCCAAATACAGCACTCGCTACAGCCGGGTGCTTCAGGACATATTGTAGTGCGCTTATATTTAGCGTAGATTCCTTAGGGACAATTTTTATGAGATTCTGATGGATTTCATTAAGTTCATCATACGTATAGTCTAAAAAGCCATCTTGTCCTTTTTCTTCTATTTGTTTCGCTGCTTGATTACTTAACATGCCTTTTGCCAACGGACCGCGTGCAAGAACACTAATACGATTTTCATGTAATAAATCTAACAGTTCTTCCTCAGGCCTTCTATCCAACATGCTATATTGCATCATAACAGCATCAATACTGGAACGATTTACATATTCTTGAATCACATTTGGTCTTATAGAAGAGATTCCATATGCACGTATGAGTCCTTCTGCTTTTAATTCTTCAAATGCCTCAATCGATTCGCTAATCGGATCGTCAATGGTCCCACCGTGAAGCATATAAAAGTCGACATAGTCTAAATGCATTCGATAAAGGCTATCCTTTAAGCCGTTTTTTATATGTTCTTTTGATGGATCCCAGAACCAGTTATTTTTTTCCTTATTAAAATGATTGCCAACTTTGGTTGTTAGTATCAGTTTATCGCGTTTTCCTTTAATTGCTTCACCAACGATTTTTTCATTTTCACCAAAGTCGTATAAATCAGCCGTATCCAAATGGTTGATGCCAGCATCCAGAGCCTGATTGATAATTTCTGTTGCTTCTTTTGTGTTTGGTCCCAGGGACATGCAGCCGAGCGTTAATTCAGAGACATAAATATCTGATTTTCCTAATTGATTTTTCTTCATACTCAACCTCCAATTTTGTTTCTTATTCTATTGTACAATCAATTCGAGGTTGGATTCTAATATTTTATGCTAAAATGGGTGTTAGCATGTTGAAAGGTAAGGTGATAACAGTGAAAAAATTTGAAGAAAAAACGATTAAGACGGATGAAATATATAGTGGAAAAGTGGTTCAATTGCAGGTCGATGATGTTACATTACCAAATGGAGAAAACGCCAAACGAGAAATTATCAAGCATCCAGGCGCCGTAGCGGTTATTGCACTTACAAAAGATAATAAAATTGTTTTTGTAGAGCAATATCGGAAGCCATTGGAAAAGTCACTCATCGAAATTCCAGCAGGTAAATTAGAAGAAGGGGAGAGCCCAGAAATAACTGCAGTTCGTGAATTGGAAGAAGAAACGGGCTATACAACAAATGAACTTTCCTTTGTTACTTCTTTTTATACCTCACCAGGATTTGCAGATGAACTTATGTACATCTATATAACCGATCAACTCGAACTTGTAGAAGAGATAGTTAATGGCGATGATGATGAATTTGTTGAAATAGTAGAATTATCACTGGATGAAGCGAAGCAATACGTAGAAGAGGAACGTATACATGACGCAAAAACGAACTATGCGATTCTTTACCTTCATGCACTGGAGGCGAGCAGGACATAGAATCCCCTCATACATTATATGCGGGAGATTGAGCAAATAGAACCAATTAATGCGAATATATTCTAATTGTAATCTATGACATGTACTCTTAAATGAGCTGTAACCGCAGAAGTGTCCTTGCTATGGTACGATGACCTTGTCAATAATTATAAGGGGGACTACATAATGAAAAAGTTAGTAGCCGTATTAGCAGGGTTGATTATTGCAGGTATTTCTGCCATGAGTGTATCAGCAGCAGATTATGAAGTGAAAAAGGGAGATACGCTTTGGGATATAGCAAACGAAAATAATACAAACGTGGAAGTATTGATGAATATAAATGGATTAAGCGACTCTATGATTTATCCTAAACAGGAACTAAAACTTGAGGAAAAGCAGATTGAATATTATGATGTGGAAAAAGGGGATACCCTTCTCGCAATCAGCCGCGATCATGAGATATCAGTAAATGATCTTAAAACATGGAATAATCTTTCTTCCGATCTGATCATTACCGGGCAGCAATTGGCCGTAAACGAAGCGGATGCCGAGGAACAAGCGCGATTAAATGCATCCGAAGAAACAGCTGATATCGAAGCAGGTGCAACTGAAAATAACACACAGCAAGCTAAAGCAAAGGCTGAACCAAAAGAAGAGAAAAATAATACACAAGAGGCCGAAGTAAAGGCTGAATCGAAAGAAGATGAAAATAATACACAACAAGCCGAAGCAAAACCTGAACCAAAAGAAGAGGAAGAAGAACAACAGCCGAGTGGCAAAACACTTTCCGTAGAAGCTACAGCATATACTGCAGGCTGCGATGGATGTTCTGGGATTACTGCAACCGGAAAGAACTTGAATGAAGATCCATACGCAAAAGTGATTGCCGTTGATCCAAACGTTATTCCACTTGGAACAGAAGTCTATGTGGAAGGTTATGGCTATGCTGTTGCATCCGATGTCGGCGGAAGCATTAATGGACATAAAATAGATGTGCATGTTCCAACGAAAGATGAAGCATATAGCTGGGGAAGAAAGACAGTCGATATTACCATTCTGCAGTGAAGCATAGCAGGGAAGCATCTTACGAGATGCTTCCCTTTATTTATTTCTGTGAACAGAGCTTTGTCTGTGATATATTTAAAAGGATGTTTCTAAACTACAACGATAATGTTGTAGCATTTTTTTATTTAGCAGTTTTCTAAAAGATTTGGACTGCGCCAAAGGTTCGTCCCACCGAAAACATTTGTTGCACGTAATGTCGTCTTTTATATCAACTGCGAAGAATTAAAAGCAACAATACTGACGAAAAGAGCCTATTATATCTATGGGCAGATTTAAATAGAGGTGAAAGATGTTGAATAAAAATACTATAATGTCTGAGAATATAGGGACTATAGAAAATAATAAAACCTATTTCGCCGATATGCATATTCATATTGGTAGGGATATGTACGATAATCCTGTTAAAATAACTGGTGCAAAGCGTTTAACATTGACCAATATTTTAAAGGAATCCAGTCGTAATAAAGGCATCGACATGATTGGTGTGATCGATAGCCATGCTCCGGCTGTCCAGCAGGAGATAAAAAGGCTGATTGAAGCAGGTGAGGCCTATGAGTTGGCTGATGGCGGTGTACGTTTTGAAAAAGTCACCTTGCTATTAGGGTCAGAAATTGAGGTCTATGACGAACAGTGTAGGGGACCTATTCATGTGCTGTGTTATTTTCCCAGCCTGGATAAAATTGAATTTTTTTCGGAATGGTTAACAACAAAAATGAAGAATATAACACTTAGCTCTCAGAGATATTATGGAACAGCTAAAGAACTGCAATATAAAGTAAAGGAATTAGAGGGTATCTTTATTCCTGCTCATGTATTCACTCCTTTTAAGAGTTTATACGGTAAGGGTGTGAAAAACTCATTGCATGAAGTATTCGATTCGGATCTCATTGATGGGATCGAACTTGGGTTAAGTTCAGACACACAAATGGCCGACCAAATAAAAGAGCTGCATGACTACACATTTGTTTCCAACTCTGATGCACATTCATTAGCCAAAATAGCACGTGAATATCAGGAAATAGGCATGAAAGAGCCCTCGTTTAAAGAATTTTACCTGTCATTACATCAAGTAAACGATAGAGGAATAAGAAAAAATTTCGGCATGAATCCCCAGTTAGGAAAATACCATACCACTGTCTGCAGCAACTGTTTAGAACCGTTAACGCCAGACGCTATCGTGTGCAGGAATTGCGGTTCCAAGAAAATAATAAAAGGAGTGTTTGATCGAATTCAGGAACTGAAAAATACAAATGGAAATCTAGAGAAACGAACTCCTTATTTATACCAGGTTCCATTGGAATACTTGCCATCACTGGGAAAAAAGACATTTGAGAAGTTATTGTATCACTTTGATACGGAAATGAACGTCATACATTACGCAACATTAGAGCAATTAAAAGCAGTTGTTCCGGAAAAACTAGCAGAGTCAATTATCCAAATGCGAGAAGGTAAATTAGCTATAAAAGCAGGCGGGGGAGGTAGATACGGCAGCATAACTTCATCATAATATGCAATAATAAAATAAAAAAGATAGTTAATTTGGTATTTTTGTACGGAGTTCTTCATAGTTTTAATGATAGATACATCATTCGAATGGAGGATTCCGATGTACAAAAATAGGGCACTAATCATGAACCACGTAAAAGAGCATTCAACGATCTATCTATTCATGATTATTTTATTTCTAACAGGGATAATTTTTGGGGCAATTATTGTTAATAGCATGAATTTTGTCCAGAAACAAGATTTATTTTTTTATTTAGAACGTTTTTTTAGTCAAATTACAGATAACCAGCAGGTTGAAAATGGACAAATATTAAAAAGCAGTTTTTCGTACCATGCTAAATATTTATTACTTTTATTCCTTTTGGGGCTATCTGTTATTGGTCTTCCATTAGTTTGGATTTTATTGTTTATTAAAGGGTTGGTCGTCGGATTTTCTGTCGGTTTTATTGTTAACCAACTTGGTACAACGGGACTTTTTTTGGCTGCTTTATCCATCGCACCACAAAATATTCTTATCATACCAGTATATATTATTGCTGGAAGTTTATCGATGATATTCTCATTGACTTTATTAAGTAAGCTATTCACCCGGAAAATTTCGCAACCCGTTTTCCAGCCATTTGGCAGGTATGTTATGATTTTTTCCATATTACTGGCGATTTCCTTTATTGCTGCCCTTTTAGAGGCTTATGTTGCTAATGAAGCGATGGAATCATTGATCGAATCATTTTACCAATAATGAAACTTAGATTATAATTATTATTAATACAAAGTGATATAAAATATTTTGACACAGACTTCATTGGTGCATATAATAAAGATGGGAGATGAGGGAGGTTAACTTGCCATGGAACATCGAATTGAAGGAATTAAAAAACAGCTCCATGCACAGAGCTATAAGCTTACTCCACAACGAGAGGCAATCGTCCGTATATTGCTGGAAAGAGAAGAAGACCATTTAAGTGCCGAAGAAATTTACTTACTTGTAAAAGAAATTGCACCTGAAATTGGCTTAGCGACTGTTTACCGCACACTTGACTTACTCTCGGAATTAAAAATTGTTGATAAAATTAATTTTGGTGATGGCGTCTCTTCTTATGATCTTCGTAAGGAAGGTGCCAAACATTTTCATCATCACCTGGTTTGTACAGAATGTGGTTCTGTTGAGGAGATTATTGATGATCTATTAGAAGATGTTGAGCAAATTGTTCAAAATGATTGGGGATTCCAAGTGAAGGATCATCGCCTAACGTTTCATGGTATTTGTAAACAATGCCAGGAAGTAACAGTTAAAGCGACATAATACGAACATGAATCTGCCTTTTTCCACAGGAATAAAGGCTTTTTACTTTCTAAAAAAATTGTATACGGTAATTTACAATTGAATGCAAAAAGGGTACATTTGATTTGTAGAATTTTTTCTTTACTCTACTTTATTTCAACTTGTATGTATAATGTTAATCTTTTATGGCATATCTTTTAATAGGATTTGATTTTTAAAAGAAGGGACATGCCATATGAAACGAATCGTTTGGGATACATGCAAGGTTTTTGTATTATTTATCGCCTGTACGTTATTATTTTATTTTGGTTTGCGAACAATGCATGCGGAATATGAAGATTATCACAGGTACGATCCACCGGAAGGGCCGGCTGTAAAAGTATTTAATGAAGATCAGAGCTTTATCGATCGATTGAATTTATTTTTTCGATTAGGGGAGTAAGGAATATGCTGAAGTATGCTTTTGAGGATTTTTTTCACTTTCTCCAAGTAGAAAAAGGTTTATCTGATAATACACTGAAGTCCTATAAACGTGATCTAACAAATTATAAGCATTATATCGAGCGTGTCACACTGAAGTCGGAATGGGACACCGTGAGTCGAGGAGATATCAGTGGTTTTTTGTACATGTTAAAGGATAGTGGGAGATCTTCTGCAACGATTTCACGTCATATTGCATCTATCCGTTCATTTCATCAGTTTTTAATTCGCGAACAAATTGTAAATCAAGATGCTAGTTTACATATTGAAACGCCTAAAAAGGAGAGAAAACTGCCTGATGTTTTATCTGTAAAGGATGTTGAATCATTACTTATCATCAACGGAAATTCTCCCTTGAAGATAAGAAATAAAGCAATGCTTGAATTACTTTATGCGACCGGATTGCGTGTGAGTGAATTAATAACATTAAAAGTCAGCGATCTTCATCTGACAATGGGTTTTGTCCAGTGTATTGGTAAAGGTGACAAAGAAAGAATTGTTCCCCTTGGTAATGTTGCAAAAAAGGCTGTGGAGGAATACATAAATCGTGCAAGAGGGGTCTTAGTAAAACGACAGTTAGACGACAACGTTTTATTTGTGAATCAACATGGTAGACCCTTATCCCGGCAAGGATTTTGGAAAATACTTAAAACGGCTGCGAAAGAGGCAGGTATAAATAAGAGAATAACACCACATACACTGCGGCATTCCTTTGCTACACATTTGTTGGAAAATGGCGCAGATTTACGTATTGTACAAGAAATGCTGGGACATGAAGATATTTCAACGACACAAATTTATACACATGTGACAAAAGCTAGATTAACAGATATATATAAGACATATCATCCTAGGGCATAATTTTTAAGTATAGAGGTCTGACATCATACAACTTATTTTTTGAGACATACATAAGAGATAAATTGGGAATATAACTATAGGAGGTAATGTAAATGTCAAATTTTAAACGCGTTTTTTTAATTGTGATGGATTCTGTTGGAATCGGGGAAGCTCCAGATGCAGAAAAATTTAACGACAAAGGTGCGGACACACTAGGACATATTGCCAAACATATGAATGGTTTGCATATGCCCAATATGGGTGAATTGGGTCTTAGTAATATTAGAGAAATACAAGGAATAGGGGCAGCAGATGCTCCAAAAGCGCATTTTACGAAAATGCAGGAAGCCTCAAATGGCAAAGATACAATGACAGGTCACTGGGAGATTATGGGTCTCTATATCGAGCAGCCATTTCGCACATTTCCTGATGGGTTTCCCCCTGAATTAATAAATGAATTAGAAGAAAAAACGGGCAGAAAAATTATTGGAAATAAACCTGCTTCCGGTACCGCGATTTTAGAAGAACTCGGCAGGGAACATATGGACACTGGTTCTCTAATCGTCTATACATCTGCTGATTCCGTACTTCAAATTGCAGCACATGAAGATGTTGTACCTCTTAAGGAGCAATATCAAATTTGCGAAATTGCACGCGAGCTCACATTGGATGAGAAATATATGGTAGGACGCGTCATTGCTCGTCCTTTTGTAGGGGAGCCAGGGGCTTTTCAACGTACGTCAAACCGGCATGATTACGCCTTAAAACCATTCGGACGGACGGTAATGAATGAGCTAAAAGATGCAGACATTGATGTGATTGCATTAGGCAAGATCGATGATATTTATGATGGTGAAGGTGTGACAGAGGCAATTCGTACAACGGACAATGAAGATGGTATGACAAAACTTGTGGCGTCAATGGGTAAAGATTTTACAGGTCTCAGCTTTTTAAATTTGGTTGATTTTGATGCAAAATATGGACATCGCCGGGACCCTGAAGGTTATGGGAAAGCCTTGGAAGCTTATGATGCAAGACTGCCGGAAGTGTTTGGTCAACTTAAAGAAGATGATTTGTTAATTATTACTGCAGACCACGGAAATGATCCTGTTCATCATGGAACAGATCATACACGCGAATATGTACCATTGATCATTTACCATTCAGATATTACAGAAGGAAAGGAATTGCCATTAAGGGAAACGTTTGCGGATATTGGTGCAACCATAGCGGACAACTTTAATGTTACCATGCCGCAAAACGGTAAGAGCTTTTTAGATAAAATTTAAAAACGCTCTTTTCGTAAGTATTGTTGCTTTTAAATCTTCACATCTGGTGTAGACTACCACATAGCAGGAAATGATGGTTGATGTATTTACACCCGCTACGGAAATACACTACGCTTTCCGTGGGCGGCTGCCTGAGCCTCCTCGAGCTCCGCTCTGCGGGTCTCACCAGCCTTTAGCTCCCAAAGGGGTCTCCGTGTATTTCCTCCGCTAGCATTGGCTTACTAGATATTAATCGTGTAATAAACGATACAGGTTCGTTGCTACCACTAGTCCGGGTGAGTGGAGGGTAGTCGACTCCTGCTCAGAACAAATGTCTTCGGTGGGACGAGCATTTACGCGCAGGCCCAGCACGTGTCCGAAGACCCCGCAGAGTGGGTTTTCTCGAGGAGGCTGAGGCCGTGCCCTAAGGTCCGCGACTGCCCGGAACGATCCCGGATGGAGACGAGTATTGCACATAATGTCGCACTCTATATCTTTTGTGTCAAAAACAACAAATGCTTTCGGTGGGACGAACCTTTGGTGCAGTCCCAAACTTTTAAGAACGATGGCTTATAATAAGGCAATCAATAAATGTAAAGTTATAACTAAGGAGATGAACTGCAATGGATCAAAATGCGATCAACGAAGCAAGCGAATATATACAGAAAAAGATATCCGATAAACCGACAATCGGATTAATTTTAGGATCAGGACTTGGTGTGTTAGGAGAAGAAATTGACAACCCGGTAATCATTCCATATAACGATATTCCACATTTTCCTGTATCAACAGTAGCCGGACATAAGGGACAACTAGTAATTGGAACGCTCGAGGGGAAACAGGTACTAGCAATGCAAGGAAGGTTCCATTATTATGAAGGTTATTCCATGCAACAGGTAACATTTCCGGTTCGCGTTATGAAACAACTGGGAATCGACTCAATAATCGTGACAAACGCAGCTGGTGGTATAAATGTTGGCTTTGATCCTGGTGATTTAATGATAATAACAGATCATATCAATAATATGGGAGGAAACCCCTTGATCGGTAAGAATAACGATGAATTAGGTGTTCGCTTTCCTGATATGTCACAAGTATATGATAAAGAATATATACATCGGGCCCAGGCAGCTGCCAATGAGCTTGGAATTGAAGTGCAGAAGGGTGTATATGTTGGCAATACAGGGCCGACTTACGAAACACCAGCAGAGATTAAGATGCTTCGAACGCTTGGTGGAGATGCAGTAGGCATGTCTACAGTGCCGGAAGTTATGGCGGCTGGTCATGCAGGTTTACGTGTACTAGGCATATCCTGTATTTCCAATATGGCAGCAGGTATATTGGATCAACCGCTAACCCATACAGAGGTAATTGAAACCACGGAAAAAGTTAGACAGGACTTTTTACAATTTGTTAAAAAAATAATCAGTATACTACCAAGTTAAATGGTAAAAAGGAGGGGCACAATGCGAATATATGATGTCATCGAAAAAAAGAGAGACGGACAGCCATTAACAAAAGAAGAGATACAATTTTTTATTGATGGATATACAAATGATGATATACCGGATTATCAGGCGAGTGCTCTATTAATGGCCATTTACTTTCAGGATATGACAGAAGAAGAACGTGCTAATTTAACGACAGCAATGGTTGAATCCGGAGATAAGATCGATCTTTCTGCTATTTCCGGTATAAAAGTAGATAAACATTCCACTGGTGGTGTTGGCGATACAACAACATTAATCCTAGCGCCAATGGTAGCCTCACTGGGTGTAGCAATCGCTAAAATGAGCGGGCGAGGACTTGGGCACACAGGTGGAACGATTGATAAGCTCGAAGCAGTTCCCGGCTTTCATGCAGAAATTACCAATAGTGAATTCATTGATCTTGTCAATAAAAATAAAGTCGCAGTTGTTGGTCAATCCGGTAATTTAACACCTGCTGACAAAAAAATATACGGATTACGGGATGTGACAGCTACCGTTAATTCGATTCCATTAATCGCCAGTTCGATTATGAGTAAAAAGATCGCATCAGGAGCGGACGCGATTGTATTGGATGTAAAAACCGGAGCAGGCGCCTTTATGAAAGATATCAATGAGGCCAAAGAACTTGCAGGCGCTATGGTTTCAATCGGAAATCAGGTTGGAAGAAACACAATGGCAGTTATTTCTGATATGAGTCAACCGCTCGGTAATGCCATCGGAAACGCGCTGGAAGTAAAAGAGGCAATTGAGACATTACAAGGAAAAGGACCTGAGGATTTAACCGAATTGTGTCTGACATTAGGCAGCCAGATGGTTGTATTAGCGAATAAAGCGAACAGTTTAGAGGAAGCAAGAGTCAGCTTAAAAGAGAACCTCATGAATGGAAAAGCGTTCGAACAATTTAAAATTTTCCTTGCCTCACAAGGTGGAGAAGCAAATGTTGCCGATTCCCCTGAGTTATTACCACAAGCCGATCATAAAATTGAATTGTTATCCAAACAATCAGGAACAGTTGAAAAAATTATCGCAGATGATATTGGTACAGCCGCGATGATGCTTGGTGCAGGAAGAGCTACCAAAGATTCAGAAATTGATCTAGCTGTGGGTATTGTTCTCCATAAGAAAATAGGTGACGACGTAAAAGAAGGGGAGTCTTTACTAACGATACACTCCAGCCGTCAAGACGTGGAAGACGTGAAAGAAAAACTATATGCAAGCATTTCTATTTCGAATGCAGCAGTTAAAATCCCGAAGTTAGTACATGATACAATAACAAAATATTGAGGTGAAAAAGCACACATTTCAGTGTGCTTTTTTCATTAATGGCGGTATAAAAAATACTGATGATGGCAATCCTAAAATTATATAAATTGCTGGAGGTATAACAATGAAAAAGTGTGCTTTAATTGTCAGTATTATATTTTTGATGGTGTTTACTACAAGTATTCCAGTTTTTGCAGAAGAAGAAAATAATGAAAACGCTGATGATACATTAAGCCTTGCACCAAATTCAAAATCGGCTATATTAATTGAACGTGATACAGGGAAATTACTCTTTGATAAAAATGCCCATGAACAGCTTCCGCCAGCCAGTATGACCAAAGTCATGACACTGCTGTTAATTATGGAAGCGTTGGATCAAGGGGATTTAGAATATGATGAAGTGATACGTGTCAGTGAGCGAGCTGCTTCCATGGGAGGGTCACAAATATTTCTTGAAGCCGGTGAGGAAATGTCTGTCGAAGAACTACTAAAAGGGGTAGCAGTTGCATCCGGAAATGATGCTAGTGTAGCACTTGCAGAACGAATTGCAGGCAGTGAGGATGCTTTTGTTGAACAAATGAATGAAAAAGTAAAAGAACTGGATTTGGAAAACACGCATTTTCAAAACACCACTGGATTACCAGCAGATGACCATTACAGTACAGCCCATGATATGGCAATAATAGCCAAGGAGTTATTAAAATACGAAACGATAACAGATTATACATCTATTTATGAAGATTATTTAAGAAAAGGGGAAGAGAATGAATTTTGGTTAGTAAATACGAACAAATTGGTTCGTTTCTATAATGGAGTGGACGGATTAAAAACCGGATTTACGAATGATGCAAAATATTGTTTAACTGCAACAGCAAAAAAAGATGACATGCGTGTCGTTGCAGTAGTACTTGGAGCAGAAACACCAAAAGAGAGAAATGCGGATGTTACCCAAATGCTTGATTATGCGTTTAATCAGTTTGACACGAAAAAGTTATTTGATAAAGATCAGACGATAACAAACATGGAACTTTTAAAAGCAGAAAATAAAGATATAAATATTGTAGCATCTCAATCCATAAGTACTATTCATCCAAAAGGAGAATCTACAGAGAATCTGATCACAAAGGTGGATCTTAATGAGACGATAGAACTTCCATTAGAAAAAGGAGATCAAGTAGGAACTTTAACCGTGGAAAATGAAGGCGAAATCCTATCTAAAACGCCTTTAGTTGTAGATAGAGACATTGAAAAGGCCTCCTATTTCACGTTTTTAAAAAGATCGCTGCAGGAAATAGCGAAATCAGAATAAATTACTTCTAATTTCGTCGATTACCTTCTACTTTTGTCGTAAGGCAGGAATTTACCCACTTCATCAAGAAAAATAGTGTAACATGGTTTTTTGAAGGAGGAAGTTAAATGGGTCTAAATTCATTATTTGATATTAAACAAGATGTATTAATCGTAAGGCTATCCGGCGAGTTAGACCATCACGAGGCAGAAGCATTACGGGATAAATGGAAGAACATGATGCAAGAGAATGATGTGAAGCATGTGATATTAAATTTGGAATCCATGACATTTATGGACTCCTCCGGGCTGGGAGTAGTACTTGGTCGATATAAAGAAGTGCTGCAGATTGGTGGAGAAATGGTCGTATGTTCCATTTCACCACCTGTCAAGCGTTTATTCGAAATGTCAGGCTTGTTTAAAATTGTTCGTTTAGAGGAGAATGAAGCATTCGCTTTAGAAACGTTGGGGGTGGCATCATGAAAAATGAAATGTTTTTGGAATTTTCCAGTGTTAGCCAGAATGAATCATTTGCAAGAGTAACAGTCGGTGCATTTATCACCCAGTTGGATCCAACAATGGAAGAGTTAACAGAAATTAAAACGGTTGTCTCTGAAGCGGTAACGAATTCCATTATTCATGGGTATAACAACGAAGCGCATCATACCATTTCTATTTCTTGTCAGTTATTGGAAGGAGAAATTGAACTAACGATAAAAGATAATGGAATAGGAATTGGTGATGTTGATGAAGCCTTGCAACCATTATATACATCTAAACCTGAACTGGAAAGATCCGGAATGGGATTCACCATCATTGAGAACTTTATGGATACGGTGGAGGTCATATCACATCCTGGAGAAGGTACAACCGTTAACATGACAAAGCAATTAATGAATAGTAAAACGGTTAGTAAGTAGGGTTTTGCCTATGGATGTTAATGTTAAAAACAATAGTCGTAAAGAGGCACTAACGGATGAACAGGTGAAAGATTATATTTATAAGAGTCAGCAAGGTGACAAAGAGGCAAGAAACGTACTGGTAGAAAAAAATATACGTCTTGTGTGGTCTGTTGTGCAACGATTTATTAATAGGGGGTATGATCCTGACGATTTATTTCAAATCGGCAGTATCGGGTTAATTAAATCAATTGATAAATTTGATCTATCTTATGATGTTCGTTTTTCTACGTATGCTGTGCCAATGATAATTGGAGAAATCCAACGCTTTATCAGGGATGACGGCAGTGTGAAAGTGAGTCGATCTTTAAAGGAGATCGGGAATAAAATCCGTAAAAAGAAGGATGAATTAACGAAACTGTATGGAAGATCGCCGACTGTAAATGAAATCGCTAATGCACTTGAGATTTCAGCAGAAGAAGTAGTACATGCACAGGAAGCATCCAAGTCTCCACATTCTATTCATGAAACAGTATTTGAAAATGATGGAGACCCCATTACCTTACTAGACCAGATAGCTGATCAGGACACAAATTGGTTTGATAAACTCTCATTGCAGGAAGCGATCAGAGGGCTAAATGAACGAGAACGATTAATTGTGTACCTGCGCTATTATAAAGACCAAACACAGACAGAGGTTGCTGATAGACTTGGTATATCACAAGTGCAAGTTTCCCGTTTAGAAAAAAAGATATTACAGGATATGAGAATAAATATGGATTTATAAAATCACCACAGCTTGTGGTGATTTTTTTATGATAAAAATTGGACTTCTGGCAAATACTATTTTTATCGACACGCAGAGGATGATAGCTACATGGCGGAAATCGTTTATTTACGTTTAAAAAAAAGTATAGAATTATCCGTTATGCAACAGGTTCAGCTAAAAGATATCGCATATATATCCACTTCTTCACCCAAAAAGCGGAAACTGGAATATACACCTATTTATCGGATTACGAAAAAGGATAAAAACATTGTAATTATTGACAGCTTTATAATCATAGATCATTTAAATAACGTATACGATGATTTGGAATTTCAGCTTATAGGTCCAACACAAACCATTATTCGGATTAATAAAAGTAAGAAATCCCCATCTATCGTACTCGTATCCTGTGTCTGGCTCCTTTTGTTTATAGGCGCCGCAATGACGATTATGAATTTCCATTATGATGTCAGTATGCAAGAGGTTCAGCAAAGACTACATTATTTACTTACAGGCGAGAACAATGACTATCCACTATGGATTCAAATTCCGTACTCTTTTGGTCTGGGAATAGGAATGTTGTTATTTTTTAACCACTGGTTTAATAAACGATTTAATGAAGAGCCAAGCCCACTTGAAGTAGAGATATATAACTACCAGCAAGACCTTGATAATTATGTCAATCATCATGAAAATAAACTAAATGATACTAAGCCTCCTACTTAATTTCATTCAGATCATTATCGGGTTTGCTGGAGGTCTTGCTGTTGGGGGCGGATTTGTTGCCTTTTTAACTGTCCTTGGAATCATTCCGAGATTAATTCAACTAACGAAAACCGAAAAATTACTAAAAGTTTACGCAGCATGTGTGATTCTGGGTACATTATTTGGAACCTACTTGTCTTTTACAAATCTGACATGGAATCAACCAATTATTGTATTAATGCTTTGGGGTATATTTCAGGGCATATTTAATGGAATGCTTGCAGCTGCGCTAACGGAAATGTTAAATGTGTTCCCAATTATATCTAAAAGAATTGGGATAGAGAAATATATCCTGTGGTTACTCATGGCTTTTGTTTTTGGCAAAATCGCCGGATCATTATTTCAGTGGATGTATTTCGTTACGTAATACTTTCCTAAGAATGGAGGATATACATGAACAAAACAAACAATAAAAGTCCAATTTCCGCAAAATTACGTGATAATGAAGCATATATGAAGGAGAGGGTTGGGGTTGATGCTTCATTCGACCTTGGTTTTCGGGAAATCAGTGTGTTAAAAAGGAACGTACAGTTGTATTATTCAAACGGATTAGTCCATTCCTCTGTTGTGCAGGTATTAATAAAAGAGCTTGTTGAAATTAATGATTTTGAGAGTAATACGAAGAAGACTCCGGAAATTGTTAAAAATCGTCTTGTACATCACCAGTTCGAACAGGTAGAGACTATGGACGAAGCAGTGGATCAAATGCTATCGGGATTGATTAGCATTTTTGTTGATGGGATGAAATATGCCTTTATCGTTGATGTACGTAATTACCCTGGAAGAGCGCCGCAAGAACCTGACACAGAACGGGTGATTAGAGGTTCGAGAGATGGATATACCGAAAATATAATTGAAAATGCAGGCCTGACAAGAAGAAGAATACGTGATCCCAGACTTCGTCTTGAAATGGTAAGGGTTGGTGAACGCTCCAAAACGGATGTATGTGTTAGCTATTTGCAAGACGTAGCAGATGATGGCCTTGTCAGAAACATAAAAGAAAAGATTAAAGGCATTGAAGTTGATGGGATGACAATGGCAGATAAAGCGTTAGAAGAGTTTATTATGGAGCGAAAAACATCTCCATTTCCTTTAGTGAGATATACTGAAAGGCCGGATGTTGCAGCTAATCACATATTTGAAGGTCATGTGCAGATTATCGTTGATACTTCTCCAAGTACCATTATTCTGCCTACTACGTTTTTTGATCACCTGCAACATGCCGAGGAATTTCGACAAGCTCCTGTTATCGGAACCGTTGTTAGAATGGTACGATTTTTAGCCGTATTTGCTTCGATGTATCTCTTGCCATTATGGCTGTTATTTAGCCTTGAACCAACGTTGCTTCCTCAAGGGTTAACATTTATAGGACCAACTGACGTGGGAAATGTTCCTATAGCCATCCAGATAATCTTAGGACTTATCGGGATGGAATTCTTGCGGCTCGCGGCCATCCATACACCGACTGCGATTGCAACTTCAATGGGACTGATTGCAGCCGTTTTAATTGGGCAAATTGCGATTGATGTAGGGCTTTTTACTCCTGAAGTTATTTTATATGTGTCTATAAGCGCTGTAGGTTCTTATGTGACGCCAAGCTACGAATTAAGCATAGCCAATCAAATCGTAAATGTAATTTTAGTCATTTTAACAGGGCTCTTTGGATTAATAGGCTTTATGATTGGGTTTGTCATACATTTATTAATTTTAGTGCGTTTAAGGTCACTGAAAACCCCTTATTTATGGCCATTTATTCCATTTAATGCAGAAGGCATGTTATATGTCCTATTTCGCCTTCCAGTTCCATATTCGAACAAAAGACCGAGTATTGTTCATCCAAAGAATAATTATAGGCAACCTTTGAAAAAGAGCTAATCATAATGGTTAGCTCTTTTCATTTTTAATTTAATATGGTAAAGTTTTTCTTAACTTTAATTGTAAACAATGGAGGAAAATTATGATAATAGATAATCACCCATTCCAAACAAATCAAGACGGACATCTTCAGGTCGGTGGTATGGACACCATTGAACTAGCAGAAAAATACGGAACACCGTTATATGTTTACGATGTTTCCATGATTAGGGACAACTGCAGAGCTTTTGTAAACACATTTCGTGATTTAGATATAAAAGCGAAAGTAGCCTATGCAAGCAAAGCTTTTTCTTCTATCGCGATGCTTGAGGTCGTGAAAGAAGAAGGACTATGTTTGGATGTCGTTTCAGAAGGTGAATTATATACAGCATTACAGGCGGATTTTCCAACAGAAAGAATACATTTGCACGGAAATAATAAAAGTTTAAGCGAATTAGAGATGGCGATCACCCATGATATTGGCTGTATTGTCGTTGATAATTTTCTTGAAATAGAATTGATTAGTAGCTTACTTCAAAAACACAATAAAAAAGTAGATGTATTGATGCGGGTTACCCCTGGTATTGAATCCAAAACACATCAGTATATTATGACAGGAAATGAAGATTCAAAGTTCGGTTTCAACTTGAAAAATGGACAAGCAGATGAAGCGTTTCATCTCTTGCATCGTCACGAATCCATTCGTTTTAAAGGATTACATTGCCATATCGGTTCACAAATTTTTGAGACAGAACGGTTTTTGATGGCAACGAAAGTTTTATTTGAAAATATTAAGAAGTGGAATGATGACGTGGGGTATGTACCGGAGGTTTTAAACCTTGGTGGAGGTTTTGGAATCCGCTATACAGAAAAAGATTCACCCATACCTTTAACCACGTATGTTGAAGATCTTGTAGAGACCGTTCAAAGCCATTCGGAAGATTTAGGTATACACATGCCCGAAATATGGATTGAGCCAGGTCGGTCAATTGCAGGAAACGCAGGTATAACTTTATATACAGTTGGGGCAATGAAACATATACCTGGCGTCCGTCACTATATTTCTGTTGATGGCGGCATGACGGATAATTTGCGCCCTGCCTTATATGGAGCAGAATATGAAGCAGTAGTAGCAAATAAAGTCAATCATACGCCAGATAATACAGCTTCTATTGCCGGAAAATGTTGCGAATCCGGTGATATGCTAATTTGGGATTTGCCTGTACCTAATGTGGATGATGGAGACATACTTGCAGTGTTTTCCACAGGGGCGTATGGATATTCTATGGCTAATCACTATAATCGCTTTCCAAAAGCCGCAGTAGTATTCGTGGAAGATGGACAGGACAAACTCGTTGTTCGAAGAGAAACTTACGTGGATGTTGTCAAAAACGACTTATCTTATTACGAATGATCGACGTAAATATTTTCTTTTACTAAAATGAATGATAAAATGGAAAAGGTTTATATACTATTAAAGGGGATGTAAGCATGGATAAAAAAGGATATATCATAATGGAAAATGGTAATAAAATTGAATTTGAGCTTTACCCAAATGAAGCACCAAATACAGTAGATAATTTTGAAAGATTAGCAAATAGTAATTTTTACGATGGATTAACTTTTCATAGAGTAATAGATGGTTTCGTCAGTCAAGGTGGATGTCCGAACGGGAATGGGACAGGTAATGCGGGCTATACCATTAAATGTGAAACAGAAGGAAATCCTCATAAACATGTAGAGGGATCGTTATCAATGGCACATGCTGGGAAGGATACTGGAAGCTCTCAATTCTTTATCGTTCATGAAGAGCAGCCGCATCTAAATGGTGTTCATACTGTGTTTGGACAAGTTACGTCAGGTATTGAATATGCGAAAGCAATGAAAAACGGGGATGTAATGAAAGAGATGAAGGTGACTGGAGAATAATTCGTAGCGCTTTTCGATATACTGGGGTCTTCTGAGGAAGTTGTTTATGGATATTTACTTATTACTATACCTTGTATTTATAGTGGCACCACTTAGCAGTCTATTACATGAAGCCGGGCACGCTGCGGCAGCCCGAACAGTGGGTGCGGATCAGATAACATTGTCAATTGGTCTAGGAAAAAGAATTAACACAGTTATCTTTGCCAAAGTTCAAATCATCTTTCATGCTATTTTCTTTTTAGGAGGCTTAGCGAAGAGTGAAAGAGCAGTCCCTTATAAATCGTGGGAAATTGTATGGATTACCATAGTCGGCCCGATAACTAATGCCCTTTTTGCTCTTCTTTTTTATATACTGTATGTCATGTACCCGAATGACTATCTGCAATTACTTTTTTTATTTAATATATGGCTTGCTTTTGTAAATAGTATTCCATTCAAAATCAAAGAGAGGCGTTCAGATGGGTATCTAATCCTTCAAACCATTTCGAAAAAAAACACACCTTTCAAATTTAAACATAAATAGTAGTATGATTTTAACTTATCGTGTTAATGCTGTTTTAGAGAAATGTGGTTAGAATATGACTAGATAAATACGTGTAATTATGCAGAATGTATATACAAAAGTAAAAAGCCATGGTATAACAATGGTAATGGTTATAAATAGGTATTAATTGCCTTAGGGATATGGCGTTATGTAAAATAATGATCCGTTATTTTGTTAATGAGGGGTATCTATGTTAATTCGTTATAAAAAAAATATGGAAAAGATTGCAATGGGTTTACTATCTTTTATGCCGGAAGAGAAAAAAGACGTAAAAAAATTGCAGCAAACAATTAAGGAATACGAAACAAATCCGGACTGGCATCTTTTTTTGTGGAAAGAAGAGGAGGATGTATTAGGTGCGGTTGGATTAAGAATTGAAGATGAAATTAATGCCGTTATCCAACACGTTTCTGTGAATCCTTCACATCGCAATATTGGAATTGGCAAGAAGATGATTAATGAGTTGCACCGACTTTATCAACCTAAATATGCTGTATCAGCAAACGATGAAATACAGCAATTTCACAATAAATGTGATGAATCCGAGAAACAGGACGAACAGGATTAAAAGAAAAGCCAGCTCCTTTTCATTCAAAGGAGCTGGCTTTTTTATGAAAATCTGTTGTATTATTTTTTCAGTTAAATAAAAGTGATTGGATTCTTACATCCATGCAGCACCTACGATAATGAGAAGAATAAACAGTACTACAATTAACGCGAACCCTCCGCCATAATGACCACTCATAATGAAATCCTCCTTTTTCTTCTTTACATAAATGTTTTGTGGTAATATTTATCTTACGTTAATAATCTATGATAGAAACACTCATCCTGTATAGGCGTTTATGACAACACTTGCAATTTTCATTTTAAAGAAGGGAAGCTTATCTATGAATCAAGCTTATCACGTAAAATTAGATGCATTTGAAGGGCCGCTTGATTTATTATTACATTTAATTAATCAATATGAGATAGATATATATGACATCCCAATGGCTCAAATCACGGATCAATACATGAATTATATTCACACATTCCAGCACCTGGAATTAAATATCGCCAGTGAATATCTTGTAATGGCTTCAACACTGGTCGCTATTAAAAGTCAAATGTTATTACCAACAATTGAGACAATCGACGATTCAGATGAGTACATGGAGGATCCGAGAGAAGAATTAATGCAGCGGTTAATTGAGTACAGAAAATACAAAGAGGCTGCAGGAAAATTAAAAGAAAAAGAAATAGATGCACATCACATTTTTACCAGACCAGCAGTTGTGTTTGACGATGTGGACACCAGTGAGCGAATAGTGGAACAAGGTGATATTTCTGTGTATGATATGCTTGACGCCTTAGGGAAAGTCGTGGAACGCAGGAAATGGAATGAACCATTGGATACAAAAATAAAACAGGCTCAAATTACTATTGAGCAGAAAATGGAAGAAGTACTGCAGCTTGTAAAACAAGCAAAACATGGGATCGTATTTGATGAATTATTTTCGTATAAATCACGAACACATATCGTCGTTACCTTTATGGCATTACTGGAATTGATGAAGAAGAATGACGTGTATTGTAGGCAAACACAGCACTTGGAAGCAATACATGTGTTTTATATGGAGGAATAAACGTGGAAGCGAGTAAATTAAAGGGAATTGTAGAAGGTTTATTATTTGTAAGTGGTGATGAGGGAATCACGATAAAACAATTAGCTAAAATACTGGAAATTACGCAAGCATCTGTTGAAAATATACTGGAAGAACTAAAGTACGATTACGAACATACAGAACGTGGGATCATGATCATGCAGTCAAATCACATTTTTCACCTGACTACAATACCCGAACATAGCAGTTACCATAAAAAATTACTGGAAACTCCACAGACAACTAGAATGTCTCAAGCAGCCCTTGAGACACTTGCCATAATTGCCTACCAACAGCCTGTAACCAGAACAGAGATTGAAGAAATCAGAGGAGTAAAGAGCGATCGTCCTGTACAAACGCTTCTTTCAAGGCTATTAATAGAAGAGGTTGGGCGCAGGGACGGTATAGGCAGACCGATATTATTTGGTACAAGCAAGGATTTTTTAACCTACTTTGGTTTAACCTCACTGGATGAATTGCCAGCCTTACCGGAAAATGCAGATACAGAGGACATAGAACAGGAAGCGGATCTTTTTTTTGAACGATTTGAAGATGAATGAAAGTGGGAATAAAAATCCTTGTGTTGACTGATTAGTCAATACAAGGATTTTTTATGGAAGGCTGTTTTCTAAAAAAATTTTTGTTTTTGACACAAATATATTAGACTGCGAAACAGTGACAATTCTTTTGCAAACACTGGTCGAGAGGAGGGAACCGCTCCGGAAACACATTTCGCTTCCGCGGGCGGCTGGTGAGGCTCCTTGTGCTGGCGCACTGCGGAGTCTCACCTATGCCTTTCCTCCCGCAAGAGTCTTCATGTGTTTCCTCCGCTAATATCCCGTTTCCTACCGCTAAATTGCATTAGTAATCAATTCAAAATATAGAACCACTTCACCAGTTAGGGTCAGTGAAGGGCGGTGACTCCTGCTTTGAACAAATGTCTTCGGTGGGACGAGCATTTACGCGCAGTCCCAGCACGTGTCCGAAGAGCCCGCAGGACTATTCTAAGGAAGGCCGACTAAAACCGTCCTTTACGGACAACGTCGGCATACCCCCTTGCCGGGGCAAGGAGGCTGAGGCCGTGCCCTAAGGATGCGCATCCGCCCTTCGCTGACCCGAACGGCGATTATAGCAAATAGTAATTATGTCGCAGTTTAAATCAATTAGGATGAAGCGCAACAAAACTTACGAAAGAACTTATCAAAACATTTGAAGCACACAAGTTTTTCAATCACTGCATAGGCTACTGCGGGGTGATTATATGGATAATGATAAAAAATCGCATTTACAAAAACTTATAGAATGGGGAGATCATACAAAGGCTACTTTGAGTGACGCTAGTGCTGATACAACAGACGTAACAAAATGGAGAGAACAAATAGAAAATTGGCAGTTAGATATGGAAAGTAAATTGAACAGAAACAACGATATCTCAAATGAAGATATTGCATTATTACAAGAGGAAGGCGAACGAATCGCTTTTGATATGAAACATAAGGAAAAAAAGAAACAGGAATCATCATCCGTCGCTTATGGCAAACGTCAGTTACCACCATTACCTTATAGGTATGATGCGCTTGAACCATACATTAGTGAAGAAATCATGCGCTTACATCATGATGAGCACCACAAATCTTATGTTGACGGTTTAAACAAGGCAGAAATGGAATTATATACAAAAGATAAGGATAATAATATCATCAAACATTGGTTGAGAGCACAAGCTTTTAATGGCTCTGGACATCATTTGCATACCATTTTTTGGAATAATATGACACCTAACTCGAATAGAAAGCCATCTGGAGAAATACAAAGACGTATCGAGGAAGACTTTGGATCATGGAGTAATTTTAAGGAACTATTTTCAGATGTAGCAGCTTCTGTTGAAGGTGTTGGTTGGGCCGTATTACTATGGTCACCAAGAAGTGGAAGGCTTGCGGTGCAATCACTTGAAAAACATCAGTTATTTCATCTAGCAGATTCTATTCCTTTACTGGTACTTGATATGTGGGAGCATGCATATTATCTTCAGTATAAAACAGATAAGGAAACGTATATAAAAAATTGGTGGAATGTTGTGAACTGGGAGGATGTAAATCGTCGATATGTAGAGGCTAGAAAGGTGAAATGGCATTTGTATTAATTGTTTAATAGCTGGTCTCCTGCAGGCATATTTTATTCATATCACTTTATATCCTGCATAAACTAGTAGTACCAACCCTGTGGGAGGAAACCTGCTATGCGAATTGTTTTATGTATTGTACTTATTTTAATATTTACCTTGATGCATCCAATGAGTGGACAAGCTGCACCGACAGTTTCCGCAACTAATGCTATATTAATAGAACAATCGACTGGTAGGGTTTTATTTGAGAAAAATGCAAATGAAGAGCAGTTGATTGCCAGTATAACAAAATTAATGACGGCTATTATTGCCGTTGAATCCGGTAAAATGCAGGAAGAAGCTACAGCAAGCAGAGAAGCAATTTATACAGAAGGATCCTCTATTTATTTAGAACAGGGAGAAAAGATGTCAATTGAAGACCTTGTCTATGGGTTAATCCTACGATCGGGGAATGATGCAGCTGTTACGATAAGTGAGCATATCGGTGGCAGCATGGAAGGGTTTGTTTATTTAATGAATGAAAAAGCAAGGTGGTTGGGGATGACAAATTCCAGTTTTGAAAATCCACACGGGCTTGATTCGGACAATCATTATTCTACGGCATATGATATGGCAATGCTTATGAGATATGCGATGGATAACGACCAATTCAGAGAGATAGTCGGGACGAAAACATATAAATCTGACAGAAGATCATATAGTTGGCAAAATAAAAATAAATTGTTAACCCAATTATACGAAAATAGTACTGGTGGTAAAACAGGGTATACGAGAACCGCTGGAAGAACACTGGTATCTTCGGCAAACAAAAATGGAATGGATCTTATTGCTGTAACGATCAATGCTCCTGATGATTGGCAGGATCATATAAATTTGTTTGAATGGGGATTTGAAAATTATGATATGACATCAATCGCTGAAGAGGGGCAAGAGAAATACCGTCTTAAGGGATCAGATAAGGAAACAATTGGCTATTTACATCATAATGTTCTTTTCCCATTAACGGAAGGAGAAATGGCGGATGTTGATAAACAAACATATTTACTTAATGAAAATAGGGGAAGGACAGATGATATAATCGGCAAAACTATGTTTCATCTTGATGGGGAACAAATAGCGGAAACGCCTATTTTTAATGATCAATTGGACATACGGGGAAAAGGCTTTTTCTCTAATGTATTATCGACATACAAGAAAGTTACAGGGTTGGATTAAATATGGTTAATATTATATGGGCATGTATGGCTATCATCGGCATAGTTTATGCCATATTCAATGGAACAATGGATCAGGTGAATGAAGCTATATTTGAGAGCGCAGATGAAGCAGTTACACTGTCTATCGGATTAATCAGTGTATTGGTATTTTGGCTTGGTATTATGAAGGTTGCTGAAGAAGCAGGCATCCTGCATATGCTAAGCAAATTATTCAGACCATTAATTCGCAGGCTTTTCCCCGATATACCGAAAGATCATCCTGCAATGGGTTATATTTTATCGAATATCACGGCTAACATTTTTGGTTTGGGCAATGCGGCAACACCAATGGGAATAAAGGCAATGGAACAAATGAAGCAATTAAGCGGCGATAGTGATACTGCATCGCGTTCGATGATTACCTTTTTAGCATTAAATACGTCAAGTTTGACCATCATTCCAACAACTGTTATTGCAATTCGAATGCAGTATAACTCCGTGTCTCCAACAGAAATTGTAGGGACTACCATTATAGCTACGGTTATATCTTCCGTTAGTGCTGTTTTAATCGATCGTTTTTTCTATTATAAGAGTATTTGGAGGAAATAGAAATGGGGATTATCACTTCTGTTAGTACATGGCTTATACCTGTGTTTATATTGCTTGTACTTGTTGTTGCGACATGGAAACGGGTACCTGCATATGAAACGTTTGTGGAAGGAGGAAAGGAAGGTGTCAAAATGGCATTTACTTTACTTCCTTTTTTAGTAGGCATGATTGTTTCCATTTCAATACTGAGAAGTTCAGGAGCACTGGAAGCATTTATCAATCTAATTTCACCATTTTTAGTAGCTGTTGGTATTCCACCAGATATCATTCCACTCGCATTAGTAAGGCCTATCTCAGGTAATGCTGCACTTGGAATGACTACAGAATTAATTGACAGCCATGGCCCTGATTCATTTATTGGCAGATTGGCATCAACCATGCAGGGTAGTACAGATACAACATTGTATATTTTAACCGTATATTTCGGTGCCATTGGTATTAAAAAAATGAGATATGCACTAAAGGTTGGACTATTGGCCGATTTAATTGGTATACTTGCATCTATCATTGTTGTTACAATTGTATTTGGATAATGCGTTTAAGTAGCGTTAACATAAAGTTAACGCTATTATTATGTAAGAAAAAAATAAATTAAAATTTGGTGGTATACATGTCAAACACAGAAGAAAGACTGCAAAAGGTTATCGCACAAAGTGGGATTACGTCAAGAAGAAAAGCGGAACAGCTCATTGTTGATAGAAAAGTAAAGGTCAATGAAAGGGTCGTGACAGAATTAGGTACGAAAGTTTCAGCAAGTGACAAGATTGAAGTGGATGGTGTACCCTTAGAAAAAGAGGCACCTGTATACTATATGTTATATAAGCCTCGTGGCGTTATTTCAAGCGTTAAGGATGATAAGGGGAGAAAAGTAGTTACCGATCTCTTGGAAGGAGTCACGGAACGTATTTTTCCAATTGGAAGACTGGATTATGATACCTCAGGGATTTTATTATTAACAAATGACGGAGATTTTGCTAATCTGTTAATGCACCCGAAGTATGAAGTCGAAAAGGTATATGTGGCTAAAGTAAAAGGAATACCAAGCAAAATGGAATTAGGACAGCTGCGTAAAGGAATTAAAGATGAAAAAGATACCTTGAAAGCTTACTCGTATAACGTTTTATCTACAGATAAGAAAAAGAATACAATGATCTTGGAAATTACATTACATGAAGGTAAAAATAAACACATCAGACGAATGATGGAGCATCTGGGATATCCTGTAATGAAGCTGAAGCGGGAAAAATACGGGATGTTAACCTTAGATGGTCTCCAACCTGGTAACTATAGAGCCTTAACACCGAAAGAAATTAAACAAATGAAATACAGTAAATAAAATTGTTAAACAATAGACAAATTTAACGTGTTGCATGCATGCTATAATGAGCGGGGGTGGTCTCAGTTGAGTTTAAACCAAATCAAGAAAAAGAAAAAAGGCAAAAAAAGAAATCGGTTAATATTTAGATCGGCTGTTCTTGCAGTATTATTGGTTGCAGTAGTTTATGCATTAGTATCTAACTTCCAGCAAGATAGTACGATTTACAGTGCTGGTGATAAAGCACCTGATTTTAAATTACAGCAAATCAATGATAATAATGAATTGGAAACAGTGCAGCTGAGTGATCTGGAAGGAAAGGGTGTTATGCTTAATTTTTGGGGCACCTGGTGTGAACCTTGTAAGGATGAAATGCCATATATGCAAGAATTATACCCTGAATATAAAGATAAAGGGGTGGAAATAATTGCAGTCAGTTTAGATGCAACAACATTAGTTGTCGATCGGTTTATTGATACATTTGATCTTACCTTTCCAGTTCCGCATGATGCGAATGAGGAAGTAATGGACTTATACAAAGTTGGACCGATTCCAAGTACTTTCTTTATTAACCCAGATGGAGAAATTGAGGAAGTAGTAAACGGTGCTTTAACACTAGAGCGATTAGAAGGACACCTGCAGGATATTCAACCTGAATTATAAGTGTACACGCACTTTAAGAAAAAATCATTGTGAGGGATTTGAATGAAACAAATAAAATGTGAGTGCGGGCATGTTAATCCCGAGGGAACGGTTCTCTGTGAGGCTTGCGGCAAACCAGTAGAAGGGAATCAGCATATTGATGGAAACGAAGGGAAAAAGCTTCTAAATATGCGCTATGATGGTAGCGCGCGCAGATCACAAACCTATAATAAATCGATAATCGATAAAATATGGAGCTTTTTTTCTTCGGTAAAAGTTGGCGTGTGGCTGATTGTTATCACATTATTGGCTTCAGCGGTTGGTTCTATTCTACCACAGGAAATGTACATACCTGCAGATGCAGAGTCCCGTGACCCGGCAATTTTTTATGAAGACAGATATGGCCTGTTCGGTCTTATCTATTATCAATTAGGCCTACATAATTTGTACAGTTCATGGTGGTACATCATGTTAATCGCATTAATTGGTATTTCACTGGTGATTTGCAGTATCGACAGATTTGTTCCACTGTATAAAGCATTAAAGAATCAAAAAGCAAAGCGACATGAAACGTTTTTAAACAGACAGCGCTTGTATAGTGAAACAGAAACAGTTTCAGGTGAGGAGATCCAACACGTAAAAGAGAACTTAAAGAAAAAACGTTATAAAGTCAGAGACGAAAATGGACATATCCTCGCTGAAAAAGGCAGATTTTCCAGATGGGGTCCATATGTGAATCATATTGGATTAATAATCATCTTACTTGCAGCAATATTGCGTTTTACCCCTGCTTTATACATGGATGAATACGTATGGGTAAGAGAAGGCGAGGAAACAGTTATCCCCGGTACTGAAGGGGAGTACTATATAGAAAATAAGGAATTTATTTTCGAAACACATGATGAAAATGATGAACGATTCAGCGAAGCGATTGAGCAAGAGGGCATGGTAGCAAGTAATTATCAAACCAATGTTGTTATTTCCAAAGCAGAGGAAGGAGCTGTTACTGGAGCAGATCCTGAACTAAAACCAATTACAGAAGATGAAATTCGATTGAATCATCCCCTTAAATTTGATGGATATACATTATATCAGGCTGGGTACCAGTTAAATGAGTTCACAAATATGTCCTTTAAAATTCACGAAACAGATGATGAGAGCGAAGAAGCGCTAGACACATTTACGATTGATTTAACATCACCGGAGACGGAGTATGAATTGGAAAATGGATTCCATGTAGAGATAGGCCAGTACTATCCGGACTATTATTTGGATGATAATGGAGAACCTGCTTCCGAAACAAATTATCCGAGAAATCCGGCGTTTGTATTATACGTTACCCCTCCTGGTGGCGATACTGCTGAGGTAAGTTTCTTAGGAATAGGTAGAAATATTGATGCAACCGGAGAGAATCAATATAACGTAAGTATACAAGACTTTGAAATGCATGATGTAAGTGGATTAACAGTTCGACGCGATTATACGTTACCATTTTTCGGGTTAGGTGCAGCAATTTTCATGATTGGTGTCATTCAGGGAATGTACTGGTATCATAGAAGAATTTGGATTCATCCAAAAGGCGATGGATTATTGCTGGCTGCTCATACGAATAAAAACTGGTTTGGTATACAAAAAGACATTGAGAACGTAATTGAAGATACGAACATTAAAATGGTGGAAGATCAGAAGGAATTGGATGAATAGTATGAGGAGGGCCTGTACGAATGAGTAGTTTAGTAAGCATAAGCAGTACATTGCTTTATACAGCTTTTGTACTTTACTTAATCGCGACATTTTTCTTTAGCGTGACCATAAGGGATAAGCGTACAACAAAAAAAAGCAAAAAAAATACGGCAAGTAAAATTGGTATTACACTAACCATTATTGGTTTAATTTCACAACTCGGTTATTTTATCACCAGATGGATAGCAAGTGGACATGCTCCGGTAAGTAATTTATTTGAGTTTATGACATTTTTTGGTATGTGTATGGTATTGGCGTTTATCATTCTTTACTTTATATACAAACTTAATGTCTTAGGACTATTTGCATTACCGATAGCAATGATTATGATTGCATATGCGAGTATGTTTCCAACTGAAATTGCTCCGTTGGTGCCATCCCTGCAAAGCCATTGGTTGTACATACATGTAACAACCGTTGCTTTAGCACAGGGAATACTTGCTATTAGTTTTGTTGCTGGGTTGATTTATTTAATTAGACAAATTGACCAATCTGCAAGAAGTAAACGGACGACTTGGTTAGAGATTGTTCTATATACGTTATTCCTATTTGTCGGCTTTATTGTGATAACAACAGCCTTTAATTTAGCGGATTATAATGCAACATTTGAGTATACGGAACAAAACAGTACGGTGACAACAGATTATCAGCTGCCAGCAATTGCCGGGCCGAACGAAGGAACGTTAATTACAGAAGATGCAATGCAGCCATGGTTCGAAGCACCCGGGTGGATGCAGGGTGCAGATGCAGGCAGGAAATTTAATACAGTGATATGGTCCGTCATTACGGGATCCATCATATACGGATTGGTTCGATTAATTGTAAGAAAACGAATCGGAGCAGCCCTTCAGCCCATTCTTAAAAGCACAAAACCAGATCTTTTGGATGAAATTAATTATCGCGCAGTAGCAATTGGATTCCCGTTATTTACACTCGGTGGTTTAATATTTGCTTCTATATGGGCGCAAATCGCCTGGGACCGTTTCTGGGGATGGGATCCGAAAGAGGTTTGGGCATTAATCACATGGTTTTTCTATGCTGCATACTTGCATTTAAGACTTTCAAGAGGTTGGCATGGGGAGAGGTCCGCTTGGCTCGCTGTGATTGGATTTGCTATAATTATGTTTAACCTAATTGTTGTAAATCTAGTCTTAGCTGGTTTACATTCCTATGCTTAGATCATTTTTAGCAAGGTGTCATAGCGATGATGCCTTGCTTTTTCTTATACTTTTAACCGAGCTTGGTTTATACTTTAGATAAAGTCGAATAAGGGGGAATTTTTAATGGACACAGCCGGTAAAATATTAGTAGTAGATGATGAAGAGCGAATTCGACGATTAATCCGTATGTATTTAGAGAGAGACGAATATGAAATTGATGAAGCAGAAAATGGAGCGGATGCCCTCCAAAAAGCGCTAAAAAATGATTATAGTGTTATTTTATTGGATATTATGATGCCAAAAATGGATGGTATCGAAGTTTGCCGGGAATTAAGAAAAGAAAAAGAAACGCCGGTAATTATGCTGACAGCTAAAGGTGAAGAGAGTAATCGGGTACAGGGATTTGAAACGGGGGCTGATGATTATATCGTAAAGCCATTTAGTCCGAGAGAAGTCGTCCTACGTGTAAAAGCTTTACTACGAAGAGTATCCTCCTCCTCTTTTAAAGATGCAGATGTAGAGGCAAGAGATATCCTTGTTTTCCCTCATTTAACGATAGATCATGATGCACACCGGGTAACCGCTGATGGCAAAGAGGTAGCCTTAACACCGAAAGAATATGAATTACTTTGCTTCCTTGCAAAATCACCAGATAAGGTATTTCATCGCGAGGAATTGTTAAAAGAAGTTTGGCAATATGAATTTTTTGGTGACTTACGTACAGTTGATACACATGTGAAACGCCTGCGAGAAAAATTAAATAGTATTTCCCCAGAAGCTGCAAAGATGATTGTAACGGTATGGGGTGTCGGATATAAATTTGAGGTAGATGAAGTATAATGTTCTGGCGCAGTGTAGTTGGCAAACTGGCACTAACTATATTATTGCTGGTTTCCTTTGTCTTACTTATATTGACAATTTTATTATTGCAGTTTTTTGAGGAATTCCATATCGATGAAGCAGAGAAAGAAATGATGCAAACGGCTACTAAAGTTTCCGAGTTAGTTGAACAGCAACCGAATAGATCAACGGTTCTTGAAACAACGGAACGAATACAAGCCCCGGATAGTCGAATTGCAATCATATTCGATGATGGAGACATATGGGTTTCCGATAGTGCTAATGAAAACTTGGCAGAATTTGAAGCGGACTGGATAGAAAATGAAAATGACTTAACAGAAGTGTTAACAAATAACGAACGCATAAGACAACAAATTGTTTTACCAGGCACAGGGATTGAAGCAATGATTGTAGGAGAACCAATATTAACGAATGATGGTGCGGTATTTGTGTATCAATCCCTCGATGTTATTGAACAAACCAAAGCAGAAACGACCAGGATAATATTTCTGGCAGCTGGAATTGCCATTATTTTAACAACTTTTTTTGCGTTTTTCCTATCAACTCGAATAACATCTCCTCTAATCAAAATGAGGGAGGCAGTCTCTGATTTAACCAGAGGAGAATTTAACACGAAGGTTCCTGTTTTAACCCATGATGAAATCGGTGAATTGGCTATAGCGTTTAATCGAATGGGAAGGCAGCTTAAATTTCACATTAATGCATTACATCAGGAAAAAGAACAGTTTTCCAGTATCGTAAGTTCGATGGCTGATGGTGTTGTCACTCTAAATAGAAATGGTGATATGATTGTAACCAACCCTCCTGCTGAAAAATTTATTGAGGACTGGAATTTTGAACACAATATTGCAATAACTGGTGACACGCATAAATTGCCAAAAGAACTAAATCAGGTATTGCAAAAGGTGATTGACGGAGAGTCAGAATCTTTACATGAGATAAGTTTACAAGGGCGAAACTACGTGATGCTGATGACGCCATTATATGATCAGTCTCAAGTGCGTGGGGCGGTTGCCGTAATCCGTGATATGACAGAGGAAAGACGTTTGGACAAGTTTCGTAAAGACTTTATAGCAAATGTATCCCACGAGTTACGTACACCCATTTCCATGCTTCAAGGCTATAGTGAAGCAATTGTTGATGATGTTGCAGAAAGTAAATCAGAAAAAAATGAACTTGCACAAATCATTCATGAAGAATCACTGCGAATGGGGCGGCTAGTTAATGAATTACTGGATCTGGCTCGCATGGAAGCTGGAAATATCCAGCTGAATATGGAAACAGTAAATGTAGAAGCATACGTCGAGCGAGTCATGAAGAAATTTAATGGATTAGCAAATGATAATCAAATCGAATTATCACTTAGGAAAAATATAATCGAATCATCCGTCACAATTGATCCGGATAGGTTAGAACAGGTTTTCACAAATTTAATTGACAATGCAATTCGACATACGGGTGAATTTGGATTTGTTAAGGTGTTTATTGAGTCAAATTCGAATGAATTTCATGTATTTATTGAAGACAATGGGAGTGGTATTCCTGAAGAAGATTTACCATTTGTATTTGAACGTTTTTACAAAGCAGATAAAGCTAGAACAAAGAATAAATCGAAAAAAGGAACAGGACTAGGGCTAGCGATTGCGAAAAATATTATTGATTCACATCATGGCGTCATTACTGTAAACAGCAAAGTGAATCTGGGAACAACTTTTAGTTTTAGAATCCCGCAAACGAATAACAAGTGAAGTTTTAAACAGTACGTCAATAACTATTTTATATTCAAAATACCAGCTGAATTCAGTTGGTATTTTTCTTTTTTTATACTATAGTAGAGGTAGATATCATTGTAGGACGTTTAGGGGGAGTTGAAGTACCATTGTTATTCGAAGGGATCATTCTGTCATGTTTGCTGCGGATGAATGCAGAACGAACGGGGGCAGCTGTTTATTATTTATTAAGGGCTAAAAAATCCATCCAAACAGTTCAAGATGCACATATGTATAATCTTGAGCGATTCTATGGTGTATATCATCATTTAAATCAACAGCGATTTGAACATAAATTAAAAGAATTAATGCGTAGTGGACTGCTTCAAGAGAATACTTCTTCTCAGAGTTCCGGAACTATTTACATACCTACCAAAATAGGAGTAGAATGGATCAATCAACATCGAACAAATCTTTCGTTTGATTATTACAATGGGTTAAAATATCATGAAACTGGCCTTGTTTTTCTTGATCGTTTAACATTACTCATACAAACATTAACCAACAGTAAAATGAAGTCCTTTTCCTTTATTCCGGTAATTGATAAAACGCCGATTGAAAACTGGGTAAGATCATTTTATAAAAATATGAAGCCTCACGAAACTAAATTATTACCGGTACTGCATGATGAATTATCTAATCTCCTGCATTTTTTCCCGAATCATGAAGCAAGAATGTTTGTAGATCGATTAACTGGTTTTAAAAACTATGGCATGAGCGTGAATCAACTGGCAGATAAGTATAAGATGACATCGGATGATGTAACGTTATTGTCTACAGCAATAACGCATCGCATGTTACAGATAGTAGAAAAAGAACAAAGCCATTATCCGTTTATGCGTATGTTAACAAATGATCTATTGTATAAATCGCCTGTGACAGCTTCTGCAAATACGACTTATCAATTATTACAAAAAGATTATTCGATTGATAATATTTCTAAAATGAGACATTTAAAGCGTAACACTATCTATGATCACATTGTGGAAATCGCCTTATATAAAGCAGATTTTCCTATAGATGATTATGTGAGTAAAGAAAGCCAGCAGGATATTATGAACGCCTTTAACAAAATAAAGTCGACGAAATTAAAAAATATAAAGCTACTGGTCGATGCTGACATAAGTTATTTTCAGATACGTTTAGTTCTGGCCAAGACCAAAGATCTGATGAAATGAGGTGTACCATAAAATGAATTCCCAAATTATGCTGGAGGATAGCTTGAAAACCCATTTTAACTACACAGCTTTTCGTTTAGGGCAAAAACAAATTATAGAAGATATTATGAAAGGAAAAGATGTACTAGGGATTCTGCCCACCGGTTCTGGTAAATCGATTTGCTACCAATTGCCTGCCGCATTGTTAGATGGAACAGTGATTGTTGTCTCTCCCCTTATTTCGTTAATGGTAGATCAGGTGAAACAATTAAAAGCTGTGAATTTTAAAGAGGCTATCGCATTGAATAGTTTTATGCCACCACTAGAAAGAAAACGTGCATATGATCACTTACATAGGTATAAGTTAATCTATATTTCTCCTGAATTATTACAGAAGAATGAGATCATGGGGTATTTGCGCAACTTAAAGATACGTTTATTCGTTATCGATGAAGCACATTGTATATCCCAATGGGGGCATGAATTTCGGCCGGATTATCTGAAGCTTGCCTCTATTATACAATCACTTCATAATCCGCCTTTATTAGCATTAAGTGCAACAGCGACACCAGACGTACAGCAGGATATTATCTCTGCTTTAAATACGCCGAACATTACAAAACACATTTATCCGATGGACAGAGATAATATTGCCTTTAATATTGAGCAGGTTGCTGATGATACGGAGAAACAATCAATAATTACCAAGGTACTTTCAAACTACCAGGTTCCTGCATTAATTTATTTTTCAAGCAGAAAAATGGCGGAAAACACAGCCCGAATCCTCTCTGAACAGCTGCCTTTAAAGCGAATTGCATTTTACCATGGGGGAATGGAACAATATGACCGAATTACGATTCAGCAACAATTTATGAATGATCAATTGGACGTTATATGCTGTACAAGCGCATTCGGAATGGGGGTCAATAAAGATAATATTCGCCTAGTTATACATTTTCATCTACCTACGCAAATAGAAGCATACATTCAGGAGGTAGGCCGTGCCGGAAGAGATGGAGAGTCGAGTGTCAGTTTATTGTTATTCTCTAAGAAGGATGAATATCTTCCAAGAAAAATCATAAAAAATGAGCTCCCAACAGTGGATGATTTAGAATTGGTATTTAACCAATTATATGAGTTATATCAAGCTGGAGAATTACTTCCCAGCGATATGACGCAAGTAGAGAATTTATTCCAAATCAATGAAATACAATGGCGTTTTTTAACCTATCAATTTGGAAAGCATGGTATGATTGAGGGAAATAGAATTATTTATCAGCAGAAAAATTGGGAACAAGCATTTCAACAAATCAATAAGCATCGAATCGACCGTTCTTCACTAAAAGAGAACAAATTAAGGGAAATGCTCACGTGGATCCACGAAAAGGAATGTCTAAGAAAACATTTATATAAAAGCTTTCAATCCTCTTATAGCAATGCCAAATACCAATGTTGCAGCAATTGCGGATTTTCATTTGCAAATTGGAAACCAGTTGAAAAGCGTATACAGGAAACTCCTGCAACAACGTGGCAGGATAAACTAAAAAAATTACTATTAGTTGGGGCAACTGATGAAACAAAGTGAAATAATTAAGATGATATCAGATGAAGAGTTAAAAAAACAATTATTGCTATCACAGTTTATATTCCTATTTATTGGTTTCATACTCAGCATATTTTTATTCGATAATTTATCTGAATGGCTTATATACATTGAATGGGATGTACATGAAATTGTCTATTATGGAGTCATTCCAGGGCTCATTATTGTTTTTATCGATATACTGCTAATGGTAGTTTTCCCAAAACGCTATTATGATGATGGAGGAATTAATGAAAGGATATTTAAAAATCAGTCCATTGCTTATATATTTATTCTCTCTCTTGTAGTAGCTGTTTCGGAGGAAATCTTATTTAGAGGTGTCATTCAGACAACCTTTGGTTACGTGTTTACCAGTGTATTATTTGCACTCATTCACTTTCGTTATTTGAAAAAACCTGTCTTACTAATCTCCGTATTGTTTGTCAGTTTTTATATTGGGTACATGTTTGAAATAACAGGTAATTTACTTGTAACGATAACTGCTCATTTTACAGTTGATTTTTTATTAGGATTACTTATTCGTTTTCAAAAATGGGGTGCTTTATAGAATGAATAATAAATCAAGTAATCAAGAGGACCAGGCGGTAACGCTCATGTCCCTGTTGGATGAGGTGCAGCAGGGAGATACTCAAGACAAGACCCAGTCAACAGTAATAGATGAAACAGAAGCGCAAGAGCGGGAAGTTGATGTGTTAAATTTGCCTCCAAGAAAAGAAGTACATCGTAAAATTAAGCAACGTACACATATAAAAATGGGTATCCCGCTACTGCGTTTTTTAATTGTTTTTATTCTACTTTTAGGTGTATTGACAGGAGCCTATCTCCTGTGGGGAGAAGAACTGATTACGGTGATAAGCAATTTGTAGTTCCTGGATATTCACTTTTCACAGGATGAACGCAGTAATACAAATCAATGGCTTGGTGAAGGATAAGTAATAGGATAAAAAAGCGAATTTAAAAATATATGTTACGTTCAACAATTACGTAAAAGGCATATAGTGTATAAAGGATTAATTTTAGGTGAGATTTGCTTCTATAAATAGAAGAGGTAAATGATTTTTAACCCCATTTAAATTTATTTAAAACAGTTATACGAGGGAGGATACTGTATGCGTATTGAGCGGTTGACCGATAATCAATTTAGGATATTTCTAACATTTGATGACCTAATTGAACGTGGGTTTACAAGAGATGATTTGTGGCATGATGCGTCAAGTGTCCGTAATCTGTTTAGTGATATGATGTATGAAGCCAGTACAGAGTTGGGATTTGAACTAGAAGGAATGTTGCTTGTTCAAGTACATTTAATGCAAGCACAAGGCATGCATGTTATTGTTACACAAAATTTCGAAAGTAAGAGTTGGGATGAGGATTTCGTCGAGATGAAAGTCACATTGGATGAAAGTGAGGAATTACTATTTTCCTTTGAAGAATTTGAGAATGTGATCCAAGTAACATCTTATTTGTCAGCGCTCTCGGTAATGGGTGGGCAAGTATATTATATGGATAACCTTTATTATATGTTATTAGATGACAATGATCTAGAAGATAAAATCAAAGAAGACATCATCGCAATCATGTCTGAGTATGCGAACCCAAGTATTATTACGCATTATAAGTTAAAGGAATATGGAAAGGCTATTTATACATCGGATGCAGTTAAACAAATTGTCCAGGTCTTTTATTCATAACGTATGCAAACATGAAGAAAACACATACACAATTGTCAAAAGAGAAAAATACAGCATCAAATATACGAGATAAAAATGATTTTATTTTATTGCATATTTATCATGAAGGTGTATACTATTGTCTGAGTACAGCTATATCTAAAATATTTATGGATATTCTAGGAGGTAAATTCATGGTAGCCGAAAAAGCAGCAGATTCTACCAAAGAAGACGATAAAAATATGGATGTTTTAAGTTCAACACGAACTGTTGTAAAAACCGCGTTGGAAAAGTTGGGTTACCCTGATGAAGTTTTTGAGCTTTTAAAAGACCCAATCCGCATGATGACAGTAAGGATCCCTGTTCGTATGGATGATGGATCCATTAAAGTTTTTACGGGATATCGCGCGCAGCACAATGATGCGGTTGGCCCAACAAAAGGTGGGATCAGATTTCATCCCAATGTAACAGAAACAGAAGTTAAAGCATTGTCCATTTGGATGAGTTTAAAAGCCGGTATAGTAGATTTACCATATGGAGGTGGTAAAGGCGGGATCGTCTGTGATCCTAGAGAAATGTCCTTCCGTGAACTTGAGGGCTTAAGTCGTGGATATGTTCGTGCAATTAGTCAAATTGTAGGTCCTAATAAGGATATTCCAGCACCGGATGTATTTACAAATTCACAAATTATGGCTTGGATGATGGATGAATATAGTCGAATTGACGAATTTAACAGTCCCGGTTTTATTACTGGTAAACCGATCGCGCTTGGGGGATCACATGGAAGAGAATCTGCAACTGCAAAAGGTGTTACAATTTGTATTAATGAAGCTGCTAAGAAAAGAGGCTTAAATGTAAAAGGGTCAAGGATTGTTGTTCAAGGATTTGGAAACGCTGGCAGTTTCCTTGCGAAATTCTTGCATGACGCAGGAGCAAAAATAGTTGGAATTTCAGATGCTTATGGTGGATTGCATGATCCGGATGGGCTTGATATTGACTATCTTTTAGATAGAAGAGATAGTTTCGGAACGGTTACGAAGCTCTTCAATAGTACAATAACAAATAAAGAAGTACTTGAATTGGATTGTGACATTTTGGTTCCAGCAGCTGTAGAGAATCAAATTACAGAGGAGAACGCACATAATATTAAGGCAGATATTGTAGTGGAAGCAGCGAATGGACCTACAACGATGGGTGGTACAAAGATTCTATCTGATAGAGGAATTCTTTTGGTTCCAGATGTAATGGCTTCTTCCGGTGGAGTTACTGTCTCCTATTTTGAATGGGTACAAAACAATCAAGGCTACTATTGGACAGAAGAAGAAATAGACAAAAAGCTACATGAAATTATGATTAAATCATTTAATCAAATCTTTAATACGGCCAAAACCAGACGTGTCGATATGCGCCTGGCAGCATATATGGTTGGCGTCAGAAAGATGGCAGAAGCTTCGAGATTTCGTGGATGGGTTTAGCCATCTAATGATCAAACAATATGACGAAAAAACTCTTATCAGGTATAATTGGATAGGAGTTTTTTTAAGTGCGTATGTTAAGTAGGAATTCACATAAAGGAAGTGTATATCTTTGCAGGAAGAAAACGTTATTATTATTGGCGGTGGTCCATGTGGAATGTCTTGTGCCATTGAATTACAAAAGTATGGGATTAACCCGTTAATTATAGAAAAAGGAAACGTAGTAAACACAATTTATAATTTCCCGACACATCAAACATTTTTTAGCTCAAGTGATAAATTGGAAATTGGAGAAATGCCTTTTATTACGGAAAAACAAAAACCCGTCAGAAACCAGGCCTTAGCTTACTACCGAACAGTCGCCGACCGGAAATATTTGCGTATAAATACATATGAAAAAGTCGTCGGCGTTAAACTTGCTGAGAACGATTTTCAACTAAGTACAAAGAAAAATACAGGAGAAAGACAACAATATCGGGCGGTCCATGTAGTCATTGCTACCGGATATTATGATCAGCCCAATTACATGAATATTCCTGGTGAAAACTCAGACAAAGTCATGCATTATTTTAAGGAGGCACATCCTTTTTATAACAAGGATGTTGCAGTTATTGGCGGGAAAAATTCTGCAGTGGATGCGACATTGGAGCTTCACAAAGCCGGTGCTAATGTCACGGTATTTTATCGTGGAGAGGCGTATTCGAAGAGCATAAAACCTTGGATACTCCCGGAATTTGACTCTTTAATAAGAAAAGGCATTGTTCAAATGCATTTCAATTCAGAAGTTACAGCAATTGAAAAGAATCATATTCATTACACAACTGACGAGAAAACACATAAACTTAAAAATGACTTTGTATTTGCAATGACCGGCTATAAACCTGATTTACATTTTCTAAAAGATATAGGAATATCAATTGATGAGCAAAACGGGACCCCTCATTTTAATGAAAACACCTATGAAACAAATATACCCGGATTATATGTAGCTGGTGTTATAGCAGCTGGTTATAATAATAATAAAATATTTATAGAAAATGGACGTTTTCATGGAGAGCAGATTGCAAATGCGATTAATAAATAGAAAATATAAATGATAGCTGATTTTCCGTCAGCTATCATTTTATTAGTTTTTTGCAAAACTTTGTCTTAATATTTCACCATTCGTAGTGTTTTCTAGTTCAATTAATAATTTAATCCTGGCCTTGGGGCCTGTTAAGCTGTTTGCTAAAATCACCCCCATTTCTTTTAAGTGTTTTCCTCCTCCATCATAGCTATACGTTGGCTGTACAGTCCCTTGATAACATCTTGAAGTAAGAATCACCGGAATATGATCATCCATTATTTTTTTAAGTGTTTCCAATGTTTCTTTTGGTAAATTTCCCTGTCCAAGTCCTTCAATTACAATACCATCCGCCTTTGCCTGATATATCGCTTCAAGGAGCCGCGCATCCATTCCAGCATATGATTTTAGCAAAAATACATTTTTGGATATGTTATGAATTTTATTCGTATGTCTCGAAAGAATTGTATGATGAAATAAGATGGCGTCTTTTGTAATAATACCAATCGGCCCATATTGCGGACTTTGAAATGTAGCAATATTGCTTGTCGAAGTTTTTGTTACATGCTTAGCAGTATGTATTTCGTCATTCATTACTACCAAGACGCCCTTACGAGATGCTTCGTCCTCAACACTAACCCTTAAAGAGCTAATTAAATTATATAATGCGTCTGACCCGATTTCATTACTGGATCGCATTGCTCCGGTTAAAATAATCGGTTTTTCTGTCTCAAGAACTAAATCCAAAAAGTAAGCAGTTTCTTCTAATGTATCTGTACCATGTGTCACAACTATTCCATCATACATGGAGATCACTTGCTCAATTTTTTTGGCCAATTTAAGCATATGCTGTGGGGTTATTTGCGGTGATGGAAGATCAAATTCAATTATTTCATCAACATTCGCATATGCATGAAGATGATCAGATATAGCCGTTAATGGATGTTCCTCTGCAGTGGTAACTTCCCCCGTTTCTTTATTTTCCAGCATGGAAATTGTTCCACCTGTATGAATAAGTAAGATATTTTTCATATTGTTCACCTACTTCAACACTATTTGTTTTCACCCTATTTTTAATACTAACTTTGAAAAATATAAACAACAACCCTAAGATACTTTATACTCACTTGAAAGAGGTTTTAAAATTGCTTATCAAGAAGACCGACTTTAAGATATTCATCTATTTATGAATAAAAAGGAGATTAATTCAAAAAATAGGTATCACAATATAAAGCAGGAGGATAAACGATGGCCTATAAAAAAATGTCTCTTTTATTTGTAATTACATGTTTATTATTTATAGGACTGCTAGCATCACATTCACAAAAGCCTGTAGATGCTTTTAGTCCTCAAGTGATTCAGCAAGGTGCAACAGGGGACGATGTAATTGAATTACAATCCAGATTACAATATTTAGGTTTCTATAATGGAGATATTGATGGTGTCTTCGGTTGGGGTACGTACTGGGCCTTACGAAACTTTCAATATGAGTTCGGACTTGAGATAGATGGTTTAGCCGGACAGACTACAAAGAATAAGCTTGTAGAAGCAAGTAATTACGATGAGAGTTATGTGAAGGAACAAATTAATCAGGGAAACGATTTTACACATTATGGAGGTGACGATACTCAGAATCAGACCTCCTCAGGTGGAGGATCGGGTGGTGCGAACGCAGATGGTGGTGCCTCAGAAGGCCAATCAACAAGTACGGCAAGTGTAAATGTACCACAAGGATTTTCACAAAATGATATTCAATTGATGGCAAACGCAGTACACGGAGAAGCTAGAGGGGAGCCCTATGTAGGTAAGGTTGCAGTTGCGGCAGTTATCTTAAATCGGGTTGAAAGCCCCACATTTCCCAATACGGCCTCTGGAGTCATATTTGAACCAAGAGCTTTTACTGCCGTTGCCGACGGACAAATTTGGTTAACGCCTGACGAGACTGCAACAGAAGCTGTGCTTGATGCGATTAATGGCTGGGATCCATCAGGAAACGCAATCTATTATTTTAACCCTGACACAGCAACATCAGATTGGATCTGGACAAGGCAACAAATTAAAAAAATCGGCAAACACATATTTGCTATATAGAAAGGTGTGAGATATATGATTCGTTGGATTTTAATAGCAGTACTTACGATTGGAGTTGCTGGAACAGCTTTTTGGGGCTATCAAGAGCATCAGGAAAAGAATGCCGTACTTACCCAAGCAGAGAATACCTATCAACGTGCGTTTCATGAACTGTCCTATAATATGGATTTGTTAAATGACAAAATCGGTACAGCACTAGCCATGAACTCAACTCAAAGACTGTCCCCGCAATTAGTGGATATATGGCGCTTGACATCAGAGTCCTTATCAAATGTTGGTCAACTGCCATTAGGTTTGCTTCCCTTTAACAAAACGGAAGAATTTCTTTCCAATATCGGTGATTTTACGTATAAAACAGCAGTACGAAATTTAGAAGATGAGCCTCTTTCCGACGAGGAGACGAAGTCATTAGAAGATTTATATGCACAATCGACAGATATTAAAAATGAACTCAGGCGTGTTCAGCATGTAGCTTTAGATAATAATTTACGCTGGATGGATGTTCAACTTGCTTTAGCTAATGAAGATGAGCAAATGGACAATACGATCGTTGATGGTTTTAAAACAGTTGAAGACACCGTAGAAGGGTTTTCAGAGAGTAATGTTGATTCTCCTATAACGGGAACCTCCTCACAAGAACATAAATATAAATCGTTGGATGGAGATCAAATTAGTGAGGAGGAGGCGTTAAATTTAAGTAAAGAACATTTTAACGTCGATAATGAACAAAATATGACACTCACGCAAACTGGTGATGGAGCTGACATCCCTATGTACAGTATTTCCTATAAAAATGATGAAAAGAATGGCTATATGGACATGTCTGTGCAGGGAGGGCATCCAATAACGCTATTAATCGACAGACCAGTTAATGAAAAACAAATAAGCCTAAATGAAGGATTGAAAGAAGCAGAAGCATATATAGAAAACAATAACTTCGAAAATATGCAGGTGTACGAAAGTAATGAATACGACAACGTCGGTTTTTATTCATTTATCTATAATGATGACGGTGTCCGGGTATTCTCTGATGCAATAGAAGTTAAAGTTGGGTTAGATAATGGTGAAATACTAGGGATTACAGCAGAAAACTATTTTATGAATCACACCGAGAGGGACATACCTGAGCCCGAACTATCTGAATCTGAAGCGAAGGAAGCCGTGAATCCTAATGTGGACATACAGGAAGAATTTATGGCTGTCATTGATAATGATATGGGTGAGGAAGTATTTACCTATGAGTTTCTGGGTGTATTAGATAATGAAACATATCGAATATTTATTAATGCAATGAATGGAAGAGAAGAGAGAGTAGAGAAATTAGATGGCAAAGAAATAAATTATGCAGGAACTTTTTAAGGAAGGGCTTATGCCTTTCCTTTTTTCATTTATCTCTAAAAAGATGCGATAGCGTTTTTCATAACAGTTATGTTATTATTTAAACTAAGATGGTTAATAGTAACTTGGTACTTGCCAAGTTTTTTCTAATGGTTACTTAATCTTTTAGTGCGATGAGAGGGATGAATTTTTTCAGTGAATAATAAAACAATAGCAATTGCAATTGACGGGCCGGCGGCAGCTGGAAAAAGTACCGTAGCAAAAATCGTAGCAGAGAAACTTTCCTATATTTATATTGATACAGGAGCAATGTATCGTGCCCTAACACTTCAAGCAATGATTGAAAATATTGATTTGGATGATGAGGATCTTTTAGTTAACTTACTAAAACGTATAGATATTAAATTAAAACAAGGTGAAAGTGGTCAAATCATATCGGTAGATGGTACAGATGTTACATCCGAAATTCGCTCACAAAAGGTTACAAACAATGTCTCATTTGTTGCTAAACATGCCAATATTCGCAAAGAAATGGTTAATAGGCAACAGAATTTAGCTGCAAATCGTGGTGTTGTTATGGATGGCCGGGATATTGGGACGCATGTCCTTCCGAATGCAGAAGTAAAAATATTCTTAGTTGCAACAGTTGAAGAACGCGCGAAACGGCGATATGAAGAGAACCTAAAAAAAGGATTTCAATCTAATATAGAAGCGTTGAAAAGGGAAATTGAACAAAGAGATCTTATCGACTCCAAACGGGAAGCTGCTCCTTTAATTAAAGCAGATGATGCATTTGAAATAGATACGACTTCTTTATCAATTAATGACGTGGCGCAGCGTATTTTAGCGAAGGCCAAAAAGACTACTAATTAACTAAAAATCACGCTTAAAGGGGGAATGCATATGAGTTTATATAAAGTAGCAAAATATGTTGTAGCTAGTATTTTTTTCCCGCTTTTTCGAATCAACGTAATTGGTAAAGAAAATGTACCAAAAAAAGGGCCAGTCATTATCTGTTCTAATCATATATCGAATTTAGATCCACCTGTAGTTGGCATTACCTCTCCAAGGGATATATACTTTATGGCGAAAGGAGAATTATTCGAAAAGCGTATTTTGGGTAAATTATTAGTAGCTATCCATGCATTTCCAGTTAAACGGGGAATAAGTGATCGTAACGCATTAAGAAAGGGGCTTAAAATACTTGAAAATAACGAAACCCTGGGGCTATTTCCGGAAGGGACTAGAAGTAAAACAGGTGAACTTGGACAGCCGTTAGCAGGGGCCGGATTTTTTGCATTACGATCAAGTGCAGTAATCATTCCATGTGCTATTATTGGGCCATACAAAGGATGGAAGAGACTTACAGTTGTATATGGTAAGCCAATAGACATGGATCATTATCGTTCTACTAAAGCTTCTGCAAAAGAAGCTGCTGAAGCTATCATGGCAGAGATTAAAACACTTAAGGAAAATCATCAATAAGAAACTGCTTTACTTGACAAATAATTATAATTATTAGAAGTTATATAAAAGGGTTTTTTTATTAGTTTACTTTTAAACATTTACTAATATAAAATGTAGAATAAAAGGAAACTTGTATTGTCATCAAAATCACATGACAGTTCGAACTGCTTTAGGAGGCTATGGATATGAGTGAAACAAACAATGCATTAGAAGAAGTAGAAGTAGGTAATACATTGACAGGTACAGTTGTTAAAGTTGAAGAAAAACAAGTTCTTGTAGATATTGGGTATAAAACGGAAGGTATACTCCCAATTGGTGAACTATCAAATCTTCACGTAGAGTCAACGAGTGATGTTGCAGGAGAGGGGGAGGCCATTACCTTAAAAGTAATAAAAATAGATGATGACGAAATAATACTTTCCAAAAAAGCAATCGATGCTGATAAAGCCTGGGTTGATTTAGAAGAAAAGTATAATAACAAAGAAACATTTGAAACAGAAGTAAAAGAAATTGTAAAAGGTGGCCTGGTTGTTGACGTAGGCATTCGTGGTTTTATACCAGCATCGTTAGTTGAAACTTATTTTGTTGAGGACTTTTCAGGTTATAAGGATAAACGATTAACTGTAAAGATAGCGGATTTAAATAGAGAACAAAATCGTATCATATTATCCCATCGGGCAGTAGTCGAAGAAGAAGCTAATGTAGTCAAAAATGAACTATTACAGTCGTTAGAAGAAGGTCAAGTTCTGGAAGGAACTGTACAGCGTCTAACCCATTTTGGTGTTTTTGTCGATATTGGTGGCGTTGATGGTCTTGTTCATATATCCCAGTTAGCACATGAGCATGTAGATAAAGCATCTGATGTAGTTTCAGAGGGGGACAATATTAGCGTCGAAGTATTGTCCGTTGATCGTGATAATGAGCGTATTTCCCTATCACGAAAGAAAACATTGCCAGGACCATGGGCTAATATAGCAGATCGCGTTTCTCGAGGTGATGTATTGGAAGGAACCGTTAAGCGTCTTGTTAACTTTGGGGCATTTATTGAAGTACTACCCGGCGTAGAAGGGTTAGTTCACATTTCACAAATTGCAAATAGGCATATAGGTACACCACAAGAGGTTCTTGAGGTTGGCCAGCAGATCGAAGTCAAGGTACTCGATGTAAATGAAAAAGAAGAACGAATTTCACTAAGTATTAAAGAACTGGAGCAGGAACAGGAAGCTAAAGATTATCAGCAATACGAAAAAGATGAAGATCAATCCGGATTCCAAATTGGTGACTTCATTGGAGATAAGCTTAATAAATACAAGTAAATTTAATAAATAATATAAAAGGTTCTTTCCTTCGTTTGGAAAGAACTCTTTTTTGTATAGAATTTATAAATAATAGCCATAATGCCTAATGGGATGTGTTGTTTATGGCGAATGGTCTTTTATTTTATTGGTTTAGTTGGATTTTATGGATTATTGTTACATTTTTCATGATAAAAAGTAAAAAAAGAACGATTTTGGCCAGCTGGATCTTAGTAACGATTCTCAGTTCTAGCATCTACATCGGAACCCCCAATCAGCAAATCTCCGTGGCACTTTTACTAGTAATCGGAGGATCCTTTGTTTTATTAATACAGCTGCCGCGTGTGATATATCACTTATTTGCTTCATTTACGATTATGATTGGTTATGCAGCTATCCTTTTATGGGAAAAAGGCTCACCTGTATGGTTTATTTTACCAAGAGTGATTCTTATTTCATTTATTTTGGGTCTGCTTATAACCATATTGGCTAAAGGATTTTACAATCAATTATGTATTTGTTTATTAGGCTTATCATGTGGAGAGCTGATTTATGGGCTTATGTTATCGAGCTACGGATTCCGTGTATCCATAGGGGAAATGCAGTTTTTTGATGTTTTGTTATTTATTTTAGGAATACTTAAGTTACTAGACATACTACACACGGGAAAATATAAATTATATGCGGTGTTACAAAACAACCATAAGCAAACAGTGAAGTGGCAAAATGATTGAATAGCTTCAAAATCTTGAGTGAGCTTTTTATTATTGTGAAGCACTAAAATTAATTGTTAATGTCATCAACATTTGCTAGAATGAATGAAGTTAAAGCAAATTAGGGTATAGAGAAAGGATGTTCCTTTCATGAGGAAATCAGTTGTAGCTATTGTAGGAAGACCCAATGTTGGAAAATCAACTATATTTAATAGATTAGTTGGCGAAAGAATCTCTATCGTCGATGATGTTCCAGGAGTAACAAGAGACAGGGTATACGCACAAGGTGAGTGGCTATCCCAATATTTTAATATTATTGACACAGGAGGAATTGAAATTGGTGATGAGCCTTTACTTCAGCAGATGCGTTACCAAGCCGAAATAGCGATTGATGAAGCAGACGTTATTATTTTCCTCGTAAATGGCAAAGAAGGCATTACAGCAGCCGATGAAGAGGTTGCTAAGCTATTGTTTAAATCAAATAAGCCAATTGTTCTTGGAGTTAATAAAATTGATAATCCGGAAATGCGCGAAAATATTTATGAATTTTATTCACTAGGTTTTGGCATTCCTTATCCTATTTCAGGATCTCACGGTTTAGGTTTGGGCGATCTATTAGATGAAGTAGTCAGTCACTTCCCCCAAAATGAGGATGAAGAAGATAATGAAGATACGATCTATTTTAGTTTAATCGGGAGACCAAATGTCGGCAAATCATCCTTGGTCAATTCCATTTTAAATGAAGAACGTGTCATCGTAAGTGAAATAGAAGGTACAACAAGAGAGGCTACTGATACGTACTTAAATAAAGACGCGCAAGATTATGTCATCATTGATACAGCAGGCATGCGAAAGCGGGGGAAAGTTTATGAGACTACAGAAAAGTATAGTGTACTTCGAGCACTGAAGGCAATTGAGCGTTCAGATGTGGTATTAGTTTTAATTGATGCTGAAACAGGTATTAGAGAACAAGATAAAAAGATTGCTGGATATGCACACGATGCAGGACGTGCAATTGTTATTGTTGTAAATAAATGGGATACAGTAGAATCAAATGAAAAAACAATGAAAGAATATGAAACAAAAGTACGAAAGCAATTTCAGTTTTTAGATTATGCGCCAATTGTATTCTTATCTGCCAAGACAAAGAAAAGACTGCATACACTTATTCCATCAATAAAGGTAGCTAGCGAGAATCACGCGAAACGAGTACCTACCAACGTTTTAAATGATGTCATCATGGATGCATTGGCAATGAATCCAACGCCAACACTTAAAGGAAGGCGCCTGAAAGTACTTTATGCAACTCAAGTTGCTGTTAAACCACCCAGTTTTGTCGTATTTGTCAATGACCCTGAATTAATGCATTTTTCATATAAACGCTTTTTAGAAAATAAAATACGAGACGCATTTGGTTTTGTAGGTACACCAATTCAAATATTTGCAAGAAAAAGGCAATAAGGAGGGAAAACATATGGCTAGTGTTGCTGTATTGGGTGCGGGAAGTTGGGGTACCGCATTAAGTATCGTTTTAGCGGATAATGGGAATGACGTTCGCCTTTGGTCACATCGAAAGGATCAAGTTGAAAACATTAATAAGAAACACAAAAATGAAAAATATTTAGATGTGACTATACCTGAGCAAATAAAAGCAGTTCATAATCTAGAAGAAGCAGTTCATGACGTTACCTCGATTGTTATCGTCGTACCCACAAGTGCAATACGTGATGTGTGTAGGCAGCTGAATGAAGCACTTAAACATAAAGTTACCCTCATCCATGCGTCTAAAGGTATTGAACCAATTACATTGAAACGGGTTTCACAATTGATAAGTGAGGAAATGGATCACTACAGGGATGAAGATATTGTAGTGTTATCCGGCCCTAGTCATGCAGAAGAAGTTGCCCTAAGACAACCTACAACTGTAACAGTCTCTTCCATAACTAATGAGAATGCAGAACATGCACAGGATTTATTTATTAATGAATCTTTTCGTGTTTACACAAGTCCGGATGTTTTGGGAATAGAACTAGGAGGAGCATTGAAAAATATTATCGCCTTAGGTGCAGGTATTTCAGATGGCCTGGGATATGGAGATAATGCAAAAGCAGCCCTTATAACACGAGGATTAGCTGAAATTGCACGTTTAGGAACATCGCTTGGAGCTAATCCGCTCAGCTTTTTGGGGTTACCAGGTGTTGGCGATTTAATTGTTACCTGTACAAGTGTACATAGCCGTAACTGGCGTGCCGGGAATTTATTAGGTCAGGGGTATAAGTTAGATGACGTACTACAGCAAATGGGTATGGTAGTAGAAGGTGTAAGGACAGTGAAGGCTGCATATCAATTTGCTGAAGATCAACAAGTAGAAATGCCGATTACTACAGGCATTCATCAAATATTATTTGATGAAAAAGAGCCTAGAGATGTTGTAGAACAATTAATGAATAGAAATAAACGGGAAGAAATGGACGATTTAGCCAAATTGCTCACAGAACGCTATTCACAATAACAGTAATTATCCTCCCTGCATATAATATGTTGAATTAACTAAGCAAGGAGGAGAATGTGTGAATAACTTTCAAAAAGATCTTTTTGACAAAGTACAACAAAACGCAAATATTAACCCAGATGAAGTATATAAAGTCGCAAATTCTGTAAAAAATGCCGATTTTTCCGATGAAAAGACAGTAAGAAAATTAGTTCGTCATTTGTCAAAAATAGCTAATAAACCATTATCCAAGGAAAAAGAAGATAAAATCGTACATTCCATTACAAAAAATAATATGCCAATGGATGCGGAATCGTTAAATAAATTTTTTGGAAAATAACTGCACCTGGGCAAGTGAGGATGCAATAAAACCAATACTTGCATAAAATAAATCGCACAAGCATTCATGTATGGAGTTGCTGTGGATGTTATTTAGTCAAACCGGGATGGAATTGCCCCTTTCATCCCGGGTTTTTTTCTGGAAATGATAAAATTCTGTAGTTGTGATAGGTATTTAGCTCGTCCCAGCTGCCAAATACCGTATTTAAGATGCAGACAGTATGAATTATGTATCTTCCTGCTTTAATTCTCCTCTGTTATTTCAAATGTTTGCACCCATCTCCCTATCTCCGTAATAATCGAAGTTGTCATATTTATTGTTTGAACTAATTTGTAGATAGTTCCTCCAGTCCTGTAAAAAAAGATTTGCCATTGGAATTTTCACTGCATAACCGGGAATCCGGTAACCCAATCATAGACCATATCCAAAATGACAATAACGGCAATATATAAGAAGAATCAGTACAGGCAATATGCGTTTTTTCTATTTAAATTTACGCATTAGAAACCGGACGAACGGTTCAAAAATCAGGGCTAATAGAAATGCCAGCAAAATAGGTATAATTTGCGAGAAATAAAGATAGGTAATGATAAAGTACTAAAATTACAAGCAGCGCGGTAATTATTCATTTAAAAATTAAATTGGCAGACAAACGATTTCCTTCCTCCTTGAATATGTTCATTGATTATTTGAATTACAGATGGGTGATACTTTAGGCGAACACTTATAACAACTTTATACTTTATAAACCTCTATAAAATTAACTGTTTCATAATTGTTCTCATTTGTTTGTTCTTTGTATAGATTTATTTTGTTCACGAATAATTTGAAAAAAACATTTTAATACTTGTAATTGATGCCCTATGTTATAATACGTTTTGGAACGTTGAATTTCTTTATATTTTAGGAGTGAATTAAATGTCGTTAGCAATGCTTAAAATGTACATATCATTTGCAGGCATGATTTTTTTAATTTTAGCCATTGGTCTTATTTTACTTAGCAGGTACAAGCTAAAAGGCTTGTTGGCAGGAATTGTATCATTAATTGCATATTTATTCTTATTAGTAGGTGCTTTAATTATTTTTTATATTGTTTTTAGTGGCCCGACAAACTAGAATGGTGCAAAAGGAGGCTATTAAATGAAGTTTACATATATCCGTATATTCAGCTCCCTATTACTTGTAATGTTACTAAGTGGTTGTTTAGCTCCTGAAAGTGAATTAGCCAAAAACCAATCGCCTAATGAACAGCAACTGGAACAAGTCCAACATGCTGTCGAGACATATCAGGAGGAAACACAAGGGTTATTGCCTATTAAAACAAAACCGGATGATACACCCATTTTTCAAAAATATTTGATCGATTTTACCGCACTAAAGGATAGCAATGCGCTTTCTGAAATTCCTGGAACAGCATATGAAAACGGTGGAGTCTATCAGTATACATTAATAACACCAGAAGAAAACCCACGTGTAAAGCTAATTGATTTACAAATGACGGAAGCTATTCGAAGCGTAAATGTGCAGCTTGACATCTACCGAAACGAAAATATCTATCCTCCTTTTGGAGAGGAAATTGCTGAAGATATATATACGATTGATTATCAAAAATTAGGATTTGAAAGCCCTCCAAGTGTAGAAAGTCCTTATTCTAATGAAAACCTTCCTATCGTTATGGATGTAGAAGGCAAATTGCATGTGGATTATCGCATCGATCTTAAAAATGCCTTAAACGAATACCAACATGACTACAAAGAAGGAGATGACATTCGTAATATATTAGCGGAAAACACGCCGTTTGTTCCTGCATATTCAATACCATATACAATTAAGGACGGCGATCCAGTATTCTCCTCATTAGATAATTAAATAAATATAACATATTCATTCCCTTGTAACATATATTGTTGCAAGGGTTTATTGTTTTTCGTCTTTTTCTTCATTCTTTTACACATATTTAAGTCATATTATGATAGGACAACATCATAGACTTGTAATGACAATAATTCGTAGTTTGTTCATAATTCAAAAGTACGGAGATCGGGAGGGGATCTTTTGGAAAAAGTTGATATTTTTAAGGATATTTCAAAACGGACAAATGGAGATATTTATCTAGGAATCGTAGGAGCTGTCCGTACAGGTAAATCAACATTTATTAAGAAATTCATGGAATTAGTTGTGCTACCTAACATTGAAGAGGAAAGCGATCGCGCGAGGGCGCATGATGAATTGCCGCAAAGTGCTGCCGGCAAAACAATTATGACTACAGAACCCAAATTCATTCCTAATCAGGCTGTGTCGGTAAATGTAGAAGAAGGCCTTGATGTAAATGTTCGATTGGTAGATTGCGTGGGTTATGCCGTAGAGGGCGCTAAAGGATTTGAGGATGAGAACGGCCCAAGAATGGTTCATACACCATGGTATGAAGATGAAATACCTTTCCACGATGCAGCTGAAATTGGTACAAGAAAAGTAATCCAAGAGCATTCAACAATAGGTGTAGTTGTAACTACAGACGGAACAATAGGAGAAATCGAGCGAAATGATTATGCGGATGCAGAAGCTAAAGTGGTTGACGAGTTAAAAGAAGTTGGTAAACCTTTTATCATGGTTATTAATTCGACTAATCCGAGAAGTCAGGATACAGAATTATTGCGTCAGGACTTAACAGAAAAATATGATATACCAGTTCTATCCATGAGTATAGAATCAATGACAGAACATGATGTATATAATGTACTACGTGAAGCGCTTTACGAATTTCCGGTACTGGAAGTCAATGTTAATCTTCCAAGCTGGGTAATGGCTTTAAACGAAGATCATTGGTTAAGAGAAAACTATCAGGAATCTATTCAAACGACCGTTAAAAACATTAGGCGATTAAGAGATGTTGATCAAATTGTAGGTGATTTTTCAGAACATGACTATATTGATAAAGCAAACATAGCTGGGATGGAAATGGGCGAGGGTGTTGCAGAGATTGATTTACATGCACCGGATCATCTGTATGATCAGATTTTAAAAGAAATTGTTGGGGAAGAAATACGTGGCAAAGACCACTTACTGGAGTTAATGCAGGACTTTGCACATGCAAAAAGGGAATATGATCAAGTATCAGGTGCCCTGAAAATGGTTAAGCAAACAGGATATGGTATTGCAGCACCGACTTTAGAGGATATGATATTGGATGAGCCTGAAATAATCAGACAGGGGTCAAGATTTGGTGTGAGATTAAAGGCTGTAGCTCCGTCTATTCATATGATAAAGGTAGAGGTGGAATCGGAGTTTTCACCCATAATCGGTACAGAAAAACAAAGTGAAGAATTAGTAAGATATTTAATGCAAGATTTTGAAGAGGATCCATTATCGATATGGGAATCAGATATTTTTGGCAGGTCGCTTAGTTCCATTGTAAGAGAAGGAATTCAAGGGAAAATATCACTTATGCCAGAGAATGCAAGATATAAATTAAAAGATACATTAGAGCGGATCATCAATGAAGGATCAGGAGGACTAATAGCAATTATCTTATAGCAGCTTTTATTAGCTGCTTTTTTATTTTGGCTCTTTTCACAAGTATTGTTGCTTTTAAATCTTCACAGTTGATATAAACTGCGACGTAACTTGCAATTAAGATAGATGCTTTTACCCACCGCTACGGAAATACATTCCGCGCACCTTAGGGCGGCTGATGAGTCTCCATGTATTTCCTTCGCTGGTGTTGTGCCTATTAAAATCCAGCTACAGATATCCACTTTTGATAGTTGATTGGAGCGGAGGACCGTTGACTCCTGCTCAGAAAAACGTGTCTGAAGACCCCGCAGCGGTGGTCTTCAGCGAGGCAGGTTAAGTTCGCGACGTCCTGTCGCAACACCTGCACTAACACGTCCTGTGCGTCGAAGGCTGAAGCCGTGCCCTAAGGTGCGCAACGGTCCGGAGCGGAAATCAACAAGCACTTACGTCGCAATCTATATCTTTTGTGTCAAAAGCTACAAACTTTTAGAAAACAGCCTTATTTGTATAAAAAATTTTGCTGAACGGAAGGAATTTACCAAACAATGTCGTATATATGTAGTAAGGCGATAATTTCTATAGAAAGCTCCCGAGTTAAGCTAGTTCTTCACATTTGTACCTGTTTTTGCTGATTTTTTATATAAAATTAGGGGTTTTTGAGATAAAAACCGAAAAATTGGGTACTTATTGTTGAATTTTGTTGCAAACTCAGTTATTATAAGCCTTGTCATCTTATGCAGTAGGTGATATCGAAGTATAAAAGCTGGCAAATTGGTAAACAAATGATAATAGTTTTATTATCTGTTCCAATGTCTATTGAAACTACCCGGGAGGAGGTGAATGTCATGAACAAAACAGACTTAGTTAATGCTGTAGCAGAAAAAAGCGAACTTTCCAAAAAGGATGCTACAAAAGCAGTAGATGCCGTATTCGAATCTGTCATGGATTCACTTAAAGATGGTGAAAAGGTACAGTTAATCGGATTTGGTAACTTTGAAGTACGTGAGCGTTCTGCTCGTAAAGGCCGTAATCCGCAAACAGGAGAAGAGATCGAAATTCCTGCAAGCAAAGTTCCTGCGTTTAAACCAGGAAAGGCCCTTAAAGATAGTGTAAAATAATTTACATAGGGCAAAAAGGGTGCGTGTATACGTACCCTTTTTTAATTCGATATTGTGACATATTCAAATAATATTAGAAACAATGGAAAAGATAGATACTGGAAATTATCCACTAAACATGATAGCCTAGCAACCGAATTATTTATTATCGATTGGACTTAAATTATGCTATAATAACTACAGTGGTTACCCGAATGTATGAAAGGGCTGAGGTGATTTCGTTGAATACTTCCAGTACAGAAATTCGACATCTTAAGGCACTTGTTGAAGATAGAATTCAACATGCATATCTCAAAAAGCATATGCAAAAGCCCGTGATTGATGAAGAGAAGCTAACTATTTTAGCTGCAATTATAAATAATACTACATTATTAACCAAACAAAAAGAGCGATATATCATTACTACAATGCTTGTACAAGTAGCGCTTGATACGCATGAATTGGTGCCAAAGGGAAACGATCCGGATAAAAGTGAAGAAGTAAATGTATCAAAACAATTAAACGTTCTAGCAGGGGATTATTTCAGTGGCCTCTACTATTTACTTTTGGCAGAAATAGACGACTTTGACCTTATACATAATTTAGCATCCGCAATAAAAGAAATTAATGAATATAAAATGAAGCTTTATTATAATGAGGCGAATTCACTCCAAGCATATGTCGATATAGTAAAAGTTATTGAATCCACATTAATTCTTCAAGTGGCAGATTTTGTAGGCGATATTTCACTTAATTCTGTAGTAGGTGATTGGTTAGTAACAAGCAAGCTAATTAAAGAAAGAAATTTGAACAGTAACGAGTTTTCTCCACTTGTAAATGGTTGGTTAAATCATTCAACAAAGAGCACATACACGTCTGTATTAAATATGATTGACACTATTATACAACATAACCTGAAGCAAATAGAGCATTCTTTGTTGACGTTGCCAAAACATCACAACATGCTTAGACGTCATCTTCAATTAATGATAAATATGTATTTGTATAATAATACTTCATTTGTGGAAGAAGGGTAAGTTATGACACAACCATCGAAAGAAGAACGAGTACATCATGTTTTTGAAAATATCTATACAAAATATGATTCGATGAACTCAATCATTTCATTTCAAAGGCATAAAGCATGGCGCAAAGACGTCATGCGACGTATGAATGTTACTGAAGGATCTAAAGCACTGGATGTTTGCTGCGGAACCGGAGATTGGTCCATATCTTTAGCTGAGGCCACAGGGATGACCGGGGAAGTTGTCGGTATTGATTTCAGTCAAAATATGTTATCTATTGCTGAAGAAAAGAAAAACGATCGTGATCTTAAGCAACTAAGCTTGATACATGGGAATGCTATGGATTTGCCATTTGATGATAACTCATTTGATTATGTAACAATTGGCTTTGGTTTGCGTAATGTGCCAGATTATATGACTGTTTTAAAAGAGCTCAGGCGTGTTGTAAAGCCTGATGGTAAAGTTGTTTGTTTGGAAACTTCACAACCTACCTTGATTGGATTTAGGCAATTATATTATTTATACTTTCGTTTTGTTATGCCGCTAATAGGAAGAATGTTTGCAAAAAGTTATAAAGAGTATGCATGGTTACATGAATCAGCAAAAAGCTTTCCGGATAAAAAGGAATTGAAGCAAATGTTTCTGGAGGCTGGTTTTTCTTCTGTTCAGATGAAAAGTTATACAGGTGGAGTAGCAGCAATGCATATGGGATTTAAATGAAATATATTTTCTTAAAAATAAAAGGTGACACACATGAAAATAGCTAAAACATATGGATATTTAAAAAAAGACTTAGACATCATTGAGGAATCATTAAATAAGGTTATACAAGCTGAGCATCCCGTTTTACGTGATGCATCCACTGATTTATTAAAAGCTGGGGGAAAGCGAATTCGCCCTATTTTTGTCGTGTTATCTGGTCAGCTTGGAAATTTCAATATGGACCGGATTAAAACGGTTGCCGTTTCACTTGAGTTGATCCATATGGCAACACTTGTCCATGATGATGTTGTTGATGACGCAAAGCTGCGCAGGGGAAAACCAACGATAAAACATTTATATGATAATCGTGTTGCAATGTACACGGGTGATTACATATTAGCCCGTGCTTTAGAGGAGATTACAACAATTAAACAAGCAAATGTTCATCGTCTATTGGCAAAAACGATTGTTGAAGTTTGTGTTGGAGAAATAGAACAAATAAAGGATAAATATGACTTTGAACAAAACGTACGAGATTATCTGCGGCGAATTAAGAGGAAAACAGCCCTGTTAATAGCAACAAGCTGTAAGTTGGGGCCATTGTTAGTGATATTCCTGAAGAACAGGCAGATAAATTATATCAATATGGTTATTATATCGGTATGTCCTATCAAATAATAGATGACATTTTGGATTTTACTTCAACATCGAAAGAATTGGGAAAGCCTGCTGGGAATGATTTGCTTCAAGGAAATGTAACACTTCCTGTTCTTTATGCAATGAAAGAAAAATCGTTTCATACAATCATAAGAAAAAAATTCGAAAACCCTGAAACAGTAACAGAGGCAGAAATGAAAGAAATCTTAAACGAATTAAAAAAAACAAATGCAATCGATCAATCCTATAAATTAAGTGATTTATATTTACAGAAGGCATTAAAAGCATTAGATGGCCTGCCGGATCATACAGCAAAAGAAAAATTACAGGATATAGCAAAATTGATTGGAAGAAGAAGCTCTTAAACTGATTGCGATTTTTGCCAAAATTTGATAGAATTTTAGCGGTTACATAAATTATATAAATGGAAGAGGTGCCTCATGGAAAAGACATTTATCATGGTCAAACCAGATGGAGTACAACGTAATTTAGTCGGGGAAATTGTGAAGCGATTAGAGGCTAAAGGCTTTAAATTAGCAGGAGCTAAGCTTATGGTTATTTCCGACGATTTGGCAAAAACCCATTATGGGGAACATAAAGAAAAGCCTTTCTTCGTGGAATTAGTTGACTTCATTACTTCCGGACCAATTTTTGCAATGATCTGGGAAGGCGAAAATGTAATAAAAATCGCACGGGATATGATGGGAAAAACTAACCCGTCAGAAGCAGCCCCGGGTACAATACGTGGCGACTTCGGTGTTACAGTAGGTAAAAACGTTATCCATGGTTCTGACGCTCCAGAGAGTGCAGAAAAAGAAATGGCTTTATTCTTTTCTGAAAACGAAATTGTAGATTATAACAAACAGGATAGTGCATGGATTTATTAGTTTGAAAGGGCCTCCGTTTAAAATCGGAGGTTTTATACTTTATATAAGGATTTCGCCGCCCGCAAGTTTGGTCGTAAAACAAGTGAAAGAGCTGTAGTGGAATGACAAAAGAATACATAGACTTTATTTATAAAATCAAGTTAAAATTTGGTATTGATCTTCATTTATACAAAGAAGCCCAAATGAAGCGACGCATTACATCTTTAAAAAATAAAAGAGGCTTTTCTGACTTTACTTCATACTATAAAGCGCTTACCAGCGAAGATCTTTTACTAAAGGAATTTATGGATAGGCTAACCATCAACGTTTCTGAATTCTACCGAAACCCAAAACGTTGGGATGTTTTAAAGGCCTCTATTTTCCCTCTTTTAATGAAACAAAATCGAAAATTAACAATATGGAGTGCTGCATGTTCCTCAGGAGAAGAACCTTATAGTCTTGCTATTATGATTAGTGAACACTTTCCAAAAATAGCTATTGAAATTATAGCGACTGATATTGATGATAATGCCCTTCACAAAGCAAAACAGGGTGTTTATCAGAAACAAGCTTTAAAAGAGCTACCTTCATCCATGAAGCAGAAATATTTTACACAGAAGCAGGGCCTCTACTATATTAACGATGAGTTAAAACAGAAGGTTACGTTTAAAAAACATAATCTATTACATGATATTTATCCACGCTATATCGATTTGATCGTGTGCCGGAATGTTTTAATCTATTTTACAGATGAAGCAAAGGAACTTATATATCAAAATTTCAGTAACTCTCTCCATAAACATGGCGTTTTGTTTGTTGGTAGTACAGAACAAATTTTCAATGCAAACCATCATCGATTAAACCTTATTGATACATTTTTTTATCAAAAAATCTGATTTATTGGATAAATTCTTATCTTTCGGATGAGCGTTTTTTATAATTTTATAACTTTAAAGCAATCTTTTCTAAAATTTTCACCAAAAATAAAATTAGATATGATATAGTAATTAGAAAAACTTATCGAATTTATCTTATTTACCAAAAATACCACAAAAGGAGAATGCTATATGCGTTATTTAACAGCAGGAGAATCACACGGAAAACAACTAACAACAATTGTCGAAGGTGTACCGGCGAGAATGCCTTTGGTAAAAGACAATATCAATGAATCATTGCTACGCAGACAAAAAGGTCATGGACGTGGCAAAAGAATGCAAATAGAAAAAGACCTTGCAGAAATCACAAGTGGTGTGAGGCATGGCTATACATTAGGCTCTCCTATCTCACTTGTCATACATAACGATGATTTCAAGCACTGGGAGAATATTATGGGAGAAGATCCGATTGAAGAAGATACGAAGATTAAACGTGTTGTATCCAGACCGCGTCCGGGACATGCAGACTTAAATGGAGCTCTAAAGTACGGTCATCGTGATATGCGCAATGTACTGGAGAGATCATCTGCAAGAGAGACGGCAGCACGTGTTGCTGCAGGAGCTGTTGCCAAAACACTCCTAAAGCATTTAGGAATTGAAGTAAGTGGCTATGTCAAAGAGATAGCAGGCATTCGTGGTGAAGATAAACACTCATTTACTATTAAAGAACGTCAAAGAATATCAGAAGAATCTCCTGTACGCGTGTTAGATAAAGATGTGGAGCAGCAAATGATGGATGCAATTGATCAGGCTAAAAAAGAAGGTGACTCGATTGGTGGCGTTACAGAAGTTTATGTGGAAGGAATGCCTGCGGGAGTGGGTTCATATGTCCATTATGACCGAAAATTGGATAGTCGCATTGCGGGAAGCGTCATGAGCATCAATGCATTCAAAGGCGTAGAATTTGGCCTCGGTTTTGAAGCAGCAAGAAAAAACGGCAGTGAGGTACATGATGAAATCGCCTGGGATGAAGAAAATGGATATTACCGCACAACCAATCGGCTCGGAGGGTTTGAAGGTGGGATGACTACTGGAATGCCAATTGTTGTCAAAGGAGTCATGAAACCCATTCCCACTTTAATGCTTAAACCGCTCAAAAGTGTTGATATTGAAACCAAAGAACCTTTTAAAGCAACAGTTGAAAGGTCGGATGCATGCGCAGTCCCAGCAGCTTCTGTCGTAATGGAACATGTAGTAGCATTTGAATTAGCCAAAGCAATAACGGAACAGTTTCCCAGTGATCAATTACCTCAGCTTCAGGAGGCAGTGGATAAATATCGTGAAGAAATCAGGTGTTTCTAGTGGGGATATTCTGGTGAAAACAAGTACAAATTCGTATCCTATTTTCATTGGAGATAGGCTTCGTTTTCAGTTAAACCAATTAATCGAAAAAGATTATACTTCTATTTTAATTGTATCGGATGAAAAGGTTGCCGAATTGTACGTAACGGACATTCTGGGTAATTTTCCTGAAAAAAAGGTTTATCGATCAATCATTCCAGCCGGAGAGCAATCAAAAAGTGTCGACTTTTTCTATCAATTGCATACAGATGCTATTAAATTTGGTTTAGATCGTGCTTCATTAATTATTGCTTTAGGTGGCGGTGTGGTTGGTGATTTAGCTGGTTTTGTAGCTGCAACCTATATGCGTGGCATCGATTTTATTCAAGTACCGACAACCATTCTTGCACATGATAGTAGTGTGGGCGGGAAAGTTGCTATTAACCATCAACTCGGGAAGAATTTAATCGGAAGTTTTTATCCACCGGCAGCAGTGATTTATGATACCCAAACACTAAAAACATTAAGTGAAGAGGAGATGCGTTCAGGATATGCCGAATTGGTGAAAGAAGCCCTTATTGCGGATGAAGCTTTTTTTAATAAATTATTAAAAACAGACCTGAGGGATTTATCGAATGATCAACTAACAGAGCATTTAACGAATGGCATAAAAATAAAGGCATCCATCGTTGGAATTGACGAAAAAGAAGCAGGTATCCGGAAAAATTTAAACTTAGGCCATACGTTAGGGCACGCACTGGAGGCTGAAAAGGGATATGGAGCAATAACCCACGGGGAAGCAGTTGCAATAGGTTTGTTATTTTCATTGCATATTAGTGAAAGGCTTTTTTCCCGTAAACTGCCATATGAACCACTACTTCACTGGTTAAAGAATAATCAATACCCTTTAAATATCGGTGAATTAGATGAAGAATCATTAGTTAACAGAATGAAGACAGATAAAAAGGCACTAAACGCCACGATTCAAATGGTTCTATTAAAGCAAACAGGAGAAGTAGCCATACAAGAATTAAACGATCGAGACATACGAATGTATTTAAAATCATTTAGAAGAAGGCTGGTGGGAGAATGACACGCGGAGTAAGAGGAGCTACTACGGTACTTGAAAACAAGGAAAATCAACTTATTATGAATACAAAAATATTAATCGAAGAAATGGTTGCCAAAAACAATATTCAGCCATCTGATATTTCACATGTTTTTATTTCCGTTACGGAGGATTTAAATGCGGGTTTTCCATCTAAGGCCCTACGGAAAATTCCCGGATGGACGTATGTTCCGGTCATGTGCATGAGAGAAATTGATGTACCAGGCAGCCTGCAAGCATGTATTCGGGTTATGATGGTTGTGAATACGAATGAAGATCAGCAAAATATCCAACATATATATCATAATAAAGCAACAAAACTGCGACCGGATTTACTATCAAAACGAGGTGAATAAAAATGGAAGGAAAATTAATTCTTAATCAATTAACGCCATATCAACAGGGGAAACAAATTAAAGATATTAAAGAAGCATATGGATTGGAGCGGATTGTCAAATTGGCTTCAAACGAAAATCCGTATGGATACTCTACCCATGTGAAAAATTATTTTTTGAATAATGAATCTGCCTTTGAAATATATCCTGATGGTTATACGGCTGAATTACGTTCAGCAGTTGCCTCTAAGTTACATGTCAATGAAAAACAATTATTATTTGGCAGTGGATCAGAAGAAATTGTCCAAATGATTTGTCGTGCATTTTTATATCCAGGGGTAAACACGGTAATGCCGACCCCAACATTCCCTCAATACAAGCATAATGCATTAATTGAAGGAGCTGATATCAAAGAAATTCCAACAATAGATGGATTTCATGATCTTGAAAAAATGCTCGAATCCATTGATGAAAAAACATCTGTTGTATGGTTATGTTCACCGAATAACCCTTCAGGAGTCAGCATTCCAAAAAAGTCACTCTATTCATTTCTGGATAGCTGTCCTAAGGATGTATTGGTTGTATTAGATGAGGCTTATTATGAATATATGGAAGCAGATCAAGATCCGAATGCTATTGGAAATCTAGCCACATACGAAAACCTTGTTATATTACGCACTTTTTCAAAAGCGTATGGATTAGCAGGGTTACGGATAGGATACGCCATCGCAAACCAAGATCTAATCACGAAACTGGATGTTGTCAGGGGACCATTTAATACTACATCAATGGCACAAAAAGCTGCCTTAATTGCACTTGAGGACACAGCGTTTATTGAAGAAACACGATTAAAGAACAACACTGTAAAACAAACCTTCACACAGTTTCTGGATACCATTGGATGGACGTATTATGACTCCCAAACAAACTTCTTACTGGTTTCTACCCCTGTAAGCGGGAATGAGGTATTTCAGTATTTAATCGAAAAAGGGTTCATCGTACGCCCAGGAGAAGCTCTAGGTTGTCCCAATACAATTAGGGTCACACTTGGAAACGAAAAAGACATGAAGCAACTACAGGATGTATTATATGCGCTACATCAACAAACTAGTAAGGAGATTTAAATGTGAAACAGACGATAGTAATTGTTGGACTTGGTCTAATCGGTGGGTCACTAGCCAAAAGCATCTACGAGTTAAATCAAAACTATATTATTGGATATGATGTTAATTCTGAAACATTGGAATATGCACAGGTAAATGAAATCATTCACGAAGCATCAACCGATTTTACACAGGTAGCCAGGAAGGCAGATTTTATTATTTTCGCAGCACCCATATCTGAAACAATTCACTTGATGCAGAAGTTAGACACTATAGAATTGGATCGTGATATTATTGTGTCAGATGTATCTTCTGTAAAAAGTTCTATTTTAGAAACAGCAAACAACCTATCAAATAAACATATAACGTTTATAGGCGGGCATCCAATGGCGGGTTCCCATAAAAAGGGGATTACGGCAGCCAAAGGACATTTGTTTGAAAATGCCATCTATGTACTGACACCATCGATTAGAAGTACACAGTCAAAAGTAGAAGCACTTAAAGAAGTACTAAAAAACACCAAAAGTAATTTTATTATTCTCGATCCAAATGATCATGATGAAATGACAGGTGTTGTCTCCCATTTCCCGCACTTAATCGCATCATCACTCGTCCATCAGGCAAAAAAATGGGAAGATAAACATGCCTTTTTACCAACACTTGCCGCAGGGGGGTTCCGGGATGTTACAAGAATTGCATCCAGTAATCCGGAAATGTGGCAGGATATTTTTTATCATAATCGATTTAAGATGTCCAGGCTATTGGAAGAATGGATCACAGAGATGGCATCACTAAAAGAATTAGTAGATAATAATGAAAAAGCAAATATGATCACTTATTTGAAAAACGCAAAAGTATATCGGGATGGTTTAGGTAAATTGGAAAGAGGGGCAATCCCTTCTTTTTACGATTTATATGTAGATATACAAGACCAACCAGGTGCGCTGGCATCTGTTGTACAACTATTGGCCGATGAAAAAATAAGTATTCAAAATATACAAATCCTAGAAATACGTGAAGGCATTACCGGCGCTCTAAGGCTAAGCTTTCCTTCACAAAAATTACAAAAGCAAAGCCATACCCTTTTGCAAACCCATGGGTATGAAGTAATGATTCAGAAATAAAGGAGTGCGAGCTATTGAATGAATTAAAATTACATCCATATCCCAAAGCATTATCAGGAGAAATAGAGGTACCTGGGGATAAATCCATTTCCCATCGAGCTGTAATAATAGGGTCTTTAGCTTATGGAAAAACAAAGGTTTCCCACTTTTTGGACGGAGAAGATTGCATGCGTACTGTACAAGCATTCAAGTCTATGGGTGTCTCCATTGAAAAAACAGAATCGACGTTGATCATTGAGGGAAGAGGTGCGGCGGCACTGGAAGAACCTAAAGAGCCAGTTTACTTTGGGAACTCGGGTACTACTGCAAGATTGATGATCGGTTTACTGGCTGGTTTACCCTTTTTTACTACGGTATACGGGGATCCACATTTATCCAATCGCCCAATGGATCGCGTTGTTAATCCTCTGAAACAAATGGAGGCAACTATTGATGGCAGAAGAGATGGAAGCTATTTACCGCTGGCTGTCAAAGGAAAAAAATTAAAAGGAATACACTATACATTACCAGTAAAAAGTGCACAGGTGAAGTCTGCGGTGTTGCTCGCTGGAATACATGCTGAAGGTGAAACAAAAGTCAGTGAACTAACAGCTACAAGAAATCATACAGAAAACATGCTTAAGGCTTTTAATGCGGATATAACCATTGATGGAAGGCATACAACTATCACCAATAAACAACCATTAAAAGCTACGGATATTTATGTTCCGGGGGATATTTCTTCTGCCGCATTCTTTCTTGCAGCCGCAGCTATTGTTCCAGGTAGTAGTGTACGGTTGAAAAATGTAGGTTTAAATCAAACAAGAACCGGCATCATCGATGTACTAAAATCAATGGGAGCAACGATCGAAATTAATAATCAGCAATCTATCAGTGGTGAACTACTTGGAGATCTAACGGTTACACATGGTGCAATCCACAGTACTACCATTGAAGGGGACATTATTCCAAGGTTAATTGATGAAATTCCTGTGATTGCATTGCTGGCTACACAAGCAGATGGAACAACTATTATTCGAAATGCAGAAGAGCTACGTGTAAAAGAAACAGACAGAATTGCTGCCGTTGTTGATGTTTTATCCACTTTAGGCGCAAATTTGGAGGCTACTGCAGATGGGATTATTATTTATGGTAAAACAGCTTTAAGGGGTGGTAATGTTTCCGCTTATAATGATCACCGTATTGCTATGATGGCTGTGATTGCTTCGCTGGTTGCAAGAGAAGAAGTTGTTCTAGATGATGCTTCTTCCATTGCTATTTCTTATCCTACATTTTTCAGTGACTTACGAACAATAATGAACTAGAATACAAGCTATAATTAAGGACCCTTTTCTTTTGATTATAAATGAGCTTTTCGTTATGATAAAACGGACATATTGTTAATGTATGTATGTTTTATAGAAAGGATGTTCGTCGTGGACACCATAATGAAAGCAGTAAATTTAATGGAAAGTAATCAATCAGATGAGGCTGTTGAACTATTAGAAAATTACTTGCCGACAGCTGATGAAGAAGAACGACATACCATTGCAGAATTATATATTCAGTGGGGGTTCCTGCAAGAAGCAAGTGATATTTTAAATGATTTATTACAGCGATATCCGAATGAAAGTGAAATAAAGGTAATGCTTGCTGATATATATATAGAATTGGAAGATGATGAAACGGCGATAAATTTATTAAATGAAATTAGGGAGGACGACCCAGCATATACCCAATCGTTAATTCAGTTAGCAGATCTTTATCAAGCACAGGGCTTATTTGAAGTTGCAGAACAGAAACTACTAGCTGCTAAACAGTATGAACCGAACGAAGTTATCATTGATTTTGCGCTGGGCGAGTTATTATTTTCAATTGGTGAATACAGAAAGGCTATTACCTATTACGAAAAAATCGTGCCAAAAATGAAGGAAATCGCAAATGTATCGATTAATGATCGCCTGGGGGAAGCTCATGCTGCCTCAGGTGATTACGAATTGGCATTATCATTTTTTCAGGATGTAGAGAGTGAACATCCGGATTCATTATTTAAATATGGTCTCACGGCTTACCAGGCCGATCGTAAGGATATTGCCATTAAAGCCTGGGAACAGGTAGTTGAGATTGATACCTACTACCATACAGTATATTACCAGTTAGCTAACGCTTATGATGAAGAGGGAATGCCAAAAGAGGCCTATAAAACAGCTGTGAATGGGCTGAAAATAGATGAATTCAATAAAGAGCTGTATTTTTTAGCAGGGTCTCTTGCACATCAACTAAATGATGAGGCTGAGAGTGAAAAATGGGTTAGAGAAGCAATCGCCCTTGACCCGGATTATAAAGAAGCGGTTTTATTTTTAATTGAACAGTTTAAAGCGACGGAAAGATTTTCAGAAATTGTGGATCTTATTGTTGAAATCAAACAAATGGGTGCAGATGATTCACTTTATGAATGGGAGCTCGCTCGTGCATATAATGAAATTGAATCATATGATAATGCATTAAACCACTATAGGGAAGCATATAATAGACTTAACCAAGATAGTGATTTCATGAAAGAATATGGATATTTTCTCACAGAAGAAGGGAGGACAACAGAAGCTATTCCGGTTTTTGAAGCGTATTTAATAATGCAGCCATCGGATGTAGAAATAGAAGAATTTCGAGATCGCCTGAAACAAAGTAAGGATAATGAATGAAGAAAAATGGATGATTAAGGAGGAACGTATACGTATGCAAACTCCTATTTCCGTACAAGACAAGAAAAGTTTTATTCAATGGTTCTTAAACCATTATCAACTTAAAAAGCGCGAGAGTGTTTGGATTTTAAACTATTTAGTTAATCATAATGAAATTTTGGCGAATGTACATTTTGTAAGAGAAGTGAAATTTTGTCCAAGGGGAATAATCATGACAAGCCATTGTTCCGAGGAATCGCCTTTTCGTTTTTATAAAAATCATCTAGTTACAACAGATGCTGAAAAGTCCTTTCATGATATTCGACTAAATCAGCATGAACCATTATATATACAACTTAATTTCAAAAATGCAAAGCAAAATGCATTCTATGTAGCTGTATTAGAGGAGAACCCATATATTCCTGATGAATATTTTATCACCAAAAAAGACCAGGATCTTGCAAGGCAGTTGTTGGAAAAATCCCTTTATGAATATAAAAGAGATGCACTTATGAAGGAAATTGACTACTCCTTGGATGAAATGGATCAAAAGAAGTTTTTGAGATTAGTGGATCAGCTACATAGACTGGAATCGTCTCATGCTAATCAACCTAAATTGCTGAAGCAATAGGTTGATTTTTTTTGTGTAAATGATATATGATCTAGTTAATGTGTTATATTATATATCACTTTGTTGAATAATAGAGAAGGAAGGCATGATAAAAGCATGAAATGGACGAAGACGGATATCAAGAAATATATCGATGCCAAGAAATATGTAGACACAATTTTAGTACCTTTAATACCTTTTCATTTATCAAATGATAATGATTTAGAAAAAAGCACATTTCAGGGTGAGGTTTTGTCTGTTTTTTCAAATGAAATTGAAAAGGAACTAACCGGTAGGGTGTTGTTAACACCGAAATATCATTATCTAAAGTCTGCAAGAAAAGAGGATGAGGTAGGACGGATAAATACATGGATTGAAGATATACATAAACAACCCGTTACCCACCTGTTTTTTATAACATTTGATTCCGGTTGGAAAAAAAGTGAACAAGCACTGAATGGAAATCTAATATGGTTGCCGGGCATCCATTCCGGTGATTTACATTCAAAAGAAATGCGTGCAATAATACGTGATCAGGTTGAACAAGTAGTAGATCTTATTAGATCATACTGGAATGATTGTAAATAAATGGAATCTGATCACAAATTGAATTATTTATCAAAAACTTTTTATGGACAAGAGTGAATATTTATTGACCATGTAATTAGTTTGCGCTATCATAGTATTGTCCTAGTAATCTGATTAAATAATGATTGTCCGTGATCAATGTAAAGAGGGGGGAAAATCATGAGCGAAAAAAAGCAACAAGTATCCCGTAGACAGTTTTTAAATTATACGCTTACCGGTCTGGGCGGGTTTATGGCAGCTGGTATGCTTGCTCCTATGTTACGAATGGCGGTCGACCCTGTTTTGCAGGAGTCAAGCGCTGGCGAATTGGCTAATGTCGGATTATCTGTAGATGATATTACGAACGAGCCACAACGTGTTGATTGGAATGTTACCCAAGTTGATGGCTGGTATGAATCCGAGGTGAGCAAAACAGCATGGGTTTTCATGGATGAAAACGACGAAATCCAAGCCTTTTCTCCAACTTGTAAGCATCTTGGTTGTTTTGTTTCATGGGAAGGAAGCGATGAGTTTCCGAACGAATTTTTCTGCCCATGTCATAATGGCCGCTATTACAAAGATGGTACCAATGTGCCAGGCACACCGCCGTTAGCACCATTGGATGTTTATGAGCAAGAAGTGGAAAATGGAATGTTATTCCTTGGTGATCCAATTCCAAGAGAGGGGGCGTAATAATTTATGCTACAGAAAATATATGACTGGATCGACGAGCGTGTAGATGTTACGCCTATATGGCGTGACATTGCGGATCATGAGGTTCCGGAACATGTTAATCCTGCACACCATTTCTCAGCTTTTGTTTATTGTTTTGGGGGATTAACCTTTTTCGTTGTTGTTATACAGATCCTTTCCGGAATGTTCCTAACGATGTACTATGTTCCGGATATTGAGAACGCTTGGAGATCTGTTTATTACCTGCAAACTGAAGTAGCTCATGGCCAAATTGTACGCGGAATGCATCATTGGGGCGCTAGTGTTGTCGTCGTAATGCTTTTATTACATACCTTGCGTGTCTTTTTCCAAGGGGCATATAAGAAACCGCGTGAGCTTAACTGGATGGTAGGTGTATTAATTTTCTTTATTGTGCTTGGCCTTGGCTTTACTGGTTATTTATTACCATGGGATAATAAAGCATTTTTTGCGACCCAAGTGGGGCTTGATATTGCACAACAGGTTCCATTTATCGGTGAGCAATTAAAAACACTGTTAGCTGGTGACCCATCCATTGTTGGTGCTCAAACACTGACAAGATTCTTTGCGATACATGTATTCTTCCTGCCAGCTGCGTTGTTTGCATTATTAGCGATACACTTTATCTTAATCCGTAAACAAGGTATTGCCGGACCGCTATAAAAAGGAGGGGAAAGTTGTGAAAAAGGGGAAAGGAATGAAGTTTGTCGGAGATTCGAGAATCTCTGCCGAAAGCAACCCACATATACCGAAAGATTATTCTGAATATCCCGGAAGAACGGAAGCTTTTTGGCCCAACTTTTTATTAAAAGAATGGTTGGTAGGTTCTGTGTTCCTTATTGGCTTCCTGTGCTTAACATTAGCTCATCCAGCGCCTTTGGAAGGTGTAGCGGACCCAACTGATGCAGCCTATACACCCTTACCAGATTGGTATTTCCTATTCTTATATGAATTGTTGAAATATGAATTTGCAAGTGGGCCTTGGACGATTATGGGTATATTGGTTCTTCCAGGTATTGCATTTGGGGCACTTTTCCTTGCGCCATTTTTAGACAAGGGCCCTGGGCGCAGACCAAATAAACGGCCAGTAGCTGTTGGTATGATGCTTATTGCTTTAGCGTCCGTCATATTCTTAACATGGTCAGCATCATCAGTAGTAGACTGGGAAGCTAAAGCTGAGAATAATAAGCCTGTGCCTACATCTGACGTTGAAATTGATCAAGAAGACCCTGGTTACGCAATATATGAGAATAGCTGTATGACGTGTCACGGGGAAGATTTATCAGGTGGAGCATCCGGACCAAGCTTAGTTGGAACGGAGTATTCAGCTGAAGAAATTGCAACAATTGCTACAGATGGAATTGGAGAAATGCCTGCAGATCAATTCAGTGGTTCTGATGAAGAACTGGATCAACTGGTCGAGTTTATCATGTCTGTAAATGAACAGGCAGAATAGATGACATATTTAAATAAAGCACCTTTGCCATAACAACTGGTGAAGGTGCTTTTTGATGATATAGACTATACCAGAGAAGGGATTTCTATAATGATAAAATACATATTGCTTGATCGGTTCTTTTTAATTTGTTTGTTTTTCATTAACTTGTTCGGCTCGATTTATGGCTTTATATGGTATGAAAGCCAGTTGTCCATCACGCCGGATAAATTTCTTATCTTTGTTCCGGACAGTCCAACAGCAAGTTTATTTTTTACTGTGTTCCTCTTGTTCTTTATCTTTAAGAAAAATGTTCCTTATATTGAAGCGCTCGCTATGATTACGCTCTTTAAATATGGAATATGGGGGGTGGGTATGAACCTGCTGACACTGATTGTAGAAGGCTCTTTGGGCTGGCAGGGTTATATGCTTATGGCTTCACATGGTGCGATGGCTATTCAAGGATTACTCTATGCTCCATTTTATAAAATTAAATTAAGACATATCACTGTTGCTGCAGTTTGGGTATTACATAATGACATTATCGACTATGTTTTTGAAATGATGCCGATATATTCTTCATTAACCCAATATATGAGTGAAATTGGCTATTTTACATTTTGGCTAAGTATTTTATCCATTTTCATCGCATATCAGCTTACAATGAAGCCTGAGAAGAAACTGTAGTTATATAAGATAAGCTCACAACATATAATAATGGAGAAGATGTATGTGAGGTGATCTCTATGGTAAAAAGAGAAAAAGCATATATCCTATTGTTAACCATACTGGCCATAGGGATTATGATACATGTCCAATCTGAGTTTATTGAAGCAGGTTCGCATGTTCCGGAATCCACAGAAAAATCTGCAGACGATAAGGCTGAGGGAATACCTTTTTATTGGATTGCCGGAATTATTGGAGGATGTATCGTGATTACATTATCCTATGTTAGTTTCAGAAAATATAAAGGTGAAAAGAAAAAACAAAAAGACGAAGACAAAACAGTTGACTGAGAGCCTTTTTTTGACTAAAATTGACCTTAAGAAAGTATTTAAAATTTATGGAGGAATGCAGATGTTTGGAGGTCTAGGCGGCTATATTATTTATATTGTCCTATTGATGGCTATCCCACTATGGGCCCAATCAAAAGTGAAAAATACGTACAAAAAGTATTCTAAAAAAGCAACATCCTCCTTGATGACCGGGGAAGAGGTTGCGCGCAAAATTCTGAATGACAATGGAATATATGATGTAAATGTGGAAGAAACGAAAGGAACACTTACCGATCATTATGATCCCAGAAAAAAAGTGGTCAGGCTCTCCAGCGGTAATTTCCACGGGCAGTCAATGGCATCTTCAGCCATTGCAGCACACGAAGTAGGACATGCAATCCAGGATGCAGAAGAGTACGCATTTCTGAAATTCAGAAGTGCACTTGTACCAGCAGCAAGCTTTGGATCGAACATTTCTTTCTTTTTCATCATTGCTGGTATCCTTTTCAGTATGGGAAACTTATTCCTACTAGGAATTATCTTCATGTCAGCGGCTGTACTATTTCAATTAGTCACATTACCTGTTGAATTTGATGCTTCCAATCGTGCAATGGGGCAATTAGTATCAACTGGTGTTATACGAAATAATGAAGAGCGGCCAACGAAGAAAGTGCTTAATGCCGCTGCATTAACCTATGTAGCCGCTGCATTGGTAGCTGTTTTAGAATTAGTTAGATTTATCATGATGTATCTTGCTTCGAATGAATAGCAATAAAAAGGATGGTAGTAATTTGCCATCCTTTTTATTATTTAATCATTAATCGGATTTTTATTCTCATCCAATGTAAACCCTTCACCAATAACATCATGCACCGTGCTTACAGCCACAAAAGCATGTGGATCAATTCCATTAATGATATTTTTCAAACGGACGATTTCATTACGTGCTACTACACAATAAAGAACATCCCGTTTTTCCTCAGAAAAACTTCCCCTACCGTCAAGTACCGTTACTCCGCGATCCATATCCTGTAAAATTTGTTTAGCTATTTGATTACTATAGCTTGAAATAATTGTTGCTCCTCTAGCTGAATATGCTCCTTCTTGAATAAAATCGATAACTCTAGCTCCGATGTAAACAGCTACGAGCGTATACATCCCTTCAATTAATTCCAGACTGGTAAATACGGAAGTTGTTATGACAACAAAATCAAATAAAAACATCGTCCTTCCTATACTCCAGCCAATGTATGTATTAACGAGTCTTGCTATTATATCAACACCGCCAGTTGTACCCCCGTATCGAAAAATTATTCCGAGGCCTACACCTATAAACACACCTGCAAAAAGAGCTGCTAATGTCATGTCAGATTGCAAATAGGTAGGAAGCGGGTTAATTTGAAATACACTTAAAAATAGCGATACAGCAAATGTTCCTATTATAGTGTAAATGAATGTATTCCGACTAAGATATTTCCACCCAACAAAAAACACAGGTATATTTAATACGATATTGCTTATAGCAGGATCCCACCCCCATAAGAAATAAAATAGTAGCGTAATTCCGGTGAATCCGCCTTCACCAAGATTATTTTGCATATTGAAATGAACAATACCAAAAGAGAAAATAGCTGAACCTATAAGGATGAAGAATATATTTTTAATTTTTAAACCAAATAGCATTTATGTACCCTCCTTTTCCATTTTATTAATATACTATATTTATTTTTTCTTGTTTAAAAATAAATAATTTGTCAAAATAGACCCTATTAGCTAACATAAACGTAGATGAATATAAATAAAAGGAGTCCTTACCAATTAATACACCTATATATAACACAAATCAAATTCAAAAACGAGTAGATGACTATATTTCACAATACAAAGAAGGTTATTTCTCTCCACTTAGCTTAATGGCAAGACTATCAGAAGAAGTTGGGGAACTCGCACGTGAAGTAAATCATTATCATGGGGAAAAACCAAAAAAAGCAGAGGAAAAAGAAAAAACAGTTGAAGAAGAACTTGGAGACATCCTATTCGTGCTCTCCTGTTTCGCTAATTCACTCGATATTGATATGTCCGAAGCCTTTGATATAGCTATAAACAAAATAGAAACACGAGATAAAGACCGTTGGACATTTAAAGGTTAAAAGTTCAGTAAATGTTGAAAACACACTAGGAGGCATACAGCAATGAATATAAGAATAATCGTAGCAGGGCCAAGGGGAAAAATGGGTTCTGAAGCAATTCAAATGATCAATAGCGAAGATAATTTTCAGTTAGTTGGTTGTATAGATCGTAAACATAATGGGAACTACACAGAAAATTTACCGGATGTGCCTATTTTTGAAGATGCAGAAGAATGTTTTACAAACATAGATGCTGATATTTTTGTCGATCTCACTGTCCCTGATGTGGGATATGAACATACCAAGGCTGCATTGGAACAAAATATACGTCCTGTAATCGGTACGACAGGATTTACGGACGAACAATTAAGTGAACTTTCTACACTGTCATGGGAAAAGAAACTGGGCTGTATCATTGCGCCAAATTTTGCGATTGGGGCAGTGTTAATGATGCAGTTTTCCAAAATGGCTGCCAAGTATTTCCCGGATGTTGATATTGTAGAAAAACATCATGATAAAAAATTAGATGCTCCTTCAGGTTCATCTATAAAAACAGCAGAACTTATGAAAGAGACACGAGGTTTTAAAAACCAGGGTCATCCAAATGAAAAAGAAACCTTGACAGGAGCTAGAGGTGCGGAATTTGATGGAATGAGAATTCATAGTATACGGCTTCCAGGACTTGTCGCCCACCAGGAAGTGTTATTTGGCGGGGCAGGACAAACATTATCCATTAAACATGATTCTTATAATCGAGATTCATTTATGGAGGGTATCAAGCTGGCGATTGACGAAGTTATGAATTTACAAGAGCTTGTATACGGATTGGAAAATATTTTATAAGGGTATGTTTAGGAGCCCGGTAAAAATGATGCCGGGTTGTTTTGAACACGTACTATTAAAAAGTTACTTATGTCAAAAGGAAAAAGGAAACATTCAAATGAAGAAAATTGGTATTACATGCTATCCTACTGTTGGTGGTTCAGGTATTATTGCCACTGAATTAGGAAAGCTTCTTGCAGAACAAGGAAATGAAATACATTTTATTACATCCGGTTTACCTTTTCGCTTAAATCACGTTTATCCAAAAATATATTTTCACGAAGTAGAACTGAATCACTACCCGGTTTTTCAATATCCGCCATATGATCTTGCACTTGCAACTAAAATGGCAGAAGTGATCGATCAGGAGAAGCTGGATATACTTCACGTACACTACGCTATGCCGCATGCTATTTGTGCTTTATTAGCCAGAGATATTGCAGAACATGATGTGAAAATTGTTACTACACTACATGGAACGGATATTACAGTACTGGGAATAGACCATACGTTTAAAAAAATGATTAAATATGGGATAGAAAGTTCTGATGCTGTTACTGCTGTTTCCAATAGCCTGGTGAACCAAACCACAGATATGCTCGAAGTTAATAAAGAAATAAACGTCATTTATAATTTTGTCAATGAACAGGAGTATTTCAAAAAAGATTTATCTTTCATCAAACAGCAATATGGCATTCAATCAGATGAAAAAGTAATAATCCATATATCCAATTTTCGTAAAGTTAAACGTACAGATGATGTGATCCGTACCTTTTATAAAATCAGGAAGAAAATAAAAAGCAAATTAATTTTAGTTGGTGACGGTCCCGAATATGCAGACGCTAATGAACTGGTTCATAAACTGGGGCTTACGGATAGTGTTTTGTTTCTAGGAAAACAAAAGAATATTAGTGATTTACTATCGATATCTGATTTAAAATTATTGTTATCCGATAAGGAAAGCTTCGGACTGGTCCTGCTGGAGGCAATGAGTTGTGAAGTTCCGTGTATAGGAACCAATGTTGGGGGTATCCCGGAAGTAATCAGACACAATGAAACAGGATATATTATTGAACTAGGGGATTTAGAAAGTGCTGCTGATCACGCTGTTCAGTTATTAAGCGATCAAGATTTATTAGAACAATTTTCCAAAAATGCATTACATCATGCCAGAAATAACTTTCACTCTGAAAAAATAGTTAAACAGTATTCAAACTTATATGATAAGATATTAACAAATCAAAAATAGAAGCTCTTTTCGTAAGTATTGTTGCTTTTAAATCTTCGTAGTTGATTAAAAGACGACATAATTATTATTACTATAATCGCCGTTCGGGTGAGGTGGTTCGATGTTTTAGATACTAATTACTAATGCAATTTAGCGGCAGTAACCCGGAGCAAATCCCTACTCTCAACCAACATTTGCAAAAGAATTGTCACTGCGTCGTCTTTTATATCTTTTGTATCAAAAGCAACACTTTTTTAGAAAACAGCCAAAATGGAAAATGGTGATAACAATGCTTATGGAGCCTTTTCAATTAGCCAAACCTGTTTTAGACAGAATAGAAGAATATAATCACCAGGCTTTTTTTGTTGGCGGTTGTGTTCGAGATTTTCTGTTAAAGCGCCCCATCGGAGACATTGATATAGCAACATCCGCACAACCTGGGTTAGTTCAACAGATTTTTGATAAGGTTATTCCGGTTGGTATTAAGCACGGAACCGTTATTGTACGCCATCAGCATCAATCCTTTGAAGTAACTACATTTAGGATAGACGGTACTTATACAGATAAACGTCATCCGGATGCCGTAACATTTATTGATAAAATTGATAAGGATCTAGAGCGAAGAGACTTTACAATAAATGCATTGGCAATGGATAAAAATGGAAAAATCATCGACTTATTTAGCGGAAAGGAAGATTTGCAGAATAAAATTATCCGTACGGTAGGAGATGGATACGAACGATTTACAGAGGATCCATTACGTATTATTCGCGCAATAAGATTTTCCAGTCAATTAGGCTTTACCATCGACCACCAAACAGTAGATAACATGAAAAAAGTCAAACAGAATATTGAAGGTCTTGCCATAGAACGGATAGCAAATGAGTTTACGAAACTGTTTGCCGGCGATTATGTCCATAATGGCCTGTCGTATTTAAAAGCTACAGATATATATAAACATTTGCCAATTATGATAGAATACCCTTATATCATCCATTTACTTCCCAAGCGATTAGACGCCCTATATTCCTTTGGTGAAGTGATCGCCCTATTTCATATTACGGAGCCAAAGGTAAGTGTTATACGATGGATAAATGCATGGAAGTGTTCCAATAGAACAAAGCACGAAGCAAATCAGTTGGTTGAGGCTCTTTACTATTTCAAAAACAATGGATTGGATCAATGGTTGGTCTATCAGCTATCTTCTGATTTCTATAAGGGTTTTACAAGATTAAGTAATATCGTTTATCCTTCTAAAACCGTTTCATATCAGGAATTAGTAGAGACCGAAGAAAGCCTTCCGATTAAATCAAAAAAAGATTTAGCAATAAAAGGGGATGATCTAATTGGATTATTCCCACATGCAAAAAGGGGCCCCTGGCTGCAGAAAATACTTAACAGACTAGAACAAGAAGTTGTGACAGGCGGACTTAAAAATACTGAACTTGACTTAAAGGAGTGGGTAAAATGGAATCCACCCGAAATAAACTAATCAAACTCTTAGCTGCTAATCAGGATCACTATATTTCCGGTCAGCTTCTATCTGAGAGATTAAACATATCACGTAATGCGATCTGGAAACATATGAAAGAACTCGAAAAGGACGGATACGTCGTTGAAGGGAAATCAAAAAAAGGGTACCGGATTACGGGTTTTCCTGATAAATTAAGTGAGAACACCATTCAGTGGGGGTTAAACACAAGATGGGCTGGTAAGACAATTATCCATAAGGAGACAACACCTTCTACGCAGATTATTGCCCATCAAGCTGCAAGTGACGGTGCTAAACATGGTACAGTCATTATTGCGGATCAACAGACTAAAGGCAGAGGCAGGATGGAACGAGAGTGGCACTCGGCAAAAAACAAAGGGATTTGGTTAAGCATTATTCTGAGACCTGCTATATTACCATATCTTGCACCACAATTAACATTATTAACTGCAACTGTAATGGCAGATGTCCTATATAAACATGCATTTACACAGTCATCAATCAAATGGCCGAATGATATTCTAATAAATAATAAAAAGGCTGTAGGCATTTTAACAGAAATGCATGCAGAACAAGATCAAATCCAATATATTGTAATTGGGATCGGGATGAATGTAAACCAACAGATCGACGAATTGCCAGAAGGCCTTCAAACAATAGCAACATCCTTACAAATCGAAACAAATAAGAACTGGTCGATTAAAGAACTTATCCAAGATATTTTACTAACGTTTGAAGATGCCTATGATACGTTTATCGAAAAAGGGTTTTCAGAGGTGAAGCGAAAATGGGAAAATTACGGTTTCAGAATGGGGGAGTATATTTCCATTAAAACATTAAGAGAACAATGGGGCGGCACGTTCTCAGGAATTGCTGAGGACGGGGCACTGATTGTAAAAACAAGCGGTGGTGAAACGAAAAAACTGTATTCCGGAGAAATAGAATGGTTTAGGGACGGAGAAAATGATGTTAAGCAGACTGGATCTGAAACAAATAAATGTAAGTAATGATACGATAACGATGATTACCGCATGTTGCCCTCAGCGAAATGGTTAAGGGAGCTGGAATTTGCTGTGATGGTCAAGTGTTGGTTTATCATGATATAGTATAGTATTATGGTGTAGACCAATTTCCTAAATTTTTTAGATCCTACGCAATTTGACCCAAACGAGGATTATGAATATCATCCCTGCAATGCATTACTTGCAAAATAAGCAGGGATTCATATTTAGTTTCCCAAGTACTTGAAATGTGTCCGAATAAAAAGCTTAGAGCAAAAGAAAGTCAGGTGGAAGTATGGATAAATATGTTGTAATTGACCTTGAAACTACTGGGAACTCGCCGGTAAAAGGGGATAAGATCATCGAGGTTGGTATTGTTGTAATTGAAGATGATAAAATAACCGATCATTACTCCACCTTGCTTCATCCAAACAAAGCCATTCCTCCATTTATTTCTAATTTAACCGGAATATTCGACGAGGATATTTCTGAGGCTCCAACTTTTGAAGAAAAAGCAGAAGAAATTACTGCTATATTTCGTGGTGGATATTTAATTGCCCATAATGTTCCTTTTGATTTAGGCTTTTTAAATAAAGAACTTGAAAATAATGGGATAGAGAAGTTAACAAATCCTGTTTTAGATACAGTAGAGCTTTCACGTATTTTATATCCAAGAGCACCAAGTTATAAGCTATGGCAATTAACAAGGTACCTTGGTATTTACCACGAGGATCCTCATCGTGCTTTATCAGATGCCTATGTTACTGCAAAATTATTCATAAAACTAAAAGAGAAACTGCATTCACTACCATATGAAACCATAGACCATTTATTAAAAATGGAGAAAATGCTTAAGTCTGATGTAAACCAATTATTAACGAAAAGACATGAAGAATTAACGTTTTCTGTAAATGATGACGGGGATATTGCCACGTACAGGGGACTTGCATTTAAAAATACAGAAACTGAAAAAGTAACGCGTCTTGCACCTACAACCTCATTCGGTGATTATTTAGATGCTATTTATGAGAAGAACGGCACAATGCAACAATTCATGGAAAAATATGAAAAAAGGGACGGGCAGCGTAACATGTCCGAAACGATTTTTGATGCATTTCAACTACATAATAATACGTTAATTGAAGCAGAAACAGGGACCGGAAAGTCACTGGCATATTTAATTCCTGCTATTTATGAGGCAGTCCACTCTAAAAAGCGTATCGTCATCAGTACACAAACAACGCAATTACAAACGCAATTATTGGAAGAGGAAATACCGCTAATCCGAAAGTTAATCGACTTTCCATTTAACGTAAGTTTATTAAAAGGAAAGAGTCATTATATCAGTTTGGAAAAGTTTGAGAAGGAATTAGATTCAGATCAACATGACAATTATGACATTGTACTAACAAAAGCAATGATCCTGGTTTGGTTAACAGAAACAGACACCGGAGATATCGATGAAATTCATCTGCCTTCCAGCGGTTATTTATTTTATAAAAAAATATCAACGGAAGCAGAGGGTTATACGGACCCTTATTCACCGTGGTTTTCTAGGTCCTATTATCAAAAGGCGCGTAAAAAAGCGACTCAAGCTGATATTATTATTACCAATCACGCGTTACTATGTACAGATATATTTAATGACTATCAATTTTTGCCGAGCTATGACAAGGTTATTGTTGACGAAGCCCATCATTTAGAGGAAACTGCTTCACGTCATTATGGGTTGAAATTGGATTATATCAAACTGCATTACACACTAAATCAACTTGGATTAACGGATGAATCAAAATTGCTCAATAACTTACTGCAAAAGTATTCGTTTGATCCAGAAGATTTACCGTTAAAAAAATGGGACGAGATTTTTAGCCAGGCAACATACGAAATTGATGATTTGTTTCGGTCACTATTTCAATATGTCGTTGACCAACAAAGAAATAACAAATCAGTGAGTGATATTGGAAGAACACAATATCGCTTTGAAAATGAAATTGAAGATCCAAAAAAATGGAATGCAATTAAAGAAATGGCAACAAGGTTAACTTTTTTTATGAGAGATTTAATTCATATCCTCACACTAATTGAGCAATACTTTATTAAAGTGAATGTTCTTGATTCCAATGATAAAGATGAGATAAATGGGATGAAGCAAGTATTGCAGTCATTTATTGATCGTATTGAGCAATTATTTTTAGTAGAAGACGCAACTGATCAAGTTAAATGGATGGAAATAGACAAATATGGCGCGAAAAACGCTGTTTATCTATATAGTGAGCCTGCGGATATATCCACTTTATTAGCGAAGGACTTTTTTGATAAAAAGCAAAGTGTTATATTAACAAGTGCTACATTAACAATGAAGAATTCATTTTCATTTATCCAGAATAGGCTTGGTTTACCAACTGAACGACTAATTACTAAAAAAGTCAATTCACCATTCGCTTATCAGGAACAGGTACAGCTTATGGTTCCAAATGATTTTCCGGATATTAGACACGGAAATATGGATGATTTTATCTATGCTACAAGTGAAGCCATTATCTCTTTAGCTGAAATAACAGATGGAAGAATGCTCGTTTTATTTACATCGTATGATATGCTTAGAAAAACGCATGCCATACTAACAGAAACCATTGATGTAAATAAATATGTTATTATTGCACAAGGTGTATCAAGTGGGAGTCGCAGCAGATTAAAGAAAAATTTCCAATCATTTGATCAGGCCATTTTACTCGGGACAAGTTCATTCTGGGAAGGGGTAGATATACCAGGAGAAGATTTATCCTGTTTAATAATTGTACGCTTACCATTTCAACCACCGGATCATCCAGTGTATGAAGCAAAAGCAGAGCTTCTTAAAGAAGAAAAGAGAAATCCATTCTTTGAATTAGCATTACCAAATGCCGTAATTCGTTTTAAACAAGGGTTTGGAAGATTGATACGTTCAACAAGTGACCGAGGAATTGTTTTCGTTTGTGACGCCCGAATCACCAAAGCCCGCTATGGTAAGTATTTTACAGAGTCAATTCCGGATGTGCCAACGACCATTGATTCGACCCATAAACTAATGCAAAAAGCCGAAGAGTGGTTTTAATAAAAAGATATACTGATGTTTGTAACGAACATCAGTATATAATAGTATGGTATGGGCAGGAAAATATTTGTCGAATTAATTAAAAACAAAACACATTTTCAGTAATGCTTGTTATACTATAAATATGCTTGTGTCTAATTTATATCAACCTTACCAATAGTGTTTGCAGGCGCGCTTCAACTATGAGTAGCAAATTTTGATAATAGAAGAAGCATTTATATTTGGAGGAAAGATGAATAATAAAATTAAGGATGGTTTAAGAAAAGCTTTATGATTGGATGAGAATAATGAATAATCGAAATGCAGTCTTTCTTGGACGAAGTTGGCTATTTTGGAGCTTACTTATATTTATTCTTCTGTTCGTTTCCTTTTTACTTTATGCCGTTTTCTTATACCTGGACATTATGGAAAGCAAAACTGCAGGTGTTGAGGAAACAGAAGAGCAAATAACGCAGGCTACCTCAGTGACAGAAATAAATAAAATTGAACAATTTAATGGTGCTAAAAGCTACCATGTTGTATTTGGTCAAAATGAGGATAATGAAGAAAAAATCATCTTCTATCCTTTAGAAGGGAATGAAAAAACCTTAACGACAATTGATAAATCTGAAATTGTTACAGAGGAAAGTATAATAAATCAATGGAGAAATGAATGTAATGGCTGTGATTTATTAAATATCGTACCTGCATTGGTTGATGATACGCCATTATGGGAGATCACATACAATGATTCTTCAAACCGATATATACTGGATTATTTGTCCATTTATGATGGCTCAAGATATGAACAATATCGTTTAAATCGAATGTTTCAATAGAAAGGTGATTTTACAATGGAATTAGCAAACAGAGTACAAAATGTAACACCATCATCGACATTAGCAATATCTGCAAAAGCAAAAGAACTAAAATCTCAAGGATATGATGTCATAGGTTTGGGTGTTGGAGAACCGGATTTTAACACACCGACATACATTCTAGATGCTGCCAAAAAAGCGATGGATGATGGAATGACGAAATATACACCAGCTGGCGGTATCCCAGAACTAAAACAGGCGATCGCGAACAAATTTAAAGTAGATAATGACCTAGAATATTCCACAGATCAAGTAATCATCACAACAGGCGCTAAACACGCTTTATATACTTTATTTCAAGTTTTATTAAATAACGGGGATGAAGTAATCGTTCCTTCACCTTATTGGGTAAGTTATCCGGAACAAGTTAAATTGGCTGGTGGTAAGCCGGTATATGTAAATGCCTTAGAAGAAAATGATTTCAAGGTAACACCTGAGGAATTAGAAGCTGCAATAACAAGTAAAACAAAAGCAGTAATCATTAATTCACCAAGTAATCCTACTGGTATGATGTACAATAAGCAAGAGTTGAAAAAACTTGGTGAAATTTGCTTAAAGCATGATATTTTAATTGTATCTGATGAGATTTATGAAAAATTAATCTATACAGAGGATGTACATGTTTCCATTGGTGCTTTATCCAATGCATTAAAAGAGCAAACAATCGTCATTAATGGCGTGTCAAAATCTCACGCTATGACAGGATGGAGAATTGGGTATGCAGCTGGCCCGGCGTATATAATAAAAGCAATGTCAACTCTTGCTTCCCATTCAACATCCAACCCAACATCTATTGCCCAGTACGCAGCACTCGCAGCGTATGACACAGAAGAAGAAGACACTAGTGAAGCGATGAAAAAGGCATTTGCGGAAAGACTTGACGCATTATATGATTTAATTATTGATATACCGGGAATTACATGTGTTAAACCAAAAGGTGCATTTTATCTATTTCCAAATGTAGAGGAAGCAACAGCTATGAATGGATTCGAAAATACAGATGAGTGGGTAACAGCATTACTTGAAGAAGAAAAGGTTGCGCTTGTACCTGGTTCAGGCTTTGGTTCACCAGGTAATGTACGTATATCCTATGCTGTATCGATCGAAACATTAAAAGAGGCTGCCAAACGAATAAAACGGTTTGTAGTAAATCATCAATCTTAGTTTTACGGAGGTAATTTTATTGAAAACAACTATATCACAAGCATCAAATCATGAGGATCAAACCGTGACGATCGGAGTATGGCTCGCCAACAAACGTTCTAGCGGAAAAATCGCATTTTTGCAATTGCGAGATGGAACAGGGTTCATGCAAGGGGTCGTTGCTAAAGGTGATGTCAGTGAGAAAACTTTTGAACTTGCCAAAAACATGAATCAAGAATCTTCTATGTACATAACTGGTAAAATCGTAGAGGATACAAGGTCACCTTTTGGCTATGAAATGCAGGTTAGTGCGATTGAATTAATACATGAAGCAACTGATTATCCAATAACACCAAAAGAGCATGGTACAGAGTTTTTGATGGATCACCGCCATTTATGGTTACGTTCCAAAAGACAACATGCGGTTATGAAAATCCGTAATGAAATCATTCGCGCGACCTATCAATTTTTTAATGTCAACGGCTATGTTAAAATTGATCCGCCAATCTTGACTGGATCGTCTGCAGAGGGAACAACAGAATTATTCCATACGAAATACTTCGATGAAGAGGCTTATCTTTCACAAAGCGGTCAATTATATATGGAAGCTGCTGCAATGGCCTTTGGAAAAGTATTCTCTTTCGGTCCGACATTTCGTGCTGAAAAATCAAAAACGCGTAGACATTTAATCGAATTCTGGATGATCGAGCCTGAAATGGCGTTTGTGGATCATGAAGAAAGCTTGGAAATTCAAGAACAATATGTGAGTTCTATCGTACAATCTGTATTAGAAAACTGTAAACTGGAACTAAATGTTCTTGAGCGTGACATAACGCAATTAGAAAAAATACAAACACCATTTCCAAGGATTTCATATGATGATGCTGTAGAATTCCTGAAAGAAAAGGGATTCACTGATATCGAATGGGGAGAGGATTTTGGAGCGCCTCACGAAACAGCCATTGCAGAAAGCTTTGATAAGCCTGTATTTATTACCAATTATCCAGCTGAAATTAAGGCATTTTACATGAAGCCGCATCCTACACAATCCGATGTTGTTTTATGTGCAGATTTAATTGCACCGGAGGGTTACGGAGAGATTATTGGTGGCTCACAGCGAATTGATGACTTGGCTCTTATGCAGAAACGATATGAACAACATAATCTAACAGGACCTGCCTACGAGTGGTATCTCGAACTTCGTAAATACGGAAGCGTACCACATTCAGGTTTTGGTCTCGGGTTGGAAAGAACAGTGGCATGGTTGTCCGGCGTTGACCATGTTAGAGAAACAATACCATTTCCAAGATTGTTAAATCGTCTGTATCCGTAAGTCATTTTCTGTAGTAGTAAATAAATGAGAAAAATCCCTTGCAAATTTTTTAAGCAAGGGATTTTATAATCCGAATAAATAGTTAGCATATTCATGCTATACTATGAGTTGAGGTGTTATTGTCATGACAAAATCCGTTCCTTTTCAAGAAATATTATCAGATCAATTGCCCGTACCATTAAAATTACTATCAACCTATACTTCATTAGACTTAAATGAAAAAGAAGTGATAATTATATTACAATTATATCGTTTTTTACAAGAAAATGAGGCGTTTCCCACACCATATGAGATTTCATCCTATTTAACAATAGACGAAAAAGAATGTGCCAATATATTACGAAAGCTCATTCAGAAAAATTTACTATCCATTAATCAGCAGAGAAATGAACAAAATCAGTTAAGTGAAGCTTATTCTCTGGAGCCGCTATGGGAAAGGCTTTATACAAACGAAAAACCGAAAGAAGAAAAGATAGATGGAACCATTTTCATTTTATTTGAACAGGAATTCGGCCGACCATTATCACCATTTGAAATTGAAACAATCAATGCATGGCTCGATCAAGATGAAATAGCACCATCATTAATCAAGGCTGGCTTAAGAGAATCCGTTTTAATGGGAAAATTAAATTTTAAATATATTGATCGAATACTTAGGGATTGGAAAAAGAAGGGGATTCATTCGGTCGAACAAGCACGGGATGCAAGTAAAAATTTTCACAATAAGCAAGCGGTAAAACAGGAAAATAAAACGAAGAGAGATACATCATTTTATTATAATTGGTTAGAAGGGGAAGACTAAGATATGCTAAATAAGAGTCAAATAAGGTATTGTTTAGATATGATGAAAGAAATGTTTCCTCACGCAAAAGCTGAATTAAATCATCAAAATCCGTTTGAGTTAATTATTGCTGTGCTGCTGTCTGCCCAGTGTACGGATGCACTTGTAAACAGAGTTACAGCTACTTTGTTCGAAAAATATAAATCCCCAACTGACTATTTATCTGTCTCACTAGAGGAATTGCAACAGGATATTAGATCTATTGGTTTATATCGTAACAAAGCGAAAAACATACGCAAACTTTGCCAAGCATTAATTGATGATTATGACGGGGAGGTACCACGCTCGAAAACGGAGCTAGTGAAATTGGCAGGTGTAGGCAGGAAGACAGCTAACGTAGTAGCTTCTGTAGCTTTTAATGAGCCTGCTATAGCAGTAGATACCCATGTTGAACGTGTATCTAAGCGATTAGCTATTTGCCGTTGGAAAGATTCTGTACTTGAAGTTGAAGAAACCCTCATGCGTAAAGTGCCAAAGAAAGAATGGAGCCAAACACACCATCTAATGATTTTCTTTGGCAGATATCACTGCAAATCCAGAAATCCAAATTGTCCGGAATGTCCATTACTTGAGTTATGCAGGGAAGGGCAGAAGCGTATGAAAAAGGAAAATTCACTGTAAATATAAAGAAGGTAGCTCCTGATATCAGGAGCTACCTTCTTTTTGATGAAAAGTTCAATTAATCTTTAGGATATTTTTTTAGCCATTTTTATTTGGTGTTCATGCTTCAGATCCATCGCCTGATTCATTTCCATTTCCGTTTCCATCTCCATCATCATTCTCTTCCTCTTCATTTGTGTTTTCTGAATCAGTATTCTCACCGTTCTCCTCATTCTCTTGGCCCTCTTCATTTCCTTGGTTTCCTTCATTTTCTTCATTATCCGGGTTCTCTTCATTCTCTTCATTCTCTTGATTCTCTTGGTTTTCTTCATTATTTTGGTTCTCATCTTCGTTTTCTGCTGCTTCAGGTACTGACACCTCAGTACTAACGGGTTCACCACTATCTCCGTTTTCCCCAATTGGCGTGACGTTTATCGTATATGTTTGACCAGGAGAAGCACCAGTTATTTCCAGGCCATTTGATTCAACCGTTTGTGTTTGTCCGTTTACATCGACTTCAAATGTTGCAGGTGGACCATTATATTGCCAGGAGACGTCGATAATGGCATTTTCTTCACTGTAGGAAGCATTTAACCCAGTTACGGACGGGATTTCAATTTCTTCATTTTCTTCTTGTTCTTCCCCTTCTCCTGGTACCGAAACAGTTGTTGAATTAGCCTCACTCGTACTATCACCGTCAACTGCAACAACCTGTATTTCATATTCTACACCAGACTCTACATCAGAAATCTCAAGTGATGTATCTTCGGTTGAAGAAAGACCTTGCATTTGACCTCCATTTTGACTGGCACTTACTTCAAATGAAATATCTTCACCTGTATCATAGTCCCATTCAACTGTAATGGAATTCGAATCCTCATTATACCCGGCACTTAAACCACTAACAGGATCTAGCTGATCAAACCTTTCAGATGTACTAGTTGGTTCACTTCCTCTTACAAATAACTCTGTAATAATCTCAGAGGATGGTGTATGATCACTAGGAAGTGCTGCAGGATTTGAGCCTTCTTCCACATCAACTTCTACAACAGACTCTGGCTGAGTAAAGTCGGCTGTTTCAATGTCACTGGAAATCTCCTCCATCGTGTTTTTAAATAACGCATGTGGGATCTGTGTATCTTCAAGTCCTTGCTCATAATTTGAGTACCCGGTCCACGCTGATATTGTATAGTTTGTTGAATATCCATTAAACCAGGAGTCAGCTGCACCTTCGACCCCATCTCTATTCGTTGTTCCTGTCTTACCTGCAACCGGCATTCCCGGGATATTTGCATTTGTTCCCGTTCCTTCCGTAATTGCAGTTTTAAGCATATCTGTAATCATGTAAGCCGTATGATCGGACATAGCTGCTTCTGGTTCAGGCTGTAATTCAACTGTCCGGCCATCCGGGAATTCGACGCTTGTAACAGCATATGGTTCGTTATAGATGCCTTCGTTAGCAAAAGCACGATAAGCACCAGCCATTTGAAGCGGATTAACAGTAGTTCCACTTCCTCCAATAGCATCACGTAGTCCTATACTATCATTAGCAAATTCAATGCCTAATCCCTCAGCAAATTCTTGAGCATTCCCGTACCCGGTTTCTTCCAATAACTTAACAGCTGGGACATTTAATGATTCACTTAAAGCCTGACGTGCTGTTACCCAACCTGCATAGGTGCGGGTGAAATTTCGTATTGGACTTGACCCCTGAACCTCATATGGCGCATCATCGTTTATTTGGTGATAAGTGGACATTTGATTATATTCAATAGCGGGTGCATATGGAACGATCGGTTTAATAGAAGAGCCAGCTTGGCGTTCCAAATCAGTTGCATAGTTAAACCCATCAATTCCCTGATTATTCCGGCTGCCGCCAATTGCTCGAATGGCACCATTATTTGTATCTAAAACCACCATTCCGGCCTGCATCTCATCATCATAGTAAGGAATAGGATTTTCTTCACTATCTGTTAATAAAAATTCCACATGGTCCTGTATATTAGTATCCAATGTTGTATGAATTTTTAATCCATCTGTATAAATATCTGCACCGTCAACTTTCTCGCTAACTTCATCCCTAACTTGTTGTAGGAAGGCTTCATATGGTGTTGCATCTGGTCGTGTACCACTTAACAGGGATTCGATGTCAACTTCTCTCGCTTCATCGGCTTCTTCCTGGGATATTTTGTCATGTCTCACCATAAGGGATAAAACAGTATCCATTCTTTCTTTTGTCAAATCCGGGCTTTCATACGGATTATAAGCTGTTGGCCGTTGTGGTAACCCAGCTAAAATAGCAGCTTCTGGTAATGTAAGTTCACTCAAATCGGTTTTCCCAAAGTATGTTTCTGCCGCTTTACCTACTCCATAAGCCCCACTGCCATAATAGATCTTGTTTAAATACATTTCCAATATTTCTTCTTTTGAATATTCACGCTCCAGCTGTAGTGCCAGCCATTGTTCCTGGACTTTTATGCTAAGTTTTTTATCTGGTGATAATAATGATTGTTCCACTACTTGCTGGGTGATTGTACTCGCACCTTCCGAGCCAAAACCTTGTGTAATGTTAGCAATGATCGCTCCACCGATCCGGCGTAAATCGATACCGGGATGCTCAAAGAAACGCGCGTCTTCTGTAGCAGTGACAGCATCAATTAATACTGGGGGTAAGTCTTCATATTCTACTCTGGTTCGCTGTTCAGATCCCAAATCCGCAAATTCATTTCCATCCTTATCATAAATGGTAGATGAAAAAGGAATGGCTAATTCAGATGCCTCTAGCTCTGGTGCTGTAGCAATCCAATACGTAAATATGCCTCCAACGCCAATTCCAATTGCTAAAATGATAATAAGTACTGTAAATATTATTTTTTTCCATAGTGGTTTCTTTTTTGCTTTTTTTTGTTTTCTTCTTGCTGTACGAGATTGGCTATTATTTGCCATAGCTCCATACCTCCGTCTCTAAAAATAAAGCTTATCGATAATTGTTAAATAATCAACCCTTGCCTGATATTGAAAGGGGATAAGATAACCTTTCTGTTTTATTATTTCATAAGGAATCGATTTTCTGCCTCCATTTAACTTTTCATGCCAGTATGGAAATAGTATTTTTGTGTCCATAAAATATGTTTCATCAAAGCTTGAAAATCGGATGATTAAAAAACAAATCCCCCCATGATGTATAATCGACTCCATGTGCCTGATTTGATGGTCATGTATGTTTGCCAGCGGCAATAAGGTTTTATTCTTCGTTTCCTTGGCCTCAAAATCAATATACTTATGTCGATATATACCATTATAATCAGTCGTGGAAGCTTGTTTAAAATAGCCTTCTGTAATAACCGCAGCACTTCTTTTCGGATAATTCACCTTAACAATTTGTACTGGTGTAGGCTTTTTGTGAATATTTGCCTTTCCTATATCCAAGTAATAGCTATTTGTTGTATTAATATCTTCCTCTAATGTCATACCGCGATTACTGTACTTTTGATTTGATTGGGGTGACTTTTGCTTTCCTTGTTTGTTTTTTTTCCCATTTGGATAATTCATCTGATAATCCCCCTTGCATATTACCGTATCATATCAAAAAAATCATTACTTGATAACTATAAACACTGCGTAAACTCAAATAACTTACAGATAGTTAAATAAAGAAAAATGAAAGCAGGTTTATCCATGTACAGTGAACGGGAGAAAATCTATATCTATTATATAACAAATCTTAGAAAAGCGCATAATAACAACAATATAACAGCCAGGATTTCCATCTATTATATCATTTCCCTCAATTTACAATTGACGAGTGGTAGCATTTTTGGAAAACGGATCAATATAGGCTAATGACAGCACTCATCATAAATGAGCAAATGCTACTCAGACTTCAGTTATTAAACAATCCTTTTTCAAGTATCACGTATTTCATGAATTTCCATACCTCATGCAGGATTATTTATTTATGAATGCGGTTATTTTACCAACACAAACATGACTCCTTTGTACATGACTTCACAAATGTAACAAATTGGATTGAATTAGGGAAAGCAAATGGCCGTAATTTTATATAACTCTGAGATACATACCACATTATTAAATTTTGCTTTAAAGACTGAGCATACTGGATCCAAACATGATTATGAAAACTTTTTGAACATTAATTTGCCAACTGGACCATTGCTGCGTTTGGTTTATCCAGCAATTACCCATCAAAATAAAATTCGAAATGATTGGTATAAATCGGGGGGTATTAAAGAAAAATGGTTTAAGAACCATGAGGCAGTAGAAGAAATGGAGATAGGATCGATCATCTTTCTATAGAATGAAAATATGTTTATGTAGAAAAAGGATTCGCAAATCCTTTTTCTTTTTTCTAATGTTAGGTTGAAGGTCTGTTTGGGCCGTTTAATTTTTTGTCACCTGTTTTAAGTGATTTTGATCTTTGATTATTGCCCTTTTTCTGCTCTGTTTTTTTATGCTTCATTGTAAAACCTCCTTCCGTGAATTAGTATGTCTAATTTCAAGAAAAAGATAAGTAATATCACTAGTTTTGTGTCTTTTCTTCTAGTTTTGTCGAACAGGAAGGAGACATCCCTGTCTTAGCGAATATGATAGTAAATCAATTTTAAAAGAGGTGATAGTATGTCATTACCAGCCAGGAAGTTAGAACCGATAGAATATGATACCAACAAAAAGGAATTTGAATCATCTATAGAACAAATAGCAGATCAAGCACGTCTGATTGATCAGAAGATGACAATGACAATCGAGAAAGAGATATCGCAAGGATTTGAAAACAGACAGAAGAAAGTTAATGAAACAAAATTCTTTGTTAAAAAGATGTCATCTTTATCCAAAAATGATACAGTATAAGTAGAACTGTATGAAATTTAGTAATAAGGATGAACTTTACAATGGAATTAAAGGAACAAACAGAAGCGTTAAAAATACAGCTAAACCGCCTAAATGATAAATATGAGAACAATGCACCGCCCGAAAATAAAAAAGATAGACAATTATTTCAAAAGGTGAAAGAGGAGACCTTACCGATTTATGAACTCTTGTCTACATGGGAAGAAGACGCCTTAAAATTGATTAAAGAAAGAAAAATTAATGTACATCCACAGCAAATCACTTCAACTAGAGAAAATATGGAGCTGCTTTTGATGCACAGTTATTATATAGATGTAAAACGTAAACGGTTTATGGAACTTAACAATTCCATTCATTATATTTTTGATCAATTATTAAGGGAAATAGAATAGAGTGTGAAAATGCCATGCAGTTTTGGGTTTTATCTCGTATGATTATCTTCTAGGTATTCTGAAAGGGGGAAGAATGGTGACTACAAATAATTTACTTGAAGAGGCAATTAACATAAGAAATAAAGCATATGTCCCGTACTCTGAATTTCCGGTTGGAGCAGCTTTACTGACTAAATCCGGAAAGGTCTATACTGGTTGTAATATTGAAAATGCATCCTATCCTGTGTCTTGTTGTGCAGAACGTGTTGCGATTTTTAAAGCTATCTCTGAAGGAGAAACGGATTTTGTAGAAATGGCTGTTGCAGCTGATACAGCTAGACCTGTTCCACCTTGTGGGTCCTGCCGACAAGTGATGAGTGAATTTTTCGCCAGTACAATGAATATTCATTTAACGAACCTAAACAAGGAAACAAAGACAATATCTACAGAAGAATTATTACCTTTTTCTTTCCAGCCGGATGATTTACCTTGATAAATAATTCTTGTTATATATAAGCGTATAGAAGCGATAAAAGAGACTGATTTTATCAGGATCTTTTTTTATGATATACTAGTTTTTAAGAATTAGTCATAAAAAGGACAAAACCATAATAAACTTAAAATTGGCATTGTGTTAAGTTTTGTAAGAGAAATAAATAGGTGGAAACGACGAGGTGATGATAAAAATGAGTTCAATCCGAGTACAGCTAAATGGTAAGGATATTCTTGAAAAAGAGTTTAAAACAACAATGCGAGGCTATAATCAAGAGGAAGTAGATGAATTTCTGGATACCGTCATTCAGGATTATGATGTATTCAAACAAGAAATTGAAAGATTGCAGACTGAAAATGAGCGACTCAAGAAAAGTTCTGCAGACCAAAGTAGAACACGTTCTTCGCAACCAGCCCAACAAGTTAATTATGATGTACTGAAACGATTATCGAATTTAGAAAAAGAAGTATTCGGAAAAAAGTATTCGGGATCTGATGATGTAGAAGATACGATAACGTAAATTTCAGTCATTAGGAAATTCCAATTTTTGTAAGACCCTTGAATCATTGGCTAATTCGTGATAGGATTAGTCTAGCATAAAGTTAGATACTCAGGTAATCGCTGTATAATATACAGAGGAAAGTCCATACTCACACAGACTGAGATGTTTGTAGTGTTCATGCTTGACGAAATAATAAGTCAAGGTAACCCTAGCGGTTAACGGCAGGAAATATTCCTAAGTCATTTAGATATGGGATACTATCCTTGAAAGTGCCACAGTGACGTAGCTGAAGTGGAAACACTTCAGGTGGAACGAGGTAAACCCCATGAGTGAGCAACCCAAATGAAGGTAGGGGCATCCTTTAGTAGGAAATTCAACCGAATAAGGGACAAGTGTTACTTGTAGATAGATGATTACAACCAACGTACGAGGCTGACCACCATTTGCAGTACAATGGAACAGAACATGGCTTATCGAGTATTTAACGGTCTATATATAAACAAACCTTGCTTATGGCAACCTTGCTATTTGGAAGGTTTTTTATATGGTAATTTTTTTAAATTGATATGTTTTCAATTTAAAGGATAGGATATGATAAACTAGAGCTAATTTAACTTAGCAGTGAAAGGAAAATTCTATGCCATACGTAACACTAATCGCTACAGCAGCTATGGGGCTTGAATCCGTAGTTGCTAATGAAGTAAAACAATTAGGGTATGATTGTAATGTCGAAAATGGAAAAGTGGTTTTTGAGGCACCTGTATCAGCAATCCCACGCTGTAATTTATGGCTTCGGACTGCAGATCGCCTCAGAATACTTGTTGGGACATTCAAGGCAACTACGTTTGATGAACTATTTGAATCCACAAAAGCACTTCCTTGGGAGAACTTCATTGCAGAAGATGGGCAGTTTCCCGTTAGTGGAAAATCCGTAGACTCCACATTATACAGCGTTCCGGACTGTCAGGCAATTGTTAAAAAAGCAACCGCTGAACGACTAAAGCTTAAATATGGTCTTGCTTTTAAAATGCCGGAAAACGGGGCATTATATAAAGTAGAAGTTGCCTTACGTAAAGATATTGCAACCCTAACGATCGATACATCTGGAGCTGGTTTACATAAAAGAGGATATCGTATCGGGCAGGGGGACGCGCCTTTAAAAGAAACAATGGCAGCAGCGTTAGTTATGCTTACAAATTGGAAGCCTGATTATCCGTTGATTGATCCCTTTTGTGGTTCTGGTACGATTGCGATCGAAGCAGCAATGATTGGGCAAAATATCGCGCCCGGCTTCAACCGTGAATTTGCTTGTGAAGAATGGTCACTTATTAAAAACAAACTTTGGGATGAAGCCTTTGAAGAAGTAGAGGATCTGGCAAATTATGATCAGGATCTCAATATTATCGGTTCCGATATTGCCCACAATATGGTGAAAATAGCAAATGAAAATGCTATCGAAGCAGGATTAGGGGATCTTATCAATTGGAAGCAAATGCAAGTGAAGGACTTGTCTATTCACAGTGAAAATGGATATCTAATAGGAAACCCTCCTTATGGACAACGAATAGGGGACAGAGAAGATGCCGCAAAAATATATAAAGATTTAGGCAGTGTTATGAAAGGTCATCCAAGTTGGAGTGTCTATATATTAACAGCATTTGAAAACTTTGAGAAACAATACGGCCAAAAGGCAACAAAGAAACGTAAATTGTTTAATGGCTTTATTCGAACAGACTATTATCAATATTTCGGACGTAAAACCTTTGATGAAAACGTGTAAAAATAGTATTTAAAAGGGTGACTTTATGACTTTCATCAGTTCAGTTGGCGTTGGTATCCCTGAATATGATCTATCACAGACAGAAGTAAAAGAGTTAGTAAAAGAGGTTTTCCCCTATTCTAACAAACAAATGGAGCATATACTCCCAGTGTTTGACAATGCAGCAGTCAACAATCGTCAGTTTGTTGTAGAAAAGGAGTGGTTAAGACAAAATCACACATTTCAAGAACGAAATGAGCTATACCTAACATTTGCAAAGAAGCATATGCTGCAAGCGGTTGATCATTGTTTAACAAATGGGGAATTTCTAACAAGAGACATGCCATATGAAGCGATTGATATGATCATATTTGTATCAAGTACTGGAATTGCAACACCATCGATGGAAGTACATTTACTTAATGAACGCCCTTTTCGTGAAAGCACGAATCGTATGCCACTATGGGGACTTGGTTGCGTGGGAGGGGCAATCGGATTATCACGCGCATTTGATTGGATTTCTGCTCATCCGGAAAAAACGGCATTAATTGTATCCTGCGAATTATGTAGCTTAACTTTTCAAAAGGATGATAATAAAAAAAGTAATTTAGTCGGAAGTGCCCTTTTTGGTGACGGTGTTAGTGCAGTATTAGCTATGGGGGATAAATCACCATATCTTACTTATCAGCGCAAGAGCACCCCAAGAATAGTACGTACGAGTTCACTAACAAAAAAAGACAGCACTTCCGTTATGGGGTGGCATGTTACGAATAGTGGATTAGAGGTCATTTTCTCCAAAAGTATACCGGCACTAGTCAACTCCTTTTGGGATGGGCATATAAATACATTTCTGCATGAGGAAGGATTAAATGAGCAAATGATTCACTCATTTATCGCACATCCGGGAGGTAAAAAAGTCTTAACCGCAATGGAAAATGTTTTACAAAGTTCAAGCAAGAAGTTCACACATTCCTATAATGTGTTGCTAAATCACGGTAATATGTCTTCTGCGACCGTTTTTTATGTACTTTATGAAGCAATGAAAGAAGGCGTTGGCCGACAGAAAAAAAGTATATTATCTGCTTTAGGACCAGGTTTTAGTTCAGAACTGCTGTTATTGGAGTGGAATTAACAATGCCAATCTTCATGTGGATCTTACTAATTATCATTATTTCTCAACGTTTAATCGAATTGATAATTGCTAGAAGGAATGAAAGATGGATGAAAGAAAGAGGCGGAATTGAAAGAGGGGGCAAGCATTATAAATTTTTCGTCATTCTTCATACTGTGTTTTTCATTTCTATCCTTCTGGAGGTTACGTTTCGCGATGTTTCAAATGTAAAACTTAATTACATTTTATTGGCTTTGTTTATTTTCACCCAAGGTATTAGAATTTGGTGCATTCGAACTCTAGGAAGATTCTGGAACACGAAAATCATTGTCTCTCCCCAATTTTCAGTGGTAAACGAGGGACCTTACAAATATGTGAAACATCCAAATTATATTATTGTCGGGATTGAATTATTGATAATCCCATTATTGTTTGGTGTATATATAACAGCTATTGTGTTTCCAATATTACATATTCTGTTATTAACGATCCGGATTCCAACTGAAGAAAAGGCCTTAGCAGAAAATTTTTCGGATTAAGAGTTAGTGATGGGGAGGACAAAACAACGATCTGTCCTCCTACTTTTAAGAGTTGCCAATCGGCTCATCAAATGGTGGTGAATTTTGAATAATATCAACAAATGGTATGGTATATACAAACAGGATTAATGCTATTGTAATAACGATCCAAAGTCTCCAATTCTCAAGGCACTCAGGAGTTGGTTCTGCATTTTCCTCCTCTTCGGCAGTCGGAAATTCCTCTTTCTCTGGAAGGTGTCTAAATAAGCCACTAAGTCTTTTACCTCGACCAGCAATTCATATTAGCAAATTATATTCTTGTCTTAACTGCCAAGGAACAAAGGCGCTGGAGCCGGACGGGACTTATTTGGCTACTGAATTATCCACAACCTCAATATTTTATAATTTCCTAGACTACAAAAAAGCGGTAATCGATTACGATTACCGCTTATCATATATTGCTATAATGGCTGCATTATTTTTTATTTACATTTGCAGCTTGAGGGCCACGATCGCCTTCAACGATTTCAAAGGATACTTCTTGTCCTTCTTCCAACGTTTTGAAGCCTTCTTCTTGGATAGCTGAATAATGTACAAATACATCATTTCCTTCTTCCAATTGGATGAAGCCATAACCCTTTTCTGCGTTGAACCATTTTACTACTCCGTTTTCCATGTAAATAATCCTCCTAAAACCTTTCACGTAATACGTGTTAATACAAAGTCGACAGATGAAACGTCAAAAAAGGCAACACCTATAGAAGCGTAGGATCACTATTACATCCACTTCTATAGAAGCTGCCTGTTGCTAATGATTCCATACATCTTCTTTGCTTGACCCTAATATAGCTTATTTACCTATTTCAGTCAAGAATTTGACATCATATTTTTTAATCAATCCTTATTTTTATCACCTTTTTAAAAATAATGTCTTTCGTAACTATGAAATTAAGTGAAAAATCACAATCAAAAAGGTACACTGATAGTAGATGTTTAAGAAGGGAGTGCAGGTATATGAAAACAGATATTGAAATTGCTCAGGAATCAAGTCTTAAACCGATTAAGGAGATTGCAGCGGGACTTCACTTAACTGAGGAGGACTTTGAGCCATATGGTCATACGAAAGCAAAGTTGTCTGACAACCTATTAGACAAGCTAAAAGATAAACCAAATGGAAAAGTTGTATTAGTAACATCAATTAACCCCACTACTGCAGGGGAAGGGAAGTCTACGGTAACCGTCGGGTTGGGACAAGCATTAAATAAAATTGGCAAGAAAGCGGTTATTGCACTACGAGAGCCATCTTTGGGCCCTGTAATGGGTATGAAAGGAGGGGCAGCTGGAGGAGGTTATTCCCAAGTGCTTCCAATGGAAGATATTAACTTACATTTTACCGGAGACCTACATGCAATAACAAGTGCTAATAATGCCTTGTCTGCAATGATAGATAATCATATCCATCGTGGAAATAAACTAAATATTGATCCCAGGAGAATGGAATGGAAAAGAGTAATGGATATGAATGACCGTGCATTAAGGCAAATAGTCGTCGGACTAGGAGGGCCACTAAGAGGGGTCCCCAGAGAAGATGGATTTAACATCACCGTTGCATCTGAGATAATGGCTGTATTATGCTTAGCAACAAGTCTTGAAGATTTAAAAGCAAGAATTGCCCGGATCGTGATTGGATACACATACGACAAATTACCTGTCACTGTTAAAGATTTAAAAGTAGAAGGAGCATTGACGTTACTGCTGAAAGATGCAATGAAACCTAACTTGGTCCAAACAACTGAGAATACACCCGCAATTATTCACGGTGGCCCTTTTGCCAATATCGCACATGGTTGTAATAGTATAATGGCAACCAAAACAGCTGCCAAATTAGGCGATTATGTGGTAACAGAAGCAGGATTTGGGGCGGATTTGGGTGCTGAGAAATTTCTGAATATCAAATCCCGTGCTGGTGAAATTGATACAGATGCAGTTGTAATTGTCGCTACAGTTCGGGCATTAAAAATGCATGGGGGATTAGCGAAAGATAATTTAAAAGAGGAAAATATTGATGCTTTAAAAGCTGGAATGGAAAATTTAAAGAAGCATATGGAAACCATTGAACTTTTTGGATTGCCATATGTTGTCTCAATTAATAAGTTTCCAACAGATACATCAGCGGAAGTAAGTTTTATTGAATCATGGTGTGAATCAAGAAATATTGAAGTAGCATTAACAGATGTTTGGGAAAATGGAGGGGAGGGTGGCATTCGTTTAGCTGAGAAAATTATTGCAAAAATAGAATCAGCGGACAAGAACTTTACCCCACTATATGAATTAGACGAAACGCTGGAGGCAAAAATCAGAACAATAGCGCAAAAAGTATACGGTGCGGATGATATCGAACTATCACCTAAGGCAAGAGCACAAATCATGTTTTATGAGCAACAGGGTTGGGGCAAGCTATCTGTTTGCATGGCAAAAACGCAATATTCTTTATCAGATGATCCGACAAAAATAGGAAGACCAAAAGAGTTTTCAATAACCATTAGAGAATTGAGGCCATCTATTGGTGCAGGATTTATTGTTGCTCTAACCGGTGATGTAATGACAATGCCGGGGTTACCTGAAAAACCTGCCGCTTTTAATATGGACGTCACAGAAGAGGGTAAAGTACTCGGGTTATTTTAATGGAAAAAGAGAAATGTTTACAGGCGATAAGAAACTATGTACACACACTTTTTCATAGTGACGCCACAGGCCATGACTTTTTTCATATGAAACGAGTTGCACGAATAGCAAAAGAGATCGCTGAACAAGAAAAAGCAGATTTATTTATTACTGAAGTTTCCGCATGGCTTCATGATATTGGAGACGAGAAACTTTTCTCTGATTCGGTAAAAGCGACAAAAGATATGATAACCTTTCTTGAATCCATTGGTTTATCCAATGCTGAAATCATTGAGATTAAAAAGGCAATTAGAGATGTCTCTTTTCGAAAAGAGGGTGTTCCTGCAACACTTGAGGGAAAAATTGTGCAAGATGCAGATAGAATAGATGCCATAGGTGCTGTTGGAATTGCCAGGACCTTTGCATATGGTGGAGCAAAGAAACAACTGATTTATCATAGAGACTTTCATGATACATCTATCCAGCATTTTTACAATAAACTATTAACATTAAAAGATTTATTACACACCACCACTGCATCAGAGATTGCTCAGGAAAGACATGTTTTTATGGAGAAGTTTTTAGAACAATTTTATAAAGAGTGGTAAAAAGAGACTCAGGCAAAAATTTTCCTGCCTGAGTCTCTTTTAAGCCTCTAAGCATTATTTTACCCAAATACTTAGTATCCCAATAGGCACTTTTTAACTCGAGTGGTTTTTATGAGTTATGTTATAATGAACGCAATAAGCTATAAACGAATATCAGTTACAAATGGGGGAGATTTTATGGTAAATGGTGAACAGACGTACTTACAATTATGTGATCACATTTTAAAAAAAGGGGTAAAGAAGGAAGACAGAACTGGTACCGGTACCTATTCTGTGTTTGGTCATCAAATGCGATTTGATCTAAGTGATGGCTTCCCATTACTAACAACAAAGAAAGTCCCATTTCGACTGATTGCCAGTGAGCTACTTTGGTTTATTAAAGGGGACACAAACATTCGCTATTTACTGGAAAACAATAATAATATATGGAATGAATGGGCGTTTGAAAAGTGGGTGAAAAGTGAAAAATACAAAGGACCAGATATGACGAATTTCGGAAATCGAAGTCAGCAAGATCCAGTGTTCAGAGAACAATATAAGAAAGAAATGGAAAGTTTCAAGAAAAAAATCCTCCATGATGATGATTTTGCTAGTGAGTTTGGTGATCTTGGTTCTGTTTACGGGAAGCAGTGGAGAGAATGGGAAACTTCCAAAAATGGTACCATTGATCAGTTGAAAGACGTAATCAGATCACTCCAAACCAACCCTGATTCTCGCAGGCATATTGTGTCTGCATGGAATCCAGAAGATGTACCTAATATGGCATTGCCTCCGTGTCATACACTGTTTCAGTTCTATGTTGCTGACGGAAAATTGTCATGTCAGCTATATCAACGCAGTGCTGATGTTTTCTTAGGCGTTCCTTTTAATATTGCGAGTTATGCATTGTTAACACACTTAATCGCACATGAAACAAATTTGGAAGTGGGAGAATTCGTGCATACATTAGGCGATGCTCATATTTATGCAAATCATGTGGAACAGATAAATACACAGCTTAATCGTGAAGTGAGGACTTTTCCTAAACTAAAAATTAATAAAGATAAGAACTCTATTTTTGATTTTGAGCTTACTGATTTTGAATTAATAGAGTATAATCCACATCCTGCAATTAAAGCACCAATAGCTGTTTAATAATAAATAGAAGGAGGAATTATCTATGATTTCATTTATGCTAGCGATGGATCGCAATCGTGTCATTGGCCTAAATAATGATTTACCTTGGCATCTGCCAAAAGATTTTCGTTTTTTTAAAGAAAGAACATCTGGGCACACCGTTATAATGGGAAGAAAAACATATGATTCGTTAGATGGAGCATTACCAAATCGGAAAAATGTTGTCGTTACTCGAAAAAACACGACGTTTCCAGAAGAAGTAGAGGTAATTACTGATTTGAAAAAAATACAGGAATGGAATAAAGCGAATGCGGATGAGGAATTCTTCGTTATTGGCGGTGGGGACATTTTCAAACAGGTGTTACCATATGCTGACCGCATGTACATTACATTCATTGATGAGTCCTTTGAGGGTGACGCCTATTTTCCAGAGTTTATTGAAGATGAATGGAATTTAACATCTAAGGAAAAAGGGGAAAAGGATGATAAAAACCCTTATGACTACTACTTTTTACAATATGACCGAAAATAATTGCAGTGTGAGAGATAAACTATTTTAGTATAACTTGTTTAATATTAGACAAACATGTTAAACTATAGACGAATTGGAATTTCGAACGCTTAATAGTGCTCTAATTATAAAGTCAATTTTGTAAAGAAGGTGTAATGATGTTTGCAAATATAGGATTTCCAGGTTTAATTTTAATATTGGTTATCGCATTAGTCATTTTCGGACCAAAAAAGTTGCCTGAAATTGGTAAAGCTGCTGGACAAACCTTGCGTGAATTTAAGAACTCCACAAAAGATTTAACGAGTGATGTTACGGATGAAATAAATGAAACAAAAGAAATCGTTAAGGGAAAAGAAAACAAATAGAAAATATTTGGAGTGATTTCAAATGTTCAGCAATATTGGTATCCCAGGGTTAATACTGATTCTTGTCATAGCATTAATTGTTTTCGGCCCTTCCAAGTTACCTGAAATAGGTAAAGCTGTTGGAAGTTCATTAAAAGAATTTAAAAATGCTACCAAGGATATTATATCAGATCACGATACGCCTAAAAAAGGCAATAATCATACATCAACAAAAGGTGATGAGTAAAAGGTGTAAGGTATATAACCTTGCACCTTCTTTTTTGTTACCCTAGGAGTGTGAAATAATGGTTGATGACAACAAACATGCAAGCGATAAAGATATGAATCTCACAGGGCACTTATCAGAGTTACGAAACAGACTGATTGTTACAGCTGTTTTCTTTGTTTTATTTTTTATTGTCGGTTTTATTTTTGTTCAGGATATCTATTGGTTCTTTGTAAATGATTTGGATTTCGAATTAGTTGTAATTAGTCCAGGGGAAATTATATGGATTTATTTTTCAATGGCTGGGATGATTGCAGTTATTGGAACGATCCCAATCTTGTCCTTTCAAATTTGGGCCTTTATACAACCAGGGTTAACTACTACTGAACGAAGAGCATCCTTAGCCTATATCCCTGCTATATTTCTTTTATTTATTGGTGGCTTGGTTTTTGGATACTTTATGTTTATACAGCTGATTTTACCTTTTTTACTATCGTTAAATGAAGGTATGTTTAATGAAATGTTTACTGTTGACCGATATTTCAAATTTTTACTTCGTATCACATTGCCCTTTGCGGTGCTTTTTGAAATACCAATTATTGCAATGTTTTTAACGACTATTGGAGTCTTAACACCGGAATTCATGCGAAAAAACAGAAAATATGCATACCTTATATTAGTTATTGTTGGAACAATCGTGACACCACCAGATTTCATTCTACAAATTGTCGTTGCAGTTCCATTAATTATTTTATATGAAATCAGTATTTACTTATCAAAAATCGTTTACCGTAAGAAACAGCGTAAACATGAGGAGTTTATGGAAAATGGATAATCACATGGATTAGGGGGGTTGGATCTGAGATCATTTTATCAATTTTTAATGACATTCCGTGGGAAAAAGCCGCCGGATGATCAAAGTCGTCTAGCTGATTGGGTATTTTTTGATCATGATTTTCCGAAACACTCGAGCGACTATGATGAAATTAGCAATTATTTAGAATGGAATAGTCCTTTTCCAGCCGCATTGGCTGTGTTTGATGAGCTTTGGGATAAATATAAATTAAAAGAAGATAATTAAATGGCTCTGGATTTCCAGAGCCATTTAATTATGAAGAATTATTTGATAATTGATCAAACGTTTGTTCAAATTATGGATTCCTTGTAAAACTGCAAATTATCATGATTCAACTAATTTCGTCATAGCTCGCAGGATATTGTTGCTTCCTGCGGTTGCCCGGGAAATAACTTTAATGATTTAACCTATAAAACAGCACCTTTATAAACCACAACAGCCTACACGCTTTATTATTGCTGACGTACAATAACCTATAATGAGTCAACAATAAAAGGGGCTAAGCAGATGGTGTTTCCATTGCAACAACCTAGAAATCCTTATCCAGACCATAGAGCTCACGCAGTAAATAATCCACTATTACCAAAACAACGTTTAAATGCACCTGCAAATAGCAATAATATAAAGAGCTTACTGCAAAACCAATCTACTGCAGGATTAGTGAACAAGGGAATAGGTGGTCTTTCAGGTGCATTAAATAATGTCCAACACGTGTTAAATGTTGTTCAATCTACAGCTCCAATCGTACAAGAATATGGACCAATGGTTAAAAATCTTCCTGCGATGTATAGAATGATGAAAGCATTTAAAGAAGTTGATAGTTCGGATGATGTAGAAAAAGAGCAGAACCATTCCAATGAAAAGGAAAACGTAGCAAACAATGATAAAAATTATGATGAAATCAAACAGCCAACGAGCGATAATAAATATTCCGAAACTAAAAAAGATAATGGGCTGTCTACACCGAAATTATTTATTTAAATATAGGCAGAGAACTTGATTTTTTTTGTTATAAACGAAAAAATAGAAGTAAGATAAAAAGTACTGGAGGTATTATATGAGTTCCAATAAAGAAATTGCGACATTCGCTGGTGGATGCTTTTGGTGTATGGTAGAACCGTTTGATGAGCGCCCAGGTATAATAGACGTGGTTTCCGGTTATACAGGCGGGAAGCTAGAGAATCCTACCTATGAACAGGTTAGCTCGAACAAAACGGGGCACGTGGAAGCTGTACAAATCACATTTGATCCAACTATCATGCCATATGAACGACTTGTTACGACGTTTTGGCAACAAATTGATCCTACAGATCCCAATGGTCAGTTTAATGATCGGGGAGAGTCGTATCAAACAGCAATTTTTTACCATAATGAAGAGCAAAAACAAATAGCCGAAAAATCGAAACAGGATTTAGAAGCTAGCGGGAAGTTTTCCAAGCCAATTGTAACAGAAATTGTTCCTGCTAAACCATTTTACGTAGCCGAGGATGCACACCAGGATTATTATAAAAAACAATCCTTTCATTATCGTTTATATAAAAAGGGATCAGGCAGAGAAGACTTTATAAAAAGTAATTGGCAGCAAAACGTAGATAAAACAAACTTGAAAGCAAAACTGACACCATTACAATACAATGTTACACAAGAGAACGGAACAGAAGCACCGTTCCAAAACGAATATTGGGATAATGAAGAAGAAGGAATCTATATTGATATTGTTTCAGGGGATGTCTTATTTTCTTCAAAAGAAAAATTTAATTCGGCCTGTGGTTGGCCAAGCTTTACAAAACCGCTCGACAGCTACCAAGTTACAGAAAAAACTGACAAGACGCATGGTATGATACGAACCGAAGTTAGAAGTAGGGGAGCAGATTCGCATCTAGGGCATGTTTTTGAGGATGGCCCGAAAGAAGCTGGAGGCCTGCGTTATTGTATGAATTCAGCCGCCATGCATTTCATTCCAAAAGATAAAATGGCCGAAGAAGGATATGATAACTATTTATATCTGTTCAAATAAATAGATAAATTTACAATAACTATTTTATGTCAACTCGATAAAAAGGGGCATCATAATGATCCATCTAGACTGGGAAAAAAGAGAGACATTAAAAGAAATTCAGTGTATACATGCAAATGCTGAAAAATTTATGGTGAATAATAAATTAACACCAGGGAAAAAGTACGAGGTAAAAAATGAAACAGACGAATTTTATTTCATCATTGACAACAGTAATCGAATAGGGGGATTCCTTAAAGAATATTTTAAGGAAATAAAATAACAGGGTGTTGAAGAGACCCTGTTATTTTTTATAGATAACTATTTCCTCTTATGTCGATTAATGTTATAATTTATTTACTATTTGGAAATAAGGATCAGAGCTAACTAAATAACAAAAAGGGAATGAACTGAAATGAAAAATATTTATTTTATTCGTCATTGTTCTGCTGATGGTCAACACAAGGATTCACCATTGACAACGATTGGTATGAGGCAAGCTCACCTTATTTCAAATTTTTTTAGTGATCAAGATATTAAGATTGATAAAATAATCTCAAGTCCTTATTTACGTGCTATCGAAAGCATTAAGCCCTTTTCGGAAAAAACACTTACTGAAATTGAAATCGATGAACGATTAAAAGAACGCATCCTAAGTGTAGAGCCGATTGATGATTGGATAGAGGTGTTGGAGCAGTCCTTTAATGATCAACATTTCGCATTACCTGGTGGCGAATCAGCTTTAGATGCCGTTCAACGTGTAAATAAGGTGTTTGAGTCAATTTATGGAAATGATAATGTGAAAAACGCTGTCATCGTAAGTCATGGGAATTTAATGGCTTTATTTTTACGACAATACGATAGAGATTTTGGTTTTAAAAAATGGAAAGAACTGCAAAGTCCGGATATATACTTAATTAAATATGAAAAGGGCTATTTTTCCACGGAGTGTGTATGGAATAATTGTTAGTTTGGGGTTTGTAAAAATATGCAAGCTAATTCTATCATGAATCTTTTATTTTTATGCAAGTATGCGTTATAATAAAAGCATGGATCATTTTAGGAAGCGTATGAAGGAGGATTTTAATTGGCTTTTGTTATTACATCACCTTGTATAGGAGAAAAATCAGGAGAGTGTGTTGAAGTTTGTCCTGTTGATTGTATAGAAGAAGGAGAGGACATGTTTTATATTGATCCGGATATTTGTATTGATTGTGGAGCATGTGAAGCAGTCTGTCCTGTTGAGGCTATATATATGGAAGATGAAGTACCAGAACAAGAAAGCAAATATATTGAATTAAATCGTAAATTTTTTGAAGAATAGGTTACGTAAAGCCGCTGCTGGGCGCGGCTTTTTTAAATTTGCTATTTAACAGCAAAATCATCATATCCTTTTTCTTGTTGAGAGGTTATCTCAATATTATCTACTTGGATAAATCGGTTGAAGCCGTTTTTCAGCTCATCCATATATAAATTGATTTGATTACCGTCGCCTTCAACCTCCAACTCAACTGTCCCGTTCTCTTTATTCCGCACCCAACCATTCAATTTGAATTCCTTTGCCTTTTGCATGGCAGAATATCGAAATCCGACACCCTGAACATGACCGCTTATAACTAAGTGTTTATTCAAACTAATCACCTCTAATTATTATATTTTCCCTTTCCCTTATAATTTTAAACGCTAAACAATTACATAAGTGAACGCAAACAATTTGCTGAAAAACACTGATACTTCAGTTAGAAAATTCGTCCGAATAAACGCTGATATTGCAAAGCATATAATCAAAGGAAAACTGGAATACACGAAAAACAACATTGAGGAACTTCCCAAAGATGAGAGTACGGCGACACTGATTAATGGTAAACGTACTGGGCTATACTGAAATTAGAACAATAAACATCACATGATTGATATGACTTGCACATATACGGGATATGAATTTGCTTGGAATTCCCGGGACCGAACTTGGGATTGCACGTGTCATGAATCATGATTTTCCTATACTGGTGAAATTATTGAAGAGCCGGCTTAAAACCCTTTAGCAAAAATTGATAATGAAAAATAAACAACTATAATACGTTCGGATAATTCAAGTTATCTATAACGTGATTTTTTAATAATATCTCACTATCAAAAGTATACTTTAATATTGAGATATTATTTTTGTTTTTAATTATAACTTCCCATAATAAATATTATGTAAACCCGGTATAAATTTTAAGGTCTGAGAAATAAACATTAAGATCCACCCTCTTCAAAATATATTAATGTATAAAGTTTTCGATGGATTGTTCTTAGACAACTTTACGCTTTAATATAACTAATTAAGACAAGGAGGAATTGCTATGAAAAATCTTGATTGGCAACTGATATTATTTGTAGGCTCTTCTCTAATACATGAATTTTGGATATATAAAGGGCTTCCATCAATTTACTACTGGGAAGCTAAGAGAGAACATCTAAAACGTTTTAAACAATAGCATTTATGCCATCCAAATCAAATCCTACCTATTTTACATACATTCCTATGATTGATTTTGTATTTTTTCCTATCATGAAACAACTTATCACGGTTATCTTTACAATATAAACTAAAGAGGTGTTAATGAATAGCTCATCAACACCCTTTCCCGAACAATTTTTAATCCTTTTCATCAAATAAATTCATACTTAGATATCGCTCACCTGAATCAGGTGCGATACATACGACCTGTTTACCTTTTCCTAACTGTTTTGCAACTTTCATTGCAGCAAAGACGGATGCTGCTCCTGAAGGGCCAACAAAAATACCCTCTGTTTGTGCAAGTTTCCTTAACATCTCAACAGCTTCCCCGTCTTGTATTTGTATAATTTCATCGTAAACTTCTGTGTTGAGAATATCAGGAATAAATCCTGGACTTGTGCCTACCAGCTTGTGTTTACCTGGGTTACCTCCCGACAAGACAGGTGACCCCTCTGGTTCCACAACTGCTGTATAGATACTGGGAACTTTCTCCTTTAATACTTCGCCAGTTCCTGTAACTGTTCCTCCAGTCCCGGCAGTGCATACAAACGCATCCAGATTCCCGTTCATCTGTTCATAAATTTCAAGTGCTGTAGTTGTACGGTGAATATCCGGATTTGCTTTATTTTCAAATTGTTGTGGAATAAAGCTCCCTGGAATTTCTCTTTGAAGTTCCAAAGCTTTATTGATTGCACCAGGCATTTTTTCATCACTTGGTGTTAACACAACCTTTGCCCCATAGGCTTTTAAAATATTTCTTCTTTCCATCGTACTATTGTCAGGCATAACCAAGATTGCCCTGTATCCTTTTGCTGCAGCAATCATGGCTAACCCTATACCGGTGTTCCCGCTTGTTGGCTCAATAATTGTATCCCCGGGTTTTATCAATCCCCTATCCTCTGCTACTTTAACCATGTTATATGCGGCACGGTCTTTGACACTCTTACTTGGATTAAATGATTCGAGTTTAACAAAAACATCGGCCGCATTCTCGGGCACAATTTCTTTTAATTTAACCAGTGGTGTATCTCCGATTAATTCCGTTATATTTTGGACAACTTTCATCGTATAAACAACCTACTTTCCTGTTTTGAAAACAATTTATTTTCTAAACTTTATTCTACTATCCAATTTTATTTTATTGTTAATTTCCAGGATTTGTTTTATAAATTCTTCCTGGTCTTCCGGCGAAACGGAAAGAACATCAAATCGGCCGGAAACTAATTCCAACTTATCTGTAGACAAGGCTGGTGCTGTAAACGGATTTTTCCGCTTTTTAATAATTTGTATATTATTAATTGGTACTTTCATTTTAATTGGACCATAACTTACTGTAATAATCTCATCTTCTATCTTATAGCCTGTCCGAAACCAAAACCATAATAAGAGTAATGACAATGGCAACATAATTAAGAACCCGATCATTTCACCATTCATAGCAGGTATGGTTACCCCTGTTAATGCTATACCCCATAGCACCATTGTCATCCATAGATCTCTTTTTGAAGGGAAATACATTTTTCCATTCCTCCTGTTTGGTATAACCACAGTTTTCCGATACTATTTCCTTCTCTTATTATAGCTTTTACGATGCTATTTTCAAAGCAAATGAATATAACCGAATGCAAAAGACCTGCATCCTTTTAAGATACAGGTTTTTTAACCTTAATTTCATGTGGAATTTAAACCAAAAAAGACTTCCCTTTCTCGTAAAATTGCTTCATATCAAATTCAGGGACTAAGTCGCCTCCTGTTGACCAAGCAATATGTGTGGCGTTATCTGTATTAATATTATATTTCTCTGTATACACTGATTCTAATACATGTTTTGGTCCTATAAGACCTGCAGTTGCGGATGGTTCCACATAAATATTCTCGTTATCAGCAAGCATTGTAAGCATTTTATATAATTCATCATCTTCCACCGTATAAATGCCACTTATTAGGTGTTCACTGATTGATGTCGCAAAACTGGATGGTCGGCCAACAGCCAGTCCATCTGCCTCTGTAAGATTATCTATCCCGAAATCTTGTACACTTATCCGATCCTTTTCCCCCGTCAACAATCCAATTAAAACAGACGGAGAATGGGTAGGTTCAACAAAGAAACAATGAACATGATCGCCAAATAACTGTTTCATTCCAAACGTAATTCCGCCCGGGGATCCGCCAACTCCGCAGGGCAAATAAAGAAATAACGGGTTATCTGCATCCACTTTAATATCCATTTCTTCCAGTTGTTTTTCTAGTCTTAGAGCTGCTACACTATAGCCTAAAAATAAATGCTTGGAGCTTTCATCATCTACGAAATAGCCTTTTGGATCCGCAATTGTTTCTTGTCTGCCTGCATAGATAGCTTCACTGAAATCTCCGGAATACTCATACACATTTGCCCCTTTTTCCCGAAGTAAGTCTTTTTTCCATTGTTTAGCATCTGCCGACATATAAACAGCTACATTAAAACCAAGTGTCGCACTCATTGTTCCTATACTTAAACCCAAATTCCCGGTTGAGCCAACACCTATGGAGTACTGCTGGAAGAAAGATCTGAATTCCTCACTTAAAAAAGCTTCGTAATTTCCGTCATACGTAATTAACCCATTTTCTATTGCCAATTTTTCCGCATAATGAAGTACTTCATAGAATCCTCCTCTTGCTTTAATCGATCCAGCAATCGGAAGCTCATTATCACTTTTCAAATACAGATTTCCATCTATATTAAAGTCATAATAATCCTCAAGGACTGGCTTTAATTTACCAATACTTTTTAAAGGGGATTCAATATATCCATTCGTTATTTCCAATTCGGGAAAAGCCTTCTTAAAAAATGGAGCAAATCGCTTCCATAATTTTTCCGCTTCGTACATGTCTTTTTTTGTCAAAGGTAATTCAGGGATATATTGCTCTTCTTTTAAATTTGGGTTTAGCCATAGGGTTGGTTCTAAATTTGTAATTGGTTCTAACAGTGGATATTTTTGTTTCCATGATTTTTTTTCATTTTCCGAAAGTTCCATTCGCATCACCTGCTTTTTATTAATGTTTGTTCCACATACAGTATACCCTAATTACCACCTGCAAAAAATAGGAGGAACTTAAATTATTAACTTCCTCCCTTTTCATTCTATCATTCATTCTCTAACTTTTTTAATTCCTCTACTGCTGGGCCTTCAATCACTTCACCAATAGCATTAAATCTCGATCCATGACAAGGGCAATCCCATGTCTTATCACCATCATTCCACTCAACCCCACAGCCTAGATGTGTACAGGATAGATCAAGGTAGTGGATGTTCCCCTCATTGTCTTTATATGCTCCAACATTTTCATCTTTTATCTCCACAATTGTTCCTTGATTGATTTTGAGTTCTTCTGCCGTTTGAACGATCGCTGATTTAGCATAGTTCTCTTCCGCTTCCTTGGTTGGCTCCACATGTTCCATCAAACTCATATCACGTTGTGGTGAAAATAAATTCTTATATGGATTATCTTTTCCTACTATTAGATCTTTTACTAGGCTACCACCAACTGTAGCATTGGCTAAGCCCCATTTACTAAAACCTGTTAGGCTGTATATGTTATCTTCTTTCGGATTAAGCTTCCCGATGAATGGTAATCTATCTGTTGATATAAGGTCGTGTGATGACCAACGATAAACAACATCCGTTGCGTCAAAGATTTTTTCTGCATATTCCGCAAGCTCTTTATATCGCTGCTCAACTGATAAGCCGTCACCTGTTGGGTGACTTTCTCCACCAACTAAAATATAATCTTCGCCTTCTGCACTCATGCGTCTAAAAGTTCGCTTTGATGTGTCGGTATTAATATACATACCGTCTGGAAACTCTTTGTTTTCTTTAACGGCTAACGCATATGAATTTTCAGGATCTAAATTTTTAGAATAAAATTTATCAGATTCATGTGTAGGAAAATGAGTAGCAAAAACCAGGTCATGACATGTAACTGTATAATCTGTATCCGTTTTGCAAGTAATCTCATTTTTATTATCGATATCCATTACTTTGGTATGTTCATATATTTCTCCACCCATATTTTCGATTTCCTTCAGCAGCCCATTCACAAATTTCACAGGATGAAACTGAGCTTGATTACGCATCATTACTGCACCTTCAATATCTATATCGAGTGGTAAATCTTCAATAAATCCGCCTTCAATACCTAATTTCTCATACGCTTCTGCTTCTTTTAGCAGTTTATTCCTATTTTGTTTATTTTCTGTAAAAACAAAAGCGTCCTGTTCTTCCAAATCACAATCTATCTTATGTTGTTTTGCTATCTCTTTTATTAAGCCGATCCCTTCCATATTGGCTTGATAATACAATTTAGCGTTCGCTTGACCATAACGATTGATTAACTCATCGTATATTAAATTATGTTGTGCAGTAATTTTTGCTGTTGTAAAGCCTGTCGTTCCACTTAAGAGCTCACGCGCTTCCAGCAAAGCGACTTTTTTCCCTTCTTTTGCCAATAAATACGCTGTAGTGACACCTGCGATTCCACCACCGGCTATAGCAACATCTACTTCAGTGTTTTCTGCTAATTTTTTATATTTAAATGCTTTCTCTGTTTGTCTCCAAAATGATTTTACTTCTTTAGGTAAAGTTGAATCAATCTGTTTTTCCATGAAAATAACCTCCTGCAAGATAGTGAGTTCATTTCTTTTAATTATAAATACCCTTATACGAGTTGCGTAAACCAATTATTCAAACTGAAAACAGGAGGATGATAAGGTATATACACATACCCCTACTTGTATATCCGTATACCCCTATACTATATAGATATACACCTGGGTGTATGCAAAATAACATTAAAAAATGCAGTTATTAAACTGCATTTTTTAATGTTATTTTAACGATAATTTTAATGTTTTATCTACAAAATCGGCTACGTACTCTCTCCTGTCTTTCTGTTATATAACAGTACTCTGCAAGGTTTTGCAACAATGTTATAATATTTGTCTGTACAAGAAAAAATGATAATCTCAATACATTTACAAACGATAATAGATTGAAAAAGCACAGTGATCAAGGAAATTATAATAATTTGGCCAGATTTTTAAATTCCAGCTCATCAAATTTCTCTTCAATCTTCGTTCTATCGTATTTCCATAATGCACTATCCAACTGACAGGTGATTGGAACATCACATTTTATTTCTGCAAGGTTTCTTGACAAGTGAAGCATATCGATATTTGCATTTATTTTTGTTTGAACACCTTTTGGCAGTCTATCTATATTCTCAAGTAAATGATCAATTGTTTCATATTCTTGAAGTAGTTTCAGCGCTGTTTTTTCACCTATTCCTTTGACTCCAGGATAATTGTCTGAAGTATCACCCATTAACCCCTTTAAATCAATGATTTGATTTGGTGTTATCCCCTTTTTTTCATAAAAGTTCATGTGATCAAAAACTTCATAATTACCCTGTCCTTTTCTCATAATCGCAACACGTATTCCTTTATCAACAAGTTGAAGGATATCTTGGTCACCGGTCAGAATGATCACGTCATTATCCATTCCGTACGCTTTTGCTAATGTACCTATACAATCATCCGCTTCAAAGTTTTCAAGACCGATATTAGGCATATTAAACGCCTCGACAACTTCTTTAACGAGATCAAATTGCGGAATCAGTTCTTCCGGTGGATCCTGTCTGTTTGCTTTATATCCATCATATAACTCCGAGCGAAATGTTTTACTTCCCATATCCCAGCAACAGATAATATGAGTAGGCTGAAATGTATCAGTCGCATCTAAGAAATACCGGAGAAACTGATATACCCCATTTGTTGGTATTCCTTTACTGGTCTTCATAAAGTTTCCACGAAAAGCCGTTGCGAAGAATCCGCGAAACAATAAAGCCATACCATCAACCAATAATATTTTTTGTTTTTCCAATTACTGCACATCCCCTATAGCATGCTGATCTATTATGCGATCCAAAACATGAAGTTTTTCTGTTAGACGTTCCATATCAACCGATGATTCCATGATTTCTAAATAATTGTTAATCTGCGCGTCTATATTTTCTATTGCTTCTTGTTTTATGTTTTCGATTATTTTATCCCATTGCTCCAAATACGTTTTGTTCATAATCAATTTGTTTTCATCGATATACTGTTTTTCATATGGCTCCAGTACTGTATAGAGCTGTTCTTTCATTACTGCCTTTTCATTTTTCACAAAGAAAGCCTTTGTTCCATTATACATTGCAAATACGTTATCAAATTCTGAAAATACTATTTCCTGAAGAGCTCTTTTATAGGGCGGCGTTACCAGTTCTACTTGGTCAAAATTCGGTAAACTAAATGTTTCTTCAACTTCTTTGCTGCTGTCAACTAATTTACCGTATACTTCAGCAACATGTGATTGAATGGTCGCCTCCACCCTTAAAGAAACAGCTTGAACCTCTTGTAATAGCTCAAAACCAACATAATCAATTAAGTTTTGTAATGCATTTCTTAACTGATACTGGGCTTTTCTTCCTGATTCCGTTATCGTTGTCGGATTAAACGATTCTTTGAATATATCATGATACCGGATGGCCAGCCTCTCGAGTACATAAAACAACTGCTTCTCTATTTTTTGTGCTATCTGATCTTTATAAATGTCTGTGTTAAGCTTTGTGAGCTTTTGTGTGAATGTATCTTTTTTTGATAACAAATCGTGTTTCCGATTGTTTTTTTCCTTTTGATCAAGATGCAATGACTCCATATAATGTTTTAGTGTTTGATAGACACGTTTAATATCCCATAACGTAGCCTCTACAGTCAGTAGGCTCAAATCATTATGAATGAAGTGATAGAAACTGTCTTCAAATTGCTGCATCTGTTCATTGAGATCCTGCTTGCTTTGTTTACTTTTTAAAGCCAGCTTGCTTGATAACGGGTAAACTCTAGGCAAACGAATGCCCAGTTCAATCAACTGTTCCTGGACATACTGTGTAACTAATGTCAGTTCCTCGTCATCTACTGCTAAATCAGCAGCATTCACTACAAAAAACATTTTATCTAACTGGAATGCTTCCTTCACACGTCCCAATTGCATGAGAAAATCTTTATCCGCACGTGATAACGCATGGTTATAATAGGTTACATATAAAATTGCATCAGCATGTTTGATATAGTTAAAGGCTACATTGGTATGACGGGCGTTTACAGAATCTGCGCCAGGCGTATCAACCAATGTTATTCCCTGACGAGTTAAAGAGCAATCATAATAGAGATCGATTAACTCAATATAACATGCCTTTGTTTCATCCGTTACATATTTCGTGAACTCACTTACCGTAATTGTAACCGTCTTTCCTATAGAGTTCTTATTTTCAGGGAAACCCGAAATCAATGCCTGTAAATACGATTGATACATTTTATTTAACTGGGGATTTTGATGAATACCCTTATCTTGAACCCACTGCAATAATGCTTCAACATCCATATCCGGTGGAGAAAAATTCTTCGTAACTGATAAAATATCTTTCCTTAACACATCTCGATCCTTCAACCTAACGTCTACAGTACCATGCTTATTCCGGCTTGTTATAGGGCAAATCCGATTTACAGCGGCGGTTGTCGGATTTGGTGAAACTGGCAATACACTTTCCCCAAGTAATGCATTCGCAAAAGAGGATTTACCCGCACTAAATGCACCAAAAAGCGCAATGGTATACGTGCGATTTGTTAACCGATGCTGTTTGTCTTTCAGGTCACTCATTAATGTTTGAAATCCTGGCAGATCTCCGATTACCTCTAGTGTCTCACTAACACTCTCAAGAACAGGCTCTATTGATTGTATACTTTTCACTTTTGTTTCTACTTCTGCTGGTTCGTCGTTCATATTAACGGTAATATTTTGATTCTGCTTTGGCGTATCTATTCGTGAAATAGGTTGTTTCTGTTTAGATTTTCTCTCATTTTGAATGATGCGCCAGGCTTCTTCATCACAATCAGGGGCACGAAACTGTTTGTCTATATGACTGTATTTCACTTTTAATTCTGCTTGAAGCATGTCCTGTTCGATTTTCAATGCTTGCGCTTCCTGTAACTGTGTGAACCTTTCCTCATACGCTGAAATTACTTCCTCATTTTTATTTGTTAAGACTTGATGAATGAATTCCCACAGGGAGCGTGCACTTTTCCTAAATTGTTGTTTAATATCAGCAGCCACATCACTTGTATAGTTCAATATATAATCCCCATTTACTTTTGCACCGGATTTTATGAGTCTCATAAGATCCTCATGTGTGTAAGTAATAGACAAGTCCTGAATAAACTTTTGAAGTTGCTGATCGTTCATATCATAACTTTTTACCAATTGTATAAATTTATCTTGAAGTTTCCACTGAACAGATGCCTCTATGTTTTCTTGCAATGATGCTAAAAAAGCATCCGATCTTTTCTTTTTTTCTTCAGCAGTCTTCTTTTTAGTAGCAAGTAAACCTACTTTAAAATCTTTCTGCTGTGACTGTAGAAAGACTTTAGCTTTATCTCGAATACTAGCAGGCATTAAGTATGCATTATTTAATGTATTTTGTAATTCATGTTGAAAATCTTTTTCCAATTTCGCCGATTCATTTTTCAACTGCGTTAGTTTTGCTTCTATTGCACCCATTTCCTCGACATTATTTTCAGGTTCATTTGTAACATCAATAAGATCATCATATTGTGTTTTCAAAAAATGTTTGTGATCCTTCATTATTTGTTGAACAGCATTATCATTATTTAAAAATGCTTCCTTATTCTTACTCATCATTGAAAAAAGTATCTGTTTTATTTCTTCAAACTGATTATATTTTGATGAGGAATACACTAATGAGGAATAAAAGATGTTTTTCGGAAATAACCCCCACTGATCAAACGTTTGTTTAATACTTTCTGCAAATGCTTCAAATCGGATTTCTTCTTCATCATGTTTATCAATTTGATTAATAATTACGTAAAATGGAATACGCTTTTGTTGCAACGACTTTAAAAAATGTAAATTAACCTCAGATTGGACATGATTATAATCCATCACATAAAATAATACATCTACAAGGTGTAATGAAGCCTCCGTCATTAATCGATCAGCATCATTTGCAGCATCAATTCCCGGTGTGTCTATGATTGCAGCGTCTTCAGGAACAACCCTTTTTCCAGTGCTTATTTCGATTTTCTCAATTGAATCCTTCTCCATGGAATATGCTTTAATCCGATCCATATCATAAGGTTCCGTATATTCGACAGGTTGACTATGTTTAAAAAATACGCGTGCTACTCCTTCGCCAGAATTAATTTTAACGACATTGGCACTCGTTGGGATCGGACTTTTCGGTAAAATGTCTTCCCCTAAAAGGGCGTTTATCATCGATGATTTTCCAGCAGAAAAATGCCCAGCAAAACTAATCGCTAGTTCACCTTTTTCAATTTTTTCATAAATATCCATCATTTTTGCAGCATTTAATTTATCGTTGTTGTTAATCATAACTTTATGAAGGGCTACTATGTGCTGTAATCTGACATGTGTTTGCATTACATTTAGCATCTAGCTGTTCAAGTCCTTTCTCATATACCTACTAGGATCTATTATACGAGATTAAACCGTATTTTTCTACATTATTTCTTATTAAATTATAGTTTACATAATAATATTATTGTGAATTAAATAATACAGTCTACGTTATTATATGTATTTCACAGCATTGTGATATAAAAAAGCTTTGATATTATAAAATACCAAAGCTTTAACAATTAAACTGGATATACACCATGCTTTCTCTCCGTAAAAGAAACGTTTTTTGCTTCATATATCGTGAACCTGCGTGTCAATTCATCTCTCAATTTATCCGGCTCAACGACTGCATCAATTACCATTTCAGATGCTAAGCGATAAATATCGATATTGTCTTTATATTCATCCTGTTTCTCCTTAATAAAAGCAGGGCGCTCTTCTTCCGGCAATTCTGCAATCTTATTTGCGTAAACAGCATTCACTGCTGCTTCTGGCCCCATTACCGCAATTTGTGCACTTGGTAAAGCTATACAACAATCCGGCTCAAAGGCTGGGCCCGCCATTGCGTATAACCCTGCACCATAAGCTTTTCTGACAATAACAGAAATTTTTGGAACCGTTGCCTCGCTCATTGTTGCCAACATTTTAGCTCCATGACGAATAATCCCTGCCTGCTCTACCTTTGTACCAATCATAAACCCTGGTACATCTGCCAGGAATAGCAATGAAATGTTAAACGCGTCACACAACTGAATAAATTTTGCTGCTTTATCTGCGGAATCCGGAAAAAGAACTCCACCTTTCATACGTGGCTGATTAGCGATGATCCCAACCGATTTCCCATTAATCCTTGCTAATCCGGTAATTAACTCTGGTGCAAATTTCTTTTTAATTTCACAAAAGCTATCCTCATCAATAAGTCGTTTAATCAAATCATACATATTAAAAGCAGCATTTTGATTTTCTGGAATTAAATCAGTGATTGACTTCTCAAAAGATTTAGCTGTCTTTGCTTCTGCCTCACTTGCTCTTTTTCTGAAATTAGCGGGAAAATAACTTAAATAATTGCGAGCGTATTTGATAGCTTCTTCCTCCGATTTAACCAAAACATCACCAACACCGGATATAGAAGCATGCATTTTTGCTCCACCCATTTCTTCAAGACTCACTTTTTCCCCGATTACTTTCTCCGCCATTCGAGGTGAACCAAGATACATGGATGCATTGCCGTCCACCATAATAACAATGTCACAAAATGCTGGGATATATGCTCCGCCTGCAGCAGATGGCCCAAATAACAGACAGACTTGCGGCACCCGTCCTGATAGTTTAATCTGGTTATGGAAAATTCGGCCTGCACCACGACGGCCCGGGAACATTTCAATTTGGTCTGTAATTCTTGCTCCAGCTGAATCGACTAAATATAACATAGGTACTTCTAATTTTTCAGCTGTTTCCTGGATACGAATAATTTTTTCTACTGTTCTTTTTCCCCAAGAACCAGCCTTTACAGTAGAGTCATTTGCCATAACACAAACATGTTGCCCGTTTATTTTTCCAATCCCTGTAACTACACCATCTGATGGAAGTGAATCATCCATATTATTTGCAAAAAAAGCATCCTCTATATCGATACCAGCATCAAATAATAATTCTAATCGTTTTCGAACAAAGTGTTTTCCTTTTTCTTCATTTTTTTGATGGTATTTTTCATGGCCTCCTTTTTTTATGTTCTCCACCCTATTTTGCAGATCTTCTACATCAGACATTATGTAACCTCCTACGTCTAATTTCCTTTATACTCAGGCTTTCTTTTTTCTTTAAAAGCTGCTAAGCCTTCTATTCGATCGTTTGTTGGTATTGTTTCTTTATAGCTTAAATGCTCTAATGCTAAACCTGTAGAAACATCTGTTTGCATACCCTTGTCAATCGCTATTTTAGCCTGTCGTAACGCTAGCGGACCATTCATTGCTATTGTTTTTGCCAGCTGAATCGCCTCATTCAACAAGTCATCTGCTTGGACAACTTCTTCAACTAATCCAATGGTTAATGCTTCGTCAGCCTGAAGGGGTTTGGCGGTATAAATTAAGCGTTTTGCCTGCCCTAAACCAATTAAGCGAGGCAGGCGCTGCGTACCACCGGCTCCTGGAATAATTGCAAGTGACGTTTCTGTCAATCCCACTTTTGCATGATCAGCAGCTATTCGAAGGTCACATGCTAAAGCCAGTTCAAGCCCGCCACCAAAAGCTACCCCATTTAGTGCAGCAATTACAGGCATACGCATCTTTTCAATAGCGGAAATCGTACTACCTATATACTGTACAGCTTCTATTACTTGATCATCTGCCATTCCTCTACGCTCTTTTAAATCTGCACCAGCACTGAAAGCCTTTTTGCTAGAGCCGGTAATAATTGTGCAGTAAACGGATTTGTCCTGCTCTACCTTACTAATCGTTTGATTAAGCTCATCGAGTAAAGCCTTAGACATGGCGTTTGCAGCTTCCGGTCTATTTAATGTAATAACCGCAATATGATCTTCAATTATTTTTAAATCTACAAGCCCCATTGTTAGCCTCCTCACGCGGACTATATCTCACCCTAATGACGATTAGTCGCTTATAATCGCAATAACATCATCCTCATTGACAAAATCGCCTTCAGCTATCTTTAATTCCTTAACTGTTCCAGCTTCTTCTGCAGTAATTGGAATTTCCATTTTCATAGACTCTAAAATTACAATATCTTGATCTTCTTCGACACTGTCTCCCTCATTCACCATAATTTTCCAAACGTTTCCTGCCATACTCGCTTTAACTTCCTGCATAAATAGTTCCTCCCTATTTTGATTTTACTAATGGTAAATAGTGATCCTGTACAAACGACGTGGTCGTATTTCCAGCTTTAAATTGCGGACTATCTGCGACCTTTAATAACATTGGTATGTTCGTTTTAATTCCCTCAATTTTATAGTTATTAAGTGCATCTTTAAATTTCAAAATTGCTTCTTCTCTATTTGCACCTTTAACAATTAGCTTACCAATCATCGGATCATAAAACGGGGTGACTTCATCATTGTTTCCCACAGCAATTTCATTACGTATAAAATCTCCTGAAGGGACTTTAAATTCCGTTATTTTCCCTGGTGATGGAAAGAATGTAACTGGATCTTCTGCATAAATGCGTGCTTCTATCGCATGTCCATCAATCGTTAGATCCTCTTGGGTTAATTTTAATTTTTCGCCATTAGCAATGTTTATTTGTTCTTCAACGATATCTAATCCAGTAATTTCTTCCGTAACCGGATGCTCAACTTGGATTCTAGTATTCATTTCAAGGAAATAGAAATTTTCCTTCTCATCTACTAAAAATTCAATCGTACCCGCACTTGTATAACCAAGTGCTTTTGCAGCGTTAACAGCAGCATCCCCCATTGCGTCACGAGTTCTTTCAGATACAAATTGGGAGGGGGCCTCTTCAATCACCTTTTGATTACGCCGCTGAATAGAGCATTCCCGTTCGAATAAATGTACAGCATTTCCATGATGATCTGCTAAAAGCTGAATTTCAATATGGCGAGCGTTCTCTAACTTTTTTTCTACAAACATAGCTCCATCACCAAAAAATGATAATGCCCGCTTCGAATTACTCTCATATGCTTTTATTAATTCCGTATCAGATTGTACCACTTGCATACCTATTCCCCCACCACCGGCAGAAGCTTTTAACATGATTGGATAGCCTATTTCCCGGGCTGCCTCTATCGCTTCCTCAACAGATATTACTCCTCCGTCTGTTCCAGGTACTACTGGTACACCAGCTTCCTGCATTGCTTTTCTTGCAGCAATCTTACTTCCCATCTTTTTCATTACATCAGCTTTGGGGCCAATAAAGATCATACCTTCTGCCCTGCATCTCTTTGCAAAGGTGTCACTTTCACTTAAAAAGCCATAGCCGGGATGAATCGCATCAACTGCGGCTTCTTTGGCAACAGCCATTATTTTGTCCACATTTAAATAACTTTCATTTACACGTGAGGGACCAATTAAATAACTCTCATCAGCCAACGTAACATGTGAAGCTTTTTGATCTGCTTCTGAATATACTGCAACTGTTTGAATAGCAAGCTTTTTACATCCTCGTATGATTCTTGCAGCAATTTCTCCGCGATTTGCTATAAGCACTTTTTTAATCATAAAACTTCTCCCCTATTGTTTTAGATTTCTAGCAGCCTAGTTGTCTCGCAATAACTACACGCTGAATCTCAGACGTACCTTCTCCAATCTCCAAAAGCTTTGCATCACGTAAATATCTTTCCACTTCATATTCACGCATATATCCATATCCACCGTGAATTTGAACAGCCTCATTTGCTGAACGAAAAGCGGTTTCCGTTGCATAAAGTTTTGCATACGCTGCTTCTTTCCCAAAAGGTTTCCCATTATCTTTTAACCATGCTGCCTTATGTACTATATTTCTGGCGAGTTCAACTTCCATAGACATGTCGGCAAGTTTAAATTGTATTGCCTGGAAGCTGGAAATTGGTTTTTTAAACTGGGTTCTTTCTTTTGCATAGCTTAACGCCCTGTCCAGTGACCCTTGAGCAATCCCAAGTCCAAGTGCTGCGATGGATATTCTCCCCCCATCCAATGTATGCAGGAATTGATTAAATCCTTTTTGGGAATCCCCGAGAAGATTTTTTTTGGAAACGCGTACATTTTCAAGCACAATCTCTGCTGTATCTGATCCACGAACGCCCATTTTGTCGTAATTACTTGTAATGGTCATGCCTTCTGTATCTGTCGGAACAATAATAGCTGAAATAATGTTTTTGCCTTTTTCATTCTTCCCTGTAACAGCCGTAACGATTACAGTCTTTGCAAAACTCGCATTCGTAATAAAGGATTTTTCTCCATTAATAATATAGTCTTCTCCATCTTCCACAGCAGTTGTTTGTGTACCACCAGCATCTGATCCGGCATTCGGTTCGGTTAATCCAAACGAACCTAAAGCTTTTCCTTCAGCTAATGGTGTTAGAAATTTTTCCTTCTGTTCATCAGTTCCAAAAGCATAAATTGGGCTTGCCCCGAGAGAAACTGCCGCAGCATAGCTTAAACCGGTGCTTCCACATACACGGCCAATTTCCTCAACTGCTAATATATAGGAAAGTGTATCACCACCGGATCCACCATATTCTTCTGGAAATGGGATTCCTAATAACCCCAGCTCACCCATTTGATCGAAGGTATCGACAGGGAATTTAGCTTCTTTATCAATCTCAATCGCTCTTGGTTGAATAACCTCATCTGCAAATTCCTTAACCATTTTTTTAACCATACGTTGTTCTTTTGTTAATTCAAAATTCATGATCATCCCCCTGTATTTTAGCGGTAAGACCAATTGGTTGGTCTCATTGATTGCTTCTACCTTATCATATTCTTCAGAAAACAGGAAGTATTTTTCATGCCCATAGCAAAGAAAATCATGGTATAACCAGGCAGTTTATACTGCCTGTAGCTTATTCCATGGATTCACCAAATGGTTTTCGATACTTTTCTTCCCTCCAGACCTCTGTTACTTCGCCTTGATTATCCGCATCTAAAATAAACGAGCCATTGCTAGTTCTACTACTAGTGGATAGTTCAAGCGGGAAAATGCTGTGGGTTTCCCCATTTGTTGTTTGAAAATATAATGTGTCTTTTTCTTCTACAATGAAAAAACCTTTGACTCGATGTGGCTTTTTCTTTAATTCTTTTAACAAGGCTTGACCTCGTTTAGCTCGGCTAGTCTTTTCGAATTCCTTCAGCTTCATCCGTTTGCATGCTCCGCGTTGTGTCAGAACAACTATTGAAGGATCTTGAGACGCATCAAGCACCTGTCCGCTTACAACATATTCATCATCTTTTAATTGCATTGCTTTAACGCCCGCAGCTCGCTGACCAACAAGTGAAACTTCTGATTCGTTGTACCATAAGCCATATCCTTTATTTGAAACAAGAAATACATCTGACTGACCATTTGTTTGGTAAACATTGACAAGCTCATCATCTTTCTTGAGGTTTAACGCGATTAATGCTTTTGCATATCTTTGGGCATCATATAGTTTAAATTCGCTTCGTTTTATCATACCGTTTTTAGTAAAGAAAATGAGGGTGTTACCTTCTTCAAATTCACGAACAGGAATACACTGAATAATATGCTCATCTTTTGCTATCGAAACAATATTCGATATATGCTGACCAATATCCTTCCAACGTATATCCGATAAGTGGTGTACTGGGAGGAGTATGTAATGTCCTTTGCTTGTGAAAAGCAATATTTTATCTGTCGTATTTAACTCCATCAGTCCTACTAGGTGATCCTTATCTTTAATGGCCATGTCGTCACCATTTGATGCTCCGTAGGATCTCAAACTAGTTCGTTTGAGATATCCATCTCTTGTAATCGAAACAAGCACATCTTCACTTGCAACGGTCACTTCAATATTAAACGTTAACTCCTCGATTTTATCTTCAATACTTGTTCTTCGTTTATCCGAAAATGTTTTCTTGATTTGCTTTAAATCTTTTTTGATTGTTTGATAAAGTCTTTTTTCACTTGCCAAAATAGCTTCCAGTTCTGTTATTTTGTTTCGTAATTCTTCAGCTTCTTTTTCAAGCAATGTAATATCTGTATTTGTTAAACGGTATAGTTGCAGCATGACAATAGCTTCTGCCTGTGCTTCGGTAAAATCATATTTAGCTATAATCCGCTTTTTGGCGTCTTGTTTATCTTTAGATTCACGAATTGTAACGATCAGTTCATCCAATATGGAGATGGCCTTAATCAGTCCTTCTACAATATGAGAACGGTTTTTTGCTTTTTTTAAATCAAACGTTGTCTGCCTTGTTACAACTTCCTTCTGATGGTTAATATATGCATCAAGTATTTGTGGTAAAGACAATAATGTAGGTGTCTTATCCTTTATAGCCACTAAATTGAAATTATATGTTACCTGCAAATCAGTGTTTTTATATAAATAATTTAAAACACCTTCACTATCTGCATCTTTTTTCAATTCAATAACAATTTGCAGACCTGTTCGATCGGTTTCATCCCGAACTTCGGCAATTCCTTCTACTTTACGATCAATTCGAAGCTCATCAATTTTTTTAACCATAGTTGCTTTATTTACTTCATAAGGCACTTCTTCAATAACGATTTGCTGACGGTTCCCGCGTACTTCTTCAACTTTCGCCCTGCTTCGATTTATCACTTTGCCACGACCAGTTTCATAGGCTTTCTTTATTCCATCCACACCCTGAATAATGCCACCTGTAGGAAAATCAGGTCCTTGAATTACTTCCATCAAGTCATCAACAGTAACATCGGGTTTATCCATCTTCATAATAACTGCATCGATTACTTCAGCTAAATTGTGTGGGGGGATATCCGTTGCATATCCTGCAGAGATTCCTGTTGATCCATTAACCAACAAATTGGGGAATTTAGCAGGTAATACAACTGGTTCTTCGCTTGTTTCGTCAAAATTAGGAAAGAAATCAACTGTTTCTTTATCAATATCTTTCAACAGTTCTGAAGCAATACGCCCAAGCCGCGCTTCCGTATACCGCATAGCTGCTGCTGAATCCCCGTCAATACTTCCATTGTTTCCATGCATCTCAATTAATACGTTTCTAATCTTCCAATCTTGGCTCAGGCGGACCATCGCTTCATAAACGGAAGAATCACCGTGTGGATGGTAATTACCAATAACTGTGCCAACCGTTTTGGCAGACTTTCGAAAGTGTTTATCATGTGTATTTTTTTCTTCATGCATCGCATATAAGATTCTGCGCTGAACAGGTTTTAGACCATCCCTCGCGTCCGGTAATGCTCTATCTTGAATAATGTATTTACTGTATCTTCCAAACCTGTCCCCAATAACTTCTTCTAATGGAAGGTCCATAAATTTTTCAGGCTGTGCCAAACCAACCCCCCTTAATCCGTATGAATTTTCTCGTTTTCTAATATGTTGGCATCTTCATCCATATCAAATTCAACATTGCTTTCGATCCACTTTCTTCTTGGTTCTACTTTATCGCCCATTAATGTGGTTACTCTTCTTTCCGCTCTGGCAAGGTCTTCTATTGTAACACGAATCAGTGTACGACTTTCGGGATTCATGGTCGTTTCCCAAAGCTGATCCGCATTCATTTCACCTAGCCCTTTATAGCGCTGAATGATATAACCATTCTTAAATTCCTTTGTTGCTTCTTTCATCTTTTCCTCATCCCATGTGTAAACCGTTTTCTCATTTTTTCCCTTGCCTTTAGAAATTTTAAATAGAGGAGGAAGAGCGATGAAAATTTTACCTGCTTCGACAAGTGAACGCATATAGCGGTAGAAGAACGTTAATAATAAGACTTGAATATGAGCGCCGTCGGTATCAGCATCTGTCATAATTATAATTTTATCGTATTGGACATCCTCTAAATCAAAGTCGCCCCCCACTCCTGCGCCTATTGTATGAATGATAGTGGATATTTCCTCATTTTTAAAAACATCCTGAAGGTTGGCTTTTTCTGTGTTAATAACTTTTCCGCGCAAAGGAAGAATGGCTTGAAATTTTCTATCCCTACCTTGCTTTGCAGAACCCCCTGCAGAATCCCCTTCTACTAAATAGAGTTCATTTTTTTTCGCATTTCTGGATTGTGCCGGTGTAAGCTTTCCGCTTAAAAGCGTGTCCTTTTTGCGTTTTTTCTTGCCTGTTCTTGCATCTTCACGAGCTTTACGTGCTGCTTCACGAGCCTCTTTCGCTTTCATTGATTTTTTTATTAACGATCCGGAAATGTCAGGATTCTCTTCCAGAAAATAGGAAAGTTTTTCGGATACAACAGCATCCACGATTGATCTCGCTTCCGTTGTACCAAGTTTCCCTTTCGTTTGACCTTCGAATTGCAGCTTTTCTTCAGGAATACGAATAGAAATAATGGCTGTTAACCCTTCGCGTATATCAGTTCCTTCTAAATTCTTGTCTTTCTCTTTCAATAAAGCGACTTTTCTTGCGTAATCATTAAATGTTCTTGTAATTGCCGTTCTAGCTCCGGATTCATGCGTTCCTCCATCCTTTGTACGAACATGGTTTACAAAGGAAAGCATACTTTCCGCATACCCGTCATTAAATTGAAAAGCAAAGTCGACTTCGAATCCCTGCTGATTCCCTTCAAACGAAACCACCTGATGTAAGGTATCTTTTTCTTCATTTAAGTAATCCACAAATGATTTAAGCCCATCAGGATATTGATATGTTTCTTCTTCATCTGTTCGACTATCAATTAATTGAATCTCTAAACCTTTTAATAAAAAGGCTGATTCCCGTAACCTCTCTGATAATGTTTCAAAGTCAAAATCAACCGCAGATAAAATCGTTGGATCTGGCTTAAAATGAATAATGGTACCAGTCTTCTTTGTAGGGCCTTTTTTCTTAAGTGATCCAACTGGTTTGCCGCCATTTTCAAACCGTTGTTCATACGTATATCCTTCGCGGAAGATTGTCACCTCAAGCCATTCAGACAATGCATTTACAACAGAACCGCCGACACCATGTAACCCCCCACTCGTTTTGTAGCCACCTTGTCCAAACTTACCTCCAGCGTGAAGAACGGTGAAAATCACTTCGATTGTTGGCTTACCAGAACGGTGCATGCCTGTTGGGACCCCTCGCCCGCTATCTTCAATAGAGATACTATTGTCATTATGTATCTGTACCTTAATAAAATTTCCGTAACCTGCCAATGCCTCGTCTACGGCATTATCAACAATCTCAAATACTAAATGATGCAGACCCCGTATATCAGTACTGCCTATATACATTCCGGGCCTTTTTCTAACAGCATCAAGTCCTTCTAAAACTTGGATGGAATCATCTGTATATTGTGTTGGATTAGCCAAATCACCTTCGACTCCTTTCCCCCTAATAAGAAATATCATAGGTATACTATATCATATAATAGAACAAATGTTTTTTAATGTAAAATGATTGTATAGTTAACTTATACTAACCTAAATCCGATAATAAGTATACTATAATTAAATTCCACTTGCATTTTTTTTTGTAATAAGAGAAAGGATGACGTTTTCAGTCATCCTTTCCTTTCTCAGGTTATTTCTGCACTAGAACACTGTGTACTACTTTGATACATAAATCCATCATTACGATGAAATCTCGTTCTTTCAAATAATTATAAGCCTCTTCGTTTACGATGCCTTGTTGTGCCCAAAATACGCGGCAATCCGTTTGGGCGGCTTCTTTCGCAATAGCAGGCAAATGTTCCGGTCTTCTGAAAACATTTATAATATCCACTTTTTCAGGTATATCTGTTAGCTTCGAATAAGCCTCTTCTCCCAGTACTTCTTCAACAGTTGGATTAACCGGGATGATCCTGTATCCTTTTTCCTGCATTATTTTTGATATTTGATATGATGTTCTGTCAGGATTATCAGAAAGTCCTACAACTGCAATTGTTTTCGCTGATTCTAATACTTTCTTCATTGTTTCGTTTTCCGGATTTTCCCAAGACATATTTTCACGCCCTCTTTTCGTTTTAAAGTAAGCCTTCACTTTGTAGGAATTCTCTTGCTACTTCACTTGGAGATCTGTCTTCATAATCAACTTCATAATTCATTTCGCGCATCTCCTCATCTGTTATTTTACCACCAAGTTGATTTAATACCCCTTCTAATTCCGGATGATCATTCAATGTTTCCGATCTAAGAAGTGGGGCTCCTTGATATGGCGGGAACAGATTTTCAGGATCGTCTAATGTTACTAAGTCCAATTCTACCATATAACTGTCTGTAGCGTAAGCGTCAATGATGTCTACTTCTCCATTAGCTAAGGCGTCCTGCCGTATACCAGGATCCATTGTACTGATATTGGCTATGTCAAGATTATAAACATCCTGCATACCAACATATCCATCATATCTATCCCTAAATTCCAATGTAAAGCCTGCCGTAATTTCATCTTCTATTTTTTTTATGTCGCCAATCTCTTCTAAATTGTGTTCTTCTGCGATTTCCTGTGTCGTAGCGACAGTATACGTATTATTAAATTCCATAGGTTGCAGAAATTCCATGTTATATTCTTCTTTCATTCCCTGTTTTGCTTGTTCATATACTTCTTGCGCATCGTTACTTTGCGGCTCTTCTTCTAAATGGGTAACAATAGCTGTCCCGGTGAATTCAGGGAATATATCAATACTTCCCTCTTGCAATGCAGTAAATACGAAGGCTGTTTTTCCAAGCCCGGGTTCCAGTTCCACTTCTAAATCTGTTTCTTCTTCAATTAATAGCTTGTACATATTTATTAAAATTGCAGGTTCAGATCCCAATTTTCCTCCGATTACTAAATCCGCAGTTTTGGAGGTGTTAATGAAAAACGGCGTGGTAACGATAAGGACAGCAATTACTAACATAGCAATAAACGATTTAAATCCAGCCTTTTTTGAAATACGTTCAAATCCCCGTAAAATAAAATCAAGTGCAATCGCTAGTAATGCTGCAGGTATGGCTCCAAGTAATATGAGATTAACATCAGCGCCTCGATCAATCCCTAACAGGATTAACTCACCTAAACCGCCAGCCCCAATAAGAGCTGCTATTGTGGTCGTCCCAACAATTAGAACCATCGAAGTCCGAATACCTGCCATCATCACAGGCATTGCAATCGGTAATTCAACTTTGGTTAACCTTTTTACTGAATTCATGCCCATACCTGTTGCTGCTTCTTTTAAAGCTGGGTTAACTTCTTTAATCCCTGTATACGTATTTCTTAAAATGGGTAGAAGGCCGTATATAGTGAGTGCAACAATTGCAGGTGTTGTGCCAATCCCGAAAAAGGGAATTAAAAAAGCTAATACCGCTAGACTTGGTATTGTTTGCATGACTGCTGATAAGCCTATTACCGGCTCAGCTACACGTGGGTATCTTGTTAAAATTAAGCCTAAGGGGACTGCAATAATAACGGCAATAACCAATGATATAAGTGATATTTGTAAATGTTCCCAAATTACCTCCAGCAACATATCCTGCCTTTCTTGAAATACGGAAATAAATTCACTCATGAACGAATCACCCCGTTTTCAGTCCTTGTTTTCCTTTTTAAAAAGGAAACAATATCCTTATAATTGATAACTCCAACAATTCTTTGGTCTTTTAAAACAGGAAATAATGGCTGATCCTTTAACTCTATTATCTCTGTAGCTTTAAAAAGGGGTATATCATTATTTAGTGTAGTTGCCTCTATTAAATCTCCATCATTGACTGCCCCGACATACGTGTTGTTTTCATCAACTATAATGTACATGCCTGTTTTGGAGTAATTTCCATTATCAAATTCTTCTTGTGAAATAAAATGTATCTGCGATTGATCTGCAATTACATCTACAGCAGTTTGCCATGGCGATTTTCGCTCCCCAATAAAATCTTTTACGAATTGGGTCTTAGGCTGCAAAATCAATTGTTGAGGTGTGTCAACTTGTACCGCTTCACCGTCCCTCATCAGACAAACCTTATCACCTAAAGCCATTGCTTCGTCCATATCATGTGTAACAAAGACAATGGTTTTCTTAATTTCTTCTTGTAATTGCCGAATATCCTGTTGTAATTGCTCTCTGCTTATAGGATCCAATGCACTAAAAGGCTCGTCCATTAAAATAATGTCAGGATCTGCAGCCAAGGCTCGTATTACCCCTACACGCTGCTGCTGACCACCGGATAGCTCCCGCGGCATTCTATGCTTGTATGTAGAAGGATCGAGTCCAACCATATCCAATAGTTCTTCACTTCGGGATCGTATTTCGTTGCGCTTCCATTTCTTCATTTCCGGAACTACTGAAATATTCTCGGCAATAGTCATGTGAGGGAACAAGGCAATTTCCTGCAGAACGTAGCCAATATTCCAGCGTAATTCATGAATGTTATAATCATTTATATCTTTATCATTTATGTATATCATTCCAGCGGTAGGTTCAATAAGGCGATTTATCATTTTCAAACTTGTTGTTTTTCCACAGCCGCTTGGTCCTATCAGTGTTACGATTTCTCCGCTATTTACCTTTAAGGAAAAGTCTTTTAAAGCACGCGTCCCATCGGCGTATGCTTTATCTACATTTTTAAACTCTATCATATAATCATTCTTCCTTTTTCCTGAATTTAAAATCAATAAAATTAACATACTTCCATCTTTAATTACCCTTTTCAAGTAAGTCAAAAACATAATTTTCGTTTATATTTATCGAAAATGTAGCATATAATTCGATTTAAGGTTCTTTCAAACATCACTTCATGCTAAAATAAAGAACATAACCCTTTTTCTATATTACAAAGAGAGTAGGATGGATGATGGAATATTTATTATTTGGTATTATAGCATATTTATTAGGTTCTATACCTTCTGCACTTATTGTCGGCAAGATTGGGTATAATATGGACATACGGGAACATGGCAGCGGAAATATGGGAGCAACAAATACATTTAGGGTATTAGGTTTTAAGGCGGGTAGTATCGTTATTTCAGCAGATATATTAAAAGGAACTGCTGCTACATTAGTTCCTTTGTTATTTGACGGGGATGTATACCGATTGGCTATTGGTTTATTTGCTGTTGTTGGGCACACATATCCCATTTTTGCTAAGTTTAAAGGCGGAAAAGCGGTAGCGACATCTGGTGGTATAATTTTGGGGATTAACCCATTATTATTTATAATCATGATTACAAGCTTTCTTTTGACACTTTATTTATCGAAATATGTTTCCCTTTCTTCTATAGTTACAGGGGTTGTTGCTGTGATTGCTTCCATCATATTTCAAGAAATTGGACTTACTATTGTAACTGCTTTATTAACGGCATTTGTTTTTTATAGACATACGGAGAATATCAAGCGAATCAAGAATAAGACCGAGCCGAAAATCACCTGGATGTAAACACGATCTTAACTAGTCTCGGCAAACCAATAAATTGAATAGAGTCGGTATTTTTTAGTATACTTGTATTTAGTCATAATTAGAAAGGATGTTATGTTATGGACAAAACTACAACATTCCCAATAAAACAATTACCAAATAAAGCTGAGCGTCATAAATTATTCGGTTCTGTAGAGCCACTTCCAAAATCAAAACCTGTCGAAAAAAGTAAAATGGCAGATTTACAGAACACAAAAAAAGATTTTCTTTTTGATCTTGACGCTGTTGGAATAGCAAATGTAAAACATCCCATTACTGTATTTAGTAATTTAAAACCAACTACGCAAACGAGTATTGGAACAATAGAATTTACCTCAAGCTTAAAAAACACGAGTAAAGGGACTAATATGAGCCGCTTCACACAGCAGTTAAATAGTTATCATGAACAAGGTCTTTCTGTAGATTTAGCTACACTTAAAAAATTTACTAGTGAATTAGCTGAACGACTGGATCAAAATGACGCTATGATAAAAGTAGCATTTCCTTGGTTTTTTGAAAGAAAAGCACCAGAGTCCGGCCTAACTGGGATGAATCATGCAAATGCTGTCATTTATGTTGCTTATGATAAAGAAAAAGGGCATACAATTAGTGCATCGCTATCAGGTTTAATTACAACGTTATGTCCATGTTCCAAGGAAATAAGTGAATATAGTGCACATAATCAACGCGGTGAAATTACAATGGAAATTTCGCTAACAGAAGACTTTGACGAGACAAGCCTTGATTGGAAAGAAAACCTTTTGGAAGCGGCTGAAAGTAACGCTAGTGCCAGGCTACATCCAGTCTTAAAAAGACCTGATGAGAAAATGGTAACAGAACAAGCCTATGAGAACCCGCGTTTCGTTGAAGATATGGCTCGTCTTGTAGCTGCAGATTTATATGAAATGCCTTTTGTAACTAAATTTAACGTTTCATGCCGGAACGAAGAATCAATCCATTTGCATGATGCAATTGCTTCAGTCAGTTATGATAAACGCAATACGGAATTTAGCTGAAAAGGGTAATTCGTATGAAATATATTTTTATAGGATTAATTAAATTTTATCGTAAAGCAATTAGTCCTTTTAAGCCCCCATCTTGTCGTTTTTATCCCACATGCTCTGAATATGGACTTGAAGCTTTTCACCGTTTTGGTGCTATTAAGGGTGGGTGTTTAACAATAAAAAGGATTAGTAAGTGTCATCCTTTTCATCCAGGTGGTGTTGATTTAGTTCCCGAAAAAAAGGGTAAACAATCCTAGATGGAAAATGGCATTTGACGCTATAAGGAGCTGACTTCATTGAAATTACAAATAAGTAAAGAAGTTGCCAAATGGTATAAGAAAGAATTGGACATAAAAGATTCTTCGCAGTTACGATTCTATGTAAGATACGGTGGCATTGGTGGCAATGTTCCAGGATTCTCATTAGGTATTACAAAAGATGAACCAGAGGATGTACACACATCTGAAGAGGTAGAAAATATTATTTTTTTTATAGAGAAAAAAGATGCCTGGTATTTTGAAGAGAAGGATCTAAAAATTAATTTAAACCGAAAAATAATGGAACCCAAGTTTAACTATATTGATAAAAAGTAATAGAAAAAAGGCGTTGTTTAACCCAACGCCTTTTTCTTTATAACTTAAATTTATCTATATGATCCCACTTATTCTCCTGCTGCAATATATCCTTTTGATGTTCGCCAAATAAATCAAAATGCGGGTATCGCTCATCTTTATGGATCCACTTTTCTAAAAGTCCATATTGTTTTCCCCAGTCCTTTAACTTTTCTATATCACTACAGCCGACCTTTGTAACAGTAGTACAACCAGGAAATCGGTCATCAATCCAAAAATGTGTTAAAAAAGCGATATTTCCGTTCTCAACATTTTTCTTCCATGTATTTAATTCTTCTCTTTTCACACCAAATGCCATGATTATTCTCCTTCAATTTGCTGTATGTAAGCTTGATGCCATTCGGGGAAGGCCTTTCGAAGTGATAAAGGTCGAAAGTTTTCTTTCTTCACAATTACATGCTGAGTAGTTCCGCTCACCGCAATATTCTCTTCTTCATCCATTATATTATAGCCATATACTGTTCGTATTCCATCATATTTTTCCAACCATGTCTCAACTACAGCCTGCCTCCCGTATCGAATAGGTTTTTTAAAAGAGACTTGTGCATCTGTAACGGGTGACACAATATTATGTTTCTCCATATCTGAATAATTAAATCCCAACATTTCAATATATTTGGTTCGCCCTATTTCAAACCACACTAAATAATTAGCATGATAAACAACACCCATCTGATCTGTTTCCTGATACCTTACATCAATCGGTGTACGTATTTTATTCAATGTGTTTCCCCCTCTACTTATATTCCAATTTCTAGCATATCATAAATTTAATTAACACAATGGATTTTAGCATAACCAGTAAAAAACCCCAAATCTCAAGGAATTGGGGCCATTAGCTATTTTTGTTGATTATCATTATATTCATCTTTGATCTCTTCACGCATGCCTTCAATTGCTTCCTCACGACGCGCATTTTTAGCTTTTATTTTCTCCTTATCTTCTCCGGAGGAAAATTCCATTGTGTCATGGGCCTCTTCCAAATTTTGGATTGTATCTTGGACCATACCTTGAAGTTTCTCTACATTATCACTACGATCATCCGGTTTAGGCTGATTATTTTTATCTGTCATCATGATTCTCCTTTCTCTTAAAAAGCTATTAGAGGATGTTCAAAAAGTCCGATAAAGTGACACTTCGAATTTCTTCGTTTGCTTGCTTTTTTCGTTCCTCACGTATTAACTACATACGTTCCGGTACTCGGGAGCTACGCTGCCTCGAACTTTCGCGGCACAGGACGTGCTAGTGCCGGTGTTGCGGCAGGAGGTCGCGAACTTAATCGGTCGGTCCTTTTTATCATCCCTTTTTTAACACACACTATTATTTTTTCATGAAATAACATTACTATACATGAAAAGTTTGCCTTTCAAGAAAAAGGCCATTTTCTGTGTGTTTCATAAAAATGCACAGAAAATGGCTTCAAATTATGATGGTTCTTTTTGTTTTACGGATTGATGCATTTTCTTTTCCAAATTTTCCTCAATTTTTTCCATTAATAAATGATCCTTCAAAATTTGTTGGCGATTTTCCCGGACTAGTTCATCAAATGCAAGTCTTTTCTTTAAAGACATAGCAGCTCACTCCTTTTAGACAGAAGTATTGCCACTATATTCAAATATTATAACATTTAATTGATGGAATTTATTGTTTCCTCCATAAAATCATATGTCATCGGCCCAACCTTTCTTGGTGCTTGAATGGTCCCATCTGTACCTATAAAGTAAGTAGTTGGAACAGTGATAGCCCTATATTCATCACTCACAGCTGAATCGGTGTCAAGGGGGATTGTATAGGTATAACCATATTCATTGATATAGTCAACAACATCTTGTTTCCTAGTTTCGGTATCTGTTAAATTAACAGCAAGGATTTCTACTTCATCACCATATTCCTCATGAAATTCTTGCATTTCCGGCATTTCTTCACGACAAGGAGGACACCATGTTGCCCAAAAATTTAGAATAACTTTTTTTCCTTGTAATTCAGAAAGTGCTATTTTCTCTCCATCAAGGGTTTCCATTTCAAATTCCGGAGCAGGTTCTCCTGGCTCAATCCCAGTACTTTCAGGAGGGACTATCGCGGTGCCTTCTGCATTTGTATCCCCGCTAACATTATATTCATTAGGGGTATTTTCCGTTTGTGTTTCGTTATTTTGTTGTACGAAATTGAATAATACGATTCCAGCTAATGCCAGAATACCAACAGTACCAAGTATTTTTTTATACATGAGTTTGACTTTCCCCCTCCGCTTATCTAATATCCATAAAATAACGATCTACATTACTATATTCTATACTTTAAATGGTATGTCTATATCGATCATTTGTAAAGAAAATGCCACCATTGTTCAGAAAAAGTTCATTTATGCCAAATAAATAGCCCTCACATGAAGTATGTAAGGGCTGGATTAATTCATTTATCTATTTTAGTTTACCGCGACTTTTAATTTATCACGTAACACCATTGGTAATATACCACCATGACGGTAATAATCGACTTCCACATCACTATCAAAACGGGCGACAGCTTTAAATTCAGTTGTTTTCCCATTTTCATCAACGGCAGTGACGTTTACTAAGTCATTTGAGCTAACCGACTCGTCAATTTCAACATCAAAGGTCTCTTTACCGGTTAAGCCTAATTTCTCCGCGCTTTCTCCTTTTTCAAACTGTAATGGGAGTATCCCCATCATTACCAGGTTTGAACGATGAATACGTTCGAAACTTTCAGCAATAACTGTTTTAATACCTAACAGATTTGTACCTTTAGCTGCCCAATCACGTGATGAGCCCATTCCGTAATCTTTGCCACCCATAACGAGTAATCCGGTACCCTCCTGTTGGTATTTCATTGCAGCATCATAAATTGGCATTATCTCTTCCGTAGGCCAATATGTTGTATAACCGCCTTCTGTTCCTGGTGCCAATAAGTTACGAATACGTATATTAGCAAATGTACCACGCATCATAATTTCATGATTACCACGACGTGAACCATAAGAGTTGAAGTTTCGAGGTGAAACTCCCTTTTCCTGCAGATGCTGACCTGCCGGCATATCTTTTGCAATTGCCCCTGCAGGAGAAATATGGTCTGTTGTTACTGAATCACCAAATTTCCCGATCGCACGCAGGTTGTTCAGGGCGTTAACAGAGCCTGGTTCTTCTGATAATTCCTCGAAAAATGGCGGATTTTGAATATAGGTTGATTCGCTATCCCATTCAAATAAAGGCTCATCTGTTGTGTCAATTTCATTCCATCTTTGATTGGAATCAAAAACATTTTCATATTCTTTTCGGAAGATTTCCGGCTTAACAACACTGTTTACCTGTTCTTTAATTTCTTCCATTGTAGGCCAAATATCCTGCATATAAACAGCATTTCCATCTTTATCTGTACCAAGCGCCTCTTTGGTTAAATCAACATCAACGGTACCTGCCAAAGCATATGCAACAACGAGTGGTGGAGAAGCTAAGTAGTTAGCTTTCACTAATGGGTGAATACGACCCTCAAAGTTACGGTTACCGGACAATACAGATGAAACTGTCAAATCATTATCAACAATGGCCTTTTCTATTTCAGGTCTTAGTGGTCCAGAGTTACCGATACATGTTGTACAACCATAGCCTACTAGGTTAAATCCTAATTGATTGAGGTATGGCATTAATCCGGAATCTTCTAAGTAACGTGTAACGACTTTGGAACCTGGAGCTAAGGATGTTTTTACATAGTCTGGAACTTCCAATCCTTTTGCGATAGCATTTTTGGCAAGTAATCCGGCACCCAACATAACATAAGGATTGGATGTGTTCGTACAAGACGTAATTGCTGCAATCGCAAGTGCACCTGTTTTCATCACAGAAGTATTCTTGTTTGGATGTTCAACTGTTACCTCTTTGTCAAACTCGGATTTATCCATACCGAAGCCTTGATTACCTTCTGGTGCAGTAATCGATTTATTGAATTCTTTTTTCATATCGGAAAGAGCAATTAAATCTTGTGGACGTTTCGGTCCGGAAAGATTTGGTTCTAGTTCCGAAAGATTTATTTCTACCACCTCTGAGTATTCAGGATCTGCTTGCTCCGGTGAATACCAAAGATCATTTAGTTTACAGTATTGTTCTACTAAATCAATTTGCTCTTGATTACGGCCTGTTAAGTGAAGGTAATTCAATGATTCTTGGTCCACAGGGAAAAATCCGCAAGTCGCTCCATATTCAGGTGCCATGTTTGAAATGGTGGCACGGTCCGCAAGTGGCATATCCTGCAGGCCCGGGCCGAAGTATTCCACAAATTTACCAACAACATTCTTTTCACGCAGGACTTGAGTTACTTTTAACGCTAAATCAGTAGCTGTTGTTCCATTTGGGAAACTCCCTGTAAATTTGACACCAATTACTTCAGGTGCAGGGAAAAAGGATGGCTGGCCAAGCATTCCTGCTTCCGCTTCTATACCACCAACACCCCAACCTAGTACGCCAAGACCATTGATCATCGTCGTATGAGAGTCTGTTCCCATAAGTGTGTCAGGGTATGCATCATACTCTCCATCTTCGTTCTCTATACCATGGACAACGTTTGCAATGTATTCCAGATTTACCTGGTGCACAATACCTGTTGCCGGTGGTACGGCACGATAGTTATCAAACGCCTTTTGCGCCCAGTTTAGAAATTCATAACGCTCCGCATTTCGCTCAAATTCCAAATCCATATTTGCCTGAAGTGCATTAGGCGTTCCATATTGATCCACTTGTACAGAATGATCGATTACTAAATCAACCGGTACTTCGGGATTTATTTTATCAGGTTCACCGCCCATATCCACCATAGCCTTACGTAATGATGCAAGGTCAACTACTGCAGGAACTCCAGTAAAATCCTGTAAAATAACACGTGAAGGTTTAAATGGAACATCTGAATCCTTGCCTTCTTTTGTACCCCATTTTGATAATCCTTGTACATGCTCGTCTTTAATTTGATGACCGTCATGCTGGCGAACTAGCGATTCTAAAAGGACACGAACAGAAAATGGCAACCGTGACACTTTACCCAAGCCAGCTTCTTCCAGCGCTTTTAATTCATAATAGTTATACGTTTTTCCATGTAAGTCAAATTGTCTTTTAGCATTGAACGCATTACTCATATGGTTTAATCCCCTCTCCATCGTATTTTTGCTCCATTACCCCAATTCATATTTTTCTATGAAACTGGTAACAAATAGCAAAAGGTTTTTCATTCTAAATTTCATATCTTTATTATGAAAGAATACAAAAAATATTTCTACTCTATATATCTTAAATCAATTTGTCGGATAAAACAATTGATTTAAGTAAGTTAACCTATACAAAAAACTTATTTGTAGTAATAAGTTAAGGTTATATTAAAAACTATAACTAAAAATGGTTAGTTATATTAAGCTATGGAGAAACTGATTCGAAAGGTGCTCCCCTTATGTCTGTTTTGTTCTATTCCTAATGTTGCATCATGATGTTTTAATATTTGTTTTGATATCATGAGCCCTAACCCTGTTCCATTTTCCTTCGTCGTAAAGAATGGCTCACCCAATTTGTGAATTATTTCATCCGGTATACCTGAACCCTCATCACTAATACTTAATATAACCTGCGTCTGAGTATATGTTGTTGCCAGTCGAATAGTTCCACTATAATCCATCGATTCAATCGCATTTTTAACTAAATTAATTAAAACCTGTTTTATTTGTGAGCGGTCACAATGAATAAAACCTTTATATGTATCTTCGTATTCAATGTTGATGTTCTTTACATTTGCTTGTGCCCTCAGTAATACGATAACATCATTGATCATTTCATCCATAGATTCACTTTTCATTGTTTCTGTTAGCGGTTTTGATATAAATAGTAATTCAGAGGTAATCGATTCCATTTTCTCTATTTCATCCAACATAATTTTATAGTATTGCTCATTTCCCTTCACTCCTGCTTGCATTAATTGCAGGAAACCTTTTAAGGACGTGAGCGGATTTCGAATTTCATGTGCTATCCCTGCAGCAAGTTGTCCTGCTATAGACATTTTCTCGGAACGTATCATCATTTCTTCTGCTTCTTTTTTATCCGTAATATCTTTAACTGTGGCAATATAACATATTCTATCATTTTCCTCATCTGGCATCTTTGCAATCGTACACTCTGACCAAATATACTTTCCTTGCTTATTTAAAATATTAATAGTAAAGGTTTGAGGCGTAACTATATGTTGATTAAAATTTCGTATTATGTATGTAACATCTTCCGGTGAGATTTTTTCATGCCATACTAAATCTTCCAAATCAGTCGAATTGTATCCTAACAATCTTTCAATTGATTTGGAAATATAAAGCACCTTTCCATATTGATCCCATACGGTTATAATTTCATTTTTATTATGTTCAATCCATGAGAGCATATTAGAAGGCAGTGTTGATAAATCAGAAAAAATGTCACCATCTTGTTTCTGATTTAAAATGTTAGACGTTTGTTTGTTTTTTCTATCAATCGGATTATAATCTTCAAATTCCAACATGTCTCCCCCTCGTATCATATATTTAGACATCCTATCTGCATTTTCTCTGTTAAAAATGTATTCATGTTTAACAATAGATTTTTCTCTTTTTGATTATATGATAAATTATACAGTAATATGACGCTTGTTTGTACGTGATAGTCCTATTATAATAATAAATAGTAGATTGTTTATTACATTAACACCTAATTATTAGTAATAGTACTATAAAGACGATGAAAAATAAATTGCTTTGAGTGTTAAATTTAAAAAAAGCTAATATATCATTCCTCGATAAATAAGAAATAGGGGGTGTCAGAAATGGTCGACTATTTAATTGTATTATGGGGATTTATTATGATAGCGCTGATGGGAATTGGCGGTTTCTTCATGTTTCGTAAGTTCTTAAAAAAGCTGCCAAAAGAAGATGGTAAATCCAATATGGACTGGGAAGAATATTACATGGAACAAACAAGACATATGTGGGAGGAAAATGAAAAAACACTACTGGAAGAACTAATTTCCCCCGTCCCAGAATTGTTTAGGGATGTGGCAAGACATAAAATTGCAAGTAAAATAGGTGAAGTAGCATTAAAGAAACAACAGGGTAAAATTACACAGGATATATTGATTGAAGGATATATTATAGCCACTCCAAAAAGAGATCATAAATTTCTAAGAAAAAAGCTCAAACAAAAAAATATTGATGTGACTCCATATGAACCCTTTTTTGAACAGTCACAGTCCGATTACTCCACCAATTGGCGGGAACGTTACTATAAGAAATAAACGAATGCGCCTAAACCAAACGGTCCAGGCGCATTATTATGTATTAATAATTTAGATTCTTTTCAAGTTGTACAAACTTATACAACATTGACAGTCGCCATGTAACAATCATACCGAAAGCAAGAATAAAGAACATCCCACTAGTCTGTCCCAGAGATATTGTGCTTCCGATAGCCAACTTGAAAATGATTCTAAAAAGTAATAGACCAACCAGTATAAAGGCAAAAGCCTTAGATGGAATTAAATAAATATCCTGATCACGGATTTCAAATTTAGATGTTTTAATGAGAAAGATGGAGCAAATAATTCCCACAGCCAAAGCTTCTAGAACCTGTACCCATCTAATCTGGAACACTGGAAAAATAAACATGAAGGCTCCGGTACTCATAAACAATGGTGGCAAGATAATTTTTTTTATGGATGCTGGCTTTTTTGCAGCTTTTAACCGCATCACTATCATAGCACCAGCCATAAATGCTGCCACTACGGTACTTGCAACTAACCAAAACATACGGATCACACTCTCCCTAAACCAGCTGCATATAATCAATTTAATCATAGTACAAGACAGTTTAAAAGTCCATTAAAAGCCCATAAATCCAAACCATCCTGCTAAATAGGCGGTTAATTTTGTCATCCAGTCAAAGAATAGTGCAATTCCCATAAATATCATAATATAGCCACCGATTTTTACTAATCGAGCACTATGTTTCCGAATCCATTTTAACTTTCCAACAAAGAAAGATAATACGAGGAATGGAATGGAAAACCCTAATATGTAACTAACCATCATAATCATACCAATGTCAGGATTAGTCGCAGCTAATGAGAGTACGATAGCAAGAATAGGTCCCATACATGGCGTCCATCCCAAGGAAAAGGCCATACCAATAAAGAAAGAACCCACAAACCCTGCTGGACGATTTTTAAATGTAATCTTTCTGTCCTTCATTAGAAATTCAAAATTGAAAACCCCAACGATAACAAGACCAAAGAAAATAATGACAATCGCACCTATTTGCCTGATAACATCCTGGTATGTTATTAAAAACTCTGAGATAAAAGATGTAGTAAAACCAAGCATAATAAAAATACTTGAAAACCCGATCAGGAAGAAAATTGTATGCATTAAAGCTTTTTTATTCACTTTCCTATTATCTTCTTTTAATTCGTTTACACTCATACCTGTTATATAGGATAAAAAGGCAGGATAAAGAGGTAATACACACGGTGATATAAATGATAAAAATCCCGCGCCAAAGGCAATGAAGATATTAATTTCGGACATTTAAATCCCCCCTAACATTTGCTTCTTTTATTTTACCAGAAGAGAACTTAAAAAAAGCGAATGTTTTTGACAATTACCTGACTCTTGTAAAAACGTCTAATGAACAAAGACCCCCTTTACTATTTCCGAAACAGCAAAGGGGCTATTGTGCAAATTTATTAGAAAACTCGGCTTTGCCAAGCTTTTACGGCGAAGTCAAAGCCCGCAATATGCAGATAAGAAAGTTTTATACTTTCTTATCTACCAAATAGTGTATAATTGCGCTACTTTTTACCGGATTGATTCTGATTCTCCATGGAACGCATCATTTGGTTAATTTTTTTCTGAGATGGCTTTTGTCCCATTTGCATCATTAATGTACGAAGCATTTGCTCATTAATTGGCGGATTCTTTTTTAGGTAGTTCATCATATATTTTCTGGCAATAAAAAATCCAAGAGCAACACCAGCGATTAATGCTGCTATAGCTATAAGTACAACCCATATTGTGTTCATGTCAAGCTTTCCTCCTTCGTGTTGTCCCTCATATAGTATAGTAAATTCGAGTTAAGAATACAACACTTGTTCACTATAATAGTTTCCACTATATGGGATCGGTGAAATCCAACCATAATTTTCTATGTTATTACCTATTATAAAAAGAATGGGTTGAAATTGCCTTAGCATAGGAAATAGAAACTCCTCTGCATCCTCTAATGTTTCACATCGAAATTTTAAATGTTTTTCACTGATATGTAAAGAAATTAACTGTTTGTTTTTATGTAACTGAATGTGTGATCTTTCCAATTGAAATACAATATAATTTTCACGACAATATCTTTTAATATGAGAGATCAATATATTTTTAGGAAAACGATTGATAATATAGTCATGTTGTATTTTCAGATCTGCCCTATTCTGATTTTTTTGATAGTCTCTCATAAAACGATATAAAATGCCACTTTTATAAAAATAGTGTTTGGCAACATCTTCTTTTATCCAAAAAATAGAATACTCATACATTGTAGATTCCCCCTTTTACAACCTATTATACGTATTCTACTCCTAAATAGTGTCATTTTATGGTGCTGTTTTACACTAGTTTTGTCGAATAAATAAAAGATGGCTCCGTTGACTGGAGCCATCTGACTAATTTTATTTGATTAATGATTCTACATACTGAATGACATTATCTACTGTGAAACCATATTCTTCAACAACTTTATCTCCATTTGCAGAAGCGCCAAATGTATCAATACCTAGTATCTTACCATGATCACCAACATAGCGTTCCCAGCCAAATGGGGAAGCCATTTCAATTGCTAAGCGACTTTTTATATGAGGTGGTATCACCTCGTTTTTATATGCTTCAGCCTGAGCATTAAAGCGATCCCATGAAGGCATACTGACAACTCTTACATCAATATTTTTTTCCTTCAGTGCTTTTTGTGACGCTACAGCTAATTGAACTTCTGATCCGGTTGCCAGTAATAGTGCATCCGGAGTTTCTTTTTCAGAATCGCTTATTACGTATGCACCTTTTTTAACACCTTCATAAGCTTTTTCCTTAGTTCCTTCTAAAGTGGGAAGATTTTGTCTGGTTAACACTAATCCGGTTGGCTGATCTTTGGATTCCAAAGATAATCTCCAAGCTGCCTGTGTTTCATTTGCATCTGCCGGCCGAATAAGTGAAAAACCAGGAATTGCACGTAAGGCTGCCAAATGCTCAATCGGTTCGTGTGTCGGACCATCTTCACCGACTGCGATCGAATCATGTGTAAAAACATAAGTAACGGGTGCATTCATAATGGATGATAGGCGTAGTGATGGTTTTAAATAGTCACTAAATACAAAGAAAGTACCCGCATAAACATTTAATCCACCATGTAAGGCCATACCATTCAACGCTGCAGCCATACCATGTTCGCGAACACCAAACCATATATTTCTGCCTGCATGGTTCTTGCGCGTGAAATCATCTTCATCATTAATGGTTGTCTTATTAGAACCAGCTAAATCTGCACTCCCTCCAAATAAATTCGGGATTGTTTTAGCTATTGCATTTAAAACTTTACCAGAAGATGCTCTCGTCGCGAGCGTATCTTTTTCAGGTTCAAACACTGGTAATTCCTTCTCCCAATCTGCAGGGAGCTCACCTTTTATGGCTAGTTCCAGGTCACCTGCAAGTTCAGGATAATCTGACTCATATTTTGCTAAAAGTGTATTCCAGTTTTGCTCTGCCTCTGCACCCTGGTTACCGATTTTTTCATTGAAATCAGAATATACTTCTTCAGGTACATGGAAATCATCATGTGTCCATTTGTAATACTCTTTTGTTAATTTTACTTCATCTTCACCAAGTGGTGCTCCATGTGACGCGGCAGAAGCTGATTTATTCGGTGATCCGTACCCAATAACTGTTTTAACCTCAATTAATGTAGGTTGATCCGTATTTTCTTGTGCTGACTTTATTGCATTTCTTATATCATTTATATTGTTACCATCTTCTACACGAATGACCTGCCAGCCATATGCTTTAAAACGTTGTTCGGTATTATCGGAAAATGAACGATCTAAATCACCATCTAGTGAAATATCATTTGAATCGTATAGTGCAATTAATTTACCTAAACCGAGATGCCCTGCTAAAGATGCAGCTTCATGAGAAATTCCTTCCATTAAATCACCATCACTCACGATAGCGTATGTATGATGATCAACAATAGATATATCTTCTTTATTAAATTTGGCTGCAAGATGTGCTTCAGCCATCGCCATGCCAACTGACATGCCAATCCCCTGACCAAGTGGTCCAGTTGTAGCTTCTACGCCATCTGTGTGATGCACTTCCGGATGTCCAGGAGTTTTAGAACCCCACTGACGAAAACCTTTTAAATCATCGATAGTAACATCATAGCCGGATAAGTGAAGTAAACTGTATAAAAGCATTGAGCCATGACCTGCTGAAAGAACAAACCGATCTCTATTAAACCATTTGGAGTTCTTTGGATTGTGATTCATAAAATCCGTCCATAACGTATAAGCCATTGGTGCAGCTCCCATAGGGAGGCCAGGGTGACCTGAACTCGCGTTTTCTATTGCATCAATAGATAATGTGCGGATTGTGTTGATTGATTGTTGTTCGATGTTATTCGACATATTGTATACTCCTTTCACATTTAAAGGCAAATAAGTCTTCTACCCATCCTTTATTCTATAACTAAATAAATCTCCTCACAAGTAAAACGAAGACGTATTTGCAAACATGTTAAAAATCAGCTAATGTTTTTTGTTTCTTTCTTGTAGATCCCTTGCTTTCTCAGGCGTAACGTCTTTACCCTCTGGATCTATTACCTTCATGCTTTTAAGTTGATTTTTAAATGAACCACGAACACTTTGCAGGTATTCTTTGCGAAGTGCTGTTTGTTCCTCTTTTTCTTTATCAGTTAAACCTTCCATTTTTGATTTTTTCGATAGTTGATTTATACGGTCTATTTTTTCTTTTGACAGCATTTGGAATTACCTCCATTACATCTATATCAACAAGGCAGAATTATATATTATTCCTGCGTTCTTTATATTACTATTCCTGCATATGGTTATCAAGTTTTATGAAACTCTTGATATCTTCGGTGTACAGTGGCCTTAGATACAGAATATCCCATGCCATTAAGCGTACTTGCAATTTCTTCAAATGTTAAGTTATTACGCCTTAAACGCACCACTTCTTCAATTGGAAAAGGAATTCTTTCTCTTCCCGGCGCTTTATCGTAATTAGACAGATTACGTCTCGGATCATACCCTTCCTTGATTGCTTTTCTCATTCCTCTTTTGATTTTTGTATTATGAATCTTACGTTGGTATTCTTCCACAACGCCAACGATCTGTAATACCATTGAGTCTGATTCAGATACTTCCAGCTCTCCATCATGAATAACGGTATAGATAGAAATATTTAATTTTTGCAGCTGATGAAATAATGCGATTTTTGTATTACCGCGGCCTAATCTTGTTTCATCTTGTATCAATAGGCAATCTGCTGCTCCTGTGGAAAAATAATCAAGCATTTGAAAAATACCATCTCGATCAATCTCATATCCGCTCATCTGTTCTTCTATACATTTTATGATAGGAAAGTTGTAGCGCTTTGCCAGATTTGTTAGTTCCTGCTTTTGTCTGGCTAACGATGTTTCCTGTTCTGTTTTATTTGTACTAACACGACAATATATAATAGCTTTCACGTTGATTACCCCTTAATTTGAAATTATCCACTTGTTACCATTGCAAAATATAAAAATGCTAAAGTCAATCCAAAAGCAACTAAGTAAAATACATCTGTTTTTGTGATTTTTTCAAACATATTATAATGCCTCCCCATTAATTTTAGGAACTTTTGTTCGTCGTTATATACAGTATTACACGAACACATGGTCCTGTCAAGAAATTTCGAACGAACGTTTGCGTTTTTTAAAATATAGTGATAAACTATCATTAATAAATATTATGTGAGAGGTGTTAGCTGGATGACTAAATTATCCAAAAGGCAACAAATGATACTCGATTACATTAAAAATGAGGTAAGTAAAAAGGGTTATCCGCCATCTGTACGCGAAATAGCTGTTGCAGTTGGACTTGCTTCAAGCTCTACAGTGCACGGCCATCTTGCTAGAATAGAAGAAAAAGGCTATATTAGAAGAGATCCGACAAAACCTAGAGCAATTGAAGTGCTAAATCTATCAGAAGATAGTTCTATTCCAAGAGAGGAAGCACGGTATGCTCCATTGATTGGTAAAGTAACTGCAGGACTTCCTATCACAGCGGTCGAGAATATTGAAGAATTCATTCCATTACCAAGTTCAAGCGCTGGGCCGGATGATAATTTATTTGTACTTGTTATTGATGGCGAAAGCATGATTGAAGCGGGAATTTTAGATGGCGACATGGTAATTGTTAAACAACAAAACACCGCACAAAACAGTGATATTGTTGTTGCGATGACCGAAGAAAATGAAGCAACCGTAAAACGTTTCTTTAAAGAAACGGACCATATACGCTTACAACCGGAAAACGCAACCATGGATCCATTAATCTATGAAAATGTAACAATCCTAGGTAAAGTTATTGGGTTGTACCGTAATATTCATTAGATCGTTAAGCCGAAGCACATAATATGCAGAAAAATAAGCTACCTGTGTTAGCAGGTAGCTTATTTTTATAATCTATATACTAGCTTTTAATAAGTCGTTAAATACTGTTCTCTCTCCCATGGATGCACAGTAGACCTGAACATGTCCCATTCAATTTCTTTTGCTTCCACAAAGTGTTCAAATAAATGTTCACCTAAAGCATCTACAATTACGTTGCTTTCTTGTAATTCATTCAAAGCACCCATCAATGTAGCAGGCAAATCCTTAATGCCATTTTCTTCACGTTCCTCCTTCGTCATTACATAAATATTGCGATCAACAGAACTTGGTGGTGTTAATTTATTTTTCACTCCATCCAACCCGGCGGTAAGTAATACTGCCATAGCCATATAAGGATTAGCGGAAGGATCTACACTTCGTACTTCAATTCTGGTGCTTACACCTCGTGAGTATGGTACACGAACTAATGGGCTTCGATTAGCTGCAGACCATGCTACATAAGACGGTGCTTCATAACCAGGAACTAATCTTTTATATGAATTTACCGTCGGATTGGTAACAGCTGTAAAGTTTGTAGCATGTTTAATAACACCAGCAGTAAATTGATATGCCACATCACTTAATTGCAACTCGCCATCTGTATCATAAAATGCATTTTCACCATCTTTGAACAAGGACATATTTACATGCATTCCTGATCCATTCACACCAAACAAGGGCTTAGGCATAAATGTTGCATGTAGATTATGTTTTCTGGCTATTGTTCGTACAACTAATTTAAACGTTTGAATATCATCAGCATGTTTAACAGCATCAGCATATTTAAAATCAATCTCATGTTGACCAGGTGCTACCTCATGGTGGGATGCTTCAATTTCAAAACCCATTTCTTCCAATTCGAGCACGATATCCCTGCGGCAGTTTTCCCCTAAGTCAGTTGGTGCTAAATCAAAATAACCACCATGATCATTAAGCTCTAATGAAGGAGCTCCGTTTTCATCTAACTTAAATAAAAAGAATTCCGGCTCTGTTCCAATGTTAAATGCATCAAATCCTAACTCTTCCATTTTTTTAATATTTCTTTTTAAATTATACCGCGGGCAACCAGCAAATGGAGTCCCATCAGGGTTATAAATATCACAAATAAACCGTGCTACTTTCCCCTTCTCCGATGTCCATGGAAATACCACAAAAGTTTCTAAATCGGGGTATAAATACATATCTGATTCTTCGATACGAACAAATCCTTCAATAGAAGATCCGTCAAACATCATTTTATTGTCCAGCGCTTTATCCAATTGACTTAACGGAATCTCCACATTTTTGATGGTCCCAAGCATGTCAGTAAATTGCAAGCGAATAAACCGTACGTTCTCCTCCTCGATTTGCTTCATAATTTCATTCTTTGAAAGTTTCTTTCCCATTCATTCTCCTCCTATTAATTTTATTTAAAGTATGTATTTAGAGAAACAAAGCTTTTATTAATGGCCAAGTTTCGCCTATACTTTTTAATGTTTAACAAAAAAACGTGATAACTCGCCCTGTCTTAAGCTTGCTTTTCCATGTCTTCCAGCTCCAATTAAATCATTTTTTAGTATCTTTCTAAGTTTCTTATCAGATAGATCAGAATTATGCGGCTGTTCGACTTCCTGTTCCTTCCCTGTTTTCAAAAGAAGTTTAATCCCCGCTATATTAAGGCCTTTATCTAATAAATCCTTAATCTCCAGGAGCCGATCAACATCATTAAACGAAAATAATCGCTGATTTCCTGATGTTCGTTCAGGATGAATTAACTGATGCTCTTCATAATATCTTATTTGTCTGGCTGTCAGTTCAGTGAGTTTTCTAACAATGCTTATTCCAAACAAAGGCATCGAACGACGATCTTGATCATTCAATTAATGAGCCCCCAAACCTTTTATAATTATAAGTATATTGTACGTAAGATAACATGTCAAGTAAATGTTAGAATTCCTTACATCAATATCTTAATAGTTGTCTTACAGATTCAATTAAGGCGATTTTTACATGTGCATATGTAAGGCCACCTTGAACAAAGGCAGTATAAGGCTCTCTAACAGGTCCATCAGCTGATAACTCGATACTTGACCCTTGTATAAATGTCCCTGCCGCCATAATAACATCATCCTTGTAGCCCGGCATTTCACTTGGATATGGTGTTACAAAAGAGTTTATTGGAGAATTTTGCTGAATCGCCTGACAGAATGCTATCATTTCTTCTGGATTTGTGAATGTAACAGATTGAATCAGATCCGTCCGCTTTGCCCCGAAATCCGGTGTAGTTGTATAACCAATCAATTCCAAAAAGCGTGATGTAAATACGGCACCTTTTAGTGCTTCACCCACTATGTGAGGTGCTAAAAAGAATCCCTGATACATCTCTTGAAGCGAATTTAATGTTGCACCGGTTTCCTTTCCCAAACCAGGGGCAGTTAATCTGTTGGCACATTGAAGAACAAGATCTGCTTGTCCAACAATATAACCCCCTGCCCGAACAATGCCCCCGCCCGGGTTTTTAATTAGGGAGCCTGCAATAATATCTGCACCAACATGCAAGGGCTCATTCACTTCAACAAATTCACCATAACAGTTGTCTACAAATACAATCACATCTTCGTTTATCTCTTTGATAAATTTAACCATTTGTTCAATTTCATCTATTAAAAATGATGGTCGAGCTTCATACCCTTTTGACCGTTGAATGCCAATGACCTTTGTTTTATTGGAAATGGCTTTTTTAACAGCATCGAAATTAACGGTACCATCCTCCTTTAAACTAACTTCATTGTATGTAATATTAAAATCCTTCAAAGAACCTGCATTATTCCCTCTTTTTCCTATGACTTCTTCTAATGTGTCATAGGGCTTTCCAGTAATATAAAGTAATTCGTCTCCTGGTCGTAGTAGACCAAATAAGGTTGTGGCTATGGCGTGTGTTCCAGAAACTAACTGCGGTCTTACTAATGCATCTTCTCCGCCAAACACATCCGCATAAACCGCCTCTAAACCCTCACGCCCCAGATCATCATAGCCATATCCTGTTGTTGAATTAAAATGGCTATCACTGATGAGATTCTTTTTAAACGAATCGAGTACGCGTTGTTGATTTATTTCTACAATCGAATTAATTTCTTTATGCTGCAAGTTGCAATCATCTTCTGCTTGGTTTATCAATTGTTCAATCACTGCTGCATTTCTCCCTTAAAGTCTATTCAATGGATGTTCTTCTCTCATAAATCCTTTTACAATAAATTGATTAGCTTCCTCATCGAAATATTTCTCTGTTACAATTGACTCCTGATCCAGACGATGAAGTATTTTGCCCTCGTCTGGGTCTAAATTTAGTGTATATCTATCCCATTGTTCCTTTAAAATAGCTTCTATCTTCTCATAAAGCAAATTCAAATCGGTTGGTTCATATGCACTTATAAAAATATATGGATGGTTCAAAGGTATAAAACCATCCTTGACTAAATCTTTTTTATTATAGACTGTAAGCATGGGTATACTTCCGGCATCCAATTCCTCTAGTTGTTTATTGACAATGTCCTGTTGTTTTTCCTGATCCGGATGCGCGGCATCTACAACATGAATTAAGAAATCTGCTTCTGCTACTTCCTCTAAGGTTGATCGAAAGGATGCGATCAGCGATGTAGGCAAATCCTGAAGAAATCCAACTGTATCTGTAATTAAGGTGTGGAAGCCAGAAGGTAGCTGTATCTCCCGTGTTAATGGATCAAGCGTCGCAAATAACTGATTTTCCTCCAATGAACGACTGTTGGTCATCCTGTTAAACAGCGTGGACTTTCCCGCGTTTGTATAACCTACAATAGCAATTTGAAAGACATCATTTGTCTTTCTTCTTTGGCGGTATTGGTGCCGTTGTCTGACAACTAATTTCAACCGGCGTTTTAGATCGTATATTCTACGCCTGATATGACGTTGATCTGTTTCCAGTTTTGTTTCCCCCGGCCCTCTAGTACCAATCCCTGCACCGAGGCGGGACATAGCGCGACCTTGACCGTGAAGCCTTGGGAGCATATATTCTAATTGAGCAAGTTCTACTTGAAGTTTCCCTTCTTTTGTCCGGGCTCGTTGTGCAAAAATATCTAAAATTAGTTGACTTCGATCAATTAATCGAACTTCAAAGCGATCACTTAAATTTCGTAATTGGCCAGGCGTTAATTCGTCATTGGATATAACTAAATCAATATCCAGTTCATCTATCTCCTGTTTAATTTCATCTATTTTACCTTCACCTAAATATGTTTTAGAGTGAATACGGCTACGATTTTGCGTAATAACTTTTTTAACCTCACCACCCGCTGTATTACTCAATGATATCAATTCTTCCAGTGAATAGTGGAATCGTAAATCATTTTGTTCCTTATTTTTAACAGCTATAATCAGTACTTTCTCTCCAGACATGTATGCCAACCTCTTTCTGTAATGCACTAGTAAAAACAGTATACCTTTAATTACATATTTTTATCATATCAAATAATGAAAAATTAGTACAAAATCCATTGGCTCTTTAAGGATTTTTAAAAGTCATCTGAATATAAGTCCTTATCCGTTAACAGTATTAAATCTTCAGTAGAGATTTGTTCTTTCGTCAATAATCTAACTGCATGTTTTCTGATGGCGTTTTCGATTACGTTACGTACATAACGCGCATTTGAAAAATTCCGTTTCATTTCTGCTGTCTTTTTATATAACTGGGTTTTTAATTCCCATTCCGCTTTCTTTGTAAACTTGTATTCTCTCTCTGAAGCCATTTGCTTTGCGATATCCATTAATTGGTCGACCTCATAATTCTGAAAATCCAATATAAATGGAAACCTGGATCTGAGCCCGGGATTTAAGGTTAAAAACCGTTCCATTTCATTTGGGTACCCTGCTAATATTAAAACAAAATCATTATGGTTATCTTCCATATGTTTCACCAATGTATCAATGGCTTCTTTACCAAAATCTTTTTCCCCACCACGGGCTAGTGAATACGCTTCATCGATAAATAATATCCCGCCCATTGATTTTTGAATAATAGCACGTGTTTTCTGTGCCGTTTGACCGATATACTCACCTACCAAATCAGCTCTTTCTGCTTCGATAAAATGTCCTTTTGACAATAGATTCATCTCAAAGTATATTTTTGCAAGCTTTCTTGCAACTGTTGTTTTACCTGTACCGGGATTTCCTTTAAAAAGCATGTGAAGCACTTGTTTTGTTCCTGTAAGTCCTACTTGTTTACGTTTCTCATTAATAATGATAGTGGCATAAATTTCCTTGACCGTTCGTTTTAATTCATTCATCGCGACAAATGATGAGAATTCTTGGTCGATATGCGTAAACGGGCTATTATCAATATAGTGAACATGATCGTTATTTTCGATTTTTACTTCTTTTTTATCATGTAATACGATATTAATTTGCCCGTTTCTATTCCTTATCATTTGTGTCTCCATGCCATCACTCCTTATTCAAAACAGTATACGCTGCAAATAAAAAGTTGTGACAAACGCCTAGTTAAGAAACACATTGGCCGCGTTTTCTAGGGTGCCAGAAATAAGAGGTCAGATTAGTAGAAATTGACAAAAACAGAAGACTTCATTATGAAAAAACGGGCGCTTGATGAGCGACCGCTTTTGACTTACTTATTCTTTTTCAAGGGAAACATTTTTGACAGGTGAAAATGTGGAAATCGCATGTTTATAAATTAGTTGTTGCTTCCCATCCGTCTCCAATACGACAGTAAAATTGTCAAATGCTTTAACAATTCCTCGTAATTGGAATCCGTTTGTGAGAAATAAGGTAACTGGGATATGGTTTTTCCTCAGTTGATTTAAATATTGATCTTGAACATTCGCCGTTTGAGCCATGGCACTTCCTCCTCTTTTCTATCTATATTATATATAATTCTATCTATTTTTTAAAATTCCTGCTAAATCGTTTAAAATCATTTGATATCTTTCATCAATTGTATCTGGCGTTATTCTATACCATCTAATATCCATTTTATTTTTAAACCAAGTATATTGACGTTTGGCATATCTTCTAGAATTACGTTTTAATAATTCAATGGAACGTTCAAGACTTTGCTCTTCTTTTATGTATGGTACAAACTCTTTATAACCAATTGCCTTCATAGATGGGCAGTCTATAAAGCCTTGGTTATATAAACGATTTACTTCGTCTACTAGCCCATTCGCTATCATTGCATCAATACGATGATTAATTCGATCATATAGCATCTTTCTATCCATCTCTAGTCCTATTAAAATTAGGTTGTATGGTGACTCAAGCTTTTGCTCCTGCTGATACTCCGTCTTTGTTAATCCAGTCATTTCATAGATTTCCAATGCCCGAATAACTCGTCGATGGTTATTCGGATGAATTTTAGCAGCCTCTTTTGGGTCAATTTCTTTTAAACGATTGTATAGTGGCATGACCCCATCATTTTCCATCTCGTTTTCTAACCGTTTGGTTATAACATCATTTCTTCTCTGCTTGGAGAAATTATAATTGTATAATGCGGCCTGAATATATAAGCCACTACCTCCAACAATAACTGGAACTTTGTTATGGGAGGAAACTTCGTCTATATACGATTGAACATAATATTGAAAATCCGCTGCAGAAAAATCTTCATCCGGATCCTTTATATCTATCATATAGTGAGGAGTTCCCTGCATTTCATCCTCGGATATCTTTGCGGTACCAATATCCAAACCTCTATACACCTGCATGGAATCACCACTGATAATTTCACCATTAAATCGTTTTGCAATTTCAATACTTAATTTGGTTTTACCTACTGCAGTTGGTCCAACGATCGCAATTACAGTTTTTTTCATCAGTATTCCCCTTGATCATTCTTTTATTCATATGCGCGATATGCTTTAAGCATCCAAATATATTTTTCAAGTTTTGCCTGCAGTGAAATTAGCATATCAACAGTTGGTTCATCTTTCCCTTCTTCTGCAAGGCTCATTCCATCTTTGATTTCTGAAATGATTTGTTCATAGTCCTGAGTCAATTGGGCAATCATTTCATCTTCTTTATCATCTGCGTTCGCTTCTTTTAATGTCGTCTCTTTCAAAAATTTACTCATTGTTGCCAGTGGTTTTCCATCAATCATTAAAATTCGTTCTGCAATTTCATCAAGATCAGCTGCAAACGTTTGATACATTTCTTCAAACGTTTCATGTAATTGAAAGAAATGTCTTCCTTGAACAAACCAGTGATATCGATGTAATTTCACATACATGACAAAGTAATTTGATACTTGTTGATTCAGAAAGTTAATGACCTTTTGATTATCCATAAGACACCTCTTTTTGCATTTTTAATAGCTTTAACGAGGTACAGATAATTTATACGCCATTACATCACACGTTTGAACATTTTTTCAAGATCATAAGAAGAAAAATGGATAATTATGGGCCTGCCATGCGGACATGTAAATGGATCAACTGATTTTCTTAAATCTTCCAATAATCGAAACATATCATCCTGATTCAAATAATGATTCGCTTTAATGGAGCGTTTGCAGGACATTAAAATCGCTGCATCTTCCCTTATATTTTCTACGTTAACTTTTTCATCCTGCATAATCTGTTCAATCATTTCCCGGATGACCTCTTCTTCAAAACCTTTTGGAAACCAGCTCGGATGTGAACGGATTACATAGGTTTGGTGGCCAAAAGATTCCAAGAATAACCCTGCTTTTTCAAATTCATTTTTATATTGCTCAATAAAAATAGATTCCTGCTTGGAAAATTCAAATGTTAGTGGAAGTAGCAATTCCTGTAACTCATTATTTGTTTCACCCAATTTTTTCTTGAAAAATTCATATTTAATTCTTTCCTGGGCAGCATGCTGATCAATCATATATAGACCATTTTCATTTTGAGCTATAATATAGGTTCCCTGGGCTTGGCCAATTGGATACATTGCAGGAATACGTTGTTTATTTACCTTCTCCTCTTGATTGTTTGTTACTTCTTGTGGGGGTGGTGTGTCGTCAACCACCTTACTGGCAGAGCTAGATTCCCTGGTTGGCATTTCAAAATCACGTTGCTCTTTACTAGCTAATTCAGGTTGTGGTTCATGAATTTGTGTCCCTAAACTCCATTGTACCGGTTTAGTTGTCTCCTCAAATTGCATTGTATGCTGCTCAGACTTTTCCCGCTTTACTGGCTTTTGTTGTATATCCGGAATTAAAGTATTCTCACGAAATTTTCTTTTAATCATCTCTTCAACTGCTGCAAATAATTCTTTTTCTTTACTAAAACGCACCTCGAGTTTTGTCGGGTGTACATTAACATCTACTAATACAGGATCCATCCGAATAGCAAGTACGACAATCGGCGAACGCCCGATTGGCAATAAGGTGTGATACCCCTGCATAATTGCTTTGGTTAATGGGATGCTTTTTATATACCGACCATTAATAATGGTAGAAATATAGGATCGTGATGCTCTTGTCACTTCCGGTTTACCGATATAACCGTCGATGGAAAAATCAAGTGTTTCCTGATTAACTGGCAACATTTTTCTCGCTGTATTCATTCCGTAAACCTGTGAAATAACCTGCAGGACATCACCGGTACCTGCCGTTTTAAATAAACCCTTGCCGTTATGTGTTGCTTCAAATCTGATATCAGGATGAGCTAATGCTAATCGATTAAGAAGATCTGTAATGTGTCCAAGCTCTGTATGAATACTTTTCATATATTTTAAACGTGCAGGTGTATTATAAAATAGATCTTCAACCATAATCTCAGAACCTTTACGAGCGTCACTCTTTGCTTTTTCTATAATACTTCCACCTTCCAGGTATAACAACGTACCAGCGCCGTCCCCTTGGGAGGTTCTGATAGTCAATCGGCTAACAGAGGCAATACTTGCAAGTGCTTCTCCGCGAAAACCCAGTGTTTTTACATGAAATAAGTCGTTCTCATCTTTTATTTTACTCGTAGCATGTGGTAAAAACGCTCTTTCACCATCTTGTTCAGACATGCCGTTTCCGTCATCCGTTATTTTAATTTGCTCTAGCCCCGCTTCAGAAATTTCAACTTTAATCCATGTACTGTTTGCATCAATACTGTTTTCAACTAATTCTTTCACAACGGATGCAGGTCTCTCAACTACTTCACCAGCTGCTATTTTATTAGCTAACTTATCAGGCATTTGTACAATTTCCATGCAAACAATCCTTTCTTATAAGACTTTTTGAACTTCCACTAAAACTACTTTTTAACCTCTTTTTGTAGCTTATACAATGTATTCATTGCTTCTAATGGTGTCATTTCAAATAAATTCAACTGGTTTAAATTATTTATGACTTTTTCATTGGGAGAAGATAGTTTTTCCTTCTTAGTAGGCTTCTTTTCCTCAACAAAAAAGGAAAGTTGACCAGACTCTATTTTTTCAGTCTCAGGTTTAGGCTTATCATTGCTTTCGAATTGCTGCAAAATGGAACTAGCTCTCTCAATTAACACTTGCGGTAGATCTGCCAGTTTCGCTACATGAATACCATAACTTTCATCTGCAGCACCTTCTTTAATTTGATGTAAGAACACCACATTCCCTTCATGTTCCTCTGCACGGACATGAATATTCTTCAAATTCGATAAGGTTTCTTCCAGTGCCGTTAACTCATGATAATGCGTAGAAAAAAGCGTTTTGGCATGGATGTTATTGTGAATATATTCTACAATTGCTTGAGCCAGCGCCATCCCATCATACGTGCTTGTCCCACGTCCGATTTCATCAAGTAAAATTAAGCTCCTGTCTGTCGCATTAGCAATCGCATGATTTGCCTCAAGCATTTCTACCATAAATGTGCTTTGCCCTGAAACCAGGTCATCCGCAGCCCCAATTCTTGTAAAAATTTGATCAAATATAATGAGTTCTGCCTCGTCGCTTGGTACAAAGCAGCCGACTTGTCCCATAATCACTGTTAATGCTAGCTGACGCATGTATGTGCTTTTTCCTGACATATTCGGGCCGGTTATTAACAATATATTTTTGTCGTTATTCAAGGAAATATCGTTTGGAACAAATGACTCTTCTTTCATAACCTGTTCAATCACTGGATGACGGCCATTCTTAATGGATAATTCATTATTTACAAATGTAGGGCGCTTATAATTATTCGCCTCACTTACGGTTGCAAATGCCTGTAATACGTCGATTGCACTGACTGCATCCGCCAGATGTTGGAGGCTGGGAATATGTTCCTTCATTTGTTCACGGATTTCGATAAATAGGTTGTATTCCAGGTCTACACTCTTTTCCTCCGCTTCTAATATAAGCTGTTCTTTTTCCTTTAACTCGGAGGTAATATAACGTTCCGCATTTGTTAATGTCTGTTTTCGATCATATCTTCCTTCAGGCAAAAGATGCAAATTTGCCTTTGTTACTTCAATATAGTAACCAAACACACGATTATAACCTATTTTAAGTGACTTAATACCTGTTTCCTGCTTCTCCTTTTGTTCCAGCTGAGCAATCCATTGTTTTCCATTTCTCGAAGCATCTCGATACGTATCGAGCTTCTCGTTATAGCCATCCTTCATAAGCGAACCTTCTTTAATGGATGCGGGAGGTTCATCTACTAAGCTTTCATGCAATAGATCTACTATATGTTCGGGAACATGGAGATCTTCAGCTAGAAGATTGATTTCATCATTGCCAAATTGTGTCAATATTGATTTTAATTCAGGAATTCGTTGAAGCGATTGTTTTAATTGGATAAGATCACGTGCATTCACATTCCCAAAAGCAATTCGACCTGCAAGACGCTCCAGATCATAGACTGATTTTAATGTTTCCCGTAACTCATCCCGCTCCATGAAACCTTGATAAAATCCTTCCACAATTTCAAGTCGTTGTTCGATCTGATCTTGGTTCAATAAAGGGCGTTCCAGCCACTTTTTAAGCATTCGAGCCCCCATAGCTGTAACTGTTTTATCAAGCACCCATAATAAACTGCCATGCTTACCCTTCTTACGTATCGTTTCTGTTAATTCAAGATTGCGCTTGGAATACATATCAAGCGACAAGTAATCGTTTAATTCAATTACTTCTGCTTGCTGCAGGTGATCAAGCGACCTTTTTTGAGTGTGTTGTATATAGTTCAACAAGCGGCTAAATGCTTGCATTAAGCGTTCATCATTTAAATTTTCACTTATAGTGCGAAACTCCGCACTGAATGTAACCTCATCCTGATAGGATAACGTTACTTGTATTCGATCACGTAATTGCTCCTGTAAATTTTGAGGTAAGTTGGAAGAAATAACTATTTCTCTGATCGGTTGATTGTATAATTCATGTATAACCCCGTCCCAGCCATTTGTAATAAGGGCAATGCGATTCTCCCCTGTAGATAAATCATTGTAGACAATGACGTAGGAGCCATCGTTAAAATGAGAAAGACTAGCGATGTAATTATTTTCACCATCACTTAGCATATTACTTTCCATAACCGTTCCGGGCGTAATCAGCTGCACGACTTCTCTTTTCACGACACCTTTTACTTCCTTTGGATCTTCTACCTGTTCACATATAGCTACTTTATAGCCTTTTTCTATTAAAATTTTTATGTAATTTTTTGCTGAATGATAAGGCACCCCACACATTGGAATCGGCTCCTTTTGTCCGGGATCCCGTTGTGTAAGTGTGATTTCCAGTTCCCTTGCAGCTATTATTGCATCATCAAAGAACATTTCATAAAAATCACCTAAGCGAAAAAACAGGAAGGTATCCTTATGTTCTGCTTTAATTTTCAAATATTGCTCCATCATTGGTGTATGTTTTGCCATAATTAACCCTCCATAAAGCCAATATATACTCATATAATTATACCATACACCAAACAGGATAATCGAGAAAGAAAAATTACGAGGAAGTTTCTCCCTCGTAATCTAGTTAATCTTTTTTATTTAGAAAATCAGGTTCCACATCACTTAATTCATCATCGGTTAATTCGAAATCCCAACCGTCATCATCTTCACCGTCTTTATCCCACTTTGGATTAACCTTAACACTTATCTTCGTTTCGCCGAGGACTTGCACGACAAATTCCCTTTCAATTTCAACGGAAATTTTCTGTCCTTTATTGGCAATTTTGCACTCCAGGCAATTTGGTTGTTGAATTACTTTGGCGATAACATCATATTCATCATTGATGCAGTTATCATCCATGACAGAAAGTGGAATAATATCACTATAGGTCACTCTTTCTGTAACTACCTCTGTTTTCGTATTGTCATTATACGAATACCAAATATTTATGTCATAGCTGCCATTGATTTCCACTTTATCTTCTGATTTTTTCTTGGCATTATATAAATGATTGATCACCCAGCACCCCAAAATACTTGATGGCCGATGTGATGGTGCGATGGAATGGCTGGCTTGCGTAAACTTCCGTCCCTTGCCACAAACAGCTTTTGTAATGATTTCTCTATAGTCTTTTTCAAGAAAAGTCATAACTACTTTTACCTCCTCTTTTTTCATTGTCATTTTATGCAAGACAAATACCTAAAGTGCATAGCTAATTTTTAAAAGCATGGAAAGGTAAAATTTTAGAGCTTAGGTTACGTAAAAAAACCAGGTAAGAAAAGATATATCTTCCTACCTGGTTATACTATTCTAATGGGCGCTTGGTGTGCTGTTTTTTGCTTTGGAACCTGTTTCACCTGCAAGAATATCGCCGCCAGTTGACTCAATTACATTATTGGTAACTTCTCTGGCGATCGTGCCGGATACTAATTGTAATACATCATTTACGACAACCTGTGTTTCCTTAAATTCCTGTACCACTGGAATACCATCAATTTCTTCTTGAAGCCGATCAATTTCAGCCTCTACTTTTTTCAATGCTTCTTTTTTTTCATATGCTTGAAAGTTTACCGCTTGTTTTTGCAGTGTCTTTATTTTTTTAATTAATTGCTGCACTTTTTTATTATCATTTATCTTAGCTTCCACTTGTTTAAAGCGATCGATTTCTTCTGTACTTGCAAGCATATCTGCTAATTTTTTAGCCTCTTCCAGTACTTGGGCTCTTGTATATTCGGCCATATTAGTTCACCTCTGCTGTAGTTTCTACCATTATACCATTTAATGACCATGTTTTGGACTCTGTAATTTTAACATCAACAATTTTTCCAATCGATGATTTAGGTCCTTTGAAGTTTACAAGTTTATTCTTTGACGTATATCCTGCAAGAACATCAGGATTCTTTTTACTTTCTCCTTCGACAAGCACTTGAACGACCGCTTCATTATACGTTTTCATGGACGTCGCAGATTGTTTGTTCACAAGTTCATTCAAACGGTACAGACGCTGTTTCTTCACATCTTCAGGCACATCATCTTTTTTTCGTGCAGCCGGTGTACCATCACGCGGTGAATAAATGAATGTAAAGGCTGCCTCAAAGCCAACTTCCTCCACCAATGTCATCGTCTCCTCAAATTGTTCTTCTGTTTCGTTTGGGAACCCAACGATGATGTCTGTTGTGAGCGTTGCATTTGGAATGGCTTTACGAATTTTGCGGACTAATTCTAAATAGTCTTCCCGTGTATATTTACGATTCATACGTTTAAGCACTTCACTACTTCCTGACTGTACCGGCAAGTGGATATGGTCAAGGAGATTGCCGCCTTGAGCTAATACTTCAATTAAACGATCATCAAAGTCCCTTGGATGTGATGTTGTAAAACGAACTCTTGGTATATCGATTTTGTGAATATCATCCATTAAATCACCCAGACCATAAGTCATCTCTTCAAAGTCTTTTCCATATGCATTCACATTCTGTCCAAGTAATGTAACCTCTTGATAGCCTTGTGCAGCCAAATGGCGGATCTCCTGGATAATATCCTCCGGTTTGCGGCTACGCTCTTTCCCTCGTGTCATTGGCACGATACAGTAGGTACAGAATTTGTCACAGCCATACATAATATTAACCCATGCCTTAATTTTGCCTTTGCGGGCTTTTGGAAGGTTTTCAATAATATCTCCCTCTTTGGACCACACCTCAACAATCTTCTCTTTGCCAAACATAGCTTCCTTTACTAAATGCGGCAGACGGTGAATATTATGCGTTCCAAAAATAAGATCAACATGCTGGTGCTTCTCCAAAATTTTATTTACGACAGATTCTTCTTGTGACATACAGCCGCAAACACCTAAAATTAAATCCGGGTTTTCTAGCTTTAGCGGTTTTAAGTGGCCGATTTCGCCGAACACTTTATTTTCCGCATTTTCTCTGATCGCACATGTGTTTAATAAAATAATGTCCGCTTCATTGGTATCGAAAGTTGCCTCATAACCCATTTCCGTTAGAATACCAGCCATCACTTCTGTATCATGTTCATTCATTTGACAGCCATATGTACGTATTAAGAACTTTTTCCCTTTACCTATGTTTTCCATATCTTCAGGAATCCCAAAGTCGTAGTGAACATTTACCTTATCCCGACCGCGTTTACGTGCTTTATTTAAATTCGGTGGTTCATAGGTTGTCTCGAAATACTTCGCAAAATCCGCGCTTGTTTTCTCATTTAGTGGCTTATCCTGGCCGGATTTTATGTCCGCGGAATTTACCTGCTTTATTTGCGACTGTTCTTTTCGCTGTTGTTCATTCATAACGAATTTCCTTTCTTTTTATAGAAATTAACATATACCCGACTCATTCAGTATAAAGGCTATATATAAATTAAACAATACATCCTAAGTAAGCGCAAATAAAAAATCTCCCACATATAAACAGGAAGATTAAAAAATAGTGCTACGCGCTAAGCGTAACACTAGTTATTCCATTTACATTTATCTAGGTTCTACAATTAACTTAATCGCTGTTCTTTCTTCATTATCGATCATAATATCGGTAAATGCCGGTATACAAATTAAATCGACTCCACTTGGTGCTACAAACCCTCTCGCTATAGCTACCGCCTTAACGGACTGGTTTAATGCACCAGCACCAATCGCCTGCATCTCCGCTGAACCATTTTCACGTAATACATTTGCAAGTGCGCCTGCTACTGAATTTGGATTTGATTTAGCTGAAACCTTTAATACGTCCATTACTAGTACCTCCTTCATTTACTAATGTAGTTCTATTGCTACTATATTCCTGGAGATGTTAGCTTATTCCCTATTACGCCTCAATAATTCGAAAGATTCAATTAATCAACCAAAGAATGGGTGATCCTCATTAATTAAAATTCGTTCTACTTTCGTTGCCTTTCCGCTGTTTTTATCAATGGAAACGATAAAGCCATTTAATTGTGTTCTACCCTTTTTATTAATTTCAAAACGTACAGGTAAAGACGTTAAGAAGCCTTTCAACACTGCCTCTCTCTCCATACCCAATATGCCGTCATAGGAGCCCGTCATCCCCACATCTGAAATATATGCAGTTCCTTCCGGTAAAATGCGTTCATCCGCTGTTTGAGTGTGTGTATGTGTACCGACAACTGCACTCACTCTTCCATTTGTATACCAGCCCATCGCCTGTTTTTCACTTGTTGCCTCTCCATGAAAATCAACAAAAATAATATTTGTACGTTTTTTTGCTTCATCGATCAGTTCATCCACTTTGCGAAATGGATCATCGATAGCTGGAAGAAATGTGCGTCCCTGTAAATTAATAACGGCTATTTCTATCCCATTAATGTTTACAAATACCAACCCTTTTCCAGGGGTGCCCTTAGGGAAATTTGCTGGCCTAATCATATATGGTGCATTCTCAATAAACTCGAAGATTTCCTTCTTATCCCATGTGTGATTTCCCATCGTAATCACTTGAGCACCTGACTCCAAAAATTGCTTATAGATTTTTTCTGTAATTCCTTTTCCCGAAGCTGCATTTTCTCCGTTAATAATTGTCATGTGTGGGCGGTACTTCTCTTTTAATTTTGGTAAATAGTCCCGTACCATATCTCGTCCCGGGGAACCCACAACGTCTCCAATAAATAAAATTTTCATTGGTTAGATCATCCTTATCTTTTTATAATACTATTAGTTTTTCATAACGCTTATGTATTGTCAAAAAATTAATTGATTAGAAAACTTGGCCATTCAGCAACCATAAGGTGAATTGATAAAAATAAAAGCGATCAAAAATGATCGCTTTTATTTCGCATATTCAACTGATCGTGTTTCTCTAATAACGGTTACTTTAATGTGACCTGGATAATCAAGTTCTCCTTCAATCCGCTTTCGAATATCTCGAGCGATACTTACAGATTCAATATCATCGATTTCATCAGGTTTAACCATGATCCGGATTTCTCTTCCGGCTTGGATTGCAAAGGATTTCTCTACCCCTGCAAAGGACTCCGAAATTTCTTCAAGTTTTTCCAAACGTTTAACATAATTTTCCAATGTTTCACTTCTTGCACCAGGGCGTGCAGCAGATAATGCGTCTGCGGCAGCTACCAATACAGAAATGACGGAAGTTGCTTCTTCATCACCGTGATGAGAAGCGATAGAATTAATAACTACCTCATGCTCTTTGTACTTTATTCCAAGTTCCTTACCGATTTCAACATGGCTACCTTCAACTTCATGATCTATTGCTTTTCCAATGTCATGAAGTAAGCCGGCTCTTCTTGCTAACGTTACATCTTCACCTAATTCAGCAGCCAGTAAACCAGAGAGGTAGGCAACCTCTGTTGAGTGCTTCAGGACATTTTGGCCATAACTTGTACGATATTTTAGACGACCGAGTATTTTAATTAAGTCTGGATGCAGACCATGTATTCCAACCTCGAATGTTGTTTCTTCTCCAGTTTCCCGTATATATTCATCAACCTCACGTCTGGCTTTATCCACCATTTCTTCAATTCTTGCTGGGTGAATTCTGCCATCTTGTACCAGTTTTTCTAATGCCATACGAGCAGTTTCCCGTCGTATCGGATCAAAACCGGATAAAATTACCGCTTCCGGTGTATCATCAATAATTAAATCAATACCAGTTAAGGTTTCCAGGGTTCGTATATTACGTCCTTCACGTCCGATGATACGTCCTTTCATCTCATCGTTAGGAAGGTTTACTACAGATACTGTTGTTTCAGCGACGTGGTCTGCAGCACAACGTTGTAAGGCTAGCGAAAGAATGTCTTTTGCTTTTTTATCAGCATCTTCTTTTGCACGGTTTTCAGCTTCCTTTACCATTAATGCTGACTCATGTGTCACTTCTTTTTCGATCCGCTCTAAAATAATTTGTTTCGCTTGGTCCGTCGTATATCCTGAAATGCGCTCAAGCTCAGTTTGCTGCTCTTGTTTCATAGCTTCCACTTTGCTTTCCATTTCTTCAATTTGTTGTTGTTTTTCTGTTAGTGACTGTTCTTTTCTTTCTAACAAGAGCTCACGCTCGTCCAGTGTTTCACTTTTTCTGTCCAGATTTTCTTCTTTTTGCATCAGACGATTTTCTTGCTTTTGTACTTCTGAACGTCTTTCACGTAATTCTTCTTCTGTCTGCTGGCGAAGTTTATGATTTTCATCTTTCGCCTCAAGAAGTGCCTCCTTTTTAGAGGTATCTGCGTTTCGATGTGCCTCATCAACTATTTGTTTAGCTAAATTTTCCGCACTGGAAATTTTAGCCTCTGCAATAGATTTACGAATCAGATAACCAACAACAATACCGACGATTAGGATTAGAGCAAGCAAAATGGAGATGATTAAGGGATTTTCCATGATTTCACCTCCTATTGCTATAAAGTTGTACAATTCATTATTTGTCGGCATGTACCATGTTCAATGCATAAATAATAATATATCTTATAATAGAAATTATAAAATTATACATGTTAATTTTAATTGTCTATATGACTATTGTCAAGGAAACGTCACAAGTAATCTTACAAGAGTTATTTAAAAAACCAAAAAATCCTATACCGGATACCAGTAAAGGATTTTTTGATCACTTCGAAACTATTATATATCCATACGTTTTTGTCCTTCTTCTTGTTCATTTGCTTCTTGTTTTTCTTCTTGTTTTTCTGCTGTACCATCCAAATCATAGTGCTTACGGATTGCTTCATGGATCTCTTCCATCATAGCTTTATTGTCTTTAAAAACTTGTTTAGAATTTTCTCGACCTTGACCGAGTCTTTCTCCATTATATGAATACCATGCACCGCTTTTTGTGACAATATCCAGATCTGAGCCGATATCAAGAATTTCACCTTCTTTTGAAATTCCTTGTCCATACATGATATCCACTTCCGCTTGCTTGAATGGTGGTGCTACTTTATTTTTAACGACTTTTATTCTAGCTCTATTTCCCATAATTTCGTTGCCCTGTTTTAATGTTTCCGCACGACGAACTTCCAAACGAACAGAAGCATAGAATTTAAGTGCACGTCCACCTGGCGTTGTCTCCGGATTCCCAAACATGACACCTACTTTTTCACGAATTTGATTGATGAACACAGCTGTCGTATGGGATTTATTAATTGACCCCGAAAGCTTCCTTAGCGCTTGGGACATAAGACGTGCTTGTAAGCCTACATGCGCATCCCCCATGTCCCCTTCAATTTCCGCTTTAGGAACTAATGCCGCAACAGAGTCCACAACCACAATATCAACTGCACCACTTCGTACAAGTGCCTCAGCAATTTCCAGTGCTTGTTCGCCTGTATCAGGTTGTGACAGGAGCAATTCTTCGATATCTACACCAAGTGCCCTTGCATATGTCGGATCAAGCGCATGTTCGGCATCAATAAAAGCTGCCTGTCCACCTTTTCGCTGTGCTTCTGCAATGGCATGTAAAGCTACCGTCGTCTTACCTGATGATTCAGGCCCGTATATTTCTACTACTCTACCTCTGGGATATCCGCCTATTCCCAGTGCTACATCAAGTGCTAGTGATCCACTTGGAATTGTTGCTATTTTTTGTGCAGCCTGCTCCCCAAGTTTCATAATCGAACCTTTGCCGAATTGTTTTTCTATTTGTTTTAGCGCCATATCTAATGCCTGTTTTTTATCACTCAACGTATTTGCCTCCTTTTAGTATCTATTTACATCATACATTGTTTTTAAAGATTTGCCAAGAAAAATCGAATAAATGTTCTCTGATTTTAGCAATGTTTTTCTCTGAAAAATAGAATTATAGAATAGACTGCACACCGTAAAAATGAATTTTAATGAAAAAAAGTCTCTAGTTTTATCATTTTAAGTATTTAAAAAGAATTTCAAGTCCCTTTAGTGTAGCTCTCCGTCTAACCGAATTACGTGTACCCTGAAAGGTGAACTTTTCAACAGATTGTTCTCCGCTATCTTGACAAATAGCAATGTAAACTGTCCCTGCCGGTTTACCTTCCACTTCACTCGGTCCAGCTACCCCAGTAAAGCTTATTCCAATAGCAGCATCCAGTTTCCTGCGTACATTGTCAGCCATTTCCAAGGCACAGTCTGGACTAACCACACCTTTACTTTGTATGACATCATTAGAAACACCAAGCACATCCTGTTTTACTTTTGTGTCATAACAGACTATACCGCCACGACAAACAGAAGAAGCGCCTTCCACTGAAATAAGCTTATCTGTAAACATACCACCTGTTAAGCTCTCAGCAGCAGCAATACGCTTGTTCTGCTCCTTTAAAAGAGAGATTACCTGATTTTCTAATTTTTCCTCATCAACACCATAAAAGTGAGAACCAACTTTTGCTAAAATTTGCTGCTTCGTATCCTCGAGTAAATCATTTACCTTTACCTTGGATCTTTCTTTTGCAGTGAGACGAATGACCACACCTTCATCTTGAGCCAATGGAGCGATGGTTGGATTACTTTGATGTTGAATGATATCACTTAATTCATGCTCTAAAGCTGATTCACCAATGCCGATGAATTTTAGAACTGTTGATTTAATAATCTCTTCATTCCCGGTTAATTTTTGGAGATGAGGAAGTACATCATTTGTAACAAGTTGCTTCATTTCTCTCGGAACACCAGGTAGGAAGATCCAAGTCTTATTATCATGTGTTACAATCATTCCAGGTGCCATCCCGACTTTATTATCAAGTACATATGCGTTTTTAAAAACTCGTGCTTGCTTCCGATTATTCGGTGTCATCACCGAATTTTGCTTCTCAAAAAATGCTTCTATTTTTTTCATGGAAGGTGGATGCTCAACAATGTCCAAATGACTTATACGCTGAAAAGCTTCACGGGTTAAGTCATCTTCGGTTGGTCCAAGTCCTCCTGTAACTATTACAATATCTGATCGATGGTGAGCCTGGGAAAAGGCATCTTCCACCCGCTGCAGGTTGTCACCCACTACTGTATGGTTGTAAATATTAATCCCGTATAATGCGAGTTGCTTAGACAGCCATTGTGCATTTGTATTTGCAATTTGTCCTAATAATAACTCTGTGCCTACCGCGATAATTTCTGCCTTCACATTTTTCATTATTTAGAACTCCTCATAACATGCCAATTTTTTACAAAATAATCATAACCAGAATATACTGTAAAGAATAATGCGATATATAGCATTACCTGCGCGAATGGAAATCCGATATAAGATAATGGAAAGTTATGGAGCAGTAGAGCTGCTACTGCAACAATTTGTGTAACTGTTTTTAATTTCCCCATACTGCTTGCCGCAAGTACGATTCCCTCACCAGCAGCAACTAATCTGAGTCCTGTTACAGCAAACTCTCTGCTTATAATAAGAATAACAACCCAAGCAGGTGCTAATCCCATTTCCACTAATAAAATTAATGCTGCCGCAACGAGTAATTTATCTGCCAATGGATCCAGAAACTTCCCTAAATTAGTTACAAGATTATACTTCCTGGCGTAATAACCATCGATCCAATCCGTTGTCGAGGCAATGATAAAAAGTAAACCTGCTACAAAATGGGAAACAGGCAACTGCCTGTCGCCAATATTCCATTCTCCCCAATCAAAGGGAACACTTAATAAAATAATAAATATAGGGATTAAAAAAATACGTGAAAGGGTTATCTTATTTGGTATATTCATTACTCCGCTTTTCCTCCTAGTATCAAGTCAGGTACAAAACCCTTCCACATCACATAAAGGGAAGGGTCTATACAGATTATTTACGTTTCGCTATTCGTATTGATCCATATTTTTTGGAATACTTCTTCATTCGGATCAATAGGATATTCTAATTCTGTCCCATTAATCGATATCGTTAGATCAGGCGCATTCCCAATGCTTAAATAAATTCTTTCCTCACCAGACATATCAAACTCCAATGGTGATTCATCTTCAGGAAATTCCTGGCTGTAAAAAGATTCACCATCTCCATTTTGAACGTCAAGCCACGTATTGCCACTGGATTCTAGCGTAAGAGTGATTTCTTCGCCGGCATTCGTTAAATCAAACGTAGACTCGGGTGGACTACCGGCCCCTTCTTCAACTAAAGAAAATTCGACTTCTGACTGTTCTTCTTCCTCTTCTTCTGATTCTGATGTGGAGTCCTCTGTATCCTCTGCCTCTTCCGTTGATTCTTTCGCTTCACCTTCATTGTTATTTTGGTTATCATCATCCGGGTTATTAATTATAATTTCCTCATTATCATTTTGCTCTTCCTGAGGATTTGCATCACCACCCCCGGAAGTTGCTTGCGTATAGAAAAACCAAGCTGCTAAAATAATACCAATCACCAATAGTACAACAATTATCGTAGGCATAAGTGAAAATATAGCTGGACTTTTTTCTGCATTGCTTTCTTTTCGGGTACGCTGTATTCGGGTATATGGCGCATCGTTTTCATCTTCCGTTTTAGGGACCTCTTCTTTGTATTCTTCCAGCAATTCATTGGGATCTAACCCTACAGCATTAGCATATTCTTTAATAAAGGCTCTTGCATAGAATTTACCTGGAAGGATATGGAAATTACCCTCTTCAATTGCAACTAAATACCTTTTTTGTATCTTTGTTGTTTCCTGTAAACTGTCCAAGGATATACTTTTTGTTTCTCTAGCCTCTCTTAGCCTTTCTCCTATTTCCATAAATAACACCATCCATTTCAAAAATCAAACATAGAAAACCCATCATTCTTTCTGAATTGCTGCCTCTCGATTGGTTCATATGTAATCTCCTCATCTTCATGACTACGCAACTCGATAATATAATCAAAATCATCAATCGTATATTCTGTTGTCTGTACAAAAACATCTGGATGCTCTACTATTTTTATAGAGGGAAGTTGCATAATTTCCCGAATAAGTTGCCAATGTTTTTCATCTTCCATACGTCTATTTGAAACAACGCCGTCAATAATATAGATATTTTCCGGGTTGTATTCACCTTCAATCAATTGGCTGCGTACTGTTTGTTTCAGAAGCGTACTAGAAACAAATAACCAACGTTTATTTGCAGAAACGCTTGCAGCAACGATCGATTCTGTTTTGCCAACTCGAGGCATTCCGCGAATACCGATTAATTTATGTCCTTCTTTTTTACATAATTCTGCCATGAAGTCCACTAATATTCCTAATTCATCACGCACGAAACGAACTGTTTTCCGATCGCTGGTATCTCTGTGTATATATTTTCCATGCCGTACAGCTAATTTATCCCGAAGTTTTGGCTTGCGTATTTTCATTACTTTAATTGTATCCATTGTATCTAATATTGATCTTAAACGTGTAATATTTTCATTGTATTGGGAAAGAATTAATATCCCTCTTCTGGAATCCTCTATTCCGTTAATGGTTATAATATTAATGGATAACATCCCTAATAAAGAGGATATATCACCAAGTAGTCCAGGACGGTTATATTGAATTTCGTATTCAAGGTACCATTCTGTTTTTTCCATAATTAGCTCCTTTAGTTGCATACTCTATTCATAATAACATATAAAAGCAATTGATATGACTATATAATAAATGATTTTGGTGTAAGTGAAAAGAGGTTCACTAAATAAAAGCTTTTTTTAAATAAGAAAGAAGCTGTATATATAAATTATACAGCTTCTTTACCAATCATGCAGCTTTAATTTGTATTCCCTTGATTTTTAACCATCTTAATCATGGTGTTTGCAATTGCCTTTTGTTCATCTTCAGAAGCGGCATTCCATAGATCTCTTAACACTGCTTCTTCTTCATTTTTTGCTTCCACATTGCTAGCAAGATAATCTCCAACCTCGTCAGCTACATTGGTCATTGTTTGCTGGCTCATTCCTTGTTGCTCAGCCTGCTGAAGTCTGCTGGCCAAAAAACCTTTCCATGAATCAAAATTATCTAGAACTGACATACATATGCCTCCTTCCATTTTTCATGTATAGTATTTGAATTTTTTCTTCGTTTATACATGATGGAAGGGATCAACCTTTTACTTCCAGGCACCATTCACATTAATGATCTCACCTTGGATATAATTCGATTGCTTATCCAATAGGAAACTTACTGTATGGGCAATTTCACTAGGTAAACCAGCACGATTGATAGGGATTTCGGCAATAAGCGCTGCTTTCTCATCTTCACCTAAATAGTTATTCATTTTCGTTTCAATATAACCCGGGCTAATAGCATTTACGGAAACCTCACTAGGTGCAACCTCTTTGGCTAAAGCCTTAACAAAGCTGTTTTGTGCCCCTTTTACCGAGGAATAAACAACTTCATTACTTGCACCAATATCTCCCCATAGGGATGTTATGAAAATAATTTTACCGGATTTTTGTTGAATCATCGCTGGCAATAAGTGATGTGTAATCATCCAAGGTGCCTTTACATGTAATGTGAGCATATCATTCATTATTTGTTCTGTTATATCCTGAAATAATCCGAAATGCGCTGCTCCGCCGGCAAAGATAATATAATCCACCGGGAATACAAGCTTATTTAGAAACTCTTTTATCATTATGTCATTTTTTAAATCTGCTTGTATGACAGTGAGCAGACATTCTTTATCAAGTTTTTCACTAAATTCATCAATCTTTTTTCTATTTTTATTATAATGCAGCAATAATTGATATCCATCGTTTGCCAACCGTTCAGCGATAGCAACACCAATATCTCCACTGGCCCCTATAATTAATACATTCCCCTCCATGACATCTCCTTACTCCGCAGCTATTGTACATACAGACATACGATCTTCTTTGATCCAATCCTGTACGAAATCATTCACTTCTTGAAGTGTTATGGACTGTAGTGTAGGAATCACTTCAAATAGATCAATATCAAGCGTATGGTAATGAATATACTGGTTTGCAATAAATTCCAAAGAGTTCATTGCTCGTAATAATTGACCGATTTGTTTTTTCTTCATTCGCTCAAATTCTTCGGTTGTAATTGATGCGGTGTTTGTTGACAGTAATAATTCCTTCACTTTAGCTGCGAATTTATCCGGTCGGTCTGTATTACTGCCAACTATAGAATATCCAAAATTCTTCTCTAAATTGGTCTCGAAAAAGAAACTGCCGTCAATAAGCTCTTCATTATATAACTCCTGATAGAATGTTCCGCCTTTTGAAAAGTAATGATCTATAATCATACCTTGCAGTAAATCCTTTTTCAAAAATGCCTCACCCTTTAATTCATCGGATGATTCCTTAATTCCAATTGTACATTTTGGTATAGATACCGGCATAACAATTTTGTTTTCTTTCACAGCAACTTCTGCTGATTCATCCGGAAATTCCCTTTCTATTTGATCCATCGTCTTAAAATCTTTTGCTTGCTGATTGGATTGAATTAAATTCATCATGCTATTTTCATCAAAATTACCAGCAATAAATAATGTCATATTCTCCGGATGATAAAAGGTATTGTAACATGTATATAAATCGTCTTTAGTAATGGTGTTAATTGATTCGACCGTACCTGCTATATCTATATTTACAGGATGATTTTGAAACAGAGATTTAATCGTTCCCATAAATAATTGTGAATCCGGCTGATCATCATACATCTTAATTTCCTGTGCAATAATTCCTTTTTCCTTTTCAACTGATTCCTCTGAAAAATAGGGATCCTGAACGAAATCAATCAGCGTTTCTACATTTTTTTCGATGTGATTTGTTGCAGCGAATAAATAAGCCGTTTTCGTAAACGATGTATAAGCATTAGGAGAAGCGGCCTGTTTTCCAAAATCCGCAAAAACATCCCGGTCCTCTTTTTCAAATAATTTATGCTCCAAAAAATGAGCGACCCCTTCTGGAACTGTGATTTTTTCGCTCTCTCCAATCGGTGTAAACGTTTGATCAATCGATCCGTAATTTGTTGAGAACACGCCGTACGTTTTAGCCATTTCTCGTTTTAGCAGTAAATAAACGGATAAGCCATTATCAAGCTTCGCTGAATATAAGGTTTCAGAAATATCGCTGTAGATTTGTTTATTCACCAGACTTTCCTCCCTCGCTTGTTAATAAATAAACCGTATCTTCTTCTATTTTATTCGCAACTGAGATTACATTGTCTTTCGTTACTTTTTTTATATTAGTAATTAACTCTTCAGGGTCTAATTCTTTATCTGCCAACACTTGTTGATAGAGAAGTTCGATTAAGCCTTGTGGATTATCCATTGTTTCCAATAACTGATTAATAATTAATTCTTTCGTTTCATTTAATTCCGTTTCCGTAAAGTTCCCATCTTTCATTTCCTTCATCTGTAGTTTTATAATATCTCTGGCTTTTTCAAAATCGCCTGGAGCAATACCGCTTAAAACAAATAATAGACCTTTATGACTTTCAAATCGGGACGCCGCATAGTAAGCCAGACTGTTCTTTTCTCTCACATTGATAAATAGCTTTGAACTGGGAAACCCGCCAAAAATGCCATTAAAAACTTGAAGCGCAAAATAACCTTCATCACGGAATATCGTGTTTGTCCGGTAACCTATATGCAATTTTGCCTGTTGAATCTTTTGTTCTTCAATAATTTCTTTTGGCTGTGTACTATTTTTATTTACTACGCTTTTTTGCTGTGATTTTAAATCTTTCGTATTTCGTTTCATGGATCCTGTGATTTTTTCCTTTACTTCTGCTTCGTCAAAATCACCCAGTACGTAGATATCCAGCTGATCCTCTGTAAGCATCGCTTGGTAATAGTCATATAATGATTCTTTCGTTATATCATTTAGGTCCTCTTCATAACCGTGTACATGCAGCTGGTAGGGTTCGCCTTCGCACATTTCGTCGATTAAACGCATATTTGCATAGCTCATTTTATTATCTTTAATCGCATTCATTTTTTGTCTTAATGTGTCTTTTTCCCGATTAAAGGTTTTCTCATCAAAGGAATTATTAGAAGCATTCGGATGAAATAAAAGTTCACTCATTAATGAAATTCCCTCATCAATAATAGATGATTCTTCTGGGATGAATTTTTCATTTGCAAGCTCCAGACGAATGCTGATCACGTGATTTTCTCCTTTTTTAGCTCGATCAATGGAAAGTACTGCTCCATATAATTCATCTAATTTCAGCTGGAGTTCCTTTCTGCTCGGATAGCTTTTCGTTCCTTGTTTTAAAATATAAGGAAGTAGTGCTCGATTGGTTATTGTCTCACGCGTTAGTGGGGCTTTTAACTTAACCACAACATTCATTGTTTTATACTTTTTACTTTGAATGAAATGGAGATTCAGCCCATTTTCATTGACTTTCTTTTCTTCAACTTTATTCATTAAACATCCTCCAATGCTATAATCACCTTTATTCTGCACATTTTTACCATTCGTCATCCATTATAAACAAAAAAAGACTGACTTGCTATTGATTGGATAACAAGTCAGTTCACGATTCATTATCTACTTCCTTTAATATACGGTTCCCCGTTTGCTCTTGGGGCTTCAGCACGACCGATAAACCCTGCTAAAGCAAGAATAGTCAGAACGTATGGGGCAATTAACAAGAATACCTGTGGCACATCTGCAAGAAGTGGAATACCTCCACCGATAACACTTAGACTTTGGGCAAAACCAAAGAACAATGCTGCGCCCATTGCTCCCAGTGGGTGCCACTTCCCAAAAATAACTGCTGCCAGTGCCATGAATCCCTGACCGACAATCGTAGCATGGGAAAAGTTTAGGGCGATTGTAAGCGCAAAAACAGATCCGCCTAACCCTCCCATTGCACCTGAAACAATAACAGCTATATAGCGCATTTTGGAAACATTAATGCCATTTGTATCTGCAGCCATTGGATGCTCTCCGACAGCACGTAAACGTAAGCCAAATGGAGTCTTATAAAGTATAAACCATGCCACAAATGCGAGTATAATTGCAAGATAGGATGATACATATATATTTTGGAACAATATGGGGCCTATGATTGGGATATTAGCCAATATAGGGATATCTGTCGTATAAAATGGTTGGGAGACCATATCCGTCTGTCCTTTTCCAAACCATTGCTTTGTCAAGAATACACCTAAACCTAATGCTAAAAAGTTTATTGCTACACCGCTAACTACTTGATTTGCCCTGAAGGAAACAGAAGCAACCGCATGGATAATTGAAAATATCGCAGAAATAATTGTCGCAATAATAATGGATATCCATGGTGTCCAAACACCAAAAACGTCAGCAAATGTTAGGTTAAATACAATCCCCACAAAGGCTCCCATTACCATTAAACCTTCTAAACCAATGTTTACTACGCCGGATCTTTCACTAAATACGCCTCCTAGTGCCGTAAATATCAGAGGGGCTGAAAAGAAAAGTGCTGGTGGAATAATCGATTGTAATAGCTCAACGAATCCCATTTATTTTCCCTCCTTTTTAAAGCGAAGTATAAGCAGGCGAATAATATAACTTGATGCAATAGAGAAAATAATTAGCGCAATGATGATATCTACTAATTCAGTAGGTACCCCAGCTTCTGTTGGCATGTTTAAAGCACCAACCTTTAGTGCGCCAAATAAAAAAGCTGCCAGGACCACACCTATAGCGGTATTTGCCCCTAACAAAGCAACAGCTATCCCATCAAATCCTAAGTTTGTAAAACCATTTTGGACAGTTATATGTTGAAACGTTCCCAAACCTTCCATAGAACCTGCTAACCCAGCAAAAGCTCCCGAAATAACCATAGCAAGTATAATATTTCTTTTAACACTCATACCAGCATATTTTGATGCATGTTGGTTAAAGCCAACAGATTTAAGTTCGTACCCGATTGTCGTCCTTTCAATAATAAACCACATCAATATCGCTATAAGTAAAGCAATCAAAATCCCGTAATGTATACGTGAAAAATACGTTAATCCTTGCAGCCATTCCGATGCGAGTGAAGCAGAAGCAGCAACATTCTCTGTTTTATCCTCATTATCCGATAGCACACTTCTTACGATAGCATTTGAACTATACAATGCTACATAATTCAACATAATAGTTACAATAACCTCATGTACGCCTAAGCTTGCTTTCAGGAGCCCAGGTATAAACCCCCAAAGGGCACCTGCAAGTGCTGCAGCAATTATAGCTATTGGTAAGTGAATATAGATTGGTGCGTCCATAGAGATGCCAATCCAAACCGCTGCCAGCCACCCGACAATCACTTGTCCTTCTGCACCAATATTAAATAACCCTGCTCGAAAGGCAAACGCTACGGCAAGACCAGTTAATAGTAGTGGTGTTACTTGTCGGACTGTTTCTCCAATAAAGTACAGGTCCCCAAAGGCGCCTTGCCATAACGCTACATAACCATCAATCGGATTATAACCGAAGATAAGCATGATAATAGCGCCAGCAAAAAGACCAATAAATACAGAAATAAGCGGAACGAGTATGTTAAACATTTTATTGGACGTCATCAGTCCCCACCCGCCTTTTCCTTCTTACTTCCGGCCATTAATAATCCTAACTCCCGCTCATTTGTTTCCTCCGGTTTCAGATCAGCCACAATTTTCCCATCAAAAACCACTGCGATACGATCACTTACATCCAATATCTCATCTAACTCGAAAGAGACTAATAAAATAGCTCTACCTTTATCTCGTTCTTCAATCAGTTTTTTATGAATAAATTCGATGGCTCCAACATCCAATCCTCTTGTTGGTTGTGAAGCAATTAATAAATCAGGTGAGCGATCTATTTCACGACCAATAATCGCCTTTTGTTGATTACCGCCTGATAGAGACCTGGCAGGTGTATATGTACTTGGTGTCCGAATATCATATTCTTCAACAAGCTTGCTTGCTTTTTTATCTATATTTTTATAATTAAGTACACTATTTTTGGAAAATGGTTCCTGATAGTACGTTTGCAGGACCATATTCTCACCAATTGGAAAATCAAGTATCAGTCCAAACTTATGACGGTCTTGTGGAATATGAGCAACACCACTTTCTGTTATTTTACGTGGCGGGAAATTCTTTATATTTTTATTATTTAATTGGATGGATCCTGATTCTGATTTTGTTAACCCGGTTATTGCTTCAACTAATTCCGATTGTCCATTCCCATCAACTCCAGCTATTCCTACTATTTCACCGGCACGTACTTCCAGATTCAGTCCCTTTAACATATCTACCTTTCTGGAATCTTTCACAACTAGTTTATCAACCTTAAGAACTTCCTCTTTCGGATTAGCAGGTTTCTTTTCCAATTGAAAACTAACTTCGCGACCAACCATAAGAGATGACAGTTCAGTCACTGTAGTGTTTGCTACATCCAGCGTGTCGACCCCTTTCCCTTTACGGATAACTGTACAGCGATCACATATCCGCATAATCTCCTTGAGTTTATGTGTAATTAAAATAATTGACTTATCTTCTGCGATTAATGATTTCATTATTTCCATTAATTCAGTGATTTCCTGTGGCGTTAAAACAGCTGTTGGTTCATCAAGAATTAATATGTCTGCACCACGATAAAGTGTTTTAAGAATTTCTACACGCTGTTGCATTCCTACAGAAATATCACTGATCTTTGCACCTGCATTAACCTTAAGTCCATACTTATCCGACAGGGCTTGTACTTCTTTTTCTGCTTTTTTAATATTAATCTTCCCATTTTTAGTAGGTTCACTTCCAAGGATGATATTTTGCGTTACAGTAAATGGCTCTACTAACATGAAATGCTGATGTACCATTCCAATTCCAAGGTCATTTGCCACATTTGGATCGGTAATATTCACCTTCTCCCCTTTTATTCGGATTTCACCTCTATCAGGTTGGTATAAACCAAAAAGTACATTCATTAATGTAGATTTACCAGCACCATTTTCACCTAGCAAGGCATGAATTTCGCCTTTTTTTAATTGTATTGTTATGTCATCATTAGCAACAACACCAGGGAATTCTTTACGTATGTTTAGCATTTCAATCACGTGATCCACCATTGTTCACTCCTTTAATGAAAAGCGTCGTGTTCAGTAGAACCTTTGGTAGCAAAAATAGTCGTAAAGGGATGAAAAAGGCCGGCTCATCCAGCCTTTTTCTGTACATTTACAATGTCTCTAAATATGATTCCAATTCATCATGCGTTTGCGGAACTTCTACATCGCCATTCTTAATTCTCTCTTCCCAATCCTCTACCTCAGTTAAAATATCATCAGTAAGTGCTTCTTCATTTGTAGTTGCGATACTTACACCCTCGTCTTCTAATCCGAACTCGAGCACCTCTCCACCAGGGAATTCACCATTAAGTCCCAGATTACTAACTTGCTGCACAGAGGTGTCAACACGTTTAACCATAGAGGTAAACGTTACATTATGATCCCCGATTGCACCTTCTTCATGCTGGTCACGATCAACCCCGATCACCCATATTTCACGCTCCGGATCGTTTTGTTTAAGATCTTTTGCCTGTGCAAACACGCCATTACCTGCAGCACCAGCAGAATGATAAATAATGTCAGCACCATCATTATACATACGCGTTGCAATTAATTTCCCATCATCTGAGGAGCTAAAATCACCCACGTATTGTGCATCCACTTCAATATCCGGATTGATAGATTTGACGCCAGCGATAAAGCCTGTTTCAAATTTATTTATTAAATCTGAATCGACACCACCGACAAATCCTATCCGATCGGTATTTGTTTTCAATGCTGCAGCAACACCTGCCAGAAAGGATCCTTCATGCTCAGCAAACGTAATGCTTGCTACATTCGGTGCATCAACCACAGTGTCAACGATTGCAAAGTCTGTATCAGGATTTTGTTCAGCTATTTGGCTAACCGCATCCTCCAACAAGAAACCGATTCCAAAAACTAGATCGAAGTCATTGCGAACCAGACGTGTCAAGTTTGGTAAGTAATCGGAAGCTTCATTGGATTGTGCATAATCATACCCTTCACCTTCAGCAAGACCATGCTCTTCTCCCCATGCTTGTAATCCTTCCCATGATGATTGGTTAAATGATTTATCATCAACTCCACCTTCATCTGTAACCAAAGCTGCAGTATAATCAGATGATTCACCTTCAGTAGCTTCGCTTTCATCCGTATCATCTCCGGAGCTCGCAGCATCTTCATCAGCTCCTCCACATGCACCTAAAACAATAGCTAGACTTAAGATTAAAGCAAATATTAAAATAAATTTACGGTTGTTCATTCGATATACCCCCTAATTTTTTTACTGATAAAATGGACAACATAAATGCAGATAATACATACGCTTAGTTTTGCTGCTGACCACCTCCCTAGTTAATATGAAAACCTTTACAACCATTTCCTTAAAACATAGAAGCTATATACATCGGGCCGACAAAATACAACTGGTTCATTGTCTGCGCTTCTAATTCGTTCAATATTTTAAATATTTTGTATATATTTCAGAGAGAACTTTACTTGGTCATCTTCTGTCGGTTCAAGAATTTCTGTTGTTAGATATTAGGACCCAGCTCTTCTTCCTGACTGCTCTATCATGTAAATGACACTATTTAGTTGTTGTTCGATTCCTAAAGAGAAAATTAAAAGAGAATCGACCTCTGACGTATGACTCTATCTCCGTCATAATTATACCATTTTTCAAAAAATAATAAATAGATTTAGGAAAAAATTATTATGTTTCAACATAATTTGATAAAATCAGCTTAGGTATAAAAACTCGCTAAAAAGACAGTATAAACCAAATTTATTTTGGCTGTATACTGTCTTTTATGCAGTTACTTATCTATTTATGAAGATCTTTCTTCAGCGTTGTCCTCGGAAACCAATACGGTTCTCGGTTTACTTCCTTCATAAGGTCCTACAATTCCTCGATCCTCCATAGCATCGATTAAACGAGCCGCCCTTGTATAACCGATTCGAAATCTTCGTTGTAGCATGGAGACACTGGCACTTTGCATTTCTATTATAAGTTGAACGGCATCATCATATATTTCATCATCGACTTCCTCGGAAACTTGACTTGTTTCCTCGGGTATCATTTCTTCCTGATACGCAGCTTTTTGCTGATCAATACAGTGGTCAACGACCCGTTCTACTTCCGTATCCGATAAAAATGCTCCTTGTACCCTGAGTGGTTTGGAGGCACCAACCGGATGGAATAACATATCCCCACGGCCTAATAGCTTGTCAGCTCCGCCTGCATCCAAAATGGTACGTGAATCTATTGCAGAAGAAACACTAAAGGCAATTCGTGATGGTATATTTGCTTTAATAACACCAGTAATAACGTCAACAGATGGACGCTGTGTCGCAATGATTAAATGAATACCAGCAGCACGTGCCATTTGTGCAAGTCTAGTAATTGAGTCTTCTACATCGCTTGACGCTACCATCATTAAATCTGCTAGTTCATCTACTAATACAACAATATATGGTAGATTTGGTTGTGCTTCTGTCTCATCAACTGTTTGATTATATTTTCGGATATGCTCATTATAACCTTCAATATTACGTGTTCCGGTATCGGAAAATAAGTCATATCTTCTTTCCATTTCAGAAACAACTTTTTTCAATGCTCTTGATGCCTTTTTCGGGTCTGTAACTACAGGCGCAAGCAAATGTGGTATACCATTATATACATTTAACTCCACTTTTTTCGGATCAATCATCATCATTTTAACCTCATGTGGCTTAGTTCGCATTAAAATGGTTGTTATTATACCGTTTACACACACACTTTTACCACTTCCTGTTGCACCTGCTATTAGTAAGTGAGGCATTTTATTTAATTCGGATACAATAGCATCTCCCGAAATATCACGACCTAATGCGAATAACAGTTTGGAATCTTGATTATTCATTCTGTTATCCAATACTTCACGAAGCGATACCATGGCAATCTCAGAATTTGGAACCTCAATTCCTACAGCAGATTTACCTGGGATCGGTGCTTCTATCCGAATGTCTTTTGCAGCTAACGCAAGGGCCAGGTCATCATGCAAACTAACGATTTTACTGACTTTCACCCCTGCCTCCGGGTACACCTCATACTTCGTCACTGCAGGACCTACATGGACTTTGGTAATTCTAGCTTTCACACCGAAACTAGTAAACGTACGTTCCAGTTTCCGTACGGTTGCCTGGATCTGCGATTTTTCTTGCTGCTGTGAATTATGAGCCGGTTCAGCTAGTAAAGATGGTGACGGTAATTCGTATTCATGGTTTTCTGATTCGGTCATCGCCATGTTCGTAATCGTTTCATCTGCACCCTCTTCTTCGTTTTCATTCATCACAGATTTATTAGGTTCTGGATCGGGCGAAGAATAAGCTATGTCTGTAAAGTCTTGGATTAATGGTTCTTCATGGGCAACATCGTTCTTCGTCTTCTCAGCAGATTCTGTTTCAAATTGTTTTTCATCTTTGCGCGTATTCTTTTCCATTCTAGCATTCTTCCATCTTGACCAATAATCGCTAAGTAAGGCCTTTATCTTTTTCCACACGTTAGAGAAAAAGTCCCCCAAAGATAATTCAGTCATAAAAATAACACCTATAATGATAGAAAACGCGGCAACAATTTGTGCACCTGTTGAGGAAAATAAATAGTAACTAAATGTAAAAAGAAGTCCACCAACCATACCACCACCTGTTTGCACAGCTGTACCCTGCCCATTTATATAGGAAATGAAATTATCCCATGTTGCTGCGAGGATGGAAGTATCTCCAACGGTTACAAGTAGACTTTCCATTGTTTGAATATGTGTTAACAATAATATCCCTGCAAATAGAATATAAAAACCGATGATTTTCTTATTTGTAAAATCGGGGAAACGTCTTTTAATTAATAAAATGATTCCTGTAACAAGTAAGAATATGGATGCCACAAAATACCAGACACCTAAAAATAGTCGAAAGATTTGCTCCAGTCCACCAGGGATTGCTCCATCGCTGATAGCACTTGCTCCACTCCCAAATATAGCGAGAAATACAAATAATAATCCTAACAATTCCAATTTTACTTGTTTTTTTAGTTTGTTATTTCTTCGCTTTTTTCTTTTCTTAGCCATTTTTTCACCTCTATTATTAATAGGCTATATATAATGAATAGTAAACCCCTGCCTAAAAAATGGCAAGGGTTATAATCATTATATCATAAAAACACTAATTAATAGGGTAAGATTTTTCCAGGCGTATATTTCTCATCCAAAAAATCTTGAGGATTTGTCGACATTAACTGCAGTAGTTGATAAGACCCGTCATTCGTCTCCTCTACATATAATGATCTTCCTTCATGGGAAATCACATGCCTGCTTGAGAATGAATCAGCTGATTGCGGGAAAATCTCTGCTTCTGACATAGGGGTATATAATATCATTGTATCACCTGGTCCTGTGTATCTTTATTTTCATCGATTAGTTCATTCACCTTTTTCATTGCTTCATTTACACCGCCAACACCATCAATCAATCCATATTCAACTGCATCTGTTCCAATCACGTTTGTACCAATATCTCTCGTTAAATTCCCCTTAGCAAACATCAGTTCTTTGAATTTTTCCTCTTTTATATTGGAATGATTTGTGACAAAATCAATCACTCTATCCTGCATTTTATCTAGGTATTCAAAGGTCTGCGGAACCCCAATCACTAGACCATTTAAGCGAACTGGGTGGATCGTCATAGTTGCTGTTGGTACAATATAGGAATAATCAGTTGCTACAGCAATCGGAACTCCTATGGAATGCCCTCCGCCTAATACAATAGACACAGTTGGTTTGGAAATGGAAGAAATCATTTCTGACAATGCTAATCCCGCTTCAACGTCCCCACCTACTGTATTCAGCAAAATAACCAGACCTTCAATTTTAGGGTTTTGCTCAATTGCAATTAGTTGAGGGAGTAAATGCTCATATTTGGTTGTTTTATTTTGTGGTGGTAATTGTACGTGACCTTCCACTTGCCCAATGATTGTAAGGACATGAACATTGGTATCCGGAACTTGCGGTACATTTGACTGTCCTAATTGTTGAATTTTTTGTACCAATGCTGAATTATTTTTTTCTTCTTCATTTTGATCCTCTTTTTTTCCTGGTTCCTTATCCATTTTCGAACACTCCTTCTTGAATTTAATCATTCTATAGGTAGTATGAACGTAAATAGACAGTTACATGCGAAATAAAAAATATCGGCCAATTACAGCCGATATCTTCTTAATTATCCATTATTTCTTTTAACACTTTTTCTTCTGCTTCAGAAAGGGGAAGCAGTGGCAAGCGTACATTTCCTGTATCAATGCCTTTCATTTGCAATGCTGCTTTTACCGGGGCGGGAGATGGTACGTTGAATAACCCTCTCATAAGCGGAAGCATTTTTCGATGGTTGGAGGCCGCTTCTTCCGTTTTACCCACGCGATAGCTCTTTATCATGTCTTGTATTTCGTTACCTGAAATATGGGAGGCAACTGAAATAACACCGTCAGCACCTATTGCAAGTAGCGGCAATGTTAACGCATCCTCTCCGCTGTATACGGTGAAATCATCACTCGTACCCTCAATTACCTCTGCAGCCAGATCCAAGTCCCCAGATGCCTCTTTTAACGAAACAATATTATCAATCCTACTTAATTCTATAATGGTTTCTGCATTTATTGTTACAACAGATCGTCCTGGAATATTATATAACATCACAGGCAGTGTGGTTGCCTCAGCAATTGTTTTAAAATGTTCATACATACCACGTTGAGATGGTTTATTATAATATGGTGCTACAATCATCACTGCATCGACGCCCGAATCTTGCGCCTCTTTTGTCAAAGCGATGGATGCAAATGTATCATTGCTACTGGTGCCAGCTATTACTGGAACACGCCTATTTACAACCTTAACAACATGTTTAAACAAGTTGATTTTTTCCTCTATTGACAGCGTTGGTGATTCACCAGTAGTACCATTGATCACAAGCCCTTCTGTACCATTATCAAGTAAATACTCAATAAGTATCGAAGTTTGCTCATAATCAATGCCACCTTCTTTGCTAAATGGTGTTACCATCGCCGTCAATACACGACCAAAATTCATTTTATATCAACTCTCTTTTATATAAATTGGTTTACTACTTAATCCAAACACATCGTGCAAGGCATTTACAGCCGATTTTAAATTTTCACCATGAACAAGTATCCATATTGTCGTATGGCTATCTGCTGATTGTAATATCTGTACACCAGCATTGGTAAGTGCCTGCACAATGCTTGAGACAACTCCTGGGATCCCTGTCATACCGGCACCAACCGCAGAAACTTTAGCACATCCTTCTGTAATCTCCGGATGAAAACCAAGCATTTCTAAAATATGGACCGCTTTTTTTGTGAAAGCTTCCGGAACTGTATAAATGACACCACTTGGTGAAATATTGATAAAGTCGACTGAAATTCCGGCTTCAGCCATTGCTTTAAATACCTCTGACTGCATACGATGTGGTTTCTCCTTTGTTTGGAGTTTTATTTGTGTAATGGATGTCATATGAGCGATACCTGTTACCTTTTGGTCAGTAATATCCGTACCTGTTTTGGAAGAGGTAACTAATGTCCCTGTATCTTGTAAGTAAGTCGGCCTTATCCGCATCGGGATACCAGCCTGCATGGCAATTTCTACTGCACGTGGATGAATCACTTTTGCTCCCTGATATGCCAAGTTACAAATTTCAGTATACGTAACAACATCCAGTTGCCGTGCGGAATCTACAACACGCGGATCTGCAGTCATAATACCATTTACATCCGTAAATATTTCGATACGCTCTGCAAGTAATGCAGTACCAAGTGCTGCTGCGCTCGTATCACTACCTCCACGACCAATTGTCGTTATCTCACCTGTTTCGGTTTGTCCTTGAAACCCCGCAACAACGACAACATCATTATTTGCCAATTCATTTAGAATACGAGCCTGGTTTATTTTTTTAATTTTCGCCCGGTTAAAATCATCTGTAGTCAAAAATCCTGCTTGTGCTCCAGTTAATGCTGTTGCAGTTATATGATGTTTTTTCAATTCATTTGATAGAACTACTGCAGAAATGGTCTCCCCGCATGACATAAGCAAATCAAGCTCGCGACTTGAGCTATAATTTGAAGGGAAATCAACTAAACCTAATAATGTATCTGTTGCATAAGGATCAGGCTTTTTCCCAAGCGCCGATACGACAACAACGAGTTTATAATCCATCATTAATGCTTCCTTGATATGTTTGACTACATGCCCTCTGTTTTCCTTGGATCCTACAGAAGTTCCACCAAATTTTTGAACCAATATCTGCATTATAACACTACCTTACAGCCATTTATTTTGAATTAAACTTTCCGCTATTTGTATGGTATTCCAAGCAGCACCTTTCAGAAGATTATCGGAAACAACCCACATATGGAATCCTTTATCATTATCTAGGTCTTTTCTCACACGACCAACGAAAACAGCTTCTTTATCTGCTGCACTTAAAGGTGTAGGATAAGTTTGTGTTGTAGGGTCATCTTCCAATACAATACCATCAGCATTATTTAAGACCTTCCAAAGATCAGTAACGGGCAAACCTTCCTTTTCTACCTCTATATATATACTTTCTGCATGGGACCTAAAGATAGGCAACCGAACACAAGTGGCAGCAACCGGAAGTTCGGGTGTATGCATAATTTTCTTTGTTTCATTAATCATTTTCATTTCTTCAAACGTATACCCGTTTTCCTGAAACACATCGATTTGTGGAAGTGCATTAAATGCAATCGGATAATGCCTTTCACCATCTTTTACAGGTAGTAAATCTGCTTTCATTTCTTCATTAGCTGTGTACTGTTTGATTTGTGTATCCAATTCCCCGTTCGCTTTTTCCCCGGCACCTGATACTGCCTGATACGTTGATACAATTACGCGCTCAATGCCATAAGCATCCTGCAGTGGTTTTAATGCTGCTACCATCTGAATAGTAGAACAATTCGGATTAGCGATTATCCCTTGATGGTTTTGAATATCTGATTGATTAACTTCTGGTACAACGAGCGGTACATCTTTATCCATTCGGTATGCACTTGTATTATCAACAACGACAGCACCATGTTTTACTGCTTCAGGAACCAATTGCTTCGAGACAGATCCACCAGCTGAAAATAAAGCAATATCCACTCCGGCAAAACTATTAGGAACCGCCGCTTCTATTGTTATCTCTTTTCCCTTAAACTGTATCTTCTTTCCTGCTGACCTTTCCGAAGATAAAAACTTTAATTCGTTTATTGGGAAGTCCTTATTTTCTAAGATTTGTATTATTTTCTGTCCCACTGCACCGGTTGCTCCTACAACTGCTATATTGTATGCTGTTTTTTCTGTCATTTATATGACTCCCTTCACCAATAGTAAAATTAGTAATATTCCCTTTAAGATCTTATTCTATCATAATTAATCGATATGAGGAATAATAACTGGTTGGATTTGTGAAGAATGCAGTGCAGATTCTACGGCAGGAATTAAATAATCCATATTAGATACCAAAGAATTAGGCTTTTTGTATGGATTATCCTGACCATATGGAATAAAATAAATATATTTTGTCGCCATTAGCCGCATTAAATTTACCCCGTTTAATCCCAGTGCATCATTTGTGGAAATACCTAAAACGACAGGACTTTGGTTTCGTATTGTTGATTTTGCAGCCATTAACACAGGTGAATCTGTAACCGCATTGGCAAACTTGCTTAAAGAATTCCCTGTTAAAGGTGCAATGACCATACAATCTAATGGATTTTTTGGACCTAGGGGCTCAGCTTCCGGAATTGTTGAGATAACTTTCTTCCCAGTAATCGATTCTATTTTTTCAATATGCTCCTTTGCTTTCCCATGTTTCGTATCTGTATTTTTCACAGTATAGGAAACAATTGGAACAACTTCCGCACCCTCAACCATCAATTTCTCCATTTGCGGAAAAACTTTTTCATACATATGATGCGAACCTGTTAAACCAATACCAATTCTTTTTCCTACTAGGCTCATTTTAATCTCCTTTCATCACTGATTGTTTAATAACATCTGCTAAAATCTTCCCGGCAGTTTTAGGGGCTACAATACCTGGCAGACTCCTTGATAAGATTGCAGTAATTCCTCTTTGCTTCGCGTAATCAAAATCTGTACCACCAGGATTTGAAGCAAGATCTAATATTAACGCATGTGGTGGAAGATTTTGGATGGATTCTTTTTTTACAACTGGTGCAGGAATCGTATTTATTAATAAGTCACATTCACTTGTATATGCAGAAAAGCTAGATAACGGAACAGCCGTTAAACCCATCTCGGTAATTCTGGCCAAATCTTTGATACTACTGGCAGTTACAGATACTTTGGCACCAAGGGCTGCAAACTTATTTGCTACGGTATTTCCAACTCTGCCAAAACCAACCACATTAACACGGGAAGCATGAATCGTATAATCTGTATGTTCTATTGCCATCATGATTGCCCCTTCTGCTGTTGGTATGGAGTTATAAATGGCAACATCATCTCGGTCTAATAAAGGGATCAATGAGATATTAGCTTCTGTTGTTGCAGTTGACAGATAGTCATTGGTAATCCCAGTAAAGATGAAGGCAGATTTCTTCAATTGGTTAAACCATTGCTTTGATAATTGAATGGGCTGATCTGAAAAAACGGTTTCAACCCCTCCTTCTGCGTCTGTTCCAGTAATTGGCAGAACAACTGCATCTAATTTTGCTAACTCTAACTCTCCTACTTCCATTTGCGTTAGCCCCATAAAGCCCTGCTCCAAGTTATCAAACCCTACAAGAATAATGGTTGTGTCTGGCAGCATGTTAAGCTGCCGAATTAACTCCAAGTAGCGCTCGTCGCCACCTATTACAGCGATTAATCGATTCATTACGATAAATAACCTCCAGACTACATTTCCTAAAATCATTTCCTTATAGCTTATGCCCCCCGCTCCTGATAGTGATAGTACTTTTAAAAATAAAAACAAAAAAACTGGTATCACAAAAGCAATACCAGCGCGAGAGAAATGGATGCTTATTCATCAAGTTCAATCATAATCATATCTTCACCAATTGTTTTAATGGAACTCCACCGAATTTTCTGCTCCTCCCCTTCTTTTTTCAGGCCAAACCATTTATAATTTGGAATAATAAAAGATTCAATTTGTCCGGACTTCTCATCGATTTCCAAATCAGTTTGCCCTAATATTCCCAGCCTTGCTCCTTGATTAACATTAACGATTTCCTTTCCGCTAATATCTTTATAACGCATTTTAACCCCCCTTAAGTTAAGCTTATACATATATATGCCAAAAAAAATAGCCTATGTATGAGACATAGGCTATCCGGACGTATCAGGTGCAATTAATGCTGTGGAAGATGATTGGTTAAATAGTTTTTCAATTACTTTTTGTATGGAATCATGACTAACTGCATCAATTTCACTAATCATTTCATCAAGTGTACGATGACGATTAAGGAGCATTTCATTTCTCCCGTTACGGCTCATTCGGCTATTTGTACTTTCAAGGCTCAACATTAAGTTTCCTTTCAATTGTTCTTTGCTATTGGTTAACTCTTTATCCGTTAATCCACTTTTAATCAGTGTTTCTACCGTTTTGTCAATTGTATCTCTTAATAAAGGTAATTGGTCTTTTCCCGTACCTGCATAAATGGTTAATAGCCCATTATCCAAAAAGGATGAGTGGTAAGAGAAGACGGAATAAGCCAATCCCTGTTTTTCTCGTACTTCCTGAAATAATCTTGAACTCATACTTCCACCAAGTACGTTATTCATTATAATTAAACTATACGTATTTTCATGTCCTACAGGCAACCCATCATAACCTAAGCATAAATGCGCTTGTTCTGTATCTTTATTTCGTTCAATTGTATTTGCTAAAAAGGTTGGCCTCACGATGTTTGAAGGTTTATATTCAGCGTTGTAAGATCCGAAATAATTTTCTATTTTACCAATAAACGAATCATCGGTATTCCCTGCTACAGATATGACTACATTTTCCGGTATGTATTGTTCTTTCATATAATTTCGTAATGTGTCGGCGTTAAATCCTTTTAGATGTTCTTCTGTACCCAGAATTGGATATCCTAGTGGATGCCCGCCATAGGAGGCTTGCGCCAACAAATCATGAACAATATCATCCGGTGTGTCTTCATACATTTTTATTTCTTCATAAATCACTTTTTTCTCCCGTTCCATCTCCAGTTCATCAAATGAGGAATGAAAGAACATATCTGCTAGAATTTCGAGTGCATACTCTTTATGTGTATCCAGCACCTTAGCAAACAAACAAGTATATTCTTTAGATGTAAATGCATTTACCTGTCCGCCAATGGAATCAAACTCTTCTGCAATATCCTGTGGTGACCTAGTATTTGTACCTTTAAAAAACATATGCTCTAAAAAGTGAGAGATTCCATTATTTAAATTTGTTTCATTTCGTGATCCGGTTAGTATCCAGATCCCAATTGTTACAGAACGGACTGCTGGAATATTTTCCAGTACAATACGAAGCCCATTATTACTTGTGTGTTTCTCTATCATACTTTTCCTCCTGTCGTTCCCAATGTTGATGTATATTACCTTTCTTCACTTAACAATTTATCTAGCGTCCCAATTCGGTAACCATTTTCTTTAATGTTTCTAATTAAAGGATCAAGTCCTTCTGTAATTGATTCTGTCGGGTGCATTAAAATGGTTGCACCAGGATGAAGTTTGCTATTTACTCGATTTATCATAACAGAAACGGACGGATTCTTCCAATCAATCGTATCTACCGTCCAAAGAATCGTTTCCATTTGCAGGTCATGAGCAGCTTGAACAACCTGATCTGTATAATCTCCGCTCGGCGGTGCGAACCATTTTGGAGTATCACCGGTGATTGCTTTAATTATTTCATTCGTTTGACTAATTTGCCTTGTATTTTCCTGCGGGGATAACCTGGCCATATTTGGATGATTATATGCATGATTACCTACAGTGTGGCCTTGTTCATCAATCATTTCCACGAATTCAGCATTTTCCTGTGCCCACTGTCCTTCAAGAAAAAATGTTGCTTTTACATTATTATCTTTTAGTATGTTCAATATATCCGGAATATGCTCCGTCCCCCAAGATACATTCACTAAAAATGCAACCATATCTTTTTCCGGATGTCCCCGGTATATAGGGGACACGGCTAAGTCCTCTAATGTTATTTCCGGAGGTGTTTGTTCATACACAAGTAAAGATTCATCAAATGTACCTTCTTTTTTCATTTTTTCATATGAGGCATCGATATTAACCTCAACACCATTTCTACCAGGTGTTTTATTCCAAACACTGTCAATATATGCATTTTGAGGAGGTAGTGAATAGTCGGAACCTTTCTCCTGTATTTCCTGATATAGGGCATCCTCAGTTTTTACTACCTCAAACGTGCTAACTTCCGCTATAAAAAAAGGATTATTATCCGGATTAAAAGCTAAAACAACGATAAGAATAAATATACAAAAGTTAACAGCTCTCTTGTAGCGATACATTCAAATCCCCCCTGCCCTCAATTATATGAATGAAAAGGACAAGGTATGATAAACGAACAATATGTATTATCCTTGTAAATAAAAAAGAAACTGGTTTTCCAGCTTCTTGTTTCATTAAAACTTATTATTTAGCTTCTTGTTGTTTTTCCTTTTCTTCCTTTAGAACTGCTTTTCGCGAAAGGTTGATACGTCCTTGATTATCGATTTCTTTTACCTTGACCATTATTTCGTCCCCGATGGAAACAACATCTTCCACTTTGTTTGTTCGTTCTTCTTGCAATTCGGAAATATGCACAAGACCGTCTTTTCCTTTAAACAATTCTACAAACGCTCCGAATTTTTCAATCCGTTTTACAGTACCTAAATACATTTCACCAACTTCAACTTCTCTAACAAGATCATCAATAATCTTTTTCGCTTTCTTATTCATAGAGGCATCTGTTGATGAAATAAAGACACCGCCGTCTTGTTCAATATCAATTTTAACTCCGGTTTCTTCAATGATTTTATTAATCTGTTTACCACTTGGCCCAATAACGGATCGGATTTTATCCGGATTAATGTTCATGGTTAAAATTTTAGGTGCATACTCAGACAGTTCCTCTTTAGGTTGTTCAATTGTAGCCAGCATGGAATCTAAAATATGCATGCGTCCAATTTTAGCCTGATGTAATGCCTCTTTTAAAATCTCTTTGGACAGGCCGTCAATTTTAATATCCATTTGTAATGCCGTAACACCCTTTTCAGTTCCGGCAACTTTAAAGTCCATATCTCCTAAAGCGTCTTCCATGCCTTGAATATCCGATAATATGGAATAATCATCCCCGGATTTAACTAGCCCCATAGCAATTCCGGCAACTGGTGCTTTAATAGGTACCCCTGCATCCATCATAGCAAGCGTACTTGCACAGATACTCGCCTGTGATGTAGAACCATTGGATTCCAACACTTCTGATACTAAGCGAATGGTATATGGAAATTCCTTATCTGAAGGGACAACTTTTTCAAGTGCTCTTTCTCCCAATGCCCCATGTCCAATCTCACGGCGGCCTGGGCCTCTAATAGGTCCTGTTTCACCAACACTGTATTGTGGGAAATTATAATGATGCATGAATCGCTTCGACTCTTCCAGATCAAGCCCATCCAATATTTGAACATCCCCTAAGGCTCCAAGCGTACAGATACTTAGTGCCTGGGTTTGTCCACGTGTAAAGAGACCGGATCCATGTGTTCTCGGAAATACATTAATTCGTGATGATAATGAACGAATCTCATCAACCTTACGACCATCCGGGCGTATCTTTTCTTTTGTAATTAGGCGACGTACCTCTTCTTTAACTATTTTATCGAGAGCAGATTTCACTTGTGTAATAATCTCAGGTTCTTCTTCCTCATATGCCTCAAGAACTTCATCTTTTACCACATCAATTGCTTCTTCTCTTGCATGTTTCTCAGTAACTTGAATTGCTGCAACCATTTTTTCTTTTGCTTGTTCCTCTACTTTGGCAACTATTTCTTCATCTGATTCAAATAGGGAGACCTCTGATTTCAGGGCACCTACAGCTTGTACAATATCTTCTTGAAATGCAACCAGTCGCTGAATTTCTTCATGGCCAAACATAATAGCTTCAAGCATTGTTTCTTCAGGGACTTCCTCTGCTCCGGCTTCCACCATATTGATTGCGTCTTTTGTGCCGGCTACCGTTAAATCAATATCACTTTTTGCTTCCTGCTCAACACCTGGATTGATGATAAACTCCCCGTCAACTCGTCCGATTTTAACACCAGCAATTGGTTCGGCGAATGGGATATCAGAAACACTTAAAGCAATAGATGAGCCAATCATTGCTGCCATTTCAGATGAACAATCCTGATCAACACTCATTACCGTTGAAATAACTTGAACTTCATTTCTAAAGCCATCCGGAAATAATGGACGAATAGGGCGGTCAATTAAGCGTGAAGTTAAGGTTGCCTTCTCACTTGGTCTACCCTCACGTTTGATAAAGCCCCCGGGAATTTTGCCCACTGCATATAAACGTTCTTCATAGTTTACAGTTAATGGGAAAAACGGAAGATCCTTTGGTTGTTTTGATGCTGTAGCTGCAGTTAATACTGAAGTGTCTCCATAGTGAATCATACATGCGCCATTAGCCTGTTTAGCGAGTTCACCTATTTCGACAGTAAACGGTTTACCTGCAATCTCTGTTGAAAAAACCTGTTTTTCTTCTGACATTAGTTATGCCACTCCTTTCATTTAAAGCATTCTTCTTTATTTTATAGTTTATAAGCAGGAATGTAAATTTTATGTAGTAAAAATATAAAAAAAGCAGGATTTCTCCTGCTTTTGTAACTATTATCGACGTAATCCAAGATTTTTAATTAAATCACGATAACGAGTAATGTCTTTATTACGCAGATAGTTTAGTAAATTACGACGTTTACCAACCATTTTCAAAAGACCGCGACGTGAATGGTGATCTTTTTTATGAACACGTAAATGTTCGTTTAATTTGGTAATTTCTTCAGTAAGTACTGCAATTTGTACTTCTGGAGAACCAGTGTCATTATCATGAACTTTATATTCACTAATAATTTCATTCTTGCGTTCTTGTGTGATAGCCATCTGGCTCACCTCCTAATCATAAGTTATATCCCCAGTTCCCTAGCAAACGCCGGAGTTACGATTTGCCAAGCAATGGTTTTACGTTGTTAATCATAACGCTTTTGGGTAGAAATTGCAAGTGAAAATAAGATAATTTTAGCCTTTCTCTGAAAAGAAGGCCCGTATGTTTTTTTCATCAGTAGCAATCTGATTAATTAGAGGCTCGGCACCATCAAATTTCTCTTCATCTCGGAAATACTTATGCCATTCGATTAGTAATTCTTCACCATAAAGATCATTGTTATAATCAAATATATTTACCTCTACAGACAAATCCTTTCGATCTGAGGTAAAGGTTGGATTTGTTCCAATACTAGCCATCCCCTCATAAACCTCATTCTTATAACGAATTTTCACTGCATATACGCCTATTTTTGGCAATAATACATCCGTGTTAATCTGTAAGTTAGCAGTAGGATATCCGATCTCCCGCCCCGCTGATCCCCTTTTATGACGGTACCGTAAAACGCTAAAGGTCGCCCTAGCAGCATACCTACCTCCTGCACGTTCCCGGCTTTAAGAAGTTCTCTTATTTTGGTGGAACTGATTTTCTCTTCATCCAACGTTACTTTATCTATTGCAGTGTGCGTAAACGCATCTCTAGTGTGTTCATGAATGACATCCATATTCCCGCGTCCTTTGTAGCCATAGGAATAGTCGAATCCCGCAACTAAATGCTTAATATTTAATCCTATAATAAAATGATCGATAAACTCCTGGGGTGACAAGGAAGACAATTCCTTATTAAATTCTATAATATATAGTCGATCAACATGTAGCTTTTGCAGAACCTCTTTCTTTTCTCGTATAGGTGTAATGTATTTCACATGTTGTGTACCTTTTTTCAATACAACAGAGGGATGTGGATGAAATGTAATTACTGCACTTTCCATATTCTTTCGTTTTGCTTCTTCGACTGCTGTTTCGATTACTTTTTGATGACCTTTATGCACACCATCGAAAAATCCTATTGCACTAACCGTATGGGGTAGTTCATCCGATCCCAATGTATGGGGATATGTTAGCTGATTCGTTCTCACAAGTATTCACCTACGCTTTTTTCTCACCCATGAAAGACGCGAACTGGTTTCATTTGTTCTGGCTTTTGGGGATGTATTTGATAGATTGCTAATAATTGCTGATCATGCATAACGACAAATGGATCCGTTTTTATTATTTTTTTCGGTTTCGAAATCTTTTGACCATGATGAACTTTGCGCTTTGTTTCTTCATCTACATATAGAATGTCCAAGTGATCCAGTCCTTTAATCATAGGAATTAATAATTGATCCTGGTGGTTATGTTTTGCCGCTTCTTCAATAATGGCAAATGTTACTGTATTCTCTTTCGTAAATGAAGCAGATTTCGTTCTTACTAAGTCTGACATATGTGCAGGATATCCTAATCGCTTCCCAATATCAACACATAATGTTCGTATATAGGTACCTTTGGAACAAATGATTTCCATGCTAAAGCGATCGGTTCCTTCATTTGCTTTTAGAGGTAATCGTTTTAAGTCGTGAATGGTGGCCTCTCTTACAGGACGTTTGACCTCTTCACCTGCTCTTGCATATTCATATAATTTCTTTCCATTTATTTTTACCGCAGAATACATTGGCGGAACTTGTTTGATTGTTCCTCTAAATGATTGTAGCACATTTTCTATTCTTTTTTCAGAAGGGAGTTCAGCTACTGATTTTTCCTCGACCACAGTTCCATGTCTATCTTCTGTATCTGTCGCTTGGCCCAATTTCACTTGCGCAATATAGCCTTTCTCTGTTTCTGTTAAATAAGGTACAATTTTGGTTGCCTCACCAATACACATAGGAAGTACACCTTCAACTTCAGGATCAAGGGTACCGGTATGACCGACTTTTTTAGTTTTAAAAATTTTTCGTATCTGTATAACACAATCATGTGACGTCATACCCTTTGGCTTCCATAATGGCAATATACCATTCATTTGCTAAAACCTCCATATGTAGTTATGTGTATGGTATGTAAAAAATCTGACTCACTTAAGTCTGAGTCAGATTTTAGACAGTGACTATTTGTTTAGCTCACGCAGAATTGTTTCTATACGATTACCATAATCAAAAGCTTCATCAAACTCAAACATTAATTCAGGTGTTTTGCGTAAACGGATTCGCTGTCCGATTTCCGAACGGATAAATCCTTTCGCCTTTGTGAGACCTAAAAGTGTATCATGTTTTTGCTGTTCGTCACCAAGCACAGATATAAATATTGTTGCTTGCTGGAGATCACCTGTTACTTCTACATCCATGACTGTAACAAAGCCTATTCGCGGATCTTTTAATTTTTGGGTGAAAATTTCACCTAACTCTTTCTTCATCTGCTCTGCTACACGATTTGCACGTACATCTGACATTTCATTCACCTCGTCTAAGGAAAGCTTTTATCGGTAGAGCACCTGAAATTACATGCGCTCTACATCTGTAATGGTACGCTCAAGTTCTGAATACGTATCAATTACGCGCAGTACCTCTTGCATGATCTGTTCGGCATGAGAAACGCTAGTAGAGATCGTAACGATACCGAGTTTTGTTCGTTGCCATAAATCATGATAATCCAATTCTACAACAGCTACATTGAAATTGTTGCGTAATTTAGCCAATAATCGTTTTATAATTGATCGTTTCGACTTAAGCGAATGGCCATCATACATCATGCACTCTACTTCTGCATAGATAATCATTTTCGTTCAATTTCTTCCATAACATAAGCTTCCATAACATCGCCTTCTTTAATGTCATTGAAATTTTTAATGGTAATCCCGCATTCATAGTTTTTGGCTACTTCCCTGACGTCATCTTTAAAGCGTTTTAATGCAGCAATTTCTCCTTCAAATTGAACAACACCATCACGGATGACTCTTATACCGGAATCTCTTGTAACTTTACCATCAGTTACATAGCTACCCGCTATTGTCCCGATTTTGGAAACCTTGAATATTTCACGAACTTCTATTTGTCCGATTACTTTTTCTTCATATTCCGGATCGAGCATACCTTTCATAGCTGCTTCAATTTCTTCAATAGCAGTATATATAACACGATGGAGACGTACATCCACTTTTTCTGAGTCAGCAGCTTTCTTTGCGTTAACATCAGGGCGAACATTAAACCCGATTACAATTGCGTTTGAAGCTGACGCTAAAATAATATCTGATTCCGTAATCGCTCCTACGCCGGTATGAATAATTTTGATATTTACACCTTCAACTTCTATTTTTCCAAGAGAGCCTGCCAGTGCTTCAGCAGATCCCTGAACATCTGCTTTAATAATAATATTGATTTCCTTCATTTCTCCTTGTTTGATTTGCTCAAACAAGTCATCAAGGCTAACTTTTGATTGTTCACTACGATTTTCAACGATATATTTTTGTTCACGTGCTTCACCAATTTGGCGCGCCTTTTTCTCATCAGCAAATACCATAAATTGATCTCCAGCTTGAGGCACATGGTTTAAACCGGTGATTTCCACAGGTGTTGATGGCCCGGCTTTTTTAACACGCGCTCCAACATCGTTAACCATTGCTCTTACACGACCATACGTATTACCCACGACGATCGAATCACCAATATTTAATTGTCCATTCTGAATGAGTAATGTCGCTACAGACCCACGGCCTTTATCCAGCTCGGCATCGATTACTGTACCGGAGGCACTTGTATTAGGATTTGCTTTTAATTCTTCAACCTCGGAGACAAGTAATATCATTTCCAGTAGATCGTCGATACCTTCAGCCTTTGTCGCTGTTACATTAACGAAAATCGTACTGCCACCCCATGCTTCTGGAATAAGTTCATATTCCGTTAATTCCTGCATGACACGATCCGGGTTAGCACCTTCTTTGTCCATTTTGTTTACGGCTACTATAATTGGTACTTCAGCAGCTTTCGCATGGTTGATAGCTTCTACCGTTTGTGGCATTACCCCATCATCAGCAGCGACAACTAAAATAGCAATATCAGTTACCTGTGCCCCGCGGGATCGCATACTTGTAAATGCAGCATGCCCTGGTGTATCAAGGAATGTAACTTTTTTCCCTTGATCTTCTACTTGATATGCACCGATATGTTGGGTGATCCCTCCAGCTTCTCCAGCAGTTACTTTCGTATGACGAATGGAATCAAGCAACGTTGTCTTACCATGGTCGACATGTCCCATAATGGTAACCACGGCAGGTCTTTCAATAAGATCAGATTCATTTTCTTCTACTCTATATTTATCAAAGTCCGTATCATCCAATATGATTTCTTTTTCAACTTCTACATTAAATTCAGCACAAAGTAACTCTACCGTATCATCATCAAGATCTTGATTTTTCGTTGCCATTACGCCTAAGTTCATTAGTTTTTTAATTATTTCTGCTGTTTGCATATGAAGCTTACTTGCAAGCTCACTAACGGTTAGCGTATCGCTGTACGTAATACGCTCAAGGATTTTCTTCACTGCAGGCTGTTTATTTGGTGCAAATTTATTCTCTCTTCCTTTTTTACCTTTTTGGTTTCTGTTTTGCTTATTATTCTGTTTGTTCTGCTGTGGATTTTTTTTCTGTTCGGCTTTATTGGTCTTTCCTTTATTTACGTTTTTATTCACTGGTTGCTTATTTTGACTGGATGATGTTTCGTTTTTTTGTTGTTTTGTATTACTAGTGGAACTAGCTTTAGCGTTAAACTTACCATCCAATTTTGTTGCTGTATCAGTTGAAATTGTTGACATATGATTGGAAACCTCTATATTGAGGTTATTTAAATGATTAATTACATCTTTACTTGTTACATTATTTTGTTTTGCATATTCATATACACGCATTTTACTCATACGTTCACCCCCGAATTTAATTACCCGAGTAGCGATTTAATCTTAGCAGCAAATCCTGCATCTAAAATGGCAATAGCTACCCTATGGGATTTTCCAATAGCGTTTGACATTGTTTCTCTGTCATCGACTATCCGAAATGGAATTTCATACGTTTTACATTTATTCGTTAATTTCTTATATGTCTGTGGACCGATATCATTTGCCAGAAGTACTAACATTGCTCTATTTTTCTGAATGTCTTTCACGATTGTTTCTTCCCCTAAAGAACATTTTCCAGCACGAAATGCAAGCCCCAATATATTTAAATAGCTATTTTTCATTGTCATTACCATCAATGAATTGTTTTAGTTCATCATAAATTGCCGCATCTACTTCTGCATTGAATTGACGGTTTAATATATTCGTTTCTTCAGCTTTTGTAATGACATCATGATCACGGGATAAATAGGCACCTCGGCCGTTCTTTTTACCGGTCGGATCAACAAAAACTTCTCCTTCTTTATTCCTTACAACACGGATCAGTTCTTTTTTTGGTTTCATTTCATTTGTTACAATACATTTACGTTGTGGTATCTTCTTTTTCTTTTGTGCCACCGGATTCCCTCCTTATTGGAACAAATCATCATCACTGTCTGGGTCATCTTCATCGTAATCATCTGCATCTGTTAAAAGACCTTCAGCTCTTGCATCTGTTTCGCTCTTAATATCGATTTTCCAACCTGTTAACTTAGCCGCCAACCTTGCATTTTGACCACGTTTTCCAATAGCCAGCGATAATTGATAGTCTGGAACGATTACAGTAGTTGCTTTCTCTTCCTCATTCACTAATACCTCAATCACTTTTGACGGACTGAGCGCATTTGTTACATATACAACCGGGTCCTCGGACCATTCTACAATATCTATTTTTTCCCCTTTTAATTCGTTAACAATTGCCTGCACGCGCTGTCCTTTTTGTCCAACGCATGAACCAACAGGGTCAATTTCCGGATCAGGAGCATGAACAGATATTTTAGACCGATCTCCTGCTTCTCTTGAAACAGATTTAATTTCAACAATTCCATCATAGATTTCTGGAACTTCCATTTCAAACAATCTTTTCAGGAGGCCGGGGTGGGATCTGGAAATAAAAATCTGTGGCCCCTTACTCGTATTTTCTACTTTCGTAACAAATACTTTTAAACGGTCATGAACATAGTAATCTTCTGTAGGCATTTGTTCAGCTTCAGCTAGCTTCGCCTCAACCTTACCTAAATGGACATAAACAAAACGTGAGTCCGTGCGCTGAATAATCCCTGTCATTACATCTTCTTCACGATCTTGATATTCACTGAATATAACACCTCGCTCAGCCTCTCTCACACGTTGTGTAACAACCTGCTTGGCTGCTTGAGCTGCTATTCGGCCAAAGTCTTTTGGTGTTACTTCCACCTCAATTACATCTTCTAATTCATAATTCGGATCTAATTCCTTGGCTTCTTCCAGTGATATTTCCTGTTGCATATCTTCTATTTCTTCAACCACAGTTTTTCGTGAAAAGACTCCCATTTTACCTGTTTCTTCATTAAGTTCTACTCGCACATTTGACGCAGATTTAAAATTCTTCTTATAGGCTGATATTAAAGCCGCTTCCAACGCTTCCAGCAGAATATTCTTATCGATTCCTTTTTCCTTTGCCAAATAATCAATCGCATCAAACAACTGACTGCTCACTTTTTCTTTTCCCCCTTTTAAAACATTACAGCAAGTCTTGCTTTTGCTATTTTGTCATATGGAATTTCCACCTGTTTTTTTTGCGTTTTTACTTTGTACTCTATCGTTACTATATCATTTGTGAAATCCTTCAAAATACCCTCGTGTTCCTTCGATCCATCGATTGGTTCATACAGTTTCAAATAAACGTTCTTATGCAAATTATTTTCAACGTCTTCCTTTGTTTTTAATGGTCGCTCAACACCTGGTGATGAGACTTCCAGAAAGTATGCTTCTTTAATTGGATCTGTTTCATCTAGTTTTTCACTTAACTCTTCTGAAACATCTCCACACTCTGAAATATCCACTCCACCAGCTTTGTCAATATATATCCGAAGAAACCAATTTTTACCTTCTTTTTCATAGTTAATATCAACCAATTCCAAATTTCTTTTCTCTAAAATAGGCTGCAGTAATTGCTCGGTTGTTTTTACTACTTGAGAACTCAAGCTTCCATCCTCCTTTATTCAGTTGTCATTATTCCTTATTATGGACAAACATACCAATTTTCATTTAAGGACCTTCGATTCAATATAAAACCCCTGCCTAAAAGACGTGGCAAGGGAAAGCATAACTTAAAATAGAATAGAAGTATGAAGAAAGAGTGGGTGTTTACCCACTCTTTTAACCGTTCATATCAGTACTTACCAAAAATAGTATATCACAAGGATAATGATGATGCAAGCGGAGGAAAAGCATCAATCTTCATTTCAAGTTACATCGCATTTTATATCTTTGTATCAAAAGCAACAATTGTGTTCGGCGGGACGAACCTTTGGGTGCAGTCCCAACCTTTTAAAAACATCCTTTAAAATAAAGATAGCTGATTTTTCTCTTCCATTCCATCTAAACATCCATGATTATCCAGATATTCCAAAACAGTCTTGGAAACCCTGCTCCGCTCACGAAGATCCTCCTTGGATAAAAACTCACCTTCTTCACGTGCTTTTACGATATTAAGGGCTGCGTTCGTCCCTAATCCATCAACAGCATTAAATGGCGGTATGAGCGTATTATCATCAACAATAAATTCCTTTGCATTGGATTTATAAAGATCCACCTTCTTAAATGAAAAACCACGTTCGCACATTTCCAGTGATACTTCCAATACAGTTAACAAGCTTTTTTCTTTCGGCGGGGCGTCATTTCCTTTTGCTGTTATATTATCGATCCGCTGTCTGATTGCCTGAGAACCTTTAACCATTGTATCTAATTCAAAGTCACCAGCTCTTACGGTAAAGTATGCCGCGTAAAATAAAATGGGATAATGTACTTTGAAATAAGCGATCCTCACTGCCATTAATACATAGGCAGCAGCATGAGCTTTTGGGAACATGTATTTAATCTTCTTACAGGATTCAATATACCAGTCCGGTACATCATGCTTTTTCATTTCAACAATCCAGTCATCCTCGAGTCCTTTTCCTTTACGAACAAATTCCATAATTTTAAAGGCAAGGGAAGCTTCCAAACCCTTGTGCATCAAGTAAACCATAATATCATCACGACAGCCGATAACATCAGGCAGTTCACATATACCATCATTAATTAACTCTTGTGCATTCCCTAACCAAACATCCGTACCATGTGAGAGTCCTGAGATAATGAGAAGTTCTGAGAATGTTGATGGTTTCGTATCCTCAAGCATCTGTCTTACAAAATTTGTTCCAAATTCAGGGACACCTAATGTACCGGTTTTACAATTAATTTGCTCTGGTGTAACTCCAATTGCCTCCGTACCTGAAAATATTTTCATTACTTCAGCATCATCGGTTGGGATGGTCTTTGGATCAATACCACTTAAGTCCTGGAGCATACGGATGACGGTTGGGTCATCATGTCCCAGTATATCCAATTTTAATAAATTACTGTCAATGGAATGGAAATCAAAATGGGTAGTTTTCCACTCGCTATTTCGATCATCTGCAGGGTATTGAATTGGTGTGAAATCATAAATTTCCTTATCCTCAGGAACAACAACGATTCCACCAGGATGCTGGCCGGTATTTCGTTTCACGCCTTGACTGCCCTGTACAAGCCGATCCACTTCGGCATTTTTTAAGACCAGTTGTTTATCCGATGCGTATCCTTTCACATATCCGTAAGCTGTCTTCTCTGCTACTGTCCCAATTGTCCCAGCACGATAGACATTGTCCTCACCAAATATTTCTTTTGTAAAGTTATGTGCTACAGGTTGATAATCTCCTGAGAAATTCAAATCAATATCAGGAACCTTATCACCTTTAAACCCTAGAAAAGTCTCGAATGGTATATCCTGTCCATCTTTCGTTAACAGTGTATTGCAACTTGGACAATTTTTATCAGGTAAATCAAATCCGCTTCCAGCAGTACCATCTGTAATAAATTCACTGTGATGACAGTGCGGACAAACATAATGCGGTGGCAGTGGATTCACCTCAGAAATCTCCGTCATTGTGGCTACAAAGGAGGAGCCGACTGAACCACGCGATCCTACTAAATAGCCATCTGTCAATGATTTTTTAACCAGTTTCTGTGAAATTAAATAGATAACCGCAAATCCATTTCCAATAATACTCTCCAATTCTTTTTCCAGTCGATCTGTAACGATTTCCGGAACTTTTTCGCCGTATAACTGTTTTGCACGATTATAACAAAGATCTCGAATTTCCTGTTCAGCACCTTCTATCTTTGGTGTAAACAGTCCATCACGGACCGGAGAAACGTCTTCCATTTCATCTGCTAAAGCATTGGTATTCGCAATGATAATTTCACGCGCTTTTTCTTCGCCTAAAAAGCTAAAGCATTCTATCATTTCATTTGTTGTACGAAACGGCGTGTCTGGTAAAGTTTGCCGGCTCAAGGGATTACCGGCTTGGGAAGCAATCAGAATTTGACGATATAATTTCTCATGCTTTTCGATATAATGTACATTACCTGTAGCAACTACTCTTTTATTCATACGTTTACCCATTTCCACCAGTTTTGTGATAATATCAAGGATTTGGGCTTCATTCTGAACAAGATCTTTTTCAATCAAATGAGCATAGTTGGCAGGGGGTTGAACTTCGATATAGTCATAAAACTCAGCTACTTTTTCTGCCTCTTCCGCTGATTTTTGCATCATAGTTTCAAAGACTTCTCCCTTATCACAACCTGATCCAACAAGAATACCATTCCTTAACTTTTGCAGTAAAGAACGTGGAATACGCGGCACACGATAAAAATAGTTAACATGTGCATACGAAACCAATTTGTATAAATTCTTTAGGCCTTCCTGCGTTTTCGCGAGTAATATACAGTGATATGGACGTGAACGCTGATATGCATTTCCTTCACCCATATGATTGTTTAATTGATTATGATTCGTGATTTCCTCTTTCAACAGGCCTTGAACCAATTTCCAAAGTAAATACCCTGTAGCCTCAGCATCATAAATGGCTCTGTGATGTTGTGTTAGCTCAATATCCAAATACTTACACAATGTATTTAGCCGATGGTTTTTTAACTCAGGGAACAAAAATCTGGCAAGTTCTAATGTATCTATAACAGGGTTTGTTGCCTTCTCATAATCTATTTTTTTTAAACCTTGGTTCAAAAAGCCCATATCAAAGCTGGCGTTGTGTGCTACTAGGATACTGTCTTCCATCCACTCATAAAAATCTTTTAATACATCATCAATCTCTGGTGCGTTTTTTACCATATCATCAGTTATGCCTGTCAAGTCAGTCGTCGTTTGTGAGAGGGCATGATGGGGATTTGCAAAAGATTCAAATCGGTCAACAATCTCTCCATCCTGAATTTTAACACCGGCAAGCTCAATGATAGTGTCATAAACTGCTGATAATCCGGTAGTTTCAACATCAAAAACCACATAGCTAGCTGTTTTCAAATCAACATTCGATTCGTTGTAGGCGATTGGCACACCGTCATCAACTAAATTGGCTTCAACACCGTACAATACTTTAATATCGTTCTTTTGACTTGCTGTATGTGCATCCGGAAATCCTTGTACTCCGGCATGATCTGTAATAGCGACAGCCTTATGCCCCCATTTTGCAGCTTGTTCAACAAGGGCAGACGGAGAAACAACCGCATCCATTTGACTCATTGTTGTATGCGCATGAAGTTCAACCCTTTTATCCTCATCAGGAAACCAGTCCGTACGTGCTTCTACTTTCACTTCATGAATATCATTTGCCATCATGGCTAATTCATTTGTATACATATCTGTTTGTATACTTCCTCTTGCTTTCACCCACATGCCTTCTTTGACGGATTCGAATTTCGCAGCATCCTCATCACCTTTGGAGAACATTTTAATTTGCAGGGAATCCGTATAATCTGTAGCTTTAATAATTAACAAACTTCTTCCGGAACGTAATTGACGGATATCTACTGCAAATATATATCCTTGCACGGTTACGCGACGTTCTTCCTCTTGAATTTCTTCCATTTGCATAACTTCATCTTGAATTTTATACCCAATCATAAATGGTTTATTTGCAGGTTGTGATTTCTCTTTATCACGTTTTTCTTTTTCCTGAACCGTTTTTAAGACAACCTGCTGATCCTCTAAGGCAGTTTGTTGTTTGAATTTTTGAATAGCCTCTGCTTCCGTTTTTACATTAATCTCCATCGAATAACTCATAGCACCGATTTTCCTGCAATACATTTGAAAACTATCTTCCAAACGTTTCTTTAAAGCTGTTGCCTCAGCTTCGTTTCTAGCAGTCAATATAATCTTATTATTGTTTACTTGAGGAATTTGAGTTTGAATTAAATCTTTATAAGCAGGTGATAGGTTGGTTAAATTTTGTATAAAGTTTTTCCAGTAATCACTAATGATGGAAGAATCACAGCTTTTTTCTTCCGTGTGAATCGTTACATCCAAGTTGGCGAATTGTTGAAATGTCTCTTGTAGTTTCGTTGTTAATAATAAATAGATATGTAATGGCAGAACTCGCTTCACATGGACATGAAAATGCCAAGTACGTGTCTGTTTATACACTTCTAACTTGTCTAAATAGCTTTCAAAAAAATAATCATTACTGTATTCTTCTGGCATTTGTAGCTGACTAAGTAATAAATTCATTTTTTCTTTTTTTGATATATCCATTTATTCTCCTCCTTATACAGCTGACAAAAGAGCTATAATCATGGAAACCCTTGCCGAAAGTAAAGACAAGGGTTTTCCATTCATGTTAAATCATAATCTAATATTACAAGAAGAGCCGTTGTATATCATTCCATGTAACGACAATCATTAACAGCATTAATAATGCAAAACCGACAAAATGGAAGATCCCTTCTTTTTCAGGAGCAATTGGTTTGCCACGTAGTGCTTCTATTCCAACAAACATTAATCGCCCACCGTCAAGTGCAGGAAGCGGAACTAGATTTACAATACCTAAGTTGACACTTAAAATAGCAGTCCACATCACAAAATTCATAAAGCCTGTCTGAACAATTTGATCTGTCGCATCATATATACCAACAGGGCCGGACAATAATTCAATGGAAACCTGTCCGGTAATCAACATACCTAAATTCGTCAAAATCGTTCTGGTTGTTTCATATGTCTGGGTAAACCCATATTCAAAAGTACCTAAGAATGATTTTTCAAAAGCCCTTTGAACCCCAACTTGTCCAATTGACATTCCCTCTACCTGTGTTTCAACTTCGTCTGGAACTACCGTAACAGTTTCCTCTTCCCCATTACGATCAATAGTCATATCCAGTTCCTCAGCTGGGTTATCTTGTACAATGGCAGTAAATTCTTCCCATGTGGCTATAGAATTTCCTTCAATTTCTATAATTTCATCATTCGCCTGTAACCCTGCTTCCTCTGCTGGACTTCCTTCTACAATCTCACTCATTTTTGCTTCATCAACAGGGACACCCTGAACCATTCCTAAGATAAGAAAAAGTACAATCGCCAGTACAAAGTTCATCATGGGACCGGCAAACAGTTGCATCGCCCTTTTTCCTGGACTCTTAGAAGCAAACTGGCGGTCATATGGCGCGATTTGCGTTTCTCGCTCGTCCATGATAAAGAATGCCTTAGGATCTACGTCAAAGCGTAACTTTTCTTCTTCATCTATCTCATAGCCTTCTATTACTAATTCATGATCCAGATCTGCATGTTCCACTTCAATAACTCGAGCATTTGGATGCTTTGATTTATTATTAACAATTATTTTATCAATTTTCCCTCCATCATTAAATTCGAGTCCGATATGATGACCTGGTTTTAAATCAATAATCTCGGGATCTTCACCGGCAACACGTACATATCCGCCAGCTGGAATTAAACGTATCGTATATAATGTTTCGTTTCTGGTAAATGAAAAAACCTTTGGTCCGAAGCCAATTGCAAATTCACGGGCTAGCATTCCTGCGCGTTTTGCAAAGATTAAATGACCCCACTCATGAATAAACACCAGTAATCCAAACATGAATATAAAAGCTACAACTGTTGTCAAAAAAAGCACCTTCCTTTGGTCGGGTAAATCCACACCTGTATGATAGTGGTAATCATAACAAAGATTGATGGAGCTATGATAATTTTACACCTTAAATGTTCAGCAACTTATGCACTATAAGTATATTTATATAAACCCTATAAAATGCAACAATGGTAAAACAAAAAGCAAACTATCGAAACGGTCTAATATCCCACCATGTCCAGGCAAAATGTTACCTGAATCTTTTACATTATAATGTCGTTTAAACGCTGATTCAACTAAATCACCAATTTGTCCAAAAACAGACGCCACTATTGTAGCACCTACAACAATAAGCATAGAAAAAGCAAATGGGTAAATAAGCTGGAATACTACTGCAACAACACAAGCAAGGAACACCCCGCCTAATGCTCCTTCTATCGTTTTTTTTGGACTTATTTTGGGCCAAAGCTTTCTCTTGCCGAAATAGCGCCCAAATAAATATGCACCTGTATCCGTAGCCCAGACGATGAATAAAGCATATAAAATATAGTTAAGACCTGCGTTGCGTGTTTCAATTAAATAAAAGAATCCCATTCCTACATATATAATCGCTAATAAAATAAAGCCGGTGTCATCAAAAGTGAATTTATTTTTCACTAAGACGGTGTAAGAGAGCAACAACAATACAAAAATCATTACTACTTCCGTTTGCGTTAGGTCTGTTATCCCAATATATCCAGAGGAATCATGCATGGGAAATAAAATCACCCATAAAAATCCAATTGCCAGTATAGACGGCACTGAATATATGACTATCTTATGCATTTTCATAAGTTCGATTAATCCAATTGTAGCTATTACATATACAAAAAGTGTAAAAGGCCAATCTCCATAGATGACAAATGGAAGAAATACAATCATTGATAAAATTGCTGTTAGAGTTCGTTGCTTCATATCCTAATCATCACCCTATATACCTCCATATCGCCTTTTCCGCTGTTGATATTCATGGAGAGCCTGCTTAAAAGTTTCTTCATTAAAATCCGGCCATAATACGTCTGTAAACCAAAATTCAGTATAGGCCAATTGCCATAGTAAAAAGTTACTTAACCGCTGTTCTCCACTGGTACGTATTAATAAATCTGGATCCCTAATTCCTTGCGTATATAAGTATTTTGAAAAAATTTCTTCATCCACTGCTTCTACAGATAGTTTTGCCCCATCTATGTCTGCCATTATTTGTTTAATTGCCTGCATAATTTCGAATCTACTACCATAGTTTAAAGCAAAATTTAATAATAATCCATTATTATTCTTTGTTTTATCTTTCGCATATTGGATTACTTCTTTTGTATCTTTAGGTAATGCTTCAACTTCACCAATTGTTTCAAGTCTTACATTGTTTTCGATCAATTCCGGTAAGTAAACATCCAGAAATTCTTTTGGAAGTTTCATGATGAAATCAACCTCTGATTTTGGTCGCTTCCAGTTTTCAGTAGAAAATGTGTAAAGTGTAAGTATTTGTACGTTATGCTTCGAAGCTGTCTTCACAATGTTCTTAACAACTTTTACTCCTTCTCTATGACCCGCAATACGTGGAAGGCCACGTTTCTTTGCCCATCTACCATTACCATCCATAATAATTGCCACATGGTCCGGGATGTTTTCTAAATCAGTTTGTTCATTTTCCTTTTTCTGTTTATTATTTATAAAAGGAAGTTTCATTGACATAGTTTTGTCCTCCAAATACTGTTGATTATCCATTTACAATCCTTTAACTATAATCAATATGAAGGAAAAAGAATTATAATACTAGTCCGTAAGGATGAATCATCATTATATCATTAAAATCGATGTTTATTATAGTGTATATGTAAAAAGAATACGAAAGCCCCCTTAAACAAGAGGGCCGTCTGCATCTTATTTTACACTTAATCGAAGCAATAATAAAGATTTCAAGTAATAAAATTTTAGAAAGACTACACTTCCATAATATCATTTTCTTTGTCTTTAGAAATTTGATCAATTTTAGCGGTTTGAGTGTCCGTTTCTTTTTGCACCTTGTCTTGCAGGCCACGTAAATCATCTTCTGTGAGATCATTATTCTTTTCTGCTTTTTTCAACTGATCATTTGCCTCACGACGAATATTTCGTACTTGGACGCGTGCTTCTTCTGCATACTTACCAACAACTTTCACTAAATCTTTCCGTCTTTCTTCCGTTAAAGGCGGCATGTTTATTCGGATAACATTTCCATCATTTGTTGGTGACACACCAAGATCAGCTTTTTGAATTGCTTTTTCAACATCAGAAAGTGATGATTTATCATATGGTGAAATGACAAGTAATCTTGCCTCTGGTACGGAAATAGAGGATAGCTGATTCAATGGTGTTGTTGCACCGTAATAATCTACATAAACATTATCCAGTAAGCTCGCACTTGCCCTACCCGCTCTTACAGTTGCCAGTGTTTTCGAGAATGCTTGTACAGCTTGTGACATTTTTGTCTGCATCTCTTTTACGATCTTTTCCGACATGATTATTTCCCCCTTATAGTTGTTCCAATTGTTTCACCAGCAACAACTCGTTTTATGTTGCCTTCTTCCATAATGGAAAATACAATTAATTGAATATCATTATCCATACATAAGGATGATGCTGTTGAATCCATAACACCCAGATCTGCGTTTAACATTTCCAAAAACGTTAAACTTTCATACTTCTGGGCAGATTTATTGATTTTTGGATCATCCGTGTATACACCATCTACATTATTTTTGGCCATGAGAATTACTTCCGCCTCAATCTCTGCAGCTCGTAATGCTGCAGTTGTATCTGTAGAAAAGTAAGGATTTCCTGTACCTGCAGCGAAGATAACAACCCGTTTCTTTTCTAAGTGACGAATTGCTTTTCTTCTAATATAAGGCTCAGCTACCTGGCGCATTTCGATTGATGTTTGTACACGAGTTGGAATATCAATGGTTTCCAGAGCATCCTGGAGTGCAAGAGAATTCATTATTGTTGCTAACATTCCCATATAATCAGCTGTTGCGCGATCCATTCCCATTTCGCTGCCGACTTTTCCACGCCATATATTTCCTCCACCTACAACGACGGCGATTTCAACTCCAAGTTCTGCCACTTCTTTTACTTGACTTGCGATGGATTGAATCACTTTAGGTTCAATGCCATATCCATGTTCACCACTTAAAGCTTCTCCACTTAATTTGAGTACAATTCTACGGTAACAAGCAGTTGTCATAAATACCTCCATAGATGAACTGATCTCCTGGGTAGGGAACTTGTTTAGTTCCCTACATCAGGTTAACTTATTTTTTAATCTGATTCATAACTTCTTCGGCAAAGTTCTCTTCACGTTTCTCCATACCTTCGCCTACTTCATAGCGAACAAACGAATTGACGCTCGCACCTTTATCAGCTACATATTTTTTAACTTTTTGATCGGGATCTTTAACAAAGTCTTGTTCCAATAAACAAATTTCTCCAAAGAACTTCCCAAGACGTCCTTCGACCATTTTTTGAACAATATTCTCCGGTTTCCCCTCATTTAAAGCTTGTGTTTTCAACACTTCACGCTCTTGATTAACCTCTTCTTCTGGAACCTCATCACGCGACACATAACGAGGATTAGATGCTGCAATATGCATGGCTATATCTTTGGCAAGCTGTTCGTCCCCAGTACCTTCAACAAGTGACAGTACACCAATATTGCCACCCATATGTAGGTAGGTCCCAAATGCATCATTATCTGTCTTATTTATTAACGCAAATCGACGGAGTGAAATTTTTTCACCAATTTTTGCAACTGCTGCATTGATATAGGCTTCTACTGTCTCACCATTTCCATGTAACGCTTGCTTCATAGCTTCTTCAATGTTAGCCGGCTGTTGTTTTACAATATGCTTTCCGAGTTCTGATAATAATTGTTGGAACTGATCGTTTTTTGTCACAAAGTCAGTTTCACAATTCACTTCTAATAGAACTGCGGAATTACCATCTGTTTCAATGTAAGTAGCACCTTCTGCTGCAATACGATCAGCTTTTTTAGCAGCTTTTGAGATTCCTTTCTCACGCAAGTAATTAATTGCTTTATCCATATCTCCGTCTGTTTCTTGTAGTGCTTTTTTGCAATCCATCATACCAGCACCAGTTTTTTCACGTAGTTCTTTTACCATTTTAGCAGTAACATTCATTTTATATCCTCCTTTGAATATTCTTTCTAAAAAAGGTGATAAAAGGCTCTTATCCTCTTATCACCTCACCTTTTCTACTATTAATTACACTTGTTTTGATTCAGCATTCGTTTCAGTTTTAACTTCAGCGTCAGCGTCTGTTTCTTCTGTAGCTGTTTCTTCTTTTACTTCTGCCTGCACATTTTCTGGTACCTCTTCTGTTTCTTCACCTTGTTTCACTTCCAGAATAGCGTCAGCAATTTTCGAAGTCAATAGTTTCACCGCACGAATGGCGTCATCATTTGCTGGGATAACATAATCAATTTCATCCGGGTCACAGTTTGTGTCCACCATTGCGATGATTGGGATGTTTAATTTATGTGCTTCAGCTATCGCAATACGTTCTTTACGTGGATCAATAACGAACATAGCATCCGGTAATTTATTCATGTCCTTAATCCCGCCCAAGAACTTCATTAAGCGATCTTTTTCTTTTAATAAATCAACAACTTCTTTTTTCGGCAGTACTTCAAATGTTCCATCCTCTTCCATACGTTCAATGTCTTTTAGACGAGTAATACGTTTACGAATCGTTTGGAAGTTTGTAAGTGTACCGCCTAACCAGCGCTGGTTAATATAGAACATCCCTGAACGTGTTGCTTCATCACGAACAGACTCTTGTGCTTGCTTTTTCGTACCAACGAAAAGAATTGAACCACCATTTGATGCGATTTCTTTTACATATTTGTACGCTTCATCAACCTTTTTAACTGTTTTTTGAAGGTCAATGATGTAAATGCCGTTACGCTCTGTGAAGATATATTTCTTCATCTTTGGATTCCAACGGCGGGTCTGATGTCCAAAATGTACACCAGCTTCTAATAATTGTTTCATTGAAATTGTTGCCATAAAAAATTCCTCCTAATTGGTTTTTCCTCCGCTTAGATCATTTTTGGATAAAGACCAGAATTTAACTGGCACCTTCTATACAAATTACTAAACGTGTGTTTTGAAACTTGCTCATCGTATGAACATAGTATTTACACCAAAAATTAATATATCATATAGGGTGCAGGTAATCAAGTGTTAAGTTATTTTTTTATGCATGTAATTTAATAATAAGTGCCGCTTCTGTTTTACCGCAGTTTAACTTCCGGGCAATTTCGGCTTCTTGGAATCCTTCATTATGAAGCTTGAGGATTCTTGCTTGCAGTGAGGTTTCTACACGATCATTGGCTTGCATTTCAGTAGGTAGATATTCATTGGTAGGCTCTTCTTCTGTCTTCCTTGCTGTTTGTATTACCTCAGGAGGTTCCCCCTCTTTAGCTTTAGATGATAATTCTTCTTGCAGAAGCCTATTCTCATCTTTTATTTCTTGAAGGTACACGTCCAATAGTTCGATGATCTCACCGGAATTCGTTTGTTTTAACTGCTGAATTTGCTTAAAGAGTTGATAAATAGCTAAAAATGATACGATGTGTAATAAAAAACTTATGATCAGTACGAATGATATCATTAAAACGCTCCTTCTACTATCGTTTTCCAAAATAAGAATGATTCTTACATTCATCGCCCCGTCTTGGTATCTATTCTTATATTTTTTCTTATTTATGATAAAGCCTGTATTTTTTTAAGTGCCTTTCTTAATTTAAAAATTGCTTTTTTATGTATTTGTGAAATTCTTGATGTAGTTAATCCGAGTACGTTGCCAATCTCTGTCAATGTTAATTCATCATGATAAAATAAACTAATCACCATTTGTTCATTGTCATTTAATAATTTAATACCCTCTGCAAGTTCTTTCTTCACCTCAATTGCAAGCATATTCTCTTCAGGTGAAATAGTCGCCTCATCAGCTATTGTATATCCTAAACCTTCTTTTAGTTCACTTCTTCCATCCCTTGGTTTTTCTTCAATTGATAATACATGTGCAAAAAGTGAATCCTTTATAATTTCCTCAACCTCTTTGGTTAACATGCCTGTTCTTTTAGCTATTTCTTCGGCTGTTGGCAATCGTTGATAGGTTTGTTCCAACTCCCCCGTAACTTGTTCAATTTTTTTCGTTTTTTCTCTTAATGATCTAGGAAGCCAATCTTCTTTTCTTAATCCATCAATAATCGCCCCACGTACACGAAACGCGGCATATGTATCAAATTTCAGATCCCGGGCAGGCTCAAATTTCTTCAAGGCATCATACAACCCCATCAAGCCAAAGCTTTTCATATCATCTTTACTTACATTATTTGGTAAGTGACTGGAAATTCTATCCACATGGAAACTTACTAAGTATATATAATTTTGTATGAGGTCATTTGCTGTATCCCTATCTTTCGTAAGTATCCACTTGTCCCATAACTTTTGTTCAAGAGGAGATTTATTAGTTGTCATGAGAATCGCTCCTCCTTCATTAAATAAATATTTCCTTCTTATTTACTTTGCTTATTTTCAACTCACAGGAATCAGGATCAAATTCAATTGTTCTACCGCACAGTGCCGCCTAAATCAAAACGGTAACGTGTAACGCACGTAGTTCTTGGAGTCATTGCTGTTTATTTTTGGATCTATAATAATTACATAATCTGTTACGTGCTACAATTCAACTGATCCTGCTGTTAAAATAGCTCCGGCCCTATCCAGACTGAAATATGAATGGATGGCTTCATATCGATGTTGCCAATTTCCCTCAACACATCCTTCTGTAAGGTTGTAAGATTCATATCCTCACGTCTACCCTTCCACTGTTTTTGTAACATTTATTTCCTCAGGTATTAACACTTTTGGTAAATCGAGTAAAATAAGTAAACGGCTCTCAAGCTTAACTACACCTTCTATATAGTTAGTGTCTACAGCCCCAACTACTTCCAGAGCGGGTTCAATCGCATTTCTTTGGATGTCGATCACATCAGTAGCCGCATCGACAATCAGACCTACCTCTTTTTCCTCAACATTTACGATAATGATTCGTGTTGCTTCATTTGGCTCGGTCTTCTTGATACCAAAGCGAGCACTTAAATCAATGATCGGGATTATTACACCACGTAAATTAATAACTCCTTTAACAAAATCAGCTGTTTGCGGAACTCTCGTAATTGGCTGCATACGTTTAATTGATCCAATTTGTTGTACAGAAACCGCGTATTCTTCATCTTTTAATTGAAAAACGATTACTTTACCCATTATTGTTTCATTTTCCAATCCAATTCCTCCCTTGGTTACCTCCCCGCCAGTAACTGTTTTAATTTTTGGACAAAAGAGGTGGATTCTATTTTGTTTACTCCCGACGTATTTGTTGTATAGTTACGCACCAGTTGTTTGGTTGCTTTTGATATGGTTGATTGCTCATTTAATAGGACATATGGAATTTGCCTTCTGACAGCGGTAAAAACAGTTTTATCCTCCGGTATAATTCCAAGCATTTTAATATCAATATGTAAAAAATGATCGACTACATTTTTGAACCTTTCCAAGGATATCTTTCCATCACTTGTTGTGGAACGATTCATTACTACATATATTGGTATATCAGGTTGACTGCTCGCGACGTGTTTTACCATACTATAAGCATCTGTAATAGATGTGGGCTCTGGTGTTGTGATAACCATACATTCATCTGATGCAAGAATAAAGAAAATACTATCCTTTGTAGCTCCTGCCCCCATATCAAAGAGAATGTAGTCATAGAACTCAGTCAATTCCTGATACTGCACAAAAAAATAATCTCTATTTCCCTGATTCATGGTAAAGAAATCACTCAATCCGGAGCCTCCTGCAATATATGCTAATCCACCTGGGCCTTTTTCTATGATTTCATGAATGGATAACTTTTCATTAAACATGTCGATAATTGTCTTTTCAGCATGTAATCCTAGCAAGATATCAATATTTCCCATCCCTACATCTAAATCAAATAAAAGCACCTTTTTCTGCTGACGTATTAATTCCAGGGAAAAATTCAAAGCAATATTCGACTTCCCGACACCACCTTTTCCGCTTATGATAGCCAGTGTTTTTGCCTCTTTTGAATGGACCTGACGTCGCAAACTTGATGCTTGATCATACATTATTTTCACCCACTATATAGTTCGTAATGATACCTGGCGTTATGTGAACAAGGTCATCTGGTACATCTTGTCCGTTTGTAATATAAGCAATGCTTATTTGTTTTTGCAGTACAATGTTTAATAGTGTGCCATACTGTCTTGTTTCATCAATTTTGGTGAAAATAACTTCTTTGATGGGTATTGACGAAAACTGATCATATATTTCAGTAATATCCTTTGTCTTTGCAGTCAATGACAGAACGAGATATGTATCCATATCCATACTTACATCAATTGTATTTTGTAATTCTTCTACATAGTATTTATCACGGAAATTTCTACCTGCTGTATCAACAAGTATTAAATCATAGCTTCCAAATGATTCAATAGCGCTTTTGTAATCTTCTATCGTATAGGCAACTTCTATTGGGACATCCAGAATTCGCGCGTATGTCCTCAATTGTTCTATTGCTGCTATCCGATACGTGTCTGTGGTAATAAAAGCAACCTTTTTGTTATCTTTTAGTATGCTTTTTGCTGCTATTTTTGCCAGCGTTGTTGTTTTTCCAACTCCTGTTGGGCCCACAAACTGTGCAATTCTCTTATCATACGCAATTCCTTTAAAAGAGAAATCCTTTAATCTATTTTTTATCTCTTTTGCTATTTCTTCTTTAATCATGTCAAGACTTGGGGTGGTTTTTGTTTCTGTGTACTGTTTAACCACCTTACTCACGAGCTCTTTGGCCAGCTCAGGACCTACCTCTTGTTCCAGCAATTGTTGATAGACAATTTGATAATCAGCCGGGTAATTATTTTCATTTGACATCGACTGATACATGAGAGCTTTTTTCAACTGTTTCAGTTCATACAGTACTTCCGTGTTGCTATTTTTCATTTGAGAAACATTTCCATTGTTATCACGTGGGTTATGTCTTATAGATTTGTTTGTTTTCCTTTCTGCCGGCTCAGGATCAAGTGCTGCTATTACTTCAATGCTTACCTTTTTAAATAACCCTAAAAATCCGCCTTTACTGATTTCCTTTGAGTTCAATATAACCGCATCTGGGCCCAGTTCTTTGCGGATTTGATTCATAGCTTCAGGCATCGTTGGTGCTACGAATTTCTTTACCTTCATGCTACATTCACCACCCCTACACTTTGCACTTGTACATTTGGCTCCAGTTCATTATAGGACAATACAGCTACTTGCGGTAAGTAACGATCCATTAATTGTTTTAGATACATTCGAATGGCCGGTGAGCAAAGCACCACAGAGATCTCTTCCTGTAAAGCTAATTTTTCAACCTCTTCATGAATTGTTTTCATAATAAGCTGTTGTGACTCCGGTTCTAAAGCTAAATAATTACCGTGTTCCGTCTGTTGAATATTTTCGGCAATCATTTTCTCCACTTTGCCTGATACTGTTATCACTTTTAATGACAAATCTTCATGAGCAAATTGTTTCGTGATTTGTGAAGATAAAGCTTGCCTGGAATATTCGCCTAATAACTCTGTATCATTTGTCATTCTGGAAAAGTCGGCCAATGTTTCAAAAATGATGGGTAAGTTACGTATGGAAATATTCTCTTTAAGTAGCTTTGCCAAGACCTTTTGAATATCCCCAATTTGCAATGGGTCTGGTGTAACTTCCTCCACTAATATTGGATGGCTTTCTTTCAAATGATCAATTAATTGCTTTGTTTCCTCTCTGCCAAGTAATGTGTGGGCATGCTGCTTTATAACCTCGGTAATATGTGTGGAGGCGACCGATGGTGGATCAACTACTGTATAACCGGACAACTCAGCTTCGTCTTTATTATCCTCCGTAATCCACTTTGCCGGTAATCCAAATGCAGGTTCCAATGCATCAATACCATCAATAGAATCATCATCTAGGTCAGGTGCCATAGCCAAATAATGATCAAGTAATAATTCGCCTGTAGCTACTTCGTTTCCTTTTATTTTCAACCGGTATTCATTGGGACCGAGCTGTATGTTATCGCGTATTCGAACAACCGGAATTACAACCCCCAACTCTATTGCCAATTGCCTGCGAATCATGATGATACGATCCAATAAATCGCCACCCTGATTTGCATCTGCCAAAGGTATGAGAGCATAGCCAAATTCAAATTCAATTGGATCCATATTTAATAAACTGACCACATTTTCAGGCAATTTCATGGCCGAACTTTCCGATTGATCTTCTTCCTCTATATCCGGTACTTCGGGCTCACTTGTTTGTTTCAATAATAAGTAGCCGCTAAGTGCTAATATCCCTGCAAGGACAGAGGTCAAGAAAAAATTAATCGGTGTAAATCCAAGCAAAAAAATGGTACCGGCAGCAATGAATAATAATTTCGGATATTGGAGTAATTGGCCTGTAACTTCTGTGCCTAAATTTCCTTCGGTTGTAGTCCTGGTTACCACAATTCCTGTTGCTGTTGCGATTAATAGTGCTGGAATTTGACTTACTAGACCATCACCAACTGTTAAACGCGTAAAGGTATTGATAGCTTCCTGGAAAGACATATCCATTTGAACCATACCGATAATAATCCCGAATATAATATTGATTAAAACAATGATGATTCCTGCGATCGCATCACCTTTAACAAATTTACTTGCACCATCCATTGACCCATGGAAGTCTGCTTCGTTCTCAACCTTCCCGCGTCTTTCTTTTGCCTGTTGCTCTGTTATTAATCCAGCATTTAAATCTGCATCAATACTCATTTGTTTCCCTGGCATCGCGTCCAACGTAAAACGAGCTGCAACTTCTGATACACGTTCGGAGCCTTTTGTAATAACTAAAAATTGAATAATAACTAAAATAATAAATACAACAAATCCAACCAGCGGATTACCTCCAATAACAAATGACCCAAACGTGTCAACAACCCCACCGGCATCTGCTTCTGATAGTATCGATCGTGTTGTCGATACATTTAACCCTAGTCGAAATAAAGTTAACAGCAATAAGAGAGTTGGAAAAACGGAAAATTGTAAAGCTTCCTGTGTGTTCATGGAGACTAGGATAACAACAAGTGCTATTGTAATATTACATAAAATGAGTACACTTAATAGCCACCCAGGTAGTGGAATAACTAACATAATAATGATTAATATAACGCCTAAAAGTACGGATAAATCACGTGCTTTCATGATTTTCTCTCCTCATGCTAAACTTTTTTCTCTATTCGATACACATAGGCCAATATCTCAGCGACGGCCTGATAGAATTCTTCTGGAATCATATCATCAATATCCAAAACACTATGTATGGAACGTGCCAATTGTCTATTTTCTACTGTTACAACGTCGTTCGCTTTGGCAATTTCTTTGATTCGTAAAGCCATTTGATCCACTCCTTTTGCCACAATGTACGGAGCTACTGCTTTGGTTTCATCATACTTGATGGCTACCGCAAAATGAGTAGGATTTGTAATGACAACATCTGCTGATGGCACCTCGCTCATCATCCGTTGACGAGCGAAGTGCCTTTGCTTTTCCTTTATTTTGGATTTTATTAGAGGATCACCCTCCATGTTCTTATGCTCATCTTTTACATCCTGCTTTGACATTTTTAAGTTTTTTTCAAAATCATACCGTTGATATACATAATCAAAAATGGATAGGAATAACAAAGCAATCGTTGCTGATATACCCATAACAATGGTTACTCTCCCAAAAAAGGCAAGCGCATCTTCTGCACTTTTAAAGGCAAGCATCATCATTTCATCTTTATAAATCCAAATCGCCATAAATGTAATAACACCTATAAAGACAATTTTCAGGAATGATTTTACTAATTCCACTAAAGCACGTATGGAGAATATCCTTTTGGCACCTTGAATGGGATCAATTTTTTTCAAATCCATTTTCAACGGTTTGGCAGTAAACAAAAATCCAATTTGCGTAAGATTGGAAGCAAATCCCGCAATAATGGCAGCAAGCATAATTGGCGCAAGTATTTTTGCTATTTCAATCGTTGCTCCGGAAAATAGCTGATGAACGGAGTTTTGTGTTACCTCCCAATGGATAAACTCTGTAAATGAGTGCTCATATAAAGTTGTCATACTGTTTCTCATGGCGTTGCCAAAAACAAATAATATAATAAATGTAAATAATAATAGAATAGCTGTATTTACATCCTGGCTTTTTGCTACCTTTCCTTTTTGCCTTTCATCATGTTTTTTCTTCGGGGTAGCTTTTTCTGTTTTTTCACCTGCAAAAAATTGTAAATCCATCCTCAAATGCAAGTTAAGCACCTCCGAACAATTGCAACAGCCCCCGCATTGCATCAAACATAATCTCGAATAAATTTCTTGCAAGCGCAATATAGAGGCTTAGAAAAAATAAGATGACAATAAAGCTCACTAAAATTTTCAACGGCAACCCAACGACAAAAACATTTAACTGCGGTACTGCCCTTGCGATAATCCCTAAAGCAACATCAACTAAAAACAGGCAACCAACGATCGGTATAGCCATTTGAAATGCAATAATAAACATTTGATTAAACGTTTCGATTACAAAATCAGCAATTGATCTATCCTGAAATGGGATAAAGGCATCAATCGGTATGAAATGATAACTATTAAAAATTCCATCTATTAATAAATGGTGACCATTAACCGATAATAAGAATAGGAGTGCAAAGATATACAGATACTGACCGGTTAAGGGGCTTTGTGCACCTGTTTGCGGGTCCATTACATTTGCGATAGCAAAACCCATTTGAAAATCAATAAAACCACCGGCAACCTGAATTGCTGATAGAATAATAAATGCGATTAAACCAATTAACAGTCCGACAAGCGCTTCTTTAACAAGCAGAAATATATACATTTCATCAATATTTATGGCAGAAGCATCAACAGTATAAAACATAATAAACGCGAGAAAGAAACTAAATCCAATTTTAAATGGTAATGGCACTGTCCGGTATGAGAACAATGGTAATGTAACAAAAAAGGCCAATACACGAACCAAAATAAGTAAAAATACTGGGATACTATTTATATTAATGATGTCCGTCATAACTTACCCTACAAACTGATTTAGATTATGAAATAAATCGGTAGTAAACTCTATCATTATAGTAAGCATCCAAGGCCCAAAGAAAACCAGTCCTACTAATACAGCCACTATTTTTGGAATAAAGGCCAGGGTTTGTTCCTGAATTTGGGTTGTTGCTTGAAAAATACTTACTAAAAGTCCTACTGCCAATGCCAAAATAAGCAGTGGACCAGTAACGAGTAATGTCGTATAAATGCCTCTTTCTGCCAAAGCTAAAACAAATTCACTAGTCACTTTCTAAAGCCCCTCTCCTCCTTAAACCAAGCAACATTAAAAGCCATCCAATAATGAATGTGTAATTAAATGCCACCCATCAACTAAAACGAATAATAAAATTTTAAATGGTAATGAAATCATAACCGGAGGCAGCATCATCATTCCCATTGACATTAAAACACTGGCGACTGCCATATCAATAATTAAAAAAGGAACAAAAATCATAAAGCCCATTTGAAAGGCTGTTTTTAATTCACTGATGGCAAACGCTGGTACAAGCATCGTTAATGGAATATCCGATACACTTTCAGGGCCTCCATTTCAGCATAACTTACAAATAATGCCAAATCTGCTTGTCTGGTGTGTCTTGCCATAAAATCTTTCATTGGTTCACTTGCTCGTGCGTAGGCCTCATCAAGCGTAATATCCTCCTCAAATAATGGCTGCAAAGCTTCATCATAAACCTGACTAAATGTTGGAGCCATAATAAAAAAGGTTAGAAATAATGCAAGCCCTATTAAAACCTGATTTGGAGGCATTTGCTGTGTTGCGAGTGACGTCCGAACAAATGACAGAACAATAATAATACGAGCAAAGCTTGTCATTAGAATTAAAATACCCGGCGCCAAGGATAAAACAGTTAATAGTAATAGTAATTTAACTGATGTTGACACAGCTGAAGGATCAGAACCGGAAAACATATCTATAAATTCATTCATGCTTATCTTCCTTCTGATTTTGCCATTTGATTATATTTTTTCTGTTTGTCTTCAATTTCTCCAGTTCATTTGAAAACAGCTGTTTAAATTCATGTTTTGATTGATTCGCTTCATAACTATCCCCATCTGATTTTGGCTGCAGGAATGATTTGAATAATGCTCCTGCGGAAAAATCCTTATCTTCATTTGACTCTATATGTAATAAATCTTTTTTTATTTCATCATCAGTGATCTCTTGTAGCATTTCTACATTCTCGCCGACACCAATCAAATAAACCTTTGTTCCTATTCGAACAAGTTGAATCGACTTGTTCTGTCCAACCGATATACCCCCCAAATTTTCCAATGCTTTTACTTGATGAAATAATTTATTGCGTTTACCTAAAAATTTGATCAATAAATAAATAAGTGCAAGGACTAATAGTAAAGCAAAAAACATTTTCACTAAATCGAATAACAACAATCCGTTATTTTCAGTGCCCCCTGTTGATTCATCCTGTTCTGTTTCAGATTCATTGGTAGGTGTTGGCTCTAACTCATCTTCGCACTCAGTATTACCATCCAGGCAATCGGATACCTTGTTACTCGCTTCAACAAGACCTGAAAAAGCAGTACAAAAGAGAAGGATCATAAGACCGATGGCAATCAATAGTTTTTTTATCAACATACTCACTCGTTTCTTAATTTAAGGCCTTTTGTATTGCTTCAATTACCCGGTCAGATTGAAATGGTTTAACAATAAAATCCTTAGCCCCAGCTTGAATAGCATCAATTACCATTGCTTGCTGTCCCATTGCTGAACACATAATTATCTTTGCTCCACTGTTTACTTCTAAGATTTGTTTTAATGCTGTTATCCCGTCCATTTCAGGCATTGTAATATCCATGGTTACAAGATCAGGCGTAAGTTCTTTATATTTCTCCACCGCTTCTAAACCATCTTCTGCTTCCCCAACTACATGGAATCCATTTTTAATAAGAATATCTTTAATCATCATTCGCATAAATGCTGCATCATCTACAATTAAAATACGATCTGCCATTGATTAATCCCCTTCATTCATGTTTATTTCAGTTTCATCAAACGATCGGTTTGGCTGATTACATCCGATACGCGGACACCAAAATTCTCATCAATGACAACAACTTCTCCTCTAGCCACTAACTTTTCATTGACTAGAATATCTACAGGTTCCCCTGCCAATTTATCAAGTTCAACAATGGAACCCGGTGCTAAATCCAATATATCCTTAATATTTCGTTTTGTGCGTCCAAGTTCAACAGTAACCTTCAATGGTATATCTAAAAGCATATCTAAATTCCGTTGTTCTGTTTTATTTAATTCCACTTGGTTAAACTCAGAGAATGTTGCCTCTTGAATCGTTGCATTATTTTGATCCATGGCATTTCCTAAATATTGCACAGACGTATTGTTTTCCTCGATTGGTTGATCACGCTGCATGCCAGATTCGTTTTGTTTTTCTGGCGATTCGATTTTGACTTCTGTTTCGTTCTCTGTTTCCTGATTCAGTACTTGATCCACAAGTTCTTTAGCAAAGTGAAAAGGAATCAATTGCATGATTCTGGAATCTATTAAGTTGCCAACCCTTAATTGGAAAGAAACCTTGACATAAGCCTCTTCTTCAATAAAAGATGCAGCATTTTCTTTATTTGTAATGGATGGTGGGGTTATATCGACCTTTTTATTAAAAACAGTCGACATGCTTGTTGCTGCTGCTCCCATCATTTGATTCATTGCTTCCTGAATAGCACTTAAATGAATGTCATTTAGCTCATTCTCAGGAGATGTGCCATCGCCACCCAACAGAATATCAGAAATTACCGCGGCATCCTCTTTCTTCATAATAAATACATTTTTGCCGATAAGTCCTTTTGTATAATGAACAAGTATACGTACAGATTCAAATGTATGTTCCTGCTCCACTTCTTTTTTCTGAACAATGGATACATGTGGTGTTGTAATTTCAACTTTTTGGTTAAGCAACATCGAAAGTGTCGTAGCAGAACTGCCAAATGAGATATTTCCGATTTCACCCAGTGTATCCTCTTCCAAACTCGATAGATCGTATATATCACCGACATTTTCTTCTGCACTTACTTTCAAGAGCGCATCTATTTCATCTTGTGAAAGCATCCCGTCATTCGTCAATCTCATTCACCCCTTTAATTTCTTCCAATACTTGCATCGCCATTTTATTTTTAGATTTACCAGGCTGGACATAAAACTTATGCTTATTATTAATTGCCAATGTAAGTGGATCTTCAATTGGTTGATTTAAAGCTATTACATCATCTTTGTTCAAATTTAAAAATTGTTGAATCGTAATATCCGTCTCACCCAGACTGGCTTTAGCCTCGATTTTTGCATACTGGAGATTTTTGGTCATTTTTTCATATGCATCCAAATCTCTATTTTTCGTCGTTGTTTGCATCCAGTAATGAACAGATAGCTTGGAAATGATAGGTTCTAGTATAATATGCGGAATACATATATTAATCATCCCACTGGTTTCTCCAATTGTTGTATTTAGGGAGACAACAACTACCGTTTCATTTGGAGATACCATCTGAAGGAATTGCGGATTCATTTCAAATTCTTCAAGAATGGGATCAATTTCCACGATTGAGGCCCAAGCCTCTTGGAGATTAACAACTGCTTTCTCAAAAAGCTGTGACAATAGTATTGTTTCAATTTCTGTTAAACTATCAATCTTATGTACGCTGCTTCCTTTTCCTCCAAGTATGCGATCAAGCATTGCATAAGCAATATTGGGGTTTACCTCCATAATTAACCTCCCATCAAGCGGAGAAACACTATATATATTTAATACAGTTAATTTAGGGATGGAGCGGATAAATTCTTCGTATGGCACTTGATCTACAGAAGCAACGGAAATATTCACATATGTTCTTAACTGTGCCGAGAAAAAAGTTGTCAATAAACGAGCGTAATTTTCGTGGATTCTCGATATACTCCGAATTTGATCTTTTGAAAAGCGCAATGCCCGTTTGAAATCATAAACACGAACCTTTCTTTCCTGTTCTTCTTTTTTCAATTCTTCTGCATCCATTTCACCTGTAGTTATTGCAGACAAAAGTGCATCAATTTCATTTTGCGAAAGTACCTCATCCATTTAAAATACTCACCTCCATAATGGAGTAGTTAGCTTGCATAATTGTTTCTATTGCAGGATTTTGTTTATTGTATAGACATCTGTTACAGCGCCTTCTATCAAGACTTCATTCAGCTTTGACTTTACAACATCTTCCAATTCAGCTAACCCTGACTTGAAATCATCCTTGTTCATTTTTGCGAGCTCTTTAATTAAAATGTTACTTATTTGAAAGTCTCTTTTGCTAATTTCTTCTTTTGCCGCTTCTCCATCTGTTAAGATTTGGAATTGTATACGTACGAAGCTGCCATCCTGGAGGTCAGTGGTTATTTCAGGAGACTCATAGGAATGCTCCACAATAGTATCGATTGATTCGGATTCTCCAGCATTTGTATCATTTGTCGTATACAACACTACTACTAATGTTATAGTAGCCCCTACGAATATTGTTGCTAAGGAGGTTAGCATTACCTTGACCAATCTATTCACTTGTCTCACCCGCCTCTTTAAGCGTTCCTTCTATACCAATTTTTCGGTAATAATCCGTGATTAACGCAATTACTTCAGACTCCGAATTTTTCACAACAATCTTCTTGCCGCTTGTTAACGTAATCGTTGTATCCGGTAGTGTTTGAATTTGTTCAATCATAATAGCGTTTAGTGTAAATGGTTCTGAATTTAAACGAGTTAATTGAATCATCGTTATTCGGGTGCTTAAATTTTTAGGTAAGCACTTCCTTCCCCTTATTACCGTTTTAGATTAACGAGCTCCTGTAGAATTTCATCTGATGTTGTGATGATTCTGGTGTTGGCCTGAAAACCACGTTGTGCCGTAATCATTTCTGTGAATTCTTCAGCAAGGTCAACATTGGACATTTCCAAAGCTCCACTGACGATTGTCGCGGCGCCATCCACTTCGGGTTCCATTATGCCAACTAATCCGGCATTATTTGTATTTGTATAAACATTACCGCCATCTTTTTCAAGACCTTCAGGATTGGAAAAAATAGCAATACCGATTTGCCCAGCTTCCTGCGGTTCATTATTACCGTCAACAAACGTAATGGTACCATCCTGTTCAACACTGATGCTTGTCGCCCCTTCATCAATAGTTATTGGAGCGTCCCCGTCAACGTCTACTAAATAATTCCCATCAGAATCGACGATATTATCATCCGCATCCAGATAAAAATTTCCCGCGCGCGTGTACGCTTGCCCATCCGGAGTTTCAAGGATGAACATCCCATCCCCTTGTAATTGAAGATCGAGCGGGTTGTTCGTCGTTTGACTAAACCCCTGTGTATGGATATTATCGATGGAACCTAATTGCGACCCCAATCCAACCTGAGCAGGATTGACGCCACCACGGTTACCCGTTGGGCCTGATGCACCTGATGTCGTTTGACTCATCATATCCTGAAATGTCACACGGCCTTTCTTAAAGCCTGATGTATTCACATTGGCAATATTATTACCGATAACATCCAATTTTGTTTGAAAACCTTTCATTCCTGATATACCTGCATACATGGAACGTAACATAATATATTCTTCCCTTCATGGTTTAGTAGATTTAGCTGTATCATTCATCAACAGCTTATTGGCCTCCCACTCGGGGCCGGCCTATTCATTAATTACAATCGCTCCGTTAATATTGGTGAAAATTCTACTTGTAGCTTCTTCACGATTCAATGCTGTTACTATGGTGTTATTTTTTGTGCTTACTAATAATGCAGCATCGTTTGTAAGTACCAATGAATCCGTTACACCTTTCCCTTTTGCTTCATCCATTTTTTCTGTAATAGCGCTCCACTGACTTTCATTTAGATAAATATTTCGCTCATTCATACGCTGTTGTGCATGCTTACTGATTTTTAGATTTTGTTTATCAGCTAAAATTTCTCGAAAGTAAATGTCTGACGATTGCCCCGCACTTTGTTTTTTTACCGTAGGCATTTGTACTTTATGGTGTTGCTGTAGCTGGTGAATAGGGTGATCCATATCATTCACTTCCTTTAGGAAGAGGATCTATTACATTATCATCCCTACCCTCAGCAGTTGGTTTATTAATTTGTAAAACTGCATCGGCATAGATACCCTCACCATTATCCAGCTCTAATACAGCGTGACCTTCATACTGACTGACTGCAACTACACTACTACTTTCAATATCCAGTTTATCGCCTGTTTCCTTATCATAAGCTTGATAAGAAACCTCTTTATCTATCATATGGCTGTTTTGGATTACTGGAGATATAAATTGATTTTGCACAAGTTGTTCAATTGAATTTGCCATATTCATACTTTGTTCCAATTGAGAAAATGTGGCCAATTGAGATATGAATTCCGTATCGTCCATTGGCTTTGTCGGATCTTGATTTTGTAGCTGCGTCATCAATATTTGCAAAAATTCATTCTTCCCAAGTTCTGCACTTGGAGTGCGGGTTGTTGCCTGATTATGCAAGTATAAACTTGGATCGATCGTTGTCATTGTAAACACCTACACTTTCTCACTCATTAATAATTCCTGAAACTGTGTCTTAAAGTCTTCCCCGGAATGCTGCTTATCCCCTTGATCTGAATCCTGTGATTGTCTCTGTTCCTGGTCTGTCAGCTGTTCTTCTTGCTCGTCCTTATTTAAATCTTGTTCTTGCTGTGCAGTTAATTCCTGTTTTTCAATAACGACCTGTGTGGGTGAAAACATATTCCTTAATTGACCTATGTTGGATTCAAGTATTTCTTTTGCTGCTTGAGAGCTGACAAGAATCTTCGCAGTCATTTCCCCATTAACCTGCACGAGACGCACCATTATTTCCCCTAAATTATCAGGCCGAAATACCATGGATAATTGCTTCGTTCCATTTGGCATCACTGAAAATTTACTTGATTGCGTAATCTTTTGAAACTGTTCTATCAATTGTTTATCAACCGGTTGCCAAGCTTTGGTTTGATTAACATGGATCACATATTGTTCAAGTCTGGTAACAGGCATGTTCGTAATACTAGCTGTTGAAAAGCTTTGTTGTCCTGCTGGTCTATCACTTGTAACTTGATTTTCCAAGGCACTGCCAATCCACTTTGCCACATCTGTGCTCGTTACTTTAGCATTATTATTATATTGATGTTTAGCCGCTATTTGGTCCCATTTTTGAAAGGATTGTACTAATTCTCTCCATACTGCTAACGCTTTTGTTCCCTCACTTTTCAGTGAAGATAAAGCACTCAAATCACCACTCGTCTTTTTTTCAAAAGTTGTCCAGTGCTCTAGCAGTTCGAGTATTTTAGGTGCTACTTTTTTTATATCCTGCTTATTTTCAATTTGAGATATAAGTGTTTCAAACTTACTAAAAAGTTCGATATCCACTTTCTCAATAGCTGTTATGACCTCAGGCCCTATTTGCTCGGTATTCACACTGCCTAAGGTGGTCCACTGCTCTAGAATCATATTTTTAATATCTACTTCATTTCCAATTTTCTTCGAGAGGCTTACATTTTCCGATTCATTTGTTCCAGCTATCATATTGTAAATGCTTGCAGAGGCGTTTTCCATATTTATCCGTTGCTCATCTGTTTGGTTGTTTCGTAAAACGTGATCCATAATGGATAATGGTGTGGTTTTTTCATCTTTTAATAATGCTTGAAATGATGATGTATTTTCTTCTGTTTTAATCTGCTTCGAACCGACTTGAATTGTTTTAGGTGCTTCTATTTGTTGAAAAGGCATTCCGATTGCATTCATTTTCTCACCCCCTTTTTAGTATAAATATCAATTATCACTATCGATCAATAATTGTGTTAATGATGCTGCAGTTTCAGGTTCCATTTCCTCCAAAATTTCCCCTCGAACTTCGTCAGATACTTCTTGTAAAATAGATATGGCTGTTTCCTCCTCCAAGTCTGCCACAATTAAAGCAGCTTGTTCTTTATCCATATCTGTAAAGGAATTGGAAACTGTTTTAACTGTATCCCTTTCTCCTTCTGGTGCTTCTTGCTCATTTTCCTCGTTGGAATCAACGTTTGTGTTGTTTTCCAATTTAACTATTTCCTGTTCCATTTGTTCTATCGTAGATTCCAGGTCATTAACAGTCTGATTTAATTCCTCAATTTCTGTATCTTTACGTTCTATTTCTGCTTGCACTTGTTCACTTTCGCGTTGTATATTTTCCTCCTCCGGTGTTGTAATGAAAGAAGATATAACAGGAATAGCACTCCCTTTTTCCTTCGCCCAATCCATAACATTTACACCGGCAGCAGCAAATATAATAATTGCGAGTGTTACCGCCACTATGATTGGAATCACAACGGCGAAAAGAAACCCCAAAATCGGGTTCATTTTCTTCCTTTCTTCCCTCTTCTGTTTTACCATTTGCTTCACCTGTTTTTATGGCTTAAGAATTGTTGAATTGAAATCTCATCCATCGAAGCTTTTTCTCGCTTGGCTTCCACTTCTTTCTCCGACTTTATACGGGTATCGATGATTTTTTCGTATTTTTTAACTTCTACGTGCGCATCTGTTAATTTTAATTGCTTTGAGTGCATATCTGATCTTGCATGCTGTACTTGTTGCTGTAATCTCAGAATTTGATGATTAAGTCGTTCAATATAGGCAACTTGTCCTTTGATTTTCTCGAGTGGTACCGTGATTGGAAGACTATTATCATATAATGTTTCTGCATCTTCTTTTTTTCTTAGTAATGTATAAAGTTGTGTTGCTATGTCCTCAAAAAAAGCTAGAGCATGGTGATATGCTCTTTGTGCATCTTTTCTTTCATTTTCATAGACATGTAATAGTTTGGATAAGGTAATTGTCTCAGCCATTATTTTGTACCTCCATGAAGCAGCGCCTTCATCATTTCTATCGTTTCAACAAACGTTCTATATTCGAAAACATCCTGTCTTAAAAATGCTTGGATTTTTGGGTGGTAAGCAATAGCCTTATCTATTTCCTTATCAGTACCGCGCTTATATGCTCCTATGTTAATCAATTCACTGTGTTCCTCATATGTAGCCATTAGGGAACGAATCCCGGTAGCAATTTTCTGATGCTCGCTGCCTGTTATCTGATTCATCACTCGACTGATGGACTTTAACACATTTATAGCAGGATATTGGCCTTGCTCTGCTAATTTTCGATCCATTACAAAATGACCATCTAAAATCCCTCGAACCGTATCAGCTATTGGTTCATTCATATCATCACCATCAACCAATACCGTATAAAACGCGGTGATGGCACCATGTTCATTGGTACCCGTACGCTCCAGTAATTTAGGCAAAGCAGCAAAGACAGATGGTGTGTAGCCTTTTGTTGTTGGAGGTTCACCTGTTGCAAGACCTACTTCTCTTTGTGCCATCGCAACCCTTGTTACCGAATCCATCATTAAATTTACATGGTATCCCAAATCACGAAAATATTCACTAATTGCAGTTGCAGTGTAAGCACCTTTTATACGCATCAAGGCAGGCTGATCGGAAGTAGCAACAACAACGATTGATTTTTTCAATCCTTCTTCGCCAAGATCTTTCTCGATGAATTCCCTGACTTCCCTGCCGCGTTCGCCAATTAATGCAATAACATGAATATCAGCATTACTATTTCGGGCAATCATACCAAGTAAGGTGCTTTTTCCAACACCGCTCCCTGCAAAAATTCCGATCCGTTGGCCTTTTCCAACTGTTAACATGGAATCAATTGCCTTTACACCTACTTGTATCGCCTCGGAAATACGGGGACGCAACATGGGATTAGGCGGTGCGATTTCAGTTAAATGATTTGATAGCCCTGTTGGTAATAATGATTGATCAAGGCTACTCCCTAACGAATCTACTACTTTACCTATTAAGCCTCGTCCAATTTTAACTGTTAACGCCTTGCCGGTAGATTCCACCAAACAGCCCGATCCTATTTCCGCCACTTCCCCGTAAGGCATGAGTAAAAGTTTCTCATTATTAAAACCGACAACCTCTGAGAGTATTGGAGCTCTATTCGTTGATGATGCATGGATATAGCATACCTCTCCAATGTTTGCTACGGGACCAAGGGATTCAATCATTAGCCCTACCACTCTTAGTACTTTCCCGTACCGCTTATATGTATCTGCCTGTTCAATTGCAGCATGATAATGTGTTGTATCCATTATTTCGTCTCCGTTGTTATTTCATGTAATACGTTGCGAATCTGCTTGAGCTGTGTATCAATACCAGCATCTATTTGGCCATAAGGATATTTGATTAGGCAGCCATTCTCTTGGATGTCTTCATTTACATAAATCGCTAGTTTTATTTCATTTTCCAAAATGATTACTAATTCATCCTTTTGCTTAAGAACATATTCATAGTTCGTTGGATGTAAGTAGATAGAGATAACAGATTGATCTTTCAATTCTTTAATAGCAGCTTTTACTATTGATAAAAAGGAATTGGGCTCGTCTGTTAGCTTTTGTTTCATAATGTTTTCTGCTATATGTATGGCTAAATCCAAAATGGCCTCTTCACTTTTGTCAATCGTAGAATGATAATCTCTGATCGCTTCATCTGTCATCGTATTGGCCTTGTCTACTATATGCTGATATTTCGCCAGACTCGCTTCTTCACCTTGTAAAAACCCTGCTTTATAACCTTCTTCCTTTGACCTTTCGATATATTGCTGCTTTTCGTCTTCCCAATCTCTTTTTTCTTTTTCAATCTGTACTTTTGTTTCATGTAGAAGCAACTCTTTTTGATCGTATAGGCTTTGAAGTTGGTCTTTTGCTTTATTTATCTCATCCTGCAGGTTATTTTCTTGTTTCAGGCATTCATCTCGTGTTTTTTTCGAAAATTGGATCGGCTTGATTTCGATTACTCTATGTTCGTTTAGATGACTAGACAATAATATCATCACCTCCACCACGGGCTATAATTATTTCTCCAACATCTTCAAGCCTACGTATTACTGCAACAATTCTGGTCTGAGCTTCTTCGACATCCCTTAGTCTGACAGGACCCATGTATTCCATTTCTTCTTTAAATGTTTCAACCATACGACTAGACATATTTTTAAAAACAATATCTTTCACTTCATCACTAGCAACTTTGAGTGACAGTCTTAGATCTTCGTGATCCACATCTCGAATAACACGCTGTATGGCCCGGTTATCCAATATGACGATATCCTCGAAAACAAACATGCGTTTCTTAATCTCCTCAGCCAGTTCAGGGTCTTGTGTTTCTAAATCATCCAGTATTGTCCGCTCTGTACCTCGATCCACACCATTTAACACCTCAACAACCGCTTGAATGCCACCAGTTTGTGTATAATCCTCTGTTAAAGATGATGAAATATTTCGTTCCAAGACCTGCTCTACCTGACTAATAATTTCCGGCGAAGTAGAGTCCATCGTTGCAATACGTTTTGCAACATCTGCTTGCATTTTCTGGGGTAATTCGGATAATATTTGACCGGATTGTTCCGCATCGAGATAGGATAAAATCAGTGCAATTGTTTGCGGATGTTCACTTTGAATGAAATTAAATACCTGTTGTGGATCGGCTTTTCTAGCAAAGTCGAACGGCCTTACTTGCAGGGAGGATGTAAGGCGATTGATAATGGTTTCGGCTTCCTCCGTGCCGAATGCTTTTTCCAGTACTGTTTTCGCATAACCAATCCCGCCTTGTGAAATATAATCTTGAGCAAGAGCGATTTGATGAAACTGATCAAGAACATCGTCTTTCAAATGCGAGTTCACTTTTTTAACAGAAGAAATCTCTAAACTTAATTTTTCAATTTCTTCTTCTGTTAAATGCTTATACACTTGCGCAGATACATCAGGACCTAGGGAGATTAATAGAATAGCTGCCTTTTGTTTGCCTGATAATGTTTCTTTTTGTTTTGCCATTTCATCTTCCTCCTAATCTTCCCCGATCCAGCTTCTTAAAAGTTTAGCGAAATCTTCCGGCTTATCCTTCGCCATTTTCTCCAGATCCCTCCTGCGCATGACTGATTCTGAGTCCTGTTGTTCACTCTTTTCCGGAACTTCCATAGTAGGACTCGATTCTGTTGTAAAGGGTTCTTCAACATACGTTTCTTCTTCTTTTCGCCTACGCAATAATAAAAAAGCTAAAATGATAATGACCGCTAGTAATATTGCGCCTGTGACATAAAGCCATGTTGGAATTATAGCTGTCGTCTCTGGCATTGTTTCATTTCCAGTGAATTCCTGAAATACAATGGATAAATTTTCCCCGCCCATTTCTTCACTGTATTCTTCATTTATCGATGTACTAACGATCGAATCTAATATGGAAGAAATCCCATCCTCTACCGAATTCGCTTCCTGTTGTGTTAAGTATTGAACCTCGTCTTCATTTGAACCTGCTACACTATTAACAGCCACTTGAATACCTAAATCACGAATCTTATACGGGCTTTCTACAATGTCTTTTCGAATACGGTTAAATTCATTATTGATAGTTTCTCTTTCCAGTTCGTATTCCCCGTCCTCCCCTTCTACTTCCTGATAGGTTCCGGCAGTATCTTCCTCGCCTGTTCCAGTAGTACCTCCCACAGGTGGGTTTCCCGAGTATGCCTCCTGGATCGTTTCGATACTTACAGGGAGACCTTCCATGTTCTCAATATCTACAGGCTCTACTAGTTCTTCTGTACGATTTTCCTGTGTGAAATCAATGTCTGCCGTAACAGAGACGATAACATTTTCTGTACCGACCATTGTACCAAGCATCTGCTGTAATCTTCGTTGAATATCACGTTCTACATCCTGTTTAACGGTTTGTTGGTATGTATGTACGTCTTGACTACCGTTAGCGTTCCTGGAATTTCGATCGAAATATTCGAAGTATTGATTCATAATAGCAATATTATCCTCTGGTAAATTGGGAACAGCCTTAGAAACTAAGTGATAGAGTGCATTGATCTGATTTCCCTCAAATTGATAGCCTGGCTGCGTATTTAAAACAATGGAAGCACTACCCTCTTGCGTGGTTTCGCTTGCGAATACAGGCTCGTCAGGCAAATTAATCATAACCTCGGCACTTTCTATCCCTTCAATGCCTTGCATTAAATTTGCAAGCTCTGTTTGCATTGCATCAAGCCGCATAACATCAAACTCATTATCGGTGATTCCCCAAGAGGAATTCTCGCTAAAAAATGAATAATCGATATTTCCACTATTTGGGATGCCTTGACCCGCAAGATCTACCAATAGTGAGTCTACCTGTTCTCCGGGGACATTGATTGTTGTACCGCCATCCTCTAATTCATAAGGAACTCCTCTTGAATCTAATTCGGTCTTAATTTGTCCAGATTCTTGCAGTGATAAATTATTATATAATGGAACAAAATTAGAATTTGTAGTAAAAAAGGTTATACCTGCAATCAGCATGATAACGATCAATACGGATCCTATAAAGATCCCTCTTTGACTTTTCGATCGCTCCCGCCAAAAAGTTGAAGCTGAATCCTTCCATTTATTCATTTTTTCTTTCATATATTCCCCCACCAAATTGCATAAACATTATCAAACCTGCATCCGCATAATTTCGTTATATGCATCGATAACTTTTCGCTGAACCTGTACTGTAGTCTCCAATGTGATACTGGATTTTTGGGAAGCAATCATCACGTCATGCAGATCATCTACCTTACCTTGAGCCAGTGCTTCTGTTTTTTTATCTGACGCAATTTGGGCATTATTAACACCTTCAATAGCTGATTTTAAGTTGTCTGCAAAGTTTGCATGTGCTTCTCCCGGTGAAATGGAAAGTTTCGAATTTGCTGATTCGGGAATTGATGTCTGTGGTATGTTATTTATCAATAAATTATTCATAATATCACGCTCACTATTTATTTTCCGATTTCTAATGCTTTCATTAACATGCTTTTACTGGCATTTAATGACGTTATATTTGCTTCATAAGATCTGGTTGCACTCATTAGATCAACCATCTCTTTTAACGGATCTACATTTGGCAATTCGATAAAACCCGCTTCATTTGCATCTGGATGTTCCGGATTGTATTCAAGTTTAAAAGGTGTTTCATCCTCGATTATGTTTGTCACTTCAACACCTGAGGGATTTGAATTAGCATTTTGTGCTTTATGTAAAAAAGATTGAAAACTATTATCCTGTGGTGCTGTTACCACCAATTTTCTGCGATACGGTTCATACTCCCCATTTTCATTCGTGGTTGCACGTGTGTTTTGAGCATTTGCAATATTAGAAGAAACCACATCCATACGAAGCCGCCCTGCTGTTAGACCACTTGTACTGGCATTTATAGCATTAAATATGGACACTGTTAATTTCCTCCTCTTACAACTGATTGCAGACTGCCAAACTTACCATTAATTCTATCTATTAATGCGTTGTAATAGATTTGGTTTTTTGCAAGTTCAGCCATTTCCTTATCAAGGTCTACATTATTACCATTATGGTTATACGAGGTATTACCTTTTGTTATGACTTGATAAGATGACTGAACTTCTTGATCAAATGGGATATGTTTTTCATCTGTACGATTCGCTTCTATTGTTTGAGATGCGTTGTTTAGAACATCTTTAAAAGCTACATCTTTTGCCTTGTAATTCGGTGTGTCAATATTTGAGATGTTGCTAGATACGGCCTGGTTTTTGGCTGATGCAAAATCAAGTGAACCCTCAAGTGTACGAATTGTTCCACCAAATAAATCCATTCAATTCCTCCTTTTTCCATTTTAAAACAACGGACATAAAAAAATTACCATATACGAATATTGTAATTTATAAACGCTATAAAGTCCATCATTTTTCGACATTTTTCGCCTTAACTTTATGAAATTAAAATAGTGATAAAGGTTCTAATATTTCCCTTTTCTTTTAATTTTCACGATAATTTTTAATACCTTATAGTGAAAATCGAATTTTGCATTATAAAGTAATGGAAAATTTTAATTTTACTACTCGTAAAAAAGCCGCGATATCGTTTGAAAATTAATTTGACCTATAAAAGACAAACAAAAAAAGCTAGATCACTCTAGCTTTTTCGTCTATCTATTTTCCCATTATCTTGAACGTAACTTTTCCAGTTCTACAAGGAATTTACTATTTAGTACTTTAATAAATGTTCCTTTCATTCCTAGAGAACGTGACTCAATAACTCCTGCACTTTCAAGTTTTCTTAATGCATTTACAATCACAGATCTTGTAATACCAACTCTATCTGCAATTTTACTTGCTACGAGCAGTCCTTCTGTTCCATTTAATTCTTCAAAAATGTGATCAATTGCCTCTAGTTCACTGTATGACAATGAGCTAATAGCCATTTGCACAACTGCTTTACTTCTAGCTTCTACCTCTATTTCTTCCGTTTTTTCCTGTAAGATCTCCATCCCTACAACAGTAGCTCCATACTCTGCAAGCAACAGATCATCATCATTAAAGCTCTCTGTTAGTCTTCCTAAGATAAGGGTACCAAGTCGGTCTCCTCCACCAATAATAGGTACAATCGTTGTTAAACCATTTTGGAATAATTCCCGGTTTTCAACAGGGAACACAGTAAGCTGGTTATCAATATCAATATTCGCTGTCGTTTCACGGATGCTGAATAGCCCTTCTGTGTATTCTTCTGGAAATTGTTTTTCTTCCAGCATGCTTTTCATTCGTTCATTCTCAATCTCCTGATTAATAGCAAATCCAAGTAATTTACCTCTTCTACTCAGGATAAATACATTCCCTTTGATAGCATCCCTTAGCGTTGCAGACATATCGTTGAAATTCACCGATTTTCCTGTAGATTTTTGTAACATGGCATTAATTTTTCTTGCGCGATCTAATAGTTCCATAATTATTATCCTCCTTCAATTCATTTAAATTTTATAGTATAAACCGGCTCAAATCTTTATTTTTTACAATAGTACTTAATTTTTCATTAACATAAGCAGGAGTGATTTCCACTGTTTCCATATTTATATCTGTTGCTTCGTACGAGAGGTCCTCAAGCAATTTCTCTAATATGGTATGCAGCCTTCTTGCTCCAATATTATCTGTGTCCTGATTCACTTCAAATGCTACTTCTGCCAGTCTTGTAATAGCTTCGTCAGTAAAAATAACATTTATACCTTCTGTTTTTAATAAAGCCTGATATTGCTTTAATAAAGCATTTGATGGTTCATTTAAGATTCGTTTGAAATCTTCAACTGTTAATTTTTCCAATTCTACTCGTATAGGAAATCTGCCTTGCAGTTCTGGGATCAAATCCGATGGCTTTGCCATGTGAAACGCTCCAGCAGCTATAAAAAGCATATGATCTGTTTTTACCGGGCCGTGTTTCGTAATAACTGTCGATCCTTCTACGATAGGAAGAATATCTCTTTGGACACCTTCTCTTGAAACATTTGCTGAATTATCCTGTTTGACAGCAACCTTATCGATTTCATCAATAAACAAGATCCCGGATTGTTCTGCAAGCTGAATTGCCTCTTGTGCAACTTCTTCCATATCTACAAGCTTTCCAGCTTCCTGTTGTGTTAATACTTTTCTCGCTTCAGAAACAGGCAACTTTCGAGTCTTTTTCTTTTTGGGCATAAATTGACCAAATGCATCTTGCATATTCATCCCCATCTGTTCCATTCCCGATCCTTGCAGCATATCAAACATGGATGGCGGTGTTTCTTCTATTTCTACTGTAACCATATTATCTTCTAGCTCACCTAAAGCTAATTTATGTTCGGTACGTTTCCGTTTATTTTTAATTTCCTCGTCTTTTTCACTTTCATTACTTTCATCCTCACCATCTGATTGGCCGGAAAAAAGCATTTCTAATGGGTTTTTCATATTATTTTGTTTTTTAGCTTGAGGAACTAGCAAGTTAACCAATTTTTTATTAGCTTCAACTTCAGCTTTACCCATTACTTCATTCATTTTTTCTTCCTTAACCATTCGTATGGACATTTCCACAAGATCACGAACCATGGACTCTACATCGCGTCCAACATATCCGACCTCTGTATATTTTGTCGCTTCTACTTTTACGAATGGAGCACCAACTAGCTTAGCTAATCTCCTTGCTATTTCAGTTTTACCTACACCTGTTGGACCAATCATTAAAATATTCTTAGGAACAATTTCATCCTTGATTGATTCATCAAGTCGCATCCGTCGATAACGATTTCTGAGCGCAACTGCTACTGATTTTTTTGCTTGTTGCTGTCCTATTATATATTTATCTAATTGACCTACAATTTGCTTTGGAGTGTAATCTATTCCCATGCTTTTTAGAAAGCCTCCTTTTATTCAAGCACCTCTAAGGTAATATGATCATTCGTATATATACATATTTCACCAGCAATCTCCAGTGCACTGCGCGCTATTTCTTTGGCGGATAACTGCCCGGAATGCCTTGTCAATGCTCTGCCTGCACTAAGTGCATAGTTCCCACCAGAGCCTATAGCCAGTAGTCCATCATCAGGTTCAATTACTTCTCCTGTTCCTGATACTAAAAACATTTTCTCTTTGTTCATGACAATAAGCATTGCTTCTAATTTACGTAATACTTTGTCACTGCGCCATTCCTTCGCTAACTCAACAGAAGCACGGGAAAGATTCCCATCAAAGGCTTCCAGCTTCTCTTCAAACTTTTCGAACAATGTAAATGCGTCAGCAACAGATCCTGCAAAGCCCGCTAAAACATTTCCTTTAAATAAAGTTCTCACTTTCTTTGCTTTATGTTTCATGACGACAGCATTGCCTAATGTAACTTGACCATCTCCGCTCATCGCACATTGACCATTGTGTCTAACCGCAAAAATAGTTGTGGCATGCATTTCATTTCCCACAATTCATCACCTCTGTTTCAATTATTGATCATTAGCTCGGGATGGCTGTTCATATAAACATCACGTAAATGATTTTTTGTTACATGTGTATATATTTGTGTAGAGGATAAATTTTCATGTCCCAGTAGCTCCTGCACACTGCGCAGATCAGCACCTTCATTTAGCATATGTGTAGCAAATGTGTGGCGCAGTTTATGTGGGTGAACGTGAATAGTTAAAGCAGCGCGATCAACCATTTTATTAAGTATTAGCCGCATTCCTCTTACAGTTAACGGTGACCCCCGGGCATTCAAAAAGACTGAATCAGATGTCGTTTTAGCTTTTTCCAATAACTCATTCCTACCTTCATTTATGTAAGTTTCCAAGGCAATCTCCGCAAATCTTCCAAATGGGATATATCGTTCTTTTCTGCCTTTCCCAGTAACAAGCATTGTTCCAATTGAAAAATCAATAGCGCTTAGCGTAAGCCCTTGGCACTCACTGATCCTCATGCCAGTCGCATAAAGCACCTCAAGCAGCGCTTGGTCACGCTGTCCAAGAGGATCGGTTAAATCACTTACATCGAAAAGCTTTTCTAATTCTTCCATATATAGAAAGCCAGGTATTGGTTTATTGGTTTTTGGTAAAGTCATACGCATGAATGGATTAGCCGAAATAGAGTGTTCCCTCTCCAAAAATTTATAAAAACCTCTTAATGCGGAAACCTTTCGCGACACAGACCTTCTGCTTAATTGCTGATCATATAGTTTAGTCAAAAATAGGCGCGCAACAGATTGATCAACCTTGCTTAAATCGTCTATACCTTCTCCTGTTAAGAAGTCAAAGAACGTTTCCAGATCATTCAGATAATATTCTACAGTATACGGGGAAGCGTTCTTTTCTATTTGTAGGTACTCTACAAAATCCTTACAATCAGCCCTAAAATGATGCAAGTTCTCATCCCCTAAATCACAGCGCATAAATCATATCACACTAAATCTTGTATTGCAATAAACTTAACACAATTGCAACAAAATTCTGAAACGACTTTTGTCTTAGTATATCATAATTTTCGAATTGGATCATTCATATTGTCCAAATTTTCTACTATAGCTGTAAAAATCGTTTAATGATCGTTTAGTGTCAAGTAAATATCCTTACCAAGGGATAATTATATCTTTTTCAAATTAAATAGTCAACAATCAACAATTCAATTAATTTATAGAAATGCGATTCTGTGAAAAATGTGTGAATAACTGTCTCGCTCTTGGTATAACCAATTTTTTAATTAATTATTCCTAATTCTTTTATTTTTGATTTGGTCTCATCTGTACCTAGGTCATATAACCGTTGATAAATTTTCATCAAATGAGCGTCATATATTTCTCTTTCGTCATCTGCCCCCCACTCATCAAATGGTTTCCCAATATATTTAGTAGCATTTTCTGCTTCTTTGTTTTTCTTCATAAATATTTCTTCTATTTCTTCTACCTCATCATGGGTTGCAATAATTTCATATTCGATTTCATTACCCGGGATTGATACTTCTCGAATGTCTTCTGTATCTAGAGTTACAAAATAGTTTTTTCTGTCTGCCAATTTTACAACCTCCTTATTTGAAATATTCCCCTTTTCCTCCGATATGAAACACGCACAAATAAAGCTGCTCCTAATAAGAGCAGCCGATCGTTAACTTTGAATTTTTTCTTCTTTGTACTCACAATTTGTGCATTGGATTTGTACATCTTTCTTACTTTTCTTTTCAACAAGTAAGGATTCACATTTTGGACATGGTCTAGCTATCGGTTTATCCCATGATACAAAATCACAATCGGGAAAGCGATCACAACCATAAAAAGTTCGGCGTTTCTTTGATTTTCTTTCCACGACATCGCCTTCTTTACATTTCGGGCAGGTGACACCAATTTTCTTTAAAATAGGTTTCGTATTTCGGCATTCCGGAAAGTTTGAGCACGCTAGAAACTTTCCATAGCGTCCCATCTTGTAAACCATCTCATGTCCGCAATTTTCACATGTAATACCAGCAGGCTCATCCCGGATTTCAATTTTTTCCATTTCTTCTTCTGCTACTTCCAAGCGTTTGTGGAAATCTTGATAAAAATCGTCGATAACTTTTACCCATTCTGTTTTCCCTTCTTCAATGGAGTCTAAATCATTTTCCATTTTGGCAGTAAATTCAACATTGATGATTTCAGGGAAAAACTCTTCCACTAGCTCATGAATAATCGTCCCAAGCTCTGTTGGTATAAAACGTTTACTGTCAATACTGACATATCCCCTGCGTTGAATTGTATCCAATGTGGGTGCATAGGTGGAAGGACGTCCAATACCTAACTCTTCCATTGTTCGCACAAGTCTGGCTTCTGTAAATCTTGGAGGTGGTTGGGTGAAATGTTGATTTGGTGTAATCTCTTTTGCATCAACTTCCATCCCTTTCGTTAAATCCGGTAAAGTCTTATTTTCATCCTTTTTACTATCATCCGTACCTTCTATATATACTTTCATAAAGCCTTTGAACTTAACTTTCGAACCGTTTGCACGAAATTCCACACCATTATTTAATAGATGTACCGTCATTGTATCCATCACTGCCGGCGCCATCTGGCTAGCTAAAAATCGTTCCCAGATCAGTTTATACAGGCGATACTGATCTCTTGATAAAACAGCTTTTAATGATTTTGGATCCCTCAGAGCAGATGTAGGACGAACAGCTTCATGGGCATCTTGCGCACCTTCTTTTTTCTTGCTCTCTTTATTATTTCCTAGGAATTCCTTGCCATATTTTTCTTCAATATACGATGCTGCGTCCTGTTTCGCTGTATCAGAAATCCGTGTTGAATCTGTACGCATATACGTAACCAAACCTGTAATACCCCCGGATTTTTTACCTAGGTCAATACCTTCATATAATTGCTGTGCTACCATCATCGTTTTCTTCGCCCGGAAATTTAGCTTTCTGGCTGCCTCCTGTTGCAGGGAAGATGTAATAAAGGGCTTAGCGGGGTTTCGTTTACGCTCACGCTTATTAACTTTATCAACTGTAAATTTCTTTTCCTTTAATGTGCTTAAAATCCTTTTTACATCATCTTCTGATTTCAATTCCTGTTTTTTTCCTTCAACACCATAAAAGGCTCCTTCAAATATTTCTTTATCTCTTTGGAATTCGCCTTCAATTGACCAGTACTCTTCAGGTTTAAAGTTTTCGATCTCTTTTTCCCTGTCAACTATCATTTTTAATGCTACGGATTGTACACGGCCTGCACTTAATCCCTTTTTCACTTTTTTCCATAATAGTGGACTGATGTTGTATCCAACTAACCGATCCAAAATCCGTCTAGCTTGCTGTGCATCAACTAAATCGATATCAATCTTCCGTGGATTTTTAAATGCCTCTTTAATTGCGTCTTTCGTAATTTCATTAAAAACAACACGACATTCGGAATTTTCATCTACATCCAGAATATGTGCCAGATGCCAGGCAATAGCCTCCCCTTCTCTATCGGGGTCGGCAGCAAGAAAGACTTTCTTTGCTTTCTTTGCGGCTTTCCTTAGATCTTTTAATATATCACCTTTTCCGCGTATTGTAATATATTTTGGTTTATAATTATTCTCCGTATCAACAGCCATCTGGCTTTTTGGTAAATCACGTATATGGCCCATGGATGCTTTTACTTTATATTTTTTTCCTAAATAACGTTCAATCGTTTTCGCTTTTGCCGGCGATTCTACGATTACTAGATAATCTGACATGGTATTTCCTCCCAAATGAGGTTACAATAAATAATTTAGAAATCTTTACTAATACTAAATACATCGTATAAATTTGTCAAACAAACTGTGACAAAAGCTTTGTAAACCTTAAGTGCTACGTAAGCGCTACCTTGACTTTTATGAGTAAAATAAATTTCTCCCTATGCTTTCCCAGTCTTCCAGTATATTGTCTGGATCGATAGCCAACTTGGCACCGTCTTGAATCATCCGGTGACAGCCTTTGGTTTGTGGAATAAGCGGTGACCCTGGTACTGCATATACTTCTCTACCCTGATCAAGTGCTTGATCCACTGTTATCAATGTACCACTTCTTTCCGTGGCTTCAATAACTAATGTTCCAAAACTTAAACCGCTTATAATACGGTTTCTCTCGGGAAAATGATGTTTTTTCGGAGGAATGTCCGGTGGGTATTCAGATAATACCAGGCCTTTCTCCGCTATTTGCTTAAACAACGATGTATTCTGCTTTGGATAAATATGATGAAAGCCACCGCCTAACACAGCGATGGTCCTACCCTGATTTTTCAAGGCAAGTATATGTGCGTAACTATCTATCCCTTTTGCCATACCACTTACGATTAACCAACCTTTATCCAGTAAAGGCTTCGTTAGGTATTTTATTTTTGCCATTGCTTCATTGGAGGGATTTCTTGTACCAATCACACTTAAAGCCGGTGTGTGAGATAATAAAGAAGTATTTCCAATAGCATATAAAACGATTGGCGGATCTTTTATAGTTTTTAACACAGGCGGATAGTTTTCGTCAACTATTGTGATGATGCTGTATTGATGACTATCATATTTTATTTGTTCTGTAAGATAATTATTATGAAGGTCTTTATAAAATAATGCAGCATTTTTCATTGGGAGTTTGTATAACTGACTTAACTGGGCGGAGGATAATAAATAAAGTTGATGAAACTTCGGGTCATGGATTAGGATCTTTCGAATGGTTCTCCTTGTAATACCCCGGCATCGGTGTAAATGAATCAATTGATCTTGAATTGACTGCAACTAATCACGTCCTCATTTATGGTGGTGGCCCCGCACCATTACATTACTCCGGTGGCGGGGTCCCCACTTTTTTAGCTTAATGTGTTTTACATTTTTCTTGCAGGTTATTTTCTTTTAAAACATTTATCATTGTTTCACCAATTACTGCAGGCGTTTCAGCAACTTTTATGCCGGACTCTGTCATAACACGATTTTTTTCTTCTGCTGTTCCTTTACCACCGGAAACAATAGCTCCAGCATGTCCCATGCGTTTACCTGGAGGCGCAGTTGCTCCGCCAATAAATCCAACAACAGGCTTCGTCATGTTTGCTTTTACCCATTCCGAAGCTTCTTCTTCTGCTGTTCCACCTATTTCACCAATCATGACTACAGCTTCCGTCTCGGGGTCTTCATTGAATGCTGTAAGAACATCAATGAAATCCGTACCATTAACAGGATCTCCGCCAATACCTACAGCTGTTGTTTGACCATACCCTGCTTCTGACAATTGATGAACGGCTTCATATGTTAATGTGCCAGAACGTGATACGACTCCAATATGTCCTTTTTTATGAATATACCCTGGCATAATTCCGATTTTACTTTCATCTGCTGTAATTACTCCCGGACAGTTCGGTCCTACTAAACGGGTTTTCTTACCTTCCATATAGCGCTTAACTTTAACCATATCCATTACAGGGATATGCTCTGTAATACAAATAGCAAGATCGAGTTCTGCATCCACTGCCTCAATAATTGCATCTGCAGCAAAAGGAGCAGGTACATAAATAACAGAGGCATTGGCACCTGTTTGGTTAACTGCCTCCTGTAAGGTATTGAATACAGGAACACCTTCTACTTCTGTACCGCCTTTTTTCGGTGTGACACCACCAACGATTTTCGTTCCATATTCAAGCATTTGTTTTGTGTGGAATCTAGCCGTACCGCCAGTAATTCCCTGAACAATTACTTTCGTATCTTTATTAACATATACACTCATTTTCGTCCGTCCTTTCTACAATAATAATCGATTATTAGTAAAAGCAAATTAGTTAACCATGGAAACGATTTTCTCTGCGCCATTTGCCATTGAACTAGCTGATGTAATATTTAATCCGGACTCATCCAGAATTTTTTTACCTAAATCTACATTTGTACCTTCTAGACGTACAACCAATGGAATTTCCAATCCTACTTCTTTCGTCGCTTCCACAACACCTTCAGCGATAACATCACACTTCATAATTCCACCAAAAATGTTAACAAAAATACCTTTTACATTCGAATCGGACAAGATGATCTTAAATGCCGCGGTTACTTTTTCAGCAGTTGCACCGCCCCCAACATCAAGGAAGTTAGCGGGATCGCCGCCATAATGCTTAATAATATCCATTGTAGACATAGCTAGTCCAGCACCATTAACCATACAACCAATATTTCCATCAAGGGAAATATAGCTTAGATCGTATTTTGATGCTTCGATTTCTTTTTCATCTTCTTCATCTAAATCACGTAATTCCTGAACATCTTTTTGTCGAAATAATGCATTATCATCAAAGTTTAATTTCGCATCTAATGCTAATACCTCACCATCGCCAGTCGTAACTAATGGATTAATTTCCGCTGTAGAGCAGTCTTTTTCAATAAATACATTATAAAGACTAGTCATGAATTTAACTGCTTTTCCTACTAATTCATCAGGAATATTAATGTTAAAAGCTAGTCTACGAGCTTGATAAGGTGACAGGCCGATAACTGGGTCGATTACTTCCTGGAAAATTTTCTCTGGGTTATCTTTAGCTACTTCTTCTATTTCCGTACCACCTTCTTCAGATGCCATTATGACAACACGTGAGGTTGTACGATCAAGAACAACACCTACATAATATTCTTTTTGAATATCGCTACCCTCTTCAATAAGTAAGCGTTTAACTTCTTTACCTTCAGGACCTGTTTGATGCGTTACTAATGTTTTGCCAAGAATTTCGTTTGCGTATGTACGCACTTCTTCTTTACTTTTTGCAATTTTCACTCCACCGGCTTTCCCTCGGCCTCCAGCGTGGATCTGCGCCTTAACTACGGTTACAGCACTTCCCAATTTTTCTGCAGCTTCAACAGCTTCATCTGCTGTGTATGCTACATGTCCATCAGGAACTTTTACACCAAATTCACGTAAAAGATCTTTGCCTTGATATTCATGAATATTCATTCTTCATCCTCCCATCAAAATTCACTGCATTTCCATTGTATTAAAAAACTACAAATTTCACAAGAATAAGCGAATTTTAGCAATGTGATTATATCTTATGTTATTTATTTCACCCTTTCAATGCTTTTATCTGCCTTATATACGAAAGCAAATACTTCTGCAACAGCTTGATATAATTCATCCGGAATCGTTTCATTTATATTTAATTCGGCTAAAACCTCAATTAAAGAGGGATCCTCCACGATAGGTACATTATTTTCCTTTGCTTTTTCAATTATGTTATTAGCTGTTAGCCCTTTTCCGGCTGCAGCAACAACAGGGGCGCTCTCAAGCTCGTGATCATAACGAAGTGCGGCAGCCTTTTTCCTTTTTTCTGTCATATTCGGTAATCAACTCCTTGATTAAAGGGTTCGGCATAAGTGTGAGATGCGCTCCTTTTTGGTTCATCTAACTGTTGTAAGGCTTTGAATGAGATGCTAGAAAGGTGATAATCCAACTTTCCTAACCCATCTATTAACATTGGCTTTAAGGACACGAAATGCTCTTGTATTGTCTCAAAATCATTAAATATCGTGACAGCAACTGACCTTTTTTGTATGTTCATATCAATAATAGTTTTATTCAAATTGGAAAGATCTAAATAAAATAGTATTCGACAATAATCTGGGTTTATTTCACCACTTTCTGTTTTTCCGCCTTCAAAATCCAGTTCTAAATCATTTGCTATGCCAAGTCTAGCGCCGGGTATCACCAAGTGTGCCTTGAGATAATTATGAAACTCATTCACAGATTGCAGCTGCATGCCATTAATGAAATGAAGTAGCTGCTGGGGGCGACCATGCAAAGCTCCATCACCTTCATGTAATAATTGCATTAACATTGCCTTTATCGTAACAGATTGCTGCTGTATATTAGCATTTAATAGCTGATTCTCATATGTTAATCCTGTAAAAAGCAATGTCTGATTAATAGTTGTTAACAATTGATCACGTGGAGAAGCCAGCATAAACGCTTTATCTTGATTGCTTAAGAGATGCTCAACCATCTGGTTTAATCGATTCTTGAGTTGGGTTTGATTTGTATCCTGTTGTAAGGCTTGTAATAACGCCTTCATTTGTTCTGAAAAACCATAAGTATTTTTCATCGATAGTGCTTGTTTGATGGAATCTGTAATTGGTAGTTTATCAGCAATCATATTTTTTAAAATTTCCTGCGTGTGTTCTTTATTTTGCGAACTATTTAAAAGTTGAAATGCCTGCAATAACTGGTTTTTATCAAAAGGAATATTCTCATGAATAAGTGTCTGGACAAAAGCTGTATTGGCCTTAGATACTTTTAATCCCAGTTGGTGCAAGAGTTGTGTGACATTCTCCTGGGTTCGATTTTTCAACTGCTCTCCTAATACTTTCAGATGAATAGCGTTGTCTTTTGTTCGTACTTGAAAATGATACTTTTCACCTGTTGATAAAGCGGCTTCCAATTGTGCGACCATTCTTTGTGAACCTAGCTGTAGTTGTGCTTTATTATCAGGATAAAGTTTCACAATCTTACCTTGTATAATTTGTCCAGACCGAAGTACTTGTTGTGTATGATTCATGTTAGTGGAACGATTTAGGGCAACCTGATGAACACTCATATAGACCCCCCGTACTAGTGGTAAGTTGCGTTACGTACTGGTGAAAATGATTTTCTGTGATATGGCGTAACCCCGCATGTCATTAAATTATCTATGTGATATTTCGTGCCATACCCCATATTCGATTCAAATCCGTACATAGGATATTCATTATGTATTTTCTTCATAATTCGATCACGGCTAACCTTTGCTAACACGCTTGCTGCAGCAATGGAAATACTTTTCATATCTCCTTTGGTAATAGCTTCAGAGGTACACGTGAGACCCTTAAGATTCACTGCATCAATTAATATGTGATTTGGTTTTGGACTTAGCTGATTTATCGCATCATGCATAGCCAATTTGGTGGCTTCAAATATATTGATTTCGTCTATTTTTTGGCTGCTGATAATCGACACACCATAACTAATTGCTTGCTCTTTAATAATGCGGAAGAAATGATTTCTTGCCTGTTCACTTAACTGCTTCGAATCATTTAAACCAAGCAATTTAAAGTCCCTTGGTAAAATAACAGCTGCTGCAACAACCGGCCCTGCAAGTGGACCTCTACCAGCTTCATCAATACCCGCTATGTATTCATGACCATTTGCGTAGGCGCGAGATTCAAATACTGACATTTCAATAAATGTTTTTTCTGCCATTTCTTCTTTATATTTCTTTTTTTCGTAAGATTTAATTAACTGCTGTACACCTTTTCGGTCATCCGTTTTTAAATGACTGATTAATTCCTCACTTATTTCTCCTGATTCGAATAACTGCTTTAAAGCGGTAATTGATTTTTTATCCATCGTGACACCTGTCTCTCTATCTATATCGACTTATATATACTTTTTGTTAACATAGGAAGCAGCTGATTGTTACGGGGATTCAAGTGTGATTGCACCTAGTCTACCTGTACGGAGATCACCCAGCACAATATCAGAAACTTTTTCAAAATTTACTTCTCCACCACTTTCCAATGCTCCCCGCTGTTTCCCAATAGCTGTAAATATCTCCCACATATCTTCCATATCTCGATTAATAGCATAACGCTCTTCAACCAAATCGGGGTATTGTTCCTGCATATATTGAATGACAAATGCTGTAATATCCTGGAGGGAAAGGAGCTTATCCTTTATCGTACCGATTGCAGCTAATCGATACCCCACCATTTCGTCTTCAAATTTAGGCCATAGAATTCCTGGTGTATCAAGCAGTTCAAAATCCTTCTTCACTTTAATCCAGAGTTGCTGTTTTGTAACACCAGGTATGTCCCCTGTTTTCGCAATTTTTTTGTTCGCGAGACGATTAATCAATGTGGACTTTCCAACATTCGGAATGCCAATAATCATCGCCCGAGAAGGCCGAGGGTTAATCCCCTTTTTTTTCAGTTTTTCCATTTTTTCCTGGCCCAGTTCTTTCGCTAATTGAATAATACGATTTATATCTGCTTTATCATTTACATCTATAGCAAGGGTTCTAACATCATTCTCCTTGAAATGCTTTATCCACTTTTCAGTTTCCCGGTCATCTGCTAAATCTTTCTTCATTAATACAATCATTTTTGGTTTGTTTTGCAGGACTTGCTGAAGCATTGGATTTTGTGATGATAATGGCGCCCTTGCATCAACCAATTCCATGACAAAATCTACAAGCTTTAACTTTTCTTCTACTTCCCGCCTTGCTTTTGCCATATGTCCCGGAAACCACTGTATTGTCATATTCATCCTACTCTCCTACGATTTGTATTCGATCCAATGGCCAATAAATTAAATTTGTCTTACCAACAATTTCATCCATGGAAATAACACCTAGCATACGACTATCCGTTGAATTCCTTCGATTATCGCCTAAAACAAGCACATATCCTTCTGGTATACGCCCGTAACCACCTGGGAGATTTTCTAATACAAAATCGTTTGTATGCTGCTGATATAAGCCATTTTGTTTTGTTATAAATGGTTCTTCAACTGCTTCTCCATTAATGTACAGGACATTATTTTCATATGCAACATGCTCACCAGGCAAACCAATAATCCGTTTTATAAAATCCCTTTGTGTAGAAGCATGAAAAACAACGATATCAAATCGCTCTGGTTCTTTGATTTGATAAATAAACTTATTCACAATCATTTGATCCTTATCCTGCAATGTTGGCAGCATGGATGGACCATCAACAACAATTGGTGCAAAAAAGAACATTCGAATAATAAAAGCAAGCGCAAAAGCAATCAATAACGCTTTTATCCAATCGAACCATTCACTTTTTTGTTTAGCCATGAACTCCCCTCCGACAACATCACTATGTATCTATAGTATTATTGTAAGCTTCATTTATTATAACATTCCTTTTTTGGCAGATAAGAAAGAATAAAATACTTTCTTACTGCATAAGTGCTGGCTTTGGTTGTCAACCAAAAGCTTGGTGAGTTTTCTAATACTGGTAATGTGAATTAAAAAAGGAGCTAGTGCGCATTGCCAAGCTCCTTTTAAAAAATACTCTTATCCAGTTTTGAAAATGCATAGGTATGCTAAATAGATACATTCCATTTTCATTATCTGCGTTCTTTAATACGTGCTGCTTTACCGCGTAAATTACGAAGATAATATAACTTCGCACGACGTACAATACCACGACGGGAAACTTCGATTTTATCGATTCGTGGTGAATGTAATGGGAAAGTACGTTCAACACCTACACCGTAAGAAATCTTTCTTACTGTAAATGTTTCACTGATTCCACCATTTTGGCGTTTAATTACAACACCTTCGAACACCTGAATACGCTCACGACTTCCCTCAACAACCTTCACGTGAACTTTTAGCGTGTCACCTGGGCGGAAATCAGGATGATCAGTGCGTAGCTGATCTTTTGTGATGTCTGCAATAAGTTTTTGCATCCTGCTTCACTCCTTCCAAACCAATGCTCATGTCTCGCTAAGGAGCAGCGGAACATCGTTTATACGACTTAAATATTAATTTAAGCACAACAGTTAATATACCATAAGACATAAGAGAGTTCAACTGTATTTTTAAGGCAATCTATAATTTTTCATTATTTTTAATAGCATTTATTATATTTTCCTCTGTTTCTGATAATGCACCGTTATCTATTAAATCACTTCGTCGCTCGTAAGTTCTTTTAAGCGATTCACGCTTTCGCCACATGGCAATATTCGCATGATTACCGGATAGCAACACCTCCGGGACAGTCATTCCACGAAAGTCAGCTGGCCTGGTGTAATGTGGATGCTCTAATAATCCAGTTGAAAAGGAGTCATCCGGTGCTGATTCCGTATTTCCTAGAACATCCGGCAGCAGGCGAACAACACTATCAACAACCACCATCGCACCAAGCTCCCCACCTGTTAAGACATAATCTCCGATAGATATTTCATCTGTAGCAAGATGTTCTCTGATTCGCTCATCATAGCCTTCATAATGTCCACAAATAAATACGAGGTGCTCAATGCGGGCTAATTCTTCCGCTTTTTGTTGCGTATACGGCTCGCCTTGTGGGCTCATGAGAACAATCCGAGGAGGGGGCTCTTTTTCTTTTGTTACAGCTTCTACTGCATCAAAGATAGGTTGTGGGGTCAATACCATACCAGCTCCTCCGCCATATGGATAATCATCCACTTTCTGATGCTTATTTTCACTGTAGTCTCGAAAATTAACCAGATTATAGCTGAACTTTTCTTTATCCCGGGCTTTTTTAAGCATAGAGGAATTGAAGACACCTGTAATCATTTCCGGAAATAAGGTTAATATATCAATATGCATTAGTCCAGCAATCCTTCCATTGGTTCAATAACAACTTTTTTGGCATCTATATCAATTTCAGTCACGACTTCGCTTATATAAGGTATTAATATATCCTTACCCTTTGGCTGCTTTACCACCCATACATCATTGGCGCCAGGGGACAAAATCTCTTTAATTTTCCCCAATTTTTCTCCGCTATCTGTATAAATATCACAACCGATTATTTCATGGTAATAAAATTCACCCTCGTCCAAATCAGTCAACTGATCTTCTGTGATTTTTAACTGTGCTCCCTTTAAATGCTCTACATCATTAATGTTATCAAAACCTTCAAAAATGATTAGATCAAATCCCTTATGTATGCGATGTGCAGCAATAACCAATTCGATCAATTTTTCATCTTCTTTAACAGCATACACTGTTTCCCCAACAGCAAACCGTTCTTCAAAATCAGTGATACGCATTACTTTGACTTCTCCACGCGTTCCATGTGTATTTATGATTTTTCCAATATTAAACATGTTCTCGGTCATTTTACCACCTGCTAATTATCAACTCGAATTACGATATCGTCTTTGATGACAATCGCTCTTTCTCCCATAATTTCGTCCCAATGTGATCCAACACCCACTTCAACAAGAGCTTCAACTTCTTTTTCAATAATTTCACTACCCAGTTCTAGCATGTCTAGCTGCTCGATTTTAAAATCAGCTAATTTGATTTTCTCTTTTCTATTATTGATTTCCTGCTGAAAACGATGAGCGATATCCTGTTTGGAGACACCTGCTTTATGTTCCAGTTTCCGTTGTTCAAAGCGCAATTGTTGACACTCTTGTTCAAGCCGCATTTTAGATTCATGAAAACTTTTCTGTAATTTTTCTTTACTTTTCTCTGTGACAATTTGTTTGATTAGGACATTCTTTATTATTTTCACTATTTTCCCCTCACTCTCACAAATGCCTTAAAATTTGCCTTCCTTGATGTTTATGTATAAAAGGGAAGAGGTGAGGCCTCTTCCCCTTACATAATATCTAAATAAATTCGCTTTTCTGCATCCGTTTTTGCCGCATATACGACTGTGCGCATTGCTTTTGCAATACGTCCATTTTTACCAATCACCTTACCAACATCGTCTTGATTCACAGTAAGATGATATATGATCTTCGTATCTTCCTCTGTTTCGGTCACGACGATGTCTTGGGGTGATCAACTAAAGACGTAACAATAGATTCAATTAGGGCTTTCATGATATCACACCACTTTACGATTGATTTTTTCGATCGTGAAATTTCTTCATGATGCCTTCTTTTGAGAAAAGATTTCGTACAGTATCGCTTGGTTTTGCACCATTTGCCATCCAATCAAGAGCTTTTTCTTCATCTATTTTAACTTCAATTGGATTAACTACAGGGTTATATGTTCCAATTTGTTCAATAGAACGTCCATCACGAGGAGAACGTGAATCAGCTACAATAATACGATAAAATGGATTCCTTTTGGATCCCATACGTTTCAAACGAATTTTAACAGCCATTTCTTACACCTCCAATAAAAATGTATTACACAATTTTAGATTCTAACAGAAAACAAATAGTCTGTAAAGGGTTTTTCCATTACATGCTATGAAGTATATAAACATGGCTACATACCTTTAATTACAGAATTAGCCACGTCCAGCTCCAGCGCCCAGCGACTAATGAACTTCCCTCACCTCCGTCCGATAAAGAGGACTTGCCGATTGGCTTTGCCAGAGGCTTAGTCGCGCTTATACCCTTGCGGTGAAAGTCAACATCGATTCGCTAGACTTAAGGAAGGCCGACTAAATACGGCCTCCCGCGCAAACGTCGGCATACCCCTTTTTACAGGGGCATGTTCCCTTTATCTCCTACGGCAGTGGAAGTTCAACTAAAAACGCCACTTTGCGTGGCAACGTTGAACCACCTGCGATGCGCGGGCGCAGTCCATACGTCGCTAACCGGGCGCTTCCGCTTTTGTCTATTACATGAATGGAAGGTTCATTCCCTTGCCTTTTTTCCCTTTTTTCTGCGTGTTGGTCATTTGCTTCATCATTTTCTTCATTTCTTCAAATTGTTTTAACAATCGATTCACCTGCGAAACAGAAGTTCCTGAACCTTTCGCAATACGCTTTTTGCGGCTTGCGTTCATAATGCCTGGTTCTTGTCGTTCTTTCTTAGTCATCGATTGAATAATAGCCTCTACATGTACGAGCTGCTTTTCATCAAATTGTGCATTTTTTAATCCTTTCATTTTACCGGATCCAGGGATCATGGCCATTAAATCATCTAATGGCCCCATGTTTTTCACTTGTCCCATTTGTTCCAGAAAATCATCAAAGGTAAACGACATGTTGCGCATTTTGCCTTCCAATTCTTTTGCTTGCTTTTCATCGACATTCGTCTCGGCTTTTTCAATTAGCGAAAGAACGTCACCCATACCAAGAATTCTGGACGCCATACGATCCGGATGGAAAGCTTCGAGCTCATCCAATTTTTCACCCATACCAGCAAATTTAATCGGCTTATCTGTAACAGCTTTAATGGACAGGGCTGCACCACCGCGTGTATCACCATCAAGTTTCGTTAATACAACACCGGAAATATCCAATTGTTCGTTGAAACTCTCTGCAACATTTATTGCATCCTGACCTGTCATCGAATCAACTACTAATAAAATTTCATCCGGATTTACATTGGATTTAATCTGCTGCAATTCATCCATCAGTTCATTATCAACATGCAAGCGTCCTGCAGTATCAATGATTACATAATCATTATGTTCCGCTTTTGCTTGTTCAATTGCCTGATTTGCAATATCAACCGGCTTAGCATCCGTCCCCATTGAAAAAACAGGCATATCAATTTGTTCACCCAGTGTTTCTAATTGGTCAATCGCTGCAGGTCGATATATATCACCAGCGACAAGTAATGGCGAGCGATTATGTTTTTTTCGCAAATGATTAGCCAACTTGCCTGTCGTTGTCGTTTTACCCGCACCCTGCAGGCCAACCATCATAATAACGGTTGGCGAACGATCAGCGACGGCAATTTTGCTTTGCTCTCCGCCCATAAGCGTGGTTAATTCTTCTCTTACAACTTTGATAACTTGCTGGCCAGGCGTGAGACTTTCCATTACTTCCTGTCCAACAGCGCGTTCCTTTATGCGATTAATTAAATCTTTTACCACTTTAAAGTTAACATCAGCTTCAAGTAAGGCAAGACGAACTTCACGCGCCATTTCTTTTACGTCCTGTTCACTAACCTTCCCCTTACCCGTTATTTTTTTAATCGTACCTTGTAGGCGATCAGCTAGTCCTTCAAATGCCATAGAAGGTGTCCTCCTAATCTAATTCTTTTAGTTGGTTTATCATATTCAACAAGTTGTTCTCGTTCTCAGGAACTGATTGCTCCATTTTTTCAATAAGGGTAGCACGTTGTATGAATTTCTCGTATAAATGCAATTTCTCTTCATAGGATTCAAGCATTTTTTCTGTTCTTCTAATATTATCATATACCGCTTGTCGTGAAACTAGAGACAAATCGGAAATTTCACCCAGTGAATAATCCTCTACAAAATACATTTCCATATAATCACGCTGTTTGGGTGTCAGCAAGCTTTGGTAAAAGTCAAATAAATAATTAATGCGCGTGGTTTTCTCCAGCAATCCATCCACCCCTTGTTAAGTGAAAATCCTTTACAATAAATAATAACGGGGAAACACCCCCATTGTCAAGGAGTATTCTACTCTTGTTCTTCTAAGATATCGGCAAATAACCCATATACAAAGGCATGTGCATTAAATTCCTGCAAATCCTCTACTTGCTCGCCAAGTCCGACGAATTTCACCGGGATTTTTAATTCATTTCGAATTGCCAATACAATTCCGCCTTTGGCAGTTCCATCTAATTTTGTCAAAATTATCCCTGAGACATTTGTAGCATCAGAAAATGTTTTTGCCTGACTTAATGCGTTTTGTCCTGTTGTTGCGTCGAGTACAAGTAACACTTCATGCGGCGCACCTGGTATTTCTCGTTCAATAACGCGTTTCACTTTAGAAAGTTCATTCATTAAATTGACTTTGTTCTGCAATCTGCCTGCCGTATCACAAATGAGTACATCTGCATTTCGTGATTTAGCAGCCTTTATCCCGTCAAATATTACTGCTGCAGGATCACTGCCGGCATTTTGCTTAATTACGTCAACATCTGCACGCCCGCCCCATATTTCAAGTTGTTCAATAGCCCCTGCCCGGAATGTATCACCTGCAGCCAACACAACTCGCTTTCCTTCTTGTTTCAATTGATGTGCCAGTTTCCCTATAGAGGTCGTTTTTCCTACACCATTAACACCAACAACCAATATAACAGATAATTCCTTTTCCTGAATGTTTAGTTCCTCTATTTGTTCATCATCACCACCATAATAGATATCAACCAGTTTTTCCGAGATTACATCCTTAACCTCTTTGGTTTCTTTTATGTTTTGACGTTTAACTTCCATTTTTAATTCCTCAATTAAATCCATAACAGTAGTAACACCAACATCAGCAGATATCAGTACTTCCTCCAGCTCTTCAAAAAAATCCTCGTCAACTTTACGATAACGTGCAATCAAATCATTGATTTTTCCTGAAAATGAATTCCGGCTTTTTTTCATGCCTTCTTTATATTTTTTGGAGACTTTCTCAGCCTCCTCATTTTGTTTAAATTTGTTTTTAAATTTCTTCATGAAACTCATTGTACGAAAACTCCCTTCTTAGGATTGGATTAACTCTTTTGTTTCTTCCAAACGAACAGAAACCAATCGTGATACTCCTGCTTCCTGCATGGTAACACCATATAAAACGTCCGCTTCTTCCATTGTGCCTTTTCGATGGGTAATCACAATAAACTGGGTTTTTTCACTATGCATTCTAACATATTTGGCAAATCGGCTAATATTCGCTTCATCAAGCGCTGATTCTACTTCATCCAGCACACAAAAGGGTACAGGACGGACACGTAGTATTGAAAATAATAAAGCTATCGCTGTTAAAGCCCGTTCCCCACCAGAAAGTAAACCTAAATGCTGCAGTTTTTTTCCGGGTGGTTGTGCAACAATATCCACACCAGTATCCAAAAGGTTCTTGGGATCGGTTAATTGTAAATCAGCATGTCCTCCGCCAAATAATTGTTGAAACACGACTTGAAATTCTTCTTTTATTTGAGTGAAGGTTACATCGAATAGTTTTTGCATCTCATCATCCATTTCAGCAATAACAGTATATAGCGTTTCTTTTGCTTGAATGAGGTCGTTTTTTTGTTCATTTAAAAAGGTATAACGTTCTAAAACACGTTCATATTCATCAATTGCACCTAAATTAATGGCTCCCAGTTGATCGATGCTTTGTTTCAGCTGTTTGACGATGGTCCTTGTTTCTTCCATATTATCCGTTTTATCATACGTTTGTTTTGCCTTTTCATAAGTAATGGTGTATTCAGTTTGCAAGTGAGACAAATGATTTTCGAGCTCAACATCAAGCCGATTGGCGTTGACTTCCTTTTGTTGAATGGATTGCACAAATTCTTGATGTTTCCTGTTTTCTTCCTTTAATTCTCTTTCCTGATCCTGCGTGAATTGTGTAAGTTCCAATCGCTTAGAGCGTTTCGCTTGAATGGTGTTGGTTGCCTTTGTTTTCTCCTCTGTTTTAGACAGAATGTTATGTTCAATCTCCTCTTCTGTTTCTTCCGTTTCATTAACTTCTATAAGCTGATTTAAGTCAGAAGTATAGCTCTTGTGTTTCATCTCTAGTTCTGTCAATTGGTTTTGAAGCGTATTTGTTTTTTCGCTTTGATTTTTCACGCGTTCTTCCTGTTCAGCCAGGATAACTTGATGGCGATGTAAATCGTTTTGCAGCAGTTCCTGATTTTCTTTAAATGTCGCTTCCTCATTTGTTAACGTATCGATTTCTTCTTTTATTAAAAGTAACTTTTGATTGATGCCCCTTAAATCCTGATCCAACTGCTCATCTCGGAACTTTATTTCTTCTATATCTTGATCATATTGCCGATTTTCCTGATCATATATTCCGAGATTATCATTCAGTGATTCCTTTTTCATTTCCAATTCTTTAGATTTTGATCGTAATTCCTCCAAACTGCGCTGTACGGAAATAATCGTTTGCTCTTCTGTTTCCAATCTTTTTTCCTTTTCAGCAATTTGATGTTTCTGATCATCCACCTTAGATTCAACTATTGTAGTTTTTTTCATAAATGCGTTAAGCTTTTCCGTTATTTCTTGTAAATCCTTTTCCCTTGTAAACAAGGATTGATTTGTTTTCTTTTGTGCACCACCGGACATTGCCCCACCTGGGTTTACAACATCTCCTTCGAGTGTCACTATTCGGTATCGCCTCATGGCAAGTTTTGCAATTTCATTTGCATCCTTCAATGTACCTGCAATCACTACATGACCCATTAAATGATTTACAGCTGTCTGATAGTTTGCTTCTGTTCGCACTAAATCTGCAGCAATACCAATAAAGCCTTGATGATTTTGTATTTTATTTAAAATATCTTTGGTTATAAATCGTTCTTTAATTGATCGAAGTGGCAAAAACGTTGCACGGCCATTATTTGTTTTCTTTAAGTACGAAATTGCGGCCCGTGCCGCGGTATCATCGTTGACGATGATATGCTGTGCCTGTCCGCCTAAGACAGTTTCAATAGCGGTAATATAATTTTTAGGGACATCAATTAATTCAATTACCGCACCATGGATATGAGATAAATCCTTTTCTTCCCGTGCCTTCAGCACTGCTTTTACCCCTTGGAAAAAGCCTTGGAAATCCTCTTTCATTTCCTCTAGCATTTCTTTTTTGGATCTTAACTTTTCAATGTGCTGATAGCCTTGATACAGCTTCGTCTGGGATTCCTGAAAAGATTCTCGTTCCTGTTCTAAATCTTTTTTTAATTGCTTGATTAGAGTGTCTTTTTCATTATATCGCTTTTCCTGTGTAGTAAAATCAGCCTTCGTTTTAGTTAAGAATTCATTTAATTTGCTCCGTGTCGCAACAAGATCTTGAAATTTGGTTTCCTGATTTTCCTTTTTATTGGTTATTTGCTGTAATTGCTGCTGGATTGATTGTTTCTCATTTCGCTTAGCCGCCTGGCTATTTAAGTATTCAATATATTCGGATCTCATTTCTTCGATTTTTTCGATAATATTTTCTTTGTCGATGCTAAGCTTTTCTTCTACCTGCTTTGCATGCTGCTTCGTTTTTTGTTTCATCGCTTGCAACTCGTGCAGCTGTTTTTTTTCCTTGGATAGTTCTTCTTTTAATTCATCCATTTGGGTTATTGTTTCATGCTTTTGTGCCTCAAGTTTTTGTTTGTTTTCTGTAAAATGCTTTGTTCGTTCATGTAGCAGTTGTTTCTTTCCTTCAAATTGTTCGAGTTCCTGTGTTATTGTTAATAAACTTGCCTGTAATCCCTCAATGGCCTCGTCTATTTTCTGTATTTCCTGACGCTCTTTTTCTAATTCTGCTTGCTTTTGTTGAATAAACGTCTTCAGATTAATTTCATTCTCTTTTTCTTTCTCTAATTTCTTCAAAACATGTTGCCATTGATTATAGAGTTCTTCAATTTCAGTTATAAGAAGTGTTATTTCATTTTGCTTCAATTTTTCTTTTAGGTCGTTATATTTTTTTGCCGTTTCTGCCTGTTGTTCCAATGGATCAATTTGCTGCTGTATTTCATGGATAATATCTTCCACTCGATTTAAATTTTCCTGTGTTTCTTCAAGTTTATGTTCCGATTTCTTTTTTCGTTGTTTATATTTTAAAACGCCAGCTGCCTCTTCAAAAATCGTGCGCCTTTCCTCTGCTTTTGAACTTAAAATTTCTTCCACTTTCCCCTGGCTGATAATAGAAAAGGCTTCACGGCCGAGTCCTGAATCCATAAATAAATCTACAATATCCTTTAATCTACATAGTTGTTTATTAATATAAAATTCACTATCTCCTGAACGATAAACGCGTCTGGTTACACTCACTTCTTCATAATCCAGTGCCAGTGTCTGATCCTGATTATCAAGCACTAAGGTAACCTCTGCTACATTTAACGGCTTTCTAGTATCACTGCCCTGGAATATAATATCTTCCATTTTCGCGCCACGTAATGACTTTATGGATTGTTCGCCAAGCACCCAACGGATGGCATCCGTTATATTACTCTTACCACTGCCATTTGGGCCTACAACTGCTGTAACACCTGGAACAAATTCCACATTAATTCTATGAGCAAATGATTTGAAACCCACACTTTCCAGCCGTTTTAAAAACATATACATTCTCCTATTAGAAAAGAACTGACAATATGTACGTTCTCTTTTAAATTTAAGTAAAAAATCATTTAAAAATCATTGGTTTTTTATCGCATTTATTTTATCATAAAGAGAGGAACAAAAGAAGAGGAGAACCGTTACAATACAATCTGATTCAGTGCATTCATAAAAAATAAAGAGGTGAAAACATGAATTTAGAGTATCCATCAGAGGAAAATTTAAAGTATTTACTTGATGCATTAGCTGATCATTTAGGGGTTGTTAACCGTAAGATTATGGATCCGGATGACTATGATTTAGATAAATACGATGATTTGAAGCTTATGTATGATATGGTTACACAAAAAGCCAACCTAAGTGCAGCTGAAAAACAAGCATTTATAGAGGAATTGCGATCCGTTAGAAAAAGTTGAAATGCTACATATAATAAGGCTGTGCATGCACAGCCTTATACTCATGAAAATTTATCAAGCGCTGCCTTTGCTGCGCGTTGTTCTGCTTCTTTTTTAGTTCGCCCTACACCGGATCCGGCAATGTCACCTTTAATGATTACTTGAATAACGAACTCCTTATCATGGGAGGGACCTTTTTCTTCAACAATTTTATATTCAATGGTCTGATTTTTATATTGCTGAACTAATTCCTGCAGCTGACTTTTATAATCCATCGCATGCGAAAAAGCACCTGTGGTTATTTTCGGAATAACATGTTCTTCTATAAAAGCTAAAACTTTATCAAATCCATGCTCTAAATATAATGCTCCCAGAAATGCTTCAAATACATCTGCCAGTAAAGCGGGGCGATCACGTCCGCCTGTTTGTTCTTCCCCTTTTCCGAGCAAAATATAATCACCAAACTGTAGATCACGTGCAAAATTAACCAGGGATGGCTCACAAACAATCGATGCACGTAATTTCGTCATTTCTCCTTCAGGCATATTTTTATTTTCTCGATATAAATACTGGGAAATACCTAATTCCAATACAGCGTCACCTAAAAACTCCAATCGCTCATTATCCGAAAATGATTCTCCACGATGCTCATTCACATAAGATGAATGTGTAAAAGCTTGCCTTAACAAATTCTTATCACTAAATGTGATGTCGAGTTGTTTTTCTAACTCCGTAACATTCATACCGAACTTTCACCTCTATTTCGGGGATATACTGAAAGCCCCGCAAACGCGGGACTTTCTATTTCGCTAGGATTGTAAACTATTTATGTAGTTTACAGCATCACCAACAGTATTTATTTTTTCAGCTTCTTCATCTGCAATTTCCATATCAAATTCATCTTCAAATTCCATGACAAGCTCCACCACATCTAAAGAATCTGCCTCAAGGTCATCTTTAAAAGATGCTTCCATGGTTACTTTAGAATCATCTACATCAAGATTATCAATGATAATAGCTTTTACACGATCAAACACATCTGCCACTGACTTCACCTCCTTTCATGTAATATAAGTGCGGGTTTAACTTAGAATTACATCACCATACCACCATCTATATGAATGGTTTGTCCTGTGATGTAATTTGCGTCTTCAGATGCCAGAAACCGTACAACATTCGCTACATCTTCAGCTGTTCCCAATCTTTCCAAGGGGATCATCGCCAGCATGCTTGCTCTTTGTTCTTCTGTTAATTCATCCGTCATATCTGTTGTTATAAAGCCTGGTGCTACAGCATTAACAAGAATATTACGCGTGGCTAATTCTTTCGCGGTCGTCTTCGTCAATCCAATAACACCTGCTTTGGCAGCCACATAATTTGCCTGTCCCGCATTACCACTAACCCCGACAATAGATGCGACATTTATAATTCTGCCATTCTTTTGTCTCATCATTTGTCTTGTTACTGCTTTTGTACAGACAAAGGCACCTTTAAGATTCGTGTTTATAACTTGGTCAAATTCTTCTTCTTTCATGCGCATTAATAAATTATCTTTATTAACTCCAGCATTATTTACTAAAATATCCAGACTCCCGAACTGACTGACTACTTCCTTCACCATCGATTTGACATTTGTTTCATTTGCAACATCTGCCTGGACTTTAAATGCCTTCACTCCAATTGATTCAAGCTCTTCTACAACACCTTTTGCTTTTGCTTCACTTCCAGCATAGTTCACCGCTACATTTGCTCCCTGTTTGGCTAATTCTATAGCAATTGCCCTGCCAATTCCACGTGATGCACCTGTAACTAAAGCGTTTTTACCTTTTAGCATTACGATCCCTCCCTGTACCATGAAATAAAGTCATTCATTGATTCTATATCCTGTACTGCGAATGTAGGTGTCCTGCGATTTATTTTTCTTACAAGACCGCTCAGTACTTTTCCATTACCAACTTCAACAAAAGCGTCAATGCCTTGATCAATCATGTGTCGAATCGATTCTTCAAATCGTACAGGAGAATACAATTGTTTAATGAGAAGGTCTTTTATCTCTTCACTTTCTGTTACTGGTGCTGCTGAAACATTAGCATAAACAGGAATGCTGGCAGTTTTTATTTCAGTTTCATTTAAATATGCTGTAAATTCAGCATTAGCAGCTTTCATCAATTTAGAATGAAATGGCCCGCTGACATTTAACGGAAGGATACGTTTTGCACCATTTTCTTTTAAAATAGCTGACGCCTGTTCGATCCCTTCTTTTGACCCGGAAATAACGATTTGTCCTGGAGAATTTAAATTCGCAATATCAACAACGTTATCTTCACTTACCTCCTTCAGGGAGTTTTCTATTTCTTTTTCAGAAAGGCCAAGCACCGCTGCCATTGTTCCTCGGCCTTTTGGAAATGCTTCTTCCATTAATTTACCACGAGTGGCTACAAGGGGTAAAGCCCTGTCCAAAGGAATCGACCCTGCTGCGACTAAAGCACTGTATTCTCCAAGACTGTGCCCAACCGTCATAACTGGTTGAATTTGTTCTTTTAACAGTAATGTATGTATGGCAATACTAGATAATAATAAGGCAGGTTGTGCATTTTCTGTTTCTGTTAACTCCTCTTTTGGTCCCTCAAACATAATCTTAGTAATATCTCTATTTAATGCCTGATTCGCTTCCTGGTATAGCTCTTTAATGTCCGGATAACTGTCATAGAATACCTTCCCCATACCAACCGCTTGTGAACCTTGTCCTGGAAACATAAAAGCTACTCTCTTCACTGAGATCCCTCCTCTTTATCCAATTTAATGGATTCGACAGTTGTTTTAATCGTATCAGTCACATTGTACTCAACCATGTGGCAAGCTTGTTTAATCGCATTATAAATTGCTCTTTGATTTGATGATCCATGTGCTTTAATGACAGGTGATGCTAAACCAAACAGGCCGGCGCCACCATATTCCGAATAATCCAGTTTCGTTTTCAACCCTTTTAAATCACTTTTTACCATACCGGCTGCCATTTTTGTTTTCATGGAAGACATGAACGTTTCCTTTAACATCGAAAACATCGTCATTGCTGTACCTTCAATTGTTTTTAGAGCGATGTTTCCACTAAATCCATCTGTAACGACAACATCGGCCGCCCCGCTTAATATGTCTCTAGCTTCCACGTTTCCAATGAAATTAATGGGGGCATCTTTCATTAAAGCAAACGCCTTTTTGGTAAGGTCATTTCCTTTTCCTTCTTCTGTTCCGACATTCAATAGGCCTACTGTCGGATTTTTTAGCGAACGCACTTTCTCTGTATAAATGGATCCCATCACCGCATATTGAACAAGATGATCAGGCTTTGCATCAACATTTGCCCCTACATCTAATAATAGAAATCCCTTCCCGTCAATAGTAGGAAGTGTCGGACTAAGCGCAGGTCGGTCAATCCCGGGAATCCTGCCAACAACAAACAGACCTGCACTCATTAATGCGCCCGTGTTCCCTGCCGAGATACAAGCATCTGCTCGCCCTTCGTTAACTTCTTTTGCCATTAGTACAAGTGAGGCGCCTCTTTTACGACGAACAGCACGTACAGGCTCATCTTCACTTGTTATAACTTCTTCGGTATGTATAACTTCAATATTCTTTGTATTTGATAAATGTTCGTTAATCTTATTTTCATCACCTATTAGGGTGATATGCAGGTCTCCTATCTGGGAAATTGCATCCATTGCACCCAGCACAATTTCTTTTGGTGCATGGTCGCCTCCCATGGCATCAATTGCTAACCTCACCTAAGCGATCCCCTTTCTGTTCATTTGATTGATACATGTAAAATAGTCCTGACAATACGTTCTCATTTTCTACAAAACTATCTACTTTAACAATCGTTAAACCTTTATCATTTTTTCCATCCATGGTTGCTTTGGCGATAACACGCTCGCCTTCCTTTACTTGTCTTGTAAATTTAATTTCTGTTTTTGCAGTGAGTGCTAACTCATCGTTTATGACCGCAACAGCAAGTGAATTGGCTTGTGCAAACAAATGATGGCCGCGCGCTATCTTATTACGGGAAAATACATGTTCCGATTTAATATCCAAAATGGAAATCGCCCGCTTATCCAATTCCAAATCAATAACTTCCCCAATCACTTCTTCCATTGGCAATGCTTTAACCTGATTATTCGCAACAGATTTAATACGTTCCCGAAGTTCTGGAATGGAGAGCTCCATGCGATCAAGACGTATCGTTTGAATACTGACTGAAAACATTTGTGCAAGTTGCTCATCATTTATAAACGGTGTTTCTTCAATAGTTGCTTTTAAATCTTGTTGACGATCTGCTTTCGTTCTTTTCATATCTGGCACCATCCAACGTAATCCACATTTTATGACTTGGTACTAATAGTAATATATAATACTACAGTTAATTATGCAAGATGTTAATGTTAATCTAATTTATCGGCAAAAAAGGAACTATTCTCCAAATATTCCCTTAGTTGATAAAATGCCTCATCTTCTTCGAGCAGATTTGTTTCAATAATTTCCTGTGCATCCTTACGCGCTGTCTCTAGCGCCCGGTAATCATGGATCATATCAGCAACTTTAAAATCCGGTACACCACTTTGTTTTTTTCCAAAAAAATCCCCGGGGCCCCTTAATTTTAAATCCTGCTCGGACAACTCAAATCCATTTGTGGTTTCCGTCATGACCCGCATTCTTTCCTTTCCAACCTCTCCTTTTGGATCAGCGATTAAAATGCAATAGCTCTGCTTATCTCCTCTGCCAACCCTCCCTCTTAACTGATGGAGTTGTGACAAACCAAAACGCTCGGCATCATAAATGACCATAATCGTCGCGTTTGGAACATCAACCCCAACCTCTACGACAGTTGTGGAAACAAGTATTTGAATTTCATTGGCAGCAAATTGTTTCATAGCACTATCTTTTTCTTCTGCAGGAAGTCTGCCATGCATTAGACCAATTTCTACCTCCCTTGGATAATAATCTTGTAATTGGTGATAAAGGTCAACCGCATCTTGAATATCCAATTTATCGGACTCCTCGATAAGTGGGCAAATGACATATGCCTGCTCACCAACAGAAATCTGTTTTTCAATGAAACCCAATACTCTTTCAAATGTATTCCCTTTTGTCCAATAAGTTTCTATCGCTTTTCTGCCCTGAGGCATTTCATCAATTACAGAAACATCCATATCCCCAAACGCGGTAATAGCTAGTGTACGTGGAATTGGTGTTGCAGTCATGAATAAAACATCAGGACTTAGCCCTTTGTCCCGTAGAGCTCGCCTTTGATTGACGCCAAAGCGGTGCTGCTCGTCCACAATAACAAATCCTAAATCACCGAAAATAACATCATCTTGTATAAGGGCATGTGTTCCGATTACAATATTTACTTCATGATCTCCAATAGCATCTACAATTTCTTTTCGTTTTTTCCCTTTTACAGCCCCTGTTAATAGCACAATATTTGCTTTTTCTCCAAATAAATTCGTTAACGATTGATAATGCTGTTCTGCAAGGATTTCAGTTGGAACCATTAACGCCCCTTGCTTTCCTGCAGTAATCGACGCATATAGACATATCGCAGCTACAGCAGTTTTACCTGATCCTACATCACCTTGCAGAAGTCTATTCATCCTGTATGGTGATTTCATATCAGATAAAATCTGATTCAACGATTTTTGTTGTGCTTTTGTCAAATCAAATGGGAAGACATCTTTAAACTCCTGTATTTTAACAGGATCATAGTGCTGCGCATTACCTTGGGTAGCTTCTCGCTTTAATCTTCTTAAGAGCTGCATTTTAAGTTGAAATAACAGAAATTCTTCATATATAAATCGTCGTCTCGCATGTTTAAGTGCTACTCTACTTGTTGGGAAATGCATGGTTCTTAGCGCTTTTTTTCGGTCAGGCAGCTTATATGCATCCAAGAAACTCAAAGGCAGGAGCTCTGTCGTTTCATGTACATGATCCTTTAATGCCTGTCCGATCGTTTTCTTTAGTCTCCCACTCGATATGTCACCTTTTATCGAATATATCGAGTGGATGGTTGCCTCTTCCTCAGCAACACCTTTTTTATAATTGCTGACAGTGATTTGCAGACGATGAGCATCCCACTTCCCTGTTAATGTTAAGATATCTCCCGGATTGATCTGTTTTTTGGCAAAAGCTCGATTAAACATCACCGCTTTTATAGCTATATTCTCCACCTGTACAGTAAAGGTGAGCCTAGATTTATTTTTTCCATAAAAAGCGAGGGAGGGGTCATGAACCACTCTGCCCTCAATGGTAACTTTATCCTCGTGAATCAACTCGCCAAGTGGTTTAATTTCAAATACATCATACCGATAAGGAAAATAATGCAATAAGTCTTCTACTGTATATATATGTAATGTTGCTAGGTCCTCAGCAAACTTTTCACCTACTCCATTAATGTGTGTTACGGGCTCACTCAGCATGGTTCATCACTCTCTCTATATCATTTCGTATGTATTTCTCTTTATTGTAAATTATAACAAAAACGTCTATAATAATCATTCGTGGGTTATTTTTATAATCGGGCGGGAGAGGGACAGTTTAATTATGAGGGAAATTTATGCCTTATAAACAGGAGTCAAAATTGCCACATGAGCGAAATTTCCGCACTCAATTTCTTGCAGGATTAACCGGTTATCTGACAACTGTATACATTGTGGTTGTCAATGGATCTATACTTAGTGAAACCGGGATTTCTTTAGAAAGCGGTATGATTGCCACTATTCTGGCTAGTTTCGTTGGGACATTATTGATGGGTTTATTTGCCAAATTACCGTTAATACTTATTCCCGGCATGGGAATAAACGCCCTATTCGCCTATTCCATTGTGGAAGGAACTGGGCTTACATTCCAGGAGGGTCTAGCAGCCGTATTATTAGCTGCTCTCATCTTTTTAATCACAGCTTTTACGAAGTTAGGGCTTTTATTAAAAGAAGCTGTACCTGGATCATTAAAACATGGCATTACGGCAGGTTTAGGCTTATTCCTTATTTTAATCGGCTTGGAGAAAAGCGGTCTTGTTGTAAATGGAGATAATAGTGTAGTTGCAATTGGAGACTTTACATCACCACCTGTAATCGTTAGCTTATTAACATTATTCTTGGCGATATTTTTATTTGTAAAAAATATCCCTGCCAATTTTTTGATTACAATAATATGTGGAACTATCCTCGCCTATTTCTTCGGTGTTATTGATACTTCGGAGGGAAGCGCTGTAGCATTAAATGAGCAACAATTACTCTTTATTCCTTCATTTTCTGCGATTGGAGAGCTATCATTTTGGTTGGCAGTGTTCCCACTGGCGATGGTCCTCATTTTCGAGAATATGGGCTTAATTAATGGACAGCTTGATATGCTGGATCGAGAAGAAAGCTACAGTAAGGCCTATCAGGCAACAGCCTTTTCAACGTTGACATGTGCCTTCTTTGGTACATCTCCTACTGTTTCGTCGGCTGAAAATGCCGCCGTAATCGCATCAGGCGGAAAAACGGGCAAAGCAGCTATAACAGCAAGCCTGCTGTTCCTGGGGACCCTTTTTATCATTCCATGGATAACGATGATTCCTGATACCGCTATTAGCCCTATTTTAATCCTTGTTGGGATGATCATGGCTCAAAATATTCGTCAGATTCCATTAGACAATTTGGCTGAAGCTATGCCAGCACTTTTAATCATTGTTATGATTCCATTCACATATAGTATTGCTGATGGGATGGCATTTGGATTTATTGCATATCCAATCGTAAAATTGGCACAGGGAAAGCAAAAAGAATTATCGGTAGCTTTACTTATTATTTCATTCCTTTTCCTGTTAGATTTCATAATGAAAGTCATTGGGATATAAAAAACTCGCCTTTTTTACAAGGCGAGTTTTTTATCTTTTGCTTTACTCCACGGACAGTATATAAGAATACACCGGCTGGTTCCCCTTATGAACTTCAACCTCGATATCTTCATACGCCTCGCTCATGTAGGAAACAAGCGTTTCAACTTCTTTATCCTCTGTATCCTCACCTTGTAAGATAGTAAGGATCTCATCATCTTCCGAAATCATTTCATTTATTAATAATTTCACGACTTCCATTTTATCTTGATGTGATGCTTTAATTTTACCGTTCGCTATTCCCATGAAGTTACCATTCTCGATCGTCATACCATCAATCTGCGTATCACGCACTGCATATGTAACTTGTCCGGTTTTGACAAGCTTTCTGGCTTCATCCATTGTTTCTTTATTCGTCGTGATGTCAGATTGGGGATGAAATGCTAACATCGCACTTATCCCTTGTGGAATCGTACTTGTTGGCACAACTTCTACATTTTCTTCTGCTAATTTTGCAGCTTGATCTGCTGCCATAATAATGTTTTTGTTATTTGGTAAAATTAAAATGTTATTTGCATTGGCTTGTTTAATAGCATCGGTAATGTCCTGTGTGCTGGGATTCATTGTTTGTCCACCTTCAATCACAACAGAAGCACCAAGACTTTCCAGCAACGTTTTTAAACCACTTCCTATAGCAACAGTCACAATCGCATATTCCGTTTTTTCTTTGGGTGTTTCTTTATTACTTTTATCTCCTACAAGAGCCGTATGCTGTTCACGCATGTTTTCTATTTTCATATTAATCAAACTACCATATCGCTGACCAAGTGTCATAACCGTTCCTGGATATTCCGCATGTACATGAACTTTTACAATATCATCATCGGAAACAACCAATAAGGAATCACCATGTTCACTTAACTCATTCCGAAAATCTTCTTCATTAAAAGGATTTTTAGCTATTTTCTCCTTTTCAAATTTAACCATGAATTCCGTGCAATAACCAAATTCAATATCAGCTGTATCCATGAAATCCTGTGTGATTTTATGATGTTCTGCATTTACCATATCATCCATATCTATATCAGAGTCATTTTCCGGAAGTTCTTCTCCTTTTAACGCAGCTAAAAAGCCTTCATAAATTGTAACCAGGCCTTGTCCACCTGAATCAACAACACCGACTTCTTTTAAAACGGGTAATAAATCAGGTGTACGTTTCAATGATGCTTTCGCTTCCGTTATTACATGTTCCATTAAAGCGATTACATCGGTTTCCTTTTTTGCTTGTTTGACAGCTTCTTTTGCAGCATCTTTTGCAACCGTTAAAATGGTTCCTTCTACTGGTTTCATAACAGCTTTATATGCTGTTGCAACACCACTATCAAAAGCATTTGCTAAATCTCCGGCTGTAAGGGTTTGTTTTTTATCCATTCCTTTTGAAAAACCACGGAAAATCTGCGATAGAATAACACCGGAGTTCCCTCTGGCTCCCATTAATAACCCTTTAGCAAAAGCATTCGCCACTTCAGAGACATCATTACTGTCCAGTTCCTTAACTTCGCTCGCTCCGGAAGTCATCGATAAATTCATATTTGTTCCAGTATCACCATCTGGTACTGGAAATACATTCAATGCATCTATTTTTTTGGCATTGTCTGCTAAATGGTATGCTCCAGATTGTACCATTTGCGCAAAAGTAACGCCATCCAACTTTTGTACCGTCACTATACTTCCTCCTCTAAAAAAAACAAATAAGCAAGGTTTAGTCCATCGCTACACGGACTCCTTGAATATATATATTTACTGAATCAATGGACAATCCCAATGATTGGTTTAATGTGTATTTAACTTGTGATTGGACATTGTGCGCCACTTCAGAGATCTTCGTTCCGTAGCTTACGATAATGTACATATCAATATGCAAGTGACTATCTTCCTGGCGTACAACAACACCCCTGGAGAAGTTTTCCCTTCTAAGCATTTCAGCAATCCCGTCTCTAATTTGGCTTTTAGAAGCCATGCCTACAATGCCATAACATTCTACTGCAGCGCCACCTGCAATTGTGGCAATAACCTCATTTGTGATTGTTACGTGACCATCATTTGTATTAAGTTCTATAGACATATTAATCCTCCTTAACCAACCGCTCATATAAGAGGATGTTCGAAAAGTCCGGTAAAAATGACACTTCGCAGGAGACCTTCTGCTAAAATCGCCGACGTCCTGTGGAAGCTCGTTGGCTTGTTTCTCCGCCTCGAACTTTCGACGCACAGGACGTGCTAGTGTCGGTGTTGCCACAGGACGTGGCGAACTTAACCGACGCGGTCCTTTTTATCCCTTCTTTTTGAACACACACTATAAGCATATTCTACTACATTAAAAACAAATTTAAAAGCAGATATTAACTTTATATAAATTTTATACCTTATTACAATGGACGATTTAGTTTATTGTGTCAAGCTGTTTATCTTTATCACGTTAAAATATGGATAACCTTAAATTCACGGTAAAAAATATTTTCTGAGACAAACAATACCTCGTGAAAGATTGCATTCTGTTACGACTTGTGATAAATTAAGTAAGTATAAAAATGACATATGTTAGATTAGGAGGGATACCATGGCTAGAAAATGTGTTGTTACTGGACGGAAAACTCGCAGTGGAAACCAACGTTCTCACGCTATGAATTCCAACAAGCGTAATTGGAAAGCTAATGTGCAAAAAGTACGTATTATGGTAGACGGCAAACCTAAACGTGTTTATGTTTCTGCACGCGCGCTTAAATCAGGTAAAGTAGAGCGTGTATAATATACTAAAATAAAGTACAGAAAGCACGCGTAATTCCTAAAAAGCACCGATGTGATACTATCGTATACATCGGTGCTTTTTTAGTATCTCTACGAACAATGTTTTCTAGAAAATATTGTTTTCGTTTCAAAAAATAAGCTTCTGCCAAGTCTGCCTGACAAAAGCTAGTCTCCATTATTTATCTTTTTTAAAAGCACCAATACAAACCCTGACAAATCCGCCAATAAATCTTGGGAGTTTAATCGTATAAAATTTCATGAGTTCGCCCTCCTCTAAAAACTACACTGGAATCATGTCACAACTCTTTACTAGTAATAATATGCCTTCTTTGTACGAAAAAGTACCATTATTTAAAAGAAGCCTGTTTGAAATACATAGTGTTGAGCCCCAGGAAATCGTTTGATCAACCAATGAATATTTAAACTCAGATAAACTCAAGCCCCGCACATGTTGCGTAAAAGGGATAAAAGAGATAGTTGGATAATTGTCATCATGTTGGACGATGTGCTCTCCCGGGAGGGTTAATTCTATAAAATTTGATTTATCTACCATAATGCCTCGAATACCTTTCGTAATAATCGAATGCAGAAGTTGTATATTTACCAGTTCATGATCAAGCCTGCCACCGGTGACACCAAATAAATATATTTTATCCGGGTGTAATTCATACCCTTTTCGAAGCGCTAGCTCTAAATCAGTTTCATTCTTTTCAGGAGGATATTCTTCAAAAAAATTTGTGTTTTTTTGAATGGCGCCTTTTTCTTCCTCGTTTATGGAATCGAAATCTCCTACTGCGTATTCTATTGGAATCTGATTTTTTGTTAACGTTAATGAACCACGATCTGCACCTATCCAGATATCAACTTCACTCATAAACTGCTTGAAATCAGGATGTAGCTCTACAGGACCATTTCCTACAATTGCTACAGATATCATAGGTTCTACTTCCCGTCCGCGGCATCTACAATATTTTTCATTGCTTCCTGTCTATCGGTGTGGTTAAATACAGCACTCCCAGCAACCAATACATCCGCCCCGGCATCTACACATTTTTTTGCAGTTTGATTATTTACCCCACCATCTACTTCAATTTCAAAAGATAAGTTCATTTCTTTTCGCCATGTGGCAACTTGTTCTATTTTTTGGAGCGTATTATCAATAAATGACTGGCCGCCATACCCTGGATTTACAGTCATTATTAAAATTAAATCCACATCCGGTAATATGGGGAGTAAGGTTTCCGCTGATGTTGCAGGATTAATAACAACACCTGCTTTCACACCATTCTCTCTAATCTGCTGAACCGTTCGATGCAGGTGGGGGCATGCTTCCTGATGCACGGTAATGATAGAAGCACCTGATGCAGCAAACATAGCGATATAGTCATCCGGATTTTCAATCATTAAGTGAACATCCAAAGGAAGTGATGTAATTGGCTTTATTGCATCTACAACCAAAGGGCCTATTGTAATATTTGGAACAAAGTGGCCATCCATTACATCCACATGAATATAATCTGCCCCGCCACGCTCGACGTCTTTAATTTCATTACCTAGATTTGAAAAGTCTGCTGATAATATCGATGGTGCAATTTTAGTCATTATTAGTACCTCGGCTTTCGTGATTGAATTTCTTTTAAAAAACGCAAATAATTCTTATATCTATATGCTGTAATTTCTCCTAGTTCTACAGCCTGCTTTACCGCACACTTTGGTTCTTTATTATGCATACAGCCACGGAATTTACAATCTGCTTTGATTTCTCTCATCTCAGGAAAACAATCTGTTAGTTCTTCTGAATCTATTTCACGTAAATCCAATGAACTAAACCCGGGAGTATCTGCTACAAGCCCGTGATGAACCTGCTGGAGTTCTACATGTTTGGTCGTATGCTTTCCCCTTCCCAGGCTTTTGGAGATCTCGGCAGTTTTAAGCAGAAGAGATGGATTTAACGCATTAAGCAGCGATGATTTTCCCACACCTGACTGCCCGGCAAAAACAGTTACATTACGACTAAAGTAATGATCTAAATCGGGTAATTGAACTGGTTCCTTTGTTGAAAGTAATTCTACGGCATATCCAATTTCCTGATATTCTTTTTGATAGCTTATCATTTTGGATATCTCTGCCTCCGAGGCAAGATCCATTTTCGTGATAAAAATGACTGGCTTGATATCCTTGGCTTCAATCAATACAAGAAACTGGTCCAGCAACACTGTACTAAAAACAGGTTCGACGGCAGAGCTGACGATAATAGCCTGATTAATATTTGCTATTGGTGGACGTATGAGTTCGTTTTCCCTTTGCTTAATCTCCATAATATATCCTTCATTAGGATTGCTTATATCAAAGGTAACAAAATCACCTACCAGAGGTGTTATCTTCTTATTACGAAAAAGACCTCTCCCTCTGCATTGATATATACGTTCATCTGCTTTTACATAATAAAATCCACTTAAAGCCTTTATTATTCTGCCCTCTGCCATTTATTCACCTTCTTCATCTTCGTACGAAACTGTCTCTTCTGTAAGTACCTCATCATCACGCATAATTCTATATGCAGCATCAGTGTCTGGGGCGATGGTTAATGTAAATGTATACTCTGTATCCTCGGTAATTGTCTCTTCTTGATATACTTCATCTATATCATTGTTCATGTCATCGATATAGATTCGAACAGTTTGCTGTTCCGGTTCTTCTTCATTTCCCTCGCCTTCTTCATCTTCCTCACCATCAGAGCTGTATGGTACCGTATAGGTTATGGAATGAGAGGCAGGGGGCTGTTCCTCAGGTCCGGATGACACATATACATTTACCGTAGAACCTTCTTCTAATTCGGTGTTAGCTTCGGGTTCCTGACGGATAACTTCTCCTTCTGGTGTGCTATCAGAATTCTCTTCAACTTGATTCATGGTTAAATTTTGATTGTCTAAATAATCACTTGCCGCCTCTTCTGTCATCCCTGTTAGATCATTTAAACTGACTAATTCCGGGCCAATACTAACTTCAAATATAACGCTGGTTTCACTTGGCACAACTTCACTATCCGGATTTGGTTGAATCTGAGTTACGATTTCCCCAACCGGCCGATCGGAGTGTGTGTCATAAGTAATTATTTCATCATAATCTTCTTCAAGTATTCGTTCAACTTGACTATAATCCCTTCCAACATAATCATCAAAAGCTACCGTTTCTTGCCCTTGACTAACAAATAGCGTTATCATTGACCCTTCCTTTACTGTTCTTCCGGGTTGCGGATCTGTTCTTACTACAAATCCTTCTTCTATTTCTTCAGAATAAATTAATTCCTGTTCCGTAATTAGGTTAAGACTTTCCAATTCATCTTCTGCTTCACCGGATTCCATTTCGCCTACATTTGGTACAGTAACATCATTAGGTTGCAGGAGAAAAAATGCAGCCATTCCAGACGCAAGTAAAATAAATAAGATCACACCTATTATTATGCCCTTTTTCTTGCGCTTGTTCTTTGGCTTTTTATTTTTCTTTTTCTTTTTTAAATCCTTTTTTGACTTCTTGTTATTTTTTCCACCAGGTGGATAGTCTTTTGTGCTTCCCGTTGTTTGATGGACCAACGTATCCTGATCCGGGTTCTGTTCTGTCTGGTTATCTGTAATAATTGGAATAGCTTTCGTTTCTTCTCCAGCTTCCACAGGTGGTGAATAAACTTCTTCGTTTATTTTACTCGGATCTAAAGCAGTTTCTATAGCATCCTCAACATCATAAACCGTGTCGTAACGGTGGAAGGGATCTTTAGCAGTAGCTTTCAACACAATATTCTCAACGCTTTGGGGGACATCTTGATTAAACCTTCTCACAGATGGCGTATCACTTTGTAAATGTTTTAAGGCAATCGATACAGGGGATTGGCCGGAAAATGGCAGCCTTCCTGTTAAAAGCTCAAAAAGAACAATTCCAATCGAATAAACGTCTGACTTCTTCGTTGCCGTGCCGCCCCTTGCCTGTTCCGGTGATAAATAATGAACAGACCCTAAAATGGAATTCGTTTGTGTTAAAGATGTTGCGCTTAATGCGATGGCAATTCCGAAATCAGTTACTTTAGCCTGTCCATATGTATCAATTAAAATATTTTGCGGTTTTATGTCTCTATGCACAATATCATTAGCATGTGCATGTGCAATTGCAGAAGTTAATTGCTTCATAATATCCAAGGCTTCTTGGACGTCTATAGGGCCATGCGTTTGTATGTATTCCTTAAGAGTCATCCCATCCACATATTCCATTACCATATATAAAATTTGGTCTTCTTCACCTACATCATAAATATTTACGATATTGGGGTGAGAAAGACTTGTGGCTGATTGTGCTTCCCGGTCAAATCGTGCGATAAATTCTTCGTCATTGGCATATTCCAATCTTAGTACCTTAATGGCGACATCGCGATTTAAAATCGTGTCTCTCGCTAAATAAACATTTGCCATGCCGCCTCCGCCAATTGTTTCTTTAATTTGATAGCGATCATTTAACAGGCGGCCGTTCAGCATGAAGTTTCACCTTCTTTCAAAGCAGGATCGTGACATACGATAAGGAGTGAAATATTATCTTCTCCTCCCCGTTCATTTGCCAGCTCTACCATTTGTTTTCCTGTCTCTTTTATATCACTGCTTGAATTCATAAATGAAGCGAGTTCCTCATCTGAAACCTTATTTGTTAATCCGTCAGAGCAAAGTAGTAATTTGTCCCCAAAGACCCACTCAATAGATTGTGTCTCAGCAATTGCATTTTCTTCTGTTCCAAGAGCTCGCAGAAGCACATTTTTTCTTGGATGTTGTTCTGCATCGTCTTTGGAGATTTGCCCTGAACGAACAAGTTCATTAACCAATGAATGATCCTCTGTGATTTGGTTAAGAACACTTTCACTAAACAGATAACACCGACTGTCCCCAATATGCGAAATTGTAATAAATTCATCTGTACAAATGGATGCTACAACAGTTGTTCCCATTCCTTCATATTCCGTCTTTTGAAGTGCATGTGTATAAATGGATTCATTTACCTCTATTATAGCTTGGGAGATCCATTGTTCTGCTTCCTCTGCTGAATCTAATTGATGGCCATTCTCCCATTTTTCCTCTATTAAAGATATCGCCATTTGACTCGCAACATCTCCCGCTTGGTGACCACCCATCCCATCAGCAATAATAGCTAATAACTGTCCAAATGAATTATAAAATACGCCCCCAGCATCTTCATTATAGTTTCTAACCTTGCCTCGATCAGTCAGAAATTGTCCCTTCATCCTATCACCCCTTTGTAAAAGAACAACACATAGTATATATAAAGTATTACACAAATCTGGACATAAAAGAACATAAATATTTAATTTTTTATTTAACTTTTTTTAATCTGGTAATAAAGAACCCATCTGTTTGAAAGGTTTGTGGAAATAATTGTAAACCGTATTCCGTAATTCCTTGTGAACCCTGTACATCTTCTGGTAATTCTTCAAAGAAATCTGTATCAATTATATAATCCGTATTTCTTTTTAAAAACTTGCTTACTACATCTTGGTTTTCTTCTACATCCACTGTACACGTGCTGTAAATTAATATGCCTCGTTTTTTCAATAAAGGGGAGACACTCTCCAATATGTTTAACTGAATGGTTGCCAATCTACTGATGTCCACTTCTTGTTTATCGTATTTTATCTCCGGTTTCCCTCTGATAACACCCAATCCGGAGCAGGGAGCGTCAATTAAAATTCTGTCAAAAGTCTCCTTTTCATGTTCTGCCTGCAGTTTTCTTGCATCACCCGTTTTTGCATCAATAATGGATAGCTTTAGTTCGGAAGCTCTTTTATCAATTTGTTTCACTTTCTTTTGATGAAGGTCATAAGCATGAATCATTCCTTGATCTTGCATTATTTCAGCAATGTGGGTAGCTTTCCCGCCAGGGGCACTGCACCCGTCCAGGACATGCATACCTGATGAAGCATTAAGCATTTCGGCCACAAGCATGGAGCTTTGATCCTGCACGGTAATATAACCTTCTTTAAATAAATCCGTTTTTAAAATATTTCCCTCATCAATGATGATGCCTTGACCAGAAAACATAGAAGGCCTTGTTTGAAATCCTTGATCATTCAATATTTTCATTGCTTCATCACGCGTTATTCTTAAGGGCTGGATACGAACAGAGCTGTATTTTCGAGTTAAATTCGCCTCACACATTTCACGAGTCGTTTGATAACCATAAAAAGAGGTCCAGCGCTCAACCATCCACTCCGGATGACTTGTTTCAACCGCAAGCTTTTTCGTATCATTTGCGATAGAAGCAGTATCAGGAACTCCTTTTCGTTGAATATTCCGAAGCACTCCGTTTACAAAGGAAGCAATACCTTTATGGCCTCGTTGTTTTGCAATTTCCACAGCTTCATGGATGATTGCATGATCCGGTATTCTATCCAAAAAGCTCATTTGATAAACAGACATTCTTAGTAGTACTCTTACCCATGGCTCAAGCTTTTTCTTTGAATCCACGAAGCTTTCCAAATAATAGTCTAAGGTGAATTTTCGTTGTATCGTACCGTAAAAAATTTCTGTTAATAACCTTTCATCCTGTGGCTCTATTTTCCCGGATTTTAATTCATGATCGATAAGTAAATGACTGAATCCATTATCTTTTTCTACACGTAGCAATAAATCCAGGATTGTCATTCTTAATTGATAGCTACTCATATTAATCTCCCATTAGCGTGCCTATTTTTATCCGATCAGCAGAGCCTTGCAGGTAATCAGCAACAGTCATCCGCTTTTTTCCGGCGGGTTGGATTTCTGTAATTCGCACTCCTCTTTGATCCCCGCAAATAACAGTAAATGCGTTATTATCTTTTCGGACAATTTCACCTGGCATGCCCTCATATTTTTCATTATCCATTTCGCCCCACCAAAGCTTCATAATTTTTCCAAAATATGTCGTAAATGCGACAGGCCAGGGATGCAGGCCTCTTATATGATTATAGATTTCCAGATTGCTCTTTGTCCAATCGACTTTTTCCTGTTCGCGTTTAATATTCATTGCAAAGGTTGCTTTTGATTCATCCTGCTTGATTGGCTTCATACTGTCCGTGAAAATTTCAGGTAAGCTTTCGATTAGTAAGTTTGCACCCGCATTTGAAAGTTTCTCGTGGAGACTTCCAACATGATCTTCATCGTCAATCTGAACCTTTTTTTGCACTAAAATATCACCGGCATCCAGCTTCTCTGCCATATACATAAGGCTTATGCCTGTTTCCTTTTTTCCTTGTAGAATGGCATAATGAACTGGTGCTCCCCCACGTAATTCAGGGAGAAGAGAAGCATGAACATTTATGCATCCATAAACAGGCGTCTCAAGCAATGCATTCGGCAGTATTTGTCCATAGGCTGCTGTAATAATTACATCAGGCTTATACGTTAAAATTTCTTCATAATTATGTTTTAATTTTTCTGGTTGAAATACGGGAATGTTGTGTTTTTCCGCTTCTACTTTTACCGGGGGAGGGCTAATAACCTTCTTCCTTCCTTTTGGTCTATCTGGCTGAGAAACAACGAGCACCACCTCATATTCCGACTTCACCAATGAATCTAAAATAGGTACCGAAAAATCCGGTGTTCCCATAAAAACAATTCTCTTCAAGACAAAAACCTTCTTTCCATTACATTAAATGATATGGCTGCATGTCTACTGTAATAAGCAAATCCTCTTTACGCATTTCTTCAGTAAATTGCTCAAGGATTTTATTTATATAATGACGTAACTGAGGCTCATTTCTATATTTTACCATGCATTGATATCGATATCTATCTTTTATACGGGGTATCGCTGACGGCGTGGGGCCGAGAATCACCGTATCATTCTTAACTCTTTTCAGGAGCATTTGGACAATTTTTTGTGTTGTCTGTGCTGCCTTTACTTTATTTTGATGTGAGATGGTAAGTAGTGCTAAAAAAACATATGGCGGGTATTGAAAAGTTTTTCTTACACCCATTTCTTTTTTATAAAATTCCTTAAAATCATAGATGCTAGCAAGTTCAATACTATAATGATCCGGTGTGTACGTTTGGACAATGACTTCACCGGTTAATTCATGCCTGCCTGCCCGGCCGCTTACTTGTGTCAATAATTGGAATGTCTTCTCAGAAGAACGAAAATCCGGCAAATGTAACATGGAGTCAGCTGTTAATACCCCAACTAAGGAAACATTTTCAAAATCCAACCCTTTTGCGATCATTTGGGTTCCAAGTAATATATCTGCTTCTTTGTTTATAAATTGACGCAAGATTTTTTCATGGGAGCCTTTTCTGCGTGTTGTATCGACGTCCATTCGAATAACACTGGCTTCAGGAATGACTTGTGTTAACGCTTCTTCCACTTTCTGTGTTCCTGTACCAAAATATCGAATTAAATCACTACTGCACTCCGGACAATTCATGGGCATTGGCTCCTCGTAGGAACAATAATGACATTTAAGCTGATTGGTATTTTTATGATAAGTAAGTGCGATATCGCAATGTGGGCATTCTTTAACATGTCCACATTCCCGGCACATCACAAATGTCGAATATCCCCTTCTATTTAGTAGTAAAACAATTTGTTCTCCTTTTTGGATACGCTGTTCGATTCTTTCTTTTAAACGCCGGGAAAACATCGTTCGATTACCCGCATGAAGTTCTGAACGCATATCAACAATTTCAACTTCGGGCATGGCCTTTTCATTTGTTCGTTTACTTAAGGTTACTAACTTATAGACCCCTTTTTGCGCGCGAGCAAATGACTCCAATGTAGGGGTAGCACTCCCTAATATGACAGGACATTGATGGGTCCCGGCCCGGCGGATGGCAACATCTCTTGCATGATAACGCGGCTGATCTTCCTGCTTATAGCTCGTTTCATGTTCCTCATCAATAATAATAATACCAATATTTTCAAATGGTGCATAAATGGCCGATCTTGCCCCGACAACAACCTGTACTTCTTTCCGCTGAATACGTCGCCATTCATCGTATTTTTCCCCGGCGGATAATGCACTATGCATCACAGCAACATTGGAACCAAATCTTCCCTTAAATCGGCTAACCATTTGGGGTGTTAGTGAAATCTCCGGTACTAGGACAATGGCTTCCTTTCCTTTATTAATCACATCCTGGATTGCCTGTAAATATATTTCCGTCTTTCCACTACCTGTTACCCCATGCAGGAGAAACACATTATGCTCGCCTCTTGCTATATTTTCCTGAATTGGTTCAATAGCTTGTCGCTGTTCTTCAGTCAGCTCCAAGGCTTGGGTTCTTGTAATGTTCGCATCGTCATATGGATTACGATATATTTCAGCTTGATATGACTCTAAGAGTGATCTATCCAGCAAAGCCTTTACAGTACTGTTTGTAGTATTCATCTTTTTGAGCAAAAGGCTTTTTTCGATAGCTTCCGGATTATCAATAAAAAATGTTAATATTTGCTGTTGCTTTTTGGCTTTGTTGGATAAATCCTGTATAGCTTCTTCTAATAAGTAAGCCTCACGTGCAGGCTTAATCATAGTTACCTGTTTTTTTGTTATTTTTGATTTGACAAGATACTCAATAGAAATGTCGCCATCTTGCATTGCTTTTTGTACTTGATTATAACGAATGGTAGATGCTTCCAGTTCTTCGTAGGCAATTACATCCCGCCCTGCAAAAAGACTCTCCAAATCTTTTGGTAATGCCCACCGAGTCAGCCTTGTGATTTCTTTTTTATATTGTGCCTTTAATACCTGGGGCAACATCGCTTGTAGTGACGTGATATAAAGACTTAGCGTTTGATTTGCTATCCAGCGCCCCAGATCCAATAGTTCTGGCGTCAATGCAGGTATTAAATCCAGTACGTCTGTGATTTCCTTTAATTTATCAAACGACGACTCGGAAACTTTTCCAACAACAAAGCCCATTACTTTTCTGGGGCCGAATGGAACAACGACACGCATTCCTATGTTAAGTATATCCTGAAATTTTTCCGGGATGAGATAGTCGAATGCCTGGTTAATGGAACTAGCAGGAACATCGACAATAACTTTGGCTATATTCACTGTGCTTCATCCTTCATATCTTGATCGATAAAGGTTAAGATTTCTTCAGCAATTTCCTGCTTACTAGCCAACGCTATTTCTTCCTTCCTTTGATGCTTATTCACGTAAGTTACAATATTTGTATCCCCGCCAAAGCCAGCTCCCTCTGTGGAAACATTGTTAATGACAATTCCATCCAGATTCTTTTTCTTTAATTTTTGCAAGCCATATTCCAAGGGTGTTGATGTTTCAGCTGCAAAACCTACTAAATACTGATCGGTCTTTATTCCTCCAAGTGACTGAAGGATATCTTTGGTTCGTTCCATTTCGATATGCAAATCATCCTCCTGCTTTTTCATTTTTTCATGAGCAATGAGCTTTGGACGATAATCTGCAACCGCTGCAGCTTTAATGACGATGTCGCTTTCAGGAAAGTGCTCATGCATTGCATCATACATTTCTTCAGCAGTTGTAACATCCACCCGTTTTATCGTATTCTGTGAAGCTTCTATCTCGGTTGGTCCGGCTACAAGCGTTACATCCGCTCCACGTTTAGCAGCCGCTTCAGCCAAAGCAAATCCCATTTTTCCTGAAGATCTATTTGTAAAAAATCGGACAGGATCTATTTGTTCACGTGTAGGACCTGCTGAGATTAATACTCTTTTATCTTTAAGGGTCAAATCGATGGACTGGTGATTTTTAATAACACTTATAATCTCCTCCGGTTCTTCCAATCGCCCTTTACCTACATAGCCACATGCTAGATAACCGTCTCCTGGTTCGATAAAATGATATCCCCACTCCTCTAGTTGTTTCATATTACTGATCACAGCGGGATGGGCATACATATGTACATTCATTGCTGGTGCAACATATACATCAGCACTTGTAGCTAATAATGTCGTTGAAAGCATATCATCAGCAATTCCATTTGCTATTTTCCCGATAATATTTGCTGTTGCCGGAGCAATTATCGCAATATCTGCCCAATCTGCAACATCAATATGAGCAATTTTAGATGGATCTTTTTCATCGAATGTATCTACATAAACGGCATTTCTGGATATAGCCTGAAACGTCAATGGGGAAACAAATTCAGTGGAGCTAGGTGTCATCATCACGCGTACATTTGCCCCTTGTTGGGTTAATTTACTCGTTAATGCAACAGCCTTATATACTGCAATTCCACCAGATACTCCTAAAAGGACATTTTTACCTGCTACCATTTATAATACCCCTTTCAAATCAATCGTCTCCCTTATTTATAACATAAATTTTGCAGAGCGTCCTTCATTAGAAATTAAAAAACCCTCGCAATTAGAAGAGCGAGGGGATTTGTTTATTCATCTTCCTTAACGGTTAGTTTTTCAGCGATGATTTCTTCAAGTGCTATGCCAACATACTTACTTGACTTCGGGTTCTCGATTAATGATGAATCCGTGTGACTTATTTGTCTTGCACGTCTCGCTGCTAACGTTACGAGGGTGTATTTCGAATTAATCTTTTCCTGCAATGCATCAATTGAGGGTTCTAACATCATGATATCTCATCCTCCAAAATTTTTTTGTACTGCCTTGCGATACGTTCCCTTTTTAAGTGTTCACTCTGAATAATCGATTGAATCTTTCCTACAGCATGATCCACTTGATCATTCACAACTACATAATCATAGGCGTCCATTAATTTAATTTCATTTCTTGCTTCTTTCAGGCGATTACGTACTAATTCTGTTGATTCCGTGCCACGATAAACGATTCGATTCTTTAACTCCTCCAGGCTAGGAGGAAACAGAAAAATAAATACGCCTTCCGGAAAGTTTTCTTTAACCTGCAGGGCTCCCTGAACTTCTATTTCCAGAAACACGTCATGCCCGCTTGCCAGCGTTTCTTCTACATATGCTCGTGGAGTACCATAATAATTATTAACATATTGTGCATATTCTAAAAGCTGGTTCTGTTCGACCAAACTTTCAAATTCCTGTTTGGTTTTATAGAAATAATCAACACCATCCGTTTCGCCAGCCCTAATATCCCTTGTCGTCATAGATATGGAATATTTCAAATCAGTCTTATATTTAAACAGCTCTTTCCTTACTGTTCCTTTCCCGACACCGGATGGTCCGGAAAGAACAAATAAAATTCCTTTTTCATCAATCAAAACGTTTCCTCCTAAGAGACGAGTGATTTATTCGTCTGAATCCTCTTCATGGCTTAATACGCGCTGTCCAACAGTCTCAGGCTGTACAGCAGATAAGACGACGTGATCACTGTCTGTTACGATGACTGCACGTGTACGTCTCCCATATGTTGCATCAACTAATTTATTATTATCTCTAGCTATTGTAACAATTCGTTTAATTGGCGCTGATTCCGGCGAAACAATCGATATCACTCGATTCGCAGACACAACATTGCCAAATCCAATATTAATTAATCGTAAACTCAAATTTGCTCCCCCTTAACAACCTAAACCTAAATTTCATTCTATCATACATATCTAACACAGGCTATTCAATATTTTGTAGTTGTTCTTTCATTTTCTCGATTTCTCTCTTTAATGATACCGTATATGCACTAATTTCAGTATCTGTAGATTTGGAACCAATTGTATTAGCTTCCCGATGCATTTCTTGTGTAATAAAGTCCAATGTTCTCCCAATTGGTTCTGCAGTATTTAGTGTTCCCCTGAAATGCTCAATATGAGCTAAGAGGCGTACAACCTCTTCTGTTATGTCACCTTTCTCTGCAAGAAGTACAATTTCCTGATATACTCTTGCCTGATCAACTGTATTATCGTCTAAATGATCTCTGATGCGTTTTTGAATTCGCTCTCTGTATTCCTCCATTACCCGAATGCGGTTTGTTTGTAATAACGAGACGATATTATAAATTGTATTTAATCTTTCTTCCAAATCGTTACTTAAAAACACACCTTCTTCTTGTCTCATGACCCGAACTTGTTCACATGCCTCTTTTGTACATGTCAAGATAGCGTCTTTTAATCCATCCGGATACTCCTCTGCTTCCCGGATTGTAATTAACTCCGGAATTGCAGCCAAGATCTCAGCAGGAATATCCCCTATTAAATGATAACGGCTTTTCGCCTTACCTAACTGATCCATGTATTGATCCATTAGATCCCAGTCTGTTTTCACTGTTTTTTTAACGAAGCTTTCCCCTTCAATACTGATATACACTTCTATTCTTCCACGCCCGAAATAAGATTGTATTATTTTTTTTATTTTATCCTCTAAAAATAAAAAGAAACGAGGGATTTTTGCAGTAAAATCCAGATAGCGATGATTCACACTGCGGATTTCAACCGTTAACATAGTATTTTCTAAATGGGAAGTACTAGTTCCATATCCGGTCATACTCATTGCCATAATTACCACATCCATTACAATTATTATAACGTTGATTCATAAAAAATGAAAACCCGAATTGTGATTTTTTATCACAATCCGGGTATACATTATTATTTTTTTGTATAACCAAATAGAACAGTAGGTATCGCACTTAATACGAGAATAAACAACCAATCTCTTAAGCTTAAAAATGTTGTATGGAAAATTGGTTGCAGCGGCTCCCAGTAAATGACAACAAGTAATAACAATAGGGAAGATAACACTGCTAGCACCAAGTAAATATTTCCAAAAGGATTTCTGGAGAATACCGAATTCTCGCTACGACAATCAAACACATGAATCAACTGGGCCATTACCAATGTTGTAAAAGCTACCGTTTGCCCGTAAATCAGGTTATCCGGATTGTTCTGATATGTCAGCATGAAAGCAATTAATGTTACGAGACCGATCATAATACCCCGGCTAATGATTTTATAGCCCAGGCCTCGGGAAAAAATTCCTTCCCGAGGATTTCTTGGCCCTCGTTTCATCACATCCCCTTCCGATTTATCCATTCCTAACGCCATTGCCGGAAGTCCATCTGTTACTAAATTAACCCAGAGTATTTGTACAGGTACAAGTGGAAGAGGGAGTGCCAACAGCATTGCAAATAACATAACCAATATTTCACCAACATTTGATGCTAATAAATACCTGATAAATTTCCGTATATTTTCATAAATATTTCGCCCTTCTTGAATCGCCGATTTAATTGTTGCAAAATTATCATCCATCAGGACTAAGGAGGAAGCTTCTTTTGTTACATCTGTACCGCTCATTCCCATGCTAATACCAATATCACTAGCTTTGATCGCCGGCGCATCATTTACCCCATCCCCTGTCATTGCAACAATATGTCCTTTTTCTTGGAATGCTTTAACAATTTTCAATTTATGTTCCGGTGTAACTCTGGCAAATACAAAAGTATCATCAATGACATCTTCAAGTTCAGAGACGGATAGCTGATTTAATTGATGTCCTTCCAATACCCGACCATGTTCTGGGAGCAAATTAAGTTTTTGGGCAATGGCACTGGCTGTTTTTACGTGGTCCCCTGTAATCATTACTGTTTTTATTCCAGCTTGTCTACATTCTTCAATTGCTGATTTCACTTCTTTTCTTGGTGGGTCAATCATTCCATACAAGCCGATAAATGTTAGATCATCTTCAATGAACGCTGTATTTAGTGACTCATCCTTAGAAATAGGCTTCATCCCAATTGCTATTGTTCGTAGAGCTTTTTCAGCCATCTGATCTACAGCCTGGTCGATATTGCTTTTGGCTGTCTTGTTTAAAACCTTTCTCCCGCTTTCATCCAAATAGAATGCGGATCTTGGAAGCAAGACATCAGGTGCCCCTTTTGTTATTAAAAAACGCATATTATTTTCATCTTCTACAATGACACTCATTCGCTTTCTGTCTGAATCGAAGGGTATCTCTTTAACGATACGGTACTTCTCACTAAGCGACAAGTTCAAGTCCATTTTTCTGGCAGCTATTAAAAGTGCGCCATCTGTTGGGTCCCCGTCTATTTTGTATTTTCCTTTTTTTACTTGTAATGTGGCGTTATTACAAAGCGTTCCATATTGGAGCATTGCCTCCAAATTAGGAAAATTATTATCAATTTTATTCTTTTCTAAAAAATAATCTCCTTGTATATCATAGCCATCACCAGTTACATATATATGCCTGCCATTTAAATAGACTTCCTTTACCGTCATTTGATTTTCTGTCATGGTTCCTGTTTTATCTGAGGCAATAACTGAAGCCGAACCTAGTGTTTCCACCGCAGATAATTTTCGTACAATCGCATGCTTCTTAATCATGCGCTGCACGCCTAGTGACAAGGCTACTGTAACGATTGCCGGCAAGCCCTCCGGAATAGCAGCAACTGCTAAGGAAACACCAGCTAAAAACATGTTATAAACTGGATGTCCTTGGACTACCCCAACTCCAACAACTAATGCTGTTAACACAAGAGCGACAACAATTAAAATTTTCCCAAGTTCAGCTAGCTTATTTTCTAGTGGTGTGCTCATTTTCTTCGTGCTAACCATTAAGGAAGCAATCTGGCCCATTACTGTATTCATACCGGTTCCGACAACGATGCCGACGCCAAATCCCCTCGTGACCAGTGTACCCATAAATCCCATGTTAACTTGATCCTGTGCTTCAAGGCTGTTGCTATCAATAGCAGTAGCATGCTTCACAACAGGAAGTGATTCGCCGGTCAGTGCTGATTCCTCTGTTTCCATACTATTTGACTTTACAATTCGAATGTCTGCTGGGACGCGATCACCACTGTTAATTTTTACGACATCCCCTACAACAACATCCCTAGAGTTCACTTTTTCCCAATTTTCATTTCGCAAGACATTTGCCATGGGTGCCGATAATTCTTTTAATTTATCAAGGGATTTCTCAGCCTTTTGCTCCTGAAAATAGCCTATACACCCGTTTACCAGCACGATTACCATAATAGCAATTGCATCAATATATTCGCCAAGTAAACCAGCTATTAATGTCGCTGCAAGTAATACCAATACCATAAAATCTTGAAATTGTTTTAAAAAGAGTAACCACCTGGGTGTGTTTTTCTGCCCCTCTAAGATATTCGCCCCATATTGCTTACGTCGTTGTTCAACTTGCTTAGAGGTGAGTCCTCTATTCGACGTTACATGTAACTTCTGTTCAACACGATCTACATCTAATTGATACCATCTCATACTGCATTCCTCCAAATTCGTTACAACATGCAATGCTTAACCTGAATTAATTACAACCTACTAATGGATATTTATGCAGACCTGTCCCAAAAAATGCTATAATTACCTAAGAGGTGATCGTATGCCATTTGACGGTATTGTTACACGAGCAGTAACAGAAGAATTAAAAGAAGAAATCATTCCAGGAAAAATCACGAAAATTTATCAGCCTACAAATACAGAACTTGTTTTCACCATTCGGAGCAACGGGAAAAATCAGACATTGTTATTTTCCATCCATCCGACATATGCGCGTCTTCATATAACAGACGACACGTATACCAATCCAAAAGAACCACCAATGTTTTGTATGATTCTTAGGAAACATCTATCTGGTGCAGTCATAGAAGAAATCCAGCAATATGGAATGGAGCGCATTATAACTTTTTCCATTAAAACCAGAAATGAAATTGGAGATATTAACCACAAAACCCTTATTATGGAATTAATGGGAAAACATAGTAATGTTATGTTAGTTGATAAGGAAAAAGGCCATATTATAGATAGCTTGAAGCATGTTTCCATGGCACAAAACCGCCATCGAATCATTCAACCAGGACAAAAATATAAGCTTCCTCCCATGCAAGATAAGGTGAATCCATTAAATATCAATGGGGAACAATTTATGAAACGACTTGATTTCAATGCGGGTAAACTGGATACACAAATCGTTCATGAGTTAGTAGGTTTCTCACCGGTTATTGCCAGAGAAATTATCAGTCGTGCAAACTTAGGAGCCAGAAATAAATACATGGAGAAATTCGTGGAGATTCAAGAAAAAATACAAAACAATAGTTACACTCCTGCTATCTACCGGAATAAAAAAGAAGACTTTCACGTACTTCCCCTAACGTCCTTTGAAGGTGAGAAGGAAAGCTTTACATCAACGAATAAGATGCTCGATGCATTTTATTCAGGAAAAGCGGAACGAGATCGCGTCAAGCAACAGGCAAAAGATTTATATCGATTTATAAAAAATGAAAAAGATAAAAATAATCGAAAAATGAAAAAGCATAGACAAACGATTAAAAAGGCAAAAAGCGCAGAGCGTTATCAAAAACTGGGAGAACTGTTAACTGCACACATGCATTTGGTAGCACAAGGTGATGAAAGCATCTCAGTGACGGACTATTACGACCCAGAGCAAAACGAAATAGCAATAGAGTTAAATCCAACGAAAACACCGAGTGAAAATGCACAATCCTATTTTAAAACATACCAAAAACTAAAAAAATCGAAACAAGTAATTGAAAAAGAAATGATTAAAACAAATAAGGAAATTGATTATCTGGAGCAACTCCTGCAGCAAATTGATGTTGCCAGTGTTGCAGATATAGAAGAAATTCGTGATGAACTACGTGAAGAAGGTTATTTAAAGAAACAAACAAAGCATAAGAAGCATAAGAATAAACCGAAAAAACCGGTACCGGAAGAATACTTGGCAACAGACGGAACCGTAATTCTTGTCGGCAAAAATAATAAACAAAATGAGTATGTAACGAGTAAGCTGGCAAACAGAGATGATATTTGGCTTCATACGAAGAATATACCAGGCTCACATGTCATTATCCGTTCCAGCAATCCCAGTGAGGATACGCTTACTGAGGCAGCACAAATAGCAGCCTATTTCAGTAAATCTCAAAACTCTTCCTCCGTACCTGTAGATTATACGAAAATACGCAATGTGAAAAAACCAAATGGGACAAAACCTGGATATGTAACATATGAAAATCAGAAAACGCTGTTTGTCACACCACATCAAAAGACGATTGAAGCGTTAAAGAAAAAGTAATCGTGACTTAAGAATAACGAAGGCGCCCCGCTATTTCGGGACGCCTTTATTAGCTTAAACAGCTTTTGGATTTAATTTCACTTCGACATTGCCTCTTGTTGCTTTAGAATATGGGCAAACCTGATGTGCAGATTCCGCTAACTCTTCTGCTTCTTCAGGGCTTGCGCCTTCTATATTAATATTGAGTGTAACGCCTATTTTATTTCCGCCATCTGCCTCATCTTTCATAAAACTTACTTCTGCGTTTGTTTCAGACTTAATTTCTTTCTTTTTCTGTTTTGCTACTAAATTCAATGCACCGTCATAGCAAGCTGCATATCCAGCCGCAAAAAGCTGTTCCGGGTTAGATCCTTTATCATCTTTATTACTAGCGGGATTCACAAGATTTAGATCGATTAACCCATCATCTGACTTCACGTGGCCATCTCTACCATTTTTTGCTGTTGCACTTGATGTAAATATTACTTCACTCATTAGTAACACTCCTTTTAACTACGTATATTTATATATTCCTCAATAGGGGATGTATTAAACATCTAAAGGAATGTTTTTTTAGTTAATGCATGTATAAACCGATCAACCTGAGGCAATTTCCGAGCGCCCTCCTGGTAACAAACCCATGTATCTCTTGTCATTTGTTTCCCGTTAAGCTTCAGTGAAATATGCGGATATTCTTCTTTCATAGAGTCTGAAACACTTTCAGGTAATACCGCCATCCCCAGCCCTTGTTTCATAAATTGCTTACATGTTTCAATCTGATCAACTGTAATGGTTTTCACCGGCTTAATTTCATCCTGATGATGGTATAGCCAATTATCCACAAGCTCGTGCAGGCTATCGTCACTGCTAAACGAAATTAAGGGGCGCTCTTTCATTTTATTTGTCGGGAAAGGTTCTGTATCAAAAATATATAACGGATCATCAAATAAACGTTTACACGTACTTTCTTTCAATTTTTCACCTCGAATAATACACGCATGATAGTTTTTATGATTACGTTTAATGTCTTCACTAATTCCTGTTACAAGGTCAATAGCTACTTTCGGAAAGGCATTATTGAACTCACCGAGAATTGCCGGTAAAAAACGTTGGCTAATAAGAGATGAACAAGCAATTGATAAGGTCCCCTGAACTTCATCACTTGACGCTGCAAGCTTATTTTTAATTGTCTTTTCCTGTTCAATAACGGAGACGGCGTGGTTAATGATCATTTCTCCACCGGGTGTTAACACTAATCGTTTTGGTGTACGAATAAAAATGATTTGTCCAAAGTATTCTTCAATATATTTGAGTCGTTGAGTTACCGCAGGCTGTGAAATCAATATGTCTTTGGCCGTGCCACGAATGGTTCCTATCTCATTTAATTTTATTAATAATGCATAATCATCGATCTTCATTTAATTCTTCTCCTCGGTTGATAATTTATGTTTATCACTTTTGATTATAAACTAATATTATACTTATTTCACTGGCGAGCATATGATAAAGATAAATGGAAAGAGGTGGCTTAATGAAGGAAAAAGAATATGTTCAACATGTATTTTCAAAAAATAAAGATGCCTATGTTACAAGTAGTACCCATTCTACCGGCAGTGACCTACCTTTAATAACGAAGTGGTTGAAGCCACAACCCAACATGACTATTATTGATATAGCGACAGGTGGAGGTCATGTGGCAAAACAACTTTCACCCTATGTAGACAGCGTAATTGCCACTGATATAACCAGGGAAATGTTAGAGAATACAGCTTTGCATTTAACTTCTTTTACAAATATAGACTATGTAGTTGCAGATGCAGAAGACTTACCATTTCTGGATAATGCCTTTGATATTGCCACATGTCGAATTGCAGCACATCATTTTCCTAATCCTGAAAAATTTATCAGTGAAGTGCACCGGGTTCTAAAGCCTAATGGTGATTTTTTGTTAATAGATAATGTTGCTTCTGAGAAACCGGAATATGATGTCTTCTATAATAGCTTAGAAAAAATGCGTGATTACAGCCATGTCCGCTCTTTGAAAATTTCTGAGTGGAAACAGCTTATCAGTCAAAATAATTTATCCATTGTGGATCAACAGCTAAGGAAAAAAACATTACCATATGAAGCGTGGATAAACAGGACAATGGATACAAAAGAATCCATGGATCAAGTAAGCAGTTTTATAATAAATGCACCTGAGGAATTACAACATTATTATCAAATAGAGATCGCTGATGAAATGATTCAATCTTTTACAATTGATGAATGGATAGTTCTATGTAAAAAGAAATGATCCCTATTATTGGATCATTTCTTTTTTAAAGCCTATCACAATCCAGCCGGGGACAGAGAACCTGTCACCATACGTTCCATTAAACTTCTAATCCCGCTATTCCAAAGCCCCCAGGTCCAGCGTGCGTGGAAATCATCGCACCAGCTTGAATCCATGTTACATTTTCGAATCCATTTTCTTTAGCGATTTCATCCATCCGCTGCTTGATACTTGCATCTAGTCCTATTGAATATTGAAAGTAAAGTTGCTCTCTATCAATGTTATATTGATTTAAATAATCTTGCATAAGGTTTTCTGTGACAATACTCATTTTGCCACGATATTTTTTAGTTGAAACAAGTTTTCCCTCAACTAACTCAATGCGTGGTTTTAATTTTAATAAAGCCCCTCCGAGATAAGCGACATTGCTTACTCGTCCACCTGCTTTTAAAAATTCTAAACTGCCGGGGACAAAAGCCAGCCTTGATTTAGGAATGATTGCTTCAATTTTTTCTATTAAACGAACAGGTTCAATCGCAGGTTCTTTCTCTAACAAGTTAACAGCATACATAACAATAGCAGCTAATCCACCTGTTACGTTCAAAGCATCAATGAGAAAGAGATCCTCAAAATTCTCTGAGGCGATCACCGCATTTTGGAAAGAAGAAGATGCCTTTGACGTATAGCCAATGTGAACAATGATACAATCAGGGAAATCCTCTCTTATCTTCGTAAAAAAATCATGGTATTCATTGGAATTAGTGGATGTAGTGGAAGGTATTTTCTTTGTTCGCTCATAATAGTCAAAAATATCCTCTACGGGTAACGCGCCATCTAAATAATCCCGTCCATCCATGATGACATGCATCGCAACCACTTGAACACCATGTTTAGTCGCCAAATCCTCAGGTAAATCTGCTCCACTTTCTGTCGATAAAATAATTCTTCTCATAAAAGATCCCCCTTTATAATAACAAAGCCTTTGCTGTTCGTGCTGTATTATATGTTCAACTTTAACTATACAGTATTAAAAGGGAAAGTTATACATGCAAAAAAAATAAATAATTAGAGGGGCGCAAGTTTTCGTATATTGGGACAAAGAACCTTTCTCTTCATGTCCCTAACGCATTTCGCCAGGCTACTAATTCACTTTTTTCCGTTTCTTCTATTTTGTTATCTTCGACTAAAGCATCTACTAATTGGTCAAACCCTGTAATCGTTTGGACTGGTAGATTTTTAGTGGAAAATTGCTGAATGGACTTCTGTAATCCGTATGTAAAAATTGCTAAAACGCCAATTACTTCTGCACCTTCATTTCTTAACGCTATTGCGGCTTCAATAGATGAACTCCCGGTGGAAATAAGGTCTTCGATCACAAGTACCTTTTGTCCCTTCTCCATCTTTCCTTCTATTTGATTTTCTTTCCCATGCCCCTTTGGCTTGGAACGAACGTAAACCATAGGTAAGTTTAACTTCTCAGATAGCCACGCTGCGTGGGGGATGCCGGCCGTAGCACAACCCGCAATCACGTCGGGCGTAACTTCCATATTTTCAATGATTTGGGTGAATGCTTCTGAAATCTTCCTGCGTACTCGCGGGTGTGACATGCTTAACCTGTTATCACAATAGATAGGTGATTTGATTCCTGAAGTCCATGTAAAATATGCTTGTGTATTAATTTGTACTGCTTTAATAGCTAACAAATCTCTTGCCAATTCATGTTTTAATTCCATGTTGCCACTCCTTCACTACTTGTTTATATGCTTGATATGGATCGGCTGCTTTGGTTACACTTCTCCCTATCACAAGTACATCAGAGCCATTCTCCCGCGCAAAATTAGGTGTTGCAATTCGCTTCTGATCATCCGAACTTGCTTGCTTCAACCGAATACCTGGCGTTACCGTTAAGAAAGAAGATCCACATGCTGCTTTCATTTGCCTTGCTTCATATACCGAACAAACAACACCATCTGCTCCATTTTGTTTCGCAAATTCTGCAAAATGTACGGCATTTTTATCAAGTTCACCTGGCAGTAAAAGTTCACTATTCATTGTTTCATTGTCCATGGAAGTAAGTAGGGTTACCGCGATTAATTTTGTTTGATGACCATTGCTGCCACCTATATCCAGTCCTTCTTTCGCGCTTCTGATCATTTCACTTCCACCCAGTGCATGAACATTCACCATATCTACTTCAAGTTTAGCAATATTTCTCATCGCCTTCATGACAGTCGTGGGAATATCGTGTAATTTTAAATCAAGAAAAATCGGGTGATTATTTTCTTTTAATTTTTCGATCACATATGGCCCTTCGCGGTAAAATAACTCCATACCTACTTTTACTGGACTACCTTGGAGATTATTCGATTCCAAGAATTGCTTGGAATCTGCCCAGGTTGGAAAGTCCAATGCCAGATAAATAGATTTATTCATACAAAATAGCCCCCTTTCCAATTGCATCCTGCACGGAAAGAAATCCGTATTTCGTTAGTATCTTTGGCAATTCATCGATTAATTCCGGACAAATAAACGGATTTTGAAAATTAGCTGTACCTACTGCAACCGCACTTGCACCTGCTAAAAGAAATTCCAGTACATCCTCCGCATTGGTAACCCCACCCATACCTATAATCGGAATGGAAACCTGTTGTTTCACTTCGTAAACCATGCGTATAGCAATCGGTTTAATTGCCGGACCAGATAAACCCCCTGTTTTATTAGCTAATAATGGTCGCTTACTCGATGGGTCGATTTTCATCCCCGACAATGTATTAATCATGGACAATCCATCCGCTCCAGCCGCTTCTACCGCTTTCGCCATTGCAACAATATCAGACACATTGGGTGATAGTTTCACATATACAGGTAAATTACTGGCCTGTTTCACCATTTTAGTTACGTTGGCCGCCATATTAGGATCTGTACCAAACTGGATACCCCCTTCTTTTACATTGGGACAGGAAATATTTAATTCCAGTGCATGGACATGCTTAGTTTGGTTAAAAGCTGCTGCCACCTTCTCATATTCTCCTATTGTACTACCGGCTACATTTGCAATAATCGGCATATCATAGTTTGATAGAAAATCAACCTCGGATTCGATGATTTTATCAACTCCAGGATTTTGCAGCCCAATTGCATTCAGCATACCGGAAGCTGTTTCAGCAACACGAGGTGTGTTATTGCCAAATCGTTCGCTTCCGGTTGCTGCCTTCATAATAACCGCACCTAATTTGCCTAAATCATAAAAGTCGGAGTACTCGCGCCCGAATCCGAAACATCCGGACGCAGGCATAATTGGATTTTTCAACCTCAAACCAGGTAAATCAACTGCTAAATTGGTCACAATGTCACCTCCTTAGCATGAAAAACAGGACCATCTTTACAAATTTTTTTATAACCACGGTTATTCGCTTTAGGTATGACACAGGCCAAACATGCACCAACACCGCAGCCCATCCGCTCCTCTAATGAAATATACCCCTGTTTATGTTCTAATTTTTTCGTAATGGCCTGTAGCATTGGTATGGGACCACAGGAATAGTAACGATCAAAAGCCTCAATCTTATCAAAAACATCTGTAACAAATCCTTTTTCACCATAGGAGCCATCATTTGTAACCATCCATGTTTCTCCGAGTGATTGGAATTTTTCTACGTAAAAAACACTTTCAGCTGATTGAAATCCTAATATAGAAATAACTTTCATATTCTGACCAACTAATGTCTTTCCAAGATAATAAAGTGGTGGGACTCCGATTCCCCCACCTATTAGCAGAATACTGGAGCCTTCTTTATTATCCATGTTAAATCCATTTCCGTTAGGGCCTAACACATCAAGTGTCATTCCTTCCTGACACGTTGCCAGTTGTTTTGTTCCGGAACCTGTCTTTTTGAATAGGATGGTGACCGTTTCTTTCTCTCTGTCTACATCTGCAATTGATAGTGGTCTGCGTAATGTGTGACCTTCAACAAATACATGTAAAAATTGACCAGGTACAGCAGTTTGGCTAATATAATTATTTTTCAATACCATTTCTACCGTGTCTAGTGCAATAGACTTCGATGATTGAATATACATTATTTCTTTCCTCATAACCGTACTGCCTCTTTGTTTATCATTGGCTTCGCACTAAACGTCGTTGAATCGATCACACGCAAGATTGCATTCGCTGTATCTAAATTAGTTAAACAGGCAATTCCATGTTCTACTGCTTCCCTGCGAATCATGAATCCGTCTGAACGTGGTTGTTTCCCTGAAGTTAGCGTGTTCACGACAAATTGCACATGGCCATTTTCGATAATGGATAGAACATTCGGCTCCGCGTTACCAATTTTTGCTACATCGATTACCGGTATTCCAGAATTCCTTATGGAAACAGCTGTCCCTTTTGTTGCATATAATTGAAATCCTAATTTATGAAAACGATCTGCTATTTCAAGCACTTCTTGTTTGTCTTTGTCAGCCACTGTTAGTAAAACAGCACCAACACGTGGTACGGAAAGACCGGACGCAATTAGCCCTTTATATAGAGCCTTTTCCAACGTTTTATCATAACCGATTACTTCACCAGTAGATTTCATCTCCGGTCCAAGAATGGTATCCACACTGCGTAATTTATCAAATGAGAATACAGGAACTTTCACAGATACATCATCGTTTTCCGGCAAAATACCTGTCTTGTAACCTAAATCAGCTAACTTTATTCCTAAAATGCATTTCGTAGCCAATTTAGCCATCGGGGCCCCGGTTATTTTGCTTAAAAATGGAATCGTTCTACTTGCCCGCGGGTTTACTTCAAGAACAAATACATCATTATGCTGAATGATAAACTGAATATTAATTAGTCCCTTAACCTGTAACTTGCGAGCAATTTTTGTTGTGGCATCCATACACTTTTGCTTTACGGATTTACTCATTCGCTGTGGCGGATAAACGGCAATGGAATCTCCGGAATGAACTCCGGAACGTTCAATATGTTCCATAATCCCTGGTACAATCACTGTATCCCCATCACTTATGGCATCAACTTCTACTTCAATACCTGTAATATATTTATCGATTAAAATTGGGTGCTCTTGATTGATGGTTTTAGATTTTGCTAAATAGGCTCGTAGTTCTTCATCATCATAGACAATTTCCATTCTGCTTCCGCCAATAACATATGATGGACGAACCAACACAGGATATCCGATTGATTTTGCTACTTCCAGTGCTTGATCAAGCTTACGAACGGTTTTTCCATTTGGCCGCAATAATTCCAGTTCATCCAAAAGCAGCTCAAACTTATCCCGGTCCTCTGCACGATCGATTGCATTTAAATTTGTTCCTAAAATACGTACTCCTCGGCGTTTTAGCCCTGCAGCTAAATTTATCGCTGTTTGCCCGCCAAATTGTACAATTACTCCTTCCGGCTGTTCGATTTCGATGACATGCATGATATCCTCCAACGTAAGTGGCTCAAAGTAAAGCTTGTCAGAGATACTGAAGTCTGTAGAAACGGTTTCCGGATTATTATTCATAATGATGGCTTCATAGTCCATTTCTTGTATGGCTAATACAGAATGAACGGTGGCGTAATCAAATTCAATTCCCTGACCAATGCGTATAGGACCCGATCCCAGCACAAGAACCTTCTTCCGATCAGATCTAATAGACTCATTTTCTTCTTCATATGTACTGTAAAAGTATGGGGTCCGGGATTCAAATTCAGCTGCACAAGTGTCTACCATTTTATATACTGGTGTGATTTTTTCTGATCGTCGTTGTTCATAAATTTCATCTGCGGACGTATTCCACAACCGTGCAATCTGTGTATCGGAAACACCCAACATTTTTGCTTTCCATAATAGTTCATTTGAAAATTTAGTTGTAGCTAATTCCTTTTCCAATTTAATAATGTTTTCTATTTTCATGATGAAAAAACGGTCTATTTTCGTTAACTGAAAAATCTCTTCGATTGTCATCCCTCTTCGTAGGGCCTCTGCTAAGACAAATATCCGCTCATCGTCGGCTTTTTTTAAACGAAATTTGATGTCTTCATCTGTTACACCCAATAAACTAGCTAACCAAAGTTCTTCTGCATTACTATCAAGTGACCGAATTCCTTTTAAAAGCGATTCTTCAACATTTCTTCCAATCGCCATGATTTCTCCGGTTGCTTTCATTTGCGTTCCTAGATTGCGATCACCAGTGACAAACTTATCAAATGGAAATCGCGGAATTTTGGTAACAACATAGTCAAGTGCGGGTTCGAACATTGCATATGTTGTTCCGGTTATCGGATTTATAATTTCATCCAATGTTAAACCAACCGCTATTTTCGCTGCGATTTTGGCAATCGGATAACCTGTCGCTTTTGATGCCAATGCAGATGATCTGCTTACCCGTGGGTTAACTTCAATGATATAGTAATCAAAACTGTTTGGATCAAGCGCTAATTGCACGTTACAGCCACCCTCAATTCCAAGTGCACGAATAATTTTTAACGAAGCATTTCTGAGTAGCTGATGTTCTCGATCACTTAATGTTTGGGAGGGTGCGACCACGATCGAATCTCCTGTATGAATACCTACTGGATCAACATTTTCCATATTACAAACAACAATTGCCTGATCATTTTTATCTCGCATTACTTCATACTCAATTTCCTTTAATCCTGCGATGTTCTTCTCAATAAGGCATTGGTTTACTGGTGATAATGCTATACCGTTACGCGCTATTTCCATTAATTCTGCTTTGTTAAAACACATGCCGCCACCTGTACCACCGAGCGTATAGGCAGGACGCACAATTAATGGAAACTCTAGTTTAGCTGCAAAGTCACATGCCTGTTCAACCGAATTTATAATGGAACTCTCAGGTACAGGTTCGTTCAATTCCCGCATTAAATCTCTGAATTGTTCCCGGTCTTCTGCCTTTTGAATGGCCTCCAGAGAAGTACCCAACAGCTTTACATCATAAGTTGATAAAATCCCCGATTCCTCAAGTGCTACAGCCAAGTTGAGTCCAGTTTGTCCACCCAATGTTGGCAGGATTGCATCCGGCTTTTCTTTTCGGATTATTTTACTTAAGAATTCCATCGTTAATGGTTCCATATAGACCTTGTCCGCTACAGTATGGTCGGTCATAATCGTTGCAGGATTCGAATTGGCAAGAATGACGGTATACCCCTCTTCTCTTAGTGCCTGACAGCCCTGTGTACCCGAATAATCAAATTCTGCTGCCTGGCCGATCACTATCGGACCTGAACCGATCACTAGAATTGTTTGAATCGAGTAGTTTTTAGGCATATGCATCCTCCTTTTTAACCTGATCATGTTTAATCATTTGGATAAAATCATCAAATAAATGACTCGTATCTTCCGGACCTGGTGAACTCTCTGGATGATACTGCACGGAGAAGGCCGAGTGAATGGCGTGTCTTATCCCTTCAATCGTGTGATCATTCAATGCAAATTGTGTTACTTCTAAATCAGTATTCTCCAGAGAATGTTCTCTAATCGCATAACTGTGATTTTGCGATGTCATATATGTTTTAAGCGTTTTAACATCTTTAACCGGGTGGTTAGAACCTCTATGTCCAAATTTCATTTTTTCCGTGTCTCCCCCACATGCCAGGGCGAGCAATTGATGACCCAAGCAAATTCCAAATATTGGGATCTCACCAAGCAAATTCCTAATCATTTCAATGGCCTCGGGTACATCTTTTGGATCACCAGGACCATTCGTCAGCATAATGCCATCTGGTTTTAATCGGAGAATATTTTCTGTGCCGTAGTTGTAAGGAACAACTGTTATGTGACAATTACGCTTTGTCAGTTCACGTAATATACCATGTTTCATCCCAAAATCGACTAGAACTATACGCATCCCACGCCCTGGCACCACATATGGCTTAACCGTTGATGTTTGTTGAACCTGATCTCTTTGCATGGGCATATTCTGGAGACGTTCAACCGCTACCTCGTAAAAATCATCCATCGTTGTTATCATCGCCTTCATTGTTCCCGATTGACGAATAACTTTTGTCAATTTCCTTGTATCAATCCCGGTAATACCCGGTATATCATTTGCTTTTAAATAACTATCCAAACCCTCTTCGCTACGAAAATTGGATGGATAATCACATACCTCCTTCACAATAAATCCATGAATAAATGGGGAAATTGTTTCAAAGTCATCTCGATTAATACCATAATTCCCTACTTGCGGATAGGTCATCATCACGATTTGACCACAATAAGAAGGATCAGAAATCACCTCCTGATAGCCTGTCATCCCTGTATTAAAAACAACTTCCCCTGTTGTCACTTTCTCACTTCCAAAGCTTTCCCCAATAAAGACCGTGCCGTCCTCTAGAACCAATTGTCGTTTACGCATTGATATCCTCCTTGTAAGCAATTTTTCCTTCAGCAATTGTTAGAATCGGTAAACCTCTAACTTTCCAGTTGTGAAAAGGAGTATTTTTCCCTTTGGAATGAAAGCTTTCTTTGTCAATTATTGTTTCCCTTTGCAAATCTATCAAGGTGATATCTGCCACTACATTTTCTTCAAGCGTACCATATGGCATATGAAACACTTCAGCAGGTTTAATCGTCAGCCAATCAACTAATTGTTTTAGCGTAACCTGATTCGTTTTTACAAGTTTCGTATAAAGCAATGAAAATGCTGTTTCAAGCCCGACAATTCCAAAAGGGGCTTTTAGAAAACCTATTTCCTTCTCATTCTTTGTATGTGGCGCATGATCTGTTGCAATAAAATCGATCGTCCCATCCAATAATCCTTCTAATAATGCTTGCTGATCTTCTTTTGCCCGAAGTGGCGGGTTCATCTTAAAATTAGCATCATCTGCCGTAATAGATTCCTCATTTAATAATAGATGATGTGGCGTTACTTCAGCACTTATATGTATACCAGCTTTTTTTGCATCACGAATGATTCTCACAGACTCTTTGGTACTCACATGACAGACATGATAATGACAACTTGCCGCCTCAGCAAGCAGCACATCACGGGCTATTTGTACGGATTCACTTATAGAGGGTATCCCCGGCAGGTCTAACGCCGCGCTTACCTTCCCATCATGGAGGACACCTCCATAAACGATCGAGTTATCCTCACAATGTGCTACGATCGGCATACCACAGGCAGCTGCTTGCTTCATAGCTTGTAACATGAAGTCTGCCGTTTGGATCCCCACTCCATCATCGGTAAAAGCAAACACTTCCTTGTTGGCAATTTCCGCTATATTCGTCAATGATTTCCCTTTTAAGTTTTTCGTGATGGCTGCATAGGGAATCACACGAACAACGGCATCCTGCTTGATTTTTTCTAAAAGAGTTTCTATTGTAGACACATTATCCGGCACTGGATTTGTGTTAGGCATCGCGCAAACGGTTGTAAAACCACCTCGGGCTGCTGCTTTTGTCCCTGAAGCAATGGTTTCTTTACGTTCGCCACCGGGTTCTCGTAAATGAATATGTACATCAATAAACCCAGGTACGATTAAATTTTCGTTGCAGTTGATCACCTCATCCGCATCCTCTGAAATATTAGCAGCGATTTGTTTAATTTTCCTACCTTCAATTAATATGTCACATATTTCCATTTCGTCAGCTGCTAATAGCCGTTTCGCATTTTTCAATACTGTTTTCATTCATAATCCCCCATTCCTGCAATATGTTTGTGATAATCGCCATTCTTATATAAACACCATTTTCCATTTGCTTAAATATCCGTGATCGCTCACACTCTACTAAATCGGAATCTATTTCTACACCCCTGTTGATTGGAGCAGGATGAAGTATAATAGCATGTTGTTTCATTCGTTTTTCCCGATCTTTGGTTAAACCGTAATTTTTCAGATAATCAGTCATTGAGGCTGAACCCTGATTATGTCGTTCATGTTGAATGCGCAGGAGCATGATCGCATCACACATATTCACGGCCTCGTCCATGGAGATATATGGAAAATCCAACTGATAGGCTTCAAAGCCAGGAGCTGCACTAAAAAATACCCTTGCTCCTAAAGCTTTTAACGCATAGGCATTTGATTGGGCTACACGGCTATGTTTTATATCTCCTGCGATAACAATCTTCAAATCTTTGAACGTACGATATTCTTGATAAATCGTCATCAGATCGAGTAAACATTGAGTAGGATGCTCTGCTGTCCCTGCCCCTGCATTGATCATTGGTATGGAAATATTTCCCTTTAGATTCTCAAACCAAGAATCCGATTGATGACGAACAACTAATAAATTTGCACCCATAGATTCAAAGGTCTTTGCAGTATCGTACAAGGATTCTCCTTTTTTTACACTAGAGGTTTCTGTATGAAAATCCAGGACTTCCATTCCAAGCCTTCTCTGGGCTATGATGAAACTTGATTTCGTTCTTGTACTTGGTTCGAAAAATAAGTTTGCTGCAAATAGCTGCTGCTTCAATTCAAGACCTGTATAACGGTACCAGTCTGCTGTTTCAAAAAGGTTCATTATTTCCTCTACAGTTAATTGATTAACCGATATAAAATGTCGCATAGCTACCTCCTCATTCGTTATGATGCATGCTTTTGATCATCAGGGATTTCAGTTTCAAACAATGCGCCATTACCATATCCAGTTTCCTTACCAGGTAAGATGAGATTTAGGATAACACCAATGATTGCGGATAAAGCCATCCCGGCAATTTCTAGCCCGTCATATACTTCAATATAAGCTCCTCCAACTCCAATAACCAATATGACAGAGGCGATAATTAAATTGCGATTGTGTCCAAAATCTATTTGGTTATCAATCAGCATTCGTAATCCGTTCGAGGCAATTATTCCAAATAATAGAATGGATACACCTCCCATAACGGCAGTTGGAATGGAACTAATCGTCGCTGTAATAATTCCAATAAATCCAAACAATATTGCGAGAACCGCTGCTCCTCCGATAACAAACACACTGAACACTTTTGTAATGGATAAGACACCAATATTTTCACCATAGGTTGTGTTTGGTGGACCTCCGATAAAAGAGGCAATCACTGTCGCAACCCCGTCGCCTAATATAGAACGATGCAGTCCGGGGTTTTTTAAGAAGTTTCGGCCTGCAACTTTTGATAAAACCATCTGATCTCCTATATGTTCAGCAATGGTCACAAGCGCAACAGGAACCATAATAGCAACGATTTGCAGATTAATAATATCTAACGGAGCATAGTCAACAAATGGGATGATAAATTCTGGCATTTGGAAAAACGCGGCAAAAAATTCTCCGATCGATCCAGATGAAATCATTGCATTCCATTCTGCTTGAATTGGTGCAGTATCAACAATGCCTTGCACTAGAGCAAATAAATAACCACTTATAATACCGATTAATATTGGAATAAGTCCGAAAAAACCTTTAAAAAATATGTTAGCGATAATCGTAATAGTCAGCGTGAATAATGCTACGGTTACAAAGGTTCCACTATAAACTTCATTATCAAACATTGCCATATCGATAGCGGTGGGGGCTAAACCCAATCCAATTACAATAATGACTGGACCGACTACAATCGGAGGAAGTATCCGCATGAGCCAGTTTGTACCAAGGAATGCAATAAGTAAGGCGACCATGCCATATACAATACCTGCCAGGAAACTACCAATCATTGCACCAGCAGGGCCTGCCGCAGCACTTGCACCAATAATTGGAGCTATAAATGCGAAACTGGATCCCAAATATGCCGGAATTCTCCCCTTTGTAATTACTAAATACGCCAATGTACCAGCCCCACTTGATATGAGTGCAACCGCAGGGGATAAATCCGTAAGAAACGGAACTAATATCGTAGAGCCAAACATTGCAAATAAATGCTGGATGCTGAGTAGCAGCCATTGTCCGGATTTTGGTACTTCGTTTACACCCATCGCCATCTTTTTCTGTGTCATTTTACATACCTCCACTTTTTCAGAAAACTTTCATTGTCATTAAAAAAACCTCTCTGCATAAGGCTGCAAAGAGGTACACGTGTATATAGTTCTATCCACGTTTCCTTAAACAACCTTGTAAATCTCTCTGGATTTAGTTAAAGGTTTATCTATTTATTTTTCATAGATGGATACCTGATCGATCTCATCTGTTTCCACTAATTGAACCACGATAATTTCTTTTTCAGATGTTGGAATATTTTTACCAACATAATCTGCTCGTATCGGTAATTCTCTGTGACCTCTATCAACGAGGACACCTAGTTGAATCTGTGATGGCCTCCCACTGTCCATCACCGCATCCATTGCTGCTCGTATTGTTCTGCCGGTATAAAGTACATCATCAATGAGAATCACTTTTTTCCCTGTTAAATCCACATCAATATTAGTAGATTTTAATTGCGGATCATAGCTATTGTTCGCTATTTCCAAATCATCTCTGTATAACGTTATATCCAATTCCCCTATTGGAACACTTAGATCTTCAATTTGTTTTATTTTTTCCTGTAATCTTTTACTTAACGGTACTCCTCTTGTTTTCACACCAACTAGGAGTAGGTTTTCTCCTCCTTTATTTTTTTCAACGATTTCATGCGCAATTCGGGTTAATGCTCGATTAATTGCTGGCTGATCCAATATTTCTGTTTTCTTTTGCAAAATCTCACCACCAAATATAAAAATCCCTTTTATCCGTGAGGAAAAAAGGGATTTCGGATACACATTTTCACAACTGTATCATTCACGAGTCCTTCTTAGCCTCACGGGACTATATTAAAGGGGCACTTATTTATTTCTCTTATTATTTCAGAGACAACGGTCATTGTCAATACAATTTTTCTATATTCGCCAAAATTTCTTCAAAATAGGCAGGGGGCTTTGCTTCAAATTCCATCCACTTATTTGTCGTTGGATGCGTAAAACCAAGCAGACCTGCATGTAATACCTGGCCGTTTGTATCCATTGTTTTTCTGCGGCCATATTTAGGATCACCGACCAATGGATAACCGATATATTTCATATGTACACGGATCTGATGGGTTCTTCCTGTCTCCAACTGACATTCTACATGTGTATAATCAGGATAGCTTTTTATCACTTTAAAATGTGTCACGGCAGGCCTGCCGTTATCGACAATCCCCATACGCTGGCGATCTTTTGGATCCCTTCCGATTGGTGCATCGATCATTCCCGTTTCATGTGGAATTTCTCCATGAACAAGTGCTACATATACTCGTTTAACTTCTTTTGTTGACAGCTGTTCAGATAAATGAGAATGTGCTTGGTCATTTTTTGCAACGACTAATAAACCACTCGTATCCTTATCAATCCGATGGACAATACCAGGACGCTGGACTCCATTTATACCGGATAGATCATCACAGTGATGGAGAAGGGCATTAACAAGTGTACCGTATGGATGACCTGCTGATGGATGGACAACCATTCCTTTTGGTTTATTAACAACTAATAAATCGCTATCCTCATAAACAATGGATAATGGAATGTTCTCTGCTATGATATCCAGGGGCTCCACTTCTGGATATGACCACTCAATAGCATCACCTGTCTGACACTTATAATTCGCTTTTACTTGCTCGCCGTTAACAGTTACGTGGTCTTTTGTGATCCATGATTGCACCTGCGAACGAGATATCTCCGGATTTAATATAGTAAGTAATTTATCAATTCGTTGGTTTGCCTGCGCTTCTGTAACAATATGATGGAATGAGGTCATTTTTTTGCTTTTCCTTTCTTCGTTTTCGTTTCATCGATTATTGTTGCAATAATAATTAATATAACCCCAACCGTTAAAGCAGAGTCAGCTATATTAAAAATAGGAAAATTATAACCAAAGATTATAAAATCAAAGAAATCAACGACTTCCTGATGAAAAAGGCGATCAATAAAGTTACCAATTGCACCACCCAGAACGAAACTTAAACCAATTGCTAAACTTCTACTTTCTTTGGCATATGTTTGCATGTAATAAATAATCCCTATAACAACAATAACAGTTACAATATAGAAAAACAGCATCTGTCCCTCTAGGATTCCCCATGCAGCACCACTATTACGGTGTGATGTAAGATAGAAGAAGTTTTCAATAATTGTAATTTGCTCACCAAGCTCCATTGTTCGAACAACAATCCATTTCGTCACCTGGTCAATGGCAATAATGACTAGTGCAATAATATAATACACATACATCCCATGTCCCCCGATTTCTACTCTCAGTCTTTTTAATCTTAAACGTTAAACCAACATTTTTCAAGGACAATGGTAGAACTGGTATATGTCAAGTTTTGATCGAAACAAGATGATTCCTTTCTTTTATCATATCTGTTTCCTCGTGCGCCGACCGCGGTAATTCACTACAATAATTCCAACAGCAACCAATGCTATCGCAGCTAAAATAAAGAAATTCAATCGCTCGCCGGGAATAAATATAGCGGATAATAACGAACCGGACACTGGAACAATAAACTTGTACATACTTAGTTCACCAGCGTTATTATATTTCAACATCGAATACCATAAGGCGAATGCAACTGCCGAAAGTAGTGCTGAATAGATAAATAACCCCCATCCAAGCGGCGTCCATAACATCGCACCTGTACTTAATTGAGGCAAACCTATGATTAGCAGAATCCCTGCTCCCAAGCTCAACTGCCAGCCTGTGATAGCAAACGGGTGAATACCAGTCGCCATTTCCTTTGCCATAATCGTCGCAATCGCACTTGTTAAACCAGCAAGGATCATAAATCCTTCCCCGTCCCAGTGAAAACTGGGCTGAAGCTCCTGTCCCCAATTGGCAACAATAATACCTGAAAAACCAGCAATCAAACCAAATGCCTTTTTCCAGTTCATCCGATCATTTTTATAAAAGTAATGTGCCAGAAGCACCGTGAAGAATGTCCCGCTCGATGACAGAATTGCACCTTGCATCCCGGAGACTTTTGCTAAACCATTGTAGAAGAAGAAATACTGTAGTGTTGTTTGCACAACACCCAAAATAATCAGCACCACAAACTGTTTACGTGTTACCAAAATACTTCTTGGGCTCATAAATAATAAAAATGCTAAAACAATTAGACCCGCAAGTAAAAAGCGCATACCCGCAAACACAATCTTCGCGATCACATCATCCGGTGCCATTTGCAGTTCCTCATAACTTACTTTAAGAACTGGAAACGCACTTCCCCAAAGCACTGAGCAAAATACTGCAATCGCAATAACCGACCATTTATTTTGAAACATACCTTTCATACGCTCATCTCCTAAACCACTTTAATCAAACAAATATTTATCTTATGGTATTTAGGATGAACTTTCAAATGATGTGTTTTTAGATGGAATAAATTAACTAAGATGGTTCGAGAAAACATAAAAAAGACGACTATTCATCCAAAAATGAATGTAAGTCGTCTTTTTAACATTTCAGTTGCCCTCAGTTAGTTATAAAGTGTAATGTTCTTTTACAACACTCGCACAACGGCTGCATAGACCAGGATGTTCCGCATCTTCTCCTACAGTTTCAGATGCTACCCAGCAACGCTCACATTTTTCTCCAGGATGTTGCTCAACGGAAACATCAACATACTGATATTCTTTTGCATCTGGACTGCTATCACGGACGCGGGCTTCCGATACAATTAAAAATTGATGCAGATGATCAAACGATTGTAATACCTCTTTTGTTTGGTTATCTTTTGGAACGAGTGTTACTTTTGCTTCTAATGATTTCCCGATTACTTTTTCATTTCTTGCTTCTTCCAATGCTTTTAATACATCATCACGAATATGCATGAAGTGATCCCATTTAGGTTCCAGTTCAGCCATACCAGAAATTTCCCTTGGCTCAGGGATATCGGTTAGCTGCACACTCTCTTCTTCTACACCAGGAATATATTCCCATACTTCATCAGTCGTATGCGGGATAATGGGTGTCAACAATTTAACCAGTGTCGTTAAAATTTCATAATACCCTGTTTGAATACTCAGGCGGCGCTTATTATCCTTTGCCTCGACGTATAATATATCTTTCGCAAAATCCAAGTAGAATGAGCTTAAATCAACCGCACAGAAATTGTGAATTTGATGGAAAATCGGCGAATACTCAAACTGCTCATAGCTTTGGCGTACATTACCTAACACCTGCTGCAGACGATGAATCATATATCGATCCGCTTCTTCCATTTCCGTTTCTGGTACTTGATCGGTTTTCGGATCAAAATCGGATAAATTTGCAAGCATAAAGCGAATTGTGTTTCTAATTTTACGGTACGCTTCGGATGTCTGTTTCAGGATTTCCTGCGAAATACGCACATCTCCCTGATAATCAACGGAGGAAACCCATAGGCGTAAAATATCTGAACCTAACTGCTTTTGAACTTTAGATGGTACCATCACATTTCCTAAAGATTTACTCATTTTTCTTCCATTACCATCTAATACAAAACCATGACTAATGATATTTTCAAATGGTGCTTTACCTGTAACTGCAACAGACGTAGATATCGAGGAATTGAACCAGCCACGATATTGATCACTACCTTCTAAATAAACATCTGCAGGGCGTCTATGATACGGGCGACCTACCAGGACAGCTTCGTGGGATGATCCTGAATCAAACCATACATCCATAATATCCGTTTCTTTCGTGAATTTCCCGTTTGGACTATGTTCTGAAGTAAATCCTTCAGGCAATAAATCTGCTGCTCCCCATTCAAACCACACATTAGAACCATGCTCACTAAATAAGTTGGATACATGTTCAATCGTTTCATCATTGATAATAGGCGTATTATCTTCCCCGTAAAATACAGGGATTGGAACACCCCATGTACGCTGACGTGAAATACACCAGTCTTCACGGTCACGCACCATGTTGTGAAGGCGAGTCTCCCCCCATGATGGATACCAATTAATCCGGCTAATTTCATCCAGAATATCCTGACGAAAATCCTTAATCGATGCAAACCATTGTGATGTTGCACGGAAAATCGTCGGTTTCTTCGTCCGCCAATCATGTGGGTAGGAGTGCGTAATAAACGAAAGCTTTAGTAACGCCCCTACTTCTTCCAGTTTTTCTGTAATAGACTTGTTCGCTTTGTCATAAAATTGTCCTTCAAATCCAGGTGCTTCATTTGTAAAAACTCCCCTGTCATCAACAGGAGATAATGCATCAATACCATAACTTCGAGCTACAACGAAGTCGTCTTCCCCATGACCTGGGGCTGTATGCACACAACCAGTACCTGCATCTGTTGTTACATGCTCGCCCAGCATGATGAGTGAATCACGGTCGTAAAATGGATGTTTTGCAACAATCTTATCTGCTTCTTCTCCTTTAAATGATTTGATCACTTGTGGGTTTTCCCATTCCAGCTCTTCAGAAACAGATTCAAGCAGAGAACGTGCGATAATATATTTTTCCTTGTTCACCTCTACAACCACATATTCCAAATCAGGATGTAAACTGATCCCAAGATTAGCCGGAATCGTCCATGGAGTTGTCGTCCAAATAATAAATTTCTCCCCGCCATCAAATAATCCTTTCCCGTCTATAACATCAAATGCAACATAAATGGAAGGGGAGCGTTTATCATGATATTCTATTTCTGCCTCAGCTAAAGCAGATTCAGATGATGGCGACCAATAAACTGGCTTTAAGCCTTTATAGATATAGCCTTTTTTGGCCATTTCTCCAAATACTTTAATTTGGGCGGCCTCATAATCCTTTGTTAAGGTTACATATGGGTTATCCCAATCACCACGAACACCCAATGATTTAAACTGTTTGCGCTGATTGTCCAATTGATCCAATGCATACTCAGCGCATAACTGTCTAAACGCTACAATACTCATTTCTTTACGCTTAATTTTTTTGTTTTTTGTCAATGCAGTTTCAATGGGCAGTCCATGGGTATCCCATCCCGGAATATATGGTGCATAGTAGCCAGTCATTGATTTATACCTTGTAATAAAATCCTTTAGAATTTTATTTAATGCATGGCCAATATGCAAGTCACCATTGGCATACGGTGGGCCATCATGTAAATTAAACAACGGTCTTCCTTTCGTTCTTTCCTGTACTTTTTCATATAAATTTTCCTCATCCCAGTGTTCTTGCCTTTTTGGTTCCTTATTCGGCAAATTACCACGCATTGGAAATGACGTTTTTGGCATTAACAATGTATCTTTATAATCCATAAATACTTCCTCCTTCTTATCTGCCACTAAACAAAAAAGCCCCCTGCATCCCAAAAGGGACGAGAAGACTCGCGGTACCACCCTTATAAATGTAAACTAGCTATTAATTAGCTATTAATTTACATTCACTCGATATTCGTAACGGGAATAAATCGTCCATTCCTACTAAAAATTCACAATGGATGCTCAAGAGTGATTTTCTAAAGGCTTACTGTATCGGGCTTTCACCATACCCCGATTCGCTAATCAGTACAAACCTTTATACTGGCTCTATCTATGCATGTTATTATCAAATTAGAACTTTATGTGTATGAATTATATGTAAAATTCCGCGGGACGTCAAGATCTATGACTTATTTTCTGCCAGCTCAAGATCTTCACCCAATTCCTCGTCAAATAAATCTTCCCAATCGTTTGTGTCAATCATATCCAGCTGAGCTTCAACAAGCATTTTCAAACGTGTCCGAAATACCTTTGCCTGTTTCTTTAACTCTTCCACATCCATAGATATACGACGTGATTTGCTTAATGCTTCATTTATGATTCGATCGGCATTCTTTTCTGCTTCTTTTATAATTAATTTAGACTCTTTTGTCGCACTGCCTTTTACTTCTTCAGCAGTCTCTTGAGCAACTAAAATGGATTTGTTTAACGTTTCTTCAATATTGGTAAAGTGTCCAAGCTTTTCTTCCAATTGATCCACTTTTTCCTTAAAGTCTTTCTTTTCTCTGATTACTGCTTCATAATCTTTGATTACTTGGTCTAGGAATTCATTCACTTCATCTTCATCATACCCACGAAAACTTCTGGTAAACTCTTTATTATGAATATCTAATGGTGTTAATGGCACATTGGCCACCTCCTTAGGGAAAATTATAGACATTAACGTTTATGAAAACATACATTAAGCATATATTCGACAAAAATCGGTTAATTCCTGCATGTAGTATGAAATTATTTTAATATTGCCGTGGTTATTTTCCACTTGTCCTTCTTTGTTTGTCCATTTATGGATACGAGTTTACTTCTTCCTTTTCCACGTACTGAAATTAAATCGCCTTCCTGTAAACCAAACTTTCCATCGTCAACTACTTTAAAATTTACTTTCACCTGAAGTTTTTTAATAAATTGCCCGGCGTCTTTTCTAGAGATATTATAAATCTCTTTTAACACAGTATCTAACCGCAATGAGGAGACTGTGTTATCTGTTTCATCCCACTCCGTTTTCTTTTCCATTAATGCGGTGAGAGGTTTTTCCTCTAGCCTTATTTTCGCTTTCTTAATGGCAGTTAGGTTAGCTAATACAAAAGGTGCAATTTCATCTGCCATTATAATTTGAATGACTCCGCCCTCAACTACTATATCACCAAGCTTTTTTCGTTTTATTCCAAGCGATAAAAATGCTCCCATCACGTCACGATGTTCCAGTGATATAAATTTATCTTGATAATATGCCTCTACTAACGTAAGCTGAAAAACTTCGTCAGATATCTCTTCATATGGGGGTAGTATTACAGCACGCCTTCGTTCAGCATACTGGCCGCCGCCATGCTGGTAGATGCTGACATCACTATTATCCCCAATTAATAAATTCATAATTTGCTGTTCTCTTGGATCAAGGAAATCCGTTATCTTCATCTGATACGTTCTTTCAACCTGTTCTATCCAAGATAATACTTTGTCAATGAATGGCTGCTCTTCTTTTCGAAAATGTTGATATATATCCATTTTACCACCCCTTAGAAGAACAACATGTTAAACAGTTCATATAGCCCCATTCTCGCAAAATGGATCACAAAAATAGCTACAAGCGGGGATAAATCAATCATGCCTAATGGTGGAATAAATCGGCGGAATATTTCCAGGTATGGCTCACATATCTTTGCTAAAAAAACACCAAAAGATGATTCCCGGGCCCCTGGAAACCATGACATAAAAATGTAAATAATTAAGCCAAAACTGTAAATCGTTAAAGCTGTATCTAATAAATTAAGTAACTGGATCATTGATTACTACCATCCTTTTTCAAATTCATCTTCCTCCACATATGTTTCAGATATTGTACCGGATACATCTACATTATCAGGGGTGCATAAGAATGTTTCAGATCCAAGCTTTTGAATATCTCCGTTCACAGCATAGACGGTACCGCTAAGAAAATCAACAACTCTTTTTGCCTGTGTGCTATCCAAACGCTGTAGATTTATAACAACAGCTCTTCTATTTACAATGTTATCTGCTATTTCCTGTGCTTCATTGTATGACCTTGGCTCATAAAGTACAACCTTCGATGTAGGCTGGTGCAAGCTGGTTAGATTGACTACATTTTGATTTTTCTGAGTTGCATTTGACTTATTTTCCGCCTCATCTGCTTCATCTGCTGTATAATCGTATTCATATTCATCATCCATCGTGAAATAATTTTTAATTTTATTTTTAAAGCTCATACGCTCACCTCACTCATAATATTATCCTACTAGATTTGAACCGATCCGTATATGTGTAGCACCCTCCTCAATAGCAATTTCATAATCATTACTCATTCCCATAGATAGAAATTCACAAGGCGCATTGGACAAATTTTCCAGTTTAACTGCATCTCTTATGGCTGCTAGTCTTTTAAAAATCCCCCTTAAACGTTCTTTATCTTCTAAATGGGGTGCCATTGTCATCAATCCAACAACACGAATATGCTTATACTTCTGAATATCCTTTATAAAAGAGATAACACCTTCTGGTTGCAGGCCATGTTTTGATTCTTCTCCACTCACATTAACCTGAATAAAACAGTCGATTTTTTTACTTGCTCGCTTATCTATTTCCTTAGCAAGTGATAGGCGATCCAACGAATGAATAGCATCTACCTTGTCGATTACATCTTTAACTTTTCTTGATTGCAGGGTACCAATAAAATGCCATTTCACTTCGCTACCAATATGATTGTATTTTTCCAGAAATCCTTCCAAACGATTTTCGCCAAGGTTTTTAATTCCAGTGGTAATTGCTTCTTTTGTTCGTTCTATTGTAACATATTTCGTAACACCTATAACTGTTATTTCATCAGGAATTCGATTACTTTTTTCACAAGCTTGTCTTATATTATTTTGAATAATTCTTAGATTTGTTGCTACATCCATTATTACCAATTCTCCTCCCCACGTAAGTCAAGTTGTAAAGCCTAGAAAACCTAGCATCCTCCCTGTTTTTCCTTTATCCCGTCGATGTGAAAAAAATAGCGCATCATCTTGAAACGTGCAATAATTTGTTACATCTATATTATTACGTAATACACCACATTGCAAAAGAATTTCTACATTTAACTGTTTTAAATCTAACAAATAACGATTATTTCCTCTAGAAATGACTGTTTTTTCCCTATCCTGTAGCGTTAGGTGCCTTATAACATTTTCATCAACTTCATAACATTGTTGCGAGATACAGGGACCTATGGCTACTAAAAGATCAGCAGGATTTACACCTACCGTTTGCAATTTCTGAACCATTTGCCCGCCAATGCGATTTACAGATCCCTTCCATCCTGCATGAGCAATACCGATGAACTCATGTTTAGGGTCAAAAAAGTATAAAGGCACACAATCAGCAAAAAAAGCAGTGCATAATATTCCTCGCTCTTTTGTAATCAAACCATCTGTGCTTTTAATAGAACTCTGGTGGGAAGCAGCTCCTTTTCCCTTATCTTCAGGACCAACTATTTTTACAGTTGTTTGATGAGTCTGTTCCCCCGCCACCCAATTTTTCAACGGAATCGTCAAATGTTTGGCTAAAATTTGTCGGTTTAGGTTGACATGATCGTATTCATCCTGAACATGCAATCCACAGTTTAATGTATCAAAAGGAGGTTGGCTAACCCCCCCGTTTCTGGTCGTAAATCCAGCATGTAGCTTGGGATTTAATTTTTGCCACTTTTCTATATGTAAATAGGATTCATTTGATTGTTTAAACGGTTCTGTCATTGGATTACAACCTCCTAAAAGTCTACTCGTACCATTTTACCATAATCCACACTAACTTTTTATTCATTTACAAAAGGCTCTGCATACAACTCTGGATGTTGTACCTCTTTAACAAGAATGACATCCGCGCCAACCCTTACAATTTGCTCCCAATGAATAATCAATTCGTCCGGCTTTCCAAACATCCCGCTTTTCTTTTCCTTTAAAATAATTACAATAGCAAGTATTTTACCTCTGTCTTTATCAATTTCCAAATCGGATATATGCCCAAGTCTACTTCCATCATCAATAACAATAACCTCTTTCGTTTGCAATTCGGATAATTTTATCATTCCACTCACACCACCTTACTCTATATATATGCATAAATTTATAGATTAAAAACAGGAAAAGCAAAAGGAATGGGTTTCATTCACCCATTCCTTTTGCTCTTGAGTATCTTGCGTTTTTTATTCAAACATTTGCTTATTCATCTGGCTGATGGCGGCTTTTTCCAGGCGGGAGACCTGGGCTTGTGAAATACCGATTTCATCAGCTACTTCCATTTGGGTTTTCCCTTGGAAAAAACGTTTATTTAATATCATCTCTTCTCTTTCGTTCAACTGGTACATACCTTCCTTTAAGGAAAGTTTATCTGCCCATGTAGAATCCTTATCTTTTTCATCACTTATCTGATCCAAAACAAATATGGGATCCCCTCCATCATTATAAATTGGTTCATATAATGATACAGGATCTTGAATAGCATCCATTGCAAACACAATTTCGGAATGTGGGATGCCCATCTCTTCGGCAATCTCCACTGGTGTAGGTTCCTTTGATGTTTTGCTAATTAATTTTTCCCTTACTTGCAATGCTTTATAAGCTATATCACGTAAGGATCTCGATACCCGAATCGGATTGTTATCTCTTAAATAACGTCTTATTTCACCGATAATCATTGGAACAGCATATGTCGAAAATCTAACATTATGTGATAAGTCAAAGTTGTCAATGGATTTCATTAAGCCAATACAGCCTACTTGAAATAAATCATCAACATATTCACCACGATTATTAAATCGTTGAATGACACTTAATACGAGACGCAGGTTTCCATTTACCAGTTCTTCACGTGCAGACTCCCCGTCCCCTTCTTGCATTTTTACAAACAACTTGCGCATTTCTTCATTTTTTAATACAGGTAGTTTCGATGTATCAACACCACATATCTCAACCTTATGCCTTGTCATCTAAGTTTAACCCTCCCAGTTGGTGATGCTGTTCATGGACAGTATCTCCGCCTGGGAAAATTTTTATGCAGGAAGGTTCATTCGAAAAGATGTAAAAATGGGTTAGATTCTTAGAGAAACAAGGCTAAACCATTTTATTAAATTCTTTTTTAAGTCGCCTTATAATCTTTTTTTCTAAACGTGAAATATAAGATTGTGAAATACCTAACATATCTGCTACATCCTTCTGTGTTTTTTCTTCTTCCCCAATTAATCCAAACCGTAATTCCATAATTTGCTTTTCGCGAGCATTTAATTGCGACAAGGCATCCTTAAGTAAACTTTTGTCCACTTTTGTTTCCAGATTTTTCGTAATAATATCCTCATCTGTTCCAAGTACATCTGACAATAATAGCTCATTCCCGTCCCAATCAATGTTTAAAGGTTCATCAAAGGATATTTCTGATTTTAATTTATTATTCCTCCGTAAATACATTAAAATTTCATTTTCAATACATCTGGATGCATAGGTAGCCAGTTTGATTTTTTTCTCGGGGTTAAACGTATTAACACCTTTTATAAGGCCAATAGTACCAATACTTATTAGATCTTCTATATTTATCCCTGTATTTTCAAATTTCCTTGCGATATAAACAACTAACCGTAAATTTCGCTCAATTAAAAGTGCTCTTGCAGCCTGATCTCCTTTAGGTAATAATTCCAGCAACTCTGCCTCTTCTTGTTTGGAAAGAGGTGGTGGCAGAGCCTCACTTCCACCTATATAATAAATTTCCTCAGATTTAACGCCAAGTTTGATTAAAATTTTATACCACTGTAAGCGCAGACCTAATTTCCATGATTTCAACATTTATCTCTCCCTTATGCAGAATGTACAGCTGCTGTTGTTATAATTTGCGGTTGAAGTAAACAATGATAGCTTTGATCTTTCGTTAACGCGGCAAACTGAATGCCGATTAATAGTTTACTTGTTACAATTTTCTGTTCGCCGTAGTATACAATGAGCTGATCTGGCCTCATCGCAAACAGAAAGTTGCTTCCGCCTTGTACTCCCCGGTATGGCACAATTTGAATAGAGCTTTCCCATTCTTTTGGGATTTTTTCAAAATCAAGTTCCTTGTTCGCAGACTTTAGCAGCTTCCAATCATTTTCCGTAAACCATTGCTTTAAAAATAATTCATCACAAATAATTACTGGTTTTTTTGTTAATGGATCAACTAATTGGTTTCCACTATCAATATATCCAGTTGTTGAATAGCTCTTATTTTTTAATTGAATTGTAACCGGATAGAGTTGGTCGTAACGAATTTTATCCACTGCATGCTTGTCCATACGACCCTTTGTGAATAACCACACCAAAGGGAACCCAATAACGACAAAAATCCAGCTAATCGGATCCCCATATCCGCTATTAAACGTTAGAATTCCATTTGTAGATACACCAATCGGACTTTGTAATAGAAAATGTATTGCTATTAATCCACCCCCTATTGCAAAAGTAGTAAAATAAAATAACAGGAGTAATTTCATCATCCGATAAATACTTAAAAAACCAAACGCACATAAAATAATAATGACAGAGTATAGAAACTTTCCAGCAACACTGCTAAAAAATGAATCTGGAAAATAGATATTTATTGGTACAAGCAGTGAAGCGATAAAAGCTCCAATTATTATTCTGATTTTTCTTGTGCTGTCTCTTGCCAAAGCCTGTGTGAGCATTAAAAGCATCATGTCCAGAAAAAAATTCAATGTCCAGACAGCATCAAGATAGATGGTCACCACATTCTTCCTTTCTGCCAAAAAAATTACTATTATTTTCATAGATAAGATGATTTAAAAGAAGTATATCTGAGTTTATAAGCAAAGTCTGTCACATTTTGTACGCATATTGGGGCTAATTTTAACTAGTTATTAGGGAGTTTGTCGCAGTAATTATTTTACAAAGTGTAGAAATTCTATTCTTACACCCAAAGGCTGTTTTCTAAAAGAAGGTTTGGCACAGAAGATATAAAAGACGACATAAGTGCTTGTTGATTTCCGCTCCGAACCGTTGCACACCTTAGGGCACGGCTTTAGCCTCTTTGCCCCGGCAAGGGGTATGCCGACGTTGTCCGCAAAGGACGGTTTTAGTCGGCCTTCCTTAGGATAGTCCTGCGGGGTCTTCAGACACGTGCTATTCCCGCAGGAGCCAACGGGCCTCCACTCCAATCAACCATCAAAAGTGGATTGACATCTGTTCTTTAATTTTAAAAAGCGCGTCATCAGCCGGAGGAAACACATGAAGACTCCGGCGGGAGGAAAGGCCTAGGTGAGACCCGGAGTGCGTAGCAATCTTTTTTGCGAGGAGTGTTGCTTCTCGAAATCACTTGCAACACGACGAGCACGACGGGGCCCACCAGCCACCCTAAGGTTCGCGAAATGTGTTTCCGGAGCGAGTCTAAGCACCCACCCATCATTAGAATTTTCATTACGTTGTCTTTTATATCAGTTGCGAAGATTTAAAAGCAACAGTGTACTTTTGAGAGGAGCATACGCAAAAAAGCAAACAAATAGCACAAAGGCTACCTGTTTGCTGTCTATCAATATATTATTATTTATTTATCTTCTACGGTTACGATTTCTTAGAAATGTAGGTATATCCAATGTTTCTTCCTCTTGTTTCGGACGTTGTTGCTGTTGTTGCTGTTGCTGATTCGTTTCTCTCTGCATATCATCATTATCTCTGGTGGCGGCTTGCTGTTTATGATTGATTACGGGACGCTGTTGTTTCCTTTCTTCTTTTTGCGTGGTCTCGTCAAATCCTGTCGCAATCACCGTTACAATAATTTCATCATTTAAGTTTTCATTAATAACGGAACCGAAGATAACATTTACTTCATTATCTGCAGCAGAAGTTACTAAATCAGCAGCTTCCTGAACTTCATACAAGCTGAGATTTGTACCGCCTGTAATATTCATTAAAATACCATGTGCTCCATCAATAGAAGTTTCCAGTAATGGTGAAGAAATTGCTTTTTTCGCAGCTTCAGAGGCACGTGTTTCTCCAGTTGCAATACCAATTCCCATCAATGCTGACCCTTTATCAGTCATGATTGTTTTCACGTCTGCAAAATCAACATTAATCAAACCTGGTTTAGCAATTAGATCGGAAATACCTTGCACACCTTGCCTTAGGACATTATCCGCTTCACGAAACGCTTCCAACATCGGGGTATTTTTATCAACGATTTCCAGCAGGCGATCATTAGGTATAACAATTAATGTATCGACATTGCTTTTCAAATCATCAATTCCCGTTATCGCTTGTGTGGATCGTCTCTTGCCTTCAAAAGAAAATGGACGTGTTACAACTCCAACTGTTAGTGCTCCTAGGTCTTTGGCAGTTTGTGCAATAACGGAAGCGCCTCCCGTTCCTGTGCCTCCACCCATTCCTGCTGTGACAAAGATCATATCTGCACCTTGTAATACTTCTTCGAGTTGCTCTTTACTTTCTTCAGCCGCTTTTTTCCCGACATCGGGGTTCGCCCCTGCACCTAATCCTCGTGTTAGCTTACTACCAATTTGTACTTTTACTTCAGCTTTAGATAGATTTAATGCTTGTGAATCCGTATTGACAGCGATAAATTCAACGCCTTCAACACCATGCTCTATCATGCGGTTGACCGCATTATTACCGCCACCGCCTACACCGATCACTTTAATTGAAGCTAGTTCTTCCATATTTGTATCAAACTCTAACATATTTCGTTCCTCCTAATATGCAAAATAACAAGAGTTCCAGAAGCTAATATGTGAATGATTCAAAAGGATAAATTCATAATTTGAATCATCATAATTGTAAATTAAACTTATCTAGTCAAAGAAATATTTAAACAAATTAGCAATTCCGGATTCCTTCTTCTTTTTTTCCTTCGGTTCATTTGATTTTGACTGTTTTTTGGTTCGTTTCGGTTTCTGTTCATTGGTATTTTCAATAACAGAAGGGAATAATTCTTTACCTTGTATTTTCGCATTACGATAAGCAAATTGCAATATTCCTACCCCAGCTGTAAACTGTGGTTCCCTTACACCGATGTAATCCGGGATGGCAATACGCACATTCGAATGAAATAAATCCTGTGCAAGCTCGGAAACACCCGGCATTGCCATTGTTCCACCTGTTAGCACATATCCACCAGGTAATTCCTGGTAGCCCATTCTTCGAATTTCTCTTTCCGCAAAAGCATAAATTTCTTCCATTCTTGCTTCAATCATATCAGATATTTGCAGTTGATTATAGGATTGTCTCGTATTGCTTCCAATAATAGAAGCTTCAAATGTTTCATCTTCACGGGCAGTATCATAAAATGCATGTCCATAATTTAATTTTATGTCCTCTGCTTCTTCCGTAGATGTTCTTAAGCCGATGGATAAATCTTTTGTTATATTATCCCCACCTAAATTAACAACACTTGTAGATGCTAAATGATCATTCTCAAATATGGAAACAGTAGAACATCCTCCACCAACATCAATAAGGGCCACACCCATATTCTTCTCGTCATCAGACAAGGCGATAGTTCCTGCTGCAAGCGGCTGCAGGCAAATGTCGGACACTTGTAAATTCGCACGTTCAACACATTTTAACGTATTATGTAAAACAGTTTTAGAACAAGTAATAATCGTCCCTTCCATTTCTAAACGAACGCCTATCATGCCTCTCGGGTCATTGATTTCATCTAAACCATCAACGATAAACTGCTTAGGTATAACATCAATAATTTCCCGTTCCGGTGGTATGGACACAACTTGTGCTCCATCAATTACCCTTGCAATATCCTCATCACCAATTTCGCGATTTTCACTTTGAACAGCTACCACCCCGTGACAGGATTGCAATTGTATATGGCTCCCATTAATACCTACGACAACACTGTCAATCTGCATTCCAACCATACGCTCTGCCTGTTCTACAGCATTTCTGATCGAGTGTACTGTTTGGTCAATATCAACAATAGCACCTTTTTTCATACCATTAGATTTGGCAGTACCAACACCAATAATATTCAGTGAATCATTTAAAACTTCTCCAATAATTACTTTGATTTTTGTTGTCCCTATATCAAGACTAACTAGTACGTCACTGTTATTCAAAGAAAGGCACCTCCTAATTCAGCGGCATCTGATTAAATCAAATGTCATCTTTTACTACAATTTCTATGGTTCTATTATAATTTAATATTTTAGAGGAAATTACGTAAAAAATAAAATATATATAGGTAATTCTACACAAAACAGCCATTTCCCTTTATTTTATTGCATATTTACTATAAATTTCGTTACCTTTTTTAAATATATGGCTTTCGTAACAAAATTCATTACCTACATTTCTCATAGAAACTGTCTCCTATTCATTCTCTTGCTCCTCTTCCTCGCCTTCGTCATCAAATGATTCAAAATAAGCACCAACACCAATATGAATAATTCCTTCACTTTCCGGATCTAATTGAGAAACAATAGAAGGATAGACTTGCATTTTATCAGCAAAGTTTCTGATTGTCCCATTTACCAGAAAACCATCATTCATATAAAGCAGTATTTCATTCTGATTTTCATCTGTTGGTTTCCAATGAATTTCGGAAATTAAATTTAAGATAGTTTCAGGTAACTCCTGGAGTTCCTTAGTCATCCTATGTAAATATTCCTCTTCCGTAAAGTCTACAATCAGTGGAGCATCACCATTGATACTCTCTTGTTCTATTTCATTTAATGTTGTTCCGTTTCCTAAAATTGGATAGAAACTGTTTTCCTCTTTAACATATCCTACTCTGTCGTATTCCGTTAGTTGAATATCTACTGCCCATGGAAAATTCCTTTTCACCTCAGCAGATTCAATGATCGGGTTATCCGCTAATGTTGTTGTTATATTTGACTTGTCAATTGTCCAAATATTCGTTTGGGTTGTTAATTCACTTTGTTCAATTACTTCTTCATCTTTCAAAAATGAATTTCCTGTTACATTAATTGTTTTAATATGACTTAACGGTGATTGCAGATAGACAATAATTGAAATTAAAACGAAAAAAATAGATAGATAAAATATTAAACGTCGATTTGCCTTTTTTTTACGTGCTTGTTTCAACTTTGGAATGCGATCCTCTATTGAAACAACTTTTTTTTTGCTCATCTCCATTTCTTCCCTTGTAAAAAATATTATCAGAAATAAAAACGGCATAAAATATGCCGTATTTTTATGTTACATGAATTATACCATATAATGCACCCTAACATGTAGTACACATTGCTTAGTTTATTCAGTTTTTTAATGGAAATTTTTATAAACACCTAACAAAAGCAAAATTTGGATGTATTATTTGTTAAATTCTTGAATAATAGCTAATATTTAGGAGAACACCTACCGAACATAATGTTAATGTTAACGATGAACCACCATAACTTAAAAATGGCAATGTAATTCCAGTTACTGGAATCAAGCCAATAACAACACTAATATTTATCATGACCTGAATGATCAACATGGATACAATACCAAGTGCAAGAAAGCGTCCAAACAGATCAGGTGCTTCCAGGGAAATTTTAATACCACGCCATAGCAACAAAAGGAATAGTCCAATGACAATCGTTCCGCCAATAAAACCAAGCTCCTCACCCAATATCGCAAATATAAAATCCGTCTGTGGTTCAGGTAAATAAAAATACTTCTGTAGACTTTCCCCTAAACCAACACCCATTAAACCACCTGGCCCTATGGAATAGAGGGACTGAATTATTTGGAATCCATCTCCCAAAGGATCCTCCCATGGATTTAGATAAGCCGTAATTCGACTGATCCGATATGGTGCTGAAATAATAAGAAATACAAATCCTGCAAGCCCTAAAGCAGCTAGTCCAATAAAATGGGATAGCCTTGCCCCTGCAACGAAAATCATGAGCATACATGTAAGAACGAGTACCATCCCTGTTCCAAGATCTGGCTGTAGCATAATTAATCCAAATGCAGTAAATACAAGTATAATAGAAGGGAAAAACCCTTTTTTAAACGAAGTAATATACTTTTGACCCTTAGCTAAATATGCCGCTAAGAAGAAAATTAATCCCAGTTTCATAAATTCAGAAGGCTGAATACTAAACGCACCAACACCTATCCAGCTCTGTGCTCCTCCACGGACCATCCCAATACCTGGTATCAACACAAGAAATAATAATATAAAACAACCTACCAATATAACTTTGGCATAATTTTTCCATGTGTTATATGGAATGAGCATGAAAAAGAACATTGCAATCACACCTGCACTTGCAAAGAGCAATTGTCTTTTCACATAATACAATGAATCAGCAAACTTATATTCTGACCAAACATAGGAAGCACTGTAGACCATAATAATACCTATAATTAACAAAGTAAAAACGACTGCTAACAATGTATAATCAGGCTTACTCTGATCTTTAAATATTCGTTGAAACAAAAAAACACCCCTTTTCCATATTTTGGAAGAGGGGCCTTTTACACGTGAATATATTCATGACTGTTTAAAACAAGCCCCCTACACTAATGTATGCACAGCTTGTATAAACATGTCACCTCTCTCTTCAAATGTCCTGTACTGATCCCAGCTCGCACAGGCGGGTGATAATAGAATCACATCTCCTTCTTCTGAGACCTGATATGCCTTCTCTGTTGCATTCATCACATCCGTTACCTTCAAAACCACTGGGATGCCTGCGTCTTCAGCTAAACTTTTAAGTTTATCGGCAGTTTCCCCAAACACTACCATTACTTTAACATTTTTGAGAAAAGGAATTAGGTCAGTAAATTCATTTCCGCGATCGAGTCCCCCTGCTAATAAAATTATGGGCTGCTCAAAAGAGGATAGTGCTTTTTGTGTTGCTAATATATTTGTTGCCTTAGAATCATTGTAAAAAAAACGGCCATTCACCTTATCAACATATTGCAATCGGTGCTTTACACCCGAAAACGTTGTTAGTACTTTCTGTATACCTTCATTCGAAGCCCCACTTAACTTAGCAGCCGCAACAGAGGCTAGGATGTTTTCCAGGTTATGTATACCGACCAGTACAATCATTTTTCGATCGATTATTTTTTCATCTTTAAAGTAAATACTCTCTTCATCAATCCAGGCCCCGCCCTCGAGTTTTCTATTCACCGAAAATGGAACTTTTATGGATTTTGCATGTTTTACTGCATCAATCAAATTGGGATCATCTGCATTATAGATCAGATAATCCTCACTCGTTTGATTCTTGAAAATAGCATATTTTGCGTTTTTATAGTTTTCAAATGTTTTATGATAATCTATATGCGCTTCATATATATTTAATAAAATTGCGATTTTAGGCTTAAATTTCTCTATTCCCAGTAATTGAAAGGAAGAAAGCTCTAGAACAAGTCTTTCATCTTCAGCTAGAGACCCAGCAATATCAGTAGCTACCGTGCCAATATTACCGGCCACTTTTACAGGTTGATTACTGCTAGCTAACATTGCTTCGGTGAGTGTTGTCGTTGTTGTCTTTCCATTGGAACCGGTAATTCCTACTATAGACTCTTCAACTAATCTACCGGCAAGCTCGATTTCTGTAATAATTGGGATATTTCTATTTTGGGCTTCCTCTATAATCGTATTTTCATATGGTATGCCTGGGTTTTTTACAATCACTTCAATATCATCTAGAACAGACAGCGGATGGGAGCCAACGATTACTTCTGCCCCCATTGATGTTAATGTTCGAACAATTTCATCATCTTCACTAGCCTTCATGTCATTTACTCTTACGTCTATTCCACTCGCCAATAGAAGTTTAGTAGCTGCTGTTCCACTCTTTGCCATTCCTAGGACGAGTACATGCGTATAATTAAAATCCGTTAATTTTTTCAACCTAAGCCCACCTCAATATAGATGCCAAGAGCGGCAAAAACAAGTCCAATTAACCAGAATGTTGTCACTACCCGCCATTCAGACCAGCCTTTTAATTCATAATGATGATGCAAGGGACTCATTTTAAACACCCTTTTACCTGTTGTTTTAAATGAAATAACTTGAATAATGACAGAGAGTGTTTCCATGACGAACACTCCGCCAATAATCACTAAAATAATTTCCAGTTTTGTTAAAATAGCTATTGCAGCTATAGACCCACCTAATGCCAGCGAACCGGTATCTCCCATAAACACCTTCGCAGGGTGTGCATTAAATACGAGAAATCCAAGCAATGCACCAACAGCAGCTAAAGCAAAGATGGTGACTTCAGATGATGCGAAACCGAACCATGCTAAAATACCGAAAGCTCCAAAGGCAATAGCAGCAGTTCCGGCTAATAATCCGTCCAGCCCATCCGTTAAATTAACTGCATTTGATGAGCCAACCAGCATCACGATAATTAGTAGCGCATAGACCCACCCGAGTTCCCATTGAATTTCAGTTCCGGGTAGTTGAATATAAGTAGGAAAACCCTGACTTTGCAGGATAAAATAAAATACAAGTGCAATAACAACCTGTCCAAACAGTTTTTGTTTCGATGTTAATCCTAAATTTCGTTTCATTGCCACTTTAATAAAATCATCAAGAAACCCTAAAAACCCATAACCAACCAAAACTAATAATAATAACCAAAGCTCATAGCCAATCCCATTTGCTGATGCTTTGCTTACCATTATAATTGACGTAATGATAATGCCGACAACAATGATGAGACCACCCATTGTAGGGGTACCAGTCTTTTTCAAATGTGACTGCGGGCCTTCTTCTCTAATGCTTTGTCCGAACTTTAAACGTCTTAAAAAAGGGATAAATATTGGAGACAAAAGGACGGTAATTAAAAATGCTATAGCAATTGTCATCAATAATATAGATATATTCACTTTGTATCCTCCTTGTACAATAACCGTCCATAAAGCTTATGGATGTGTAATTTCATTGATAAATGATTCAAATTGTAAGCCTCTTGAAGCCTTAAATAAAAGTAATGCTCTTCCTTGCAAATAAGGTTGTAATGCATGTATTAGTTCTTCTTTTACTGTAAAATGCATGCAGTAAATAGATTTATTATTTTCTTCAACGGCAGTAGTTATATGTTTTGATTCATTTCCATATGTGAATACCACCGTGATCGGATCATTAATTACAGTTGCTACAGATTGATGCATAACTTTAGAATAATCGCCTAATTCCAGGATATCCCCAAGAATAAGCACCTTTTCAGTGAAACCCTCCATTCGTTTCACCACCTCAATTGCAGCTTTCATCGAAGTAGGTGAAGCATTATAGGCATCATTAATAATCGATACGTCATTTATTCCTTTCACCATTTCAAAACGCATTCCTGTTAGCTCTAAAGAAAGCAAAGCCTGTCTTCTTTTTTCTATGTCAATTCCCATCCGCTCTCCAAGTGCTATCGCAAAAGTTGCATTTAATGCATGATGCCTCCCTAATAGCGGAATCGTATAGCTAACGCCGTCTCCTAATTGGAAATTTGTTTGACCGGGCATGATTTCAACATTTTTAATCACAATATCATTACGCTCATGAAAACCGCATGTGATGCTATTTTTAGTGTGAACCTGATTTAATAACTCCTCATCCCCATCAATGATAATCATTCCATTTTTCTTCATGCCATTTGTGATTTCTAGCTTGGCTTCTGCTATACCTTCGCGAGAACCTAAGTATTCAATATGGGACTCACCTATATTCGTAATAATGACGTGATCCGGTCTGGCAATCCTGGATAATAAATCTATTTCTCCAAAGTCACTCATCCCCATTTCCAGTACTAACACTTCCGTATCTCTTGACATGGATAGGATGGTTAATGGCAACCCGATATGATTATTGTAATTACCATCCGTATGATGGGTTCGGTATAATGTCTTTACCATTGTTGCCACAAGATCCTTTGTCGTTGTTTTTCCATTGGATCCAGTGATTCCAATTACAGTCGGATTAATTTCATTTCTATAATGGGCAGCAAGCTGCTGCAGCGCTTCTACCGTATTATCTACAAAGAACACCGGAAAATCTGTTGGTAGAATTTCCGGCAGATTTTTTTCACGATTCCATAAAATAGCTGCAGCACCATTTTCAAAAGCTTGTTTGATATAATCATGCCCATCAAAATTTTCCCCAACGATCGGTATGAATAATGCCTTCGTCGCCTTAACACGACTATCGGTAAATACTTTTTCTATGATAATTGGTTCGTCAACTCTTCCACTAAAGTCAGTGAATAGATTGGATAACCATTCTGTAGTAAATAACATTATTATTTCTCCTTAGCTTGGATCGCTTCTTTGGCAACTTTTCGGTCATCGAAGTTATATTTTACAGACCCGACTTCCTGGTAGGTTTCATGACCTTTACCTGCGATTAATATAATATCTTCATCCTGAGCATGTTCTATCGCCTGGTAAATCGCCTTTTTCCGATCAATAATTACTTCATATTTTTGTCTGCTTTTCTCTAAACCGGCAGTCATATCATTTAATATAACACGCGGGTCTTCTGAACGTGGATTATCTGATGTAAATATTACATGATCTGCATAGTTTAAAGCAATACCCGCCATAAGTGGTCGTTTTGCTCGATCACGATTGCCGCCACATCCAACCACGACGTATACTTTTTTCTGTGCGAATCCTTTCGCTGTTTGTAATACATTTTCCAGAGAATCCGGTGTATGTGCATAATCCACGATGACGGCATATGATTGATCGGTAGTAACCGGTTCAAATCTTCCGTCTACCCCAAGTATACTTTCAAGTGCATGTTTAATGACATGTAAAGGTACATTCCATGCAATTGCAGCTGTACTGGCTGCTAACATATTATAAATATTAAACATTCCGATCAGATTGCTGTTAATACTAACTGTTCCTACGGGTGTCTTCAGTCTAAAAAACGTTCCTTTAGCATCCAGTTTGATATCTTTAGCCATTACCTTAGCATCATTCTGGCAACCATATGTTATAACATGCTGTGCTGTACTTTGTTTCATATATGTGCTTGAAGGATCATCCTCATTAATAACGGCAAATTTTGGATCACCTTCACTATAGGTATTCCCTAATTGAGCAAACAAAAGACTTTTTGCACGTAAATAATCATCTATATTTTTATGATAGTCTAGGTGGTCTTGAGACAGATTCGTAAAAACGGCAACATCATAATCACAGCCATAAACTCTGCCAATATCAAGCGCATGGGAGGAAACTTCCATAATAGCTTGCTCCACATTCTGATCAAGCATTTTCTGGAATGACTTTTGTAATAGGAGAGAATTTGGTGTCGTATTATCAATCGGATACGTTTTCTCCCCTATTTTCATTTGTATGGTACCAATTACGCCCGTCTTTTTCTTATTGTGCTGAAAAATGGTCTCCAATAAATAAGTTACAGTAGTTTTTCCATTTGTACCGGTTACTCCTATAAGAGGGATTTTGCTTGTTGGATTGTTATAAAATTTAACTGCAAGTATTGCTAAGGTTCTGATAGTATCCGAAACAGTCACAATCGGCACGGAGGAAGTCACTTTTTTTTCGGTAATAATCACAACTGCACCATTATCAATGGCTTGCTTTACATAATTATGACCATCAACAGTGAAACCATTTATACATACAAAAAGGCTTCCTGGTTTAACTTTTCTTGAATCAATTTCAATATCATGAATATCAATTTCCTCGATAAATGATGCAGTTTCATAGAACGGTATGCTTGAAAGCATTTCTGTTAATTTCATTAACAACATCCTATCTATAAGAATATCCAACATATGTATTCGTGTTAACTCCATTTGATAAGAGGGTGGAAGGAGCCACCCTCTTATTTTCCCTATATATTATAGCAAACTTTTACATCATTCACGATCATTTTCATCAGATAAGAAAATTCTCATTGTTGAACCTTCTTCCACTTGGGTTCCAGGGCTTGGCGCTTGATCAATGATATAATCACCCGATCCATTTGTCTCAATGGATAAATTTGTCATATATTCAGTTAACTCATCCTTGGATAGTCCGAGCAAATCGGGAACCTCTACTTTTGGTTGTTCCGGCCATTGAACGTCCTTATCCGGCCCACTCGTTCGTGGTTCAACTTCTAATGCTCGTAAGCTATCACCTATAATTGTACCGGCTATCGGAGCAGCTACTACTCCGCCGAACTGAATCGTATCTTTGGGATTATCGATAGCGACATATACAACTATTTCCGGATCATCTGCCGGAGCAAATCCCATAAATGATACAATATAGTTATTTTCCATATAACTTCCATCAGGACCTACTTTTTGTGCGGTTCCTGTTTTTCCACCAACTCTGTACCCTTCAACATATGCGGGTCTACCTGTCCCTTGTGCAACAACACTTTCTAATGCATAACGAATTTCTTCTGACGTAGATTCTGAGATCACCCTATCTTTCACCTCAGGTTCAAATTCCTCTACCGTTTCTTCCGTTTGCGGATCAACCCATTCCTTAGCGATATGAGGCTCGTATAAGTACCCTCCATTTATAGTGGCGGCTACTGCCATAACTTGTTGAATCGGCGTAACGGACACCCCCTGGCCAAAAGATGTCGTACCCAACTCCACAGGACCTACATTTGCTGGTTCAAAAAGTATTCCAGTTCCTTCACCTTGCAAATCAATTCCGGTTTCCTGGCCAAATCCGAAGTCATCAATGTAGGTAAATAATTTTTCTGTTCCTAATTCCTGCCCTAGATTAACAAACCCAGGGTTACAGGAATTTTGTACAACTTCAAGGTAGGTCTGTTCACCATGCCCACCACTTTTCCAGCAGTGCAGATGTGTTCCTCCTACATCTATGTGTCCATCATCATGAAATGTATCTTCCTCTAAATCAACAACATTTTCTTCTAAAGCTGCGGCTAATGTTATAATCTTAAACGTTGAACCCGGTTCATACGTACTCCAGATAGGCAGATTCCGATCAAATATAGAAGCATCCACTTCCTGGTAGTTTTCGGGATTGAATGTAGGCCTTGAAGACATTCCCAATACCCCGCCTGTTTTCGGATCTACAGCAATAGCAAGTGCTTGATCCGGATTGTACTTAGATACAGCCAAATCAAGTTCCCGCTCGATAATGGTTTGCACCTTTGAATCAATTGTCGTCTTTAAATTTAAACCATCTTCCGGTGACGTATAGCTGTCAGCAAGCTGATCCAGTCTTCCACCTTTTGCGTCGGAATAATAGGAAAGACTCCCTTCCTCTCCGCTCAAGTTCTCATCGTAATAAAGCTCCAACCCCATCAATCCTTGATTGTCAATACCTGTAAATCCTAATACATGTGCTAAATTATCATCATACGGATAGTGACGCTTTGAATCTTTGGCTAGATAAAGTCCATCAATGTTAAGTGTTCGAAGTGCTTCTTCCTGGGTTTCGGAAATCTTTCTTCCTTCCGGGTGAATCCGAACGATGTTCTCGTTTTCTGTAAGATACAAGTAAGCTTCATCTACAGACAAGCCTAAGATGTCTGCAATTTGTTCAGCAGTTTCTTCCGGGTTGTCTATTTGTCTTGGTACCACCATGACTGAAGGAGCAGAAACATTTTCTGCCAAAACATCTCCATTTCTGTCAAGTATATTACCACGGTCAGGTTCAAAGGTTATATCCCTGCTCCATGATTCATCCGCTTTTTCCATTAATTCTTCGCCAAGTACAAATTGAACATACCCCAACCGAAAAACGATCACGCCTATTAATAATAGCCCAAAAAGAAAAACAGTAACGATTCGTTTTTTTACAGTGATAGTGGATACACGTTTCATTCTTCATCCCCTTTTCATAGGTAGGCTTGTATCCACTATATGAACTAAAAAAACCGAATAGAACACTGTTATCATTGGTTATATTATTCTGCATGTTTATTCATTGTCACCTGAATCCTCATTAGGTGGGGCTAATTCCACTCCTAGATAATCGCCTTCTTTAAGCGGGGTACCCTCTTCAATATTTTGTGTTACAACATAACCATTTCCAAATGTTTCAATTTGCAACTGTGTTAAATCCGCCAGTTCCAGCACTTCTCTTAACGACCAGCCCATTACATTTGGCATTGTCGGTTCATCTGTAACTAAAAGAATAGGATCATTTGGAAGTACCTCATCACCTTCTTGCACATTGGCAGCTACCACTTCGCCTGAACCTACTGTCGTAACCTTCAAGCCAAGATCATTTAACTCTTCTTCGGTTTGTGATGAATTCGTCCCTATGAGTTTTGGTAAGGTAATATTCTGGACGGATTGGTCTTCCTCTTTGTCAGGATCAATATTCAAATAGTGCAAACTATTTTCCATGACATTATTAAATACAAATGCAACAGGATCAGAACCCGACTCATCAATTTCCAGTTCAGGTTGTTTGACTGATACATACATCATTAGCTGTGGATCATCAACTGGAGCCATCCCCAAAAACGAAAATATGTGATTTTCACGCCCATTTGCATAACCTCCCCCATTTGGGTTAGGCATCTGTGCCGTACCTGTTTTCCCACCGACTGTATAGTCATCTAACTTATACTTTGCACCTGTTGCATCTTCTCCATTCACAGCAGAATCAAGCAAGCTTCTAACCTGGTCGGAGGTTTCTTTAGAAATTGGCTCACCTACAACATTCGGTGATTTTTCTTTAATAACTTCTCCCGTTGATGAGTCTACTACTTCCTGAATGACATATGGTTGAAGCATTTTTCCGTCATTTGCAATTGCTGTTGCAGCTTTCATTTGTTGAATTGGTGTTACGGTACTACCTTGACCAAAAGAAGTCGTGATTTTTTCCAGTGGCCAATTATATAGTATTTCACCTGGGACTTCACCAGGCAAATCAATACCTGTCTCTTTATCCATATCAAATGCTTCTAAATACTCTAAGTACGTTTCCGCTCCGAGCTTCTCCCAGAGTAATTTAGCTGCAGCTACGTTTGATGAACGTCTAAATCCTTCATCATAAGAAATGCTTCCCCAGCCTTCTCCGTTGTTGTGATCATGAATCGGAGCTATTTTTTCATTAGCGCGATACGTACCTGATTCAAATTCCTCATCCCCATTATATACGCCTTCCTCGATTGCAGCAGCCCATGTAAACATTTTAACAGTGGACCCGGGCTCAAATGGGTTTGAAATGACATCATTATACCAGTTTTCTACATTTGCCGGATTATTTGGATTATAACTTGGCCGATTACTCATTGCTACGATTTCTCCCGTTTTCGGATCCATCACAACAGCTGTCATACGCTCTGGATCATAATCTTGCTCTACTTGGGACAACGTATCCTCCAGTAAGGTTTGTATCTTTTGATCAATTGTCAAATAAACATCATCACCGTCTTCAGGCTTTTGGATTACTTCGTTTGGATCCAATAGCTTTTTATTATACTTGTCACGATGATAAGATATGAAACCATCCTGGCCGCTTAATAAATCGTTCATTTCTTTTTCCATGCCCACTTCACCGGTGATTTCTCTCACGGTTTCTCCTTCATCTGTTTCCCTTTCAGAATCTCTGGCAAATCCAATAATATGGGATGCAAACATTCCGTTTGGATAATAGCGAATCGCTTCTTTTTCAAAATTAATTCCCGGTAAATCCAGTTCCGCAATTTCATCTCTTTCTTGCTGAGAAAGTTCCTTTCCGGCATTACCAAACTCTACTTGAAACTGATCCCCTTCTATACCGCTTTGCAACCGATCTAAAATTTCATTTTCTTCCATTTCTAGTTTGGGTGCTAGCATTTCGGCTGTTTTTTCAGGATCCGTTACATGATCCGGATCTTCTAAATCACTTGAATAAGCTTCATCAACAATTGCGTATATGCGAAAAGTTGGTCTGTCATAGGCTAAGGTCATTCCATTTTTATCAAAAATTTGACCTCGTTCTGCTTCTAACGGATAAGCAGATGTGCGCTTTTCATCAGCCCAATCCTCTAATGAAACATCATTAACTTCACCAGTTGCCTGTATATACAAGAACCTGCCTGTTAGAACTAAAAAGACGGCAACAAAGAATATGATTAAAATTCCTGCCATGAGGTGGGTTGTTTTGTTTTTTCTCATAACATGTTCCCCTTGATTTAATTCGTTAATGCGTTTGCTTGCTTCACTTCCGCATCTTGTATTTTTAATCCATTTTCTTTTGCAATTTGTGTAATTCTCTCAGGTCTACTTAATTCTTTCACCTCAAATAGAAGGGCTTCATTTGTCACTTGCTGACTTTGTACGGTTTGTTCCAGTGACTGCATTTCCCTGTTTAATGTATCTGTGGATGATGAGAAGGAAACCATAGCTATTCCTGCAACAATTAAACAGGTAGCTGTAAGAGAATATATAATTTTTTCACCTTTGGTTATCCATCCCTGTTTTCGGACTTTAACAGCAACCTGCCGTTCTTTATTTGGTGTTTCTATTGGCCTTGTCTGTTCCCAACTTCTAGCTTGATTTACGCTCATTATTTTTTCCACCCTTCCCCATAGGTAAATTCTTCATTCCAAACATTGACTTTTTCACTAATACGCAATTTTGCCGACCTTGACCTTCGATTCGTTTCCAACTCATCGTTACCTGCCACAATTGGCTTTCTGGTAATTAGTTTAAATGGAGCTTCATGATCTTTCGGGATTACCGGCAAATTTCTCGGCATCTCCTTTGGCGTACTCCACTTTTTAAACGCTTGTTTACACAGTCTATCTTCAAGTGAGTGGAATGTAATAACGACGATTCGTCCATTAATATCAATTGCCTTTGCAGCTTGATGGAGTGCATCATTGAATGCGTTCAGCTCGTCATTCACTGCAATACGTAATGCTTGAAAAATACGTTTTGCAGGATGACCACCTTTCCTTCGGGCCGGAGCTGGTATAGCATCCTTAATGATCTCCACTAATTGATGTGTGGTTTGGATTTGTTCTGTCTTCCTGTATGCTTCTATCTTTCGTGCTATTTGTTTCGAAAATTTTTCTTCCCCATATTTGAAAAAAATGGATACCAAATCATTATAGGACCAGTTGTTTACGGCCTCAAAAGCAGTAAGCTCCTGAACCTGATTCATTCGCATATCAAGCTTTGCATCATATTGATAGCTAAAGCCTCTCATTCCTTTGTCCAGCTGAGGTGAGGATACACCAAGATCAAATAAAATTCCGTCTACATGATTAATATGATGCTTGTCCAACTGTTCTTTGAGACTCCGAAAATTAGCGTGGACAAAAACGATACGATCTTGATATGGCTCTAACCTTTTTTTGGCTGCATCTAACGCCTCCAAATCCTGGTCAAACGCGACAAGCAAACCACTTTCATCCAGTTGACTGGCAATTTGTTCAGAGTGACCGCCACCACCTAATGTACAATCTACGTATGTACCACTTGGCTTAATGTCCAGTCCTTGAATCGATTCATCTCTCAATACACTATAATGTTCAAACATCCATACACCTTCTTCTAATAACTTCCTATCCACTACACTAGCGTTGCTACCTCTCTTCAAATATCAAAGTCCATTAAGTTTTCAGCGATCTCAGCGAAAGATTCCTCAGAATCATTAAAGTAATCTTCCCAATTCTCACTAGCCCAGAATTCAATTCGATTAGATACACCTATTACTACACATTCTTTGTCTAATGCAGCGTAATTTCTAAGAGATTGTGGAATGTTTATTCTTCCCTGTTTATCCACTTCGCATTCTACTGCTCCGGAAAAGAAGAACCGTGTGAATGCCCTGGCATCTTTTTTTGTTAACGGTAGTTTTTTAAGTTTTTCCTCTAGTATTTTCCATTCATTCATCGGATAAGCGAACAGACATTTATCAAGTCCACGGGTCACAACAAAAGACGCACCAAGTTCTTCACGAAACTTGGAAGGGACAATGATTCTACCTTTTGTATCAAAGTTGTGTTGGAATTCACCCATGAACATATAGTCCGCCCCACTTTCTAATTTTATGTTACCACATTCCCCCACTATTCACCACCATAATTTCAAAAAAAATGAAATCCATTATAAACCATTTATCTCAATCTCTTTTTTAAACATAAAAAAAGCTGCCTTATCAATGAAAGACAGCTTTTTCAATTGATTTATTAAATTGTGGTGGAAAGTGGGTGCTTTTAAGCAATCTCTTATATATAAACAAGGTAATGGTCATGTTCAAATGAACAGGGTGCATTAGTCATCTTTTTTATAAAATCAGTCCCATACGCATTAATTAAGGGTAGGGGGTTCCAAATACGTTCCTGCAAGCCACCACGCGGCTGTAACACATTATTAATATGATCGAATTCGTATAATTCCTTTGCGTATTTTTCTTGAAGTGCTTTCCTGATTCGATCTTCTAGATATTCAATATCACTATAAAGATAAGATAAATTTTTATCAGCTAACTCGCCCAAATCAGAGCGGATATCCCTGGCTATATCCCTCAAGGGTGCATGTGCTTTATCCACAGCAACTTTGATTTCATTTACTACCTGCTCGACCGGTGGATTACTCTTTGACGTGAGCCAATTATCTTTTATATCTTCCACACCTTGGTTGACAGCATCTGTAGCACTAATGTCAAATCTCTTTAAGGACTTTTCCAGATTTCTATCGATATATGTAATCGAAAGCCTTGGTAACAAAGGAGGCATTTTCATATTTAAAGCGTGAAAAGCAGGCTTTAATGCAGCCCAATAGCTAATTTCTCCCGGTCCACCTATGAAAGCTAATGAAGGAAATAACAATTCCTGCATCAAAGGGCGGGTTACTACATTATTACTCAAGCATTCGGGATGGGCCCTTGCAGTAGTTATTAATTCCTCTGTTGTAAGACGGACTTCATTTTGCTTCCCTATCCATTCCCCATTATCACTGCGCATAAGCAATATTCGTTCATTATTTTTATGATAAAAAAGATGCCCGTCAGTAGAATCCACGTCAAGCGATAGGGAGTAGCCTTTTTGCTGTAATTGTGAAAAAGCAGCATACACGCCTTCGCTTATCTCAGGCTGGTTTTCAATTAATTGAATAAAATAACTACTTTCTAATTGACGGACTTTCGGATCTGCGGAATCAATTAACACTAAACCTTCCTCGGTAAATAATTGATAAATAACACGTGCAAAAAAATCCACATAGGTAGTAGATTTATCCAGACATCCTTTAACCGTTTCATATAAATCTTTCGTATATTGCGTTTCTGTTAATTGCTCAAATAGTTTATTTAACCATGCATTACTCTCTGACTCGTCCATATGGATATGTGATACAGAGTGTTTTTCAAATCCGCGTTGAAGAAGTTTGTGTTTTTTCATTTGCGCCTGATTCGGTAAGTATATATGATTGATTTCATCTAAATCATGATCCTCTCCAGCAATCCAGAAAACGGGTATAACAGGGATGTTTAAATCAGCTTCCTGTTGTTTGGCAAATTGGATGATTGAAATAATTTTATTAATCGTATACATCGGCCCTGTCATTAACCCAGCCTGTTGTCCACCAATAACAACAACACTGTTATCCTCTTTTAATCGTTCTATATTATGATAGGTTGAATCAGGAGCTTCCCATTGTTTATTAATCATACGTAATACGTTTGCTAAACCCACACGGTCAAAGGAGCGATTTTTCAAGTCTTTGACTCGCTGCTCGCCGCTTTCAAAAGGCATGTAATCAAAAAATTGTTTCATTTGATCACTTTTGTTTCGATAATCATAAATAAATTGACTTTGTCTATGTAACTGTATCGGGTCGATCTGCATAGATCTCATGCTCCTTCTATTCATAATGTCCACCATGTATTGTACATAAAACCAACATGAATTTCATTTAATCTGTTTTAGGAGGCTTCTATTAGAAAAAAATTCGCTGTATAACCCCTATCAATACTAAACAGATGTATAAAAACAGGAAAATTAAGAAGCACAGCCGCCAGAGTGTTTTAAATGCTTTTGTCAGTACTACTTCGGTTCTCGCCTTCCATTGCAGAATTATGATTCCGGCGAGCATACTTAAAAGCAAAACTAGCATAATTCCAATAAATTGCTGGTCAAAAATGTCGGATAAAAGTATCAGGACAGCTATCATATATAAAATAGTTGTCCAGTTAACGGAAATGCGGATCGCCTTCCATTGATGATCATATAATCTCAAGGATATTTTATATACAATCCAAGTGGCTAAGATGGGAACAGTTATAAAAAATGCTATGAAATATATAATAAAATCAACCATCACTAGTTAATTCCTTTCTTCATTTCGAATGCTTTTATAATATTCATTACCTCTCGCCTTTTTCGGTTATGTCCAGTTGTTATATTGTACCAAACAGATTACCCTTTTGGCTTTTATTTTTATAATTATTGGTTCTTTTATTTCATTCTGCTCTTATTTATATTATAATAAGTCTTAGAGATAATTCTGACATCAAAGGGGGAAGGGTTACCATGACAAATGTAAAAATCGAGAAGCTTTTAATAAATTATAAAACATTGGAAGAATTTAAGCACTTCAAAGAATACGGAAATCAGGAATTATCCATGATAGAGGACTTGCAAAATAATATCGTGGAAAATGACAGTGAATCTCCATTTTTCGGAATTTACTATGGTAATAATCTTGTAGCTAGAATGAGTTTGTATAGGGTTACAGCAAAATATGACGCTTATTTCGAGCCACCTCAAGACTATTTAACGTTATGGAAACTAGAGGTATTGCCTAGCTACCAAGGAAAGGGGTACGGAAAAGCATTGGTTGATTTTGCTAAAGCCAATAATTTACCTATTAAAACAAACCCTCGAATTAACTCTCATGGTTTCTGGGAGAAAATGGGCTTTCAAAAAGCACATTATGATATGGAGAGAGACCTGGGTGAAAATCCCTTAATTTGGCTCCCGGAAGGTGTTCAAGAACAAGAAATCCATTAAAAAGAACGAGACATGAATGTTCATTCTCATTCATGTCTTTTCTATGCAGGTACAGCTTCGCCAAAACCAGGTTTTCTAACATTCATTCTTTTTGGTTTGTCTTTACCCAGCCCCATAATTTCCCCATCTCACCCCAGGCACTATCATAACGCAGGAGTTGTTGTTTCAGGCGTTCATTCTCCTCTTTTAATTGATTCATTATCTTTTCTTGTTCTTGTTGGATTATATTATTTTCATCAGGATAATTTGATTTTATTTTTTCCAATAATCCAATAGCTGTTTCTATTGTATCTCTTTCTTGTGTATTAGGTTCTGTGAAACTCCAGATATCTTTCCTGCCAGTTTGTTTTCTTTCTTCCTTGGCTAGTTGAACGCGGTCCTGATAATCTTTGCGAATGGTTGCATTCCATCTGAATCCACATGCAGCTGATGTACGTGATAATTGTTCTGCCACTTCTTTAAACGCTTCTAGTTGCGTTTTACCATCCCGGATATGGCGCAATACAGTTTCAGCTAAAATAATATCCTCATCTTTTGTCCAAGCATCTTGACGGGTTGCGTTCATATCATCCCTCCTTATACGTTTGCTATCAATGTATGCAAAAAATAGGAGTGATAGAATAAATTCTTTACGCTTTTCGTGCGAAAAATTGCCGGACAGCCTCTTTATGTTCCATTGAATCCCATAGTTGAGAACAATTACGAACTTCTTCATTCATTAAAGAAGATAGTCCAAGACTGGATAGTTTTTTCTTATATTGGCTCTTTACTATTTTCATTTGATCATAAGATTTCTGAATATACGGTTGTAATAACTGATCGCGGTCATTCCAAACTTCAGCACTAACAATATGTTGTAGCCAGCCACGTTCTTTTAACTCACTTGCATCAAATGCATTCGCCTCCATCAACCATTGCAAGGCAAAACTTGGATTGACTTTTTCATATAAAAGCACGCCACCGCCCCATCCGGGAATAATTCCAAGTTTAGTTTGCACAAAACCAAACCTGCTTGTCTCTCTTGAAATTCGAATATCACAAGCAGTTGCAATTTCACAACCTCCACCCCAAGCATCTCCATTTAACAGGCAGATTGTAGGAACAGGAAATGATACAATTTCATAGAGAACTTCTTTCATCGGGTATAAATGTGTAAAAGCTTCATCTGATGTTAGATTTCCATGTAAATAATTTAGATCACCACCGGCGGAGAATATTTTTTCACCCGCTCCGGTTATAACTAAAAACGTGATAGAATCCTGTTTAGCTGTGTCCAGACTACTTTTTAATTCATCAACCATTTCTTCAGATATTGCGTTATGTTTTTCGGGTCTATTTAAACAAATTTCTCCGTAACCTGCTGAAGATTTGTGGTATGTAATCGTTTTACTCAATTAAAGTCCCACCCTTCATTCTATAATGGATAAAAAAACAGATCACCTTATAGTGACCTGTCTGTGAAATATAAAATTCCATTAGCTGCTTACAACTTCCTTACCATCATAATGTCCACATGATTTACAAACATGATGCGGTTTTGCTAATTCACCACAATTGGAACACTCTACCATGCCAGGTACGTGTAATTTTTTATGCGTACGGCGTTGATTTTTTACCTTTTTAGAAGTTCTTCTTTTTGGTACTGCCATGACTTACACCTCCTTCATATCACGAGAGCTTAGAATCCGAATCTTTACTGTTGCTTTTTATCATCATCTTTAAGTAAAGACTCCAGCTTTTTTAAACGTGGATCTATCTTCTTTTCATCTGATTTCTGTGAAACAAATTCCCATCCTTGCCCTTTCACAGGGGCTTTTTCCTGATCACCTTTTGAAAATACTCGAAATGGAACTTCCAATAAAATATTTTCTTTTATATATGGGGTCAAGTCAATTATTTCTCCATCTACTGGATGAATTTCACTTTCCTCTTCTTCTTCCCCATAGTATGGTGATGTTGAAAACACCTCATCCGCTTTTATCTCAAAAGGATAGGGTACATCCACCAATGTACGGGCACATGGTAAAATCATTTCTCCCACAATAGTAAATGAAAAAATGATTTGCTCGCCCTGATAGATATATCTACCATGAACTCGAACAGGTTTAATTTCACGTATATCATTTTTCATTGTTTCCAGTTCAGAAACATCTACCTTATCATCAAAAGGATAAGGCTCATGATTAGCATCTTTTCTAATTTGACCTAAAATAAATTTCATTTGTAATCACCTCAAGGCAACAAGAGTTATTCTAAAAGAAAAGTAGAGTTTTGTCAAGATATTTCTTTAGATACGGATAGCCTTCCCGTTCTCTGCAGCAGTAACCCTATTTTTTAATTGTGTAAAAGTGCATACATCGGTTTTTTTTGATACAATAATTACCATCTTATTTATAGGAGATGAAACCATGAAGGCATGTGGTCTAATCGTTGAATACAACCCTTTTCATAATGGGCATCAATATCATGTCCAGGAAGCAAAAGAAACTTCCGGAGCTGACTGCATGATTGCTGTTATGAGCGGGTCCTTTCTGCAAAGAGGTGAGCCGGCAATCATTGATAAATTTCATCGCACGCGTGCTGCACTGCAATCAGGTGTAGACATCGTTTTGGAATTACCATCCCCCTATGCTGTTCAAAGCAGTGATCTATTTGCAGCGGGTTCTGTTCATACATTACACGAAATAGGTGTTTCCAGTATTAACTTTGGCAGTGAATCTGGTGATATCTCTCATTTTATAACAAGTTATAAAACCTTTAAAGGAAAAGAAACTGTTTATAAAAAGAAACTTAAATCTCAGCTGGATCAAGGCGTATCTTTTCCAGAAGCAAGCAAGTTTGCCTATCAGCAAATCGGCTTAACAACCGGTACGATAGATTTGGCAAAACCAAACAATATACTCGGCTTCAGCTATGTTAAAACAATTCTGGAAAACAACCTGCCAATTCAACCATTAACCATACAGCGAACAAACAGCGGCTATCATGATCAAACGATCACTAGCTCTATTGCAAGTGCTACAAGTATCCGTAATGCATTATTTGAAAATGGCGGTATAACACCAAAAATTGCTGAATCAATTCCTGCAGAAACATATCGGCAACTCGAACAATATAAAAGTGAGGCTACTACGTGGCATACATGGGAGGAATATTTCCCGTTGGTTCATTACCGTGTGATGACAATGACACTGAATGAACTTGCCGCAATTAACGGGGTTGATGAAGGTCTGGAATATCGCATTAAAAAAACAGCAAAAGATGCAACATCATTTATGACATGGATCGAAGCAATTAAAACAAAAAGATATACGTGGACAAGGCTACAACGTATGTTTGTTCATATTTTAACAAATACCACCAAAATTGATATGAAAGAGATGCTAGCTTCGTCTTCCGTACCCTACATACGGTTACTTGGATTAAATCAAACAGGCAGGTCCTATATAAACCAGATTAGAAAACAGCTGGATATCCCTATTGTGAGCAAATTAAGCCGAAATATTGATCCAATGCTAGCTTTTGAAGAAAAAGTCAGCAATGCGTATTACAGCATTTTACCGCCAAGACAAAAAAATCAGCTACGCAAACAGGAAATACAACCACCAATAGGCATATAAAGACAGACCTTCGAATCTTTAAGGTCTGTCTTTATCTAGTTATTTGCTTTCTATCTCTTGTAAATAGGTCAATGCATCACTAAAGGTGTCTACTGGAATAATTTTCATATCTGCATCAATCTCTTCAGCCGTTTCTAGAGCCAATTGATAGTTGGAATCTTCGGCACCATTTTCATTTGGTGCAAAGAAAATATCAACACCTTCTCGGTTAGCAGCAACAATTTTTTTATCAATCCCACCTATTCTGAGCACATTCCCGTCATAGTCAACCTCGCCCGTACCAGCGATTTGATAACCTTTCGTTATGTCGGTTTCTGTCAGCTGATCGTATATTTCCAATGAAAACATTAACCCTGCACTCGGTCCACCAATGTTGCCACTGGAGAAGTTCACTTCAGGGTCAACGGTAACGCTCCGATCTGTTACTAAGCTGATTCCAATTCCAACTTTATTACCTGAATCACTAAATTCTTCTAATGTAATATCCTCTGTTAGTCTTTCTTCGTCGCGTACAATTTCAAGTGTTATCGTATCATTCGCGTCTTTATTTTCAACATAGCTAATCAAATCATCTGCTTCATTTATATCTGTACCGTCTATTCCAATGATACGATCACCCATTTGAAGCTTGCCATCGGCAGGCATTCCCTCCACTACGGAAACAACGTAGATACCATTATAATCAATCGTAATATCCTCATTCGCCGCTTCATAAGCAACAACTGTCGAAGCTTCCTGCGAGCTTTCCATCATTTGGAGTTGAGCTTGCATATATTCATCTTCCGTAATACCTTCAGGGCGAACATGATCAAGTGGTACGATCTCACTGTGTGGAAGAATCATCGCCCAAATATATTGGACAGGAGTCGCCTGCCCACCACTGATTGTGACAAGATGCATGTCCCCTTCACTCCCGTGGCCATCCTCCACTTCAACAATAGGGTTCAATGCATCTGCTGCACCAGGTTTTTGAATATAATAGTCAAGCTGGTATGCAGCAAGAAAATAAGCCACGATAACGACAACTATCAAGGAAATTATATGTTTTTTTGTGAATTTCATAAGTAAGGGGCCCCTTCCATATCCAACGCTGATTACGTGTAAATAATACAGCTGTAAAAAAAGTGTATGGCATAAATAGGATGTGTATGTGCGTATATTTATAGAGAGTTGTACAAAAACAAAAAAAACACATCTATATTTACTATAACAAGATAAAATTATTCTACTACTATCTACTTAAGATGTACAGAGCAAGGGTCATTCACTAGGAGGCTTTACTATTGAAACAAATATTGAAAACGATACTCTTATCGGGTGTTACAAGCTTTTTTGCTATTGCTTTACTAAAGTTTCCTGATCAGGCATTGGAGGCCAGTATCCGCGGATTAAACATATGGTGGGAAAGCGTTTTTCCGTCCTTGCTACCTTTTTTCATTACTGCTGAATTATTGACAGGGTTTGGTGTAGTTAAATTTATCGGGGTATTATTTGAACCCATTATGCGACCGTTGTTTAATGTTCCTGGTGTGGGAAGCTTCGGGTGGATGATGGGTATGTCAAGCGGTTATCCAACCGGGGCCAAAATCGCCGCTAGACTCCGTGAAAAAGAACAACTCTCACAGATAGAAGCGGAACGCCTTGTTTCTTTTACAAATGCCTCGAGCCCATTATTTATCTTCGGGGCAGTATCAATTGGTTTTTTTCATGATGCTAAATTGGGTGTTTTACTTGCGACATGCCATTATGTAGGTAATGCGATTGTAGGGATCTGTATGCGGTTTTACCGAAACAAAGAAGACAAGCACATCAAGCTTATAATGGGGAAAAATAAAGTATCCATTGGTCGAGCTTTTAAAGAGATGCATCGAACACGATTAAACGATGAGCGTCCGTTAGGCGAAATCATCGGAGACGCTATCTTGAATTCTATTAAGACGCTCGTGATGGTGGGCGGGTTTATAGTTCTTTTTTCTGTAATTACGAAATTACTATTCTTAATTGGTATATCTTCTACCATTGCTGCTGGTCTTGGACAAATATTTCATATATTCACATTGCCTGTTGAATCAGCGCTGCCCTTTTTATCAGGACTGTTTGAGATAACCATCGGCGCACAGGCCCTGTCTCAACTAACAACAGATACATTTCTGCAGGTAGCAATCCTTATAAGTTTTATCTTAGGCTTTAATGGCTTTTCCGTTCAAGCACAAGTTGCAAGCATATTAGCTAAAACGGATATACGCTTCGCCCCGTATTTTTTTGCACGATTTTTACATGGCATCATTGCTAGCATATTAACAATTATTTTGTATAAACCGTTGTATTTGGATAAACAAGCCTTTGAAATGAATGACGTACCTGTCTCCCAGGAGGTAGGCCAAAACTTCTGGGTCACTATCTTAGATATGTTAAACCAAGTAGGCCCATTAGTTACAATCAGCTTTTTGGGAATAGCTGTATGTATCATTTATAGAAGAAGTATAAAGAAAGATGCTGCATAGAACATTATGCATGCATCTTCCCCCCAAATTAATTATTGAACTTTTTCTTTAAAGCCTTTTCCACAACACCCGGAACAAGATCGGAAACATTAGCATTATATTTTGCTGCCTCTTTAATAATACTGGAGCTCAAGAATGAATACTGATTATTTGTCATCATATAAAATGTCTCAATTTCTGGATTAAGCTTTTTATTCATGGAAGTTAGTTGCAGTTCATATTCAAAATCACTGACAGCCCGCAGACCTCTTATGATGGCATCTGCTTTTTTTTCAGTAGCATAATCCATTAGTAAATAATCAGAAGAATCTACCGTAACATTTGGCAGGTCATTTGTAGCTTCTTCTATAAGTTTAATTCTCTCTTCAACCGAGAATAAAGGGGCTTTCGATTGATTATTAAAAACCGTCACTTCTACGTGCCCAAAAATCTTAGCGCCACGCTGAATAATATCTAAATGTCCAAGTGTAATCGGATCAAAACTCCCTGGACAAATCGCTAATTTGCTCATGGATGAGTGCTCCCTTCCTTAAATCTTTTCATAAATGGTAATTCCGATCATCCCGCCATAATTCTCTTGTTTCATTACAGAAAAATAGTCATGGCTCTTTGGTAGGTTTTCAGAAACATCATGCTCACAATAGATGAATCCACCTTTTTTTAGTAATTGGAGTTGAACAATCTCATTTAAATACGTCTCATAATTTACTGTCTTGTACGGCGGGTCAAATAAAATGAGTTCAAATTGTAAGCCTCTTTTGGCCACGGCACGCAGTGCGCGAAATGCATCTACTTTAAATACCTCCGTTTGTTCCTCTAGTTTCAATGCTTCTACATTCGCATGAATAGTATGTATCGCTTTTGGATGCTTATCAACAAAAATCGCTTGATCCATCCCTCTACTCATTGCCTCAATGCCCAATGAACCGCTACCTGCAAATAAATCCATTACAGCTCCACCTTGAAAATATGGACCGATAACCTGGAACAAGGCCTCTTTCACCTTATCTGTTGTAGGTCTTGTAGATTTTCCCGGAACAGCTTTTAATCGTCTACCCTTATATAGTCCTGAAATTACACGCATCAGCCCACCCCAATATACACTATTCGACATTAATCCTACCATAAAAACAGCTAAATTAGGTAGTAAATTGATAAAAAAATAGCATACAACGTATATTATTTTTTTCATTGTACATACTTACCTAATGAGGCAACTAATTGTTAGCTTGGTTGTTTCAAAACTCGGAGAAGACTTAAACTTCCCCATAAGTTCTTCCTCCGGTTTCTCCTCTCCCTTTGCCTTTTGTTTTTATAAAAGGGTCCTGCAGATGTAATTTCTGCAGGATTATTTTTTTGCTAAAGGCCATTTTCGTAACTATTATTGTTTTTAAAGCTTTGCAGTTGATACTTAAAGACGACGTAATTACCGTTTGCTATAAGTATCTGCTATAATCGGCCGTCCGGGATCGCTCCGGACCGTTGCGCACCTTAGGGCACGGCCTAAGCCTCCTTGCCCGGCAAGGGGTATGCCGAGTTGTCCGCAATGGACGGTTTTAGTCGGCCTTCCTTAGAATAGTCCTGCGGGGGATTCCCATGAAATGAAATTTTCACTATATCGTCTTTTATATCTTTTGTGCCAAAAGCAACAAATGTTTTCGGTGGGACGGACCTTTGGTGCAGTCCCCTTCTTTCAGAAAAAACCATGCTAAAAAACCTTGCGAACACAAGATTCGCAAGGTTTTTAAATACCCATTTTATAATCATATTGTTTTGCCTTATCCGGTTTTGTGTTTTCAAAATTTGTTTGGAGAAAGGGCTTATACGACCGATCTACTTTGGAAATAAATGAAAGCTTCAGTAATTTTTGCTCTATAGTTTCCAGTTCAGATTGATCAACATAGATTACAGCATATTTTAATTTTTTGGATGTATAAATCAGATTTCCATATCGTTTAATTTGCTTTATATTTTTCATATGTTGAAACCAAACGATAATTCCTTGCCGATTCACTCTCATAGTATGTCCTCACTAACATTTTATTTACTGGCAATATATTAAGACGCGCAACCACAAGTTCCACCGCTTCCACATCCACAGCCGCTATCCGTTAAAGCAGCACCGTCTTTGGGAGCTTTGATATCTTTACTAGTACTTAATGCTACATATTCGCTTATTTCATCCAGTAACTTCTGTAAATTACGCTCAGCTATTTTAAAAGAAGCAACCTTATCGTTCATATCCATTTCACGCTTGGAAGCACGAACTTGTTTCATTATTTCATTATAGTCCGGATGATACCTTCCAAATCGTTGTACATCGTCATAGTGACTCTTTATATCTTTAAATTTTTTAATTAACTTCTGTGCTTCATTATCTTCATTCAGCTCTTTTTGGGAATTATTGTATGCCTTCATCACGTCCGAATCCAATACCATCTTACCTAGCAGTTCTGAACGGTCAAGTATATCAACATATTCCATCGTAGCTATCATAATACAAACACCTCCACCATTATCATAGCATTTTATTACTCAGATGAAAATGGAAAAAGTATTAATCTTTCATTTCCTCGGCAAATCGAATAAGCATTCCAAACATTTGTACTTGATTGTTTATTTTTTCTAATTGTTGTGGGAATGTTTTTCCATAAAATTTTTTTGCCTCCTTTTCTATTTCATTGATTCGCTCTGGTTCCCTGGACAAATACCGGTACCAGATTGGATTATAACGAACAAACATAGCCAACCTGGGGTTTTTAGATAAATAGTTATAGTTAGCAGAATCCATCTTTTTCCTCCTTAATCCCTAAACAAATTAAAAAGTTCTTTTGGTTTATCGCTTGACTTTTTATTTTCCTGAAATTGATTGATTCCACCTTGTATCATGGAAATCGTATTGTTTAATTGATGTACTTGTTCTTGTACTTTGTCTAAATCCATATTTTTCGTAAGCTTCATCAGCTGACGGAATATTTCAGCATGTTTTTGTTCTCCCTTTTCATCGGTTTTATCATCCTTGTTTCGATATTGGCCCCAAAAAGGATCATCCTCACCAAGTAGTACCCATTTTTCATAGTATTCCTGCCATGATCTCCCATTTTTTCTTACTTCTTCAAGCAAAACTGGGTGTTTATTCATAAACTGTTTGAATTCCAACACAGTCGGATGCAGTTTATCCCCGCTCATTTAATTCACCTCATCACTATAGTCATCTATTACTAATTAATTTATGTTGATTCATAAATACCGTGCGAAATCAAAACGAAAAAAACCCACTCAGTATGTCAGCTGAGTGAGTTTATTTACGGTTTTTCCAGGAAATTTTGCGTATAGTAGAAACGATAAACACCAACCCCTAAATGCGTATAGTCTCCATTTAATAGTGCTTCCCGGTGCCCTTCACTATTCAGCCAACCTTCCATTGCTGCTGGTGCATCCGGATATTGCGCTGCAATATTTTCCCCTGCTGTAGCATAGAATATATCCTCAACGGACAGGCGCTCCTTTAATCCATCACCATTCTGACTGTAATGGGAGAAATAATTATTTTCAGCCATATCTTTACTATGTGAAAATGCTACTTCACTAACAGTGTCTTCCCAATTCAACGATGGTCTTTCATGCTGATGTCGCATGACATTCGTTATATCAAATATTTGCTTTTCCATTCCTTCTTCAACCTCAGCCCACTGCTCATCCGTTAAATCCGGTTCGTCCGGTAAATCACCGCGATATTCCAATTCATATGGTCGATGCTTAAGTAATGTGTCAGCTGTTAAAACGCGTATAGAAGATAACTCTTGTGTAAATGTATCAAAATAAATTTGTATAAATATATTATCCGAAACCTTGACTAATGGACGTGTCTTCAAATCATCCTGATTCAGTAGAAATATATAAGAAGAGAGCCCTTGACTGTATGTTAGCTCATTTGAAAATGACAACTGATCATCTACGGCATCGTATCCTTGTCCAACTTGAATCGGTTCTGTATCCAGGGCATTTCCAGCTGCGTAAACGGTTATTATTTTGTTATCTTGCATTCCAAATTGAATATATTTATCTTTACTGTCTGTATACACCCACCACGTGTATTCATAGGCGCTTCTGTCTGTGCGGTTAGGCTCACCTAGAGCCTCAACCAATACTTCCTGAGACTTACCTATCCATTGTAATAAATCTTCTTCTAGTAGCATATCTTCTTCTTTTTCAGGTGCTCTTTTTGTTTCAATCTGGCTATCTTTTTCTTTCACTACATCATTTATGCTATCGATTGCTTCTTCAGGAGAATTAGTATTTAGTTCAAATACATAGAAAGCTCCTATTCCAAGTAGCGCTAGTAAAACTATATTTCGAATAAAACGCATAACAGTGATCATCCTTTTGCATTTAATTTTATAGAATATGTTCAAAAGTCCGGCAAAAATGACACTTCGAATGTCTTCGTTGCCTTGTTTCTCCGCTCCTTGGAAAAGGAAAACCACTTTTCCTGCGTACAAGAACGTTTGCTCGAAACTACGTCGCCTCGAACTTATCGGTCCTTTTTATCCTCCTTTTTGAACACGCACTTATAGTATATATTTCAACCTATGATTTCATATAACCATCCATTCTCTTTTCTCTATTATTTCATATGTTTTTTTAAAATAAAAAAGAAACAAAAGCATATTATCTTTTCGATTGCAAGTTACTTCATTTCGTATTATTATAGGTTAATGAGGACAAATATGTGAGGTGATAAAATGAGATTAGAAAATACTGGAATAGAAGATGTTATGATTGATGTTAAACCTCTGGATCATATAACTGGATTACATGCTTTTATCCGTGCAGAGCAATGGGATTATGAACGAGTGACATATGATTATAGAATTGATTCAAAAGAAAAGAACATTACATACTATATTCGCGTACAAGGCTATGCGGTCGAAGGTGATGTAGATCGTGGAAACGCTGTAATCAAGCTCTTAACTCCATTACTCGGGAAACATTATTATCCACACGGTGTTGAATATGGTGAAGGTGAAAATTTCCCGGAAAACCTCGTCGAACGAGCAAACAATTTAGTAACAAAATTAGCAGAAGAAATTAACCAATATAAGAAATAAGTCATCAAAGTCATCCTTATAAAAACCAACTGCTCTATCAGGCATAATCACCAGGCAGTTGGTTTTTTAATCAAAAGATGCAAAACGCTGATCTAATAATTGACACGCTTATTATTTATGTAATCCTTTAGACTACTATGAAAGGAGACATCGTATAAACTTGCTTCGTTCTATTTCAAAACGTCAATGGTCGCTTATTTTTTTGTTTATAATACTTTTACTGTTTATAATCTTTATATTACCTGTTTCCGTTCCTTTAATACTTGCATTAATCACCGCTCTGGCACTTAATCCACTTATTCGGTTAATACAACGAAAGGGGAAGATGAGCCGACAAATATCCGTAATCATTGTTTTTCTGCTTTTTTTGATCATAATGGGAGTTGCTGGTACATTTGCAGTCACGAAAGCAACCACACAGGTTGTAAATTTCGTGGAAAATATCCCCACATATGTTAATGAGATAAATGAGATATATGAAGATTGGGAGACAAACCTTCAACAATATACAAATAATTTACCCCCTGAATTTGTTAATCAGGTATCAAATAGTATTGAGGATAACTTAACTGCATTGAGTGAAACAGCAAGAGATACTATTACATTAGATAATATAGCACAATTATTCGCTAAGGTTCCATCCTATTTAATCAGTTTTATTGTATATTTAATTGCTTTATTTTTATTTATGCTTGAATTACCTGTACTTAAATCAAAGACATATAGTTTATTCACAAAAGAAACGGCTGAAAAAGTTTCCTTTATGAATAAGCGCTTAACCGATGTTCTTTTAGGTTTTTTCAAAGCTCAATTTCTTGTCAGCCTTATTATACTTGCGGTCACATTAATCGGACTATATTTAATCGTTCCGGAAGTTGCGATAATCATGTCCTTGATTATATGGATAATCGACCTCATTCCTATTATTGGCTCAATCGCCGTTTTGGGCCCGTGGGCATTGTTCATGCTGTTAAGTGGGGACATTACGACGGGCATACAATTAGCTATATTGGCAATTATATTACTTGCTATAAGGCGGACAGTAGAACCAAAGGTGATGGGACAGCATATTGGATTATCACCGCTGGCAACACTAATTGCTATGTTTCTAGGCCTGCAATTACTAGGTATTCTGGGCTTTATTCTAGGGCCATTATTTGTTATTGCATTTAATTCAGCAAAAGAAGCTGGCATTATAAAATGGAAAATTAAAATTTAAGAACAAAGTCTTAAAGCGCCCGATTAGCAACGTACAAACCGCGCTCAGCGCTGCGGGTGGTTCAACGTTGCCACGCAAAGTGGTGGTTTTAGTTAAACCTCCTCTTCCGCAATGAGATAAAGGAAACATGCCCCTGCAAAAGCGGTGTGCCGACGCCTAAGCGTCTGGCCCGGTTTTAGTCGGCCTTCCTTCCAACCCTAAACCGATGTTGACTTACCGTAATGGAGGAATGTGAAGTTTGGGGCTGCGCTAAATGCTCGCCCCACCGTAAAGATTTGCTAGTTGCTGGGCGCTGGAGCCGGACGAGGCCTATTCGGCTGCTGAATTATCTATAACCTCAAAATTTTATAATTTCTTATGTAACATAGAAAAAGGGTGAGCAATATAGTTACTCACCCTTTTTTATGTTCCTAATATAGCTTTAATTAAACTTGTAGTTTCTCCTCCATCAAAGAAAACATACAATAACAGATAAACGATAAATCCGGTTATGGCACTGAAAAACCATATAATACTTGTATACGGACCTAATTTTCTATGTTTGATAATTTTTCGTTTAAACGCTAATGTCAATGAAGTAATACCAAATACAGCACCTGTTGTTGCTAGTGTAATATGGAAAATTAAAAATATGGTATAATAGATCTCTAATTCCTCAGGCCCACCAAAGCTTGTATTTCCAGCAAAAATGGTTCTGGATACATAGATAATAAAAAACAAGATTGCACTAATAGCAGCTGCTATCATCGTTTTTCTATGAGCTTCCGCCTTGCCCTTACTTATAAATCTCCAGCCAAAAGCTACTAAAATGGCGCTTAATAAAATAAAAAAAGTACTTAATGTCGGTAAAACAGGCATATTTTTCTTCACGTATCCTTTCTAATTGAGAAAACGCCAACTCCAAATGGAGTTAACTATTTTTTGTTAATTTATCTCCGCAGGTACAGGGTCTACTTTTTGACCTTCTTTATTAACCCATTTAAAGAAGACACTTGCCAGTAAGATTCCATACGTAATTTCCTGCACGACCTTCATAATAATGCCACCTAATTGCTGATCATACATTGTACTCAATGATGTAAACATCTCCGGCCCGGAAAGCGGAACCGCTATACCTGTTAACACATCTCCAGGTACACATAAGGCGAGTGCCTGCAACCATGCTCCGTCCTGTGTATACGCCGCGTATAATGGCTGGTCTGCGAATATAATTAACGCGCAGGCCGGCGTAATTAAAACACCGTTAGCAAGGATATAACCCATTTTTAAAACCGGACTCATAGTATCAAATTCTTTAAGCGGTGACACTATTGGCCACCATACAATGAAAGCAGCAATCAATATAATAATTGAAATAGATGAATGTGCAATCAATGATGATTTTGAAAAGTTAAAAATAGCAGGTATATGGTAAATTGAAAAAAGTGAATTAAATAGTAACAAGGAAACAATTGGTTTGGTTAAGACTTTCACAATAGGTTTAATTACTGGTGCATAAACAACCTTTCTCCAAATCCATGCTGGTATCCCCTTAATGATCAAAATAGGAAACACAAGATAATAGATCGCCATTTGAATCATGTGTGCCGTTAGCGTAATATGTGTTAACAAATCAATTGGAGAACCTTTTATAACATATAATAGAAATAACCCCAAGTAAAAATAGATTTGTTGCCTGCCGCTAGGCTTTTCAGTACCACCGAATTTATGACGATACGGACCCGTTATTAGAAAGTAAAGCAAAGCTAAAATTATAATATATGTTAAGAAATACGGACTCCACAACGCACGGAGGCCAAATATTTGCAGTTCCAGCCACATAATTACCCACCCTTAGAAAAACGTTGCTTACCACCAATTATTGGCGAAAGCTTTTATTTCTTATATTTAATCATTCGAAAGTTTATACCTACTAACATGTACATTGTAACGCAAATCATCAACTCGTACAGCTCTATATTGTGACGATTTTAGCAAAAAATATTTTAAGAAAGAAAAAGACCGGGAGAAAGATTCCCGATCTAATTAAATCACCACCAGGTGATCACAAGTAAAGCTGCAAGAACTAGGAAAGTGACGAATACACCACCATAGATAAATGCTGCTGGCATTTCATGTCCCTTGTCTTTCAGGTGCATAAAATAATAAAATTGAAAGCCAACTTGAATGACTGCTAAAATAATCAGCACTGGTATGATGAACATACTTTCCATTGCACCTGTCGCAACAAGAGAAAAGGCAATTATTGTAAGGCCAATCATTAAAGCAAACGAAATTACTTGTTTCTTCATTTCCTCTTTCTTTTTCTGTTTTTGGAAGGCATTCATTTTATTGGTATTCTCTGCCATAAATTACACCATCCCCATTAAATATACAACTGTGAAAATAAACACCCATACAACATCAATAAAATGCCAGTATAGACTGAATGTATTAAATTTTGGAGCGTTATATAAATTCAAACCTCTTTTAGCATTACGGACCATCAACGTAATAAGCCAGCTCAAGCCAAAGACCACGTGCCCTCCATGGAATCCAACTAATGTATAAAATGCAGATCCAAAAGCTGACGAACGGAAAGTGAAGCCATAATCAATAATATAGTGAGCGAACTCATATACTTCACATGCCAGGAAAGCAATCCCTAGTAACGCTGTGATCCCCAACCATAATTGCATCTTTTTAAAGTCATTATTTTTCATATGATACACAGCATACACACTAGTTAATGAACTTGTTAGAAGCAATACTGTCATAAGAAAAACAAGTTCCAATCCAAATATGTCATTTGAAGACGGTCCATCCGCTGTTGAGTTATTCAACGCGAGATAGGTACCGAACAAACATGCGAAAAGGACTGTTTCACCGCCAAGGAAGAACCATAAACCCAAAAATTTATTTTTACCCTCAAGGGTGGCTTTTTCTGGTTCCTGTGGCATTGTTTCAGGATTTAAGGAATGATCGTGACTCATCTTAGTCAGCCTCCCTTTCTAGTTCTTCTTTTGTAACATGGTGACCATGATCATCTTTCAACGATCTATACGCCATAGCACCAAGCGCTATTCCCATACCGACATAAACCGCAATAAGCCATGCACTATGATCCACTTGATAAATAAATCCGAAACTGGCGACAAAGAACCCGAATGTCATGATAAATGGTACAAAACTCGAATTCGGCATATGAATATCATCTACTGGTTCTGCGGGTGTAACCTTACCTTTGCCCTCCATTTTTTCAATCCATAAAGGATCCAGTCCACGAACCAATGGTGTTTGTTTAAAGTTATAATATGGCGGTGGTGATGAAATAGCCCATTCTAACGCCCGGCCATCCCATGGATCAGCTGGTGCTTTTGTTCCTTTAGCCGCTGTGTAAATAATATTAATCAAGAATACAATTACAGCAATAGCCATTAAAAATGCTCCAATCGAACTGACTAAGTTACCAGTATCTAATCCTTGATCTTCCAAAAACACCCAATAACGGCGAGGCATTCCCATTAATCCTAGGAAATGCTGGATAAAGAATGTTAAATGGAATCCAATAAAGAATGTCCAGAAAGTAAATTTGCCCATACCTTCGTGTAGAATACGTCCAAACATTTTTGGCCACCAATAATGTAGTGCTGCAAAAATTCCAAACACTGTTCCACCTACCATAACATAGTGGAAGTGGGCAACAACAAAGTATGTGTCATGGTATTGATAATCTGCTACAGCAGAAGCAAGCATAACACCTGTCATACCGCCAATAGTAAATGTAGGTATGAATGCTAAAGCCCATAGCATAGAAGAATTAATGGTAATACTTCCACCCCACATTGTCGCCAACCAGTTAAAGATCTTAATACCTGTAGGCACTGCAATAGCCATTGTTGCAATCGCAAAGATAGAGTTTGCTACAGGGCCTAGTCCAACTGTGAACATATGGTGTGCCCATACCATAAACCCTAGAAATGCAATCAAAATTGTTGCAAATACCATTGCTGTATAACCAAATAATCTTTTCTTGGAAAATGTTGGAAACACCTCACTGAATACACCAAATGCAGGGAGTATTAGGATATAAACTTCAGGGTGACCAAATATCCAAAACAAATGCTGCCAGATTACTGTATTCCCGCCTAATGCTACATCAAAAAATGCCGATCCGAACATACGGTCAAACATTAATAGAAATAAGTTAACAGTTAATGCAGGGAATGCAAATAATATTAGTACACTTGTGACAAAAGTAGTCCAAGTGAATAGTGGCATACGCATATATGTCATCCCCGGTGCACGCATGGTAACGATCGTAACCAGGAAGTTAATACCACCAATTAATGTTCCCGCACCCGAGAGCTGCAGTCCCATTACATAAAAATCAATTCCGTGTCCCGGTGACTGTAGTGATAATGGGGTATATGCAGTCCATCCTGCATCAGGTGCTCCTCCCAAAAACCAGCTACAATTTAATAATAGTCCACCGAACAAAAACAACCAAAAACCTAATGAATTTAAAAATGGAAATGCAACATCTCGTGCCCCGATTTGGAGAGGCATAATATAGTTCATTAGGCCAAGCAATAATGGCATTACTGCCAGGAAAATCATCGTCGTCCCGTGCATAGTAAACATTTCGTTATACAGACCTGCACTAATGAAATCATTTTCAGGTACTAATAGTTGAATACGTATAAACAAAGCTTCCAATCCACCGAGCAGGAAAAAAAATCCACCACCTATTAGATACAATATACCAATTTTTTTATGGTCTACAGTGGTTAAATAATCCCATAGCACAGCACCGAAGCCTCTCTTCTGAGTAGCTGCTATACTCAATGCTTAAACCTCCCTTTTTCATCTTCCATCCCAATAGTATAAATTATAAAATTAATCTCCTGCACTTTCCGGTGTTATTTCAGAAGGCTGCAATTGCATTAAATATTCTGCAATACTATTTGCTTCCTCTTCAGTAATATCATAATTACCGGTCATCTGGTTTCCAGGCTTGATCGATTCAGGATCCATAAGCCAATCGACCAAGTTTTCTTTTGTTGGTTCAAGAATACCTGCAATTTTAGAACGATCCCCAAACGATGTTAGATTTGGCCCAACTTGCGCCGGTGAAGAACCAATAGCGTGACAACCCATACAGCTATTCTCTTCAAATGCAGCTTTACCATCTTGTGCTACAGCATCTTCAGGTTCTGCTTCAGGGTCAACGTTTTGCATGTCTTCAACCCATTGATCGAACTCCTCAGGACTGACTGCAATTACTTTAAAGTCCATCAGTGAGTGTGATGGGCCACAAAGTTCTGCACATTTACCCCAGTAGACGCCTTCCTCATGCGCTTCTATATACATACTATTTTCGTTTTCAGGGTTGGCGTCCATTTTTCCTGAAAGTGCTGGCACCCAAAATGAGTGGATAACATCAGAAGCCATCATATTCAAATGCACCTTTTCCCCAACAGGGATGTACATGTCCTGACTTGTTTGAATTTCCTGCCCCTCATAATTAAAATGCCACCAATACTGATTACCGGTAACTTCTATATTCAACCCATCCTCTGAGCCTGTTTCATCAGCTAAATCAAATGTTGCCGTAACTGTTGGTACAGCAAGGATTATAACTAAAACAATCGGAATAACTGTCCAAACAGTTTCAAGTGTCTTACTACCTTCCACTTGCTTTGGTATGTAATTTTCTTGTCCCTTCTTTTTACGAAAACGTGATAGAACAATAACAAATACGAGAATTACAACGATAAACACAAACGTCATAATTATGGTGGAAAGGATAATTAAATCCATAGATGTCTCAGCGCCGTACCCCTTTGGTATTAGGGCTGATAAATTTTCTTGTCCACAACCGGCTAGAATCAGTGCTAATGAACCTAATAGGAATATAGCCTTCGATTTTCCCATCCAATCTTTCATCTATTCATACCCCTCTTTCTCCTTGTTGATTTTCTTAAAGCATATATTTTAAGCTAGTTATTCAGCTAAACATAGGTAATGTTACAACAACCATCATTAGAAAAAGTATCGTTAAGTAATTTATGGAATAAACAAAAATCGTATTCGCCCATTTCAGATTATCTTTTACGAATAGGCCTCTTAATCCGATAATGAGCCAACCAATATTAAGTAAAGTCGCAATCACTATGAACGTCGTACCAAGCGACGCTAAAAAAAACGGTAGTGGCAATAAGCTTGCAATATATACAATAATTTGTCGTTTTGTAAATTCAAATCCATGCACTACCGGTAACATCGGGATCCCAGCAGACTTATATTCCTTTGTCTTTTTCATTGCTAATGCTAGAAAATGCGGTGTTTGCCAAATAAACATGATTAAAAATAACACCAAAGGTACGACATGGAAATTGGGATCAATAGCTGCCCAACCAATTAAAGGTGGCACCGCCCCTGAAAAACTGCCAATGATAGTATTTAAGGTATACCTTCGTTTTGACCACATGGTATATAAAACGACATATACGAACCATCCAAACAATGCAAGTATTGTGGCTTCAACTGTTGTAAACAAGAGCAGTAGTAAACCAAGTACAGTAATTCCTATCCCCAGCCCCATAACTGTATGTAATGAAATTTTCCCAGTTACAGTAGGTCGATTCTTTGTTCTTGACATCACCAGATCAATATCAGCATCATACCAGTTATTAAGTATACATCCACCAGCAATAACTAATGCAACACCCGCCATTGTTAATAAAAATATATCCCAATACGCGAGAAATGAAGAATTAGTGAAATGGAGTGCTAACCAGAAACCCGCGAATGCAGTAATTAAATTAGAGTTTATAATACCAATTTTAACCAATGCTTTAAGATCAGAGAATAATGTTGTCTTTTGTGCTTTCGGGACAATTTCTTCGCCGCTAACCATGTGTGACGAAGGTGTCTCTATGTTGTCCATCTTGTATCCCCCCTTCTAATTCCACCGAAAGCATTATAATATCAAGTATACATGTTAACGATTAATATTATACGTTTATGCATACTGACAATTATTTTTATTGTATCATGGAATTCTATTACAATCTAATTAATTACATAACATTATTTTGCTTTATTTAAGCACTGACCTGACATAGTAACGCTTAACATAAGGAAATTATCCCTATATTATTTCTAGCAAACAAATGAACACAATGCAAGGGTTTTCTAAATTTTATACGGTGAAAATAGTAATAACCCCCCAGACTCTTACAATTCTGTGTCATTTGTCATTTTTTGAAGGTATTTCATTGCATTGTATAAAGGAAAAATATTATTATTAATCTATTGTAAGAATAAATTTTACATATATATGAAGTGAGGCTGTACTATGATTAAAACATTAAAATGGTTATCTGTTATCTCCACAGTAGGGATGACATTAATCTTACTGGGAGGAGCACTAGTTACAAAAACGGACTCCGGGGATGGATGCGGTGATAGTTGGCCATTATGTGAAGGACAGTTTTTACCATCAGTTATCTCACCTGAACTCGTAATCGAATTAAGTCACAGATTGGTTACAGGGGTTGTCGGTATTACTGTTGTCGCTTTAGCTATTATCGCGTGGAAATACATTGGTCATATTCGTGAAGTGAAATTCTTGTCTTTCATATCTGTCTTCTTTTTAGTTCTGCAAGCTTTCATAGGAGCAGCTGCGGTAATGTGGGGACAATCTGACTTCGTTTTGGCTGCCCATTTCGGAATTTCATTGATTTCATTTGCATCCGTCTTTTTACTTATGTTGCTCATATTTGAAATTGACAGGAAATTTGATACAACATCGTTGTTTATTCAAAAGAAGCACCGAATTGAAATTTATGCACTAACGATATATACATTGATGGTTGTTTACACTGGGGCTTTAGTACGGCATACCGAAGCAAATCTGGTCTGCGCGGATTGGCCTTTCTGTTCAAATACGTCACCGCTTGCTTTTGGAGGGTTTAGCTTCGAACAGTGGATACAGATGGGGCACCGCTTAGCAGCAGGAATTCTTTTCATTTGGACAATTGTCCTATTTATAAAAATGATGAAAAATTATAGGCATCATAGGATAATGTATTGGGGCTGGATTACTGCATTAGCACTAATTGCTTCACAAGTGTTTTTTGGGGCTATGATTATTTTCACCATGTTAAACCTGGGAGTCGCTTTACTACATGCTTTCGTCATCTCCTGTTTCTTTGGAATGCTGAGTTATTTCATTCTGCTGTCATCCAGGAGTGCTAAGTATGAAAAGGAACTACAAATAAACGAAGATAAACCTGCTTCGGGGAAATAATAAAAAACAGGTAGTAAGATTTCTTACTACCTGTTTTTTGGTTTTATTCAAATTCAATTAATAAGTCATCAACTGCAATTGATTCCCCATTTTCCACGTGTACATCTTTAATTACGCCTTCGTATGGAGCTTGAATGGTAGTTTCCATTTTCATCGCCTCGGTAGTTAGGATATAATCCCCTTTATTTACCTTGTCCCCTTTTTTACCAATTACTTCTATTACTGTTCCAGGCATTGTAGCACCTATATGTTTGTCATTGGACTTATCCACCTTAGGTCTTGTTGCCACAGTTGATTTGACACTTTCATCAGTAACGACGATCTCACGGGCTTGGCCATTTAATTCAAAATAAACGACACGGGTACCATCCGCTCTTGCTTCCGATATAGAAACCAATTTTACAATTAGCGTTTTTCCCTGTTCGATTTCGACTTCTATTTGCTCACCCAGTTTCATGCCGTAGAAAAATGTCGGTGTATCCAGAACAGACATATCCCCATACGTTTCAGAAAATTTATGGTGATCCATGAACACCTTCGGATACAATGCATGTGATATAAGATCAAAGCTTGTTACCTGGCGATCAAGCGATTGAAATAATGTTTCTTTTAATTGAGTGAAATCAATTGGATCCAGTAACTCTCCAGGTCGTACTTCGATTGCTTCTTTTCCCTTTAAAATAATGCGTTGCAGTTCTTTTGGAAAACCTTGATACGGTTGTCCAATATAACCTTGTGCAAATTCGACAACAGAATCCGGAAAATCGATGGACTCTCCGCGTTCATAGATATCTTCTTCAGTTAAATTATTCTGAACCATAAATAATGTCATATCACCTATTACTTTAGAAGATGGTGTAACCTTCACAATATCACCGAACATATCATTTACTTGGCGGAACATCCTTTTTACCTCATTCCATCGATCTCCCAGGCCTACAGATTTAGCTTGCTGTTTTAGATTACTATATTGGCCACCTGGCATTTCATGTAAATATATTTCAGTATGAGGTGCTTTCATGCCACTTTCAAAGTCTTTATAATATTCTCTTATTCCCTCCCAGTAATGGGAAAGTTCCTCATATGCATCTACATCAACGTTTGGCTGCCTGTGGGCACCCTCAAGTGCATGGTATAATGCCTGTGCACTAGGCTGGGATGTTAGGCCTGCCATTGGACTTACAGCGACATCCACTGCATCCACTCCAGCATCAATCGCACGAGAATACGTATGAATACCATTACCACTTGTATCATGTGTATGAAGATGGACAGGTAAATCTATCGTTTCTTTTAAACTGGATATTAATTGATACGCTGCTTCAGGCTTGAGTAAACCTGCCATATCCTTAATACCTAGAATATGAGCACCTGATTGTTCAAGCTGTTTTGCCAGGTTTAGATAGTAGGACAAATCATACTTAGAACGACCTGTATCTAATATGTCACCTGTATAACACATAGAAGCTTCAGCGATTTTATCATTCTCTCTAACAGACTCAATCGCTAGCTGCATTCCTTCAACCCAATTCAAACTATCAAATATTCGGAAAATATCTATTCCCGCATTTGCACTCTTTTCAACAAATTCATGAATGACATTATCAGGATAATTTTTATATCCAACCGCATTATTTGACCTGAGTAACATTTGCAAGAGTAAATTAGGCATTTTTTTACGTAATTTTAATAATCTTTCCCAAGGGTCTTCTTTTAGGAACCGGTATGCCACATCAAATGTAGCTCCACCCCACATTTCTACAGAGAAAAGATTAGGTAACATGCGAGCAGTTGGTTCAGCTATTCGATCCAGATCCTTCGTTCTTACCCTGGTTGCAAGGAGCGATTGATGTGCATCACGGAAAGTTGTGTCCGTAAGCTTAACTTCCTTTTGTTCCTTGAGCCATTTTGCTAAACCTTCTGGCCCTCGCTCGTCTAAAATCTGTTTCGATCCATTAGGGATTTCTGTTAAAATATCCGTTTTAGGTACGGTTAGAGCAGGAAAATCAGGTTTTTCCGAGTTTTCCACCCCTTCCATACCATTTACTGTTGTATGACCAATATATGCAAGCATTTTTGTACCACGGTCCTTGCGCTTTGGAAATACGAATAACTCAGGTGTTTCATCAATAAACGTCGTGTTATATTGCGCAGATAAAAATTTATCATGCAAGATAACGTTCTCTAGGAAAGGAATGTTCGTCTTAATTCCGCGAATTCTGAATTCCTTTAGATTTCGAACCATCTTTTGAGCTGCCTGCTCAAACGTTAATGCCCATGTAGAAACCTTAACCAGTAGGGAATCATAATGTGGAGAGATTTCTGCACCTTGAAATCCATCTCCAGCATCCAGGCGAACACCAAAACCGCCACCTGTTCGATATGCCATTATCCTTCCTGTATCCGGCATAAAGTTATTTAATGGATCTTCTGTCGTGACACGAGATTGTATCGCGTATCCATTCACTGTGATATTATTCTGCTCTAAATTGCCGATTGATTTATCAAGCATACTACGTCCTGCGGCAATTTTTAGCTGTGTTTGGACAATATCCACACCAGTAATCATTTCTGTAATCGTGTGTTCTACCTGTACACGCGGGTTCACTTCAATAAAATAATAGGCATCATCTGTTACTAAAAATTCAACCGTACCAGCATTTAGATAGTTTACTTTTTTCATTAATTGTACCGCGGCATCGCATATTTCCAGACGGCGACTTTCTGTTAAAGATAGACTTGGTGCAACTTCTACAACCTTTTGATGTCTTCGTTGAACGGAACAGTCCCTCTCATACAAGTGAACAATATTCCCTTCATCATCACCAATAATTTGGACCTCTATATGTTTTGGATTTTCAATTAATTTCTCCAGATAAATTTCGTCGTTACCAAAAGCTGACTTTGCCTCTGATTTCGCACGATCGTAAGCTTCCGGAACTTCTCCTTCACTTCGGACGATCCGCATGCCACGACCGCCTCCGCCTAGAGATGCTTTTATAATTATTGGAAACCCGTGTTCCCTGCCGAATGCTTCTACTTCACTTGCAGAATCAACAGGTCCATCACTACCTGGAATTACTGGCAGGCCAGCATCAACAGCCTGCTCTCTTGCTTTCACCTTATCCCCAAACATATTCAAATGCTCACTCGTAGGGCCGATAAAAATAATTCCTTCTTCTTCGCAGCGTCTTGCAAAATCGATATTTTCTGACAAAAATCCATACCCTGGATGAATAGCATCCACGCCCACACTTTTTGCTAGTTTAATAATCCCTTCAATATCAAGGTAAGCATCTATTGGCTTCTTGTCTTCTCCTATTAGATACGATTCATCCGCTTTATAACGATGATACGATCCCGAATCTTCTTTTGAATATATAGCAACTGTACGAATGTTAAGCTCAGTGCAAGCCCTAAAGACACGAATAGCAATTTCTCCTCGATTAGCAACTAACACCTTGTTCATTTGTTTTAACTCAGCCATGATTTTCCTCCTCTAGAATTAAACTTATTTCTTTCAGATATAGATTGTGAGTTTTCCTGTTCTGCTTCTGACTCTCTTTCCTGTTTCTTTACTGTCATTGCGATATTATTTAATATCCCCATTGAAATCAGCAGTACAAGTAATGATGACCCACCATAACTAACAAATGGCAAAGGAACACCTGTAATTGGCAAAAGACCACTTATTGCTCCAAGGTTAATAAACGCCTGTATTCCTACCATGGAAGATATACCTATCGCTAACAAGGCGCCAAAGCTGTCTCTTGTTTTTCTTGAGATAAAAATACCTCGTAAGACAATTGCAGCAAGCAACCCTATAACAATGATAACACCTATAAATCCTAGCTCTTCAGCAATAATGGCCATAATAAAATCAGTATGAGCTTCCATCAAATACCCTAACTTTTGCACACTTTGTCCAAGCCCTTCACCAGTCAATCCACCACCACCGATAGCAAGATAGGATTGGATTAATTGGTAGCCACCTGTTTCCGGTGCTTGAAATGGCTGATAGGCTCCTGTAAACCTTGCAATTCTAGTATCTGTAATCATATTTGGAGCAGCAATAGCAAATATAACTACCCCGATAAAGATAAGTATAAATAGATGTTTAAAGCGTATTCCGGCACTGAAAATAACTGCACATGCTATTAGAAAGATAATCGCTGCTGTTCCTATATCAGGCTGCATTACGATTAGACCTAAAATAACCCCTGTCAAAATTAATGGTGGCAAAACTCCTTTATTGAACTCACTAATATAAGCTTGCTTTTTGGAATAAACAGAAGCTAAATAAAGTATAAGACCTAATTTTGCAAATTCAGCAGGTTGTAAACTTATTGGTCCAACCACGAACCATGATCTGGCATTATTAACGGTAATCCCAAAAAATAGCACACCGATTAATAGCAGAATAACGCAGAATATGATAATTTTCATAAGCCTCTGGTAATACTTGTATGGAAATACACTACAGAATACAAATCCTACCATACCAATACCAAACCACAATGCTTGCCTGGTGAGGTAATGCGTACTCTCATTTCCTTCAACCACAGCAATTACCATACTGGCACTATAGATCATGACTAATCCAAAAGCCGTTAAAAGTATAGGCGTAATCATTAATGTAAAGTCATAATCTTTTAATCTCTTTATCATCTTACTTCTCCCCACTATGTAAGATAATTACAGATGAAATAGAATTATTAAATAGTATAACATAGTTTTAAACTATAAATTTCAATTTTCATCTTCTTTTAAAAATATTCTTACTGTACGACAGTAAACAAAAAAACCTTGCCACCCTTAGTATGCAGGCAAAGTTTTTGCTGTGTTACATTACGTCAGGAACGCGATTAATATGTGTATCACACAGACTTTTGCGTTGCTTCATGAAGTATATTTAGCTTCATCTCTAAATTTTCAAGAAGTGCTTTACCTTCATTTTCGCTGATTAAATTCAATCGTACAGCAAAGTCGATCTCCCGGGAGAGGCCAAACATTTGTGTATCCAGAACATCCTCATATACAGGACATTGTGGCATCGTTAAATTTTCAATTTGAACTTCTATCAGGCGCAAAATTTTATCAGCATCAGCCTTAAGAAGGGCATGGGCTTTTTCACTATGATTTACAGTCACCTCAGGCATCAAATTAATTCCCTCCGCAAAAAGACTTCTTCTATTCTTATATTATCGTTAGCAATAAGAAATTGCAAACATTTTTGTTATAAAAATTTCAATCGTTTACAAGTGAAATATTATATATTGTCTGCTATTCTAGGTAGAGATATATTGTGAGGGGATGAGATAATGATAATACCAATAATTGGAAATGTTACATATTCCATTACATTAGATCCGACTGTATGGATTTTTGATGACAGAAAAATATTACTGGACGAAGCATTTACAAGTTTAGATAAGCAAGACGAAACAGAAGATGAGCTAAAAAAAGCTTCCGAAGTTTGGGACCGGGCTATTGAAAAAGCCCCACCTGTGAATAGGAGCATATCGCGAATGGAAGGGAATAAAATATTAGAAAATTCCTATGTCATGCCGATTAATTACTTTTTAGACAACGCGGAAATAAATCCAAAAGCTGAAACAGCAACACTTGTAACAAATGATGAGGATGTGGAGATGCCACTTCATGATCTTTACAGGAGTTGTTTCTTATTCTCGGTGGAAGGAAAGCCTCTAAAAGAAGATGGGCCTGTACATCTATACTATATGGATGGTTCCAATAAGGAAGATCCAATCAAAAATGTTACCAAAATAATTATTAATTAATCGTTTAAGTGCGCTTTCAAATAGTTGTCGAATTAGAAGCAAGAAGGTCGAGGCGGCGTAGTTTTGAGCAGACGATCTTGCAAGCAGGAAAAGTGATTTTCTTTTCCATGGAACGAAACGTATGCTTTTAAATACGTGAGTAGCGAAAAACAAACCAACGAAGAGATTCATTGCTTATCATTCGATGACTTTTTGAACAACTCTTTAAAAAAAATGAACGTCTTCTTAGAAGCTGTTACACTATACTGCATGAGTTTTTTGTATATTTTTTCGTATTCCATCCAAAATAACCTTAAGTTGAGTATTATTTAGGAGGAATGCTGCATGAATATGCGGATAGCTATATTGCTTTTTGTTAGTGTATTCGTTATCGCTGGCTGCCAACAAGAAGAAGAACCTTTAGCAAATGAAGAAGACCAAAATAATAGAATTACACAAGTGGAAAACTCTGATCCAGCAGAGAGAAAAAATTTAAATAATGGTGAAATCGCCGACCACTTAGCTAATGTAGCAGGTGATGTACCAAATGTTAATGATTCAGCAGCAGTTGTTGCGGGGCCTTACACAGTTGTTGGGATTGATGTAGATAAGGATTTAGACCGCTCTAGAGTAGGTACCATCAAATATTCTGTCATGGAAGCACTCCAACATGACCCATATGGAAAAACAGCAGTCGTCGTAGCAGATGCCGATGTTATGGAAAGGATCCGCGGCATGGGAAATAAAATAAGACAAGGTCACCCTGTAGATGGCGTTGTAGATGAGGTCGCTGCAATCGTAGGAAGGTATATGCCTGAATTTCCTATAAATGAAGATCAGCCTCAGGAACCTGACCAAAACAAAGAGATCATGCCTGAAGAAGATGAACAACAGTTGGAAGATGTTGAAGAAGAACAATCCCACCATCAAAGTGAGGAATAAAAATAAAAAAGGTGATCCCTGCTTATGCTTGGGAATCACCTTTTTATGGTTTTTTAATTTGTATTTTCCTCTTTCACTTCATTATAGTATTGGACACCAAACTGCGAACCTTCATCGACCATTTTGGCATTGTCTCGCTGCGCAGGGCCACTGTCCGATGATTGATCTGGAATACCGGCATCTTCTAATAACGTATTCCCTGTATTTTTATTCGTTTTAAATTTATCTGTTACGTTTTTTGCGTTTTGTTTCAATTTATCCCGATTTTCTTGATCTTTTAAAAAATAACCTGTTACAGCAGCCCCTATGGCTCCTGCTGCTCCTGCAGATAAAATATACCTTTTTTTCATCAAAATCGCCCTCCCTATTTATTAATTTCTATTTTCCCCTATATAAATTTTTATAAACATGAAATACGTTTATAAGCGAACGCTTTCTATGTTATAGTATTTTACAAGCATTTATAATTTTGAGGTGAAAATTTATGCAGGTAAAATGTGTTATTTGTGATACTGTAGAAACGTTAGAAGATCATTCTCCAGAGGCAAAACGGTTAAGAAATCGCAGAGTCCATATGTATTTATGCGATACATGTTATGGGCGAATTGAATATAAAACGAAACAACGTCATTCTACAGGAAACTTCCATTTGTATAGAAAGAAGAAACAAAAGCATGACTTGATTTAAAGCTTGTTCACGACTTTAAATCCAAAAAAAACGCCTTATTCAGGCGTTTTTTTATGACTTTGATTTCCTTTTCTTTGCCTGTGCAATCTAAATCGATAAATCGCCAACACGAGCGAAATAACTATCAAGCTTTCTGTAATTGGCATTTGGAGAATACTAAATATGGTAATAATGTATGTACCAACAGCTAGCATGATATATACAAAAATCGTTTTTAAAAGTGGAAGTTTTCTTGCAAAACCTAATTTAAAAGCAATAGCTCCAAATATCAAATTAAGTACATAAAAAATCCAAAATACATTATCTGGAAAATTATTTAATACAAAATCAAAAATAGGACTGAAATTCGTGGCATCCATCTATCTTCCCCCATTGGTGCTGTTTGTAATTTTATTTCTTTATCCTTTACTCTCTCGTAGACTCTTTCACCATCATACTAAATGTTTAAGCTTCATGCCAGCCAAAGCAATTTGTTAACCACTCTAATTGGAACATTTACTAATTTTGTTATATACTATGTAGAGATTAATATAGAGGTGGTCCTATGAAAAACATTAACTTTCCCATGCTTTTATTAGCTATATTAGTAATTTCTCTGTTTGCAGCTGTAGGAGTGGGTATCGCCCTGCGCAATATTTGGCTTATATTACTTTTTCTTATTGCAGGTTTCCTGGTCATGGGATATGGCATTTCATTAAAACGAAAAAAAAGTGACTCCGTAAGCTAGGGAGTCACTTTTTTCCTTTTTGTAAATAATCGTTTATAATCCTCTTTTGAATGGTAGAATTGCAGGTCAGAACGGAGCTCTTATCAAGCATACTTACCGGATTTCCATCTATATCCGAAGTAATACCGCCTACTTCATCTGCAATAACAATACCTGCTGCTACATCCCAAGGGGCAAGACTCATTGATAAATAGCCATCCATCACACCTTCTGCTACATATGCTAATTCCAGTGCAGCAGAGCCGTATGTTCTGGATCCTCGAATCGTTCTCACAAAATCTTGCATCCGCTGCTCATCTACCAAACGATTTTCACATAACCAAAAATGATTCAGACCAAATATGACCTCTTCAAATTTTAAATTCGGATTTAAAGGAGCTAATTTCACATCATTTTTATAGGCTCCTTCATTTCTTTTAGCATAAAACAGAACATCTGCCATTACATCATAAATAATCCCTATTTCACCAACACCATCATGATATATGCCTACAGAAATGGCAAAATTCTTTTTCTGATGTACGAAATTCATCGTGCCATCGATTGGATCAATTATCCATACTGTTCCATTTAATGTTGTTAAATGATCCCCAAATCCCTCTTCACTTAAAATGTAGTGTTCAGGGTACGATGCTTTTATATTCGTTATAAAAAAAGACTCTGTTTCTTTATCCATTGTTGTTACAAGATCATTCGCATTTGATTTTGTAGCGATATCATATGGATCATTTATTTTATTTCGAATATTGGCTCCTGCTTCCAGAACCCATGATTTAGCCTGGTTAAAAAGGGTATCACGAAATTCTACATTCATATATTCTCCTCCGTTATTTTTCTGTCTACTATTCATATTATCAGATTAGAGGATTGGAGTCATTGTATTCGGATTGGTTTTTTTCTAATAAAAGACCTCCAATATGTATATTAAGATACGTTATTGGAGATCCTCAAATAGCTTTATTATTCATTTTCAGCTTTCTGTAACTGTAATCTTAGTTGCTCCAATCGTTCTTTTGCTTTTATAATTTGTACGTTATCATTGGCTTTTAGTGCATCATGAAGTGTTACAAGTTCATAATCAATTTCCATACGTATAACTGGAAGCTTTTCCTGGGCTTCTTTACGTCTTATTGCCTCCATTACATATTTCAAACTATTCACGCCCTCTCAGAACACTTTTAATATGTTTATGATTATTTTACAATTTTGGTACGGCAATTAACTTAAAATGAACGATTCATTTACTTTAATTTCCCCAAATGCCTTTATTTTTAAACATATTTTTTACTGTACATTCCTTGACTAAAACCTTTTTATACTTAATAATAATTAGTATCATTTACATGTATTACATGTTGAAAGGATGATAACATGTCATTTGAAGGTTTTGCGAAGAAAGATTTTAATACGTTTTTAATAGATGGTTTGGACGAACGAATGGAAGCAATTCAAACACGTATCCAGCCAAAATTTCAAGAAATTGGAAGTTATCTTGCTGACTATTTATCTGCTGAAATTGGCAATGAAATGTATTTACATATTGCAAAACATGCGAGAAGAACCGTTAATCCACCTAACGATACATGGTTAGCAATTGCTGATAATAAACGAGGGTATAAAAAGCATCCGCATTTTCAAGTTGGTTTATTTGATGACCATGTTTTCATTTGGTTGGCTTTCATTTATGAATTAGATCATAAAAGTAAAATAGCTGAAAGTTTTGTAGACGACTTTGAGAAAATAAAACAGCTTCCTGATCATTATGTCGTTTCGCTGGATCATATGAAAAAAAATAAAATAAAACTTAAAGACCTGCAACTAAAGGATGTGGAGCGGTTTCGTGATGTGAAAAAAGCAGAGTTTCTTATAGGCCAGCACTTACCTGTTGAGGACCCACGTCTAACGGATGGTGATGCGTTTTTAGAAACGGCAAAAGAGACATACAAAAGATTACTACCTTTTTACCAAAAAGCAATGGGAGCGAAATAATAAAGAATGAGGCAGCACGAGTTGCGATGTGCTGCCTCATTTCATTGATATTGTATTTGCTTGTGACTCCCTTGCCTTTTTTACAACTTGATAACTTGTATAGCCTGAAGCTGTTTCAAACTCCTTAAATAACGTTTTCTCTTCACTTTTAGATGGTACAATTTGCTTAAATTTGTTATACGCCTCTAATAATTCATCACGCTTCACTTGTTGCTCATACGCCTTTTCAATTAAACTGAAAAAACGAACGACATCAACTATTTCTTCTTTCGTCCATGTTTCATCAATGGGATAGTGGTAGTCCATAATAATCACCTCACATTTTTGACCATCTTTCGCTAACAGATTCTGCCTCTTTCCGAATGGATTGAAATAGTTCATTCACAGTCGGAATATCATTTATTCTTGCTGCGCCCTGTCCAGCCCAGCCAAAGCCTTTCGATTCGTCCCCATTGTTGATATAGCTTTTATTTGCTTCACCACTTATAAAATCTTTTAGTGACTCATACCCTTGATCCCTTTCTTCTATACGCAAGATTTGATCTGTCCAATGGTTTGATAGCGCTCTAGCTGGTGTACCAAGTGAACGCTTAATGACAACAGTAGCATTTTCATCAGCTTCAAGAATTGCTTGTTTATAATTCTTATGTGCATCAACACATTCCTTTGTAGAAATAAACCTCGTTCCCATTTCGATTCCTTCAGCACCAAGCGCCATTGCTGCCATCATACTACGGCCATCCACGATGCCGCCAGAAGCAATTACAGGAATAGAGACATGATCGACAACTTTTGGTGTTAATACCATTGCCCCTACATCTCCCCGACCTAGATGTCCTCCCCCTTCCTGACCAACTACCATTACAGCATCAGCACCTAATTCTTCGGCCTTTTCCGCTTGTCTCCTTGCAGCAACCAGAACAAGTTTTTTTATTGGATGGCCTTCCACCATATCTAGTACACCTTTTGGATTTCCACCCGTAACAGAAATCACTGGTACCTTTTCCTCAATAGCTACCTCTACCATATGTTCAAATGCGCGACCATGCTGTCCAATTGCAAAATTCACCCCAAATGGATTTGCAGTCATGGTTTTAGCACGTCTTATCTCCTTACGCAAGCTATCAGCAGAGGTTAAGCTCATCGCAGTTATTTGCCCTAAACCACCTGCGTTTGATACTGCTGCAGCCAAATCTGCATAAGCTAAATAAGCTAGCCCTCCCTGAATAATGGGATAATCAATATTTAACAGTTCCGTTACTCTCGTTTTCCATTTCATAAAAAAACGCTCCCCCTTGTTTGAACATTGTTATATGTATACTACCATTAATTGGTTAATGATGGCTAATCCTACTATCCAATCGAAAGCAGAAAAAGAGCTGCGATTCAACACAGCTCTTTTTCTCCTTTATCCGTTCAATTTTCATTACAAGTAGGACATGTTCCATATAGGGTAGTTACTTTCTCTTCATCATATGTTTCAATTACTTTATGACAATCTTGACAAATAATCGTTCCCATTGGCCCAGCTCCTTTTCTCGCTTAATATGTTATCATATTCATATTATAATATGTCACATTGAAAGTTACAACCCCAAATTAGTATAACGTTATTTAAAGTGTGCTATTTTATATGTTGCAGTTGAAAAAACAGCTAACCAAATGGCTAACTGTTTCATGATCAATATTTTTTATGCTGGCGTTTGTATTAAGTCCGGGTCAACCAGTTCATATCCCTTATCACGTAATCCATTAACAATATCGCTTAGAGCCTCTGATGTCCATTCCCTGTCATGCATTAATAAATTAGAACCAGCACTCAAAAATTCGGTATTAACCATAATATCTGCAAGGGCCTCTTTATCCATATATTCTTCATTCCAATCATAGCCATAGGACCAGTTCATTACTGTCATACCTTCTTCCTCAGCTACTTGGATGGAATAATCGGTATTAGCACCATGCGGAGCTCGGAAAAATGATGGGCGCTCTCCAATAATTTCTTCTACACGGTCGCTTAAACTGACGATTTCCTCTTTTTGTTCTTCCTCTGGTATTTCAGGTAATGTTGGATGACTATATGTATGGTTCCCAATTGCAAACCCCAATTCATGAATTTCCTTGAGCATTTCTTCTTCTTCAGGTGTATCCAAAAAATGCCCATTAACGAAGAAAATTGCGTCCGCATCCAGTTCATTTAACGTTTTAGCCATTTCAACCCCGTATTCATCCGGAGCATCATCTATTGTCAGCAGCACTACTTCTTCATCTGCATCATCTATCGGTACAACCGACCAGTTTTCTGAAATTTTATATTTAGGCTCCTCCGGTTCGGCTGCAACCTCTTCGTTTTCGACAATTTCTTCTGTTTCTTCCGTACCTTCTTCCACGTTTTCCTGATTGTTGTTTTCTGTCTGTTCTTCGGTATTTTCATTTTCTTGCTGACTGGATGAATCCGGTTCTCCAGCGGCAGGTTCATCGTTTCCATCGCATGCAGCCAAAACAAATAACAGTGCAATAGTAATATAAAATAGGCTTCTTTTCATTGTATGTACTTCCCCTCTTATAAATATATTTCTTCATCCATTATAATTGATAAGTATTGAAAATCCCACCTTAAATTAAGCAGCTTAAGGGTTTAGTTTTATTTTTACTGGGAATGTCAAATATAGTGGTTATAATTTCTCATTTCGTACAAACTAAGGGTAACTTGCACTCGAAAATTGTTGAAACATAATACTGATAAATGAAAGAATGATGTCATGCGGAATTTTAACCAGATGCTATGCTTTATGGTCAAAGAAAGACTTAAGGTTGCGTAACGATGCAAAAATAGAATAAATACAAAGGAGGTGCAAATAAGAGGCTGCTCCTAAACCACCACTTGGGGAGAAGCATAATGTAGCAGCAAGCGCACATTTTATTAGCTGTCAATGTCGAGAATTGACATGTTATCTAGGTATGTTATACTGCAAGAGTTTTGATAAAGTTTGTAGGGAGGTCTTATTATTAAATCCAAAAAAGTTACATCCGTTTTTTGGGTGTCTATTGCGTTAATATCAGTATTTATTATTTGGGGAGCTTTCTTCCCATCAAATGTTGACTATGTATTAGGCTTGATTGACGGTTTTATTTCGGAGACATTTGGCTGGTTTTATTTGTTGGTTACTACAGGGTTTGTTTTGCTTGCACTGTTTTTGATCTTTGGACCATATGGAAAAATCAAGCTTGGAAAGCCTGATGATAAACCGGAGTATAGCTATTTTACCTGGTTTGCATTTCTATTCACAGCTGGTATGGGGGTTGGTCTCGTATTCTACGGCGTGACGGAACCAATAACACATTATTATTCCCCTCCTTCTGCTGAACCTGAAACGATAGCTGCTGCAGAAGAGTCCATGCAATACACCTTATTCCACTGGGGATTCCATCCATGGGCTACATACGCGGTGCTTGCATTGGCTCTGGCTTATTTTAAATTCCGCCACCGGGCGCCTGCTTTGATCAGTTCCGCTTTTGCGCCACTGATCGGCGATCGATCTAAGGGCGGCCTTGGTGTTGCCATTGATACACTGGCCGTTTTTGCTACTGTATTTGGTATTGCAACATCGCTTGGACTTGGTGCGACACAGATTACAGCTGGTTTAAGCTATACCTTTGAAGGCATTCCAAATACACTGCTAACCAATCTATTGGTCATTTTAGTTATCACCGTGTTATTTATGCTTTCTGCTTCTACAGGCATTAACCGGGGTATCCGCTATCTGAGCTGGATAAATATTATTCTTGCTATTGCATTGATGGCCTTTGTATTCATTCTCGGTTCTTCTGTACAGATGATCGAATCATTTACAACAACACTTGGTAACTATATTCAAAACCTTCCAAGTATGACACTCGGCATGAATGCATTTACCGGTGAGAGAGAGTTTCTTAATGCATGGACACTCTTTTATTGGGCCTGGTGGATCGGCTGGTCGCCATTTGTTGGAACCTTTATTGCCAGAGTTTCCAGGGGAAGGACAATTCGTGAATTTGTCATCGGGGTTACTGCTATACCGGTAATATTCAGTGCCTTCTGGTTCTCCGTTTTCGGTATTGCCGGATTGGAAATGGATACAGCTCAAGGCGGCATTATCCACCAATTAATGAACGAAGCGGGCAATGAAGTAGCGTTATTTGCATTTCTTGAGTCACAGCCTATGGCAGCCGTTGTTATGGGTGTCGCAGTGCTCTTAATTGCATCCTTCTTCATCACTTCTGCCGATTCCGGTACATTTGTACTTGGCATGCTGACAACAGGAGGTAAGTTAAATCCAGGCCCGGGCGTGAAACTTATCTGGGGGATCATCCTTGCCGGAACTGCTGCGGTTCTATTGTGGTCCGGCGGGCTGAAAGCACTTGAAATGGCCATGCTGATTGCAGCATTCCCGTTCGCGATATTAATGATCTTTATGTGCATTGCGCTCATCAAAGCACTGAAAAGCGAACATGGCATTTTGCTAATGGAACACAAACAGCGCGAACATGATCCGCAGTTCCGGGAAAAGCAGAAGAAAGAACTGAGAAAAATGCGCAAAGGTTTCGAGGAAACACTTCCTGATGCTGATAAGGAAGAAATAGAAAATGAAAGAGATTCTTAAGTAAAAAGCTGTCCAGAAAAGGGAAGATACCCCACTCTGGACAGCTTTTTTGGTAGATGAGCTTCCTCGTATTATTCTCCTTCTCCATCCTCTGGCGCTTTTTGAAATAAAGCTTCCGGAATCATTTCAAAGCCTTCAATTACCGTGTTTTCTTCTACTTCCATCATTAAGAAACGTTTTCCATTGAAATGGACTTGGCGGACATATTTCAAGTCTTGTGGACTTATGGAGATATTCGCTATTTTCGTCTCTATTTTGATCGATTTTGAATTATATCTCGGTACAATGTTGTTTGCTTTAAATTCATAATGTTCATCATCAATCACTGTTTTAAAAGCAGACTCAACCTTTTCGGTACTGACATCTTCTATTCCACTGCTTTTTAACACGTTTTCTACATCTTTGTAGTCTAATTTCGGTGTATCTTCCTCTTCATTATCTTCTGCGACACGATGAATCTCTTCGTATACATTCGAAAGTGTGGAAGTATTGATATTTTGATCACCAGCTACGTTTTTCACAATTTCCTCAAAAACTAATTTATCCTGTGCAGCAGTCATGATTTCCTCCGCATTTAAAACTTCCTCCATAAAATGATAATCAGGTTCATTCTTTTTCCCTGAAGCATAAAGAACATGGTTCACGTCCTGCGCATTATACGTAATAGAAGGAAATAGAAATCCTGAAATAGGAGCTTTCAAATTGATAATTGGATCTACCACAATATTATATTTAAATTCCTTTTCAACATAATCAAATAGTAATTCTTTTTTCGGATCCTGTGTTTTATTCATACTGCATAAAATAAAGGGATGGGAATAAACCGTGTCACGTTCACTTACTTCCGCCTCACTACTTCTGTTCTTCATCGGCATCATATATTCTCCCCGAATAAATGTTACAACAATATCCATTTCGTATTGTTTATCCTTCAGCATTTTTTCTACGAGCTTGAGCATATGCTCCTTCCACTCTTCTGTATCATTACTTAAAAGGCCTTGATGAAGAATGAGCTGACTACCTTCTTCTACATCATGCTGAAACTTTAATTCAAATAACTTTTCATCCATTTGGCCGGATAGTACTTTTTTAAAATTATCTATAAACAGCTCTTGTTGATCAGTCTCCAGCATTTCAAATGGTGTACTCTGGTGATGGTAAATATCGCTGGATTCTTTCATGATGTACACATTAAAAATTTCATGTATTTTCAATAAATCATTATCCACTTTAAATTGCCTGCGGATATTTGCTATGTCATTTTTGTCCATCGTTGTCCCACTCCTATGTAGATTATCTGTATGTACCTTCGTATACACACATTCTACTATTTTATCATAGAAGTAAATAGTTTTTCCTGCTGTTTATAATAATTTGCAAACATAAAAGCTCTCTGATGGTAGACACCACCAGAGAGCTTTTTCACATACTCTATTACATACTATGAATTGGAGTTCCTAAAGCTACTTCTGCAGCTTCCATGGTGATTTCACCAAGTGTTGGATGTGCATGTACGGTTAAGGAAATATCCTCAGCTGTCATACCTGCTTCAATTGCTAGTCCAACTTCTGCAATCATATCACTTGCATTCGGTCCGGCGATTTGAGCTCCAATCACTAATCCATCCTCAACGCGCGTGACTAGTTTCATGAAACCATCACTATCATTTAGCGACAGGGCACGACCGTTTGCTGCAAATGGGAATTTAGATGCTTTTGCTTTATAACCGGCATCTTTCGCTTCTTTTTCTGTATAACCAACAGATGCGAGTTCAGGGTCTGTGAACGCAACAGCAGGCATTCCAATATAGTCAACTTCGGATTTTTCACCACTGATTACTTCAGCAGCTATTTTTCCTTCATAAGAAGCTTTATGTGCAAGCGGTGAGCCTGGTACGATATCACCAATTGCATAGATGTTATCAATATTTGTACGGCTTTGTTTATCAACTTTAATTAAACCGTTGTCGTCTGTCTCAATACCTACTTGTTCTAACCCAATTTCTTCTGTATTTGGACGACGACCAACTGTAACTAATACGTAATCAGCTTCAATCGTTTCTTCTTTACCGTCAACTTCATAGCTGACTTTCACACCATCTTTAGATTCTTCAACGCCTTTAGCCATTGCTTTCGTAACAACTTTTGCGTCTTTTTTCTTCAAGCGTTTTTTAACAACTTGTTTCATTTGTTTTTCGAAACCGCCAAGTATATCATCGGCACCCTCTAAAATAGTAATGTCTGTACCAAAGTTCGCATAGGCAGAACCAAGTTCCGTACCAACATAACCGCCACCGATGACAACCATTTTCTTAGGAATTTCTTTCAAATCAAGCGCGCCGGTAGAATCCAGTACACGATCAGAAAATTTGAAACTTGGAATTTCAATTGGTGATGAACCTGTTGCGATAATACAATTATTAAATTTATAGGTCTGAGAATCTTTTTCATCCATAATTTTTGCTGTATTTTTGTCAACAAAGTATGCCTCACCTTTTAAAATATCCACTTTATTCCCTTTCAAAAGGCTCTCAACACCTGAAGTAAGTTTATTAACTACGCTGCCTTTCCACTCTTGAACTTTAGAAAAATCTACAGAAACATTTTCGGTTGAAATACCTAATTCTTCATTGCCGTGAGCTTGTTCTGTTAAATGTCCTGCTTGAATCAAGGCTTTTGATGGAATACATCCAACGTTTAGACAAACTCCCCCGAGTGCCCCTTTATCAACAATTGTAACCTTCTGCCCTAATTGTGCTGCACGAATGGCTGCTACATAACCGCCTGGACCGGCTCCTACGACCAGCGTGTCTACCTCAATTGGAAAGTCTCCTACTACCATAATTCTACGCCTCCATCATAATTAATTGTGGATCACTTAGTACTCGTTTGATTTGATTTAGAGCTAATTGTGCAGTAGCCCCATCAACAATACGGTGATCAAAGCTCAATGATAATGTAAGTACGGGTGCTACTACTATTTCTCCGTCCCTAACAATTGGTTTATCAGCAATACGTCCGATTCCCAGAATAGCTGCTTCAGGGTAATTTAGGACAGGTGTGAACCATTGTCCACCAGCTGAACCGATGTTTGAAATTGTGTTTGAAGCACCTTTCATTTCATCTGGTTTCAGTTTACCATCTCTTGCCTTTTCTCCCAACTCATTTATCTCTTGAGAAATTGAAAAAATGGATTTGCGATCAGCATCTTTCACTACTGGTACCATTAAACCCCTATCTGTATCTGCTGCGATACCAATATTATAATAATGCTTGTTAATAATTTCGTCTGTTTCATCATCAATGGAAGCATTCATAATTGGATATTTTTTCGAAGCAGAAACTAACGCTTTTACAACATAAGGCATGTACGTTAATTTAATGTCCTGTTCTGCAGCGACTGGTTTAAATTTCTTGCGATGTGCCACTAGGTCTGTAACATCTACTTCATCGTGCAGGGTGACATGTGGAGCCTTCGTTTTTGAATTAACCATTGATTTGGCAATTGATTTACGAATACCACTCATTTTCTCACGCGTTTCCGGATATTCTGCTTTTGGAGCAGCAGAAGTCGTTTGTTTTTCTTCTTGATCCGCTGTTTCAGTTGTATCAGCTGTTTCAGCTTTTTGATCACCACTTAAGAAGCTATCGATATCTTCTTTTAAAATACGACCGTTTTTACCTGTGCCATTTACTGCTTGAATCTTCACATCATTATCACGTGCATATTTTCTCACAGAAGGCATTGCTATAACACGCTTATCATCTGTTTCATCATCACTTTCAGACGTTTTAGCCGCTTGTTTTTCTTGCTCTTCTTTATCTTCTTCACCTTTTGAGGCTGTCTCCGCTTCTTTTTCTTCTCCGCCTTCATCTGAAGCATCCGCTTCATCAGATTCATAGCCTTCTGCATCAAAGGTAATGAGTGTGTCACCAACAACTGCTACAGAGTCTTCCTCTACGTGAATCTGTTTAACAGTCCCATCTACCGGGGAAGGAATTTCAACAACAGATTTATCATTTTGAACTTCACACAATACGTCATCTTCTTTTACTTCATCGCCTTCTTTGAAAAACCATTTCACAATTTCGCCTTCGTGAATGCCTTCACCAATGTCAGGCAATTTAAATTCATATGCCATTATTACTTACCTCCTATCACGATTTTAATAATTAATTACGGTATTTACTTTTTCTATGATGTCTTTTTCGTTAGGTAACCAGATTTCTTCCGCATCAGAGAATGCAAATACAGTGTCTGGAGCTGTAACACGTAGTACGGGTGCTTCCAAATGCAGAATTGCTCTTTCTTGAATTTCAGCAACAACATTTGCAGCGACACCCGCCTGACGTTGTGCTTCTTGGACAACAACCACATGATTTGTTTTCTCCACAGACTCAATAATTGTTTCAATATCAATCGGTGAGACGGTGCGCAAATCTATAACTTCAGCATCTATATCATTTTTTTCAAGTTCGTCTGCCGCTTTTAAAGCTGAATGAACCATTGCACCATAGGCAACAATTGTTACGTCTTTTCCTTCGCGTTTCACATCAGCTTTCCCGAGATCAATGGTATATTCTTCCTCTGGTACTTCTCCACGGAATGAGCGATACAATTTCATATGTTCTAAGAATAGAACCGGATCATTATCGCGAATAGCCGAAAGCAATAAACCTTTTGCATCGTATGGTGTAGAAGGAATAACAACTTTCATCCCTGGTTGTTGAGCAATTAAACCTTCCAATGAATCTGCGTGCAGCTCTGGTGTATGCACACCGCCACCAAATGGTGCTCTGATTGTGACCGGAGAATTATGTGCCTCACCGGAGCGATAACGCATACGAGCCATTTGTCCATTAATAGAGTCCATTGTTTCAAATACGAAGCCGAAGAATTGAATTTCCATTACCGGTCGAAAACCTTGTAAACCTAGACCGATTGAAAGGCCACCAATTCCGGATTCACCTAATGGCGTATCAAATACACGGTCTTCACCGAACTCATCCTGCAGGCCTTCAGTTGCACGGAATACGCCGCCATTTTGGCCAACATCTTCACCAAATACAAGCACATTCTCATCATTCTTTAATTCGGTCTGCAAGGCATTGGTGATTGCTTTAATCATTGTCATTTGTGCCATGATCTACTTCGACTCCTTTTCTTTGTATTCTTCCATTTGTTCTTGCAGGTTTACTGGAAGTTCTTCATACATATTACCAATCAAATCCGTTACTTTTTGTTTTGGATAGTTATCAGCTTCTTTAATTGCTTTTTTAATGTCTTCTTTTGCATCTTCTACAACTTTGTTTTCTTCCTCTTCTGACCATATTCCCTTGTCTTCCAAGAATGTGCGGAATCGTACGATCGGGTCTTTTTTCTCCCATTCGTCATTAAGCTCATCCGTACGGTAGCGTGTTGGGTCATCACCGGACATTGTATGTGGCCCATAACGGTATGTTAATGTTTCGATTAGCATAGGACCGTCTCCGTTAATCGCACGTTCACGAGCATGTTTAGTTACAGCGTACACTGCTAAGACATCCATGCCGTCCACTTGTATTCCTTCAATTCCAGCAGCAACCGACTTTTGCGCCAATGTTTTTGTAGATGATTGCTTTTCTACAGGTACAGATATGGCAAAATAGTTATTTTGAACAAAGAAGATCGCTGGCGCCCCGTATGCTCCTGCAAAGTTAATACCTTCATAGAAATCCCCTTGAGAAGTTCCACCATCGCCTGTATAGGTTACTGCGACAGTCTTCTTACCTCGTAGTTTCATTCCTAAAGCTACCCCGGCAGTTTGAACATATTGTGCACCTATAATAATTTGCGGACTTAGAGCATGTACATCTTCTGGCATTTGGTTCCCATGGAAATGTCCTTTTGAGAACAAGAAAGCTTGATATAGCGGAAGGCCTTGCCAAATAAGCTGAGGTACATCACGATACCCCGGCAATAGAAAATCATCTTGCTCCAAAGCAAATTGACTTCCTAATTGAGAAGCTTCCTGACCAGCAGTTGGCGCATAGAATCCTAAACGTCCTTGACGATTTAGGGCAATCGAACGCTGATCTAATATGCGCGTATAAACCATTCTACGCATAAGCTCTTTTAATTCTTCATCTGATAGATCAGGCATATCATCTTTGTTGACAATTTCTCCATCTTCGTTCAGAACTTGGAACATTTCGAACTGACTTTCAACACTTTCAAGTACGTGTTTCAAAATAGTTCACCTCTTCCTTTCTTTATATCCATTTTTAAAGTTTTCTTTACTAGCCTTCCCAAATAAGAAAAAAATCTGTACCATTTTCACCTATTATTAATGTACCCTTTTTACCTATTCATCAATCACATAATGGATTTGCTTATATATATCTGTTACATAATTTAAGCGAAATTTATTAGTACAATTTTTAATCTAGTTAAATTCTATCCCATAAAGTATATTTGGTCAAATACTTTGTATTAGATAGTTTATTTTTACAAAAGTGTTCTAATACAATGTGAAAGTAACATCCTGTTCTGTTATACTCAAATCGTAAAACTGTACCATTTTTGATAACAAACTAAAAAAGGGAAGAAATAATCAATTGATTATTTCTTCCCTTACAATTACATATTTATTCAGACGTTCCTTCGTCCTCATCACCGGCCGGATTCTCTTCATATTCTACATCTATACCAGCTAATTCATAAAATTCCTGTTTTAAGGCATTATATTCAACCGTATATTCATTAAATTGTTCATTCGCTTCAAGTACTTGCTGATAACTTTCATTTATGGTGTTAATATGATCTGTTAACGTTTCCTGTTCCAAATCTTCCTGCTGCAGCATGGTGTACAATTCTCTTTCCAATTCCAAAGATTCAGTATATGCCGTATACAAATCATCATAAGCAGTATAACGATTATCCATTACATTATACATTTCCTCCGCTTTGGCTTTGGTCTCTTCTTCTTCAAGATCTTCAATCAAGTCTGAAACCTGATTGAATTCTTCTTGAGATGCATCAATACTCTCTTTTTCCAACTCTATTTTTTCCGATCGTTGGTCAACGATATCAATAGCCTGCTGGGAAATTTCTTGAATTTGGTCAAATTCATCCGTGCCTAAATCAATAAGTTGGCTATATAATTCCTGTTCCTGCTTTTCTAATTCGGTGATTTCCTCTTGCTGTTGTTCAAATCCTTCTTCTAATGAAACAGCCTCTTCCAAATGATTATGTATTTGTTGTTCCGTTGATTCTCCACTACATCCAGCTAAGATTGTACTTAAGCTGATTGAAAGAATAATGATTGATTTTTTTAAAGGGATACGCATACTTACCTCCTAATTCCTAACTCCATGATTTACTTTTCATAGTATAACACAAAACTGTATAAAAATAGCATCAATTTTTAGCTTGTCGTGTAGAAAATTTATGAAATATAAGCTCTAGTTATGATAAAATAGATATTGATGTGAGTATAAGGAGTGATTGTTATGATAACAATGAAAGATATTGTTCGCGAAGGCCACCCATCTTTAGTGACAATGGCAGATGAGGTGGAAGTTCCTTTAAGCGATGAGAATAGACAATTATTAAATGATATGATTGCATTTTTAAAAAATAGTCAGGATGAAGAAACAGCTGAAAAGTATGACCTGAGAGCAGGCGTCGGATTAGCCGCTTCACAATTGGGCATTAATAAGCGACTAGCAGCCATCCACTTCGAAGATTCTAATGGTAAACTTTACAATTATGGATTAGTTAATCCGAAGATCATTAGTCATTCGGTTGAAAAAGCATATTTATCAAGTGGCGAAGGATGCCTCTCTGTTGATCGGAATGTCGATGGGTTTGTTCCACGTCATGCACGTATTACGGTAAGAGCAACCGATATGGATGGCAACCCCTTAAAATTACGATTAAAAGGATATCCTGCCATTATTTTTCAGCATGAGATTGATCATACCAATGGCATTATGTTTTACGATCATATCAATAAAGATGATCCATTCGCAGTACCGGAGAACGCAAAACCAATTGAATGAAGTAGAGTAGGAGGAGGGCTTTCACCCTCCGACCTCTCGTCAAACCGCACATGCGGATTTCCCGCATACGGCTTTCACTCCGTCAGTTCCCCATTTCCGGGAGTGAGTTTGTTTCCTTATTTCACTCGCGAATTAGGAACGGTTGGTGAATAAGTCAACCAATGAGAGTAGTCCAGCTTGTGTCAATGCTTTGTTTGGTATGCGCCAATTGGATTCCATTGATCTCTTTTTCCTCATATAGGATCGAACTCTCATTCGAATCCATTCATCCAGTCGGGTGAACTTTTTCTTCACATTACCGATTTTGAAATAGTTGGCAAATCCACGAATTACTTCATTCAATTTGCGAATCATCTCTTCAAGGCTTTTCCCCTGTTGCCTTCTGGATAAAATTCTTATTTTATCCTTATACTTTCTGACCCTTTCCTCTGGAAGTACCATGTAATCTTTCCAAAAATCAAAGCCTAGAAACCGAAAACCTTCGTCAAAATGAACAACTTTCGTCTTTTCAGGATGCATCGTGAGTTTAAGATGATCTTCTAGGATTCCTTTAGCTGCTTTATAGGCACGTTCAGCTTTTGTTTTTGTCTTACAGAATACAATCGCGTCATCCGCAAAACGCACAACTGGAAACCCTTGTTGATTCATTTTCCAGTCGAATTCATCCAAATATACGTTCGCAATAAGTGGACTGATGACACCGCCCTGCGGAGAGCCGACTGTTGTGTCATACAACTGATCATCTTCCATGACACCTGCTTTTAACCACATTTCAATGAGGTCAAGCACTCGTCCATCGGCAATTTTAGTTTTAATCTTCTCCATGAGCTGGTCATGTGGAATCGTATCAAAATACGATTGAATATCCAGATCCACTACATATTCATATCCACTTTGTTTAGCCCTTTTCACTGTATCCAGCGCTTGATGTTGCGAATGTCCTTTTCTGAATCCGTAGCTGTGCCTATAGAACTCACGGTCAAACAAGGGTTCAATCATTTGTCTGACTGCTTGTTGGACAATTCGATCTCTAACTGTAGGAATCCCAAGCGGACGTTCTTTCCCATTATCCTTTTCAATATAGTGGCGAAGCACAGGTTCAGATCGATAACGTTTTTCTCTTATCAGACGCTGAATCTCTGTGAGATTCTGGCTTAATTGTGCCTCAAACCATTGGATGGTTTCTCCGTCCACTCCTGCACTTCCTTTATTTGCCTTGACGGCATTCCAGGCCTCGTGCAAGTTGGTCATACGATAGACCTTGTCAATAATTGAATAGTATTTACGCTTTGGTCGCATTTTTATCACCACCTTCGCGCTTACTCACCACATTGGTCTTATAGTCGCTACAAGAAACGATTCCTTTCTCATTCCACCGCAAGGAATTACGTGTCTAGGTTAAACCAATCGCTCCTATCCCTTACGATATACTCAGGTCGCCAGTTCACCTGTATCCTTACATGACTGTTCATGTTCGGCGGGACATTTCCCCTCTTGATGAACCTACTCTCATTTAAGGCGTTACGTTTCCCACTCACTTCCATTCACAATGTTGACGAAGCAGGTCCCTTCACCTCCATATCGTAACTTTTGATTACGCTATGGGTTGGATGACATCATGCATCCACTCATCCGAGTTTTCCCCTCCAAACTGTCACCAGCATTCATCGGCTCGGATTTCATCACTACTACGGAGCCATCCGCCACCTGCAGTACCATCGGTTCGGCTTTCCCTTTTTAGATTATACCTCCCCTACCTATCGATATTTACCGATAGGAGTCTACAGTGCTTCCCCCAGTAATTACACATTCTATTCCATCCATCCTGACCCTAATCACGTCGATGCGCCCAACAGGTCGTTTCCCTTTACTAGTTTTCCTGCAGGATATGCTTTACATAGGCTTCCCCGTTATCTTGGCGGGTCACCCGACATCGCCGCCACCTCTGGTTCACACACTGTTCCGGGCTGGAATTTGCCTGCAGACCTTTCAGATTCCTCTTCACAGAGGACACCCTGTCCATCCTTCTCCAAATCGGAGGGAGGATATCTACTTCGGCTACGTTACTTTAAAGGGAAAAGTTAACGGGTGGATTTGAACCACCTAGATTGTGCAACAGTAGGGCACACAAAACAACAGCTACCTGGAGAAGTAGCTGTTGTTTTTATTTTTAGCTCTTTTCAGTATTACTGCTTTTAAAACTTCGTAGTTGATATAAACTGCGACGTAGTTACTGTTTGCTATACGTATTTGCTATAATCGCCGTTCGGGAGCAGAGGCCTAGGTGAGACCCCGCAGTGCGCCAGCACGAGGAGGGCTCAGCAGCTGCCCGCGGAAAGCGAAGTGTATTACCGGAGCGGTGGATTAACAATCATATCAAGAAACGTCGCATTCTATATCTTTTGTGTCAAAAGCAACAAATGTCTTCGGTGGGACGAACCTTTGGTGCAGTCCCAATATTTTAGAAAGTAGCTTTATTTTTAAATTAACCCGAGCCTCCTCAGCCCTTTAGCAATGCCGTCATTTTCCACATCATCCGTAATATAATCCGCTATTTGTTTGAGCTGAGGCGCCCCATTTCCCATCACTACACCTGTACCTACCTCAGAAGTCATTTCCATATCATTCATCGCATCACCAAAACTGTAGGAATCGTCGATATGTAAACCACTTGCTTCTATCAGTTTTTTAACACCTACAGCTTTTGATCCCCCACCAGGCAACACATCACAAGAGTATTCATGCCATCTAACAAATTCCAATGACCCATGATTTTGGATAAAAGGTTTCTCTTGGTTCACTTCACAAAATAATAATGCCTGATATATTGTGTTAACTTTAAAAAAGTCCGGATCAACTTCCGGGTAATCAAAATGCAGACTATCCATACTTTTTGTGATCTGAGGATGATCTCCCTCAGATGCTCGCATATATTTCTCATCCATAAAAACCATGGGATAATTCCGTTCCCTTGCGTTTTCATAAAGCATAGCAAGTTCTTCCTGTCCCAGTGGATTGTTGTAAATGGTTTCTCCTTCAAAAACAACATATTGGCCGTTAAAACTAACAAATGATTCAATACCCAATTCCTTTCGAATATCTTCAAACATAAACGGTGCCCGGCCTGTTGCTATTGCGACATACACCCCATTTTGTTTCAACTTTTCAATAGCTTGTTTTGTTGATAAGGGAATTTTTTTATCATGATCCAAAAGTGTGCCATCAATATCAAAAAAGACAATCTTTTTATTCATTCCATCTCCTCCTCCCATCATTTTAGTATAAGAATCACTTCTCTGTAAAAAATAGGGGTAATAATAAATTTTTCGTACAAATGAAGTATTATTATTTCAATTTCCCTCCAATCGTACTATACTATAGATAAGAGGGATTGGATCGGTTGAACGTTTTTTGTTGCTTTTCTTAAATTTTCAGGAAGGAGATGTGTGTCCACATGCTAAAACGCCTAAGAGAAAAGCTAAAGAAACGCTGGAAGGACTTTTTAGGCCAAGGACGTGTACCTACAACTTGTGAAAAAGACAACCATTGATAAAACCAATCACAACAACAAGGTACCATTGAATATATAGCTATGTTACGGAAACACATTTTACGGAAGCCTTTTAAATACGGAATCTTTAAATAAATAACATTCAAGCTAAAGGTACGTTTTGTCTTTTGAGAACATGCTTGCCTTTAGCCATCTTAAAAATTGTAAATACAATAGAAAATGAAATTAAGGAGAGATGAAATGATTTATAAAGTATTATTTCAAGAATTACCACATGAAGTTCCTGTTCGCGAACGCACAAAGAGTTTATATGTAGAAGCAGAATCTGAACGTGAGGTACGCAATAAATTAAGCGATCGCGAGTTAAATATCGAGTATATCCATGTATTAAATGAAGCACATTTAAATTACGAAAAGCAATCCGAGAATTTCACTACGGAGAATGTGTAAATAGATGAAGTTTGTGAAAAATGATCAAACAGCCGTATTTGCACTAGGTGGGCTAGGTGAAATAGGGAAAAACACGTATGCCGTACAATTTCAGGATGAAATAATTTTAATCGATGCAGGCATGAAATTTCCTGAAGACGAATTACTCGGCATCGACTATGTCATCCCAGATTATAGCTATCTAGTACAAAACCAAGATAAAATAAAAGGATTATTCGTAACACATGGACATGAAGATCACATTGGAGGTATTCCATATCTCTTACGTGAAATTAATGTACCAATTTATGCTGGAAAACTCGCGCTCGGTTTAATTAAAAACAAATTGGATGAACATGGTTTATTAAGAAATGCTAAATTAAATACAATTCAAGAAGATGATGTTATTAAATTCCGTAAAACTTCTGTCAGCTTTTTCCGTACAACGCACAGTATTCCCGATTCCTATGGCATTGTTGTTAAAACACCTCCTGGAAATATTGTTCACACCGGTGATTTTAAATTTGATTTCACCCCTGTTGGCGAACCGGCCAATCTGACAAAAATGGCTGAAATAGGCAAAGAAGGCGTACTTTGCTTGCTTTCAGATAGTACAAACAGTGAAATTCCGGGCTACACTATGTCGGAAAAAGTGGTTGGGGAAAATATTAATGATATTTTTGGCCGGGTTGACGGCAGATTAATTTTTGCAACGTTTGCCTCCAATATTTACCGGCTTCAGCAGGTTATAGAAGCTGCCGTGAAGCACAATCGTAAAGTTGCTGTGTTTGGCCGCAGCATGGAGTCAGCAATCAATCTCGGCCAGGAGCTGGGCTACATTCAAGCTCCTAAAGATACATTCATTGAGCCAAATCAAATCAACCGTCTCCCTGCACAGGAAGTAACAATTCTCTGTACAGGATCCCAAGGTGAGCCAATGGCAGCTCTTTCCCGTATTGCAAATGGCACACACAGACAGATACAAATGATACCTGGGGACACTGTTGTATTTTCTTCATCACCAATCCCGGGAAATGCAGTTAGTGTTGGTAGGACAATTAATAAATTGTATCGTGGTGGCGCAGAAGTTGTTCATGGTCCCTTAAGTAATATCCACACATCAGGGCATGGAACGCAGGAGGATCAAAAACTGATGCTTCGCCTTATGCAACCGAAATATTTCATGCCAATTCATGGTGAATACAGAATGCTGAAAGAACATTTAAAGCTTTCGGACGCAACAGGTATTGATCCAACCCATTCATTTGTTATGGATAATGGTGATGTACTGGCACTGGGGAAAGATAATGCAATAATAGCCGGAAAAATTCCTTCCGGGTCGATATATGTTGATGGTAGTGGTATTGGTGATATTGGAAATATCGTACTTCGCGATCGTCGCATTTTATCTGAAGAAGGCTTGGTTATTGTTGTTGTAAGCATCAACATGAAGGAATTTAAAATTGCTTCAGGTCCGGATATTATCTCACGGGGATTTGTTTATATGAGAGAATCAGAAGACTTGATAAATGAAGCACAGAAAAAGGTTTCTGCCCACTTGGAAAAAGTGATGGAAAGAAGAACGACTCAATGGTCAGAAATCAAAAATGAAATAACCGACACAATAGCACCATTTCTTCATGACAAAACTAAACGCAGGCCAATGGTACTGCCGATTATAATGGAAATATAAAGAAGACATTGCTGGTAAAATAAATACCAGCAATGTCTTTTTAATGATGGCTGTTTTCTAAAAGATTGGGACTGCACCAAAGGTTCGTCCCACCGAAAACATTCGTTCTGAGCAGGAGTCAACGGTCCTTCGCTCGCCCGAACTGGTGAGGTGGTTATGTTTTGAATATTGATTACTAATGCAATTTAAAGGCAGTAAACACAATATTAGCGGAGGAAACACATGGAGACTCCTGCGGGAGGAAAGGCCTCGGTGAGACTCCGCAGTGCGCTAGCACAAGGAGGCTCACCAGCCGCCCTAAGGTGCGCGAAATGTGTTTCCGGAGCGAATCCCTGCTCTCAACCAGCGTTTGCAAAGGAATTATCACTACGTCGTCTTTTATATCAACTCCGACGATTTAAAAGCAACAATGCTTACGAAAACTTAATTATCAATGACAAGATGTTTCTCAAACCGGGATATGTCTTTATCTGCACCTATTACAATAAGAATATCCTCATCCTTCAATACCTCGTCAGCTCGTGGGGATACATTAATTTCCTCTCCTTGTCTAATTGCTACTATGTTACATCCATAATTTGCTCGGATATCAAGATCCACTAATGTTTTTCCTGCCATTTTCCTTCCAGCTTTCACTTCCACAATACTATGATCATCCGATAATTCGATATAATCCATAATGTTGTTGGAAAATATATGATGGGCGATACGCTTTCCCATATCTCGTTCCGGATGTACAACCTCATCGATGCCGATTTTATTTAAAATCTTTTCATGATAATCATTTTGAGCTTTTACTGTTATTCTTTTTATATCTAAATCAGTTAATATTACGGCAGTTAAAATGCTTGCCTGAATATTCTCTCCAATAGCTACAATAACATGATCAATATTTTTAATACCTATTTCTTTCAGAGCAGCTTCATCCGTTGAATCAGCAATGACTGCATGTGACGCTATATTTTTAAATTCATTCACTTTTTCTTCATCATTATCAATGGCTAGTACCTGCATCCCTTCCCTGCTTAGTTCCTGGCAAATACTACCACCAAATCGCCCTAATCCAATAACCGCGAATTCCTGTTTCATAGCTATTCCTCCATCTAACTGCTTTACGAACTATGTTTATCATACATGAGAGGATGAAAAGAGGGCAACCTTCGTGTCAGAAAGTTGCTATCTTTTTATATTGCATCTAGCATTTGAAATTGTGACTTGATTAAACCAAAGTATTCTCCACGTTGTGCCATTAACTCCGCGTGGTTACCGTTTTCCAGGATTTTGCCATTTTCCAATACAAAAATATTATCCGATTCCCTAATAGTTGATAAGCGATGTGCAATAATTATGGCTGTTCTCCCTTTTAAGAGCTTCGTTAAGGCTGCTTGAATTTTTACTTCCGTTTCCGTGTCAATACTTGCTGTAGCTTCATCCAAAATCAAGATACTAGGATTAGCAAGCAATGCTCTTGCAAATGATAATAATTGACGCTCCCCTGCTGATAGTACGTTCCCCCTCTCCTCCACTTCCGTTTCATACTCATCTGCCAGTCGCTGAATAAAGTCGTCTGCCCCTACAACGATTGCAGCATCCATCACTTCCTGGTCGGTAGCATCCGGCCTGCCAAATCGAATATTTTCCATAATCGTTCCGGAAAAAATAAATGTATCTTGCAAAACGACACTGATTTTTTGGCGTAAACTATCTACTTTAACATCTTTTAAATCATATCCATCAACTTTAATTGAACCTTTTGTTGGATCGTAAAAGCGACTGATTAAATTTGCTATTGTTGACTTCCCGCTGCCAGTATGACCAACAAGAGCGATCGTTTGACCCTGTTTAATATCGAGGGAAATTTCATGTAAAGCGACGCGATCCGCATCATAAGAAAATTCCACATGATCAAATTCAATGTGACCCTTCATATCTGTAAATGTGTATGCATTTTCTTTTTCTTTCACATTTGGTTGTTCATCCAGAAATTCAAATATACGTTCAGATGAAGCCATCGCCATTAATAACTGATTATACATTTGTCCAAGTCTGGAAATCGGCTCCCAGAACATCCCCAAGAAGAAGGCAAAGGTTACAAATGTACCCACCTGAATATTACCACTCAAAATTAAATAGGCTCCATACGCAATAAGGATAATTGTTCCTATGGCGTTACATATTTCCACAAGTGGACCAAACATGGCGCTTTTCTTTGTTGCTATTCGGAATCGTTGAAAGTAGTCTTCATTTATCCCATTAAAGAATTCAGCATTCTCCCTTTCCTGGGAAAAGGATTGTGTAATACGTATACCCTGAAGCCCTTCATTCAAATGTGAATTTAATCTGGATTGCTGGATACGTACTTCCTGCCATGACCGTCGGATCGTTCTTCTTAACTTTGTGGAAATAAAAAACATAAGCGGCAATACAATCAGAACTGCCAGAGCAAGTTCCGGGCTTAACACAAATAAAACAACCATAATACCCGTCAGCATCACTGTATCCATCAATAAATTAATGATCCCATTCGTAAAAAGCTCTTGCAGTGAATTAATATCATTCATAATTCGAACCAAAATAGAACCCGCTGACCGTGAATCAAAAAAACGATGTGACAGCCGCTGTACATGTGAAAATAAATGCTGCCGCAAATCATAAATAACATTCTGTCCCAGTAGATTTACCCATTTAATACGAAATGTATTTCCTACATAACTCAGTAAATATAAAATCCCTATCCCTATAACAAGATAGGTAAGCATGCCTAGATCCTCATTAAAAATAACGATATCAATGGCGACTTTTCCGATTAGAATAGGCACTGTTAAACGTACAGCGGTAGATATTAGCATGGCAATTACCGCACCGGGAAGATAGGTTTTTGAATAAGGTTTTAAATAGTTGAGCAGACGAATCATTTGTTTCCAGTTAAACGGCTTTTCAATCGCCTGATCGACTGTATAATGAAACCGCTTGAGATGGCGACTTTTTTCTTGTTTTGCTGCAAGACCCACAAGTATCCCTCCATACCTTTATTAATTTGCTGGATCCATAATAGCTTCCCTGTCCTGATATTGGATATTATATATTCGTGCGTAAGGGCCATTATTTTTAAGTAGCTCCGCATGTGTCCCCCGCTCTGTTACTTCTCCTTCATCTAAGACCAATATTTCATCTGCGTGTTTTAATGATGAAATTCGATGAGCAATAATAAATGATGTTCTGTCTTTCATGACTTCTTTTAAAGCCTTTTGAATGGAAAATTCTGTTTCCATATCCACTGCTGAAGTTGCATCATCAAGTATCAAAATACTTGGATTGATACAAATAGCTCGAGCGATGGCTATACGCTGTTTTTGACCTCCGGAGAGCCCCATCCCGCGTTCCCCAAGCATAGTGTCATATCCTTGTGGCATTTCCATAATAAAATCATGTGCCTGTGCTCTTTTTGCTGCATCGATGATTTTTTCCTCTGGCATATTCGGATTTCCATATCTTATATTTTCCCGAATAGACGTGGAAAATAAAAAGGCTTCCTGCAGGACAAATCCAATATATTTTCGAAGCGTTTTTAATTTATAATCAGAAACTGGTCTTCTATCAACCAGGACTTCTCCTTTTTCCGCTTCATAAAAACGGGTAATCAACTGCGTAATACTTGTTTTCCCAGAACCTGTAGCACCTATTAATCCAACAACCTTTCCAGAAGGTGCATCAAAACTGATATCCTTTAATGCCGCATCATCGTCCGTTGTGTATGTCAATGTTACATCTTTAAATGTTACATGGCCCTCTATTGCCCTGTCGATTGCATTCTCTTTTTCAACAATATCCTCCCTTGCATCCAAGATTTCTAAAAGTCGCTCTCCAGAAGCTTTTGCCTGTGAAAATTGGTTAATAATAAAGCCAAGGTTCATAAGCGGATTCATCATATACCAAACCAAGCTAAAAAATGCAACTAACTCACCTAATGCTAGATTTCCATTGATAACTAGATATCCTCCAAATGCCAGTAGTGCAACCACACAAATATTGCCGATAAACTCCATTAATGGAAAATATTTTGCCCAAATCCCGGACGTCGTTAAATAATTTTGCCGGTAATTTTGGTTACTGTTTGAAAACCTGCCAATCTCAAAATCCTCTCTGGATAATGACTTTACCGTATTCATACCACTGATATTTTCTTGTACACGAGTGTTTAATCTTCCGAAAGATTTTCTGATTGAGCGAAAAGCCGGATGAACCCGCCTGTCAAATCGATATACAACAATAATTAAGAAGGGCATTGCAGCCATTGTCACAATGGTAAGTGGAATGGAGTAAAAAGACATAACGATAATACTGCTTACAAACAACAATGTCGCTTGTATCAGGTCTGCAAAGCCAAATGACAGAAAGTTGCGGAACATTTCCACATCTGCTGTTAACCGTGACATTAAATCACCGGTTTTCGCATTGTCATAATATTTAAATGATAAGGTCTGTAATTTTCCATACAAGGCCTCACGTAGCTTATAAACTGCTGTGATCCCAAATAGGTCTCCTAAATATTGAAAAGAAAAAGAAGAAACAGCTTTGATAGCCATTAACACAAAAAATATAACTGCGATATACGGTATCAGATAGTATTGATCAGCCAATACAACATTATCAATCGTTTGTTGTAATACGATTGGGTATACAACTGTAATAGCGGTTACAAAAATCAAAAAGAATATGGACCAAAAGAAGTACCGTATATATGGCATGTAAAATCCTTTTAACTTTTTTAATGTATTCATCACATTCCCTCCCCAAATGATGTTTTTGCACAATGCACAATTACTAATATAACGGTTTTCGAAATAAATATCCACTGTTTTCACTAAATTTTTTAAACTTTTTTCTATTTCTTATATTGAAAAGAAAACATAAAAATACGCTTGCTCATTTAGCAAGCGCAGTTGTTAAAATTCCTATCAATTTGTACTAGCCTAGAACACGATTTATTCGTTTTCTCAGCATATTTATACCTCCACCATTACCGCCCTGAAAATGTCTTAGTTTTCCTTCATGATCAAATAAATAATATGCAGGAACATATCTCGTGCGAAAAGCATTTGTTAATTTATGCTCAGTGTCTATGATTATTGGCTGTGAAATCTCTTGTTCTTTGGCGACGCTGCGTATCTGATCAAGATTGAGATCACTTTCGGAACGCGGCATATGAACTGCTATTATATTCAACTCATCACTATAGGCATCTCTGAATGTATTCACTTTAGGCATATCTTTTTTACATGAATCACAGCTTACAGACCAGAAATGAATTAATGTAGGTTTATCTCCGATTATGTCCTTTTTCTCTAATGGTCTACTATTTAACCAGTCCGTTCCTCCATCTAATTCAGGCATTTGGTCTCTTAATTTCATTTTTACACCCCTTCCTTGATATTAAAAAAGAAGCTGAATCCATGAATGTTGACCCAGCTTCTTTATCATATTCAGATTTATGATTAACGTTTCTTGAGGTTAAGATAATTTTTCATTCACCATTTGACAGATATCATCTGCATTTTGACCTGTAGCATTTATAACCGGACCTGCGATACTTGTTGTTGCTATTCCTGTCATATCTTTATCCTGACCGGTTATGATACAGCAATCGCAATAAGCCGCATCTTCCGGTGAACGCAACTCAACTACTTCATGCCCCATTTCCATTAATGCCTCTTTCACATCCGTTAATGCCCCTTCTACTCCAATACGCGCCATCCTTTAACCTCCCTAAATATGAATATTCATATTTAGTCTCTGTATAGAGGGAAAAGTTATACAACACACTTTGACAAAGTAAAGTTTGCATGCAAATTAAAACCCTTCCCTGAATGCTTATAAGGGCTAAGACTGTTTAGGATTTTGATGTGTATATATCTCGTTTTAACCGTTTTAAAATTGCTCTTCTGGTTAGAATACCATCAAAATACCCTTCTTTATCCGCAACGCAAACAAACGAATGATTGATAACAGCATTCATCCCGTTCAAAAAGGTATCCTCTTTTAATAAGCAGGGTATATCATCATTCATTACTTCATCAACGCGTATATCAGAAAGCTTCTCAAATTCAATATGTTCCAGTCCTAATATTTGATTTAAAATGCTTGTCATTCCGATAGTGCCTACTAATTTATAAGATGCGTCTAAAACAGGCACAGCGGAGTAACCAGTTTTAATCAACACTAACAACGCATGTTCTAACGGATTGTTCACTTGTACATGCGCAACTTTATCCGAATCGATCATTACATCACCAACGGCTATATCTGTCAATTGATTATCCTGTGTTATACTCATAACAAAAAACGCCCCCTATTTAAACTCTTTTCATACATTTTTATCGCATTTCATTTGTCAAAATCTTTAAAAAGAAACCGCTTACCTATACATATCTACATTTTATTTTACCATATATCATAGAAAGAAACATCTCTTTTAAATTATGATATTGACCTACTTTAAAAATTACATTATAATATGTGCATATGAGCATATTATATAGGAGCTGAGATAATTGACGTATGATCCTATTGATGAAAATTTAATCGACACTATCTCACAAACATTCAAAGCATTATCCGATCCAACACGAATTAAAATCCTGCATTTGCTTTATCATCAAGAATGTTCGGTAAGTGAGATCGCAAATCTATTGGAAATGAACCAATCCACTATTTCTCATCAACTAAAATATTTAAAACAGATGCGATTGGTTAAAAATAGACGTGATAAAACAAAATATTTCTATTCCCCTGATGATCATCATGTGATGAATTTACTAAAGCAGACAATTGAACATGCAAAGCACACGCGTTAGGAGGTAGACCTTTTTCATGGGACATAATCATAGTCACGATCATTCTCATCATACAAGCAACACCCGCGTTTTATCCGTGAGTTTTATATTAATATTTACATTTATGATTGTAGAAGCAATTGGTGGATTTCTAACGAATAGCCTTGCTCTCCTGTCAGATGCTGGGCATATGTTAAGTGATGCAGCAGCACTCGGATTAAGTCTGCTCGCGTTTAAGGTTGGCGAGAAAAAGGCAACCCAGGATAAAACATACGGATACAGGCGTTTTGAAATCATTGCCGCGTTTATTAATGGAATAACGCTAATAGCAATATCTATATATATTTTCTATGAGGCATTTCATCGATTTTCAGACCCTCCCACGGTAAGTGCAAGTATGATGATTATTGCATTTATCGGATTGGTAGTTAACATCATTGTCGCCTGGATGTTAATGCGTGGTGATTCCAAGGAAAATTTAAATATTAGAAGCGCACTGCTTCATGTATTTGGTGACTTACTTGGCTCAGTTGGAGCACTAATTGCAGGTATTCTTATTTTCTTATTTAACTGGAACGTTGCTGACCCGATTGCAAGTGTTATTGTAGCATGTCTGATTATCATCTCAGGATTCAGGATTACGAAAGATGCCATCCACATTTTAATGGAAGGAAAACCTGACCATATAAACATGGATAACATAATCGAAAACTTATCCAGGTTAGATGGTGTGAAAGATGTCCATGATCTCCATGTGTGGTCCATTACATCTGAATTCCCTGCAATGAGCTGCCATGTAATTGTCGATGATACAGTTGACCGGGATCGTTTACTACAAAAAATCAATGAAATACTGAAAGTCAATTTTAATATTTCCCATTGCACCATACAAATGGAGGGGTTAAACGCATCCATCCATAATGAATCTGATTACTGTGATTAGATATTGAATTAAAGGCGTCATAGAAGTTGAGCAATTTCCCGATAATTATGATTATATTTTTTCGCCAATATTTTTGCCCTTATTCGTGCTATAATCTTATTAGCTTCATGTATGAGGTTATAGAAAGGTTTGACAATAATGAACAGACGAACGTTCTTGAAGAAAGCACTTGGCAGTTTTTTAGCACTTGTTGGTCTAAGTGGCGGTACATACTATTACGCCCGGGAAATTGAACCGTCATTGCTTCATATAAATGAAAATAATATTACATCTAATAAGATTCCAGCTTTATTTCATAATTTCAAAATCGTACAATTCTCCGATACACACATCGGTTTTCATTACACACTCGAACAATTTAATGAATTAGTAGCGGAAATTAACGCACTTGAACCAGATTTAATTGTGTTTACAGGGGATCTTGTCGATAACCCCTTTAATTACCATTGGAGTGATAATCTAACGGAACTATTAAACAAATTAAACGCTTCACATGGGAAATACTGGATATACGGTAATCATGACCATGGTGGTTATGGTACTGAAATAGTTAAGGATGTAATGGATCAAGCTAATTTTAACCTATTAATAAATAGTCATTCCATTATTGAAAAGGATAACGAACACATCGTATTAGCTGGTATAGATGATGTCATGCTTGGTCATCCGGACTTGAACACAACCCTGCATCAAGTTAATTCCGATCTATTTACTATTTTGCTGGCACATGAGCCGGATTATGCGGATACAACGGCGAATTTTCCTGTGGATATTCAATTATCGGGACATAGCCATGGTGGACAAGTTCGGTTTCCGTTTATCGGCCATTTGCACACACCACTATATGCGCAAAAATATGTAGAAGGTAAGTACACCTTCGATAATGAAAGACTCTCACTATATGTCAATCGCGGTATCGGAACAACTCGACTGCCTTATCGTTTTTTATGCAGACCTGAAATTCATGTATTCACATTAAATAGTGTAACCTGAAGCAAGTAGTCTATGCTGACAAATTGTCATAGATATGTCGATTTAAAACATTTATTCTAGTGTTATACTGTATCTAAAGCAAAATAAAGGCTTACGTAGAAAGGTAGGGTGAACATGAAGCGATTCCAGATTTTAATATTAGGTGGTTTAGTCCTATTTCTTGTTGCCTGTGGAGAAGATATTGAGACAAATATGTCTGAAGATGTGGCAGATTTTGAGTTTACAACACAGGATAACGGGACATTAAGTCTTGATGATTTAGAAGGAGAATGGTGGGTAGCGGATTTTGTTTTCACGAATTGTACCACCGTTTGCCTCCCGATGACATCAAATATGTCCAGTTTACAGTCAATTATGGAGGAAGAGAATCTTGATGCACAACTTGTTTCTTTCAGTGTTGATCCGGAATATGATACACCTGAAGTATTGAAAGAGTATGCTAATGAATACGATGCTGATTTAAGTAACTGGACATTTTTGACAGGGTATGACTTTGAGACCATTAAGGAATTTTCCATCACATCATTTCGTTCAATGGTAGCAGAACCACCATCTGATTCAGATCAAGTAACCCATGGAACCAGTTTCTTCCTGGTTAATCCGGAAGGGGAAGTCATTAAACAGTACAATGGCGTGGATTCCAGTGAAATGGAAGTAATAGCTGAGGACTTAAAAGCTGTATTATAGAAATTGCTGCAAAGGAGTTTCCGCATGAAAAAGAAGACATTGATTCTTGTATTGGTTTTAATAGGTATCATTCTTATTGCCGGGTTTACTATTCCTAAAAAGACCCACCCCTCTGCCGACACAAGAATTATTCTTGAACATAATAAAAGCACTTATATTGCACCGTCCTGTTTTGAACAATCTGATCCGACAAATTTTCTTGAAGATGCCGAATTGCAAGATGCAGAAGACCTAAACTATGAAGCTAATGGCGCGTGTACAGAGGACGCCTTCGAAAGCGAACAGGACTCACTTGTTGTTAGTCTCCTTAAGGATATAGGCATTTTAGATAAAAAATGGGATAATATTTAGAGCTAGCTAAAGAAGAGCAGAAATATATATTTCTGCTCTTCTTTATTAGAGACTGTTTACTAAAAGATTGTTGCTTTTGGCACAATAGAAATAAAAGACGACGTAACTTAAAATTAAGGATGCTTCTTATTACCCGCTGCGGAAATACATTTCGCTTTCCGCGGGCGGCTGGTGAGCCCCCTCGTGCTATCGCACTTCGGGGTCTCACCTATGCCTTTCCTCCCGCCGGAGTCTCCATGTATTTCCTCCGCTAGTGCTGTACTGTTTTACGACTTCATCACATTTATTTACTTCCTGTTTAATTAAACAGCAGCTACCCACTTTTGATGGTTGATTGGAGCGGAGGACCGTTGACTCCTGCGGGAAAAGCACGAGTCTGAAGACCCCGCAGGAAGTGGTTTTCTTCCGAGGAGGCTGAAGCCGTGCCCGCGGAAAGCAACGGTCCGCAGCGGAAATCAACAAGCACTTATATCGTCTTTTATATCAACCGCGAAGATTTAAAGGCAAAAATACTTACGAAAAGAGCCTTATTAAAAAACATTTGCACTTGGACAGGCTTTACGATAGGATAAAGACAAGCATTATGAATATGATAGAAAAGGAGGAAAAACAATGAAGGAGAATATCCAGTTAAGTGATCTTGCGAAAGCTTTGTTTACCATTAACCGTCATGCAAAAACGGCACCTGAGCCTCAACATTTATATTTTATAAAAAAAGAAGCAATCAACCGCCTGTTGAAGGAAAAACGAGCTACAAAAGTAGGACTCCATTTCTCGGACCAGCCAAAATTAAGTAATCAGCACTCCACCCTGCTTGTAAAAGTAGACAGTTATTATTTTCATATACCTCCAGCAAAGGAAGACTTCAAAGAGCTTGAACATTTAGGTTCACTTGATCATAATTACCGTAATCCACAAACAAAGATGTCCTTATCACAAGCTAAGAAAATAGTCTATCGTTATATCGACTGGAAACCAAAGGAGAAAAGGAATGCTTCCGTGCCCAGAAAAAGGCATACTTCTTCCTATTTCACCCCATCCTCATTAGGGAAAATGGAATGGCCACCAAAGAAAACACATCGAAATTATTAGTATCACGTTTCAATCCTCCTATAGGAAGGTATTATACTAGTAAAAGGAGGACTTTACATGATAGAACTTAACGCCTTCATGTCTGAACTAAAAGGATATGCGGGACAAACGCATAAGTTAAAAGATCATTATGAAAAATTATCTGAATCAGAAAAAAAGCTGGTTATGGACGCAGCACCAGAGCGTTTAGATTCACCTGAAGAAATATTTCATCCAGTATTCCGCTGGTTGGAGAATTTGCAGAATGAACTAGATGTGAAAGACGGAAAGTAATAACTTTAAAAAGCGTATCGCTTTCATGCATACGCTTTTCTAATTTATTTTCTTAATAAATCGCCGGTAACTATAGAATAAGATAAGTACAACCCCAAAAACAGCTAAGGTTTGTAATGTGATTTTCAACAAATTAATCCGTAAATGATGTAAGTCTCCTATGAATAAAACCACTACAAAACAACTAACAATAACCAATAAGCTGCTAATAATATAACTTAGTAATTTAGCAGACCGGTTCGCTACAAACCATTTAATAAAAGGTTGTACGAAGACATAGCTAATTATTATTCCTATGGCTATAATCAAAAAGTAGATATGCTCTTCCTTTATTCCTAAAGGTGTAAGCCGCGATAAATTAATCCAACTTCCTATAAACATATATTCTCCCCTATTCCACACTCCGACTACATTTAGTTATAGTCTCAACATTTATTATTTCAAATATACGTTCATATATCCTAATTTTGTCATTTATTTGATATAATCAGCTTAAAGCATAAAAAGGGTGGTATGATACGTTGAATAAAGCTTTTTTATTCATAATTATTGGTGCTGGTTTGTGGGGGACCATTGGCTGGTACGTGAAGAATTTATATGCATTTGGGTTTACACCTATGGAGGTCGTTACACTAAGGGCGTGGTCTTCTGCCATTTTATTATTACTCTATTTAGTTATCGTCTCACCCAAAAAGTTGAATCTACATACACCAAAAGATATAAGATACTTTTTAGGTACAGGCATTTTAAGCATCATCTTTTTTAATTATTGCATGTTTACAGCAATGGAATTATCTACAATCCCTGTTGCAACAGCATTACTTTATACAGCACCGGCTTTTGTAACAATTATGTCTTTTTTTCTATTTAAAGAACCCCTGACAAGGATAAAAATAATTGCCCTAATAATTACGTTGTTTGGTACTTGCTTGGTTGTTGGGGTAATTCCACTGAACTTACAAGCACTTCAGATTAGCAGCATTTTATTTGGACTTGGATCAGGAATTGGTTATGCGCTATACAGCATCTTTAGTAAATTTGCATTGAAAAAATACACAAGTTTAAGTATCACAACGTACACATTTATCGTCGCAGCAGTTGCTTTATTGCCTTTTTTTCCATACCAGGAAAAGGCTCATTTGCTTGCAGATCCGACTGTATTGTTTTATGCATTCGGACTCGGATTCCTGCCAACAGCATTTGCGTATATCATTTACACCTATGGACTGCAGCAGACGGAAGCATCAAAAGCTTCTATCTTAACGACAATTGAACCCGTTGTAGCAACGTTTATCGGTGTTTTTATTTTCCAGGAGGCGTTTACGTTTATCCAGATGGTGGGAAAGGCTTTAATTATTGGCGCGGTCGTGATCATTCAGGTGAAACCACATACAAAAAACGCAGGAGCGACTTAATGTCGTTCCGGCGTTTTTTCTGTTGCATCTGCCTGCTTTTTGTCCAGTCTCATTTCTAATTGGGAAAGGCTTTTTTCATCATCCAATAGTTCCCTTTTATTTTGCTGAACGAGTTGTTCAAAGTTTAATGACTTTGGTCTCATAATATAATACACTCCTTTTTTTATCCTTTAGTACTAGTATACCCTATTTTTCCTCCTTATAGGTTACAATTGTTTGAACATTTTATGAAATTTTTATATTATATTTAATTTGGGGCTTAAACACATAGTCTTCGGCATAAAACGTACAAATCATTAAAACTATAAAATTATGATTAAGAATGATTGAAAAATATAGGGTTGGATGTACAGGAAAGCATTGTATAGAAGGAAAACCTAGCATTAGACAAGCTTATAGCAATATGCTAGATACTAAGTTATAAACTAATCTGTTCGACTTTGTTTCATCGTATCATAGTGGTTCAATAATAGATCCAATTCCTGACTGAGTTCAATGGAATCAATGTGGGTAAAGCCCTTTTCCGTTGCAACTTCAGTCATCTGTTGGCGCAAAAATTCTATTCGTTTTAAAAGTTTATCTTCAGGATACATTATAATTAAATTTAGTACCTCCTCAAGTTTTTTCTTTACTTTAGCACAGGTAAACAGATAATGACAAGCCTTATCTAATGTTCAGCCTACAACGAAGTTTTATCCCTAGAATCCTTGTGTTCACTATGATAATATAGTATTGAAATATCTTTTTTGGAAGATAGGAATGTTTAATAAGTACAGGCTTTAACGATTGGCAAGTTGTCTAAAGAAAGGATGTATCTGTTGGCTGAAGCGAAAAAGAAAAACGAATGGCTCGAATGGGCAAAGGCGATTATTATTGCTATCATAATAGCTTTCATTTTACGAACCTTTATATTTGCCACTTCGATCGTTGAAGGAGAAAGTATGGAGCCAACGCTAGAAAGCGGTGAAAGAGTAATCGTTAATAAGGCGGTTTACCTACTTGATGAACCTGAACGTGGAGATGTTGTCATCATTCAAAGACCTTCGAAAAATTATGTGAAGCGTGTCATTGGCTTACCTGGTGAAACAATTGAAATAAATGACAGTGCGTTATTTATTAACGGCGAGAAGTATCAGCAAAGATTTTTAAATGAAGAGGACTTACAACGAACTGGTAGTACAGGTCCCATTCAAATACCTAGTGACTCTTACTTTGTAATGGGAGACAATCGCGGGTTAAGTAAAGACAGCAGGAATGGTTTGGGATTTATTGCAGAAGATGAAATTATTGGAAGGTCTGAATTTATCATATATCCATTCAGTGAATGGGGCAAGACAAGATAAGGGTCGGGTGTTTGTCCGACCCTTCTTTCTATTCTAGGAAATTATAAAATTTTGATGTGTGTGGATAAATTAATAGCCAAATAAGCTTCATCCGGCTCCAGCACCCAGCAAATCTTTACGGTGGGGCGAGCATTTAGCGCAGCCCCAAACTTCACATTCCTCACTACGATAAGTCAACATCGGTTCGCTAGGCTAAAGGAAGGCCGACTATAACTGGGCGCTTTCGCCTTTGTTCTACTATTCTCTATCAAAAAGGCAGTAACCTACATTCAAAACGATTATTCCTAAACAAACAACTCCGAAAGCAATCTCCCACATGAGCGTGACCTCCTTCATATTATCTATGTACCGTTTAGAACATCTCTAGAAAATATAATATTCCTCCCTACTATCATACCAAGATCCTTCCCCTAAATAAAGTAATATATGATCTAACAATATAAACAAATTAGCCGATGATCATTTTTTCTTTTGGATAATGGTAATTTCCGCTTTTTTTATTCCTTTTAAATATGAATAAAATCGTGATTATACCAACCCTGCCAATAAACATGAGAAACATAAGGATAATCTTACTAAATGCAGACAATTCACTTGTTATACCAAGAGAAAGACCTACAGTTCCAAAAGCTGATGTGACTTCAAAGAGAATTTGGCTTAAGGAAAATGGCTCTGCAACCGAGATAAGTATAATAGAGCTAAATACAAGTACAATCGCCAGTAAGGCAACGGTGACAGCTTTCAACAAGTCTTCCTCATATACTTCCCGATTAAAAATACGAATGCTTCTTCTGCCTCTAGCAAATGTAATGATAAAAATGACTACAAGAGCAAAAGTTGTTGTTCGAATACCACCGCCCGCACTGCTGGGAGATGCTCCGATAAACATTAAAAAAGACATAAACAGATGATTTTGCTCTGTCAGCTGACTGACATCCATTGTGGCAAGGCCACCACTTCTTGTTGTTACCGATTGAAATAATGCATAAAACAATGATTCATGCCATGATTTTCCTGTAAAAAAATTTCCGACATCGAGTAAGTAAATAAAGATAGTACCTGTGACGATCAGTATTAGAAAAGTAGTAGTCGTAACTTTTGTAAACAAACTGAATCGCATTTTTCCTCGTTTGCCGATTTTTGATAAAATATATTCTTTTAATTCAATTAGAACTGGGAAACCAATAGCACCAAAAATAATTAGGATCATGTTTATTAACTGTACGAAGTAATCATCTTTAAATAGAACTAACGACTCTCCTGTAATATCAAATCCACCATTTGATACAGCACTTATCGTTCCAAAGAAACCTTGCAAATAAGCTTCTCCCACAGTTGGAAAATACTGCAGATAATAAGTTCCCAATATTAAAAAACTAATCAATTCGACCGTTAATAATAAATAAACGATTTGTTTAATCAATCGAACCATGCCTTCAAAAGAAGTTTGATTTTGGTCTGTCATAATTAAACGACGTTCTTTCAAGCCAATTTTCTTACCTAAAAGAAGCCAAATAAAAGTACCGATTGCCATAACCCCTACTGCACCCAACTGCATAATAAATGCAAGGACGATAATACCAGTTGTGCTGAGTGTGTCCGTAATTACTATGGTACTTAATCCGGTAACACTTAATGCGCTTACTGCTGTAAAAAGAATATCGATAAACGGAATATTTGCATCTTCCTGATAGTTGACAGGGAAGGACAAAATTACAGTTGATAAAATAACAGTGATAAAATAAAAAATCAATAAAATCTGTACAGGTGAGAGTTTATTTATCCACTGAGAAAATGGATATCGATGGTTCATATATATTTCTCCTTACAGCTCATAATAATTAATGGAAAAAATCACCATCTTTTTAGTCTAACCTTTTGTTTATTACTTCCTTAAATTTCTTTATCAAATCATTTCCCTGATATCCTTCATCAATTAAAGCTATTAGGATTTCTTCCACTTTATTTTTACGTCGATCAACAATTGAGCCTAAAAACAACACATTCATATGTTCTCCAATTTCATTAACTCCGATAATGGACGTTATAAATGTAGCTGGTTCATTACTCTCTTTTGTGATTTTCACTTGAACCATAATCTCATTTCTTTTCTTCAAGTCCTTACAATAATCCAGATATGAATAGTCAATAAAGGCTTCGATAACCCATTGATTATTATCATCTTCCCGATTAATGGCAAGACCATCTTTTAAGGGAATTTTCTTTGGCATAAGATTGTCATCTCTTTGTTCAATAATTTCCAATGATTTCAGCTTAAATGTTTTCATCTACTCCCTCCCCTTTTGTTTCTTCATAATTGTAACAAAAAAACCTGACAATTAATATTTTATTCTCAATGAAAAAATATCACTAAAATGTTTTTCTGTTAATACCCCTGTTAACTTTTTTAAAATATTGTATAATTGATATATTCGTTCGTACACTTCACGCTGAGTACTTCATTGCCTTGACGAATTGATAAACCATTTTATAATTGGGGCGAGTTTATGAAGAAATGTTTATTAGGTATAACGATCCTTTTATTGCTATCAGCATGCGCCAACAGTGAACCTGCTATCGTGAAAGAAGAAACCGTGCCCGAACCTGATAGTGAGCCTGAATTAGTTGAAGAGGAAATTGACGACGCGGAGCAGGTAGATGAATTTATCGAATTCCCGCTGCAAGATGAACAAATCACTGTTAACTTAGAAATGGTTCCGATATTAAGTGAATACTTAAGTGCAATTCCGGATCGAAAAAAGGAAATTGAAGAAATGAGGATAGATCGCCTAACTTCCAAAGATGAAAGTATTTACCTACTTGAATTCTCATGTCACAATGAATTATGCTCTTATTTATTGTTCAGTCAAGAAAAAGAAAAACAGGCATATCTTTTAGCAGATTTGGCAAAAGCGAGTAATATTATCACATCACCGGATAACACAAAATTATTATTCCAATTTAATCGTGAAGGATCACTTCCGCTTCCATTAGCAAATATAGTTGTTATTGATATCGAAAATTGGAAGACCGTATCGTTGAGTAATTATACAAATGACGCTAACATATTAGACTATACTTGGCCCCTACTGCAAGCAGAATGGATCGATAATGAAACGATCTCCGTGGAGAAGCCATCTGTAATCGAACCAACCGATGAACTTATAGATGAATGGCTAAAAACAGAAGAGGCAAGTACGACGAATATCATTATGCGTACAAATTAAAGGAGTTATTATTAATGAACAACACAGTAGAAACTATGCTCAATCATCGTTCTATACGTAAATTTAAAAAAGAAAAACTAAGAAAAGACCAAATACATACCATCGTAAAAGCAGCACAACAAGCTTCGACCTCGAGTCATGTTATGGCATATACCATTATTGGAATCACGGATGAGAATATAAAGGCAGAATTATCAGCTGTATCAGGACAACCTTATGTAAAAGATAATGGTCACCTATTTGTATTCTGCGGAGATTTGAATCGCGTTTACCAACAAGCCTCTAAGGAAGAGCAATTACAAATGCAGGAAAGTATGGAAAGTACAGAGCAATTTATCGTAACAACCATTGATGCAGCGTTAGCAGCGCAAAATGCATCCATAGCAGCAGAATCAATGGGACTCGGTATTTGTTTTTTAGGTAGCCTGCGAAATGACATAACGCGTGTAAGCAATTTACTTGGACTTCCAGAACGCGTCATCCCTTTGTTCGGGCTGGCAGTTGGCTATCCGGATCAGCAGCCTGAAACCAAACCGCGATTGCCTCTCGAGATTGTGTATCATGAAAATGAATATGAAAATGATGAAAAGCAGCAATCCTTAATAACCGATTTTGATAATCAGCTCACGTCCTATTACCAAAATCGCTCAAGCAACACACGAAAAGATACATGGACGAACCAAATGATCCGTAAGTACAAACATCCCATACGAATGGATGTTACACCATTTATGAGGGATAAAAAGTTTAATAAAAGATAAATCTAAGCAGTACATCCGCAGTGATTGTACTGCTTTTTTATTTTCTAATTTCCCTAAAGGAAGAATGTAGAAAGTATATTTACACATCAAAACTCAAATTATAACTAATGACGTTATGAAAAAGGAGGATTCATATGACTGTAAGCAGCCAATTAAAACAAACCATTGCAGGACTTAAAAGTGCTCAGGCAAGTTTCGAGCAATTTGCACTGCAAACTGAAAATAAACAAGCAAAACAAATGTACGAAAATGCCGCTCAACAAACACAGACAGTCCTGCAAAGTGTTGAGCCAAGATCACAGCAAATCGAACAAGAAGAACCACAATACAAAGGATTTTAATATACTTTAAACTTGAGGTTGGTGGTTCGCCAACCTCCCATATAACGCATAAACAAAGAAATGGGTGAAATGGATGAACACCTTCAAATCGATTTTATTTATCAGCTTCGCACTTTTGCTAATTGGCTGTGGACCAACTCCCGAATCGCAAGGAAATAATAATAATATTGAATTGAATCAAATCTCTACAACATCAAATGCCATTGATCAAGGACCTGCAAATCAAGCAAAGGAATACTTAAGTAACTACGAAGAAATTACTTCCATAAAAGCAGTTAATACATCAAAGAAGTTGATGATCGCCATTGAAATTGAGCATCATGAACGATTTGGATTAGCTAATTTTCGAGAAAAACGAAAGAAGGAAATGAAAGAAAAATTTCCAAACATGGAAGTCGATCTCTCTACAGATAAAAAAATAGTCCTAGAACTTGATCGAATAGAAAAAGCACTTGAATCAGAATCAGTAACAAAGAAAGAACTTGAGAAAGCATTGGATAAAGTTATTGGTTTATCAAAAGAAGAGACTTAGGAGAAAAGAGTGAAATAACATGGCAGATAAAAAAAAGAAAAATTTACCCCCTGAAGCACAATCATACCAGGCATTTCAAGACAAACGTGAAGTAAAAAGACCCTTATTAAAAAACTGTATAAAAGCATTTTTAGTTGGTGGATTCATCTGTTTTATCGGCCAAATTATTACTACTTTCTATATTTACTACTTTAATTTCACCGAGCAAACAGCAGGAAGTCCCACCGTGGCAACACTCATTTTCATAACAATGCTACTGACCGGGTTCGGTGTTTATGATCGAATTGGGCAATTTTCCGGTGCAGGGTCAGCAGTACCTGTAACAGGATTTGGTAATGCGGTCATTTCTTCAGCTATCGAATATCGGACGGAAGGGTTTATCTTAGGTGTAGGCAGTAACATGTTGAAACTAGCCGGGCCGGTTATTGTATACGGTGTGTTTGCTTCATTTGTCGTCGCTCTCATAAAAACAATTCTTATAAAGTGGGGTGGGTTATAATGTTGGTCGGACATCAAACATGGACCTTTGAAAATAAGCCTGTCATTATCTCCACCGGTACAGTAGGTGGTCCATTTGAAGCAAATGGAAACATTCCGAATGACTTCGATATTTTGCATGAAGATATGTGGCAAGAGCAGGCATCTTTTGAAAAGTCACAGCAGGTAATGATGGAAGAAGCCTGTCAAGTAGCTGTTAAAAAAAGCATCATCGAAAAAGAGCAGGTCGATTTTTTTATAAGCGGTGACTTAATCAATCAAATTACACCCTCAAACTTTGCTGCAAAAACAATGGGTCTTCCCTATCTCGGTTTATTCAGTGCCTGCGCTACATCAATGGAAAGTTTGGCGTTAGCTGCTTTTTTCATAAATGGAGACGGCGCCAACTATGTATTAAGCGGAACGTCTAGTCATAATGCGGCTGCTGAGAAGCAATTTCGCTACCCTACAGAATATGGTGGTCAGAAACCACCAACTGCACAATGGACAGTTACTGGTGCAGGGTGTGCTTTAGTTGCTAAAGACGGTGTAGGGCCAGTTGTTACATCCTCTACCATTGGCAAGGTTGTCGACATGGGATTAACAGATCCATTTAATATGGGGGGGCTATGGCTCCAGCGGCTGTAGACACCATTGAGACACATTTCAAAGAAAGAAATGTGGATCCTAGCTTTTATGACCTAATCATTACAGGTGACCTCGGTCATATTGGTAGAAAGGTTTCACTGGATCTTCTGAATGACCGTGGTTTGGATATCAAAGAGGAACAGTATGTTGATTGCGGGCTTACCATTTACCGGGAAGGTCAGCCTGTTCTAGCTGGTGCAAGTGGACCTGCATGCTCGGCTATCGTGACATATGGACATTTTTTAAATCAAATGAAAAAAGGTGATTTTAAGCGAATACTTGTTGTCGCGACCGGATCCCTTCATTCACCAATGAGTGTACAGCAAAAAGATCCCATTCCTTGTATCGCTCACGCAGTTTCCATTGAGTCAGGAAGTGATACATGATGATATTTTTCTGGGCCTTCGTGGTAGGCGGACTTATTTGTGTTATTGGACAGATTATGTTTGATGTATTTAAATTAAGTCCTGCTCATACGTTAACTATTTTTGTTGTCTCAGGTGCTGTGCTTGATGGAATAGGATTATATGAACCATTGATTGATTTTGCCGGTGCAGGCGTTACCGTACCAATTACAAGCTTTGGCAACCAATTGGTTCACGGGGCAATGCAAGAAGCTGAACAGCATGGACTAATAGGGGTTGTAACCGGTATGTTTGAAGTTACCAGTGCAGGTATTTCAGCAGCAATTATTTTCGGTGTAATTGGTGCAATACTGTTTAAATCAAAAGGTTAGGAGTGGATTTTATGACGGTCGGATCACAGGTAAAAAGCTGTTATTCATCGGTGAAAAGTATTGAAGCAAGCTTGAATATGCTTTCTAATAAAGCGCAAGAACAGGAAACAAAGGATGCATTTAACAATGTACAACAAATCATGAACGAAATAAAAATTGACCTGCAGCAACAGGTTATACATCTTGAAAGAGAAGAACCACAATATTAGTCTAATTTCTGCCAAATAAAAAAGAAAGGTATGATTTCTATGCCGGATTGGATTATGATTATCTTAAGATCACTTACATTAGTAGCTATTTTATTTTTTATGACAAAATGGCTTGGTGCAAAGCAAATGTCACAACTAAATGTCTTTGAATACATTTCCGGCATTGTTCTGGGTGGAATTGTGGCAATTCATACAATAGATCCAAACAGCAATCTCATATATGGCATTTTAGCCATGGTTATCTGGTTCTTAGTGCCTTTTACTGTCGAGTTTCTTTCACTTAAAAGTAAATCCTTTCGTAACTTCACCGAGGGAAAAAGTACTGTATTTATTCAAGATGGCAAAATCATGGAGGATAACTTAAAAAAAGAAGGTTACTCGACCGATGACTTACTTGCGAAATTACGTGATAATAATGTATTCCTCACATCTGATGTTGAATTTGCATTACTCGAGCCATCAGGAACATTAAGTGTTCTACCCAAAAAAGAGAACCGGCCTTTAACAGCAAAAGACTTAGGAATAAAGCTTGCACCGGAAAAGGAACCCCAAACGGTGATCATGGACGGGAAAGTCTTACTCGAACCATTGGCAAATTTAAATTTAAATACAAATTGGTTAGAAACAGAACTGGATAAAATTAATGTCAGTATTGAAAACGTGTTTCTAGGCCAAGCAGATACAAATGGCCAGTTAACCGTTGATTTATATGATGACAAATTGGCTGTACCAAGCCCTTCAGAATTACCCCTTCTCCTTGCTACAATGAAAAAGTCCCAGGCTGATCTGGAGCTGTTTGCATTAGCTACGGAAAATGAGAACGCAAAACAAATGTATGAAAAAAACAGTAAAAAAATGCAACAAGCAATTGATATGGTCAGCCCTTATTTGAGTTAATAAAGCTCTTTTCGTAAGTATTGTTTTGTTGCTTTTAAATCTTCACCGCAGTTGATATAAAATGCGACGTAGTGACAATTCCTTCACACTATTTAAGTGCAAGGATAAGGATACCGCTACGGAAATACATTCCGCTGGTAGTCTGGTCACTAACGCTAAATTGTTCATAATCACTATTAAAAATTTCAAACCACCTTGCCAGTTCGGGTCAGCGAAGGGCGATGACTCCTGCGGGAATAGCACGTGTATGAAGACCCCACAGCGGCGGTTTTCCGCGAGGAGGCTGAAGCCGTGCCCTAAGGATGCGCATCCGCCCTTCGCTGACCCGAACGGCGGTTATAGCAAATACCTATAGTTTAGAAAACAGCCATTAATAAAGCTAGTAATCCTCTACTAGCTTTATTCTATACGTAAAGCAACTTTCCCGAATTGCTTCCCTTCCTTCAAATAGTCAAAAGCTTTCTCAGCCTCGTCCAATGAGAAAGTCCGATCAACGACAGGATGCATTTTAAAATTTTCTATATGTTCCAGCATTGCTCCAAGTTCCTGTCTGCTACCCATGGTTGTTCCGAACAACTGATACTGTCCATAGAAGAATTTACGTAAATTAAAGTCTACTGTATCGTCTGTGGTTGCACCAAATATTACGATTCGACCACCTTTTTTCAAAATCTCCAATGAACGGTTAAATGTGGCTTGTCCCACACTGTCGATCACTAAGTCAACCGTTTCATTTTCTAATTCTTTCGGCCAGTCGCTAGCTGTATCTAATACAATGTCGGCTCCCAATTCTTTGGCTTGTCTTTGTTTTTCCGCATTTCGGGAAGTGACAATTACTTTTGCCCCAACATTTTTCGCAAACTGAATGAGGTATGTTGCCACGCCACTGCCTGCCCCGGGAATAAATACGGTATCCCCTTCACTCACCTGCCCTTTTGTAAAAAGCGCCCGGTATCCTGTTAACGCGCCTAACGCTAGCACACCTGCTTCTTCCCAGGATAAATGGTCTGGCTTTTTCTCCACTTGTTCTGCATATAGGACAATTTTTTCAGCAAATGTACCATCATCGGGCATCCCAAGAATATCAAAACCCTTTGGCGGTGCGTCACTGTTATGCTCCCAACGTAAAGAAGGATTAATGATAACTTCATCACCCACTTTTACATTTGTAACACCCTCACCTGCCGACGCAATAACTCCAGCACCATCAGAGCCAAGTACTAACGCTTCTTCCTCGTCACCCCTTCGATTTGGAAGTCCCACATCACGTCGATTTAAACCTGCCACACTTAGGGCAACGACTACCTCTCCGTTCCCTGCAACCGGATCCTGAACGTCGTCTTTTAACTTCAATTCACCATATTCATGTACAAATGCTTTCATTCCTGTCACCCTTTCTCATAATATGTACTAAAGTCCGCTAATTGTTCTATATTCGTTACATCATGTGAGAATAACGGTACATAGATACGTTCCTGCTTTTGAAATGTTTCTTCAATCATGGATACATATTGTTTTTCATGCTCTCTTCGCTGCAACAAAAACTGTCCATCTGCATCATCGGGCAGGACTTTATTCACGATTACGGTCTTTACATGTAAATGATATTTATCCAGCAATTTAATAGCCTTTTGCGTTTCTAAAATCGGAAGTCTTTCCGGGTTCAAGACGAAAATAAAACCTGTCTCCCTCCCATCCAGCATAACCTCTCTGGCTTTTGAAAAGCGTTCTTGCCTTTCCCTGAGCACATCATAAATCGGATCCTCAACCGGGTCCCCATCATTTAACAGCTGGGAATAATTTTCATTCGTTTTTCTTCTTTTTTGCAGCAACCCATCTATCCAGACACCCATTAATTCAGGCAGTGATAATAACCGTATGGTATGCCCTGTCGGCGCTGTATCAAAAATCAGTTTATCAAAATGTGCCCGTTCCTCTAAAATAATGGATATCAGCTTATCAAATAAAGCCGCTTCATCTGCTCCCGGTGAGGCCTTTGCTGTGTCCAATTGCCGATGAACCTCTTCCATCATACTTGATTGTACGGTACCCTTAATATTTTCTTTCACACCTCTTATATATTTTTCTGTTTCTATATCAGGATCTATTTCTAGTGCAGACAGATTATTTGCAACCCATGTTGTTTTACCACCAATAGATTGCTTAAAAATATCTCCTAAATTATGTGCCGGGTCTGTGGACACAAGTAGTGTTTTATTGCCGGATTTCGCAGACTTCCAGGCAATTGCAGCAGCGGAAGTAGATTTTCCCACACCGCCCTTTCCACCAACAAAAATTATATTCTTTGCTAATACTTCCACGTTTGGTGCCTCCTTCTTCTTTACCATTACCTAGCAACAGCGAATTCCTGTTAGAGGCGATTTATCCATTCCCATACGCAAATGCCAGTCATGAAAATTCTCGATCATATATGGGTAAAGTTCCAACGTATAATAGTAAATCGGATTTGGTATACCAATCATCTCGGAATACAACAATAACAGAAACAAATCATCCTCATCCCGCAGTTCACGGGCAATTTCCTGACGGTGTGGCATGCTTAATACTTCGTCATAAAATTGAATCAACTTTTTTACATGCTCCAACATTGTCTCTACACCTCGCTTACTAAGATCTAAAGAAGAGACCATTCATCAATGATCTCTTCCCTATCATGTATTCCATTAATCATTATCAATTGGGTTATCATATTTTTTCGTCAGAACATTAAATGCGGTAAGCACAATCCACACTGCGAAAACGAATATGATCGCCCCAAGAACAAATAATAACATATCTGACTCTGTTCCATACCATGCCCATTCAAAGAAAACCTGCTGGAACATCGCGTATAATGTCATAAACATTAAGAAAATCATTGGTATCAACGTAATCGCATAATTACGTCCTTGTCGCTTCAGCCAAATAGAGATTAGCAATAGACTTATCCCCGCGAGCAATTGATTCGATGTTCCAAATAAAGGCCAGATTAGATAGCCACCTGAACCAAAGCCATTTGGACCTTGAGGAAGCAGTACTAATGCCGCACTTGAAACAACAGCTACAGATGTAGCCACATGTTTTTTGGATAATGCAGGTACTTTATACTCAATACCTAATTCACCAATAATATAGCGTAACAATCGTACAGAAGTATCTAGAGATGTAGCAGCAAAGCTTACAACAATAATAGATACAATTGTTGTAGCAATATCAGGCGGGATTGCTATACCTGAAGCAAGATTAGCAGCACCCACTACAAACACATCAAGACCCGCGCCATTCGCTTCTGTAAAGCTGCCATAAGTGGCAAAAAATGCATCCGAATTTGCAAAAAAGGTGCCGGCAGCAATAATCGAAATTAACGCTAATATCCCTTCACCGACTGCACCGAAGTAACCAACAAAACGCGCATCCGTCTCCTTATTCAGCTGTTTGGATGAAGTTCCGGATGAAACCAGTCCGTGAAAACCAGAAATAGCTCCACATGCTATCGTGATAAATAGAAGCGGAAACCAGGACGTATCAGGATTCGAATTTGTCACAGGTGCAGTCATTTCCGGATTTAAGAAAAGCAAACCTAAATATAGAATAGCGAGTCCCACAACAAGCTGATGCGAATTAATAAAGTCCCTTGGTTGCAGCAATTTCCAAACAGGTAAAGTTGATGCAAAATATACATAACCCATTAATATAATAATCCAAATTAGAAATGCGGACGACACAGCTCCTAAGCCGAATAAACCCGTACTTCCCTCTCCACCGAAGTATCCAACCAGATCAATTTGCAGGAAATCAACTCTACTTGTTATGATAGCTGTCGCATACATAACTACAAGCCCAATTATGGAAGGCCCCAACATCTTTCTATTGCCTTTGTAGACAGCATATCCGATCCAAATTGCAATCGGTATTTGAATAAATACCGGCAATACACTAGAAGGATACTGAATAAATAAATTTGCAATCACCCATGTAAATACGGCATTAACCATTAATAATAAAATTAAGATAATAAATAAAAATAGAATCTTCGCCCGCTGGCCAATTAATCGGTTTGCGAGTGTTCCGATCGATTGCCCTTTATTCCGAACGGAGACAACCAGTGTACCAAAATCATGTACCCCTGCAGCAAAAACAGTACCAAGGATAACCCATATAAATGCAGGAAGCCATCCCCAATATAAAGCGACAGCTGGACCCATTATTGGCGCTGCGCCTGCAACCGATGTGAAATGATGCCCCCATAACACAAATTTATTTGTTGGCACGAAATCCACACCGTCTTTGTACCTATGCGCTGGTGTAACATAATCAGGATCCAGGCGGTAAATCTTTTCTGCCACAAACTTTGAATAATAACGATATCCTAGGGCTAATACAATAATACCTATTAGCGCAACTAAAATTCCTGGCATTTTTCTAACCTCCCCCATGTTTTTTAGGAATCATCTGACTTTTTTCTGTACAATTCATTTCTAATTCAGACTTATCCTAATTAACGCTATGTTTATTTGTTTCTATGTAGTACAACTTTCATTTTATTTAATTATGATATAATTGTAAACTATTTAGAACTTTTATTTAAGAAAAAAGAGCCATCTCTATGTAGAAACAGCTCTGTCAATCCTTAGTATAATTTTCCCTGCCGAAAAAGCACCGTTGATAATTTCATTACTGCATGGATATAACAATTTTTCCGTAATGGAAACGCGTCCCCGAAATACTGCGGAAGTACCACATCAAGCGTCTCCTGCATTTTATCATGAAGGCGTTCATACACCTCTTCCTCTGATAAAAATTGTGTATCTCTCCCTTGCAGCCATTCAAGATAAGATACGATTACCCCACCGGCATTCGCTAGAATATCCGGTATGATAATAACTCCCTGATCACTTAAAAAGTCATCAGCCTCTGTCGTAAGCGGAGCATTGGCACCTTCTACAATAACTCTTGCCTTTATGCCCTCCATATTTTCTTTATGAACCTGATGTCCCAATGCTGCTAAAAATAACACATCAACATTCAGGGTCAATATATCATCACGATCCATGATGTCAGCCTTTATATCTACATCTTTAAGTTCTTTTTCACTGACAGGCAGTTCATTATTATTACGAGTAGTAAATTTCAGCAATTCAGGGATATCGATCCCATCCGAATTATAAAGGGTCACATTCTTATCACTTACAGACACAACTTTATTATTTAAATGGGGTGATTTATAAGCCTCCAGTGCTACAACGGAACCCACATTACCGAATCCTTGAATGGCTAGCGTTAAAGATCTCCCTTCATGATCCAGTGCCGTTTTCACAAAAATATTGTCCCGCTCTTTTAACCATTGATGTTGCGCATTCAAAAAATCATGCATCAGATAACGGAACGTAAAGTAAACGCCCTTTCCGGTTGCTTCTCTTCTTCCTAAGGATCCCCCATTTACAACACTCTTGCCTGTAAAGCTACTGCGGTATTTCATGCCAGGGCGAATGCTCTTATATTCTCCCATCATCCAGTCCATCTCACGCGCGCTGGTTCCAACGTCAGGTGCAGGGATGTCCTTTTCCGGTCCAAGAATATCACTGAAATATTGCACATACTTTTTACTAATTAAATGAAGTTCCTTCGTTTCATAATCTCTGGGATTAATAACAACTCCGCCTTTCCCACCACCAAAAGGAATATCATGCAAAGCACTTTTTAATGTCATAAGCGATGATAATTCAACTACTTCATCTTCATTTATAGCTTCATGAAAACGAATCCCACCTTTATACGGGCCCATAATATTATTATGCTGCACCCGAAAAGCCGGAATTCGCACAACTTTTCCGTTTTCCAAAGGCACTCTCAAAAAAGATTTATGCACATGATTTGGGGTGGACAAAATAGAAACGAGTGAACTAAAAGCTTTTTCCCTTGTTGCACTATGTAAATCCGGTAGGAATGTTTCATCATCCAATAATGCGTTTAATGACGCTTCGACAATTGTTTTTGTCCCCGATATATCTGCCATGTAAAGTCCTCCTCGTAAAGTCAATTCTTATTATTTCCAACGTAGTACATTTTAACCAAATTGTAACAAAAGTAAAAGCCCAAACCAATGTAGGCGGTTTAGGCGCGCGTAGTTCGTTAAAAAATAATTACAGCAAGAATTGTTGACAGGAATAAGCCGAGAATAACCGGGAAAAAGTTTTTACGAACAAGAGCCATCACAGAAACACCGCAAAATCCGGCAATTGCAATGAGTGACGACCATGCGACAAGCGTTCCTCCACCAGTCCATATCGATCCCATTTGCCCTATAGCTGCAAGTGTAGCAGCATCAATTGAACTTGTTTCGAGTGAGGCAGCCAGGGCACCGGTGAGCGGCAATCCGGAGAATCCTGAGCCATCAAGACCAGTAATTATTCCAATGATCAATACACTAAAAGCAGCGAGTAGGGCACTTTCAGGTAGAAATGCTTGTGTAGATTGTACAAGATCAAACAGCAATGCCGGAGGATTTTCATCTAGGCCCAAAATACTTCCGGAAAAATCCGCACTTCCCAGGAAGAAAAAACCTGCAATTGGAATAACCGGACCCATTGCTTTAAAAGCAAATACAAATCCATCTGTGATATGGTTCGAGATATAATCCAATGCATGCTCACGTCCAAAAGCGACAGTGGATAATAACAATAGAATTACAGCAACTCCACCAATAAAAGCTGCTCCATCGCCACCTTCAAGTCCACTCATTCTGCCGGATATAAGCTTTTCGTAAACCATGTAAACCACAACGCCCACGAGAACTAATGGGACCAGAACAGCAAATAACTTACTCCACATCGTTAAATGCAAGGACTGTGGTTTATTTGTTGATGCTGTTGTCGACTGTAATTTCTCAAGATCAATGTCATTTAATTTATCCTCTTTGGAACGGATTGATTTTCGATAGAGAAAATATGCCAAAAGGATCGCAGTCCCCCAGCTATTAAAGATAGCACTAACGCTTTATCGGCAACCAAAGCAGTGTCAATGCCAGCAGAAGTAGCTGATAGACTAGGTGCTACTTGCACAATATAATCAGAGGAAAGAGCCATTCCCTGACCGGAAATAGCAATCGCAACTGCAGCTGTCATTACAGGCAACCCTGCCCTTACTGCAGCAGGAACAAGTAAAGCGCAAATTAAAGGAACAGCGGGTGTCGGCCAGAAGAAAAGCGAAATAACATACGTCACGCCAACAAGAACAAAATAAGAAACATGCCCATTAATCATCATCTTCTGGATGGGCTGAATCATTTTCCGGTCTGCACCAAGATCACGTAAGGAATGCAGAAGCGCCAACATAAAAGTAATGATTAAAAATATGCTGAAAAGCTCCTGAGCGGCTACAAGATTCGCATTAAAAATGGCTGTAAATCCTTCAATGATACTTCCTTTGTATACCCAAGCAATTACAAATGTCCCTAACAGTGAAGGGAGTACAACACCTCTTCGAAAAATCATTGTTCCTATAATCGCAAGTGTAAATAAACCATACAACCAGTGAGCAATAGTCAGCTCCATATACGCTTCCTCCCATGATGAATAGTTCTATAGCCTATGCATGGAAGAAGAAAAGCGCGACAAACAAAAGGGAGCTTAACATGTTTTAGTTAAATGATAGATGGGAATGTTAATTATATAAAGCGAAGGAGGAGTTAAATATGAAACCATTCATTAAAGGATATTTCAATGATGAACACTTAAAAACAGATGTAAGTATATTAAAAGATAAAGGCATAGATAAAGATGATGTTTATATTCTATCACATGATGATGATAGAACAGATCGCGTTGCAGGCGGTGCTGATGCAAATACAATTGGTTTAAGCGAAATGGACTTCAAGGAAGCAGTTGGAAATATGTTCAACAGTAAAGGCGATGAATTAAGAACAAAACTTGAAGAAATGGGCTTCACCCAAGCAGAAGCAGAAAACCATGAAGAAGAAATGGACGAAGGCAAGATTTTCTTGATCGTAACCAACAATGAGAATGTAGGTAGCTACCTATTTTAAGATAGATAGGACAACCCAGTTTGCGGTTGTCCTTTTAATTTTCATTTTGCGGAACACAGTCTTCGCATAAAAGTTGCCCATCTTCATGTACCCCAGCAAAAAATCCGTCTTCACAATATACATTTTTCCCGCATGTTTGGCACGGACCAATTAATTCATGCATCATTTATCTCCACCTTTATATATAAAGGTAACCTCTAACTTGGAGGTTACCTTAACGCGAGCGAATAATCAATATTTTTATGCCGCCTTTAGTAATGTCTTTGGCTGCTTATGGAATAGAAAGAACACAATTGCGGTACACAATATAAATGAAGGAAGCATGTAGGATATATTGTAAACGAGTGAATAGATCCAGACAGGCTGCCCCTCAATCGCAGACTCAAAGAACACAATACCGGCAAAATAATGTGCGATAAAACGTAGACTTGATGCCAAGAGCACGCCTAACGTGATATAAGAAAGATAAGCTTTTGTTCTACCATCTTTAACCGCTTGCTGAACTTGACTGGCAAAAACACCTGCAAAGCCAAGGACCGTAAAGGCAAGCCCGTATTCAATCAGCCCTTGCAGCGGGTGCAGGATGTAAGCTGTACCTACAGCAACCTGCAAGATCCCCATAAAAACCCGGACACGAGTCCTCCTTTTAGTCCCCAGCGGAATGCGACAATAAAAATTGGTATCATCGCAAATGAAATGGAGCCACCCATCGCCCATATTTTAAAGGATAGGCCCGGGATAATATCCAGAAGCAATGCGAGTGACGTGAAAATCGCGACCTCAATTAGAAATAATATCTTGTTGGAACTCAAACGTTACTACCTCCCCTTTTTAAAGCAATTTCAAATCACACAAAAAAAGCAATGCCAAGGGGAAGACTTCCTGATGGAGGAATCTGCTCACATTACTTTTTATTCCATCAAAAAACCACCATCCCTACGCTAGTACTAACTAACAGGTTCGAAGGGTAAGAACAAAATCGTTCACTCTCAGCCAAATGGCTCCCCCTGTAGGCTTTTCATTCACTTTCTTTGTTATCATCATTGTACCTTATCTATCAGACTATGACAATGGATACTCAGCTTTTTAGTTATAGTTCCATAAATTCTTCTACATCATTGATACATAATTGAATAGCATTCTCCCAGAAATCCGGTTTCGTTAAATCTACATTCAGATGTTTTTCTGCCAAATCTTCCACGTTCATGCTGCCTGTATCACACAATAATGCGATATAATCATCTTCAAAGCTGCCGCCTTTTTCCTTCGCATGCGCATAGATACCAAGGCTGAATAAATAACCAAACGTATAAGGGAAATTATAAAACGGTACTCCTGTAATATGGAAATGTAATTTCGAAGCCCAAAAGTTTGGATCATAGTCTGTAACTGCATCATTGTATGCTTCTTTCTGAGCCCCAACCATTAACTCATTTAATCGGTTAACAGAGACCATCCCCTGTTTACGTTCTTCATAATAGCGATTTTCGAAAATAAACCGTGCATGGATATTCATGAAAAATGCCACACTCCGTTTAATTTTATCTTCCAACAACGCCTTTTTCTCGTCACTATTTTTTGCATTTTTAACAGATGCATCAGCTACAATCATTTCTGCAAATGTTGAAGCAGTTTCAGCAACATTCATCGCATATCCTTGATTTAATCCATTAACATCATTCATAACATGTTGATGATACGCATGTCCAAGTTCATGGGCCAAAGTCGCGATATTGGACGGAGTACCGGAATACGTCATGAAAATCCGTGTTTGTTCACTGTCCGGAAAACTTGTACAAAATCCTCCCGGGCGCTTTCCTGGCCGGTCTTCTGCTTCAATCCACCGTTTGTCAAATGCCATTTGTGCGAAATCGGCCATCTTCGGGCTGAATTCACGAAAATGGTCAATAATAAATTCTGCCCCTTCTGTATAACTCGATTGTTTAACTGAATCTGTCAAAGGTGCTCCAACATCGTACATACTTAATTTTTCTAATCCTAATAGTTCCGCTTTCTTCTTTAGATAATCAACAAAATGACTTTTGTTGTTTGTGATAGCAGTCCACATCGTATCAAGAGTTTCTTTCTTCATTCGGTTAATGGCTAATGGTTCTTTTAACACACTTTCCCAGTTACGGTGTTTATATTTCTGTAGACGGAACCCAGCCAAATGATTCAGTGTCTGGGCAAATAAATCAGCCTGACTGCTCCACGCTTTATCCAATTGTTCGGATACATGTTTACGTACAGATCTTGCCGGGTTGCTTAATTTATTGGAAGCCTGTCCGACAGAATAAGATTTAACCTCCCCATCCTCTTCAATCTCAACACTCATATTTCCGACTATTGTTCCATACATCTGATTCCACGCATGATAGCCGTCAACCGCCAAATCATTCATTAATACTTCTTCTTTTACAGATAATTGCTTTTTCGCTTGTTCTCTACTTTCATTTAATATAAAAGAAAGTTCCACTAGCTCCGGCTGGGTCAGCAGTTCTTCCCATGTTCCATCATTAATTGCAGCTAAATTTTGATTAAAATTTGTTCGGATCCCGCTCATTTCAGCCTTTAGAACATTACGCTGTCCTTCTAAAAGATTTGCTTTTTCATCCTTCACATCCTGTGCAGTTAAACAGCTGACAAAAGCAGAAGCTTCACGTAATTTTTTCATCGCACTTTCAAGCTGCTGAACAATGACAAGCAGATCCTGATTATTTTCTTTTCCTGATGCTGGGGTATAATTATTTACAGTAGCTGCAAGCTTTTCCATATCATTTCTTATGTTATTGACATATGTATGAAATTCCTCAGACTCGCTGCCCCAGGAAAAATAACATCCAGATCCCATGTTGGACTATACGTTTGTTGCATCAAACCACTCCCTTAATAAAGAATGTCTATCAACCTATCTTCTCATTATAGCGAAAAATAAAAATATTTTCATCCCAAAATTAAAGAACAGGAAAAATAAATTTCCTGTCCCCCATGTTTAATTCTGCTTCTTATCTCCCGTTAAACCCTTCTCGAGCAACGCTTCTTTTTGTCTATGCCCCTTTTTAGTTACATAATTATTCTTAAACCAAGCCATTAAAGAAGTAATAATGGTAAATAGAACAGATAGAAATTGTTCCACAAATACACTATCGATTGGCAGTGGTGATTTATCAAATAAAACAAGAATTTGATTTACAAGAGCTACTAGTAATGCAATGGTGCGAATTAATGTACCTTTGTCCATCGTCTCACCCCCCAGAAAAAATAAAGTATATACTATTATTTTCAATTCATTACGAAATGGGAACGGCGAATACGATAATTAGTCTTTATTACTAGCTATACATGCAACAATGTTTAACAAAGATAAATTAGGGTATTAATATAAGTGGATAATTTTCAAATCTAGTTCTTGACATTATCCGTTTATCATTTTATACTAGGTAACAGAAAGTAACCAGCGTGTTACATACCATATTTGGAGGGATTTATAATGACAAGAACAGTTTGGAACGTAGACACAGCTCATAGTGAGATTGGATTTTCCGTAAAACATATGATGATTTCAAAAGCAAAAGGTTCATTTGATGACTTCAGTGCTGAAATCGAAGCTAATGTTGACGATTTAACAGATTCAAAAGTGGAAGTAAAAATCGATGTAAGCAGTATTAACACTCGCCAAGAAGGCCGTGATGAGCACTTGCGTTCAGCAGATTTCTTCGATGTTGAAAAATATCCAAACATCACTTTTGTTGCAACTGATATCAAGAAAAAATCAGACAATAACTATGATGTTACAGGAGATCTAACAATGATCGGAACCACCAAACCGGTTACATTTGATATTGTATTTGAAGGTCAAAGCAAAGACCCAATGAGCGGTAATACAGTTGCAGGTTTCAGTGGCGAAACGACAATTAACCGTAAAGATTTTGGTTTAAATTGGAACGCTGCAGTTGAAACTGGTGGGGTACTAGTTGGCGAAGAAGTTAAAGTTCATGTAGAAATCGAAGCACACAAAGAAGCATAAATAGAAAAAGTCAAACGAGCTGTATTTTCCAACCGAAAATACAGCTTTTTTTATAACAATATAAAATAGCATGATTTTCCGACTTTCTAAATATTATTAGTTTTAATTGTCTGCGTCTGAGGTAAACTATAAGAGGAACTGTTATGAAAGGGAGGAATAATTTATGGGCTTAAATGTTACACAAAAACTGATAAAGGATCACCTTGTATCAGGAGAGATGAAACAAGGTGAGGAAATTAGTTTAAAAATTGATCAGACATTAACGCAGGATGCTACAGGTACAATGGTTATGCTGGAATTAGAGGCAATGGGTTTGGATTATGCAAAAACAGAAGCCTCTGCTCAATATGTAGATCATAATTTAATCCAAGTTGACAGTAAAAATCCGGATGACCATCTATTTCTCGAAAGTTCTGCTAAACGATTCGGACTCTACTACAGCAGACCAGGAAATGGTGTAAGTCACCCTGTCCACATGCAGCGATTAGCTAAACCAGGTAAAACACTTCTCGGTTCAGATAGTCATACACCTGCAAATGGATCCATGGGAATGTTTGCGATGGGGGCTGGTGGTATTGACGTTGCAATGGCCATTGCAGGCGAACCTATTTATATCACCATGCCTCAAGTGTTTGGGGTTAAATTAACCGGTAAACTGCCTGACTGGGTGAGTGCTAAAGATGTTATCTTAGAAATGCTTCGACGTTATGATGTAAAAGGCGGTGTAGGAAAAGTCATCGAATATTATGGCCCAGGACTTGATAATCTCACAGCAATGGATCGCCATGTTATTGCAAATATGGGAGCTGAACTTGGCGCAACTACAACAGTCTTCCCGTCAGATAAAGAAGTGAAGAAATTTTTAGCAGAGCAAAACCGAGCAGACGATTGGGAGGAACTGATTGCAGATAAAGACGCAACTTATGACCTCCATGATGAAATTAATCTTTCTGAGCTGGAGCCATTAGTCGCAAAACCGACCAGTCCGGGGAATGTCGTTTCTGTCAGTGAGGTCGCAGGAACACCAATCTACCAATCCTATATTGGTTCGTCAGCAAATCCTGGCTACAGGGATTTTGCTATAGCTGCTGAAATTGTCAAAGACAAAACCATCGCGCCAGGTCTTTCATTTGATATAAATCCTACATCGCGTCAAATGTTAACAAACCTTGTAAAAGAACTTCATATCGCAAGTCTCTTGCAAGCTGGAGGCAGACTGCATCAGGCTGGTTGTAATGGATGTATCGGTATGGGGCAGGCGCCTGCATCAGGCAGAAATAGCTTACGAACAACACCAAGGAATTTCCCTGGAAGATCAGGAACGAAAGAAGACAGTGTCTTCCTCACCGGTCCTGAAGTAGCTGCAGCTTCTGCTTTAACTGGTAAAATTACGGATCCGAGAACACTCGATTTCGACTATCCAAAAGTGAAGGAAGTTAAGAATGCAAATGTAGATGATGATCTATTGGATCCGCCACTTCCTGTTGAAGAAGCAAGACAGGTTGAATTAACCAAGGGGTCAAATATCGTGTCCATTCCCGAAATGGATGCATTGCCAGATACATTAGAAATACCCGTATTATTAAAGATGAGAGATAACATCTCCACAGACGAAATTCTTGCAGGTGGAGCGCGTGTACTTCCATATAGAAGTAATCTTCCGGAAATCAGTAAATTCACCTTTGAATCTGTTGACTCCACATATGTTAAACGAGGTCTTAACAGCAAGGAAAAAGGCGGTCATGCGATTGTCGCAGGGTTTAATTACGGTCAGGGATCCAGCCGTGAACATGCTGCCCTCGCACCAAGGTATCTAGGCTTACGTGCTGCCATCGTAAAAGATTTCGCACGAATTCATTGGCAAAATCTGATCAACTTTGGTATATTGCCACTGACATTTGCAGATGAAGCGGATTACGATAAATTAGAGGAAGGCGAAGTTCTTACATTCAACGACGTACGAAATCAAATAAAGCAAAGTGATCATTTGATCGCTAAGCTACAAGGAAAAGAAGAGGAAATCAAAGTAGAACACAACCTCTCCCCTCGTCAAAAAGATATTGTCTTACATGGCGGATTAATCAACTGGATTAAAGCAAGACAAGAACAAGAGCAAAAATAAACAAGATGCCCTGATCGGGGGCATCTTTTTATTTAAGATTTGAAGCGTATTCAATCGTATCGGAAGCATAGACCGTAACAACCATATTTCCATTATCTGCTTTTGCACGAAGCAAAATGGGCTCGTTATACATGTTTTTAAATACAAAATCCGGGCCCCACCAGCTAACAGTCGCATCACGGCCTGGTGGTACATATGGAACCGATCTTGAGTGTGCATATCTCTCCACAATCTCGATTCCTTCTAAATCAACAGCGTTATAAAGCGTTGAAGATACCTGACATATTCCTCCACCAATATCTTCGGCCAGCTCCCCCTTTACAATAACAGGTGCCTGCATGTACCCTTTTTCCTCTGTCCGTTCCCCCACTACTTCGTTAAAAGAAAATGTTTCCCCGGGAAAAACGACATGGTTATTAATAGCTTCTGTGGAAAGTGCAATATTATGGGACCGTTCGACATTGCTTTCCTTAAACGTTGTAACATAGCTTCCTATCTCCTGGTTACTAATTTCATCCAACAGTTCACTATCCACTGTCGGATAAATTTGTTGCTTCGGCACGTTTAGTTTCTTGTCGCTTTCTGTGTAAAAGGATTCTCGAAATAAACCCTGAAATTCCTCCTTGTCTAAAGCGAAACCAGGTTCTCCATCAAGGATCTCCCCTTTCTCATCCAACCTTGCATTGACAGGTGCTTGATATATTTTTTCTTCGAGGTCTTCGATAAGGCTATTCAGTTTATCTTCATCAATGAAAGGCATATCTAAAAATGGCAGCCCATACTGTTTGATTTCAGCTTTTTCCAGCATTACATCATTGTTAGTGATATTTTCATTTGCTGAAACATAATTTGCCGGGATAAGTAGTATAAGCATAAATAAAAGAATGATTTTTTTCATCAGTTATACCTCCTTGTCATCCTAGTATTAGAAAAAGGCAAAAAAATAACCAGGATTTCTTATAAGGATGTCACTGATGGGAGTCATAAAGCCGAGGTTTTGGGAAGGTGGTTTAATACGGGCACCATGGGAGCTTCTTGGCGACCAAAATCGCTACAAAACTGTCTATTCGGTCGCCATGAAGAAAATATGGACATAGTTTCTATACTAAAAAATATAAATAGCAAATGCGATTAATGATAAGAGGATCGCTATTGTGTAAATCCAAATTTGTGCAGTAATGTTTGACTTGGAAGTTGTTTCATAATCATGCGAACGTTTTAATTCTTGTTCTATGGTTTCTCCTTCTTCTTCATATTTTTTCATTTTGTTTTCTTCCTGTCTAAATGCAAAAAAGGTTCCACCGATAGCTCCAATAAATAAAATTATTAATATGATAATTAGTCCAGTGCTCATGCATTTACCCCCCTATACAAATAATACCGTGAACTACCCGCCACTTATTTGGCCTTACGCTCAAATTGAAGTGGGGGGCTTCTCGACTTATCGTTACTTTTACTAGTTAAAAAGGCTGTTTTTGAAAAGATGTTGCTTTTGACACAAAAGATATAAAAGACGACATAGTGACATTTATTTTGCAAACATTGGCTGAGAGCAGAGATTCGCTGCGGAAAGCATCCGCCGAACGACAATTATAGCAATATAGCAAACAGTAATTACATCCTTTTTTATATCAACCACGACATATAAATGCAATACCGCTTACAAAAAGAGCCTTAAAAAAATTGACCATTCAGCATTTACCTAAATGGTCAATTTTCCTTACATTTATCTATAGTCCCTTGTATCCTCTAAATAGTCACTTGCAAGTCTGTATCCTACTAATGAAATGAGGACAAGTAATATCCCACAAAGTGTTTTTTTCATTAAAAACCTACCTCCTCACATTTACGTTTATAGCTTAAATAATCAGCAATATATGGTAAGTAGCCCTATATTAAAATGGACGTATCTTTCCTTTTTTCAGAACTAATTTCGGTCCGCCAACAAGGAATAAGGAACGGTTATCAACTACTTTTTTCATTGCAGCCGCTGATTTTCCGCGGAGTTTGTAATCATCAAGCACCGTTCCGATACCATCTGTTACACCTAGCGACGCTACCGTACCTTTACTTTTGAATACAAATTCTTCTAATGGACGATTATCAAGCAGTGCTTTTAGGTTATTCGCTGCAACATCAGCTTCCTGTGTTGCCAACTGGGCAGTCGGGCCGTATGGACGGTCTGCTTCTTTGTCCCATACCCATGAACAATCCCCTAAAACGAAGAAATTCTCTTCACCAGGCAAACGAAGATCTGCATCAACATTTACTTTGCCTTTTGTTAATTCAAATCCAGAATTCTCAAGAACAGAGCTTCCTTTTACGCCGCCTGTCCAAACAACGGTCCCTGCTTTAATTAATTCCTTGTCGTCACCTACAATAAATCCATCCGGTGTACATTCAGAAATAGGAGCACCAATTCGGAACTCTACGCCGCGATCTTCAAGCGATTTTTTCGCATAGTCTACCAAATCTTTATCAAACATAGGTAGAATAGATGGTGCTGCTTCCACACTGATGATGCGAGCCTTACTGCGGTCAATATCGAATTTTTTACATAGCTCAGGAACTTTTTCAGTAAGTTCACCTAACAATTCAACACCGGTGAATCCGGCACCACCAATTAGAATATTCAAGCTATCATCATCCGCATTTTCGTCCGTTTTGTATTTTGCAAATTGATACTCCATATGCTCACTGATTAAGCGACTGGAATCAATGTCCTCAATAGCAAAGGCATGTTCATCCATTCCTTTAATCCCAAAGTCATTCGACTCAAATCCAAGCGCGAAAACAAGGTAGTCATATGTGATCTCGCTATTTTCCAAAACAACTCTTTGTTCATCTTTTTTCACTTCAACAACGGAATCATAAATAAGACGAACTCTATTCGGGTTAACAATATCACTAAGCATGACGCGGGCCTGATTTGGATTAATAGTACCTGCAGCTACTTCATGAAGCCATGTCGATTCATAGTGGTAATTATGTTTATTAACTAGTACAATTTCCGCTTCTTCCGGGTGTAATTTCTGCGTGAGGCGTCTGGTAGTAGTCAACCCTGCATAACCTGCACCGAGCACTACAATTTTTGGCTTACTGGTATTCATACAAAATTCCCCTTCCTTTTTCCATTTCATTATATAAATTCTGTTATGTAATAAGCACTTTTAAATATGAATTATTTCACAAAGTTGTATTACAGGCATTCAAAACCGCTTATTGAATAATAACTACGAAATATTTCATATCAATAATATCAAAGTTCCATTCATTAAGCTAATGATTTAACTAATTCCTGAAAAAAGATGAAAACAACTATATCAAACCGGCCTTACTGTTATCTCATTCACATTCACATAATCAGGTTGCGTTACCGCATATACTACAGCTTTGGCGATGTCATCAGTTTCCAGCGGTTTCCGGTCTTTTGGCTTATTACTTGCCGTTAGATCTGTATCTACCATTCCGGGTGATATGTTTGTCACTCGTACTCCTGTCCGCGCTAATTCCTTTTCCAGCCCCATTGACAGGGCGCGTGATGCAAATTTCGTTGCACTGTACACCGTGCTTGATTTTGTTACTTCATGACCTGAAACAGAAGAGATATTTACAATATGCCCTGCTGAACGTTTTATCATGCTTGGCAGAACTGCATTAATTCCATATAAAACACCTTTAATATTTACATCGATCATATCTTCCCAATCTTCTACGTTGCCCTCTTGCACAACAGAACGTAGCATCAGACCAGCATTATTTACATAAATATCAATATCTCCGAAAGCATCAGTTGCTTGCTTTACCAATTTTTCCACATCAGAACGATTGGAAACATCAGCCCCGACAGCTAGTGCTCGTCCATCATCTTTTGTATTTATATCATCCGCAACGGCCGTAAGCTTTTCCTTTCTTCTTGCAGCAAGTATAACATTTGCTCCTTCCGTTGCAAGGTGAATTGCTATTGTAGCACCAATTCCACTGCTTGCTCCTGTAATAATTGCTGTTTTTCCTGTTAGATTTGGCATGTGGCTTCCTCCTTATTGATTGATAGATTTTTCTTTGGTTTCCTTGCCAGTTTCTTCGCTCTCACCACCACCAGATGTGTCCTCATCTGTTTCTGTGGGTTCTTCAGGATCTGCTGGGGAATCAGGAGCCTTAGGTTCCGTTGGAGATGGAGATCCATCATCTGGAGATTGTGGTTCCGTTATTTCGTCATCTTCATTGTTTTCTTTGTTTTGTTCATCTGCATCTTTATTTTCAGGTATTTTCTCCTCTTTTATGGTATCATCACCATTTTGATTATCATTACTTGGAGGATTATTATTCTCTCTTGAGTCATTTATCTCCCTGGTATTTGTGTTTGTATTCTCTGTTGGCGTATTAGGCTCAGAACTATTATTTGTCGTATTCTCAGGTTGATAAGTTGGTTCACTACCCCAATTCGAATTCGCATCATACCCAGCATCTACTTCTGTATCAATTTCTTCTCCATTTTCCTCCATTTCCACATACTCATCGCCTTCTTCATCATCCTCGACCTCTATATCATCACCTTCTTCATCCTTTTCCTCATCTAATTCCCTATCCTCATTTTCCAAAACAAGTGATTTCTTCTTCTGAGGTGTCAGTGAGCTAACATTATGTTTCGCCCGGGAATCAATTTGTCCCGTATCATTCTTTTCCTCTTTTTGCCGCTCCTTACTACCGAATTTATCCTTTGATGCCTCAGTCTGATATATCCCAGTACTCACAACAATAATGAATGCGAGTAAAGTAAAGGTATTAATAATAAGTAGTTTTCTGTTTTTCATATCATCGCTCCTGAAAATTATGTATCTATTCGTCGAATTTAATCTACCCCTATTGTAAGCTTATACTGCTGTCATTTTCAATTACTTTTAGAATTTATTTAAGATTTAACCCCAATAAAATTAAACTTCATAGTGAAACGCTTACATATTTTATGTTATACTATTTATAATTAAATAAAATTTTATGTAAAGATAGTGAAGATAAGGGTGGGATACAATGGTCGATACAGAGGTACGTGTTGTAAATAAATACGGAAAAGACGTGGCACCAAATGGAATGGAAATTGGTGAAATCATTGTGAAAGGCAATGGATTTACAGAGAATGGAAATGAAGCGAATCAAGATGGATGGTTGTACACTGGTGATTTGGGAACCAAAGATGAGCAGGGACGTATTACGATCGTGGAACACAAAAATGATCCAATAAATAATAATGAAAACAATATATCATCACTGGAGGTTGAAGGGGTATTATATGAACATCCCGCAGTGCAGGAGGTTGCTGTCATTGTTACACCTCATGAGGAATTGGGCGAGATTTCCCATGCATTCATTGTTTCACGGACAGGTTCTACAGTAACTGAGCAGGAATTAATGACGTTCTCAAGGGGGAAACTGGAAAACTTTAAATGTCCACGAACAGTTACTTTTATGGAGGAGCTACCTAAAACTGTCAGCGGAAAGATCCTTAAAGTGAAGTTAAAGGATATGTATTAAAAGCTACCAGACCTAATAGTGAAAGCTTGTATCCTAATGCAAGGATACAAGCTTTATTTAATAAATCGTGGGTGACCATAGAGCTCTATTTCACGAATTGTCTGAGGCAAATAATGTGGAAAGTATAACTTGTATAGTACGCTTACTCTTTTTCTTTTTGTAAATAACGTCTACCTCTTTCCAACCATTCCTGTTTTGCCTGCTTTTTTCTTCTTATCTCTTGTTGTTCATATTTCTCCTGTTGATCATAGTCCTCAAAATAGGGTTCTGCGTAGCGTAGCATTTCTTCCCATGTTGAAAAGAATAAAACCGCCACTTCTTTCACACCATTACTTTTTTCAACTTGTTCATTACTGGAAATACCATAAATTCGATTTGTTTTTTCTAATAGACTATCTACTAGCGTTTCTTGATTATTTTTTGCAGAACAAATTTTTTCAGCCTTGCCTAGATAATTGGAATCATGTTCATTAAACGCAAGCTTGTCAAAGCGCTTGCTACTATAATAAATCTTTTTATTGCTGGCATTAATCCAAATTAATGTTCCATGCGGCAAATCACTTCGAAGACTGAATGTTAGCTTCTTCATTGTATCATCCTTATTTCTTGGAGGAATATTAGCATCAAATTACAATTCATAAAATATCCGTTTGTTGAATTATGCTTCCCTCCTATACAAGTATACACTAATTTACGATAAAATGCTTTTTAAACAGGATTTTTAAAGCGTTTATGTGTAAGAAAATGCAATTTGTATTCGGATATATACTAGCTACTTCTTAAACTCCATCTTCCAGCTATAATAATCATTATTCGAGTTTTTCTCATACCGTAAATAAGCATTGAACTTCTTACCCTTCTTGCTAGTAAATCCTTTTACATAGGCTTTTTTATTTTTCAATAGATTTTTAACCAGCGTTTTTGTTGGTTTTTTCTTCATAGTTGCCAGGTATTTGTCGTTCTTCCAGATCATAAATTTGCAGCCGCTCTTCCAATTGCTGCAACCAAATCCTTTATAGCCGTCCGTAATCTTGCCACCGCACTCTGGACAGGTACCTAGTACTTCATTCATTTTGCCGGTGGCTGTAATTTCATTAATGATCTCATCTTTTCCACTCTTGATCGTTTCCACAGATTCATTGGTAAATGAAAAAATGAAATGTAAAAATTCCTTCTTGCTAACAGTTCCTTTTTGTATATCTGATAGGACTTTTTCCAGGCGGCCGGTAAATTCCAAGTCAAACAAGTCTTTAACCGGAAATGTTTCCACAAGCTTTTGACCCAACTGTGTACATAACAGATTTTTACCTTGCGTGGAAATATAGCCAACATCTTTTAATTTCTTAATCGTTTCCGCCCTCGTTGCAGGAGTTCCAATACTGAATCCAGTCAAAATACTTCCTGTTAATTCCTCATTCTCATCCTCTTTAAAACTCTTTCCACATGTCTCCATCAAACGTAATAATGTCCGCTCCGTATGATGCTTTGGGGGTTTTGTCACATGAGAGGTGACCTCTGAATCTAGAAGACTAACACTATCTTTGATCTGAACGAGAGGTAAAACAGTCTCTTTGGATACGATGTTTTCAACCTTTTTCCACCCCTCGACAAGTTGCACCTTCCCTTTTGAAGCAAAAACTCCTTTTACGTTTTCTACTTTCGTCGTTAATTTCGTCTCTTCATATTCAGCAACAGGCATAAATTGCATAATAAAACGGTTCTTAATCGCTGTATAAACCATTTGCTCATCGCTTGTAAGGCGTTTGGGTTTTAAATAGGTTGGGATGATAGCACTATGGCTTTCCACTTTCGCATTATTAAACACTCTTTTCGTTTTCATGAACTTTATTTCATCTTTATACGGAAGATCCTCTGCATGGATTTGTAATACCTTAGCAGTTTTTCCAACTAGGCTCTCTTCCAAGGCTGTACTGGAAGTCCTGGGATACGTAATAAATTTTTTCTCATAAAGGGATTGCGCGACTTTTAATACTTTATCAGACGTCCATCCCTTATATTTGTTCGTAATGTAGCCCTGCAAATTGGAAAGGTTGAATAGAAACGGCGCAAATTCTTTCTTTTTTTCCACCTGCTTATCAATAATACTTCCCTGTTTATGTTGAATGGCATCATGAATGGTTTCCAAGTCCTCTTTCTTCTTGAATTTTTCCTTGTTGTCTTCCACATATGTACCTTGATACTGCTGTTCGTCCTTTGTTTGAAACGTTGCATTTAGCTTAAAATAGTCTTCCGGAACAAAATTTTCGATTTCCTTATCCCGATCATAAATGATTTTCAATGTAGGTAGTAACACCCTGCCGATATTGAGTGCTTTTCCCTTCCCTTTCTGATATTTTAATGTGGCGACAGACATTAAATTAATTCCAATCACCCAATCCGCCCATTGCCTGCTGACACCAGCATCTCTTAGCGGTTTCATCGTTTCATTGGAGGTTATCTTTTCAAGCCCTTGAAGAACTTCTGCTTGCGTCCATTCATTTAACAATAATCGATACACTTCTTTGTTTGGCTTTTTCCCACCACGGTAAATGATGCTGTCACCAATTATTTGACCTTCCCGATCATAATCACACGCGGAAATAATCATATCAACATCATTTCGTTTCATTAAATAATGGATCGTTTTTAGCTGTTTCGCTGCACCACCATCGGATTGTTGCCTGTTCCTTGGGTTGCTTTTTACTTTGTATTTAAAATCAGAAGGAATAAACGGGAAGTTGTCCATTTTCCAGCGTGCCATTTTACTATCATAATCTTTCGCATCATAAAGCTGCACCAGATGGCCAAATGCCCATGTAATGATATAGTTATTTCCTTCAAAATAACCGTCTTGCTTGGATTTAATTTTCAATGCATCCGCAATGTTCTTTGCTACGGAAGGTTTTTCAGCTAGTATTAATGTAAGTCCCATTTATAGGTCAATCCCCCTTACCATTATATTCTTTATGATATAAGTATTGTTCGACTTTTTTATAAAGTTTAAGTACCCTTAAATCATTAATAATCATAATCTTCCTCTTTTAATGTTTCACTTTTGGCTTGAAACTTTACGATATTATCTTTTTTATCATCTATCGTAAGTTCACCTATTTTTATACTCTTAGCAAATTCTTCAATATAACAAGCGGGATCTCTGAATGTTTCTGTTAAAGCATAATTCACTGTATCTGATTATGTGTACTACTTCGTTTCTTACTTTGGCCAATTATCTATCAGATCCTATAATATTGTTAATAAATCTATCTAATAATGCTTGCTGATTCTGGTTTGCTTTTTCTAAATAATTGGATTCGCTCCTCCTTTTTTCAATCTGTTCTGATAACCTTTGAGAGTATCCTGTAGCCGGTTAATTTTATTTACGAGTCTGTCCAATAAATAGTTATAAGGGAGAAGGTAGTTGATTAGAAATTCTTTATTTTCATAATGCTTTTCCACTACGTCTAGAATATCAAATACATCCAATTCTTTTGTCTCTGATAATTTAATAGTTCTTTTTTCTTTACTAAATTGTATTCATCTATTAGATGTTTTCGCTTTGTCTTCCACGAAAAGTGTCTCATTTGTTTTCTTATAGGTAAAATCAATTTTATATATCTTTCTGACCTTTTTTCCCGTTCTTATCGATACTAACTTAATCCTTGGCCTATGCTTTAGAACTTTTTCATTTCATAAATATTTTTAAGACCTGGATAAAAAGTTCTCTTTCATTTAAAAAAGTTAAAAGAAAAGATATAGTACCCTAAAATCATGATCTAACGACAATAGACATTAAACGAATCGCAAAGTTAAGGTCTATGTTAAGAGTTTTAGATGATGAATAAAATCGGTACGAAAGGCATCTTAGATGACATAGAAAAAGCGACAACATTGAGAAAGTTGATTGTAGAATATGATGAGAATCACAAAAAGAAATCAAAATTTACTTATAAAGATATTTATGAATTCATCGATAAAGTTGATTTTTATCCAGGTATACATGGTTATAAAAAATGGCTGATTGGATGGGGAAATACTTCTTTCGTTGTCTTGCTCTTTAGTCCAATAATGAACGAAGGTGTACCTACAATTTCCCCGCCTTGTTTTCTATAGTATTTTATCGCTTTCCAGATAAATCTATAATTACTACCCTCCATTTAGTATCCCCCAGCGCCTTAACGAACGTTTATTCCCATTTTTAGTTTGAACGATCTAGCTTAAAAAGTCAATCAAATAAAACATTTTATTATTGAATAAGTTTTGGTTTTCGATTATCATAGTCTAAATCATAAATGGTCAGAAAAATAAAGAGCGACATATATTAGACAAGACTAATTTGTATTAATTTTACTTCGTTACCCAAACACGCTCGATTTCGATAAATTATTAATTCAAGCTTAGTGGAATTTCTGAAGGTTTTCGATTTTTAAGAAGGAGACCTCGCCGCATCTTTTACAAAACGTAAGGATCAAGGGGCAACTTCCCAAGATTTTATTGACAGGGATAACACTTGTATTACCATTGCCCAAATGGATGGGGAGAATTATTAGGAGATCCAGGCATTACAACAGCCATTCTGGACAGGGTTTTTACATTGCGCGGAAGTTATTCATTTCCGGGATGATGACAGTTATCGCATGAAATATCGTTCTTCCATTTTTATGGAAAAAAGTGTTCAACATTAATTAGCAAAAAATGTCCATTTTGACTTGACGGTTACAAAAGCCTAATTCTGTAGTAGTGCTTATTAACTGTTCAGTAATTCTCTATCCTGCTTTTATATAATAGAACCTAAAAACAAAGGGATCTTAACCTTAGAAAGCCAGACCCCTTTGTTTGAGATACAGATATTATTGAATTCCAGCCGGGATTTTTGCAAATTGATGCCCCAAAGGACAGGAAGGATAAAATAGACTGCTAAAACAATCAGCATAATCGAATCAGGTTTAGCTAAAATCCGTTTTTAACCATCTCAATGATTTTCACTTTACCTGTTCCAAACATAATAGCGTTCAGCGATGTTCCAACTCGAAGCATAAATGCAAGGTTTGCGGCAATTGCTAATGAAGCTACCAACGGAAGAATCACTGTAGCTGCTGCCATGTTCGATGTAATTTCTATAAGGGACAATACAACAGCGGTAGATACAAGAACAATAATAATAAAGTTCATGCCTTCAAGTACCTGTAATTGCCGGTCGCAGTGAAACCTGCAGCAATGGCAAGACCACCCAAACAAAAGCAGAACACCCCAGCGAATTTCCTTAGAATCATCCCATTTCATCAACTTTGGTTTATCCTGCCGTTTTATTTTCTTCTAAATTATTAACATTTAAAGTACCTTCAGATTTAGAAACTAGTAAAGCAGTTGCAGCATCTCCAACAATATTCGGTACAATTCTACCCATATTCATAATACGATCGATACCAGCTAATAATGCTACACCTTCCAATGGTAAACCTGCAGCCTGGAGTACAATTACAGACATGATCAATCCAGATCCAGGAACACCAGCAGTACCTATAGATGCTAATGTCGCGGTAAGCATTACCATTAATTGAGTTGTTATAGAAAGTTCTACACCATAAATTTGAGCGACAAAAATAACAGAAACCGCCTGATAAATAGCTGTACCGTTCATATTTATAACTGATCCTAAAGGAACAGCAAAGTTTGTAGTATCTTCATCTGCTCCTAATCTTAAAGTGGCTTTTAAAGTTAAAGGTAGAGTTGCAACACTAGAACAGGTTGCAAAAGCGAAAGCCATTGCATCTTTCATTTCTCGTAAAAATCTTATTGGAGATATTTTTACAAATCCGCCTACTAAAATTCCTGCTTGTACAATTAATATAAATAAAATACAAGCCAGGAAAAGTGCGAAAATTGCTTTAGAATAAGGGAAAAGTATATTTAAACCAGCATTCCCCACAACATCTGCCATTAAACCAAATACTCCAATCGGAGTAAATTCTAAAACGATTTCTGTTAATCTCGTCATCAAATTTTGCCCTGTATTGAAAAAATCTCGTGCTTTTTTTCCGCTTTCGCCCAATCCGAGGATTGAAAAACCAAGCAGAAGTGCAAAAAAGATAATTGCAAGTAAATTGTTTTCTGCTAAAGCTTCAAAAATACTAACTGGAACAATATTCACGATTGTATCTGTTATAGAAAATTCTTCAGCAGATTCCATTGCTTCCGTTGCATCACCTGGTGTTGGAATAGTTACCCCGGTTCCCACATTCAGCAGATTAGCAAAGAATAAACCTATAAGTATTGCAAAAGCCGTTGTTCCTATGAACCACATGACGGTTTTTAAGCTAATTCGACCAAGCTTCTTATTATTCCCCTTACCTACATTTGCGATAGCACCTACAATCACACAGAAAATTAAAGGGGCAACGATCATCTGTAGTAAATTCACTAAAATAGTACCTAAGAAAGCAAACATTGCCGCTTCTTCTTGGAGTATGAGGCCTGCTATAATACCCACGGCAAAACCAATCATAATTTTCGTAAATAAATTCATTTCCATAAACCTTTTAAATACACTCTTTTTTTCCTCAGGTTTCTTTTCGCCCATAATGATTCTCTCCTTTCATATAATGAGTTGATAATTCATTATCCAACATTATTAAACATTTTTTTATTCGTTAACAATAAACATTTTATCCTCTTCACTTTTATTTGCAATCGCTTACTTTTTTTGTATCTATTATAGTTAACGTATATATTACGGGGGGCAAATTCGACTATAAAAAACACCAATGTACACGCTTTTTAGTGATAGATAAAAGTATTCTTGCACTTTATTCCGCAGTCCCTAAATATAACATCAAAGACAGTCATCGTACGTAATTTTTTAGTTTCCCAATACTCGTTACCTCGACTTCGACAGTGTCTCCAGATTGTATTGTGCAGCTGCCAGAAGGAGAACCCGTAGCCAAAACATCCCCAGGTTCTAGTGTCATAATTTGTGATAACCAACTAATTAAATATGGGATTTTTAACGTCATTTCACTTGTATTGCCGTTTTGTACAATTTTATTATTTATCCTTGATGTAATTTGCAAATTAGATGGATCAAGGCCAGTTACTACATGTGGGCCGAGAGGGCCGAATGTATCAAACCCTTTACCCCTTGTATATTGCGGGTCATCCCTTGTAAGGTCTCTTGCTGTAATATCATTAAAGATGGTACACCCAAAAACGTAATTCATCGCTTCTTCTTCTGATATGTTTTTCCCTCGTTTGCCAATGATCAGCGCCATTTCCCCTTCTAACTCAACTTGTGATGTCATTTTACTATGCGGAAGGACAATTTCTTCCTTGTCTGCAATTAGCGCTGATAATGGTTTTAAGAATAGAAAAGGTTCTTTAAGATGAGCTTTACCACCTGTTTCAATGGCGTGTTCAGCATATGTCCAACCAAAATTCACAATTTTGGTTGGCTGAACAGGTTCTAATATTTTCACATTGCTGTATTGATGTACGACACCATCTTTCTTAAAATCTCCATTAGCAATTTCAGAAAAACCACTTGATAATTGTATGATATGGTTATCCTCACACAAACCATAATGTGATTGATCATCAGCTAAATAACGAACAATCATTTGTGTCTTTACTTTTAACAAATTACCATCTCCCTTTTTGACCTATCCATAACCCGAAAATTTCATTTACATTTTTATAAGAAGGTGAAGAGAGGCACACCTGGAAGATATACCCCACTTAGATTTCAATGAAATTCATCTTATTCATTTGAACTATAGTGTTTTTAGTTGATATAAGCCTTCTTTTGCTCCAAATTCAATGTTTTTAATAGTTGATATAAGTCCTCTTTTGCTTCAAATCCAATACCTGGAACATCTGGGAGACCAACATAACCATTATCTATGGCGTAACCATCCGCAAAGCCGCCAAAGGGTTGAAAGACACCGGGGTAGGACTCATTTCCATATAATTTCAATCCCGCTGCAATGTTTAGTGACATTTGATGACCTCCGTGCGGAATGCAATTTCTAGAAGACCAATCGTTCTCTTCAAGCATCTTTAAAATCTTCATGTATTCTACAAGTCCGTAACTTAGCGCACAGTCGAACTGTAAAAAGTCTTCTTTTGGGTTCATGCCCGCATATCGAATTAAATTGGTGGCATCCTGAACAGAGAAGAGATTCTCCCCTGTTGCGATAGCATTTGGATAGACTTTTGATAATTCTGCTTGTAAGTGATAATCTAGTGGATCACCAACTTCTTCATACCAGAATAAATTATAATCTTTAATGGCCTCACCAAACCGAATAGCTTCTTCCAAATTAAATCGCCCATTCACATCGACCATTAAATTTTGTCCGGATCCGACAACATCAATAACAGCTTCAATTCGTTTAAGGTCTTCTTCGAGAGGAACACCTCCAACTTTCATTTTCACTTTTGAATAACCCATATCCAAATAGGATTTCATCTCATCTTGTAATTCAGGAAGCCCCTTGTTTGGATGGTAGTACCCGCCTGCCGCATATACAAATACTTTTTCATCAATAGTTCCATCGCCATACTGATCCGCAAGAAATTTGTAAAGAGGTACATCCTCTATTTTCGCAACCGCATCCCATACAGCCATATCTAAGGTACCCACTGCGACAGTTCTTTCACCGTGGCCCCCGGGTTTCTCGTTATTCATCAACACTTGATGTATCTTCTCTGGGGATAAGTTAGTACCTGTATCATTTACAATTTCCTCCGGAGACGCTTCTAGTAAACGAGGGATGAATCGCTCCTTCAATAAACCACTTGGTGCATATCGACCATTGGAATTGAATCCATATCCCACTACAGGTTTACCATTACGAACGACATCTGTTTCTACTCCAACAATAGAAACATTCATTTTACTAAAATCGATGAATGCATTGCTGATATTACTACTAATTGGGACGGCTTTTTCTTTGACACTTACAATTTTCATTGATTAATCACTCCTTATTTATTTTCACTTATTATTTTGCAAATTCTGTGCCAACTATCGCAAAACTGTTTTGAAATTAATCTAATGTTATAACATCACTATTCTTCCTAACCCAAAAAAATGGCTACTATCGGCGTGCTAATAGGAAACATAAAAGCAAAATAAATCCCAATTTATTTTCAACATTAATTACAAAAGTTAAATTATGGATCATGAAAAAGGTAAGCCATTTTAAAGAAAATAAAAAACCATTTCAAATATGAAATGGTTTATTTCCCGTTTGAAATTTTTCGCCACAATGTTGTCGAACTAATGTTGTATTTCTGACAGAACTGTTCTTTGGTACCGATGAATTGGTGAAAGAGTTTCTTCCATAATTCTTTCTCCATATCTTTATAGGAGTCCAGCACTGGAATAAGGATTTCCTTTTTTCTTTTTTTCAAGGATGTTTTGAAGAATTGTTCTACCCCATCTTTTGTAATTTCATTGTGCGGATATGTAATGACTATACGTCGAATGATATTCTGAAGTTCTCGTGTGTTACCCAACCATGGATAAAATAGTAGCGGTGAAAATGGTGACGTGTCCTGCCACGTTAAATACCGGTTTTCCCTATCCATTTCGGTCTTTAAAAAATGGAGGGCTAAAGGTATGATATCGTCTTTTCGATTTCGTAAAGGCAATATATCAAGGGGTAGAGTGGAGATACGATAAAAGAAGTCTTCTTTAAACTCCCCTTGTTCAATGAGATTTTCGATTGGTACATTGGAAGCACATATAATTCTTACATCAACTGGAATATTACGTTTGCCACCGACTCGTCTAACTTCTTGCTCTTGCAAAACCCGAAGCATTTTTGTTTGGAAGGCACGTGACATCTCATTAATCTCATCCAAAAACAGCGTCCCCTCATGTGCCAGCTCTAAAAGTCCAGCTTGTCCCCCGCGCTTTGCACCAGTGAATGATCCTTCTTCATAACCGAACAATTCGCTTTCCAATAAAGATTCACTTAATGAACCACAATTTAATGATACAAAAGGGTTCTTTTGTCGGTGGCTAGCATTATGGATACTTTGTGCAAACAATTCCTTACCCGTGCCCGTTTCACCATAAATAAGAACCGTGCCTTCTGAACGCGCATAAACCGCAGCCGTTTGTATTAAACTTTTCATTTCTTCATTTACGGTTATAATGTCTGAAAACGTATGTTTAGCGATCAAACCTTTTTTAAACACTTCTTTTCGAATTTTTAATTCTAATTGTTGAATATCATCAAGTTTTTCAAACATTTGAATGGCACCAGCGTTCAGTCCGTTTGTTCTCGTTATTAAGGTTGTGGCCAGTACTTTTTGACTTTCAACTTCAACTAAAATATTCCGATGATCTTCTTGATTATCGATGTGATGAATGAGGGTATCGTTCGAAACCACTTTGCGATATGCATTAGATTGACTCAAGCGCGGAAAAATCGCTTTTGCCTTCTCATTATACGTTTTAATCTTGTTCTTATCATCAACAACAATAACTGCTTGTTGCATAGAGTGTAAAATCAACTCAAGTTCTTTGATTTTACTTTGTTCTTGGTATTTCAATTCAATTGTCCGAATCGCTTGTTCCAATGCTAGTTGTAAAGCCTCTTGACCAGACTTTATAAGACGTGTATCAAGACTGTATTGACCAGCAGATAACACTGCACGTCGGTCTCCAATAATCACATCAACCTGTTCCGTTTTAATTAGATACTGAAGCACTTGATTTAAATCTTTTGAATGGTTATAACTTAGGACTTGTACTGTTGCATCCTTAAAATCTAAAGAAAATGCTTCTGCATCATTTATTATTTGGTGGAACATCAAAACAACTATTTTCCGGTACCCTTTCACATATACCTGAGCAACTGCACGTAATAAATCATACGGAGTAACTGGTATATGTACATAAGGAATTTGGGCTTCAGTATGTAAATATTCGCCGAGTCCACCTCTAGAGACAATAACACTTGCGGATGCAGGGATCTTTTGTAATGTTCTCTCATATGGGAACAAAGTTTCTATGAAAGTCACTTTATAAGGTCGATCAATCATCTGTTCTTCCATTAGATATATTTGCTCTTTTGTCAAATCGAAAGGAGCAATAACATAAATATTATCCATCATTATCCCTCCAAAGAAAAATATTTTTCTACCCATGTACGGAAGTGACCGCTTAAAAGTATTCAATTTTCCTTAACATTCCGTCTCTTTCATCCGTTATCTTTGGCCCGTTTATTGCATAAATAATCTTATAAATTAGTTTAACACAAAATTTAATCAGACATGATTCCAAGATATACATTAAATAATCTTGAATTATACAATAACTAAACCACCATTGTCAACCATAAATTTGCTATATTTTAGATTACATGATACTATATACTAAGAATAGTCTTGAGACACCATTCGATAATCGTACGCATCTTCTTCCAGACAGAATTTGAGTGCGATTTTAAATTTGAAAACTTATTTTCGTTCAATGCGATCAAATGACTCTATTGAAAGCAGGCTAGGCTAACCCAAATATTTTATACAAGGAGAATGGTTTAGTGAATTTAATTAATGAAGAAATAACGCATAAAGTCTTTGGTGAAGGAAATATCGTGGATCAGGATGCATCTTTCGTCACCATTAGTTTTAATGAAGATATTAAAAAATTCGTGTATCCTGATGCTTTTGGAAGTTTTATCACACTAAACGACCGGGATACTGCGAAATCTTTGAAGAAAATCCTTTCGCAAAGAGAAATGGAAGAAGAAGCACTTGAAAAAAGACGTGCAGAAGAAAAAGAGCGACAGGTGCTGGAACAGCAGCGTAGAGAAAAACTAAAGAACCTTAAAATTCATGAAAGCTCACAAATTGTTTTCTGGCTGGACGAAGAAGAGCAACAAAATGTATTTACCGACTGGCAAGTATATACCGGCACGGTCCAAAGCGGAAAAAATAAAGGTCAGCCAAACAGAGTAACTCGGGTGAGTCCGAACAGCGCAGGGCTTCTGACTGCAAGAGAGTCGGATCAGGCCGAAACAGAAAGACGGATTATCGGTCTCTACATGGTAAATGAAACGTTTTCCGGTAATTTTCACGATGATGGAATGGTACCGGCCCATGCAGAATTTAGAATTAAGCTTAACGATCAAGAAGCGGAGAAAATGCTCTTCTGGAATTATTATATTAATAAGAGCTATCCTCATCGAACTTCATGGAATTCTGGTAAATATCGTTATTTTGATAACGTTTGGACTGCTCAAATCCTAAAAGATATCATTGCATTAAAAACGGATGAAAAGGAAATCAAAGAAACTACAAACTTTCTAGAATACTTCTGTCAAATGAACGCCCTTGATATGGATAACATCCCAGAGGCGAAGGGAGCTTTAAAGCAATAAAAATGAGATGACATATAAGAATGGTTCACATGATCTGAAAACATTTGCAAACGACTTCCTTTTCTTGCTTAGGAAATGATTAAACTTTCGTGTTGTTTGGGCATCTCTATTTTACAATCGTCAGCAATAGGTAAGCCTTTGAAGTTATCTCTAGGTTTTCTCTTCTTCTACACGAAGCATGCTAATTTCCCAGCTCTTCGCGTTCCATCTAACGAAATTACTCTATCATAAGTTTCTCGTTACTCACGTGTTTAGGATTATTTAATCAATCCTAGTCCGCATTTTTCGCGGTACTTGACTTATAACCATAGACTTAGTCATGTCAAATTTACGTATGAGTACGTCAATAATCTTTTATCGGTATAATGGATTAAACGATGTACCCCTCCATATGGTCAAGATGCCATATTGGATATTGGTGTAGGGCCCTGTCCACCGTATAGGATAGTAAACCGTGAAACTCCTTTGTAACGTGCTTGGCCTCTCCAATTAATTTGTCCAATCCACCTTTGTAAATACGCCTACCAATCTCATTGGCCTAAGCCAATTCTAGTTCATGATGATTAATTTCCTTGTCAAAAAACATTCATCCCGGATTGAGAAAACTAACAATAAAAGAGCATTCCCAAATGAGAACACTCTACCTGAAAGTAAACTATTTACATTCTAACAAAACCATCAATTAGCAGCTTTTTTAACTGCTTCTACTTCATACCTTCCACCCTCTGTACTTATCAAGTATTCAGGTTTTGGTTTACCTCTATTTGCTTTGTGGCCAGCTAAATGGGCATCGCTCTTTTCCCATTGTTTCCAATGTTCTTCTGATTCCCAGCGCATCATTACAACAACTTCTTCTTCCCCGCGCTTAGCTTTTTGTTTCATGACAGTCAAATCAACAAATCCCTCTTGTTCCTCTATAACACCTGGACTACTAAATCTTTCCACGACTTTATCCGCATTACCTTCCGTAACAACCATTTTCCTCAAAGTAACAAACATATGATCATCTCCCTTTACTATGTACTATACGCTAATGAGATTCATTGCCAACGAAAGCACATTACATTTCAGACTTCTGTCCAACCATTTCACATGCTGTATCTACCAACTTTTTACATCGCTCTAATTCCTCTGAATTCGGCTCCAAATCTACTATTATTCTATCCGGAACCATGCTAGCGCCCAGTGTTTCCAATTGTTCATAGACCATACCAACTGCAGTGCCATATTGTTCATAAGAGGTATCGGCTGAACCAAACACACCACAAACTTTTCCTTTTAAATCCATATCATATAATTCATCGTAAAAATCCTCTGCTTCAAATGGCAAGTCTCCATCGATCCACGTGTAAAGACCTATTAATATGGCATCATAATCTAAAAGCTCCCTCGTCTCTATCACGTCATCCTCAAATGATTTCGTAACCACTTGATGATCATATTGTTCCAATTGTTTTAACACTGCTTCTGCCATCATTTCAGTATTGCCAGTTAGACTAGTGTAAAGTATTAAAATCTTGCTCATGTCTAACCCCCCTTCCATCATAATGCTATCTACTCTCAACATTACTGATAATGAGAATCATTTGCAAGTAAAAGAATCTTTATAGGAGTCAATGCTTGAATTACTCTTTCATAAACACTATAGTTACTATAGTGTTTATGATTAACCTGAAAATATTAAAGAAATCAGGAGGTGAATGCTGTATGAACAACCAGAAGCTTTATTCCATAGGGGAAGTTGCAAAGTTAAATAATATTTCCATTCAGACACTTCGATATTACGACAAAATCGATTTGTTTAAACCCGCTTCTATAGATCCATCAAGCAATTACAGGTACTACCATGAGAAACAATTCTTTTATCTAGATATTATAAAATATCTAAAATACATCGATACCCCACTAAGTCAGATTAAAGAAGTAATGACAAAAGACGCAGCACAACTATTACCTTTTCTAGAAGAACAAGATCTTATAATTGATCAAAAAATAAGCCAGCTCAAACAAGCCCAAAAAATGCTTCATAATCGAAAACTTCAGCTAAAAGAACAAAACATCTTAGCAAATCGACCACGAGGACAAGTCTACACTCGATTTGTAGAAGCACAGGATCAGCTGCACCTGTCCACTACAGATCTTACACCTTATGGGAATCCGGATGTATATATGCGTGATTTAGCACATTTATTAGAAACAAAGGAGAACAGGGTCGTTGATAACTTTTATGGATGTGTTTACGATTTAAAAGATTATAAAGACACGGAACAAATCGTTTATTCAAGTATCTATACATCATTAATTGGTAATGAACAATTATCCAATAAGCCAAAACCTGATATAACAAAAAAACATATGTCAGAAGGAATGTATGTATGCATTTGTTTCAAATGGTCCGAACCTCATTATTTTCAGCACTACAAAACGTTATATGATCACATTATAGAACATAACATTATTACCAAAAATCCTGTTTACGAAGTTTCTTTGCCCAACAGATATTTTTCTTATGAAGAAGATGACTTTATAACGGAACTTCGAATTAAGATGAACGAAAGTGCTTGACCCTATAGTTAGTATAGGGTCTATGATTCAAGCATGGAGGTTGATATTTATGACGAAAACAATACGATTAATAGCACCTGATTGGCAAGGAGCAAATAAGCCGGCGTATCATTTTGGTGCAGAACTACTTTCATGGTTAGTTCCTAAAAATGATAATCAAAAAGAGATAAAATTGGAGATTGAGCAACCGAAAAATGAGCAATTAGAAAAAGAAAATGGTGTCGTTGGGCAATCCACTGTAAAACGGAATGTAAGTATGGCTGCTGAAGTATTAGAAAACGAATCACCGGATAGAATTATTACGTTTGGTGGAAATTGCTTAGTATCCCAAGCCCCATTTGATTACCTTCATGGTAAATATGGAGATAAACTAGGGGTCGTTTGGATAGATTCTCATCCGGATATTTCAACTCCAGAAATATATCATCATGAACATGCGATGGTTTTGGGGAATTTATTAGGAGCAGGCGATCCAGAATTATCTAAGAGCGTCAAATTTCCGTTTGATCCAGATTCATTTTTATATGTTGGAATGCAAGAACCAAATGATTTAGAAGTCAAAGAATTAGAGGATTTAAATTTAAATTATATGGTTCAGGATAAAAATAATTTAAAATTGAATGAAATACAAAAATGGATTGAAGAGAATGGCTTTACTAAAATAGCTGTTCATGTCGATCTGGATGTATTAGACCCAACATTATTTAGATCTTTATACTTCTCCGAGCCAGGAGTTACTGAATTTCCATCAGAGTCAGGCAAAATGACACCTGAAGAATTGTTAAATATACTAACAGGGCTTTTTAAAGAAAACGATGTTGTGGGACTAACAGTGGCAGAGTATTTGCCTTGGGATGCTATAAATTTAAAAAATACATTATCTGAGTTAGATATTTTTAAATAATAAGTTACAAAGAGGTCTGATTTTCACAGACCTCTTTGTTTTAAATCCACAGATTTAACCATTATGGCAACGCTCAATAATCCCGATTCACAATATAATTCAATAAATGCCTCAAATAGGCTGTGTGATATTTAAGCCCCGGCAACACTTCCATTGCAAGGCAATAATGCTCCCACATCTCCATTCTAGCACCATCAGCTCCCAGGATGGAAACAAAAGTCGAACTGTCGTTTTCAGCATCTTTTCCAGCTTCCTTTCCGAGTGCTGCCTGATCCCCCTCAACATCAAGCAAGTCATCCTTGATCTGAAAAGCAATGCCCGCATGATAGGCAAATTTTTTCAGGACTTTCAGTTCTGATTCCTGTTTACCTGCCAGAATTGCAGGCATGACGAGGGAAGCTTCGAATCCAATCCCGGTTTTATAAAAGCAAATTGTATTTAATTGTTCTAGTGTCAATTGTTTCCCTTTGGAATCTAAGTCCAACGCCTGACCCTTACACATATCCGCTATCTTTCCAGCTGCATAATGAATCAAGTGAATTACTGCTTTCGAATCAAACCGTTCGAGAGATGCTTGTTCCTCCACCGCTTTCTGAGTCAGATAGAGACCGGTTAATTCCGCCATAGCCGTATTGTACACCCGATGTAGCGTGGGAAGTCCCCTGCGAATGGACGCATTATCCTGTGATGGAAGATCATCGTAGATCAGGGAAGCAGTATGCATATATTCCAATGACTTAAGAAGTGGCACGATTGCTAAACTGTCCAGTCCATATTCATTAACACCCATTACCCAGGTTATTATTGGCCGAAGCCGCTTTCCGTTACCTTCCAGACTGTAATTTGCAGCATCAGTAATTGGCTCTTTCATGGAAGATAAATCATCCGCTTTAGGGATATATAATAGATTGTTAATCTGTTTGTGTACAATTTTGATCGTATCTAAAAAATCCTCCCGCTCCTTTTGTTCCTTTTTAAAATTAGTACTGATATGGTCCCGAAGCAGTTTATCAAAGAAATCCACATCGTCTGCTTTTCGAACCATTTTTTGTATTAGTTTATGGAACTTCCTATTTCCGGAAGCAAATAGCTCCATTACTTCGTTATATTTTTCCTTACCTATTCGTTCTTTAAATCGTTTCTGACCATTTATCGCACGATCCAAAATCACTTCACATGACTTGGGATCCGAGTGATACACGTTATGAATCAAGTTAGAGATAACCGTCCAGTACAATTCAAAAGGATTTATCAGATCCGGGCGCTTATCATGATATTTTATATAATAGGTATAGGGTGTAACCGAACCAGCCTCCAGGTCATCAAACATATCCGTAAAATCATCAGATAGCTGATTGTAGATACCGTAAAAGAATGTTCGATTGTCAACCCCCTTATCCTCTTGGGCACTGATTACGGAACGGACCATCAATCTGGAAGAAGCGGATTTTAAAATGACTGGTATATAAAGCTCTTCATTCGTGTAATTTGCATTAGATAAATCCTTTAATCGATCCACTTCCTGCGAATGGAAAAATATATAGGATTGATCAAAGAATTTTTCTCTTGTCTCCGGTCGCAGATGAGTCTTAATATACTCAAATGCCTCGCAGAGTTCCGAATGAATATATTGGATCAGTTCTTTATTATTCCCAGTCCAGAATAATTCCGGTACAGATTGTGTTACAATGGATTGTCGTATTAAACTTGAATATTCGATTTTCTCGTGATCAGATAAGACTTCTGAATCCAGAAGATCATCAATAAAGGGATAAGTTAGTCCATAAGAATAACCCAGCTTTATCGCTCTATCTAACTTCCTAGCACGTTCTTCAGGCGATATCTCATCATGATTCTCTTCTATTTGGTGTATGATAACCCCAGCAATAATTTTAATCAGTTTCCGCTTAGCTTCCTCAGCATTCATCTCCTTTGGAATATAAGAGGAAACCTTCTTGATTTTGTTTAGTACCCAGATCATGGCGGGTTCAATGCCCTCTTTCTGGGCGAACCGGTACAACCAGGTCATGCTAAAGAGTTCCGTTTTGCCATGCTCAGTAGCTGTGGCGGAATGCATCAGGTGTTGCTTTAAATCGTTCACGACATGCTGAATCCTGTCTTCTGTATCTGATGAATTCAGATCTTTGCCCAGATCCCGCATGAAAATATAGGAAATACTTCGTTCAAGGTAATTGTCAAGCTTGCCTGTGTAATCCAGCCAAGAGATATAATTGTGATAATCTCCAAAATCCTTTTTTCCTTTAAAAAGGTATAGTAATGAATGATGATGAATATGATTCTTTTTCCAGGCATGTATATCTTTTGTTAAGGTCGCAGCATAGGTCTTTTTCGCAAGCTGTACGGAAAGTGAGTCAAAATAATCAACAGCTTTCTTCTCCGCCAGTTGGTAACCTGCATCAGCATTTAATTGTTTATTCATACTTTATTTCCCCTACTTCATGTTGTCTTAATTAACCTTACAACAATTAACTGCAAACGAAAAGAGTCCAAGCTTTATTCCCAGTATATTACTATTTCATTGTGAAAATTACACTTTTAACACCAGTAGGCTTATTCTGTTTTGTCTATCACTATAGAAACTGATTTCAAATTTTTTCATAGCTTAAATGTTTAGTTGAGTAAAGTGAAACATCTTGCAATATTCACTAGTTGGAATAGAAGAAAGGGCTGGAAATCGAGAGAGGGGATCTCGAAACCAGGAGAGCCAAGCTCCAAAGCGGGAGAGAACACCTCGAAAACGGGAGAGCCGAGCACCAAAACAGGAGAGTCGCGTTTAGGAAAAGATGCAAAAAGATTAGCCCCTATATTTAGATGGCCTATTCTTTATCTCTCTCGGCCCAAGAATCATTGCAACAATCCCCATAAAACCATAGATTAAGAATGTAACATTAAATCCAACAAGGTCAATAAGCATACCTGCAAATGACGAACCTATGACTTGCCCGACAGCGAGAAGTAAAAAGGGTGTACCTATCCCTAAAGAAGCATTGGTAATAAATACCCTAATTCCCCAAACCAACAGAATGCCTGTAATAAAGATATAAGCTATCCCAAATAAAGCTGCCGAAATGTAAGCCGTAAGCCAGTTTTCCGGGTTCAAAGCAAGTAAGATCGATGCAACACCAATGACGAGACCCGCCCATTTGTAAGCCCATGGAAGTCCGAATTTTTCAATGAGTGATCCAGAAAACCCCCCTAATATTCCAAAGACACCGATGATAACCCAAAACAGTGATAGTTGCCAGTCGCTATAAGAGCCAGTTGATCCGATAAAGTCAATGGAAAAGGTCCAAAATGCCGCCGTCGATATTCCTAGGACGGTCGAGCAAATGATTAAAGGTATGGCACCTTTCACCCCTCTGAAAGAAAATTCCCCCTTATGAAAAGTTACATGAGGGTCAGATCCGATTTTAGGGATCACTTTTGCATTCCATATGAGTACTAGTAGCGCAATTAGCGCATAGATAAGATAGGTTAATCGCCACTCTGAAGCAAGGATAAGCGCCCCTGCTCCTGCAAGAATAATACCGAAACTGGTACCGGAATTAATCCATGTATTGGCTTTTCCTTGTTTTTTATATTCAATCCAAAGTGAAACCGATGCACCGTACGGCGGCGACACAAGACCTGTACTTGCACCAGCAAACAGGACCCCTAATCCTAACAGCCACACATTAGGAGATAGCCCCATGATTAATAACCCAAGAAAAGCAGAAGCACCGGCAGTGAGAATCATGACACGAGGTCCCTTATCGGTCGTTAAAACGGTAGAGAAAATGATGGCAAAGCAATAAGCGAGATAGAAAAGCGAAGAGATTATACCGGAAACAAACGAGGACATTTCCAAACTACTACTGATATTTGGAAGCAACAACCCGTAGCTAAATCTTGCAAGCCCATAGGTGACGGCAATCATTGTGATTCCTGGAATGACCAATCGTGAAAACTTCATTATACCCTCTCTCCAATCAAAATTATATAGAACGACCTTTCTACTTAGATTGTAAAAAAATTACGATGGCTATTGAATAATCTTTTTAGCCATCGCCATAGAATATTCCGTCGCTTTCTCTGCCCCAATCAATGTTGTCATCGATGTTGCTCCTTCAAGCAACAATGTAAAATAATTAGCTAGATCATCGTGAGTGTCTTCGCTGTATTGGTTGGCCAAAATTTGAAAATAACGCAGGAGTTTTGACTTGTGTGAACGGGCAATATTTTCAATATCATTATTGGCTCCCGTATAATCTTCAATAGCTCGTAAAAACATATCCCCTTGATAGGACTCTTCTTCCAGCCATTTTCCATGGGCTTCTACTGCATTAAGAAAAGCAGAATTATTCTCTCCTTGCACATAATTATCCAAGTACCACCAATATCTTTCTTCTCTTTGCTTTAAAACCTCCTCAACTAAATGGTCTTTAGATGAAAAATGATTATAAAGTGTCATCGTCGCCACATCTGCCTCACTGATAATTTGCTTGAGACCCACACCTCGAAATCCATGTTCATAAAATAGTCTTTCTGCCACATTTAAGAGAGCCTCTTTTTTTACTGATGTATTCATACCATACCCCTTTATAGATAGAATGACCTTTCTATTTTAGAATAACATTTTTAATTATAATGATCAATAAACTGACACATAATCAATTTAAATGGCCACCCAGAGTAGGTAGCCATTTAAATATCATTTTTCAACACTGTTATCGGATTATCTTAGCGACTCATCACAGAATACATTTCACGCTTGAATCAGCTTTTTCTCAACAATATTATATTTTACGTCTGCCACGTTTTCAATGAATGCTTGATCATGGGTAACAAAGAGAATCGTTCCTTCATAACCAGATATAAACTTTTCTAATGCTTCAATGGCTTGGATATCTAAGAAATTTGTAGGTTCGTCTAATAGTAATATATTATATTCCCCTAAGAACAGTTGACAAAGCTGAAGGCGAATAGCTTCTCCGCCACTTAACGATTTCACACTTTTTTGTATATCTGTACCGACGAACTGCATCGAATGTAAAACGCTTCGTAAAAACCCTTCATCGTATTCGGAAGCATTTTTCACAAATTCGAGTACCGTTTTATCACTTATAAATTGATAACTCATTTGTTGGAAGTAGCCAATTTTTGCTTTTGGAGAGATCGTTAACCCTACTCCATTATTCGCAATTTGATGAAGCAATGTACTTTTTCCACTGCCATTTGCGCCCGTAATTGCAATCTTTTTCCCAAGTGGAATCTGAAAATTCTCTTCATCCAATAATACTTTGCTATCCATTTGGAGAGTAAATTGGTCTGCCATAATCGGGAATTTATTATGCAATTCCAATGCTTTTGACTGCCTGAATACGATTTGTCTTTCTTCTTGTACAGCCTCAACTTCCTTCAAGTTTTCCATTCGATGTTCAATTGATTTTGCTGCACGCTGCACGGCTTTTTGGCTTGATCCCTTTGATTTCGTCATGAACGACTTATTCGGCATGGCGTTTGCTTCTTTTTTTGACATTTTCCCCGCTTGAGCAATTTTTTCAGCCTTTTTCATTTTTTCCTGTGCAGCTTTTTCGAGTCGACTTTTTTCCTTTAGGAATTGTTCATGAGCTTGACTCTGTTGTTCGATTTCCAGTTGCTTTTGTTCCATGTAGTCACTGTAATTCCCTGAATAAACACGCACCTTGCCTTCATGTACTTCCCAAATCGTTGTGACGAGTTCGTCGAGTACAGCGCGGTCATGACTAATTAACACAAGCGCTCCATAGTAATAGCGTAATTCATCAAGTACAAACGAAATACCGCCTTGATCCAAGTGTGTTGTCGGCTCATCAATTAGTAACGCTTCATGGTAATGAGTAAACAATTGTGCAAGTTTGCGTCTTGTTTGCTCTCCGCCGCTTAGCCAATTAGAATTTTTTTCAGTAGCTAATTTCCCAAGTAACGCTGGATCAGCTTCTCTGTCAGCAGGAGCCTCAACTTGCTCGAAATAACCAGACTCTACATGCGTGTTCACTTTCCCGCTTGATGGCTGAATAATTCCAGCAAGCAGTTTTAATAACGTACTTTTTCCTGCACCATTTTTCCCGACGATACCGATGCGGTCAAATTGATGTACAGCTAGCCGGTCAATCTTTACTATTTCTTTATCTAAATAGGACACTTCAACATTTTCTAATTCAAAACATATTTGTTCCATATTCGCTACCTCCCGAAATTTTGTGATTTCGTATCGATAGCCAGGATCGATACGAGCTTTTATTTACGTTCAAGCTCGTATCAAAAGAATAATAAGAATTGCATACGTCAACCTCCTTCACCTTCATTACTTACTACGACTGCATTAAAAAAATCACAAGCATCTGCCTGTGATTAAGAGTAAAGGGAAAGAGACCAAGTAGGAGCTATTAGGAGCCCCGTAAATTAACCCAACTAGAATAATAGGGAAGCGAAATTTGACATAAATAAAGAAAGGTAGAACAATCCACCTTTCTGAACATTACATATTCTTATACCTATACATTGTCATTTGCCAATATGGTCAAAATGTATTTATCTAAAATATGAAATGAGGATTATTAAAAAAGGACAGACTAATCCCGTTTACTCTGCATACACAAACAGAGTCTTTGAACGTATTCAATTACTGGTTCAAAGCTGGGAAACGTAGTCTCATCGCATGTGTCATTTTTAATAATCCTCCTTAACGTTTAAAAGTATATTAATTATTATATAATTCTTTGTAGAATAAGTCAACGTTTTTTGAATTCAGGTGGCTAGTATGTCGAAGGTCACCTCAAATCAACCTAATAAATAGCTTCCCGTATTTGCTTCGTATAAAAATACCTTACGATCCCGAAATATACAACCTGGATCACTGCAAAACTACCAAGCACAAGCGCAGATTCCTGCAGGAGATTGTAATCAAACATATGAGACAACGCTGTGAGTGCCACCGCTCCATGAACGAGTGCGACAACAATCGGTGCGAAAAACAAAATTGCTGTCTGGCGGTTGACCACTTTTTTCAATTCGGAATCCGTCAGACCCATTTTGGCAATCGTACGGAATTTTTCCTTATCATCATCCAGATCGGTATATAGGCGGAAATACAGAAAGCTTCCGGCAGATACGAAAAATATGATCCCGATAAACAGTCCAATAAACATAATCGGTCCGTATACTTTATTGATTTGATAAATCGTATAGTCTATTGGTGAAAAGTTATAGCCGCCAATTTCATTAAATATGTCTTCACCTGCCTGTACAAGTGTATCATTCCGTGCATTATCAGCCATCCAGGCCACGTTAGTCTCAGTAGAAACCGGTTGTGGCAGCTCCTCATACATATCATCACTGATAATATAGTAGGAGTACATCTCCGGCAGCACATGCGCTTCTAACGTTCTGTCCGGCTGTATGGTCTCACCATCTGCAAGTTCAACCGGGATATCCATCAACCTGCCCGCTTCACTCTCGGGCACTAACACTCTATCACTGTCTCCCACAACAATCGCCTCATCATCCGCTACATTCACCTTGTTTTCACCGATTAATTCCGCAAAACGATTATAGTCAGATTCATTGGTGATTAACACATCTCTATCATTCTGGTTAAAATAATTCATATCAATGACACTTGAATCAGCTTGAATATCGTATGCCTCTATTTTTTCCTCAATGATCCCAATATCTTTTTCTATATCACTTTCCTTGTCATCCGGGTTGGAATTATACGAAAATGTGTAAGGATGCATTTCTTCTAACCCCCTTGTCGAATAAGACTGGAAGCCAATTAACGATCCAATTGCACTGAAAGCAACAGTAGAAATAATTGCCACCATAAAAAATGTCCGCGCATTATCCTTCATGCGGAATGATAAATCGGAAAAAAGTACCATATTGGTTTTTCTCCAAAATATCCCCTTGCTTTGTTTCAAACGCCGGATCACAAAGACACTTAATTGAGTAAATAATAGATACGTCCCGATGGTAACAACAATAATCACAGGTAGCATTGCAACGACAACCTGCATTCCTTTCACATATAGAGCCGTTCCATAACCAGCAATAAGCAGAACTGCTGCAATAATCGCAAGTATGATGGATGCTTTCGGCTCACCTTTTGATCGCCTGTCCCCTTTGATCAAGTCAATCAGTTTCCGAGTACGAAGGATAAATGACACAAACAGTGAAATAAATAAAAACAGAATAATGAATGACACAAATGTAAAGATGATTGCCAGTGTCGGAAAATAAAAATTAAGCGTTTCATCAATAACCAGGACATTTTCCGCGAGCAGCAAAATGGCTTTGGCAAAAACAAGCCCAAGTAAGATACCACTCAATGTCGCAAAAAAGCCGATCAGCATATTTTCCATAAATACCATGAGCCTGATCTGCCTCGTGCTCATCCCTTGCATCATCAACAATCCGAACTCTTTCTTGCGCGATTGCAGAAACGAACTCATCGAATACAAGACAAAAAAGAAGGAGAACACATAAATGATCCCGCCGGCAATCGCCATGCCATACAATATTTCGCCCCGAATCGTTCCCTCCATAAAAACCGGGTGAAATGCAAAGATGGCGAATGCAAAGAAGACCATTACTGTAAACAGGCTGCTCAAAAAATAAGCAGCATACAAACGCTTATTGCGGATGACATTATTAAACGCGAATTGACGAAAAGTCACTGTCATCCCCTCCCATCAAGGAAAGCGTATCAATGATCTTTTGGAAGAAGGTCTGCCTGCTATCACCACGGTGAATTTCCGAATAAAATTTCCCGTCACGGATAAATACAACCCGATCCGAGTAGCTTGCCGCCTGTGGATCATGCGTAACAAGCATCATCGTTGCTTGATCCTCTTTATTAATTGCCTCAAACATTTCCATCACATCTTTGGATGCTTTGGAATCAAGGTTTCCTGTCGGCTCATCGGCCAAGAGCAATTTCGGCTGATGAATCATCGCTCTGGCAGTAGCTGCTCGTTGTGCCTGCCCCCCGGATATTTCATACGTGCGCTTATCCATAATCTCTGAAATACCAAGTTTTTTAGCGATGATATCTGCTTTTTGCTTCATTTCCTTAACGCGTGCTCCATCCAATGTAAGTGGCAAAACAATATTTTCTTCAACTGTTAATGTGTGCAAAAGATTGAATTCTTGAAACACAAATCCCAATTCGCGTCGGCGGAATTTGGCAAGATCATTTTTGTTCAGATGATGCGGATTTTTCCCTTCAATTAGGACTTCACCCGATGTCGGTTCATCTATGGTTGCAATCATATTGAGAAGCGTCGTCTTCCCGCTTCCGGACGGCCCCATGATTGCGACGAATTCACCCTTTTCAATTTCCAGATCGATCGTTGACAAGGCCCTGTAGGCAACTTTCCCTTCATACACTTTGCTTGCGTTTTTGACTTGCAGCATTATGGTTCTCCTTTCGTTGGGGGCAATCGTTAATTCATTTACACCCACCCCAACACATATTTTCTACTATCAGTGTATCTCCCTTGGCCTTGTCATACCATTGATCATTCTTTCATTTTCCTTACATTGATGTAATGTTTTGTGCAGGTGTAAATACAATGCGAAATATTGTTCCTTTACCGACTGAACTTTCCATTTCAACTGCATGTCCGAGGTAATCGGCTACCTCTTTGACAAGATACAATCCCATCCCCGTCGATTCCCGGAATTTGCGCCCATTTTCACCAGTATAGAATGCATGGAAAATTCGCTTCCGGTCAGCTTCCGGAATTCCTATGCCAAAATCTTTCACTTCAAAAATAGCCGCGCCCTTTCTTTCATAAAGTGAGACGATGATTTGCTTGCTTTGTCCAGCCGAATATTTCACAGCATTTTGGATGAGCTGTGTCATGATAAACAAAAGCCACTTCTCATCCGATTCTACGGTGATGCCCGATTTCTCTTTTTCCAGTTTGGGATAGACTTCATTACGGATAAAAAAGCGCTTATTATCCTGATTGATTTCATGAACAAGCTTTTCTAAATCAACCGGTTTAATCTGGAAATCCTGCTCAATCGTCCTGAGGCGCGCCATATACAAAACCGTATTCAAGCCCGTCTTCATCTGCTCGGTTTCTTCCCGAATATTCGAGGATTCCGGTTCATCGAGATTTTGAGCGGTCAATTCGATAACCGAAAGTGGTGTTTTCATTTGATGGACCCAACGATCGATAAACGTAAGGTGTTCTTCTTTACTGGCATCAATCTCGCTGATTCGTTCTGTGTACAGCTTGTACTGTGATTTCAACAAATGATCGAGGGCTTCGGCAACCGGAACCGACTCCGTTTTTTGCAATGATTCATCAAGTGATTCCAGTGGCCCCTCCAGTCTTTGATAAAATTTCCTGCGAGAAAAATAGCGGTATACGAGGTAACAGCAAAATAAAAAGAATCCAAGAAAAATCGCATAAAGCGCCGTTTGAATTTCACGGTATCCATCCAGCCACAGAATTAAAAAAATCATGAAAAACTGCAAAAATTGCAGCCCAATCAACAACTTATTTTCCTTCATGAACAGCTTCATGGCGCGTCCCCCTCATTCCACGTCACATGAAGCCGGTAACCTGCACCTCTAACTGTTTCTACAGCATCATTGATTCCAAGTTCCTGGAATTTTTTCCGAACACGGGTAATATTTACATTGAGCGTATTTTCATCGACAAAGATCTGGTCGTCCCATAATTTTTCCAGTAAATCTTCCCTGCCTGCCACCCTTGGATGTCTGTCCATCAGGCTTTCGATGATATCTGTCTCTTTTTTGGTGAGTGAAACGGTGTTACTGGCGAATTTGAGCTCAAATCGTTCCGGAAAAAGCTGCAGCCCGTTCTTTTGAAGAATTCTTTCCTCATGTTTTGCCGCATATTCCCCGTAAGCTCGGCGCAGTTGACTGCGAATTTTTGCCATGACAACATCTGGATGGAAAGGCTTTGTAATAAAATCATCCCCACCATTTTCGAGCGCCATCACCTGGTCCATTTCCCCGGTCCGGGCGGAAATAAAAATAATCGGACAAATCGATTCAAGACGAATTTGCCTGCACCAGTAGAACCCATCAAAACTGGGGAGGTTGATGTCAAGCAGGACAAGATCAGGACTTTGGCTCAAAAATGTGTCCATCAAGTTTTCAAAATCATCGGCTACTAGCACGTCATAGCTGTATTTTGCTATAAACACGCGCAAATGGTCAGCGATTTTTGCATCATCTTCTACTATCATAATCTTCTCCATGGTAAAACCCTCATTTCAAGTATACTGCAGTTTGATTATAACATCTCAAGTGAAAATCCAGAGTGCTACACTAGGACGGCATAAACACCTTTTAATTAAATATTACTACAAAAACACCCCCAATGTACTGTTTCTTTCGATTATCGTTATAAGAAAGGTCCCTTTTTCAAGATAACCCTTCTTTATAGTACAATCGAAAACAACCTGTAATCGGGGGTGTTATGTTCTAACCTTTTAAACGTTTTGTTAACGGATATACGCCTACACTTTGAATGACTAATGAAAGCAAAACTGCGGCGAATGTTAAAGAAATAAGGATATCATCATTGCTGGCTGCCGCTTCAAATCCCATAAGCAACGCTACAGACATCGATCCTTTTATTCCGGACCATGTAATCAGCGAACTATCTTTTAAAGCAAATTCACTTTTCCACGTCGGGATGGCTTGTGTTAACCCTGTTAATACAAGCCAGCGAACTGCTAGCGATAAGATGAAAATGATAATCGCTAGTGTCCACTCGGAAAAAATTAAATATTCTGCTGCCTGGATACCAATTAATAAAAAGAGTAAGGCTAATACAGACGGCTCAACAATGTTCCAAAATCCATCCAGTGAATCTCGGAAATGATCTTCTTTAATATTTTTACCGAATTCAAAGGATAGCATCATTCCTGCTGTCACAGTGCTGAGTACACCTGAGACACCTATTAGTTCACCAAGATAAAAACTGCCATAGGCAACAATCACACTTAACATCACTTGATAGGTTCGGTGCTTCGAATAATGGACTGCTTTACTCATAAGCCATCCAAACGCAACACCAAGCACAATGCCGCCGATGGATACAAATAAGAACTCTCCGAGAAACATACCGAGAGAAAAGCTTGTTTCATTAACAAACATTCCTAAAAAGATAGAGAAAAGCACAATACTCGTACCATCATTTAACAGCGATTCGCCCTCTACAATATCAGCAATTTTTTCATCACTTAATGATTTTTTTAAGATAGAAACAACCGAAACCGGGTCTGTTGGCGTAAGTATGGAAGCGATCAGTAACGCTCCAACAAACGACATTTGTATAAAGATATTACTAACAAAATAAATAGTTGATCCTAGCAATATCACGGTTAATAACACACCAACAGTACCAAGACAGGTGATAATCCATTTGTTTTTCCGCAAATAATTAAGCGGAAAGTTGTAGGCGGAAGTAAATAATAACGCTGGTAAAAATACGTTAAATATCAACTCCTTTGATATCGTTATATCATCAAAATATGGTACAAATGCAAGGGATAAGCCTAATAATACTAAAATAACTGGCACCGGAAAATACGTTTGTTTCTTATCAATGGAGAATACAATATATCCAACCAGCAGCAAAAGCAGTACTTGATGTGAGCTCAATTAGGCTACCTCCTATAATCATGATTTCTTTTTACCAAAGTATAGTAATCCGACTAATGCACCAGTGATGCACATAACTGCTGCTAAAATAAGAAATGGTATAGCGCCAAGTTGATAAATCAGTGGTACAGATAAGGCTGTTACAAGCCCACCACCAAGAAATGGTTCGTATAACAATTGCTTATAACCAAAACCTTCAAATGCAGGTGATTGGTTTTCAGGATCGGCTATTCGCATCAGCAATAACCCTGTTGCCGTTATCCCCATTGATTGGCCGTAATCTCCGATACCGCGTTCAAACCAGTATGTCGGTATCATTCGTGGAGCCAATACAAGAAAGCCAAATACGTTCCATGCTATTCCTGCCCCTGCCAGTAGTAAAAACGGAACAATATATTGACCGATAACATCAAGTGAAACAGTGGCAATCGCTGTCAAGATTAATATATCAAGTGAAAATCCTTGAATCCGGTTCATCATTTGACGGTCAATAAGCTCGGTATTATCTATTTTATTAAAGAAAATCTGCAGAAGGATACCGCCAATCATCGCCAGCGGGAACAAGGGGATGTATGTCATAAATTCAGAATCAGTAAAAGCACCCCATGTTGCACCTTCCAGCCAAATCAAAAATTGCAGGAGTAACCAACCTACTAATACAGCCAAACCAACAACCGCAAAGTGCAACGAAAGTGGCTCAATAGATTCCGGGCGAACCGTCATTTTTGCGGCCGGATCCCTCTTTTCAAATTCCATTATCCCCTGCTTTCTCAAGGTAGAAAACCCTTTAACATCCTTGATGACATTCGTCTTTTCTTTACGTATCGCCCAGTTAATCAGGATAATCCCTATAATTACACCAGAGAGAATACCAACAGTGGCTAACCCAACAGCAAGATCATAACCCTCAGCAAATCCAAGTTCTTCAAATGTCCCTTGCATCCCCGCAGCTGTACCATGACCACCTTCAAATGCTACCTCAATTAGCGCACCTGCCATTGGTGGCAATCCAAAGAACGGAGACAAAACAAGGATAGCAAGTAAAATACCAATTACATATTGTCCCCAGCCAATCGTCCAACCAAATGAAAGTTGCGGTCCACCAATATTCCATATTTTTTTCAAACTCGGAATGGTTGCCCCTAAAAATAATGTCGCAAAGACAACATTAATCATTAACCCCGGCAAAGCTCCCCAAACCTCCATCACTTCAGGAGTCATAAGGCCAGTAGTCCAAAACGAGTCTTCATCTACAAAATTTCCCATTATCTTCCCGAGAACCTGTGGCCCCAATAGTAGCGCTAAAAACCCCCCAATGACGGAGGATGGGAGAAACAGATTTTGCAGCCAATTCACGCGTACACGAATCCATTTTCCGATAAGAAGAAATACCCCTAAATATAATAATGTAAATCCTATCTGCTCAGGCGTCATATGAAAAACTCCAATTCATGTATGTATTTAAAGCAATTTTTAACTTTATTCCCTAATTTTCTATCTTTAAACGAAATAGGTTGGAAAAGCATTCGATTGGAAAAGTTCCATAAATTTGGGCTTATGCATACAGTGGCATTGAATGCATTTTAAAGAAAGGGTGATCGTTTGTATCATAATAATGCATATATGACTACACATTTCCCCGCTTTACCACACGTGACACCGTATTTTCCGGTCTATATGATTCCATATAATACAGCGGTTGGTCATGATTGGATGAAGCAACCATACTGGCAGGAAAAGCCGGATGATTTTGTTCTTGCACATAACTACCCGAATCAAAAGAAAGTAAATTATATAAACCCTAAAAATTATTATTCATTGTCCTAAAGGAGGCGTCAATATGGAGCAAAAACGTATTAAGGAGCAGTTGAAACGACAGGGTATACCAGTAATAGAGGCAGATCTTCCTTATATACAAAAATTGCTGCTAACGATAGAGCGAGCCCATGCCCCCGTTAAAGCTAACAACAATTTGCATAAAGAAATACCGTTGGTTGTTGTTGACCCGGAGGTCGTTCAATTTGACTGAACTAAGCTTTTATACCGCAAGTGAATTGGCACCGTTAATCGAGGAAAAAAAACTATCCCCCGTCGAATTAACTGAAGCAATCCTTAAAAGAATGGAGAAGTTGGAACCAAAGGTCAATTCTTATATTACCCCACTAAACGAACTGGCATTGCAACAAGCCCAATGTGCTGAAAAGGAAATCATGAACAATTTTTACCGCGGCCCGCTGCACGGTATCCCGATTGGTATAAAAGATAATATGCACACCAGAGGTATCCGGACAACAGTTGGGTCAAAGATGCTGGATGATTTTCACCCCGACATAAATGCTACAGTAGTTGAAAAATTGCTCGGATTCGGTGGCGTTATGACGGGAAAATTGAATTTGAGTGAATTTGCGATAGGACCGTCCAATATCAATCCATTTTATGGAAGCGCACGAAACCCATGGAATCCTGGTCATGTGACAGGCGGATCCAGCGGTGGCAGTGCAGCGGCTTTGGCAGCGGGATTGACAACAATTGCTACAGGAAGCGATACTTACGGATCCATTCGAAACCCGGCATCCATGTGCGGTGTGTATGGTTTGAAACCAACATACGGGCTTGTCAGTGCACACGGCATTACCCCAACAGCGCGTTCCATGGATCATGTTGGGCCAATGGCGCGTTCGGTATCCGATCTTGCCTTAATGATGAACCATATGGCCGGGTATGACGCAAACGATCCTGGCAGTATTAAAGCAAACGTTCCCGATTATGTAAAAGATCTGAATAAAGGCGTCAAAGGGCTTCGCATCGGCATTCCAGGTTTCTTTTTACAAGGCTTGGAACCGGATGTTGAGCTCATCTTTAGAAAGGCCACCCGGAAGCTTGAAGAGTTGGGTGCAACAGTTATGGAAGTAGACATCCCCGAGTTGAATATGGCTAGTTATGCCGGTTATGTTATTGTGATGGGAGAAGGAGCCAGTTATCATCACGGTATGCTGCAAGCGAACCCCGAAGGATTTGGCCCCGATGACCGTATCCAGCTTGAAGCAGGCACTCTAATAACTACCACACAATACGTGGACTCACAGCAAATCCGTCGCGTATTGGTAAAAGCATTGAAAAAGGTCTTTTCGGGCATCGACGTTTTGGCTGGACCTTCCCTTCCGATCACCGCACCACAGTTTGAGCCTAACTGGGTAGAGCAGAATCTTGACCTAACAGAGCGCGCCATGCCATTTACTGTCCCTGCAAACTTGGCCGCAATACCAAGCTTGTCCGTTCCAATTGGCTTATCATCAAAGGGGCTCCCAATCGGCATGCAACTCATGGGCAATCACCTTTCTGAAAAATTATTGCTCCAAGCCGGCTATGCATGGGAATGCACAGACCCACTGGATGGGAAAATGCCTAAAATCGGTTATTAATGCTAAGAGGTAGACCTTATCTACGGTCTACCTCTTTTAAACTTCTATTTTTATGTTTTACTTCCACCCTATTTTCTATCCCAAAAACGCTGCTGCGCAATAGCTGAAACAAAATCCTCTCCGAAGTCTGAATTATTATCGGCAAAAACCACTCCAGCAAAATTATTTTTACTCGACTTTTGAATATATGGCTCCCCAGTCGTTGCAACACCTATAGGTTTATAATGTTTGTATGCTTGACTTACATAAGTCATGATATCCTGGCTGAATCTTTCCTCATTTTTTGAACTTCCACCAACGACGTAAAGTGCGTCATACAGGTAAGGGCTCATGGTAAGAAATGTTGCCTCAACTTTGAGGTTTGTGCCATCCGCTCCTGTTACCGTACCAAGTTGATCACTGACAATGTCAATAAATACCCCACGTTGCTGCAGGTAATTAAGTACACTCGTCACCTCATTACTATTAAAGCCATTGCCAATCAGTACTCCTACTTTTTGCGTATAAGCATATTTTGGTGTACTGTACTGGCTAAGAGATGGGTAACTTGTGGAAACAGGGACATTGGATCCACTTGGGCGGTCTACACCAATATTATCAGCGATGATGCAAGCCATTTCCTTATCCACGTTGACTAGGATATTGACGTTTTGCTGGCGAACAGATTCGCTTTTTACTTTTCCGAGTTGATAGCTAAACCCACTGATCGTATGCTGTTTTTCGATAGGTGTCAAACTATTCCATAAAATCCTCGGTTGTGTAAAGTAATCTTTGAACGAATCACTTCTCGCTCTAATCTTGTAGCCTTCAACTTTCGCTGGATAACTTACATAACCGCCTTCTTCTGGGGGCACCGTGTACGGCGTGTTATTCGCTAAGGAATTTTGATGATAGTTTACCTGATCAACATCGATTCGTTGTCTCATATAGCCTCGTCGCTGATTATTGTGAAACGGGCAAAGTGGCTTATTTATAGGTAATTCAGTGTAATTGGCGCTGCCAAGTCGATGTTGTTGTGTATCTCTATATGCCATTAACCTTCCCTGCAAGACAGGATCATTTGAAAAATCAATTCCCGGAACGACATTTGCAGGGTTAAATGCGACTTGTTCAGACTCCGTAAAGTAATTATCAATATTTTTATTTAATGTCATTTTCCCGATAATTTCAACAGGGATGAGCTCTTCAGGCCAAAACTTTGCAGGATCGAGAATATCAAAGTCGTATTTAAATTCATCCTCCAATGGAATTAGCTGAACACCTAATTCATATTCAGGGTAAGCACCATTGTCGATCGCCTCCCTGAGATCCCGACGATGATAATCCGGATCGAGTCCTCCGATTGTCAGTGCCTCATCCTGAAGAAGGGATTGGACACCAAGGACAGGCTTCCAAACATATCGCACAAAAGTCGCTTTCATTTGTTCATTAACAAATAGGTACGTATTAATGGACCACGATTCCATTACTCGATAGTTTTTTAAAATACCACGATCAGTCATGATCCACTGCACCATATGAAGTGCTTCATGGTTATTGGCCACATAATCCCAAAATAGATCGTGTGCACCACTCGCCGTTGGTATATCATCATCCTGTTTCGATTGGTAAGCATGCATTGCATCTGGGAACTTCATCGCGTCTTGATTAATTAATACAGGCATCGCAATCGTTGTCAGATCGACATTTCCTTCTTCTGTATACAATTTCACTCCCTGGCAACGTAAATCCCTTGCCGTATCATAAGATCCTTTAGCCCCCTGTACTGTAGAAAAACGGGTAGTCAATGGTGTCTTTTTACCCGCTTCCTGTAAGAATCCTGCTTTTGTCACATGTTTCATGGACTGATAACATTCAAATTCTCCATGCGCACTGTAACCTCTTGCATGAACTACTCTTTCCGGTATTTCTTCATGTCCAAAATGTGACATTTTTTCAAAAAACTCATAATCCTGACGCAATGAAGGGCCACGTATACCGGCTTTTAATTGATCCTGGTCTTGTGATCTTTTTTTCCCTTCCTGTGTCGTCATTGGTTCCCCATAATTTGATATGCGGTACTTATTTAACTGTTCCTGTTTAGCATTTTGGCCCACATGCCGGTTGTTTTCTGAAGATGACTTCTCATCCATGTGATCTCACACCCCAATTCTAAATAGTTAACCACTCATATACATATGCGTTTTCACAGGATGTAGAACATTAAAATAGCGGCAGTTCTGTCTTACGTTCTATCCCAAAATCGTTATTTAGCGCTGACTACTTTTGACAAGGCTTCGAGTCGTTCTATGCTTCCACCTTGGCTCCTTTGCCGAAGATTCAGGCACATAGAGAAGTGCTCTATGCTACCCCTCATCGCCAATTATCTCCAACAACGCATCCTCAATGACCTTCCCCTCATCTTCATCCAACAAATTATTAATCATGATGGAAAATAAAAGCCTTCCCTCGGTAAGCGTAGCTATATAACCTGATAATGTGCTCGCACCGTGTATAGTACCTGTTTTTGCTTGAACGGAAAGTCCGTGCATTCGATCTCCTAGCGTTCCACCTATCATACGATCTTCCACTCCCGCAACAGGCAATGCGTTTAAATAGGCAGGAAACCATTCTTCATCTTGAATAGCTAATAAAAGTTCTGTAATCTCATTCGGTGGGATTAAATTAAAATGGGAAATTCCGGATCCATCTCTGATCGAAATCGTATCTGTATTCACACCAAACTTGCGCAGCTCCGCCTCCATGCCTTCTATTCCTTTTTCCCAGCTTCCTACGCCATGTACAACCTTTCCCATTTCTTTCACCAAAATTTCCGCATGCCCATTGTTGCTTAATTTCATAAATGGTACGAGTAATTCTGCTAAAGATACGGATTTATGAGCAATTAACAGATTCGTATTTTCAGGGGCTTGTGCGATTTTCACATTGCCGGTCCATGAAATTCCCTCATTGTCTAATGCCTGCTGAAAAAGATCCATGGCATAGCCTGTCGGCCCCCATACTGAAATCCATTCTTGACTATTTTCTGCTCCCACAGGAATGGTTCCTTTAATTATTATGATGTTTCCTCCATGTTCACGCTCAATCGTTAGCTTGACTTCTTGATTTGAGCCAACCATTGTTGCTTCATTTTGAATTTGTATGTAATCAGTTTTTGGCGATACTGTTATGAATGGTTTTTCTCCCACCTCACTCCCAGGCGCTACTTCGATAATGACAGATCCAGAATTATAATCTTCATCTGGGGAAGCTGTTAATGCAGAAATTTGTGAACCATAATAATAATGCTCATCACTCCAATTCAAATCTGCGGATAAGCGAACATTATCATACCACGTATCATCACCTATGATATCACCTTCGATCTCTGTTACTCCCCGTGCCCGAATCTCCTTTGCAAAATTTTCGAAATCAGCTGGTAGTAATGTAGGATCTCCTTTTCCGATTACATAAAGATTCCCGTGGAGTTTATTTCCATTCAATGATCCATCTGTTCCTATGTTGGTTGAAAAGGTATAATCCTCTCCTAAAACAGAAAGTGCGGCTGCCGCTGTTAATAGCTTCATATTGGACGCTGGTGCTAGACGCGTATCTGCAATACGTTCGTATAGTTTACCCCCGGTTATGGCTGAACGAATGCTGATCCCAATAAGTGCACCGTTTAATTTTGGCTCATTGTGTATGTATTGATTTAGCTGATTCTTCATTTTATTACGCTCCTTTGCTAAGTATTTCCACAAAGATATGTTAGATTCCTTCTAAAGAATAAATTACCATTGTTATTTTTCCTTCCTTTGGCATACAATAAGAACAAACGTTCCTTAAGGTGGTGAGTACAATGGACTATTCCCCGTATCCTCGTAATGATGTGCTTTGCATTGATATGCGTTCTTTCTATGCAAGTGTCGAAGCTGTTAAATTAGGACTTGATCCCATGAAAACGTTGCTGGCAGTCGTTGGTGATCCAAATCGGTCTGGGAGTATTGTCCTGGCAGCTTCTCCGGAATTAAAAAGAAAACATGGCATTAGTAATGTGAGCCGATTCTTTGAGCTGCCGGATGACCCAGGTATTCATATTGTTCCCGCCCACATGGCTGATTACCTTCACGTGTCAGTGGAAATCACGAAGCTAATCAATAACTATGTACCGAAAGAAGCTATTCATCCATATTCCGTGGACGAAGTCTGGGTGACAGTAAACGGCCTGCAAAAACTTTTCGGAGATCGCTGGGAAGTTGCTGGAAAAATCAAGCAGGATATCATGGAAAATTTCGGGATTACTTCTTCTATTGGTATTGGTGATAATAAATTCCTCGCCAAAGTGGTCATGGATTTGCATGCAAAAAAAGCGGGCATTGCCGAGTGTAAATACGAGGATGTAGAAGAAAAACTTTGGCCCTCCCCCATTGAAGATATCTGGGGCATCGGCAGCAGGATGAAACGTAACCTAAATCGAATGGGAATCGTCACACTTGGACAACTCGCCAGATTTAACCTGGAACACTTGAAAAAGCGATTCGGGGTCATGGGTGAGCAGTTGTATTGGCACGCCTGGGGGATTGATTTAAGTCCTGTATTCGGTGATTTTACAAAGAACGAACAGAAAGGCTTTGGACACGGCATATCTTTGCTTCGGGACTACTCCAAAGAGGAGGTTACTGTCTGTATCCTTGATCTTTGTGAAGAAGTCTGCCGCAGAGCCCGAACAGCAAATAAAGTAGGAAAGACCATTCATCTTGGTATCTCTTACGCCAAGGAAACAAGCGGCGGTTTCTCCCGCTCAAGGTCCATCGCAATCCCCACCAATGTAACGATGGATATCTACGAGGTGTGCATGCAGCTGTTCCATCAATTTTACGATGGAGAAAGTAAAATCAGACATGTCTATGTCACCATGGATAACCTGTTTGAAAAAGGGGAAACACAATTGGACTTGTTTGAAGACCGCCCCAAGAAAAATGACATCGGCTATGTGATGGATGCCATTCGGGATAAATACGGCTCAACCGCTATATTGCGTGCGACAAGCTATACCGATGCCGGGATTACGCTGGATCGAAGTAAGAAGATTGGCGGGCATTATGCATGACTCGAATACCTTCATAGTAAACTTCAGGCAGATGGATAAGACATCCATCTGCCTGAAGAAATCCAATTTACGTTTCAGGTGGGGCTAAACTGACAATCGTATCCCCTTCCTTCGCATGTATATGATTGTCTTCTGTAAAAAACGCCACGCCCCCTGATTGTATTGAGTTAAATAACAGGGTTGTATTTTCGCCTATCTCTTTTTTCAACTCTTCATAACTATATCTTTCTGTGATTTCTGTTTTGCTGAATTCGTACCCTTCTTCTATTTTAGCGATTAGATCCTCAATTGCGGTATTTCTTGAGAATAACACTTCTCCACTCACTGTCCAAACCGGAGAAGAAAGGTCTGCCTCTATCTGGTCTTTTGTATTTAATTTATATACACTATTTCGCCCGAAGTCGTCTGTATACCTGGAGCTTACTAGCGCGTTGTATGGTTCGGTCCGTGTAGCAGCAATCAAGTAGTCATACGTTGATGTATCAATTTTAGTATCACTTGATAAAACCTCTGTCCGCTCAAAAGGAATTTCATTTTCTTCTGCATAAATCCGACCTTGCTCGGAAGTATCTGCGATGACGACAGGTATATCCATCCCTTTAAATGTTTTCCCTAAAGCTGCTGTAAATGGATTACCTCCAACCATGAGCACACCAGGTCTTCCTTCCCTCGTCAGACCCAATTTCCCGGCAACCCAATTTAGGGAAAACCCATGTGCACATACAGTAATAAATACGAGCGCAAACGTCACAGATCCAACCAATTCCGCTCCCGCAAATCCATGGTCCATCAATAAAGCGGCAAAATAATTAGCTACGGTTAGTGCCACAATACCTCTAGGAGCAATCCAGCCAATTAAGACTTTCTCTTTTATACTCAAATCTGTATTAATGGTTGATATAAAAATGGAAAGTGGTCGTATAATAAATAAAATAACTGCCACATATCCAAGGATTTCAATATCTAACATTTGTACTAATGTTTCTCGGTCCAGGGATGCCGTTAACATAATAAATATCGATGAGATTAAGAGTGTTGAAATATTCTCTTTAAAATCACGCATGTCCTGTATTCCAGGGACTTTCGTATTTGCCATCGTTACACCCATTGCTGTCACTGCCAATAACCCTGTCTCATGCATAATCAAATCTGAGACAGTAAATACGGCAACAACGGCTGAAAGTAATATCGGTGATTTTAAACTTTCCGGAATATATCCTTTCTTTATTAACCGACCCATACCTTTACCAAATACATATCCCAACAACCCTGTAAATAAAGAGGCTCCAAAAAAGAATAATAGTGATTGTATGTCCGAATTATTCCCAAAAATAAACACGACGATCTGGTAAGCAAAGACAGCTAATAGCGCACCAACTGGATCGATGATAATTCCTTCCCATTTAAGTATTTTTGCAGGTCTAGGCTTTAATTTGGTTTGCTTCAATAAGGGAATAATGACAGTAGGCCCAGTCACAATAAATAACGCACTAAGTACAAAAGCTACAGGCCATGACAATCCAGCGATAAAATAAGCGGCCATGACACCAAGTACCCAACTAAGTAACGCGCCAATCGTCACAATACGAGTTATCGAATGGCCTAACCCGCGAATATCCTTAAATTGAAGTTTAAGACTTCCTTCAAAAAGAATAATAGCTACTGCGATTGACACAATAGGGTCATACAGAACCCCAAAGTCTTCTGAAGGGTTAATCAATCCGATAAACGGACCAACCAGCAAACCTGCGATTGACATAATTACAATTGCCGGGAGACGAAACCTCCACGCTATCCACTGTGCTGCGACACCCAGTACAACGACAAGTATGACCTTTAATAACAGAGAATCAATCATTGCATTTTCACCTCTCACGTCTATCCTAACTATTCATCTAAGTATGTGATAATAATGTAAAATTATACCTTCGAAAAGAAAATGCTAAACAATAAGTAAGTTATCCCGCAATTCTATTTCAGACTTTTGCATTACTATTTTCATAAAAGTTAGTTATTTTGATGGATTGTCCACAATCTATTATCATGCTAAGCTTTCATTAAAGGACGAGCCCCTATTGCATCAAATTAGATAGTATACTCACTCTCTTCAAACAGGAAAAACATAGTTTAAATCATAGCGGTATTTGAGGGGATAATCGCACCTGTTCAAGTGTCCTGTTGCCACAGATAGTAGATTTTAAAATTAAAATCCTGAGGAGGCAAAAAATGAGTAACAGAAAAAGAGTATGGTATGAAGAGGCCGGTCGCAAACTAGATCCAGGGTTGGTGGAACAACTGCGTGTTAAAAGAAAAGAAGACCCTTACGCAACCAGCAACACTGATGATATACCGGTAATTGTGTATTTAACCCAAAACTCGGACAAAGCCAAAAGGGACGATCTACTGAATACCTGTCAAACAGACAATCGGAGCAAATTAGACAAAGATTTACGATTTCATGGAACTGTTGGTGGAAAGCTGACTCCTCAAATGATCAAACAGATTAAAGATCACGAAGCAGTTGATCGCATTTTTTATGACCGTGAAGTCACAAGCTTTCTGGATATCGCTAGCAGACAAATCGGGGCGGTTGATGTACAAGAGCAACATGACTTTACTGGAAACGGTGTAACGATTGCTGTCATTGACACTGGCATCTATCCCCATGCAGACTTAACAGAACCTGATAACAGAATTATCGCTTTTAAAGACTTTATTAATAATCAGGAAGAACCCTATGATGATAATGGGCACGGAACGCATTGCGCGGGTGACGCAGCAGGAAATGCTAATAAGTCAGATGGTTTATATATCGCACCGGCATCTGAAGCATCTGTTATTGGTGTGAAGGTTTTGGATCAAGATGGTGCAGGAAGATTATCGGCCATTATTGAAGGAATTACGTGGTGTATGGAAAACAAAGAGGAGTATAACATTCAGATTATCTCCCTATCTCTAGGAGCTCAGGCATATGAATCATATAGAGATGATCCGCTGGCACAGGCTGTACAAGAAGCTTGGCATAATGGCATCGTCGTTTGTGCCGCGGCCGGAAACAGTGGCCCGGCGCAACAGACTATCAGTACACCTGCTATCAATCCGTTTATCATTACGGTTGGATCTACGGTTGACCAAAATACGGACACGCGTTCAGATGATCATATTGCGGATTATTCAAGCCGTGGGCCAACCATTGATTCACTGATTAAGCCAGATATTTATGCACCGGGAACAGATATCATTTCCCTGTTGGCACCGGAATCTGCGCTGGAACAGCAGTTACCAGAACAAATCGTCGATGAAGATTACCTGCAATTATCCGGTACGTCGATGGCCACACCCATATGTGCAGGCGTCATTGCACAAATGCTCCAAGCCAATCCGAATCTTAGCCCCAATGATGTGAAAAGTATTCTTCAGGCAACAGCTCAACCAATGCTTGATGATTTATGGGGATATATCGAGGCGCGAACTGCGGTAGAAATGGCACTGGATTATGCCACTGGTCAAGAGCGTGTAGCTGAGTAAAAAGTTTATCCCTTTTTATATCGTTAGTGAGGTCTTCCGTGTTTTGGGAGGCCTTTTAACTTTGGTAGACTTTTAGAATTTCGTTCGATATACTAATTATAAAATCAGAAATTTCATAAAAGATAGGGGAGATCTCCATGGAAACAGAAGTTAAAGATGTAATAATTGAATTAGAGAAATTATTACGGGATGATCAGGTTACTATAAATGAGACTGTTCTAGAGGAGCATAGCACAGATGAATCCTATCATACGCCAAGTTCACCAAACGTGGTCGTGTTTCCTGAAAACGCGGACGAGGTGAGCGAAATCGTCAAGTTGGCTGATAAACATCAGATCCCAGTTGTGCCTTATGGCCTGGGAACAAGCCTAGAAGGACATGTGATTCCCTACGATCATGGCATAACCATCGATTTTTCATTAATGAACAACATACTGGAGATTCGGGAAAAGGATTTTCTTGTAAAAGTACAGCCAGGTGTGACCCGTTCCCAGTTAAACAAAGAGCTGAAAAAATACGGATTATTTTTCCCAGTAGATCCAGGTGCAGACGCAACACTTGGTGGGATGGCTGCAACGAATGCCAGTGGAACGATGTCTGTTCGCTATGGCATCATGCGTGATCAGGTTCGAGATTTGGAAGTTGTCCTTGCAGACGGAAAAACGATACATACAGGAAATTTAGCGGAAAAGTCCTCTTCAGGTTACCATTTAAGTGGCGTTTTTGTAGGGTCTGAAGGCACACTAGGCTGTTTTACAGAATTAACGTTAAAGGTATACGGCATACCAGAGCATCAAATGGCTGCAAGAGCTTCTTTTAACACGGTAGATGATGCAGTAGAAGCTGTCACCGCCATATTACAGGCCGGAGTTCCAATTGCTAGAATGGAACTTTTGGATGAGCCTTCCATGGCACAAGCAAATCAATATAGTGAAACGAACTACAAAGAAGTACCAACATTGTTTTTAGAATTTCACGGAAATGAAGCAGGCTTAGCGCAGGATGTTTCGTTTGCTGAAGAAATTCTCAGAGATTTCAGCTGTCTGGAAGTAGCATTTGAAACAGAAACTGCAGCACAGAATAAACTTTGGGAAGCAAGACATCATGTACTCTACGCTTACACACACGGCTATCCGGGAAGGAAATTAATGATAACAGATGTTTGCCTCCCCATATCTGAATTAGCAGGAGCTATTCAACATGCAAGAGAAGCAATAAGAACATTGAATCTCCAAGGTGGTATCGTAGGCCATGTGGGCGACGGAAACTACCATATATTCTTAATGATCGATCTCGATAACACAGAAGAAGTACAAAAAGCAGATCAATTAAATGAACAAATCGTCGAATATGCGCTTAACCGAGGAGGCACATGTACCGGAGAACACGGTGTTGGAATAGGAAAACAAAAATACCAGGAGCAAGAACATGGTGAAGCATTTCATGTGATGGAAAAGATTAAGTGGGCGCTTGACCCAAGTGGTCTGTTTAATCCGAATAAGATTGTGAAAGATGGGGTTTCTGCTGAAAGAGGATGGTAGTTGAATATTTTCGGAAGATGGTTGCCTCCCATCTTAGAGCGCGTGTCTCCTGTTTTAACATGCTTTCTCCCGATTTGGCGAAGCTGTGTCCCGTTTCGGTGCGGTTCTCTCCCGATATGAGAACGTATTTTAATGCTTGACCGCACTTTAAAATTATAAGGTATTAAAAATAAGGAACGGCCCATTGGTGAACATTTCCGCAATTAATAATGGCGCAATGGAAATAGTAGTGTTCTCGTCTAAATGGGCTAATTGAAATATCCCCTCTATATTTTGTTGTTTCTGGCTTTCCTGTATGATTTGCCGCCCATCCAGTCGTTATATAAATTACATATCATCTTCGTTAACCGCCCCTGATCTTATTGCAGAGGCGTCGCCATCTTCTTTCCTTCTTAGAAGCCATACAAATAGTATATCAAAAATAGAAATCCAATCTAATTTTTGAAATTGACTCGCTTGGGAATATTCTCCTTCATCCGGCATAGGATGATACGTAAAGCTTATTGCATCAAGAGAGGATGAATAGACTTTGTGCGGAATTACAGGAATTGTTGATTGGCGGAAAAATGTGAAAACGCAGCTACAGGTGCTGGAGAATATGACAGAGACCCTGACACTCCGAGGTCCGGACGATTCCAACGTGTGGACAGAACAGCATGCTGGATTTGGACATAAACGGCTTGCCGTTGTTGATATTGAAGGTGGTAAGCAACCAATGAGCAGGGAAAAAGATGGAAATACCTATACACTTGTATATAATGGTGAATTATATAATACAGAAGACTTGCGAAAAGAACTGAGAAAGCGCGACTATTCATTTCGGACTTCCTCCGATACGGAAGTGCTCCTTGCGTCCTACATCGAATGGAAGGAAGATTGTGTTCATCATTTAAACGGAATTTATGCCTTCGGTGTTTGGGATGCAAAAGAAGAAAAGCTGTTTATGGCAAGGGACCGGCTTGGCGTCAAACCGTTATTTTTCCATGAGCGTTCCGACCGTTTTATTTTTGGTTCAGAGTTAAAAGCCATTTTAGCGCATACAGATATCCAGGCAGTAGTAGGACGCGACGGTTTGGCTGAGATTTTCGGACTAGGACCTTCACGGACGCCGGGTCATGGTATTTTTAAAGGCATACGGGAACTGCGTGCAGGGCATGCACTGACTTTTTCCCGAGATGGGTTGAAAGTGTGGCGGTATTGGAATGTAAAAAGCCATCAGCAAGAAGATTCTGTGGAAGAAACTGCTGAACAAGTGAAGCATTTATTTGTTGATGCGGTAAAGCGGCAGCTAGTTTCCGATGTACCGGTATCGACGTTTTTATCCGGTGGGTTGGATTCAAGTGCGATTACAGCAATAGCTGCTGAGCACTATAAAACCCAAGGAAAAGGAGCAATCCCTACGTTTTCTGTAGACTATGAAGGAAATGATAAGCATTTCGTGGCAAGTAAGTTCCAGCCTTCCAGTGATCAGGACTGGATTAATAAGATGGTTAACTATAGTTCTACCAATCACCATAATGAGGTGATTTCCGGAGAAGAGCTGGCAGATTTTCTAAAAGAATCAGTCGTTCTGCGTGATCAGCCTGGCATGGCAGATATTGATTCTTCTATGTTATGGTTTTGCCATCGAATTAAGCGGCATACGACAGTGAGTCTGTCAGGAGAGTGTGCAGATGAAATTTTCGGTGGGTATCCTTGGTTTCATGATCCTAAGGGCTCAGGGAAAGGTGGTTTTCCCTGGATGCGTTCATTGGATTCGAGGATTAATCTGCTTCATTCCGAGTGGCAGAGTAAGTTGGATTTAAAGACATATGTGCATGACCAGTATAAGGAAACTATTGCGGAGACACCTCGTCTGGACGGGGAAAATGAAGAGGATGCTCGGCGAAGAGAGTTATTCTATTTAAATATGCACTGGTTTATGGCGCAATTACTGGATCGCAAAGATCGTATGAGTATGGGAGCAAGTCTGGAAGTCAGAGTGCCTTTTGCAGATCATAAGTTGGTAGAATATGTTTGGAATATTCCTTGGGACATGAAAATGGTTGATGGCAGGGAAAAGGGGATTTTACGAAAAGCGATGGAAGGTATATTGCCTGATGATGTGTTGTACCGGAAAAAAAGCCCGTATCCACGAACGTTTCAACCAGCGTATACCAAAGCTGTTGTAAACTGGATGTATGAAATATTGGCGGACAGGGACGCGCCGCTATTTGATTTCATGAACAGGGATAAAGTGGAAGCTATTGTAAGGAGCGAAGGGAAAGAATTTAAAGAACCCTGGTATGGACAATTAATGAAAGGGCCACAGCTAATTGCACATCTTGGTCAGATCGATTATTGGCTGCGAACATATAATGTGAAAGTAAGTGATTAAAGAAAAATGAGAACATATTGGGTCACATTGGCTCATGCAAGATTTTTTGATCCTGAACATAAAAGGCCGCAACCCCCTGGTTTAAAAATAACAAAGACCTGTGATGTGACAGCATCATAGGCCAAATAGACCGAGGCCCCATCAAAAAGGGTTTTTAAGCAGTCTTTAAGAAAAATGACCCCTCAGTGCCTGCGAAACCACATATGAGGAGTTGTTTTTTGTGGTTATTGTTGGACATGATATACGCAAGCAGCATGCCGTGTGAAGTGCATGAAAAGAGTTTAAAATTAATAGGTCAATTTTACAATTTCTGATCTTTTTTACTTTGTTTTGCGTTGAAAAAATCTCCGCCCTTTTGTTTTTGATCATCTGTCCCCCACTGGATTTCCTTATCCAGCGGCTTAAACTTTGGAATATGTTTGGAACAGTGAATATAAGCTTCTTCGACGTTGATAACAACCCAGCGCTCTGGTTTGTCTCCCTCTTTTTCTTTGATGTCATTCATTTGTTCCTCTGGAATTTTCAATGAAGCCAATTGGTCGTTTTCAAGAATTGATGCGTCCCCATTCACATGCAGCCCGATGGAATGCTCGAAAAAATCGATAAACATTAATCCGATATGAGGGTTTTCCAGGAGGTTTCCCAAACTTGCCATTACGCCATTTCCCTTATATTCTGGGTAAATGATGGTTTTTTCATTAATGACACGAACAAACCCCGGTGGACCCCCACGAAAAGAAGAGTCGCAATTCCCTCCTGCATCAGCCGTGGACAAGAATACCATTTCCTGTTTCTCCATAAACACTGTCATTACATGGTTAATATGGTCAAGCATCTGATTATCATAAAACGCCGCAGCTCGCTTCATCGTTCCAAATTGTTTCTGCAGCGTACGTTCCCCTTTAGAACCCGGCATAATTATTTCTCCTTTCACTTTTCAAGCATACACCAATTTCGTTTTAAATTTTAGATGCTGAAAGACATAGAGCAAATTACTCATATTTATTGTAATTATTTCTTTTCACTAATCTCTCTTAAGTTTCTCATCCATTGAGGGCTCTTACCACCCTTGATAATTAAAGCACCTTCCGCTAAAGAGAAGGTGCTTTTATATACTATGATTCCTGAAGGACTGCCCCTCTAACTTTCTTCAATTCTTCTCCCAAATACTTCGCTACTTCCAGCATACCAAATTTCCCACTCTTTGCTTCGGCATCGCTGTTGTAATTGGTATTCGTATTAATATCATACGTATAAATTTCTCCATTTTTATCCTGAATAAACTCGATTCCAGCAATTTTAATGTCATTTGCTGCAAGCACACGTTCATAATTTTCCAGGACAGGATGATCAAAACCTTCTCTTACTTGAAATGGTTCTAATTCCTCTTCTCCTAACTGATCTTCAATCGAGCAGGCATCTGCCGGGCATAGTTCAAACCCTTCCGATGTATCAACACGAACTGCATATAGGAACTTACCACCAACAAACTCACAACGTGTAATGAAAGACTCTGGTGACTCAATATATTCCTGAATTAAGGTAACGCCATCAACCGGCTCCTCAAATTCTTTCCCCTCCACGTATTGCTGCAAGGCTTCAACTGAATGAAAAAGTTTAACACCAAGACCTTTTCCAGCACGGTTATGCTTCGTAATGAATTTCTTTCCTTCAAATGATTCTGCTGCTTTTAACAGTTCATTTTTTCCAACTGCGGCAACAGTTCTTGGCGTTTTAATGCCGAACTTTTCAAGCTCCAAATACTGCAGCACTTTACTTAATTCTAACTGAAGCGCACGGCTTCCATTAATCACTGTTCTCTCGTTCTGCTCCAACCAAGACAGAACAGCACTTGTTAATTCCGGTGCGAAGCGATTTCCGCGCGTATGCGATGAAGCGCTCATCCGGTTATAAAAAACGCCATTTGGTGGCAAAGAAGTCAGGTCAACTTTGCCATTATCCAATAACCAATCTTCATATGGAAGCTGTAACTCTTCTAATCTATTGATTAAATGATCTGTCCATTCGTTATTTTCGTGTAGCACATATATTTTACTCACAAAATCCGCCCCCTATTATATGTTTGTTAACGATGCTCGCAGTTCCTCAACCTTTGGCATAACCTGTTTTGAAAAACGTTCCAATTCTTCCAGCTGTGGCGAACATTGTAATAACAGTAAATCAACGCCAACTCTTTCAAACTCCAAAACCTGTTTTGCAATTTGCTCCGGTGTTCCCACAAGATTTGGACGCAAGCCCCGGTTTGATACAGAATAATCCTGCAACTGAATCTGTTGCTCCAATTCCGACTTTGAGGTAAAATCTTCGAATCCGGCATAACCACTTGTATCTGTTACAGTGGTAATACGATTTAATTCAGCACGTGCTTCTTCTTCCGTATCCCGGCAAATGACATAAGCTGCCATACCAATTGATTGTAGAGGCTCAGGTCCAGCTGACTTTCTTCGTTCATTCATATCGGCAATTTTCGCCTCAGCTTCTTCTACGGTGTGGCCATGCAGGATATAAGCATCACATAGGGACGAAATAACCTGTTTCCCCTTCTCACTCTCACCACCTGCATATAAAACAGGATTCGGACGCTGAACCGGTTTAGGGGAAAGCTGCGTATTCTCTATTTTGTAAAACTTGCCATCATACGAAAATTTCTCTTCTGACCATAAGCCCTTTAAGATCTCAAGAAATTCGGTTGTCCGGTCGTACCTTTCATCATGTTCTGTAAAATCACCGCCATATTGTTTCGCTTCCTCAGCCCACCAGCCCGAAACAACATTTAAGGTAAAACGTCCTTTACTAATATGATCAATATTAGCTGCCATTTTTGCTGTTACAGCGGGATTGTGAAAAACCGGACGAACGGCTGCCATAATTTCAATTTTTTCCGTTACTGCGGCTAAAGCGGCTGCAGTTGACCAAGCTTCGATAGAATCCTGATCTGTTCCTTTTATATCATTTAAATATAATTCAGCGATTAACGTTGTATCGTATCCCCATTTTTCAGCAGATTGTATTACTTCCTTTGCATAATCATATGTTGGAGGCATGTTTTCAGCCTCAACATTTCTAAGCCATCCACCAAAAATAGGTAACCAAAATCCATACTTCATGAACTCCACTCTCCTTCTACAAAATAAACAAAAAACTCTTTCCCGGATAAGAAAAGAGTTTAAAATCTATAACAAGATTACGTCTTCTCTTATCTTTCAAGCGTATGCTTGATGGAATTAGCACAGTATTCTAATTAGCGAACCTGTTGCCGAGGTTTCAAAGGGCCATTTCCCTCCACCTCTCTAGATAAGGATTTAAAAATATGTAATTGTTAGATATCACATTGAAGCAATTTTTGGATAATGTCAATCGATCAGGAATTATTCTATCTTTCTTTGTTTCTGCTTATCCAAAAACAATACAGCGTGTTATTTTTCTTTTTCCACTGTATCCAACGGAAGTTTAGGGTCATCTGCCCATTCCGTCATTGATCCATCGTACATTGCAACATTGTTTTGTCCGAGTTTGTTTAAGATCAGTGCATTCCACGTTGCGGCAATACCACTGCCACAATAAGTTATAACTTTTTTATCCGAGTCAAGTGCTCCAGATTCTTCAAATGTTTTACGCAATTTTTCATAATCATAAAGTTCCTTTGAATCCGTACTAGAAAGATCACCAAAGAACACATTTACACTACCAGGTATATGCCCCTTTCGTGCATAAGTGTCAGTTTCACCATTGAAATCAGCTTCTGAAAGACTGTTAACCAGAATGACATCTTCATCATTTAATGCTTTTTTTACATCTTCTTTTGTAGCTAATAATTCAGGACGTCTTTCTCCAGTAAATGTGGCTTTAGGATAAGAACCTGGCTCTGTCGTAACCGGGCGTCCTTCCTCACGCCATTTCGGAAATCCTCCATCAAGTACTGCAACATTGTCAAAACCTTCATAGCGTAGCTGCCAAGCAAGACGTGATGCCCAGTCGGATGCAATTACTGGAGTGCCTACTATTGCTTGTCCTTGATCATAAACCACGACATAAGAGTCATCTCCAACACCAAGTTCACTAATTTTCTTTACAAATCTTTCTCTTGAAGGGATAGTAAAAGCATATTTGGAATCAGGATCCGAAAGATCTCCAAGCAAATCTGCAAAAACCGCCCCAGGGATATGACCTTTATCATACGCTTCCTTTCCCGACCAAACGTCATAATAACCGGAAGTTGGTTTTAGAAAGGTAGTTGCATCTAACAATCTCAGCTTTGGATCATCCAATCTGTCTGCTAACCAATCTGTGTCTACAAGTAAAGGTACATTACTCATGTTATTTCCTCCTTGAATATAGCTTATTAAACAATCCCTATAAGTTTACTTTGCTTTATTTTTCTATTATAGCTGACTACAGCAGTATGATCAAGTTTTATAATTGAGAAGGAACCGTATAAAAAAACTTACGATCTCCTACACAATATATCCCTTCTCCCTCAAATACGTAACAAGCACCTGAACTGATTCTTCTAATGATTGCTTTTCCGTATCTACAATGACTTCCGGATTAGAAGGCTCTTCATACGGCGCGTCAATACCAGTAAAACCTTTAATTTCACCAGCACGTGCTTTTTTATATAGTCCTTTTGGATCGCGCGCTTCACATGCTTCCACACTGCATTTCACATAAACTTCAATGAATTCATTCTCCCCAAGCAATGCCCGTGCCCCGTCCCGGTCTTCCCGATACGGCGAAATAAATGCGGTTAGGGTCACTAAACCTGCATCAACCATGAGATTTGTCACTTCTCCGATGCGACGGATATTCTCTTTGCGGTCTTCCGGGCTAAATCCTAAATTTTTATTCAAACCGTGGCGCACATTATCTCCATCTAAACGATAGGTGTGGATACCTAACTCATGAAGCCTTTTCTCTAATGCAACGGATACAGTAGATTTTCCTGAACCGGATAATCCGGTAAACCATAAAGCTGCACTTCTGTGATTATTCTTTTCTTGTCTATCCTTTTTCGTAACGTTAGATTCATGCCAAACGATATTTGTTAAACCGCTCATAATTTCCCTCCTAAAACCACCAATAATAGACAATCGTGACAGTTATTGCCATGACAATTAAACTAAGTGGTGCTCCTATTTTTATATAATCCGTAAACTTGTATCCACCTGGTCCATAAACAATCAGGTTTGTCTGGTAGCCAATCGGGGTGATAAAACTAGCTGAGGATGCAATAGCAATTGTAACGGCGAACCCCATAGGATCTAATTGCAGATTTGTAGCCATTTCTAACCCGATCGGAATCATTAATATTGCCGCAGCACTGTTCGTAATTAATTCCGTGAAAATATTCGTTAACATATAAATCAATAAAAGGATAATGAACAATCCCAGCGGCTCCCCTATCATCAATAGACCATCCGCAATCCATTGAGCCAGACCTGTTTTCGTCATTGCGATTCCGACTCCAAAGGAACTGGCAATGAGAAGCAATATATGGAAATGAATGTATCCCTTGGCTTCCTCTGCCGTAATCACCTTGGTTACTAATAATAGAATCACTGCTAGAGCCATCGCTTTAAACATACTTAATACACCAAGTGTCACCATCGCAAACATCGTTAAAAAGATAATGATAGAAAGCCAGCCTTTGACAGGATTACGTTTTAGAGACGCAGGGGTATCCAAGGACGTAAGTACATAGAAATCATTCGATTGTCGATACTTCTCAACAAAATCTGTACCCGCAAGCAATAATAATGTGTCCCCCGGTTTAAAGATAATATCCCCAATTTTACTCTCGATTCGCTCGTTTTTCCGATGTACCGCAATCACACCAGCATCATACCTGGACCTGAACCGTGTTTGTTTAGCGGACTTTGCTAGTAAAGAAGATTGATGGGACACAACAGCCTCCACAATTTGCGTATTGCCATTTTTTAAATCATCAATCTCTAAATGCGTACCTGTTCGTAATGTTAATCCTTTCGTCTTTTGTACATCGGTAAGCGTAGACATTAATCCTGTAAAAATCAATCGATCCCCAGTTTGAATGACCGTTGTTGAACGTACAGGAGATATCCGTTCCTCTCCACGGATAATTTCAATTAAATACAACCCTTTCAAATCTCTCAATCCAGCTTGCTTCACACTTTGATTAATAGAAGAAAAAGATGACTCTACGATTAATTCCGAAATGTATTCTCTGGAATCCGCTTTGACCTGTTGCTGAAACCCCTTGTATTCGGGCAATAACTTATAACCAATCGTAAAAATATAGATAAAACCAGCTATCGTTATGGGGATACCAATAATAGCCAGCTGAAAGATAGAAAAACCCACGTGCCCATAATCAAGTAACATGCCATGGACGACTAAATTTGTAGATGTTCCCATTAACGTAATCGTTCCACCTAGAATCGTCACGTAGGATAAAGGAATTAAAAATTTTGATGGTGCAATACCATGCTCCTCACACCAATTTTTAATTAAGGGTGTTAAGGTTACCACAATTGGTGTGTTGTTTAAAAATCCGGAAAAAATAGCTGTAGGAACAAAAAAGCGCACCATAGATCCTAGTAAACTCTTACTCTTATCAAGCCAGGACTTCATCATCTCATCAATGATGCCGCTTTTCTGTACCGCCCCTGCCACAACAAACAATAATGCAATGGTAAGCATGCCTTCATTAGAAAATCCGCTCAGCGCTTCCTCGGGGTCAGTATCCCCGTTATCAAGAAAACCGTAAGAACGAAAAAAACAACAATATCCGGGCGAGCCACTTCAAAAATCAGCCCGCCTAACATGACGATAATCATGCCTAAAACAATTAGCATCTCAAGTGACATGGGAAACATCCCTTTGGTTAATTTTCTTTCATACCCTTACGAAGTACTGCCGCCACTTCCGGACGTGAAAATTCCTTCGGCAAGTCCTCCCCATTACGAAGCTTTTCACGTACTTTTGTTCCACTTAGATGCACGTGAGATTCTTTATCATGCGGGCACGTTTTTGCAGTACCCATGTTTTCACACTTGGTGCAGTAAAATGCATGTTCAAATTTGAAAATTTGAATGCCCAGTTCCGCTTCAAATTGTGAAATAAATTCCTGCGCTTCGTATGTTCCATAATAATCACTGACACCAGCATGATCACGACCGACAATAAAATGGGTGCAGCCATAATTTTTGCGAACAATCGCATGCAGAATAGCCTCTTTTGGTCCCGCATAACGCATTGCCGCAGGATAAATAACAAGTCGCGTACGGTCTTCTGGATAATAATTTTTTAGAATCACCTGATAGCTTTCCATACGAATATCCGCAGCAATATCATCCGATTTGGTTTCACCAACCAATGGATTTAACAGCAAACCATCCACAGACTCAAGTGCACATTTTTGAATATATTCATGTGCACGATGCACAGGGTTGCGTGTCTGAAAACCAACAACTGTTTTCCAGCCTAAGTCTGCGAACATTTTTCGTGTTTCTGATGGATCCAGATAAAAATCTTCAAACTTGCTATGATTTGGCCGGTTCAATAAATAAATCGGACCAGCTAAATAAACCTCGCCTTTCTCATATGTCTTTTTCACACCAGGATGAGCTCCGTCAGTCGTACCATACACGAGCCTCGCTTCTTTTTCCTTGTCATAGTTGTACTTTTCTTCCAATTCAAGCACACCATAATAAGCGCCGTCCTCTCCAACAAGGGCAATTTCTGAACCAATCTCAAAATCATCTGCTTGCTCCCCGGTCACCGCAAGTGTAATTGGGACACTCCAAATCGTCCCATCTTCAAGGCGCATTTTCTCAACAACTCGTGTATAATCCGACTTGCCCATAAAACCAGTCAACGGGCTGAAACCACCGATGGCGATGAGCTCTATGTCAGATAGACTCCAGGCATTCAGTTCTAATGATTTCATTGCACTCACTTTATTTAGATAGGTTTCTCTTTGCGAACCAACTAATTCTCTTTGTACAAGTTCGCCCCCGTGCGGAATAATAGTTGTTTGTTCCTTTTGCGTTGTTAATGTCATCACTTAAAACCTCCATGTAATTGTTATTCAATTTCTTAATTGGAGTTTCCTGTCAAATAATCCCCTAGTTCGATGACCATTGTGCCCATCTTCGGTTTAGTGGGATGAAAAACAGTAGAAACATAGTGTTGCTCGAGTTCCTTTGCGGTTACTTTTCCCACTGCTACAGCTAAGACTTTATCGTTAAAGGAATCAACAATTTCTTTCGTTTTGCTATACGTAGTAAAAAGGTTTTGAACCTGGGTTTTACTCGTGAAAATCACAGCATCGAGTGACTGGTTGATGATTTCCTGCCTTAAGTTATTTAATGTAGTTTGATCCGGTTCCTTGTAATGATAAGGTTTTGATAGGTAAACAACATAGCCACGATTTTCTAATTTTTGCCTTAGTACTGCACCATCCTTATTATAAGCTTGTAAAAATAAACGTTTCCCTTTGTTAGGTTCCTCAACAGCCAAAGCTTCCAGCATACTTTCCATCGTGCCGTCTTTCGAAACAAATGTTGCTTCCATGGAATGTTTCTTCATCCATTTCTCTGTTTTACTACCACGAACTGCCAAATCTATATTCTCCATTTTCCGGATAAATTCAGGGAGACGATTCATATGATAAGCTGACTTTTCTAAAGTCTCCGCCCCGATCCCTGTAGTTAAAAGTGCCAGATCGAATGGTTTGGTTAGTAGCTCTGAAACATTTTGTTCGCTGATATTTTCATTTAAAATCTGTTCTCCTTGAATAGAAAAAGTGCGAGATGTACCTCCACTATTTTGAATCAGTTTGTTAATTTCATCTGCTTTACGTGTGGCTGCTACACCAATATTCTTACCTTCCAAGCCCTTCATTCCTTATCTCCCCTTCCGGCATAAACTTTTCAGCCACTCGATCGTTTGTCTCTGCTTATGCTTGTTTAAAAAGCTTTCCGACAAAAGTTCCTTTAATAATAATGTCTGAGCCATTTTATCCAGAAGGGAGTCTTTGATTAATTGACGGCTTTCATACAAAAAGTCAACGTAATCTCCATAGCTCTCGTCATAAATCGTATGAAGCTCATTTTTAATTTTGGCTGAAAGCATAGGACTTGCACCGTTGGTTGATATACCTACAGACAATTTTCCTTGTTTAAAATGAGCAGGAAAATGTACATTACCTTGGTCAGCTTCTCCCGCAACATTTAATAAGGAATTCGGAGGTGAAACCTTGATGACAGCTTGATTCACAACCGAATCATTTGTAGCAACGATTATTAAGAAAGCTCCATCAAGATCTTCCGTCTCAACATATTTTTGCTTCCAGTCTAACTGTTCTTCTTCCCAGAGTGAGCGAATCCCTTCCTTAATTTCCGGACTGATTACGGTGAGACGAGCGCCACCCGTAAGCAGGGACTGGACTCTCCGCTCAGCGACGTGGCCGCCTCCGATAATCACGATATTTTTTTCGCCTACATCGACCATAAGGGGGATTACTGCCATTATTAAGCATCCTTTTTATCAAAAGTTTCATAAACACGTTCCTTCAGTGCCTGTTTCATCGCAGGATGGTCGCCGAGCTGCCGGCATAATAAAACATCCTTGTTTGAGTTATTTAACTCACTTATTTTTTCCTCTAAATAATGCATGAGTACTCCCGTAAACCATAAATAAGGAACGATGAAAATTTGCGAATGCGCTTTTGTTAAAGACGACTGAATTGCTTCTTCAAAAGAAGGATTACAGGCAGCTAAAAAACAAACATCAACCCGGCTGAACTTCATCCTTGTTTGTAACTTTCCCCCAATTCGTTCCATATCCCTTTTCGTCTGCGGATTACGGCTTCCTCTACCGACAAGCAGTATTTTTGCATCAGGATTGACTGGTATATGGGTCTCTTTTATCCGTTCTGCCAAGACGTCTATGAAACGATCCTGTACACCAAGTGGTTGCCCATAGGTAAATGTAATAGAAGAATATTTCTCCTTTGCCCGGTTTACCTCTTCAGGTATGTCACTGTAGTAATGCCCGGCACTTAAAAGCAGGACAGGTATGATAGAGATGCGTGAAGCTCCCTGGTTTACAAGCATTTCAATACCTTGTTCTACCGTTGGCCCAGCCAGCTCCAAGAAACAAATTTCCTGAAGCGAAACGTCAATCTGTCGCTTGACAGAGTTGATACATGTAAATGCTTCAGCTATTGCCTCGGGGACACGGCTTCCATGACTGACATATAGAACTCCTTGCATTCATTAACCCCCAATCATCCAAGAACAGCCTGAGCAAAGACCTCTTCCTTTTCAATCGAACGCTGTTCAAACCATTGAATCTCTTCTCTCAGCCGTACAACCTCTCCGATAATAATCATAGCAGGATTCTGGATGGTACTGGACTTCTTCACAATGTTCTGCAAAGTTCCTGTCACCGTTTGCTGCCTCTCTGTCGTACCACAATGTACTAAAGCTATCGGTGTATTCGCATCACGGCCATATCGAATAAGTCTCTCACAAATAGCTGGGAGATTTTTTACTCCCATATAAATGCATAGTGTATCCATTCCTTGTGCAAGATTTTCCCAGTATTTTTCAGTATCAGCACCACTCTTGCTGGCTCCCGAGACGAAGGCAACCGAAGCGCTATAATTCCGGTGGGTTAACGGAATACCAGCATAGGCGGGAACTGCAGAACCAGAGGTAATACCTGGAACAATTTCAAAGGCAATTCCGTTTTGCGCTAACACTTCTGCCTCTTCTCCGCCTCTTCCAAATATAAATGGGTCTCCACCTTTCAATCTGGTGACAGTTTTTCCTTGATTTGCAAATGTACAGAGTAAGTTATTTATCTTTTCTTGCGTCAATGCATGCTGGTTGGGGCGCTTTCCACAATAAATCAATTCCGTCATATTAGAAGCATAACTTAATAATTCTTCGTTAACTAAACGGTCATATAAAATAACATCTGACTGCTGGATGGCCTTTACTCCTTTAATTGTAATTAAATCTGGATCTCCAGGACCAGCGCCTATTAAATAAACTTTGCCCATCATTTCACCACATCCTTCTACATGAATCACAAATTCTGCTTCCTAGTTTTTAGCTTTTGACCATATTCGTTGAATGAAAATCAAGTCCTGAAAGAACCTCATCGACATAACCGGCACGGACAACATAATCACCAAAGTGTTCCCCTTCCTGCCTTTCTTTCGCATACTGATTAATAATAGGATGAAGAATCGCCAGAATCTCTTCTTCCCCTATATTTTCACGGTAAAGGCTATTTAATCGGTCTCCAGTGAAACCACCTCCGAGATACATATTGTATTTTCCGGGGGCCTTCCCAATAAAAGCAATTTCAGCCAGAGCAGGACGTGAACAACCATTAGGGCATCCCGACATACGAATGATGATCTCTTCTTCGTTTAGGCCGGCTTCATCCAATATCACCTCAATTTTATCTATTAGCGAAGGGAGGTATCGTTCTGATTCGGCCATAGCCAAGCCGCAAGTTGGTAAGGCTACACAGGCCATCGAATTTCGCCTTAGTGCAGAATTATGTTTACCATCCGTAAGTCCATATTTTTCGATCAATTCCTTAATTTCCTTTTTCTTTTGGCTCGTTACGTTCGCAATAATCAGATTCTGATTCGGTGAAAGTCGGAAATCCCCTGTGTGGATCTTGGCAATTTCTCTTAGCCCTGTCATAAGCGAATAATCTTCAAAATCCTTGATACGACCATTTTGAATGAATAGAGTCAGATGCCATCTGCCGTCACCCTTTACCCAGCCATAACGGTCACCATTATGGGCGAAGTGATAGGAATGCTCCTCTTCAAGATTCCATCCTAACCTTTCATTTAGTTCATCTTGAAACCAATCGAGTCCTCTGGCATCGATCGTGTACTTAAAGCGGGCGTTCTTTCTATTCGAGCGATTTCCATAATCCCGCTGGATCGTTATCACCTTTTCTGCCAGTTCAATAATTTTATCTTTCGGACAGTAGCCAATCACTCGGGAAACTTGTGGGTATGTGGTTGTATCTCCATGAGTCATTCCCATGCCTCCACCGACCGCAATATTAAACCCTTGCAACTTTCCTTCTTCTAGCACGGCAATCAAACCAAGATCTTGGGAAAAGATATCCACATCATTGGAAGGCGGAACCGCTATACCGATTTTAAATTTTCTCGGTAAATAGTATTGCCCATACATTGGCTCAATTTCCTCCGGGCTGCGACTGTCTTCCACTTTTTCATCATCTAACCAGATCTCATGATACGCGTTTGTCTGTGGAGATAAATATTCACTGAGTTTCGCAGCCCATCCGTAAACCTCCGCATGAACCTCCGATTGATACGGATTCGGATTGCACATCACATTCCGGTTTACATCACCACAAGCAGCTAATGTATCCATCAATGCTTCATTTATTTCCTGCATTGTTTTCTTGAGATTCCACTTTAGTATCCCGTGCATTTGAAATGCTTGCCGGGTAGTCAATTTCAGCGTTCCATTGCCATATTTCTGGGCAAGATCGTCCATGACTAACCATTGCTCCGGTGTAGCCACACCACCAGGTGCACGTACACGCAACATGAACTGGTAAGCTGGCTCAAGCTTTTTGCGCCGCCGTTCGTCTCGTATATCCCTGTCATCCTGCTGGTAACTTCCGTGAAATTTTAACAACTTCGTATCTTCATCTGAAATTGCTCCAGTTATTCGGTCCTGAAGTCCTTCTTCGATCGTCCCTCGCAGGTAGTTACCTTCTTCCTTTATTCGCTCAAGATCGCTCGGAGGTCCATTCTGCTGTGAAAATCTATTGTTCACCATATTTAAGCTCCTTTCCATTTAGCTTCGACTTAATATATATCACGTTGATAACGTTTCTGCTGTCGCATATCTTTCAAATAGACTTCTGCTTCCTCATAGCTCATGCCGCCCTCTTGTTCAAGGATCGTTATCAATGTATGATTGACGTCCTTTGCCATCCGTTTTTCGTCACCACATACATATACATTAGCTCCTTCTTTTAGCCATTGATAGAGTTCCTCACTTTTCTCAAGCATAAGATGCTGGACATACACTTTTTCAGCAAGATCTCGTGAAAATGCGACATCCATCCGGGAGAGCACACCTTCCTTAAGCCACTTTTGCCATTCAACCTGATAAAGAAAGTCTGTGGAAAAGTGCTGATCACCATAAAATAACCACGTTTTACCATCCACACCTGTCTCCTCCCGCTCTTCCAGGAATGATCGAAAAGGTGCTACACCTGTGCCTGGTCCAATCATGATCACCGGCGTGTTAGCATCGGCTGGAAATTTAAAATTCGGGTTACGCTGGATATAAATTGGTAATAGAGACCCCAGCTCTGCCCGTTCCGCAGACTGTCCAGAGCAGACACCGAGCCGATTGCGCCCGTGGGCATTATATCTAACCGTTCCAATTGTCAGGTGTACCTCCTCCGGGTTTGCTTTATAACTGCTCGTAATCGAGTAGAGGCGGGCCGGAATTTTTCTGAGAATCTGTACAAATTCGCTTGGCGGCACCTCCCGAGGCGGGAAATCCTTTATCAAATCAAGCAAATCCCGCCCAACGAGATACGCTTTTAGTTCTTCCTCCCGTCCTGTCCTAACCAGTTCACTTAACCCGTCATTTCTGAAAAGTTGTGCTGCCTGCTCCACCAATGGTTTTATCAGTCTAGTAATCTCGAAATTCGTAAGCAGGGCATCACGCAATGCGCGTGTATCCCCCTTTTTATTTACCGGAACCGTTTCTTCAGGATCCCAGTTCATTTCATCAATCAGTTTATCCACCAGGACAGGATCATTTTCAGGGATGATACCCAAGCTGTCCCCCGGCTCAAAGGCCAAGTTTGACCCTTCGATAGATAACTCAAGATGCCGTGTTTCTTTGTTCGACCCACTTCCATTCAGATCCAAATTTTCTAGAATTTCAGCATTAAAGGGATTGGCTCTTGAAAAGTTCGATTTTTCCGCCTTGAGTGACCCAGTATCTACTTGCCCTGTACGGGCGGTTTCACTTCCAGGCTTAACCTCCTGCGTCACTTGCAATTTATCTAATACACCCTCAGCCCATTCTGCTGCAGGTTCGTCAAAATCTACATCACAATCCACCCGTGGGTAAATCCGTTCACCCCCTAATTCTTCCAACCGTTTATCAAAATCCTTGCCGGTCTGACAAAAGTACTCATAGGACTGGTCTCCCAGAGATAGCACTGAAAATCGCAAATCATCCAGTTTTGGTGCTTTTCTGCCATGAAGAAATTCATAGAAAGATATAGCATTATCCGGCGGTTCCCCCTCTCCATGGGTAGCCGTTATGATCAGTAAATCCTGGACTTTTTTTAAATTTTTTGGTTTAAAATCATCCAACGCAGCTAATGTAACCTTGATATCCCGTTTTTCTAACTTTTCGAGCATCTCCTCGGCAAGTGTTTGCCCATTACTAGTCTCAGATCCAAAAAGGACTGTCACTTCACGGGAAGCTATCTGCTGAACGTTTTGGGATGAAGTTTCAAGCTCTGGCGTATTCTGCACAACAGAATCAGGAGATCCCGCTGTCTGAGGAGCCGCCAGATATCCACTCAGCCAATTTTTTTGCGCCTCCGTTAATGTTGGAAGAAGGCGGTTAAGATTATCTATTTGTTCTTGATTAAAAGGACTGTTCATTACCTGTAACTGCAATTATAGTCACCTCACAAAGGAATAATTTTTCTTCTTTAACTGTATAGCCGGCAGTTGGATAGCTTTCGTAACATAAAACATTGTAATTAGAGCTGTTTACTAGGATTTATGTCCATACGTTTCCATAACTATATGAATTGGATGAATCTAGTTAGAATTATTCCCCGCAGTATGAAGCCCACATTCCGTTTTATCTAGGCCAGCCCACCTGCCTGCACGGGGATCATCAGAATCCGTTACTTGAGAAGTACATGGTATACAGCCGATACTTGGGTAACCTTGATCATGCAAATCATTGTAAGGCAAGTTGTTAACTCGGATATGTTCCCAAACGTCATCCCAAGTCCAATGAATCAACGGGCAAACTTTGATGGACTTAAATCGTTCATCTTTATTAACAAAGTCCGTATGCTTTCGACTGGGAGACTGTTCTCTGCGAAGACCGGAAATCCATGCAGGAACACCACTTAATGCTTCTTCTAGAGGCTTTATTTTTCGAATAAAACAACATTGGTCAGGCTGGCGCTTCCATAGAGCAGAGCCATATTGTTCCGCCTGTTCATCCAGGGTTAAGTCAGGCTTTTTTAAATGAATACGAAGTTCAGGATATTTTTCTTTTATTTTGTCAATAAGTTCATACGTTTCCTGAAAATGAATCTCTGTATCCAAAAAAACAATTTCCGCATCCTTTTTCACCTTGGAGATTAAATCAATTAATACGATGCCTTCCGCGCCAAAGCTGCATGCATAAACAACGGAATCACCGTATGATTCGTAAGCCCATTGCAAAACTCTCGTGGCTCCTTTAGTAGCATCTGTTGGATCCCAATCCTTAAAAGGGTCTCCCGGGAAATCATTATAGCTGACCGAGTAGTTCGTCATATGTCATCCCTCCAAATAAAAAGTATATGTTGAAATCAAAAATACCAATTAAAAATCCCCTTCTTATCATGTAAGAAGAGGATATGCTACTACATTATATTTAGCCATCGACTCTTCTTATCTTCCAGACATATAGCCTGTAGGAGTTGGCACAGTGTTTAACGTAACCTGTTGCCGAGGCTTCAAAGGGCCTTTCCCTCCACCTCTCTCGATAAGAAAAAATGCGTAAAATTAAATTTTATTAACTTGGTAAGTTATTATATACTGAAAAAACGGAAAAGTCAACAGATATTTCAGAAAAAGTATATTTAATTTTAAAATTTCCAGAATAGGGGCGCCTTTTAATATACGTTCTTTTTATTGTTATCTTTCCATACTCCATCTAAAATTATAAAAATTATAATTCTTTCCTTGACTTTCTATAAAAACAGCTGTAATGTGTTTATTAATCAATAATTGAATAAATATTTTTCTTATCCAGAGAGGTGGAGGGACTGGCCCTTTGAAGCCTCGGCAGCGGACTTTTTTTAGTACTGTGCCAATTCCAGAAGCGTATGCATGAAGATAAGAAGAGCAATTAGCGAACGATGTCTAACCCTCTTCTTATTCTAAGAAGGGGGTTTTATTTTTGAGTAATTACCAAAAACGCTATCCATAAACACGGCGTTTGAGAAATTCTTAGAAAATATGTAACCGGGAGGAGAAAAGATATGAAGCGCAGTTTAGAGGAACGTCTTAAAGATGGAACAGTGATTGCTGGGGAAGGGTATTTATTCGAATTAGAACGAAGGGGGTACTTACAAGCTGGTTCCTTTGTTCCTGAAGTAGCATTGAATAACCCCGAGGCACTTAAACAAGCATATAGGGATTATATGAATGCTGGTTCAGATGTTGTACTTGCATTTACATATAATGCACATCGAGAAAAGATGCGTATTATCGGTAAGGAGGACTTGTTAGAACCACTCAATCGTAATGCCATCCGTTTAGCAAAAGAAGTTGCTAAAGAGCATCCAATAGAAGAAGCATTAGTTGCTGGAAATATTTCCAACACCAATCTCTTTGACCCAGAAGATGCTGAATCAAAGCAACAGGTAAGAAATATGTTTGCTGAAATGACAAGTTGGTGCAAGGAAGAAGGCGTCGATTTCATTAATGGTGAAACATTTTACTATCATGAAGAAGCACTCATTGCACTGGAAGAGATTCTTAAACAAGGATTACCAGCTGTTATCACACTTGGACTAATGGGGGAAAACATTTTAAGAGATGGTTATACTGTAGATGAATCTTGCAAAATACTTTCAGAAAAAGGCGCATTGGTCGTTGGGATGAATTGTTTCCGTGGTCCGGACACAATGCAACCATATTTAGCTGACATAAGAAAAGCCGTAAACGGATATGTTGGTGGCTTACCAATTCCTTACCGCACATCCGAAGAAAATCCAACATTCTTTAATTTACCGGACGGAGGATGTAGTTGTCATTTACCATTAGAAACAACTTTCCCGACTGCACTGGATCCACTTTATCATAACCGTTATGAATTAGCAGCCTGGGCAAAGGAAGCAAAAGAAATTGGTATAAATTATATTGGTTTATGTTGTGGTGCATCACCAGCAATGCTGCGTGCAGTGGCTGAGGCGGTGGGTGTTGAAGCCGTGAATTCAAAATACTCCCCCGACATGGAAAAGCATTTCTTATTTGGAAAAGACAAAACACTAAAAGAACACAATTTGAACTATCGGTTAAAAGCTTAAGAGATAGATTTATGGAACGATAACACTAATTTCAAAAAAATAAAAAAGAAAGAAGGAATTTAAATGTCAATCACATTAATAAAAGCACCATTTCGAGGAGATCAAGTTGGAAGTCTATTACGACCAGAGAATTTACATGAAGCGAGAAAGGAATTCCAAGAAGGAAATATTACAGCAGAACAATTACGTGAAGTTGAGACAAAAGAAATTAAACGAATCGTTGACAAACAAATTGAAGTTGGATTAGAAGCAGTAACTGACGGTGAGTTTAGACGTAGATTTTGGCATACCGATTTCTTAGAACATTTGAATGGTATAGAGGGATATGTCCCCGATATAGGATATATTTTCCATGGTAATGAGGAAACGGAAAAATATAATATCCGAAATATAGGAAAAGTTACCTTTAATCCTAACCATCCATTTATAAAAGATTTTGTTGAATTTAATAAAATTGTTGATGGTCGTGCGGTTGCCAAACAAACGATTCCTAGTCCTAATCAACTGTTTAATGAGGGAATTATCGACGAGAGTATCTATCCTGACATTGAGGAATATGCAAATGACGTAATAAGAACATATCGTGATGCATTAAAGGCGTTTTACGATGCTGGAGTTCGCTATTTACAATTTGATGATGTTTATATTGCTGGCCTTTCTTCTCCAGATATCCCGTTTAATGATGGTAAATATTCACGAGAAACACTTATTGATCTTGCATTGCGAGTTATAAATGAAGTATTAGAAGGAAAACCAAAAGATTTGTTCGTGACGACCCACTTATGTCGTGGAAACTATCGGTCTAATTGGGCTTTTGAAGGAAGCTATGAACTTATTGCCCCTAAACTATTTGCAAAGGAAAAAGTTGATGGATTTTTCTTGGAATACGATGATGAACGTTCAGGTGATTTCAAACCATTAGAATTTATTCCAAATGGCGGATCAAGAGTTGTACTTGGTGTCTTAACATCCAAAAATGGTGAACTTGAAGATAAAGAATCAATAAAAGCACGAATTCAGGAAGCATCACAATATGTACCACTTGAACAAATATGCTTGAGTACACAATGCGGATTCGCTTCAACCCATCATGGAAATAAATTAACAGAAGAAGATCAATGGAGAAAACTAAAATTTATTGTTGACATTTCTAAAGAAATTTGGGGATAATTCAAAGCCCTTTTCAGTGATAAGGGGCCTTTCTATCTTTATGATAAACACCTATTAATTTACAAACATCCGAAATGGTAGTTTTGATCATGTGAAAATTATTCAGTGAGAGAAATAAGTTTTTCCAAATTACTGTTCTTATCCAGAGAGACAGAGAGATTGGTCCGTTAAAGTCTTAGCAACCGGTCTTATTTAAGTCCAAGTTGCTAATTCCAATAGGTATATTACCTAGAAGATATGAAGATAGTTTTCGGTATTAAGGACCTTCTTCTTATTGAAGGTCCTTTTATTTTGCTTAATTCACAGAAAAGGGATTGATAACATGACGGAGAAAAGCATCGACACGCTGTTGGCGCAGTTGGGCAATCATTCTGACAAGACGACTGGTGCAATAAGCCCACCGATTTATTTATCGACAGCATATCAACATCAAGGACTTGGTAGGTCCACAGGATATGATTATACACGTACCAAAAATCCAACACGAACTATTTTAGAAGAAGGAATAGCAGAACTAGAAGCTGGTGATAGTGGATATGCCTGTAGTTCAGGGATGGCTGCTATTCAGTTAACACTCTCCCTTTTCCAAACGGATGATGAATTAATTGTTCCAGAGGATATTTATGGGGAACATATCGGTTACTGAAACATTATGAAGATGCCTATAAGATAAAAACAACCTACTCTAAATTTAACGATTTCAATGAAACGGAAAAGTTGATTACCAATAAAACAAAGGCATTATTCATTGAAACACCAACAAATCCATTAATGCAGGAAATTGACATCGAATCGTATGCATCACTTGCCCATAAATATAATCTATTACTTATTGTTGACAATACTTTTTTAACCCCTTATCTGCAACGACCGTTAGAATCAGGAGCTGATATTGTTATTCATAGTGCAACGAAATACATCGGCGGACACAATGATGTACTGGCTGGATTGGTCATTGCTAAGGGAGAGGGAATTTATGAAAGACTAGCAACCAACCATAATGCCTCTGGTGCAGTATTGTCTGCTTTTGACTCTTGGCTATTAATTAGGGGATTAAAAACGCTTGGTTTACGGATGAAACGCCACGAAGAAAATGCCAAGGAAATTACCGAGTATTTGAAAAGTGAACCTGCTGTTACCGATGTATTATATACCGGAATCGGCGGTATGCTTTCATTCCGCCTTAAAGAAAGTAGATGGGTTGAATCCTTTTTAGCAAACCTGCAATTAATTACGTTTGCCGAAAGTCTTGGTGGGGTGGAAAGTTTCATTACTTATCCTGCCACACAGACCCATGCAGACATACCAGTTGAAGAACGAATACGACGAGGAATTGACGATCGATTATTACGTTTTTCCGTTGGTATTGAAGATGTAGGAAACATTATCGAAGACTTGAAACGTGTATTTTCCTATTTGAAAAAGGAGGAAATTGAGATATGAGCAATGAACATTTAGAAACAAAATTCATCCACGCATCAAGGAGCGTAGATATAGAACAGAAAACTGGTGCAGTAAATGTTCCTATTTATCTATCCTCAACATTTCACCAAGAAAGCTTTGATCATTTTAGTCCGTTTGATTATAGCCGATCAGGGAACCCAACAAGGCAAGCATTAGAAGAAACAATTGCCGGGCTAGAAGGCGGAACTAGAGGGTTCGCGTTTGCTTCTGGTATGGCGGCGATATCTTCTGCTTTTATGCTGCTATCAGCTGGTGACCATGTGTTGGTTTCCAGGGACGTCTACGGTGGCACCTATCGTTTTGTGACTGAAGTATTAACCAAGTTTAAAATTGACCATACATTTGTCAATATGTCGGAACTTAACGAAGTAGCTAGCGCAATCAAGCCGAACACAAAAATCATCTATATGGAAACACCATCTAATCCCTGTTTAAACATTACCGATATTAAAGCGGTTGTACGCATTGCCAAAACGAATAATTGTTTAACGTATCTTGACAACACATTTATGTCACCACTCTATCAAAATCCGCTAGACCTTGGAGTGGATATCGTGCTTCATAGTGCGACCAAATTTCTATCCGGGCATAGCGATATTATTGCCGGTTTAGCAGTCACAAAAGATGAAGAACTTGGTGAAAAATTAGCCTTAATGCAGAATTCCTTTGGGGCAATTTTAGGTGCGCAAGATTCTTATCTATTAATCCAGGGGATCAAAACATTGGGAACTCGTCTAAAACAGTCAACCGAAGCAGCACACAAAATCGCCGCTTTCTTAAACGATCATTCGTTAATTAAAAAAGTGTATTATCCTGGATTACCTTCCCATACAGGACATGGTATCCATGTTGGTCAAACGACAGGTGCTGGAGCCGTCCTTTCATTTGAATTAAATGATGATCTAGTAGCCAAAACTTTTGTGGAATATGTCCGCTTGTCAGTTTTCGCTGTTAGTCTGGGTGCAGTCGAGACAATTCTTTCCTATCCGGCTACAATGTCCCATGCTGCAATGCCAAGGGAAGAACGAGAAAAAAGAGGAATTTCTGATGGATTATTTAGACTTTCTATTGGACTGGAACATGCAGACGATTTAATTACAGATCTAGATCAGGCTTTACAAAAAGCTGTCCGTCAAAAATGACTACTTAAATATGCATACTTAAAAAATTTTAGAAAGAGGAAATTGAAATGAAAAAACAATAGTAAAAACTTCGTTTAAAGCAGATCACGTTGGAAGTTTATTACGTTCAGAAATTTTACATGAGGCAAGAAAAGGTTCTAAAGAAGGAAAAATTTCTCAAGAAGCATTGCAAGAAGTGGAAACAAAAGAAATTAAACGATTTTGTTCTTCGTCTTCGCGACAGAAACGAGACGAATCAGCGTTATGTCGCGCAGGCGCCCTGAAATACCCCTGGTATCATGGTTAACCACCGGTTGCTTCTTCTGATAACCACTCCACCCCGGGTTTCGTTGAGCGGAAAGTATGATAAACCCTTTTTGTTCAAGTTTGCGCAAAAGGGATCGACAAGCAATTTCTTTGGGGGCCTCCGTTTTCATACACCCAATTTCAGGCCAAGCAAATTTCTCTGGAAACTCGCGAACGGTGCCAAGAGGGATTGGTCGTCATCAGATGCCGAATCCATCTAATATCTTCAGTTGCGACTTTCTTCCTTGAATAATCATCGCCTGTTTTTCCATATTTTAATGATACTACAGAAAATGGAGTGTGTCCTGAGGGAATTTAAAAGGAGGAGGATTTTGGGGGGACCTGAAAAGTTGCAATATATATATTTAATTTTAAATTATCAGAGTGCATTTTTTAATAGATCAAGATAAAAAGAAACCAGACTAATAAGCCTGGCTCCCTTCTATAATTCTATCCCTACTCCGTCAACAACGGATAATATCCTTCTTCATTATGTGTCTCTCTTCCTACAAGCGGTGGGTTAAATACACAAACCATACGCATCTGCGTTCTGGCACGTAGTCGATGCTTATCATTTTCATCGAGGATATACATCGTCCCTGCTTTAATTTGATACACATCTCCGGTTTCGACCTTTTCAATTTCGCCTTCCCCTTCAATGCAGTAAACCGCTTCAATGTGATTTTTGTACCAGAAGAAATTATCTGTTCCTGCTTTAATAAGGGTATCATTCATGCTGAAGCCGACCCCGTCTTTTTTCAGTAAAAAGCGGCGACTCGTCCAGTTTTCATCAGATGTTTCGTCTGTAGTTCCAACAATTTCTTCAAGTGATTTTACGATCATTTCTATTTCCCCTTTGCCATTATAAATTGTCTATTTAGTCGTGTATTTTAACTTAAGCAAGAACATGCTTAATACTATCATCAAGAATCCCGAGCCCTTTTTCAAGGCCTTCTTTCTCAATATTCAGTGGTGGTAAGAATTTGACAACTTCATCGTTTGGTCCGGAAGTTTCCACAATTAGACCGCGCTTGAAAGCCTCTGCACAAATATCACTTGCAAGACCGTCCACATCAATGGCTATACCTTGCATTAGCCCCTGCCACGAGCTTCAGCCTTCAGCTCTGGATAATTTTTTACCCAAAGGTTTATTGTTTCAGTCAATATATTGGCTTTCGCTTGAATGTCTTTACTGAATTCATCTGTTTCCCAGTTAGTCAAGGCTTCTGTTGCTGCGAGAAATGCCAGATTATTTCCACGGAATGTTCCGTTATGTTCGCCTGGCTCCCATTGATCATATTCTGGTTTAATTAATGTGATCGCCATTGGCAGCCCAATTCCGCCAATTGATTTGGAAAGACAGACAATATCCGGATTAATTCCGGCAGGCTCAAAGCTGAAGAATGTACCGGTTCGTCCACAACCTGCTTGAACATCATCAATAATTAATAAAATGTCCCAGCGCTTGCAAATACGTTCTACTTTTTTCACCCACTCTAATCTGGCAGCATTCATGCCACCTTCTCCTTGAACTGTTTCCAGAATAATGGCTGCCGGCAGGGCAACGCCACTTCCGCTATCCTCAAGAAATCTTTCCAAATAAGCCAGTGAATCCTGATCCTCCACATAATCATCGAATGGCATAGATACCGTATGATGAAGCGGGATACCTGCACCATGACGTTTAAATGAGTTAGCTGTCACAGATAGGGAACCAATTGTCATTCCGTGAAAAGCATTTGTAAAACTGATCACCGTATCTCTGCCAGTTACTTTTCTGGCTATTTTCAACGCGCTCTCCACAGTATTTGTTCCAGTTGGTCCTGGAAACATGATCTTATAATCAAGATTTCGTGGTGTTAAAATTACTTCTTTGAAGCGTTCGAGAAATTCCTTTCTTGTAGTTGTTGCCATATCGAGGCTGTGTATAATTCCATCATTTTTAATATACTCAATTAATTTTTCCTGCATGGCGTCATCATTATGTCCATAATTCAGCGCCCCAGCTCCTGCAAAAAAATCAATATACTCTTTTCCATCTATATCCCACAGCTTATAGCCTTTAGCTTTTTCAAAAATGGTCGGCCATCCTCTGCTGTAACTTCTTACGGTTGATTCTATCTCTTCAAACGTTTTCATTTTCTTATCGCTTAACAAAGCCGTTGTCATGAAATCATCCTTTTATAACTATTTTTTCTTCTTGAATAGGTCCGATTTTAAACAATAGTTCATCCTCATGACCTTCTCCTGGAAAATCATTTGATGAAAAATAATCGCCTACCTCACAATTGGTCTCAAGTTTTTTTGCAAGACCTTGAAATAGGTTTTGTGACGGCGTATTTGATGGAGATACGGTTGCTTCTACGTATTCAACCGCCTCGCAATGTTCACGGTTCAGCAGTTGAAACAACATCTTCGTCCCCAACCCATTACCACGTTCGGATTCGTTAACAGCTACTTGCCAAATGAACAATGTATTCGGTGTATCCGGATGAATAAACCCGGAAATGAAACCGACAGTCTCCCCTTCTCTTTCCGTGACAATCGATGTTTCCGAAAAGATCTCACACCACATAAGATAGCTATAAGAGGAGTTAAGGTCAAGCACGCCTGTATGTTTAATCAACCCCCAAACAGCTGCCCCATCGTCTTTACTTGGCTTACGAAAATGAAAATCTGTTTGAATGTCCTTTTCTCTTGTCAATTCGCCAATTCCGCCTTTACTGATGCTCTCACCTCCGAAATTATTTTTGTAAATTGCGTACCTATTAAGATTAAATCCAAGGATTGATTTCGTCAAAAGGCATTAAACGTGATTCAGCGTGTTTAAACGTGATTCCATCCGATTAATTAAAAATAGTTGCCACAGCCTATAAATAACTACGAAATAATAAGAAATAGACAGAATTTATAGGGATTAGGGAAAAAATACAATAAATACTACATCAATTATAAATTTTTTAAATAGAAAAGAGTCTAAATCAATAATTATCCAGCCAATGTTTAAAGTTATGAAAAAATAGGCTCCCATTGCAGAAGCGAGATTATTGTTCTCACTTCTGCAATGGGAGCAGGTTCATTACGATTCAATTTTACATTTGGAAGCAAGCGATCCGGTACCTTGCTTCCTCTCTAGTTACATAAACAATGGCACTAACAGACCGGCAATTACAAGGATGAGAGCTCCCCCCAAACGGGAAGATAATTGTGCGAATGGCATAAGTTCCATTCTTTTAGCTGCAGATAATACTGCCACATCTCCAGTTCCCCCCATATTTGCCATACATAATCCTGCTGTAATTGCAGATTCGATTGGCTTAAATCCAACCAGTTTTCCTACGCCACCGGCACCAATAATTGCACCGATTACGACACTTGCTACGAGAATAATATATTCGAATGAAATCGCAGCTATAACTGTTTCGAGGTCTGTATAAGCAATACCGATACCAATTAATAATGCAAGTGTCCAATTCTTAGCTACGAATTGATACCATTGGTTTGCAGCCTCTTCGATAAAATCAGGCAATAAATCAAAAATTTTCAATGCTGCTACCAGGATAATCATTAATGCATATGGGTGAAGTGGGATGATTAACCCTAAAATTTGTCCAGCAATATAAAAGGTTAATGCTACTAAAACCCCAACCCCCATTAATTTAATATCATAATTAATTTTCTTATCGCTTCCTACTTTAAATCCTGCCATTAACTCTCCATTTCCAGTTAAACTTGGAACCTTCTTGCCTAACATATCTAATAATCCGGCACATATAATGGCAAACACGTTACCTAAAGCCAAGGCTGGAACGAGTATGGAGATATAATAAGATGGGTCATTCCCTAAAATCTCTGAATAGACTTGGGACATTGGTACAGCACCTGCACCCATTCCGCCTCCCATAATAGGCATAGCTATAAGAATAATTGCATCCCTAAACCCATAACCAATGATCAGACCAATAACACCCGCGAGTAGAATTGAAGCAATGACCGCTGAAAATAAAGGCAACGCAAACCTTGCTCCTGCTACTTTTAATGTTTTGGAATTCATTCCGAGAATACTTCCAGTAATTAATGCTGCAATATAAAAATTTAAAAATTCACCAGAAGTCATAAAATCATTAATCATTGTAACTGTGTACTCTGGCATTATTCCAGAATAGACCAGAAAGGCAGAACCAAAAATCGCTACAATAGCACCTCCGCCAAGGAAGCTTTTAACAATTGGTGTATGATCTCCAATCCAGCCAAACAGTTCTCCCAGAACCATCATAACGATAAGACTGCCAATCATTCCTCCTGGTAAAATTTCCATATACATGGCAGCAATGACAATAGCACTGAAGCCTAAAAACCACAAAATAGGCATATTAAAGATTTTCACCTGATTATACCATGGTTCATTATGATTGATTAATTCATCTGTTGAATACTTATTTGATTCCATTCCTTTCACCCCTTGTTTGTAGAAATCATGTTGAATTCATTTATTACTCTGTTTGCTTTATCAATGATTGGTTTATCAACCATTTTTCCATTCCATTGAAATACGCCTTGTTCATTCATATTTGCTAAGATTTCTCGTGCTTCTTTTATCTCTTTATCGCTTGGAGAGAAAACTTCATTTGCGATTTTGATTTGTTTAGGATGAACTAGCAACTTGCCCCCGAATGCTAATTTTTTTGCAGCTTTAGCATTCTTTTGGAATCCATCCTGATTATTTATATCGATATAGACCGTGTCGATTGGTTTTTGAATCCCTGCTGCACGGGATGATATAACAATTTGTGAACGTGGAAATAATAATTCTTTTTCTTCCTCTGTTGCCTCTCCGTCAATATCATTTACATAATCCACTCCGCCAAATACCAGCGCGGATATACGGGTGCTTGCTCCAGCGATTTCAAATGCGTTTTTTACACCTGAAGCGGTTTCAATTAACGGAAAAATATTTAAAGGGTTTGCCCTTTTTACCATGCTCTCGATTTCATCCAGATGTTTTGCTAAATGTTGAATGTCTTTATCTGTGTTTGCTTTAGGTAGCATAACACCTATGAAATTACCATACGTTGCAATCTCTTTTATCAGTTTCAAATCTATTGCGTATGCTTTTGATTGTATATCATTCATCCTTACAACCATCTGCTTCTCCATGGTGGAAAAGTGCTTGTGTATAAGTGTTCTGGCAGATTCTTTATCGGCTTGTGCGACTGCATCCTCCAGATCAAGGATGATGATATCAGCCGGAAGCTCGTTTATTTTCAGAAGCATTTTTTCCTTATCTGACGGAACAAATAATAATGATCGATGGAGCAATTGAATTTCCCCCTTATTCCTTAAATTACTTCGTCATCTTTTAATACTTTTATTCGGTCATTTTGATATCCAATTTCTTGTAAAATATAATCTGTTTGTTCTCCGACATCTGGAATCGGACCTGCCATCATCTCTTCTTTGTTTTGAAAAATTGGTGGCAATAAAGATTTTATAGTTCCAACAGGGGTTTCTATGTCCAGCCAGCGATCTCTTTCTTGTAGTTGTGGATGTTCGAAAAATTGTTTCATCGAATTCAGTTGTGCATTTGCGATCTTATTTTTTTCCAATATAGCAATCACTTCTTCTGCAGATTTACCTTTTAATTCCGCTTCAATCTCAATTCGTAAATTTTCTTTGTTTTGAACCCTTTTTGAATTACTGTTATATCTTTCGTCCATCGCTAATTCCTCATTTTTGAGAACCGTTTTGCAAAAATTTAACCACTCTCTTTCATTTTGGATAGCGAAAAATACCATATTATTGTCTTTTACAGGAAAAGGTCCATACGGATAAATGGTAGCATGCTGTGCTCCGGTTCTTTTTGGTGATGTGCCTCCATAAACAGAGTAGTACATAGGATAGCCCATCCACTCACCAAGTGCCTCCAGCATAGAGATATCAAGAACTGCACCTTTCTTTGTTTTCGCACGTTTAATCAACTGACCTAAAATACCGCTATATGCATACATTCCTGCAGCAATATCGGCTACAGAAATTCCTGCTTTTGAAGGAGCATCTTCCGTGCCAGTTACGGAAAGAAGACCTGCATCTGCCTGGATAATTAAATCATAAGCTTTTTTATTTACATAAGAACCATTGGAACCGTAGCCGGAAATATTACAAATAATCAATTGGTCATTAATCGCATGCATTTCCTCGTTACTTAAACCAAGCCGATTCATCGCACCAGGAGCTAGGTTTTGAATAACAACGTCTGCATCCTTTAATAATTCCTCAAATATTTCTTTACCTTCTTCTGCCTTCATATTTAAAGTAAGCGATTCCTTCGAACGGTTGAGCCAAACGAAATGGCTTGACATTCCATTAACTGTTTGATCATATCCTCTAGCGAAATCACCAACTTTTGGTCTTTCTATCTTAATTACTCTAGCACCCAAATCCGCCAACTGTCTGGATGCAAAAGGTGCAGCTACTGCCTGTTCAACAGAGATAACTTTTAATCCTTCTAATGGCAATATCATGTAAGCCCTCCCAAACTATTTTAGTAGAAAGAATAAGACCTTCTTAAGGCATAGCATAAATGCTGGCTGAATAATCTAGCGAAAACACAAATCTAGCAACAATTATGGATTTAGAATATTGTATTTTGTATCCAAAATGATATAATCATAGTATATTTATTGTTCATAGAAATGTCAAATTTGCTCATTATTTTTTTGTTCATTATTATTTTTATGGGAGAGATAGTCATGAAAAAAATAAAAAGGGTATCCGCAAAAGACCAGGTATTAAGTACGATTCGTAAAGAAATTTTCAATGGTAGCTTACACAGTGGTCAGGAAATTACACAAGAAGAAATTGCCAGTCTTCTTGGTGTCTCCAGGATGCCTGTCAGAGAGGCGTTTGAGGTTTTGGATCGTGAAGGACTACTGCGAATTGAATCCACTCGGAGGGTAACAGTTGTTGGGCTGAAATATGAGGAAATTCATATCCATTATGAAATCCGTTCCCTTTTGGAAGGGTTGGCAGCATCACATGCAGCTGCTAATACAGCGTATCATAAGCAATTAGAAAAAATACATCAGGAATTGTATAATAGTAGCAGCAAACAGGATAAACAACCTTATGTAGAAATAAACAAGCAGTTCCATCAAACGATTTGGGAAGCATCAAACAGTGTGAAACTAACAAGTATGTTGAATGATTTATGGAACGGACTTCAACCACAATTACCGGCACTAGTAACAGGCCAAACCGAAGCATCTATCAATGATCACAGGCGGGTACTTGAAGCCATACTTGACAGGGACGGGGAAAAGGCAAGAGAATATATGCAAGTCCACATCATAAGTAGTAGAGATAGCTTTATCGAAAACTTTGAAAATAAATAATTGGTCGGGAAAAGTTTTCTTTATAATGATGGTTGACCGACGACCGGATAGGAGGATGAATATGAAACAATTAAAAATCGCTAATATTCCTGGAGATGGGATTGGTAAGGAAGTTGTCCCTGCTGCTGTCAAAGTTTTGGAAGCGGTATCTAATATACATGGGGGATTAAGATTTAATTTTACGGATTTTCCTTACAGTAGTGAATACTATTTGAAGCATGGAGAGATGATGCCAGAAGATGATATTGCAAGATTGTCAGAATTTGATGGCATATTTTTAGGTGCTGTTGGTAATGTGAAATTGGTTCCTGATCATATCTCGCTATGGGGACTTTTAATAAAAATTCGAAGGGAATTTGAACAGACCATTAATATACGCCCGGCAAAAGTTATCAAGGGCGTTCAATCAAAGCTGGCAAATCCAAAAGACTTTGATCTGATTGTGGTCAGAGAGAATAGTGAAGGTGAGTATAGTGAAGTCGGAGGAAGAATTTTTCGGAATGAAGACGAAATTGCCATCCAAAATAATATTTTCTCACGTAAAGGAACGGAGCGTGCGATGCGATTCGCATTTGACCTCGCTAAAGGTAGGAGAAAACATGTAACAAGTGCTACGAAATCCAATGGAATTGTGCATTCTATGCCATTTTGGGATGAAGTCTTTAAGGAGATTTCAATGGATTATCCAGATATTGAAACAGACTCCCAGCACATTGATGCTTTGGCGGCTTTTTTCGTAAGCCATCCGGAGAAGTTCGATGTTATCGTGGCAAGTAATTTGTTCGGAGACATTCTAACCGATTTGGGAGCAGCTATTATGGGGAGTGTCGGTATTGCTCCAGCAGCCAATATTAATGTAAATGGAAAATACCCTTCGATGTTTGAACCAGTCCATGGATCAGCTCCAGATATAATTGGTAAAGGTATAGCGAATCCAATCGGACAGATATGGACAGCGAAATTAATGCTCGATCATTTTGGTGAAGAAGAAATCGGTACTGCTTTGCTGGATGTAATTGAAAGTGTAACAAATAACGGAATTATGACCCCGGATGTTGGAGGAAAACATAAGACAGAAGAGGTGACGAATGAAATTATAAAAAGGTTGAAAAGTCGAGGATAATTTTATTCATCTTGTCTGGCCAGTGGACTGGGTCCATTGGCCTTTTTTACATATTACTCAGTTGTTTCAGGCTGTTTGTCTTCTTTCGATTTACTTGATGTTTCATCATCGTCCATTAACTGATTCGTTGATTTTTTAAATTCGCGTAGCGTCTGCCAAAAGCACTTCCAATCTCTGGCAGTTTCTTCGGTCCTAAAATTATCAACTATTTTTGCCTTGTTATAATATAAACCTAAAATTCACTCAATTCTCTTCAAAAAATCCAATCTATTGAAAACAACTCTTTCTTGCTTTATCTATTTTCCCTAAGCAATTATTTGCTTCTATTATCCTAATATTTCTACTTTGATGTTTTGTATTTAATCTAGTAGGGTAGATAGTGAGACATAGGAAAGTTTCCTTATATAAGCCGGTAATTACACAACAATAGACGCGACATCGAAGAGATAAAAATTTTTGATAGGAGTGTTTATAATGGAAGATCTTTATCCATCACGGCAAAATAACAAACCGGAGATATTAAAACGGAAGGATCCTGTGATTCACACAGAACGATCAAAAGATAATCAAGCCCCTATTTCCAAAGAACAGCTTGATTCATATGAACGAAATGGCTTCTTGCAGATTGAGAATTTCTTCTCACCTCAGGAAGTAACGGATATGCAAAACGGTATTTTCGAACTGCAGGACTCCAGTAGAGACGTAACTTCTGAGAAAGTAATTCGTGAGCCGCAAAGTGAGGAAATCAGATCAATTTTTCACGTGCATAATGATGACAATTATTTTAAACAAGTTGCGAATGATCAGCGCCTACTCGATATCGTAAACTACCTTCTTGGTAGCGATGTCTATATACATCAATCTCGAATTAACTATAAACCGGAATTCTCAGGAAAAGAATTTGATTGGCATTCGGATTTTGAAACATGGCATGTGGAAGATGGAATGCCGCGGATGAGGGCTGTTAGTCTATCGATCGCCTTGTCCGACAACTATACATTTAACGGGCCTTTAATGCTTATACCTGGTTCCCATAACTACTATGTCAGCTGCGCGGGCGAAACACCTGATGATAACTATAAAGATTCGCTGCAGAAACAAAAGCTTGGTGTCCCTGATCATGATAGCCTGCGTTGGTTAGCTGATCAAGGAGGCGGTATATCAGTGCCAACCGGAAAAGCTGGTGCCATCACCTTATTTGAAAGCAATACCATGCATGGATCGAGCGGTAATATTACGCCATATAGCCGCAATAACTTATTCATGGTATATAATAGCGTTGAAAACGCACTAGTAAGACCGTACTCAGGAGGGAAAGAACGTCCTGAATTCATTGCTGTACGAGAAGGTGCTGCAATGTTAAGCGGAAGTAGATAAGAAGCTGACAGGGAAACTTTCCTGACATAGAATTACTGGCACATAAAATTGGGCTGCCTCAAAAGGAGTGTTTACTTCTTTTGGGGCAGTTTTTTCTCTTCTGTTGATGAACATAACCGAATAAAATCCATCCCACACAAATAACGATATTATCATACAACGAAAGTAGATCTTTAAATGGAGATTTCCGAACTACTGCTAAGAATTATAGTATCCTTTTTAGTAATATTTGTTCTAACAAGAACCATGGGAAGAAAAGAAATTAGTCTTATAGATAATAAAGATGATTATGTCTAAGCAAAAGAACCTGTCGCACCTGAGGCTCTTTTCATTTGTCCAACTAAGCATAAAAACGCTGAAGAAATACCATTATCAGCGTTTTGTAAAATAATTACTATTCTCTATCCCAAAAACGTTGCTTCGCGATTGCAGAGACAAAATCCTTTTCAAAGTCCGGATTATTTGCTGCAAAAACAACACCAGCTAGGTTATTACTTTTTGATGCATGCATATAAGACTGTCCAGTTGAGGCAATACCAATTGGTTTATAGTGTTTATATGCTTCATTTAAAAAATTCATAACACCTTGATGGAATTTTGCTTCATTTTCAGAACCTCCCCCAACGACATAGAGTGAGTCATATAAGACAGGATAGGTTCCAGTAAATGTCTTATTGACGTTGAGTGGTGTACCATCTGCACCTGTGACAGTACCAAGCTTTGCACTTATGATGTCTATGAAAACCCCGCAGTGATGTAGGTAGTCAAGAACACTACTTACCTCTCTACCGTTAAAACCATCGTTAATAAGAACAGCGACTTTTTGCGTATAGGCAGAAAACCGCGTATTGCTTAGGGCAGGAGAACTTTGTTCAACCGGGACATGTGGACCCTTTGGAGGATTGACGCCAATATTTTCAGCGATTGCGGTTGCCATTCCTGTATCAACGTTGCCAAACATATCGACAACTTGCTGCCTGACTGATTTACTCTGTACATATTCGAGGTGAAAGTTAAATGTTTCTACAATGTTTTGTTTCTCAACAGGTGACATACTATTCCAAAAAAGTCTTGGCTGTGTGAAGAAATCATAGAACGATTCTCCCCCGCGTTCCCGCGTTTTGTGTCCATCTACTTTTTCCGGGTAATGCGCATAACCACCTTCTTCAGGAGGGGTCTCTGCTGGTGTATTTCCTGCTAAAGAATTTTCATGATAGTTTACGGAATCGACATCAATTCGATGACGTGCAACGCCTTGTCGTTGATTAAAGTTCCTTTCGACAATAGGCTGGTTGATCGGAATATTATTAATATTTGCCGTACCAAGTCGATGATAATCCGTATCCCTGTAGGCAAATGATCTGCCCTGCAACACGGGATCATCAGTGAAGTCAATCCCCGGAACAACCGTTGCTGGGTCAAATGAGGACTGTTCTTCTTCTGCAAAGTGATTATCAACGAGCCGGTTCAACGTCATTTTACCGATTATTTCAACAGGAACAACTTCTTCCGGCCACAGTTTCGTGTCATCTAGAAGATCAAAGTCATACTTGAATTCATCTTCCTCAGCGATCAACTGCACACCGAGTTCATATTCTGGATATGCCCCACAATTAATAGCCTCATGTAAATCTCGTCGATGGAAATCCGGATCTACCCCTCCAATTGTATTCGCTTCATCCAGTAACAATGAATGAACGCCAAGCATAGGTTTCCATACAAATCTGACAAATGTTGACTTCCCCTGTTTATTGATAAATCGAAACGTATTGACTGGCCATCCTTCCATCATTCTCCAGCTTTTTGGACGGCCCCGACCGGACATAAGCCACATAACGAAATGAGCAATTTCCTGATTATTGGCGATATAATCCCAGGCATTATCATGCGCAATAGTCGCTTGCGGAACCCCAGTTCGCGGATTCGGTTTAACTGCATGCGTTAAATCTGAAAATTTCATGGCATCCATAACGGCGAAGATAGCAAATGAGAGTCCCAACATATCATAATTTCCTTCTTGTGTGTAAAACTTGGTTGCAAAACCACGTATATCTATTGCTGTATCCTTGGAGCCCTTACTTCCTATAAAATTGGAAAATCGGACGAATACAGGTGTTTTGGTGCCAGGTTCTTGCAAGAAGTGAGCTCTTGTGACATGTCTCATTGATTTATATAACTCAAATTCTCCATATGCCCCATCGCCTCTTGCATGAACCACTTTTTCCGGGATCCGTTCTCTACTAAAATGTGACTGCTTTCTATAAAAATGAAAGTCTTGAAATAATGTAGGTCCACGCTTTCCTGCTTTTAAGGACCACCGATCATTTGAAATTTTAAACCCGGCATCATCCGTCATTTTCTTGCCTGGACCTGTGTTTTTCTCCCGGTATTGTTCTAGTTGCTCATCTTTTTTATCCTCCCTCCCTGTTCTTTCATTTTCTGATGATGACTTATCATCCATGTAATCACTTCTTTCCCCGTTAAAATTTTCATCCCATGTTATACATATGCACACGTAGAACATTTCTATGATTAAAATAGGTATCTTTAACCATAATAGGAATATAAGTAATCACTAATGGAGGATCTAAATGCCAGATTTTGTAATAATCGTCATACGCTCTATATCTGCCTTCCTTTTTATTTTACTCCTGACAAGAATCCTTGGAAAAAAACAAATCGCACAGCTTACCTTTTTCGATTACATTACAGGTATTTCTATTGGCAATATGGCTGCTTCTGCGGCTATTGATACGAATATGCAATTAATAGATGGGATAATAGGGATATTTATATTTAGTATATTGTCAATGATAATTGCATTTGGGGCTGTAAAATCTCTAAAGTTTAGGCAAATCGTAGAAGGCAGTCCAATTATTGTAATGAGAAATGGAAATGTTCTGGAGAAGAACTTAGCCAAAGTTAGGATGACATTTGATGACCTCATGTTGGGTTTAAGAGAAAAAAGCACGTATAAGTTATCGGATGTTGAAACAGTAACACTGGAAACAAACGGAGAATTAAGTGTGATGAAGAAGTCAGAATATCAACCTTTAACCCCCAAAGATATTGGAATGATGGTGGAACCTGAACATACACCATCGTTAATCATTATTGATGGAAAATTATTGAGGAAGCGCTTGAATTACCTTGGGTATACAGAGGAGTGGCTACTTGGAGAAGTGATGAAACAAGGTGCCGAACATTTTAAAGATGTCTTCCTAGCACAAATCGATTCAAAAGGAAAAGTTTATGTTGATCTATATGATGATAAAGAAAAAGCACCACAAATGAAACAAAAACCACTTCTTGCAGCACAACTGAGGAAGATGCAAGCAGATTTAGAAGGTTTTGCGATCCAAACAAATGATCAAAATGCAAAGCAGATGTATTATAATCAATCAAAAGAACTTCAAGATCTCATCGACAACATCAATCCATTTCTTAAGGAATAAGCTTTGCTGAAAGAATAGAAAACTTTCCCCTAACATAAATCCATTTACATAAAAACCAAAGAGGCTGCTTTAAGCTTTTAGCGAAAGCAGCCTTTTTGGCATGAAATGGGAGTTCCAATCACAAACTTATTTCTGAGGTGCAGAAGGTGTTGAAATACTCGATAATGCCTGTTCTGCGGCAGTGTTCGATTGGTTGTCTACAGCAATATCTCCTAAAGCGACCATTCCAACCACTTGTCCATTTTCTACAACAGGCAAACGGCGTATTTGTTGCTCGGACATCAACTGTGCCGCCGCGTGTACATCCATATCAGGTGTACCCTGTACGACTTGTTGTGCAGTCATAGCCTCTGATATAGGTGTTTGAGCAGCTTCGCCTTGAGCTGTTGATCGGAGCGTAATATCGCGGTCTGTTATAATACCAGTCATTTGACCAGTGTTATTAACAACAGGAATCGCCCCGATATTATGCTCACTCATCACGGCTGCTGCTTCCTGTAGAGACTGTGTTTCCTTCACTGTAAATACATTTGATGTCATAATGCTTCCTAAGTTTTGCTGCATGAAAATAACCTCCCTTTCAATTCCTAGTCTTGTTCATTGTACATATAATATGAGAGGCAGATTTTGCATGTATTGTATTTATTTATAAACGCATTAAATACATTTATTTTATTCTGAAATTTATGTATAATAGTAATTACAATATAAAAATAAAGAATTAAAGGAGAATGTAAATGGATGAAAGTGGCATTTTAAAGGTAGTAGCGAATAGTGAACTTATCTATCCGGACAAAGAAAAGGGACAAGCTACATCTATTGGAAGCAGTGAAGCTTTTCAGGAACTTCTTGAACAATCGCGAGTGGATCCTACTTCCTTCTGGGATAGCGTTGCACGTGAGCTTGTGTGGTACGAGCCATGGAAGGAAACAATAAGTGGAGCTCTTCCAGATTTTCAGTTCTTTACAGGTGGAATCAGCAATCCATGTGTAAACTTACTGGATCGGCATGTCGAAAATGGTGCAGGAAACCGAACTGCTTTAATTTGGGAAGGTGAAAATGGCGATACGAAATTTTATACGTATAATATGCTACTTGCAGAGGTGAATCGATTTGCAAACGTCCTACGTTCATTTGGTGTTAAAAAAGGCGATTGTGTAGCGATTTACCTGCCAAATCTTTCAGAGGCGTTTATCGCTGTGTTAGCCTGTTTTCGAATTGGAGCAATTTTTAACAACATTTTTTCCGGCTATTCGGAAAAATCATTGAAAGATCCTCTCACAAATTTTGAAGCTAAAGTTATCGTAACAGCAAATGCAACACAGCGCCGTGGTAAATTAATTCCTTTGAAAGAAAAAGTCGATCAGGTACTGGAGGAAATCCAGCCGGTTGAAGCTGTCATTGTTGTCAATCGTCTAGATTCGGATACTGAAATGAACGTGGGCCGTGATTATTGGTGGGACGAACTGACGCAAAAAGCAAGCATTGACTGTGAACCGGAAAGAATTGAAGCAAATGAACCTGGTATTGTATTTTACACAAGTGGGACGACAGGAAAACCAAAAGGAGTCGTCCATTCCGGGATGGCATTTGTTATTCAAAATTACATTTACGCCAAGTATCACATGGATCATCAGCCTGACGATGTTTTCTGGTGTACTGCTGATGTCGGTTGGTTAACCATGCATATCTGGGGGATTGTTGGCTCTCTGGCAAATGGTGTGACAACGATTGTCTATGAAGGTGCACCCAATTATCCAACGAAGGATCGCTTTTATCAAATCATCGAAAAATACCGGGTCAACAAACTATTTACCGCCCCCACTGCACTCAGAATGTTGAAAAGCATGGGTGAAAAACCTTTGCAGCAATATGACTTATCCTGTCTTGATGTCATTTCGCTTGTCGGTGAGCCGTTTGATATGGAATCATGGAAATGGACATATGAGGTACTCGGCAAGAAAAATATTTATTTGAATAACACATGGGGGCAGACCGAAACAGCAGGAGCTCCAATCGCAGGAGCAGCTTGGCTAACACCTATGAAACCTGGGGCTACTGGGCTGTCCTTTTTAGGTGCCACATTCGATGTTGTTGACAGCGAGGGAAATTCCGTTGAACCTGGTACACTAGGAAATTTAATTATTAAGAAACCATTTCCAATGCTATGCCGGACACTTTGGAAGGAACCGGAACGCTACTACGGCGCCTATTTCAGCCAAGTGGATGGAAGTTATTTTGCCAGTGATTTAGCTTTAGTCGATAAAGATGGTTACTTATGGGTTGTCGGACGTTCGGATGATGCGCTTAATGTTGCAGGCCACCGATTGAGTACGATGGAAATGGAAAGTGCTGTTTTAGAATGTGAGGATGTCTCTGAAGCTGCTGTAATTGGAGTCCCTGATGAGATTAGAGGGGAAGTTCCAGTTGTATTTGCACGCGTGTCAGATGATATTAATGAATTGGAGACAATAAAGGAAAAAATCTATCAGCGGATTGAGCAGCAAATTGGCAAGATCGCACGTCCAAAAGCTATTATTTTTGCTGAATCATTACCGAAGACCGTTAGTGGAAAAATCATGCGTCGCCTGCTAAAGGAGGTCATTACAGAAGGAACGGTCAAAAGTGATGTAACAGGGCTTGAAGATCCAGAAGCTGTAGAGCATCTTAAAGAAATTGTTGGGGCAAGCACAACTAGAAACTAAAAAAATGACAATACAGTCACTTGTTTAATTTTAGCAAGTGACTGTATTTCTAATTAAATCATGCAATACTTTTTTCGAGATAACATAATTAATCTACGTATTAATATTATATATAGGTACATAAATTACAATAAAAAAGGTGGAATCGTTTTTGATAAACAACCAAAAGCTGCTCATCATAGGTGGGGATGCCAGATATCTGGAGGTTATTGAAAAATTAGCTGCTGAGGATGCAACTGTTTTTTTAGTTGGATTCGATCAAATAAGCTTTGACGACTCTAACGTTCAGCAAGCAAACTTGGATACAGTTGATATGAGTATTATAGATGCCATTATATTGCCTGTCGCAGGTACAAACACAGCAGGAGAAGTAGAAGCTACTTTTTCCGATAAAACAATTTCTTTATCCGAAGATCTGTTTAGACAAACACCAGAGCATTGTATTGTTTACACAGGTACATCCAATTCGTTTTTAGATCAAGCAGCTGCATCAACCAACAAGAAATTAGTCCGTTTGTTTGCTCGTGATGACATGGCAATATATAATTCTATTCCAACTGCTGAAGGCGCATTAAAACTGGCAATGGATGAATTAGATGTCACCATTCATGGGTCGAACGTGATGGTACTTGGTTTTGGAAGAGTTGGCATCACTGTTGCTCGACTCTTTGATTCCGTTGGGGCAAATGTTAGTGTCGGTGTAAGAAATTCTGCTGATGTTGCTCGGATTACGGAAATGGGGGTAAAGCCTGTTCAACTGGCTAACTTAGAGAAAAAGATTGGCGATGTTGATATTTGCATTAATACCATCCCACATCCTGTTATTGATTCCAAGATTATTTCGGCCATGGACAAATCCACTCTCCTTATAGATCTCGCTTCGAAACCCGGAGGCACTGACTTTGAATTTGCGGAACAAGAGGGAATTAAAACATTACATGCGCTCGGATTACCGGGGAAAACTGCACCTAAATCCGCTGGTAAGATTATTGCAAGAGTGCTTCTGGAATTGTTGGAAAAATAATGAAACACCCCCAAAAAAGGTTCCTATATGAACGCTTTTGGGGGCGTTTTTTATAAAATTACACAAAACTTACCTCCATCGCAATGCAATAAGTAATCGGCAGCATTCCAGATCCGTATTAGGAGCTTGTGACCTGAATTCCAACCGTAAATTATCAGGATTATAAGACACATCCACTTCTGTTGCAATGTCTAAGGAATGAATTAGTCGATTAACCTCCACCTCATCTGAAACTTGTGCAGCTTTCATCAATTTCGCATCAAATTCTTTTGACGCAGTTAATTTATCAAGAACTACATTAGCATCATTCATCAGTTTCTTCGTTTCATTAGCTGACTGATGAAAAAGGACAGGATCAACCGGTGGGTATTGGCGAGATGGCCAGAAAGCATGATGATAATAAGGTGGGTAGTAGTAAACAGGGGGATGCACATAATACATAAACAGACCTCCCTTCATAAATAACATCATATGCAATAATGCTTTTCTCAGGGAATGAACAGACTCACTTTCGTTTTACATATTCATAAAATTCCATTATTCTTACTCTAGAGAGAGGAGTGATTCTATGTCAAATGATGTAGATCAAATCGTATATAAATTGTTAGATGCACACAGGACGAAGAATCCAATTGATTTTATAAGAAATGATTATACATTAGATGAACAAACTGCATACGAGGTACAGAAACATTTCGTTCAGAAAAAATGTGAGCTTTATGATCAAGAAATAAGCGGCTATAAAATCAGTATGACAAGCCCGAAAACGCAGGAATTAGCAAGCACGAATGAACCGGCCTATGGCACGTTAACAACGAATAGTCTTGTAAAAAATTCAAGTACAATCGATATAGTTAATTTATTTGATCCGCTAGTTGAGCCTGAATTGATGTTTATTCTGACAGATGATTTATCCATCGGCGCAGCGGAAGATGAGATTCTGGCTAAAAGTAAAATTGCTGCTGGACTAGAAATTCCCGATTCCCGTTATAAGGATTGGTTCCCAAATTTCTCATTAGCAGACCTTTTATGTGATAACGGAGTAACCGGTCGTGTGGTTGTTTCTGAACCTGTTAACCCGCCATCCTTTAAGGATTTAGAAGAAATTAGAATGGAATTAAACCATAATGGAGAGATGATCGGGGAAGGAAAATCAGACAATGTACTGGGAAATCCCACTTCATCCGTAGCATGGCTGACGAAGAAATTAGCAGTTCGTCATATCAGCTTGAAAAAAGGGATGGTTATTTCATCAGGAACTTTTATTTCCCCTCTTCGGCTTGAAAAAGGAACGTATAAAGCTACATACAGTACGATAGGTAATGTTCAAGTGACGATCGAATAGATAATTCATCCCTTTCAGTTTCTTCTGGACGGGATGTTTTTCATTTATTGATTTCTTTTCCCCAAAGTAACCACTGGATTCTTCTCTAGAAATATCTAAAACTAATGAAAACGCCCGTTCACTAATGAGGCTCCTGTCATCTACTATACTAATACCTAATTACAGGAGTGAAATATAGATGAAACTCAAGAAATTTGTTGACGCGTTACCGATTGTGAATGCTTTAGAACCAATACAAAAAATAACAAAGGTGCGTATTATGAAGTACAGATGGAGGAATTTACACAAAAATTGCATCGAGACTTAAGGCCGACTCGATTGTGGGGATACTATCGCCAATTTCCCGGTCCGACAATTGAAGTCAACAAGGGCGATCCAATACAGGTGAAATGGATAAATAACCTTCCCGCAAAACATATCCTCCCAGTTGACAGATCGATTCACAATGTAGCACATCACCCTGAAGTACGGACAGTTACCCATTTACATGGGAGTGTGACCAGGCCGGAAAGTGATGGCTACCCTGAGGCGTGGTATACCAAAGGATTTAAAGAAGTTGGCCCGTTTTTCGAAAGGGAAATATACGAATATCCCAATCAACAGCGGGCTACGCTGCTATGGTACCATGACCACGCGATGGGGCTCACAAGGCTCAATGTTTATGCAGGGCTTATTGGCATGTATATCATTCGAGATGAACAGGAAAAAGCATTAAATCTGCCAAAAGATAACTTTGAAATTCCACTTGTGATTCTTGATCGATCATTCAATGATGATGGTTCTCTGTTTTACCCTCGCCAGCCGGATGATCCAGCAGATGACTTACCAGATCCTTCCATCGTACCAGCCTTTCTTGGTGATAAAATTATTGTGAATGGTAAGGTATGGCCATACTTCGAAGTGGAACCAAGGAAATACCGCTTCCGGATCCTTAACGCATCGAATACACGAGGTTATCAACTATCGCTTGATTCAGGGCAGTCTTTTTACCAAATTGGTTCAGATGGTGGCCTGATGCAAAAGACAGTAAAAATAAACAAACTGGCAATGGAACCGGCAGAACGAGTTGATGTCATCCTGGATTTTTCAAATCATGACGGTGAAACAATTATTTTAAAAAATGACCTTGGCCCAGATGCTGATCCCGAAGACGAAACGGATGAAGTAATGCAATTTAACGTAAACGTACCTCTTTCAGGTAAGGATCATAGTACCATTCCAAGAATATTATCCCGTATCCCTTCCCTAAAGAGGAACAACATTACGACAATGCGAAATTTAAAGCTAATCGGTTCTACCGACGAATTTGGACGCCCTTTATTACTGCTGGATAATAAAAAATGGATGGATCCAGTCACAGAAAAACCTCGGTTAGGCGATACCGAGATTTGGTCTTTCATTAACATTACCGGATTTGCGCATCCGATTCATATTCATTTAATTCAATTTCAAATGTTAGATCGACGTCCATTTGACCTGGACCAATATAATGAAGATAGAAGAATTGTATTTACAGGAAAGGCCACAGCTCCAGAACCAAATGAACGAGGTTGGAAAGACACGGTTTCAGCACCTTCCGCACAGATCACTCGTGTTATTGCTAAATTTTCTCCCTATACCGGAGACTATGTCTGGCATTGCCACATTCTAGAACATGAGGATTATGACATGATGCGTCCGCTTACCGTCATCAACTCTGAAGATTTATAAAGCTTTATATTTTTGTTGGAAACAACCCTCCATGATAATTTTCCTTCTTTTAAGCAAAATAAAAGAGATTGGAGGGATTTATGTGGATAAAAAGAAAAGAAAGCAACGAGCGGAGAGTGTTGTTGCCCCGGGTATGGATGAAGAAGATTCTTATGGTGAAAAAGCAACCAAGGCCGAAGTTGAACAGGAAGAATCGACTAAAGTTACAAGGCTTGTAAATGATGAATATGACCCAAGTGGAAAATAATATGTTGTTGAATGGTTCTTGGCGACCGAAATCTTGGGAAAAGCATCCTAACGGGCGCCATGAGCTGTTCATGGCGACTGAAATCTTGGAAATGCAGTCTTAATGGGCGCCATGAGTTGTTCATGACGACTGAAATCTTGGAAATGCAGCCTTAACGGGCGCCACGAGCTGTTCATGATGACCGAAATCCTGAAAATGCAGCTTATAACGTTGCCATGAGCGGTTCATGACGACCGAAACCTTGGAAATGCAGTCTTAACGGGCGCCATGAGTTGTTCATGACGACTGAAATCTTGGAAATGCAGCCTTAACGGGTGCCATGAGCGGTTCATGAGGACCGAAATCTTAGAAATGCAGCCTATAACGTCCTCATGAGCGGTTCATGACGACCGAAATCTTAGAAATGCAGCCTATAACGTCCTCATGAGCGGTTCATGGTGACCGAAATCTTGGAAAAGAAGTCTGATACACCAGTATGTAAAGTTAATAGCAAGATTTGTTCTTCGCTTTTTGTGAAAGTATACAACCTTGACCACTGGATCGTTTATATTGATTTGGATAAAAAAGAATATCACAGAAATTAATACTCCAACTTACTCCCTTTAACTTTTCACTCGAAAATAACTTCTTTCATTGAGTCTTTCTCTTCCAAACCATTTTTCTCCCTATAAATCTTTTACAAATTCCATGTAAACCACCGACCATGGCTATCTGTTTCTCCTACAATAAAATTGTGTTCATTGCCGTCCAGATAGTAGTCCAGATGCAACTCACCGTCCCACATATTATTGTATAGATGAAAGGTGTCCCGCTCCTTGCCCATATTTCTTATTTCTTCTAAAAGCATTAATTTATCCTGGTTTGAAAACTGATTCGCTACGTGTGTATGGAACACAATTATTGCTGAATCTTTAGGAATTTCCTTAATGATCTCAGGCAATAACGCGACCCCGTCTCCCTCGATTAAATTCAAATGGTTCCTTGTGGCATAATTTGCCGCGCGTTCAAATAATTCCCGTCTGTCATTGTGCTCCGGCCAAATTAACGCTTTTAACCACAAGAAATCATCAGGATCATTTAGATCACTTACATGTAAATCAATCCCTGTTCTGGATGCAACCGGCGGACTATTCTTACGTAAAAGCGGGAAACCTCTCCCCTCCACCTCCCCATTAATTTGAACAATAGAATCATTATTTCCATATACATCATCTGTTTTATAGGTGTAGCTGTATTTATCCCACAACAGTTGCAAGCCAGCACTCGTTCCTATTTCTATCAACGCCAAGGGCTTCTGCACTTTCTCATATGCAAAACAAAAACTGGGATAAAGGTAACTACAACGCCTAACCTCATTAGTTTGGACTAATTTACGTTGCATTACTGTAATTATTTCATCACTGTATTTCTTACAAAAATCCTTGAGATAGGGAAAACATTGATTTGGATTCTCGGGGGTATCTGTGATGCTTCCATAAAAATTCTTCAAATGATGTGATGTACCTTTTAGTAAAAGAAAATGCACAGCACCAAAAAATAAATTCGGAATTGGTTGCCCTCCCTGGGAATTGGTGCACAATTCTAATAACCCTTCATCTTCAGCTGTTCTTTCAGACAAAATTTCATATAAATTGCTTGATCCTCTGCACTCATTAACAGCAAAACTCTTAAAACGGTGGAAAATTACTGATTTATCCATGGAGACTCCTCCGTCACTTTTTGAATTAAATACTCCAAATCTTGACACCTATATTATCATAAAATTCACACCATTTTAATGGCGAAAACTAATTTTTTTATACACTAATACCCCCAAATCAAATTTCATTTCGATTATTGCTATAGAAACAGCTAGGGTGTTTCACTACTATAATCGGCGAAATTAAGAATTTAGGGGTAGAAAAGCGTGAATTTATTTTAAAGGACCTCTAGAAATAAAAGAACCCTTCTATTCGGGTCCCTCAGAGTAATCCTCTTAAATCGTACTATCAATAAATAATGTCAATACTTTAGCACCCTCATTGTCCACAGGGATAAATAAATGGGATTTTGATCCTTGAAAATAGGCACTGTCACCTTTTTCCATGTAATGCTCTTCTCCATCATAATACAAGTAAATTGCACCTTCGAGAATAAATATAAATTCATCCTGGGAATGGGTATAGGTCTCTTGCCGATGGTTCGTATGTTTAGGTGTCACGTGAACAATGGTTGGTTCTACACCATTATATTGGGATCTGTTCGCGAGCAACTCATAGGAGTAGCCCATATTCTCGTCTCCAATTTTAGACTGTCTGTTTGCTTTTGAAAGTAGTACCAGTTCTTGTTCTGATTTGTCATCCAGCACCCATGAGAGAGGAACCTCTAGAGCATCACTGATTTTGGATAATGTAGCGATTGCAGAAGCGGCTTGGCCGTTTTCGATTTTGGATAATAAGCTTTTGGAGATGCCGCATTCATCTGCAATTTGCTGTTGTGTTTTTTTGCTGCGTGCACGCATTTGTTTTATTTTTTTACCTATATTATCAAGATTTATGGTAACTCTCTCCTTTGCCATTTAAGTCGAATATATGCCTTTAATCATAGAATAGCTCGGCTTTACAGTCAAGGAGAGAATCTTTAAACCTTTAACACATGAATATGATCGATTAGGCCGTACTTACATAATGAGCAAGTGTCTTACTTGGCAATTCCTTTCCCAATTTATTCTGCATAAATAATGCTGCCTCTTGTATTTTACGTTCCTGAATCCCTGTTTTCACACCTAAACCATGCAGGAGATACAGCACATCATTTGTTGCTACATTGCCTGCTGCTCCCGGTGCATAAGGACAACCGCCCAAGCCTCCAACAGAACTATCAAATCGAGTTATGCCGTATTGCAGGGATCGCATAATATTAGCGATAGCCATTCCTCTTGTGTCATGAAAATGCATGATAATTTTCTCTTTCGGATAGCGGGATAACACCGCTTCAAGCAGCTGATCCACTTGGGAAGGAACAGCCGAACCGATTGTATCTCCAAGTGAAATATCATCTGCACCATATTCCAACAATTGATCACAAACACGGATAACTTCTTCAGGCGTTATTTTTCCTTCAAACGGACAATCAAATACGGTTGAAACATAGCCTGTTACACGTTTTCCTTCTTGTTTCGCCTCTTGGATAACGTCACGCATTACGGGAAAAGTTTCTGCTATTGTTTTATTTATATTTTTTTTATTGTGGGTTTCGCTTGCTGACATAAACACCGAAGCCCCATCAATCCCAGCTTCCAGCGCATGTTCAAGCCCCTTCCTATTTGGGACAAGCGCCGAATAGAAGACACCCGGATGTTTGATTATCCGCTTTCCAACTTCTCTGGCGTCAGAAAGATTCGGTATCCATTTCGGATGGACAAACGAGGAATACTCAATCTCCCTAACGCCTGATTCGGAAAGCATATTAATCCAAGCAACTTTATCGTCAGTTGAAATCCAGCTCTTTTCATTTTGCAAACCGTCTCGAGGTGCCACTTCTTTTATTTGAACAAAATCTGGCCAATTCTTCATGGTTTCCCCTCCTATTAATCATAGATGATGAAACATTTTCCTTCTATATAAGAATACGCTTACAAAAAATATTAGTTTGTTAGTTCAATTCTATTCAACTTTATATATTTATATTCAACTTTGTTGAATTAAGTGTATAGTCTTTAATGGTGAAATGTCAACTGTTAAAATTAAAAAAGAACCTGTGCTCACTGATTAAGTGGTAGCAGGTTCTTTTAGCTCTTTACGCGAAAAAGTTAATTCACCAACACGCCTTTGGTATTCTTCCCGGGATGATGATCCGGCAGTTGGTCTCCTTGACCGAATAAGTTATCCCTGAGTGTAGTTCCTTCATATTCTTTTTGAACCAATCCTCTATCCTGTAGAATTGGTACTACGTATTCAACGAAATCCTTAAATGTTCCTGGAGTTATCGCATAAGCAATATTAAAACCATCAACTCCAGCTTCATTCACCCATGCTTCCATCGTGTCGGCCACCTGCTCCGGTGATCCGACAGTATACGGCCCCATTCCGCCTATTCCTACAAATTCTTTAATATCTTCTGCGGTTGATGGTTTATCAGGGTCTATCTTCGTAAAGTTTTCTACTGCAGATTGGATTGCATTGCTCTCTACATAGCGTAAATTTTCGTCTGGGTCATATGCAGTTAAATCTATTCCAGTCCATCCACCGAATAAGGCGAGCGCACCTTCATGGCTAATATGATTTTTATAGTCATTAAATTTTGCCACAGCCTCTTCTTCTGTTCGACCAACTATCGGTGTAAACATTGTGAGTACTTTCACCTCTTCCGGTAATCTCCCTGCCTCTTTGATATCAGCATGTAACTTATCAACGGTGTCTTTCGTTGCAGATATCGTTGGTGCACCTATAAACACACATTCGGCATTTTCAGCTGCAAATGCGCGACCTTTCGTAGATGCTCCTGCTTGATAAATAACAGGAGTACGCTGTGGAGATGGTTCACTCAAATGCGCTCCAGGTACTTTAAAATAGTTCCCTTCATGATTAATGTCATGAACTTTGTTAGGATCGGTGTAAATGCCATTTTCTTTATCTACCTTAACAGCATCGTCCTCCCAGCTTTCTTCCCAAAGTTTGTAGGCAACGTCCAGATATTCTGCTGCTATATCGTATCGCTCGTCATGCTTAATTTGGCCTTCCAATCCCATATTGACAGAGGCACTTTTCAGATAAGAAGTAACAATATTCCATCCGATCCGCCCTTTAGTTAGATGATCTAATGTGCTGATTCTGCGTGCAAAAGTGTAAGGATGCTCATGTGTAACAGATGCTGTTACGCCAAAACCAAGATGCTTTGTAACTGCTGACATTAAAGGGACTACCAAGGAAGGGTTATTGACTGGAGCCTGTGCCCCTTGACTTACAGCTGCATCACGTGATCCCTTATACACATCATAAGTACCTAATACATCCGCAAGAAATACAGCATCAAACCGTCCCTTTTCCAACAATTTAGCAAGTTCAATCCAGTATTCGCTATCTTTATAGCGATATGACTCATCATCCGGATGGGTCCATAAACCAGGGGACTGATGCCCAGGCGTGTTCATATCAAACGCATTTAAATAAATCCTCTTTTTAGCCATATATGTTTTCCTCCTTGAAATTTCGTTATTTAAGTAAAAAACACTGCTGACGCCTGTCTGTTAACGATTTCGATAAAATATTGAAGTTGCTTTTTCGTGCGCTGTAAAATGTCCGCATCGATAATTGGATTTTCCTGCTGTTTATCTATTTGACTATCAAGCAGATAAAGTCCTTTTAAATTATGCCCCTTTAATGTGGCCAACACCGGTTTCAAAGCGTATTCGATTGCTAGCAAATGCGACGGACTCCCCCCTGTCATCAGCGGAAGTACTGGTTTGTGCTTGAGTACATCTTGCGGGAGGATATCGAGCAATGCTTTTAGAACACCTGAATATGCACCTTTATACACCGGCGATCCAACTATAATACCTTTTGCATTTTGGACTAATGCCGTAATTTCCTGAATGGCCGGACTATCAAACTTCCCTTGGAATACGTCTTCAGCTGGCACGTCTTTAACAGAAATATGAGTCACTGAAAAATACTCCTGTTGAAGTAAGGCCCCTAAGTATTTAAGTACTTGTTCCGATCGCGAAAATTCAGAAGGACTTCCCGATAGCACAACAATTTCACTCATGTGATCATCCTTTCTTATCATTTGTCTTTTTTCTAAACTTTCCTCTTTAGCTAAGAACTTCTGTATGTAACCATAAAAATAAGCCCCCTTTTCTTATATGAGAAAAGAGGGCTTTACTTTGATATTCCGCTCTTATCTCCCAAGAATTACTCCCGGTGGAATTAGCACCTTCCTGACACTAATCAGGGGTTGCTGAAGCTTCATAGGGCCACATCCCTCAGCTTCTCTTGATAAGAATATTTAGTTATAATGTATAGTGTATTTTAATTAATCCGATAAGTCAAGTGGGTTTTGAAAATTTAAATACAGTAAAATTAGAAAAGGAGCTCCAAATATTATCGGAGCCCCTTTTCCCTACTACAATCATTGTTGTTCTTCATTTAGTCTATCTTCTATCTCTGTCATAATTTCTGCAGCCTCGTTCCAATTTCCTTCAGATAGCGCATCCTGGTAGGAATTAAACAGATCTGAGAACTCTTGTAATATCTCATCTGATTCTGAAATTTGCTGTTCCTGTTCACCTGGCTCTGCTGTCTCTTCAGGTGTTTGCTCCTCATCCGGCTGACGATCCGGATCTACAAGATTTAACATTTGCTCAAGCGACTCCTCAAATGTGGCTTCCATGACGATATGATCATCGTAGGCGATGATAACTTGCTTCACTTCAGGAAGTGACGTCTCGTTGGAAGATTCAATATAAATTGGTTCCACATACATGACCGTATCTTCAATCGGAATGGCGAGCAAGTTCCCACGTATGACTTCAGATCCGCCTTGTGACCAGAGATTCAGCTCCTGAGAAATCGTACTATCCTGATTGATACGATTTTCAATTTGTTGCGGACCGTATACATTTTCCTGTCTTGGAAAACGATATACAAATTTTTCACCATAATGCTCTCCATCATTACGCACACCAATCCAGGCAATCATATTTTGTCGATTTCTTGGTGTATACGGCATCATCAAAATAAATTCTTCTTCTTCATATTCAGGTAGTTTCATTGTTACATAATAAGGCTCCATCTCAATATCTTCATTAAAGTATTTCTCTGTCGGGAACTCCCACGCATCTTCCCGGTTATAGAACATTTCAAGATCGGTCATATGATAGGTGCCGTAGATGGATGCCTGAATATTAAACAACCTTTCAGGGAAGCGGAAATGAGCCCGCACGTCCTCTGGAATTTCCTCTGTGAAGAGTTCAGGAAACATGTTTTCATATGTCTGCAGCAATGGATCTTCCGGATTTGCTATATAAAAATCCACTTCTCCAGTGTAAGCGTCCACGGTTACTTTTACCGAATTTCGAATATAATTGTTGTTTTCCTGATAGGATTCCGAGTATGGATATCTTTCAGCTGTTAGATATGCATCCATCATCCAAGCAAGACTGCCGTCATCACGAACAAAAATATACGGATCTGAATCATATTCGAAAAATGGTGCGATTCGATTAACACGGTCCATGATATTTCGGGTTTCAAGAAACTGACTCTCATCTGTTATCTGATCGGAGACAAACATCCGAAATGATCCCTCTTTTAAAGCAAATAACGCCCGATTAATCCCATCTAACGTAATACCCGAATCTTCTTCATACCGACTCGATACGTTTTCATCACCAGAAGGATAATCAAATTCATCCACTTCTGAATTAACAATTACATTCGGATAAGCCTCTTCCCCATAGTAAATTTGAGGACGTGTTATGTCCAAATCCCCTTCAGGAGGAAGATTTTGTAATATATATTCCGGCTGACCCTGCGCGGTTAATTCGTTAACATGACTCATGGTAACTCCATAACCATGTGTATATCTTAGATTCCGGTTCACCCAGGTTTGTGCTTGCTCTGGTAAATCAACTGTGCTTAATTCTCTTGCCCCAACAAAAACCTGCTCATATTCACCATCGATTTCATATCGGTCAATATCAACATCGTTAAATTGATAATAGGTCCGGAATGTCTGAAGCTGATTATATACATCAAGCAATGGTCTTGAATCATTGATCCGTACATTATTAATGGTTAATTCATTATCTTCCACCATTTCTTCATCTAACGTGCCATCACCTGGATGATCGGATACATCCATATCATTAAGATCATAAGCAGCACGTGTGAAATTAAGATTATGCTCCAGATACTCCTCTTCCTGTGAAAACTCATTCGGTGATACAAGGAACTGCTGTACACCAACAGATGCCAGTTGTCCTACAATTACCAATCCAACATATGCAACAACAGGGATTAGCATGGCTTGGATTTTCCCTTTTCGCAGTGCAATAATCACCCAAACAGTTCCAATAATTGCAACTGCGGCGAGAATATAGGCTTTTGGTATGTTGATAAGATTATCCGTATAACTCAACCCGTGCACAACACTTTGCTGAAAAAGGTTTACTTGATTTGTCAGCAATGTACCATATGGCGCTAGCAAATGATTACAAGCTAAAAGCAACCCAATAATTCCTAGAGTTACTCCCATATGCCACTGGGCTGAACGACTCATTCGGTACATGTTAAATACTGAATAAGAGCCAATCTGCACAATCAGGAAAAAGATGCTTAAACCAAGTAAAAGATAAACAATAAATTCCAGAAACGGCAGAACAAACATATAAAAAGAAATATCCATATTAAAATACGGATCCGCTTGCCCAAATGAAGCATGATTTAAAAGTTTGAGCGCAGGCTCCCAGCCGATCCCCTGTACGACCGTACTCCCAATCAGTCCTGCCAAAAGAGAAACACCAAACATAATGGCATTCATTATTTTTCGCTTCAGAATAATCGGTGGTAGCTGATGCGAATCAAAATGCTTGGTATAAGAACGGATAATCAAGAAAAAAGTGAAATATGTAACCACAAAGAACAAGATAAAGCCCGCTACACCGAGCAACACTTTACTTCCTAGGATAGTCGTAAACACTCCTCCAAAATCAAGGTTATCCATCCATATGTAATCTGTAACCCAGTGGAATGCAACCGATCCGATGATGAGAAGAAGTAGTAGTATTCCAATAACGATACCGAAACGCCTGCCGAATTTTTTCAACTGCGCTACTTGTTTGGGATTCCTATTGCTTTCATTATCCAAAAATTAACTCCCCCCTATGTTTCTTTTATTCTTTTTCCATGATAACAGATTTGTAGTATACTTTCCTTCTAAATATACGAAGAACAAAGAAGAAAGTTTCAATAAGATCTTAGAAACCTTATGAGAAAAGCCATAGCATAATCGCTATGGCTTATATATTAACTGATACGCCATTCTACTGTCTTGCTATTCTCCCATTCATCTCTTCCCTCGCCTCAACAATGCCAACACCAACGCCCCAGCCACTACCCCGGCAATAATTGGTTTTTTCTTCAACTTATTATCTTTCGTGTAAAAGGTATCCTTCAAAACCAAATTAATATTCTGTGGTCTTTCGGCCATACGGCGCATGAAATACCCAAACCACTCCGTGCCGAACGGAATATAGGTACAGAAATTATAACCCTCATCTGTGAGCCCGTGCTGCATGTCATTTCGAAAACCATATAGCATCTGGAATTCGTACGTATTTTTGTCGATATTATTTTCATGGATAAACGCTTTCAATTCATTGATGATATGATGATCATGTGTTGCGATAGAAGTAAATGTCTCTCCTAGCAGTCTTTTTCTAGCAATCATTACAAAATTACGGTCAATGTCCACTTTGTTCTGATAGGCAACTTCCTCGCTTTCTTTATAAGCCCCTTTTACCAGCCTGAGACGTACATCTTTAAGGCTATCCAAATCTACCTCGGTTCGGCATAGATAAGATTGAATAACCGTGCCTACGTTTTCATAATCTGTCCTTAAGATTTGAAGTACATCCAAGGTTTGCTGATAACGCGCATAATCTTCCATATCGATATTGACAAAAATATTATATTGAGCTGCCACTTGCAAAATTTCCTGCAAATTTTGGATGCAAAATTCCTGATCAATATCCAACCCCATTTGTGTTAACTTCACCGATATATGACAATCTATATCCTCTGCATGGATCTTTTCTAAGAGACGAATAGATTCTTCTTTCGCTTCAATGGCCTCTTCTTTTTCGGATACAAATTCTCCCAAACGGTCGAGCGTACAGCTTATTCCATGATGGTTAAGTTCCTTGACCGTTTCTGTAACGCTTTCAATTGTGGTACCCGCCACAAACTTTTCCGCACCCATACGGAAACCCCATTTTTTGGCACTCTTATTTAGTAATTTATTATTTGATAAGCCTATGAAAAAATCTCTTGTTAGATTGGACATGCTGGCGGCTCCTTTCAGGTAACTTCTTACATTAAAATTAGGAACAAGTGACAATAGGTGCACCCTATTGTCACAATTATTCTAGCCTTCTTTAGAAATGTTGCGATAATGTTTTAGCTTCCAAGAAGTGTGTGAGATAATCCGGGCCTCCTGCTTTGGAATCTGTACCGGACATTTTAAATCCGCCGAACGGTTGATAACCGACAATGGCACCGGTACATCCGCGGTTGAAATAGAGGTTACCCACTTGAAATTCATAGCGCGCACGGTTTAAATGCTCACGATTGTCTGAGATTACCGCACCAGTCAAGCCGTATTCCGTGTTGTTTGCAATCTCAAGCAATTCGTCGAAGTCTTCTGCTTTTGCAAATCCTAAAACCGGACCGAATATTTCTTCCTGCATGATACGTGCTTGTGGATCCACATCTTTAAAGATAGTCGGATGAACGAAATAACCTTTGGTATCGTCCGTTTCTCCACCAACAACAAGTTCCCCCTCTTGCTTACCAATTTCAATATAATTACTGATACTATCAAATTGTTTTTGATTAACAACAGCACCCATGTATGCATCTTCTTCACTCGTGTTGCCCACTGTTAATTCTTTTGTCAATTCGACACATCGTCCGAGCACGTCTTCATACACATCCTTATGCACGATTGCTCTTGAGCAGGCAGAACATTTCTGTCCGGAGAAACCGAATGCTGAATGCACAATGGATTGAGCTGCAAGTTCCAGATCTGCGTTATTATCAACGATGATCGTGTCTTTTCCACCCATTTCAGCAACCACTCGTTTTAGGAAGGTTTGCCCTTCTTGTACTTTTGCTGCACGTTCGATAATACGGATTCCAGTTGCACGAGAACCAGTAAAGTTAATAAAGTGCGTATTCGGATGATCCACGAGATGATCGCCAATTTCCGCAGGATCTCCTGGTACAAAATTTACCACACCTTTTGGCAGGCCTGCTTCTTCCAGTGCTTCTACTAATTTATATGCAATCACCGGTGTATTCTCAGATGGCTTCAGGAGCACAGGATTACCCGCTACAATTGGCGCAACAGTAGTACCTGCTACGATCGCAAATGCGAAGTTCCATGGCGGGATGGTAACACCTGGACCCATCGGCTGATAGAAATACGTATTTTCTTCACCCGCACGATCATTAATTTCTTTCCCTTTTTCCAGCTCAATCATATGGCGCGCATAGTACTCTATAAAATCAATACCTTCTGCTGTATCTGCATCAGCCTGCCCCCAAGGCTTACCAGCATCGTATACCAACCATGCGGAAAACTTATGCTTACGACGACGCACAATTGCAGCTGCTCTATACAGCACTTCTGCACGTTCTACCGCCGTCCATGTTCTCCATTTTTTAAAAGCACCTTCTGCTGATTCCATCGCTTGATCGACATATGCTTTTGTGGCTTTCGATACATTTCCAACGACTTGATTTTTATCGGAAGGGTTAACGGAAACCAATTTATCATCCGTATAAATTTTCTCCCCATTGATTACCAATGGATATTCCTGTCCTAACTGCTCTTTCACTTCCTTGAGTGCAGCATCAAATTCCTTTCGATTTGTTTCATCGTTAAAATCAGTAAATGGTTCATGTTTAAATGGTAAAACCAAAATAAAAACCTCCTTGATTTTTGTATCAATTTACTGAAAGCAATTACCTTAAATATTAAAAATATCTCTACAACCCTTCACCATTCTATAAGCAAAATACATGCCAACATCTATTTTTCTATGTTTCTATCGATCATTCGCCTTCAATGCACTGTTTTTATCCCTTTTATCTATTAAGGGCATTTCTAATTTACGTTTATTTTATTTACAATAGTGTAAAAATACTTTACACTTATCTTTACAATCCAAGGTTATATGGAGGGGACATGATGGCTAATGAACGTTATTACCTGGACGCTGTATTATCAACAGAAGATGATGCGATAACGATTATCAACCAACATAAAGAGGTTATTTTTTGGAATGATGCCGCCATACAAACGTATAACATTAAACGTAATGAGATTATAGACAGGCAAATAACAGATTTTTTCCATGACGATGATTTAATGGCTTTAAATGTGCTTGAGACGAAAAAACCAGTTCAAGGTACGTATCACAGGCCACGCCGGGATAAGCATGTTGTCGTTAACGCCTCCCCTATTTTCACGGATGATGGAGAATTAATTGGAGCGATATCCGCAGAACGGGATATCACGCATGTTGTAAAATTAAATGACAGTTTATTAACCACCTCTACAGCGTTAAATGAATTAAGACAAAAGGTTTATACAACGAACACAGAGGAAAACCCTTTTTCACGGCTAAAAGGAAATAGCCTCCCTCTCCAGCAAATGATTCAAATTGCAAGTAAAGCTGCCAAAACAGATGCCACAACACTCGTTCTCGGAGAAAGCGGGACTGGAAAAGAAATTTGTGCAAGGGCGATTCACGAGGCAAGCCCACGCAAAAACGGCCCATTTATTCCAGTTAACTGCGGAGCTATTCCAGAAGCATTATTTGAAAGCGAATTATTTGGCTATGAAGGGGGTGCATTTACGGGAGCCGAGAAAAAGGGAAAAACCGGCAAAATTGAGATGGCAAACGGTGGAACCTTATTTCTGGATGAAGTTGGTGAGCTCCCGCTGGATATGCAGGTAAAGCTGCTTCGTGTACTGCAGGAAAATATCATTTATAAAGTGGGCAGTTCTTCTGGAAAACCAGTGAACGTTCGCTTCATCGCAGCAACGAATCAGAATCTGGAGCAGCAAATGCAAGAAAAACAATTCCGTTCCGATTTATTTTATCGCTTAAACGTCATTCAAATCACCATGCCTCCACTAAGACAGCGAATCAATGATGTAGTCGAACTGGCAAAATTATTTCTCAAACAATTTGCCGTTCAATACGAAGTGCCACTCCCAACACTCGAACAAGATGCAGTAGAAGCCCTTTTTCAACATCACTGGCCGGGCAATGTACGCGAGTTACGAAATTTGATCGAACGTGTAATCATACTCTCGGAAAAATCCGTGATCAAAAAACAAGATATCTTGGCCTTTTTCCATAATACTTCTACTCCAAATACTGTACAGGAAATAGAAAGCAATCATTCGTTGGTTCAGGAAAAAGAAGATATCGAGAAAAAAAGGATTGAAGAAGCGCTCCAGCAAAATAATGGAAATAAAAGTGCCGCTGCTAAAATACTCGGGATTTCACGGGTGACGCTTTATAGTAAGATGAGGAAATACGGGATTAGAGATTAATTAGCGGGCATAGGACTTGAGAGTTTCATATATCTTTTAAAAAAGTTTATAATAAAAATGCTAAAATGATCCTTTCAGGGAGTGAAGAATATATGAAAACAACAATTCGACTTTTGCAAAATAACGACTATCCTCACGTTCAAGATTTGGACACTGGCATTGAAGATGATTATGTAAAAGACATATTTGATAGACTTATACAAGGGCCTAGTCGCTTATTTGGGTTATTCCAGGACGGGCAGCTTGTTAGTATAGCAGGATATACCATTTATGCAGGTAGTTATGCAATGTTAGGCAGATTAAGAAGCGACCGCAGATGGAAGGGAAACGGTTTCTCCACGTCTCTGATGACCCATGTATTGAACGCAGCATTTACCCTACATAGTATTAAGTGGGCTGGTGCCAACACGCAGGAGCATAATTTATCAGCACAACGTGTAATAGAAAAAAACGGTCTATCCAACTATATAATATTACACGGGGCTGTTACTAAAGATACCTCTGCGCTAGAAACAGGTGCAAAGCCTTGGAATCCAGTTACCGACTTACAGCGAAAAAGAGATTGGGTACAACAAACCTATGTAAAATCAGCACAGGTTTTCCCGTATGAATGTTATTACCCCTTCCCCGGTTCCATGGACTTATTTCAAGATCATGACCTTGAGCAATGGGCGTTTTATGAAAATGATGATCAAACCCGTGTATTGATTACCAAGACTGATCAAAAGAAGAATCATTATCTGCATGCCGTATACCCATGGAGCGATATGGCCACGCAACCCGGATTATGGGAGACAATTTCAAGCGATTACGGGAGATTAAAAGAACAAACAGGAGAAGACACCTACATATGGATGGATTTAACAAAAGAGGAAGCTCAAACATTGCCTGCTAATCATCGATTTGAGTTGCCCTCTCCGTGGCTGCTGTATGGGATTTATAAAGAGGAATATGAGAAATTAGGTTAACAGAAAAGACCTTTTGATGTTTCCCACACCAAAAGGTCTTTACTTAAAAATAATCAACGTTCTGCACGAGCCGAAATTTTTTCTGCCTCGATATTACTTGCCTTATTCACATACTGGCGAGAATGTCCCTCGATCCCGGAGAGGCAGATTTTTGCTGGATCTTGGTCAATATCAAGATCAAGGCTTGATCCATCAGTTGGCAATGTCTCCTGGAAAATCTCCTCATATTCGGAAACTGTTACCTCTTTTCTTGTAGCAAATAACTCACTGTGACGCGCTACATTTAAATGCTCCCGGTAACCCGGCTGCAGCCTGCCGGCAAATAACTCCCCTACTGCTCCTGAGCCATAGCTGAATAGCCCGATTCGTGAACCATCCTGCAAGTCTTCACTCTGCTCAAGCAGTGAAAGCAAACTTAAATACAACGAAGCCGTATAAATATTACCAACATTTCTATTATAAACCGCACCAATTTGATGGTTTGCTAATAAACGTTCACTATCTTCTTCTGTTCCTTCATCTAAAACAGCTCTTAACGCTTTTTTGCCCATCTTCGTGTATGGCAAATGAAAAGAAAATGCTTCAAAATCTGCTAGTCCCTGACCTGTTTTGGATTTGTATTGCTCCCAGGCACTGGAGAAGAATGCAATATATTGCTCATTCGAGAATTTTCCATCTACAAATGCTTCGTCAGAGTATACAGGTCGCCAAAAATCCATAACATCAGCAGTCAAATAAGCACTCGGGCCCTCAAGAACCATAATGCTGGGATCTGCGCTTACAACCATAGCAACAGCTCCAGCTCCTTGTGTCGCTTCGCCTCCAGTGTTTAAGCCGTATCTCGCAATATCTGAGCCTAGGACCAATACCTTACTTTCCGGATTCAACGCAATATGCCCTTTAGCCATTTGAATGGCGGCAGTAGCTCCATAACAAGCTTGTTTCACTTCAACAGCCCGTGCTTGAGGATTTAACCCAAGCAGGCGATGCACATATACTGCTGCAGATTTTGATTGATCGATACCAGATTCAGTTCCAAATAAAACAAAATCGATCTTTTCTTTATCTTCTTCATCTAAAATATCCAATGCTGCATTTGCGGCCAATGTCACCGGATCCTGCGTGAGAGGTGCGATAGCCATCTTTTCCTGCCCAATTCCAATTGTAAATTTTTCCGGCTCAACATTTCTTTCGACAGCGAGTTTGTTCATATCCACATATAAATGCGGGGTGTAAAAACCAATTTTGTCAATTCCAATTTCCACTATAAGCTCTCCTTTACTTTTCTGTATTGTGTACATGCCAATGATGGATGGGTAATTTTCCTAAACGATATGATATAGAGTGTCATACTTTACAATTTTTATGATAATATATAATCCTTATTCAACACAATTGAAGAGTTGTTTTGAAGGGTAGTGTAAATGGAAAGGTATTGGTTGACTCTTATGTCGCATTTAACAACAATAAGTACGTAAGAAATCACCATACAAAAACACGTATGGTGATTCACTTCTTAATGCTTCAACAAAATGAGTCTTTTGATTTTGGTACCGATAACCCAAACAACGGCCTGAGATAGAGTGCTACAAAGGTTCCTCCTAATGCAAGGATTCCCCAAATATATCCATGAAGGCTAAATGATGCAATGCCTCCGAAGTATGCGCCGATGTTACAGCCAAATGCGAGCCTGGCACCATATCCCATGAGTAATCCACCTATAACAGCTGCTGCTACATTTTTCGGGTTGATTCTAGTAAACTTAAATAGTCCACCTGCTGCTGATGCTAGAAACGCCCCTATGATTACACCCAAGTTTAATACAGTTGTAGAGTCTGCAAAAATCGATGACTCTAACATTGCGGCGTTAGCACCTTGCCAATAGCCCCAACTAGCTACATCGACGCCAAAGAACTGTGCTATTTTTGAACCCCATAAGGCAAAAGCTGAAGTTATTCCCCATGGTGTACCACGAGTCATTAACGTTAAGGCGTTTAGAACAGCTAACGCAATTGCAGCTGCGAACAACGGCCATGATCCACGGAGAATTCTCCTCCAACCAGTTGCTGACGGTACAGGAGCCATTTTTGGTGCTTTTTTCTTTTTCTCAACAACTAAGGTAATCCAAGCGATTAGACCAAACAATGCAATCGATAATGCCCATGCGCCACCATAACCAAGTCCCGTAGATGTTGCTAGAGAAACAGGTTCGAATGCTGGTAAATCCTCCGTCCAGAACGGAAGGTGTTTGGCTCCTATTGTTGAACCAGCAATAAAGAATAATAGCGTTACAAACATGACAGTACGCCCACCACCGACGGCAAAAAGCGTACCGGAAGCACAACCTCCACCAAGCTGCATTCCTATTCCAAACATGAAGGCACCTACTAGGAGACTAATGCCAATTGGTGATACATATCCAGCAACTTCTCCACCAAAGAATGAATAACCAAATGCTAGAATCGGAGCAAATAATGTAACAGCAACGGCTAACATTAACATATGTGAACGCAGGGCCTGCCCATTTCCGACAGCCGCCAACCTACGAAATGCTGAGGTGAAGCCAAAACGTGCATGGAACAATGTATATCCAAGCAACAAACCAATTACAAGTAGTAGTGGTTGAATACTATTTTGTGTAATCATTAAATATATCATTAATATAGCCCCAACAAATAGCCCACCAATTATTAGTGGCATTTGAGGCTTGTTTAAATCAGGTCTTTTTTCCACCGGATCTTTTACTTCACTTACAGGTTGAACACTAGCTACTGATGTCCCCATCTAAAACACCCTTTCTTGATAAATTTAGTCGGGTTTATCTTCTTATAATATTAACGGCAAGTGGTTGTTGTGTCAAAAGAAATTTATCCAAGCGTCTACCTCGCAGCCAGATAAACAACCCGTGAACGAGATAACTCCACGGCAATACAAGTTTGTAAAACAACTTTCCTCGTATTTTTCCAAGTTCAAGTGGTAAAATAAGATTAAATTCTAAATACAGTCTACATGGAGGTCACATGCTTACATTTGAAGAAAAGCTTGCAATTATTGAATCATTTCCAGAATTACAGCGCTACGATATTTCTCTTGGTCGTGTCAATTTCCATTTTGAAGAGAGTGTCGTTGATAAGAAAATAGTCGTCTATCGTCTACATCCAAATGGGAACGGATTTGTGTATGCTGAACAAATAGATGATGCCTATACGATTGATTCGAAAGGGATGGTAAACATCCGCGATTTTACGAAACAAGAACTACGTAAGGTGATCAAACAATCCATTGCATCACTATCTGAATCGGAGCCTTTTGAAGAAACATGGATAAATGCTGAAAACCAGACCCTAACATTATTTCATGATATTAGCACATGGGATATATATGCCGGTGACACACTGGACGGAACTTACGCAACCCATAATGCTGCAACTGACTATCTTCACCAAGAAGGTTTTAGACGTTTACAAGATACATATTAAACATCTCGCCCATTGATATTCTCCTTTTTATTTGTTATAATTAGTTGGTTTATCATTACTAAGGGGGAACTTCATTGTCAATTGAAGTAGGTAGCAAGGTACAAGGTAAAGTAACAGGCATAACTAATTTTGGTGCATTCGTAGAAATACCAGGCGGCAAAACAGGGCTTGTGCATATCAGCGAAGTAGCTGATAGCTATGTAAAAGATGTTAATGATCATCTAACAAAAGGGGATCAAATTGAAGTAAAAGTTATTAGTGAGAAAGAGGGGAAAATTGCTTTATCCATTAAAAAAGCAATTGATAGACCAGAGCGTCCAGCACGCCAAGGCGGAGATAGCAGGAATTCCAAAGCCAATCGCTCCAGAGGTAATTTCAAATCTAAGGAATCTTTTGAAGATAAAATGGCTAAGTTTTTAAAAACTAGTGAAGAAAATTTATCTACGCTTAAACGCAGCACTGATACAAAACGAGGCGGTAGAGGCGGAAGACGCGGATAGCAAAATGCTTCATCCTATAGATAAATGGACAGGGCAAGCCCGACTAACGGACTTGCCCTTCTTTATATCTCCACTGTTATTTATTGATTCTGTTGCTGTTGTTGTTTCCATTTCTTTTTCTTCCTTACATTATTTACCCATGCTCTATCCTCATCCATCATTTTCTTAGCGGCATAAATAGTCAGAATCTGTAAGAAAATAATCGGTATCCCCAGCAGTCCTGAAACTACTTCCAGTGGGGCAAGGCCACCTATACGCAATAATAGCAGGGCAAACACAGTAATGATTGCGGCGACAATCAGCCGCAAATTTTTCGAGGGTTCTGACTTACTCATGTTCCTCGTTCCTGCATAAGAAGCAATAGTATATGTTGTCGAATCCAGTGTCGTAATCATGAAAATCATGGCAACGACGACAAATGCCACAAGCGCGATAATTGATAAAGGTAATGAACTCAATATGGCCGGTATGGCTGCCATTACATCCTCTTGGGCAATTTCCAGTACAGGAACTTCTCCGGTTAGGAACCTCTGCACGCCAAGACCTCCAAGGACCGCTGTTGCACCCCAAGCTATGAGCATCGGCGCTAATAGATACGTCATAATCATTTCCCTTACCGTTCTTCCCCGTGATATCGTTGCGGCGAAAACACTATGCAGCATAGCCCATGTTGCATTATAGGCGAAATAAAACACGGTATTACTTTGTATATGTGTGCTTTCTCCCATATGAACGGCATTCGTATTAAGGATCATATCAATATAGTGTGTAGACAGAAAACCAATAGAGTCTGTGAAATAATTAAGTATGAATACACCAGGACCCGCTATCATGATAAATAAGGCTAATGCACCGGCAAGATACATATTAAAAGTACTTAATTTCTTAATACCTCTTTCTATTCCTAAGTAGGCACTGATAGAGAAAAAGCACACCCACACGATAGTTACGATTACTGTTAAACCAAACGTAATTTCGATATTAAAAATTTCAGCCAAATTATAAGTAACAATTGGCGTCCCTAATCCTAAGGTAACCGCAGCACCTGCAAGAATACTGACTAGGAAAAGTACATCCAATATTTTTCCGCCAATACCATCTGTAAACTTATCTCCGAAAATTACACGACATGCCTCGGAAATTCGCATAACCGGTTTCTTCCGGACATGGACAAGATATCCAAGGGCAGGTGCTGCCATGACAAAGATAGCAAAAGTTTGGAAAGTCCACAGGAACATACTGTATGCATTCCCCCACATCAGCGCATCTGCTGACATTGCCTCAACACCAATAGGGGGATCTACTGCGACATTGGCCCATTCGGTCATCCCTGTCCGCATGATGGTAGAGCCAAGCCCCATGGCAATGAGAATCGAAGCATATTCAAATAGCGTAAACCTGGGTTTTTCCAATGGATCTCCTAAAACAACATTTCCATATTTGGAAAATGACATATAAAGACCAGCTATAACCATCAAAATGGCATACCAAAGATATCCCCAGTTAAATATCTCCACAACCTGATTAAATATACCATTCAACAATTCCAGCGATTCATCCTGGTACATCGCAAAAGGTATACAAATTGCGATCATAATAAGTATAGAGGGAGCAAATATTTTATGGTCAATTAGACTTTTTTTGCTCGACCCTTTACCTTTCTTTTCCATTATGCAACCTCCATTTATTAATTAATAAATCAAATATACTCTCTCTATTTACCACTTTTTTATATTTATAAACATAGGTTAATAATAGAAAACTGTACCAAGGATGTTTACAAAACGTCTTAAGTTCACCGTGTATGGAGGGGTTGAGCCTCTCTATCATAATAGATAAGCTATTATCTTTCCATAAAAGGCCTTGCAGATCATTATCGCTACAAGACTTAATCAACACATACATCAAGTACATCCGTTAGTTTAATTTCGGTAGCATCATCCAACCTTAATGTAGCCGTATCGATCTTCCTTAACTTACCTTTTGAAGTTAGATAATCACCATCGTTATAATGTTTAATTTCGACAGGCAGATCATGATTTATAGCTTGCTTTAGTGCAGCGTTTATTTGTATTTCTTGTTGCTCCTCTATCATTGGTTTTTCTTTATAATTCTCTTCCGCCCACATTTGATTAAGTAAGTTCGTATGTTCCGGTATCATCAAAGATGTCCATTTTATTGTGCCTCTATCATTCATCCTCTTAAGCCCCCATCTTATTCTTTTGACTGATTGGTCCCGCTGCAAGAATATTTTTTAATTTAAACGTACGCACCTGCTTCCGGTAATAACAATAAGCAACGATAGCATCATGATCGATGCTGATTACCCGAATCACTCGCTCGGTAACGTTATTTTTTACATCCATGTAAAAGACTGCAATCTTTTCCTTTTGTTCAACAGAATGTATAAGCAAACCTTCCAATTTAAATCATTCCCTTCCATCAAGCAAACTTGTGTTCTTATTTGATTATATAGGAACAAGAGTTCTTTATAAAGTGGAAAAATAACACATTTAAGAATCATTATCCGTTGTCTCTTCAGCTTCGGAACCGCTATCATCCTCTTCCAGTTCAAGCCAGGAAAGCATTTCACCAACAATGGCATTAATTTTTTGATGAACCCTGTCTTCCCCATATTTTTCCTTTGCGCGTTCAATATTCTCAATTACATCATCACTAAAATGAATAATCGGCACATCTTCTTCTAAATTATTGAACAGTTCTAGAATTCCATCCAATGATTTATCAAACGACTTTCGCTCTATTTCAGTTGCCTTCATTTTTTATCACCCGGTAATTAGCTTATCCAAAAAATCATAAAATACGTGGATTACATTCAATTTAATCCACGTCATATGTGACCTTAATTCTATATCCTATAAACTTAATCTAAACATTACAGTCAGTTAATCAATCCTTTACATTCAGATGATACGATTGATATATCAAATGAAAGGGAGGAAAAAAATGAATACGCGCGCGATCTTTATTGATATGGATGGGACGCTACTAACGACTTCAAACGAAATATCCCGACGTAACACAGAAGCGATTAATATGCTAATTAATCAAGGGGTTAAGGTTTTTCTTGCAACGGGACGTCAATATGAAATAACAGCCCCTTACTATAAGGCACTTGAATTGAAAACGCCGATGATTTGTTTAAACGGCGCTTCCATTCACGATGGGAGAACAGGAAAAGCGATTCAGGTTAAGCCAATCATGTTGGATAAGGAGCGATTCCACCAAGTAACTGAAGAAGTTTCCTGCAATGTTCTTGTACACACTGCTACCGGCCTTTATTGCAAGAGTATGAGCTCAGAAATTGCCGAATGGACAAGGGAAGGTGGAATTCCTCCAAGTTATGTCGGTGATTTAAGAAATGTGAACTATCAGGATGTGCTAAAATACAGTATTCGAACAGGTGGCCCTAGCCAGCAACTTTCAAAATCATTTAAAGAGGAAGCTGCTGTCATTGATTGGAGTGATGGGTTTGAATTGGTGGCTCGTGGTGTTTCTAAATGGGCAGCCATTAAAACATTACTTCGTGCTTATGGAATCAACTCATCAGAAGTAGTTACATTTGGAGATGGCCCAAATGATATACAAATGCTTCGTCATTCCGGCACTGGAGTCGCTATGGCCAATGCTGATCCAATAGTAAAAAACGCAGCTGACTTTGTCACAGGGCATCATCAAAACGACGGCTTAGCCGAATTTATTGAACGTCACCTCGTCAAGTCCTTTGTTGTTTAGACAAGATAAAAAAGAGGCAAATATGACGCAACTATATAAGAAAAAAATACCGAATCGATAACGATTCGGATTTGCAAATTTTCTTTTCCTTGAATGATGGTATTGTAGTTTGTTTGTATCGATGCGCATTCTATTTCTATTTATAAAACATCATTATTATTTTGTTGCGCTTCCTGTACTTGTTGACGTGTATCGTGCAACTGTTCATAAGCCTGCTGAAATTGTGGGTTTTCCGTGCTTTCAGCTCCCGCTTGGTTCTGCACATTTTGCAATTGCTGTTCTACTTCGTTTAACTGCTGATCTGCTTGTTCCAATAGTTGCGGATCAGAACCTTGTGCAAGCCGGGCAGATTCTTGTGCCTCATGTAATTGTTTACTAATTTGCTGTAATTGCTGATGGACATTCTGGTGTACCATAAAGTTACCCTCCATAAAATCTATAATCGATGAGAATTTATATATTAGTGTTCCATAAATATTTCATCGTATGTATGGAGGATATTTAATTACGACAAAGTCCTAGAAATCATATTCCGCTTCTTTCGCTTCACGAATTTGCTTATAGGTTTCCGTTAATACGACTGTATCTTCCACCAAACGATCAATTCGGAATAATACGTCTTCATTTGTAATTTCTTTTTGATAGAAATCCATTTCTTCGATGAATACATAAGTTTGTACAATTTGTGCTTTCATATATCCTAAAATAGGTTTCACTTGGTTTTCTACAATTAAGTAATGCTTCGCGGAACCTGCTGTTACAATCATGCTGATAACTTTATCGCGAAACGCGTCTACAGGAAGTAAATCAAAGATGTTCTTCAATGTTGCTGGTATGGATGCTTGAAAAATTGGTGTCCCCAAAATAATCGCATCAGCTTCCATGATGGTTTCTGCGACATATTTTGTATCACCTTCATATTCCAAATAGTTACGACCATCACTAAACTGTACATCATACTCTGCTAAATCAATTAACGTCGTTTCCGTCTCTGGGTATTTTTCCGAGACTGCTTTCATGGTATAGTCCATCGCTGTTCTTGTTTTCGTTCCAACTTTCGAACCCGATAATCCGACAACCTTCATTTTTTTCACTCCCTTTATTTTGCCGTGTATTTCTTAATTGCTGGTAAAATTTCAGTACCAATCAGTTCAATATTTTTCTTTAATTTATCAAAAGGCATGCCGCCGAAATCCATTTGTGCGATATACCGTTGATGACCAAATTGCTCATGCTGGTAAAGAATTTTTTCAATTATTTCCTGTGGACTACCAATATTCATCACACTACGCGGATCTACTCCTTGAGCAAAGTGCTGCTTCGGAAATCCTTGGCCATTCGTTCGCTTCATTCCTTCATTAATATGTGGGTACATATCTCGTAAAGCCTGCTGTGATGAATCAGCCGCGTAGAAAAATCCAGCTGTTGCAACTGGGAATTCGGATGGATCAAACCCGCTTTGTTGTAAGGCTTCACGATAAGCGTCTACTGTTCGTTTAAATACTGAAACAGGTCCGCCTAAATGAGCCATGTACATGGGAACTCCGGCATAACCGGCTTTTATTGCACTAGCTGGTGTACCACCAACTGCGCGCCAAATCGGAAGCGAGCCATTTAGTGGACGTGGAAGAACCTTTGCATTATTTAGATCTGCACGAAATTGGCCACTCCAGTTAATTATTTCCTCATCGTTAATCTTCCGTAACAAATCAAATTTCTCTTCATATAACGCCTCATAATCACGAAGATCATATCCCAACAAATCATAAAGCCCCACTCTTGATGCACGACCGGCAACAATCTCTGCACGCCCTCCTGAAATTAAATCAATTGTCGCGAAATCTTCATAGACACGCACTGGATCCGAGGTGCTAATAATCGTAGAAGAGCTTGAGATTTTAATCTTTTCTGTTGCCTGGGCAATTGCTGCTAAAACGACCGTATGTGCTTGTGTTGCAAAATACTCCTGGTGACTTTCACCTACACTAAAAAAATCAATACCTGCCTGCTCAGCAAGCTGCGCTAATTCAATTATTTCATGAATACGTTGCTTTGCGGAAATTCGCTCTCTCGTTCCAGGATCCGGTAAATGATCACCTAATGTATAAAGTCCGAATTCCATTCCTTTGCTTTGATCTATACGATATTTTTCCATTTATTTCTCTCAACCTTTCTTTATATACATTACTATTTTTTATACATTTATTTTCTCATATCCAACTTAATGCTATTATAGAATATATTAACCCAATAAGAAAGTACGCACTTTTAAGTGGTATAGTATACAAAAAGATACTGTGGAGGAGATAAAATGGTAAAGCAACCGGAATTATGTCGTGTGGAAGATGCTTTAGGGATTTTGGTAGGTAAGTGGAAACCCATTATTTTATTACATTTACTGCAGGAGGGAACGAAAAGATTCAGTGAGCTTAAACGTAGTATGCCTGGAATCACACAGAAGATGCTTACAAAGCAGCTTCGAGAATTAGAAGATGAAGACATTATTGAGCGCGTGGTATACCCACAGGTCCCTCCAAAAGTAGAGTACTCTATTACTGAATATGGTAGAAGCCTGGAGCCAATTCTGGAAGCCATGCATGAATGGGGTACGAAGCACATGTTACATAAGAGGAATAAAGTGAACCTCTCCACCTAAATCAAAGATTTTGATGGAGCTTCCCTATTCATAGACGTTAGCTTTGTTCTAATGAACCGAGTCTTACATCATCTCCAAGGGCTTTGTTTTATACTGTTCGGACAGGACCTTGCCCTACAGTCGAAACAATCTATTTATGCAGTTGGACGCAAACCCAAAAGATCCAGTCCAACTTTTTCAATATTCATGGCAGCATTATGGTCGCGATCTAAAACTGTCCCGCATGATTTACATACATGCGTGCGAACGGACAGAGACTTTTTCACACGCTTCTCACAGCCAGAACAGTCTTGACTCGTATTAATGCGGTTTAATTCTTACGAGTTTTCCACCATTGTTTTCACATTTGTATTCAAGCTTATTACAAAAGGCACCCCAACCAGTGTCATGAATCGACTTTGCCAAATGACGATTTTTTACCATATTTCGGATATTCAAGTCTTCGACAAAAACAAATTTATACGTTTTCGATAGATGATAACTTCGTTTATGCAGAAAGTCACGGCGCTGGTTCGCAACTTTTATGTGTAGTTGCTGCACTTTTTGTAATTGTTTTTTCCAGTTATTTGAGCCTTTTTTCATACGGGAAAGTTTCTTTTGTGCTCGCTTTAATTTCTTTTCTTCTTTCAAGAGGAACTTCGGATTTTCTACTTTCGACCCATTGGATAGTACGGCAAACTTTTGAATACCAACATCAATGCCTGTTGATTGAACAGGGAAATCAACCGTTTCGTTTACGTGTCTTTCAACACTGAATATCGCAAACCAACGGCTACCTTGGCGTTTCATGGTGACTTGTTTCACCTTTCCTTCCAATGGGCGATGAAAGTTTACATATACTGCTCCGAGCTTTGAAATTAGTAGACGGTTGTTCTCGTCAAGTGAAGCAGCATATCGCACATCACGTACGTTGACTTCACCGGTTTTCTTGTTTTTTATATTTCGTTTTTCAACCCCAAATTGCGTAAATGTCATTGAATTATAATCTTTGTGTTTTTTGATTTTCGGATAACGTGCACGCCCTTCGAAAAAATTCTTGTATGCGCTTTCCAGACGGAAAAATACCTCCTGCAAAGGCTGCGACGGTATTGTTTTAAGAAAAGGGATCTTTTGTTTATCCGCTTTTTGCTGTTTTTGTAATTTAGTTCGGGACAGCCCTGACTTGTTTTTTTGATAAAAACGCTGTTTATCTAAAAGTGCGGAATTATACTGATGACGACAAATAGACAGCCAACTATCCATTGTTTGCATCTGTTCTTCGTTTGGAAACATTTCATATTTATAATTCATGCGTACCAGCATTTGTTGTCACCTCCCAAACGTTTGTTATATTCTCATTATATCAAACAAACGTTCTTAAGTCTAGACTTTTTAGTTTTTTTATAATAATTATAATAATAAAGCACCTATTCGTCCCCCACTAAATCAAAGATTTTGAAGGGGACTTCTCGACAAGGCTGTTAAATAAAACTTTTTTATTCTTGATCTTCCACATTTATAAAAAGCAAACCCTGTCACGTAGCAAGGGTTTGCTTTTTGCAGATAAGAAAGTATAAAATACTTTCTTACTGCATAAGTGCGGGCTTTGGTTGTCACCCAAAAGCTTGGTGACAACCAAGTTTTCTAAACATCCATTCGTTATTTTCCATTCACAACTTCTTTTAAAATTTCATAAGAGCGCTTTTGCTTGGCCGGATCATACATATACGATATAGCCATGATTTCATCCACATTATATTTCTCTTGGAAACGCGTTAACTGTTCGCGTACCGAATCTTTACTTCCGGTCAAAATCATACTGGACATCGACGTAGCCGCTTCTTTCTCACGCGAATCCCAAAGTTGATCCATGTTTTCAACGGGAGGACTTAACGGCGATTGGGAACCACGTATTATATTTAAGAAAAATTGGTGCATGGTTGTGGCTTCAAATTTGGCTTCTTCATCCGTTTCAGCCGCAATGACATTCAGACATACCGTCATATAAGGAGCATCCAAGTAGTCAGATGGCTGGAATTGTTGACGATAAATGGAAATGGCCTCTTCCATATGTTTTGGTGCAAAGTGGGAAGCAAATACATACGGCAAACCTAATCTAGCTGCCAACACAGCTGAATCAGTGGAAGAACCAAGAATATAGATTGGAATATTCGTGCCAACACCAGGATAGGCTTTTACAAAATCTTGTACCTTTTCAGGGCCAAAATGTTTAAGTAACGTCTTTACATCCTCTGGAAATGTATAAACCGAATCATTTTGAGATCGTCTAAGTGCATTGGCGGTCAACATATCTGTACCAGGTGCCCTACCAAGTCCCAAATCCACTCGATCCGGATAAATGGTTGCCATTGTTCCAAATTGTTCGGCTACAACCAATGGAGAATGATTAGGCAGCATAATTCCACCAGACCCAACGCGTATGGATTCTGTATGCTCCAAGGTATGTTTAATTAACATAGCAGTAGCCGAACTCACAAGTGTCGGCGTATTATGGTGCTCCGCAATCCAATATCGCCTGTAGCCCATCTTCTCAGTTGCTTGCGCCAAATCAACCATTGCATCGATGGCTTCTTTAGATCCCTCTCCTTGACGAATGGGTGCTAGATTTAAAACCGATAACGGTATTTGTATGGTTGACATTTAACATTCTCCTTGTATTTTAATAGTGGATACTATGCTCAAACTTCAGCTAAACTATATTCTTCCAAGTATCTCCATCATATCCCTTAAAGTAAGTAGTTCACAACTCATATGTTTCTCTAGCGATAACTGTGAATAATATTCAAAATACTTCCCTGCGATAAAGAACATTCACTCAGACAAGCACCAGGAAGTGACAAATACCTCCACTAACGTTTAGAATGTCCTTAGAAAGGAGCCTCCTATTAATGACAAATTACAATCTACCTGAAAATATAAATGAAATTTTAAATACAAATCATCGAACTGGCGATGATACGTTTCAAGAATTAATCTCGCAAGGTGGTTATGTACCACCACATATAGAGCTATTAATCGATGCGATCTCGGCACTCAGCATGGGGAAAAACATTTTACTAAAAGGTCCAACAGGCTCTGGAAAAACAAAGTTTGCTGAAACGTTATCGAACCTGTTCCACCAGCCTATGTTCAGTGTCAATTGTTCGGTGGATCTCGATGCTGAAAGTTTAATGGGTTTTAAAACACTGGCATATGAAGAAGACAAACAAGTAATTGAATTTGTACCAGGACCCGTCACGAGTGCAATGAAAGATGGTACTTTCCTCTATATTGATGAGGTTAATATGGCAAAACCGGAAACATTGCCACTTATTAACGGTGTCCTTGATTACCGAAGAACCGTTACTAATCCATTTACAAATGAAATCATCACAGCGAAAGAAGGCTTTAATGTTATTGCTGCGATTAACGAAGGCTATGTTGGCACTGTGCCATTGAATGAGGCATTGAAAAATCGCTTCATCGTTATTGATGTGCCGTATCTTGGAGGAGAACAATTAAAGGAATTAATTCAGACCAATACAAAATTAGCGGATGAGAGGTTAATCGACTTATTCGTCGCCTTGTCTACGGACCTCATCCGTGCTGTGTCCCAAGGAAAACTTGCCGAAGATGCCGCATCCATCCGCGCGTTGCTTGATGCTTGTGATTTGAGCGTACTTATCCCACCAAAACGCGCGATCCTAAGAACAATTGTGGATAAACTGGATGAAGAACGCGAGAGAGAATTTGTGAAGAATTTAGCAGATACATTATTTTAGGCTCTTGTCGTAGGTATTGTTGCTTTTAAAACTTCGCAATTGATATAAAAGACGACATAGGTGCTGTTTGCTATAAGAATTTGTTATAAACGCCGTTCGGGTAAGCGAAGCGAATCCCTGTTCTCAACCATAGTTTCCAAATGATTTTTTCACTACGTCATCTTTTATATCTTATATATCAAAAACAACAATCCTGTAGAAAACAGCCTTATTTTAAAATCCGAAAATTTCAGCTTGACCTGAGAAAGGAGGACGAGAGAGTGAAATATAATCGCTGGAATGATTCCAAGATAGATACGAATCTTTTTCTACAATTACAAGATTTATCCACTATATTATCGGACAATCCAGATTTAAAATTCGAATATAGGTATGGCTCGTTTATTGATCTTATCGATAAAAGAGTAACCGGTAGCAGTTTTTGGGATATTAACAGCCAAGAGAAGAAGGAAAATGGATACAAATCGGATGTATTTTTACGAACAATTGGGACATTACATTATTCCTATCTTCCCGCGATGAAAGCCTATTTAGAAGAGGCAAACCAATCAAACCTGCCAAGATTTGCTGCACAACTATTTACATTACTGGAAGATTTACGGCTCGAAGAAATCATAAAAGAAAATCGACCTGGTACGAAGAAAAACTTCGTTACCCGGACAGATTATCTAAAACACTACTTTGAGACCCAATTAGCTACAAACGTAACAAAAAGCTATCCGCTCGATGAATTGTTTTGTCTCATCTACCTGGCACTTCAGGCCGATAAGCCAGACCCAACTTTTCCAAAAGCAAATGAGCAACAGCTTCGCCAATTAGAAAAATTAAAGCCGCTGATTTATAGCACTTTTGAAGCAAAAAGCACGAATGATACAGCGGAAATTGCGGAGAAAATTTTTATTCAATTAGAAGAAATGTATAAGGATATGATCAATGTTTATTTTACCTTTCCAATTGCACACGTGGAAAATTATGAAAAAAATACATTATTTGATGAATTAACACGTACAGATGAACTGGAGAATGATGACCAGGAAGACGCTGATGACGAGAATAATGAATATTTTGATGAACAATTTTCAACCTGGCACACAGAAAATCAAAACAGTGACAGGAAGCAGAACTTTCTTCAATTTGACCTGGAAGTTGGCACAAAGACAGGTATTATGGGGGGCGGCGCGAGAGAAACAGAAGATGGCGATCAGGCCATGGGAACGATTCAAGGGACATCTGGGCAAAGTGAGAATAATGACTACTCTGAAACCGAAACGTTGGAAAAACAAGGGTCAGTTGAAGGGAAGCAAACAAATAAACCTGTCTATGGAGAAGAAAATAAAAATGCCGTCGCGATTGTAAAGAAAGCTGAATCACCGTCTGAGGAAGATCAACTCGCATACCAGGAAGACGTCCGTACAATCGAATCCTATAAACGAAAGCTCGCTTCAACTATAGAAAAAGCGCTGGAACACAAAATGAATGCTCCACGAAAGGATTTAGTAATGGGCCGGCTATCGAAAAATTTGCTGCCAGTTGTAACGGATGAAAATCCAAGAATCTTTTATAAGAAAACCGAAGAATCCAAAGACATTGATGCCGTATTTACCTTGCTGGTAGACTGTTCCGCTTCCATGTACAATAAAATGGATGAGACAAAAAGAGGGATCATTCTGTTTCATGAAGTATTAAATCAGCTGAAGATCCCCCACTCCATCATCGGTTTCTGGGAAGATGCAAATGACGTAAAGGAAAATTATCAACCAAATTATTTTCACTATATCCATTCCTTTACTGATTCATTCTATCAAAACACAGGAGCTAGAATTATGCAGCTTGAGCCGGAAGAAGATAACAGAGATGGCTTTAGCATACGCGTGATCACAGAGGAATTAGCAGCCAGAAGAGAAAAACATAAATTCCTGCTCGTTTTCTCAGACGGAGAGCCTGCTGCCGCAAATTATGATCAAAACGGAATTATCGATACAAATGTCGCTGTATCAGAAGCACGTAAAAAAGGAATCGACGTCATTGGCATGTTCCTAGCGGACGGAGAGATCGACGAAAGAGAAGATTTAACTATGAAAAATATTTACGGTAATCAGCGCTTAATGATACCAAGCGTTGACCAACTACCCGATCACTTCGCACCACTATTGAAGAAATTACTATTGCGGACAATCTAGGAAGCATGGGAGTTCTTCTCCCCTCAAAAGCATGTATAAAATTCTGATATAAATTGCGATAAAATACGTGTGTAACATACACTTAAAATATAGATTAAACAACAAGGGGGAGAAAGAATGGCTGATCATACGTTTCAACTTATTGCAATTATTTTTTATTTTGCTGTGATGATTGGAATTGGAGTATATGGATATCGCAAAACAAGTAATCTGGATGACTACATGCTTGGAGGACGTAAACTGAATGCTACAACATCCGCACTTAGTGCAGGTGCCTCAGACATGTCTCAATGGTTATTGATGGGGCTACCTGGAGCAATTTATGTTTCAGGTCTTGTGGAAGCATGGATGGCTATTGGGCTTTTGATTGGTGCTTGGGCAAATTGGTTATTGATCGCCCCAAGACTTCGTGCTTACACGCAGGTAGCAAATAATTCAATTACGATTCCGAGTTTCTTTGACAACCGTTTTAAAAATAACTCAAAAGTTTTACGAATCGTATCAGGGATTATTATTTTACTTTATTTCACATTCTATGTTTCATCGGGGTTAGTAGCTGGTGGCGTTTTCTTTGAAAGTTCGTTTGGTTATAACTATCACACCGGTCTCTTAATTGTTGCATCTGTAACAATTGCTTATACATTTATTGGGGGATTTCTAGCAGTAAGTTTTACGGATGTCGTTCAGGGCACAATGATGTTTTTGGCTCTTATTCTAGTTCCGATTTTCGGTTTATTTTTAACAGGAGGGCTTGGAAACACAGCAAACTCCATTAGAGAAGTAGATCCAACGTTACTCAGCTTTTTCGCAACCGCATCAGCAACTGGCGTTATCTCTTCCCTAGCATGGGGACTTGGATATTTTGGTCAACCACATATTATTATAAGATTTATGGCCATCTCATCTGTAAAAGAAACGACAAAAGCAAGAAGAATCGGCATCGGCTGGATGTTCCTTTCCTTACTAGGTGCAGCCGCTACAGCTTTAGTTGGTGTTGCTTACTTCCAGCAAAATCCCGACGTTACACTAACCGATCCGGAAGCAATCTTTATTTCATTAGGCCAAATTATCTTCCATCCATTTATTGCAGGAATAATGCTTGCAGCTGTAATGGCAGCAATTATGAGTACCGTTTCTTCCCAACTGCTTGTTACATCATCCGCATTAGTTGAAGATATTTATAAAGCGGTATTTAAAACAGATGCTAGTCAAAAACAGTTAGTAAATCTAAGTCGTATCGCTGTTTTAGCTATATCGTTAATTGCTATGATATTTGCCTGGCAACAAAATGAAACGATCCTCGGTCTTGTATCTTTTGCATGGGCAGGATTTGGAGCTGCGTTTGGCCCTGTGATTATCTTAGCCTTGTATTGGAAAAAGTTCACAGGTGCTGGGGCACTTTGGGGTATGATTGTAGGCGCGGTTACGGTCTTCGTTTGGGGAACCTCAGACCTATCAGGTTATCTTTATGAAATTGTGCCAGGCTTCGTACTGTGTTTAATCGTTGCCGTTGTTGTTAGTTTAATAACATATAAGCCAAATCAGGAAATCAACCGTGAATTTGATGAAGCACTTGATATTGTTCATAAGGAGAAATAGATTTTTTAAAAACGAGTTTGGTGAATTCCAAACTCGTTTTTGTATATCTATCACAATTACACTCAAAAATATAGTAAGATAATATTGAACCAATAAGGAGGTAATTAAATGGGAACATCACAACCCGAACTGATGGAATGCCGAGAAGAAATGCTTGAATTAACGAAACAACTTGTCAGCATCCAAAGTATTAATAAAACAGAGGGAGAAAAGGTTATAGCTTATTCGTTATACACATTACTTTCCAACCTCCCCTATTTCATGTCAAAACCTAATCACGTCACGATTGAACAAACCATAAATGACGACCTGGAGCGCTATAATGTACTGGCATTTGTGAAAGGAACAAAGACGACAAGTAATCGAACTGTAATCCTAATGGGACACATGGATACCGTTGGCGTCGATGATTTTAACCAATTACATGAATATGCATTTTCACCGGATGAATGGATGGATATTTTAAAAGATAAAGAAACACCTCCATCTGTAAAAGAACAGCTGCAATCCGACGACTGGCTTTTCGGCCGAGGTGCGCTTGATATGAAAAGCGGGCTTGCCAGTAATATCTATTTACTGAAATATTACGCAGCACATCCCGAGGAATTAGAAGGTAATCTCGTATTTGTTGCCGAATGTGATGAAGAGGACGGCTCACATGGTATACTATCCGCTCTTAAAACATTAAAAAACTGGAAAGAAGAACACGATTTTGATTATGTCGCTGCGGTCAATAGTGACTTTGTTTCCGCACGTTCTGAGGGGGATGAAAACCGCTATGTATATAAAGGAGCGGCTGGAAAACTCCTTCCATCCTTTTTAATCACTGGTGCAGAGACGCACGTGGGGGATGCTTTTGATGGGCTTGACCCGAACTTCATCGCAGCGGAATTGACTAGACAAATCAGTTATAATCCGGATCTCTGTAATGAAGCATTAGGAGAAATAACAGTACCTCCTGTAGCTTTAAAACAAACGGACTTAAAACCTACATATACAGTCCAAACCGCGCTATCTGCATATGTGTATTATAATTTTTTTATACATTCATGGTCTCCAAAAGAAGTATTGCATAAATTAAAGGAACAGGCTCAAATTGCATTTACAAATGCGCTTAACTCATTTGAGGAAAGATATCGGATTTTTTGTAAAAAAAGCAATCAGCCATATAAGCAAATACCTTGGCAACCGCGTGTTTTTCTTTATGAGGAAATGGAAAACATACTGATTGAAGAACACGGAGAAACTTTTATTCAACATATGAATAATTTTAAGCAGGAATTGTTAAATGATGATACATTGGATACTCGGATGTTTGCTGCCAGAGTTGTAGAAGAAGCATGGAAATGGATGGAAGATAAAAGCCCTGCCATATTTTTGTTCTATTCATCTTTATATTCTCCGAGAATTGAATTATCCGGCGAAACAGAAAATGAACGCATTCTGATCGATGCCCTTGAACGCTCAGTAGAAGATGTTCAGCCAGATTATAATCATCCAATTGCTGTGAGAAACTTTTTCCCCTATATCTCGGATGCAAGTTTTGTGGCGATGAGTGATGATACCGCCGGGATTAAAGCAGTTGAGAATAATAATCCTGGATGGGGAACAAAGCATTATGTAGAATATCAGGATATTCGTGATATTAATGTCCCGGTAATTAATATTGGTCCATATGGAATGGATGGACATAAACGGCTGGAGCGAGTGGAGATGACCTATTCGTTTGAAATTGTGCCAAACCTGACTAACTTGGTGATTCAGAGAGTGTTGGGGGATAAATTAAAAAAATAGATAAATGAATATCTAGCCAAAATTATTATTGATAAACTAAGACCGGAAAGGCTTTTGTTCCGGTCTTTTGTAAATTTCGACACAGCAGCCATGACGCCCAAGTACAGACTAAAATGGTTTTATTGTTCTTCATCTTCACTGCCTATGTCCTCTATCAATCTTCGGTAAAATTGTGTGTGCTATTTTCTCATCTAAGTCTTCATAGTCGTAATAACGAATCATATGGTATAGTTCATCTTTCGTCTGTTATGGAAATTATCACATTAACGGTGCTACCTTGCTTAAATTACGATTTGCCAATAAAAAAAGAAGCTGAGAAAAACAATAATCAGCCACGCCATCATCGCGACTACCCCCACTCGAAATAAATCGCGCTGATTATAATAGCCATACGAATGGCTTATCAAATGTACCGGGGACTGTGTGATTAATAAAAATCCGGGAATCCCCACCAAGTAGACAGCCATCGCCAGTTCCAGGGAGCTGAACATTGATATCTGTTCACCCAGAATAAGAGCAAGCGGTAGAGCGATGGTTAAAAAACCAAGTACATTAACAAATAAAATTCTGGCGAAAGCTATCAGTACACATAAACCAGCGACCACCGCAACAGGATGAGTATTTTCAAAAGAGCTAGTTAACCAGCCTGCAAACTGACTCATCGCTCCTGTATCTATCAGCATATTAGATAGCATTAAAGTAGCTCCAAAGAATAGCATCATATCCCAATTGATAGCTGTTCTTGCTTCTTCCCAGTCTATTACCCCTACATATGGAAGAACTACCAGGGCAGCTCCAAGCATCCCAATCAGTGGAATGGAATAGCTATGCCACGCATGGGTTAGCCATAAAACAAGAGTAAAAGCTATAATAAAAGCCATCCTTATTTCCTGAGGCTTCCATTTGCCCAGCATCTGTTTTTTGGAATATATGAGCTCTTTGACCGTCTCCTGATCAACCTTCTCTATCGGGAATGCAACCTGGAACAGCACCCAGAGCATGCACACAAATAAAAACATAGGAAAGCTAAAATAGATCAACCAGTTAAGATAGCTCATTTCATTGGAGACAGAGGAAAACATCCCGAATGCATAGATGGTAGAACTTGCGCCAGTAGGAACAAACGCTGCGGAAATCGCACTGACATATGCAGTCCCAATAAAAAATGACTTTCCTAAATTCGTAGTGCGTTGTATTTCACTTAATTTCTTTAATAAATCATCCAAGATATCGCTGATTAATTTCCCTTTTCCTATGTTTGATGGGATAAATACAGTCAGTACAAACATCATGATAAATGATAAGAAAATCAATAATCTGCCAGATCCCTTTGCAAGGTTCAATATGGAAAGGGCTATTCTCCCCGCTAAATCAGTGCGGACAAATGCATGTGCCAGTATAAATGTAGAAAATAACAACCAGACTAAACTGGATCCTAAATAGCTGAGCACCTCTTCATAAGAGGTAAAGTGAAAAGACAATAGCAAGATAAGTATCACTGAACTAAAAGCCAACGGGAACACTCTTCCTATCCAAAGAATTTGGATAATAAGAAGTGCCCCCACTGCTTTTATTTGAAGGCTCCAATCTGCACCAAAAAAGAAAAATAGAACGTAAAGTAATGCAGAAATAGACAGCAATATGTTTTTTTTCATCATTCATCCTCCCCCTTTAAGAAAGGGCAAGACTCTTATATGCTCTTTCCTCTTTACGCTTTACGCTTTTGTATCCATCCAACAATGAAAGGATAACAAATTGATAGAATTGTCATAATCAGCAAAGTGATCGTAATCGGTGATGCAAATAGTACATTGAAAATATTGTCATAGGAAACGATACTTTTTCTGAAATTTTGTTCCATATCCGAACCCACAATAACTGCAAGAATTAAAGGAGCGATAGGGAAATTAAGCAGTTTCATCATCACCCCGATCAATCCAAAAATAACTAGAATGTAGAAATCAATAATACTGTAACTCAGCGTATATGTCCCAATAAAAGCCAATACCAAAATCATCGGATAAAGAATTTTGGGAGGTGTATCTAAAATTTTCACTAATAACCCGATTATAAGGATATTGATTATTACAAGAAACAAGTTTCCGATAAACATACTGTTTACTAAGGTCCATACTGTTTCCGGGTTATTTTCGAACAATAGTGGACCAGGCTGCAGCCCTAGCATAATTAGAGCTCCTAAGATAACAGCTGTAGTTCCAGACCCGGGAATTCCCATGGTAAGTAGAGGGATAAATGATCCGACAGAAGCAGCATTGTTGGAAGACTCAGGAGCTGCAAGTCCCTCAATTGCACCCTTTCCAAACTTTTCTGGATGCTTGGATACCTGCTGTTCCGTGGTATAACTAAGCATTGCAGCGATAGATCCTCCGGCGCCTGGCAGAACACCAATCAGAAACCCTATAGGACTCTGTCTTAGAATCGGCCACTTTGACTGGTTCCATTGCTCTCTGGATATACCTTTCTTTCCTACTTTATTTTTCTCTTTTTTGATTTGATCAATACCAATCAGATTGTAAAGCACTTCACCTACAGCGTAAATCCCAATAATTACTACTAAAAAGTCTATCCCTTCACTTAATTGTGGAATGTCAAACGTAAATCTGTGCACGCCTGTTTGAAGGTCAATTCCAACCGTACTTAAAAGCAGCCCTACACTCATAGAGATAAAACCTTTAACCATGTTCCCCCGTGACAGGGATACAATTGCTGACAGGGTAAACACAAGTAGCAGGAAATATTCTGCTGGTCCAAAGTTAAGGGCGAAAGAGGCCAAAGGCTTTGCCAGTAAGATAAAGCCAATAATTGCTACTGTTCCTCCGATTAGCGAAGCAATTGCTGAAATCGTTAATGCCTGTCCTGCCTGCCCTTTTTGGGCCATTGGATACCCATCAAATGTAGCGGCAATCGCCGAACCATCACCTGGCGTATTAAGTAAAATAGAGCTTCTTGAACCGCCGTACATTGCCCCGTAGTAAATGGCTGCCATAAGCACTAATGCACTAGTAGGATCCATGCCGAAAGTTATCGGGATTAATACAGCAACTGCCGTAGCCGGTCCTAGTCCCGGAAGCATACCTACTACTGTTCCTAAAAACCCGCCAATCAAAACCCATAAAAGGTTCATAGGCTGTAGTGCCGTTGTCAGCCCTTCTATAAAACTCTGTACAACCACCCCCATAATAGGCTCTCCTTTCTATGGTAAACTTACATTTAATAATTCTGAAAATGAATACCAGGATATAAAAGAAAATATAACCGCGATTAATATATTTTTAATCCATGGCTTTCTTCCGTTTACGACAAATAACAAGCCTGTCAGGAAAATAATAGTAGAAATTAAAAAACCTATTCTTTCAAACAGGGATGTATACACAAAAATTAAAACTAATGTAGATACAATCAAAAACGGCGCTCTGCCAGTAAACAATACTTTTAATTCCTCAAATTTCTCATCACGCTGCCTCCACTCTTGTACAAAGTAAATAATACTAAAGAGAACTAAAACTGCCCCTATTAGAAGTGGAAAATACAGCGGACCATTCGGATCACCTACACGGGACCTTGTAAGATCAGACGTCAAGATCAGATAAACAATGCCAACCCCTAAAAAAAACACGGGCGTAATTAATCTAGCCACATCCAACCCTCCTAAAAATGTTCTATACAGGGGATGAACCTATTTTACTAGGTTCACCCCAAGATATTTATTCTATTAGACCTGCTTCTGTCATCAATTCATCAAATCTTTCTGTCTGTTCAGCTAAAAATTCCTGGGATTCCTGGCTATTATGATAGAATGGTTCCCATTCATTATTATTCATAACTTCCTGCCAGGCTTCTGTCTCGACCATCTCTCCAATCGCTTCATCCCAATATGCAATTTCTTCTTCAGACATATCAGGTGGTCCCATTACACCTCTCCAGTGAGGAAAGACCATATCTACACCCTGTTCCTGCCATGTACTTACTTCTTCAAGTCCTTCTATTCTCTCTTCTGAACTAACAGCAATCATGTTTATTTCTCCGGCAAGATGCTGTTCCTTCGACTCAGAAACCGACATAGTTGCCACATCTACATGGCCCCCTAATAGTGCCGTAAGCACATCGCCGCCACTTTCATAAACCAGAAATTCTACTTGGGAAACATCCACCCCAAATTCCTGAGCAGCTTGAACAAAAGATAAATGATCACTATTTCCTAGGCTAGGGCCAACACCAATTGTTAACGATGTAGGATCTTCTTTTAAGGCTTCCATCACTTCTGCCCCTGTTTCATATGGAGAGTCTGGCGGAACAGCTACAGAGACCCATTCCGTACTTAAGATTCCTAATGGGGTAAAATCCTCATAGGTAAGTTCACTTTGACCGAGCAAATTATTTGCAACAAGCAAACTAGAATTAATAGAAATTGTATGAGCATCCTGGCCTAACAAATATTGCCAGCCGACTTCTCCGCCGCCCCCAGGCTTATTAGAGACATTGATATTTTCTTCTATGATCCCTGCATCACCAAGAATTTTCTGCATCGCTCTTGCGGTAGCATCCCATCCACCACCTGGAGTAGCAGGAGCAACAAATTCAATATCGCCTTCTGGAAAATCCGCTTCAGATCCACTGCTCTCTGACGAACAGCCTGCGATAAAAACCAATGTAAGAATCAGCAATAATCCCACATATTTTTTCATGATTATCCCCCTTGTCTTTAAGATTTAAATAAATTGTAAAGCGAATATTAAGTAATGTAAACGTTTTCAAATTAAGCGAAATAAAATAATTAAACCATTTTTTGCGCATTTTGTTCATGGGTATGTTTAACAGAGAGAATACCTCCTTTCCGGGCGTCCAATGATTCCATATTCCTGTTCTACTTTAGCAACGTCTTCTGAAACCAAATATTCCATATAGCGCCGGGCAGTTGTTCTTGATGAGCCGATTTGTTTCCCCATTTCTTGTGCCGACCAGGACTTTTTCTCTTCTTCCATCATGTGTTGAACCTTCGCTAAAGTCACCTGATCAATCCCCTTTGGCAATGACCCTTCTTCGGCCTGCCTGTTCATGGATGGCAACAACAGCTCATCAACTGTAGCCTGATCGATATATTCTTTCTGTTTTAATAAATCTTTTTGCTTTTTATATTCATTCAGAATGGTTGCAAAACGATCCAGACTAACTGGCTTAATCAAATAATTTGTAATCCCTTTACGCATGCTTTCTTCTAATAGTTCTTTCTCTTTTGCTGCTGTTATAATAATGATATCAGCGCGGGGGTGAACATCCCTTAATTTCGGAATTAAATCTGTGCCTAAATAATCCGGCAGGTAAATGTCCAGCAAAATTAAATCCGGTTTCAGCTCTTTTGTTAGTGAGAGGGTCTGTTCACCGGTTAATGCCTTGCCAATGACTTTTATTCCATCCATTTTACCCAGAAACGCTTCATGAATATTTGCAATTCTAAAATCATCTTCTGCAATTACGATATCAATCATTTTAACTATCCCCTTTGACGATTATTTAGGAATATAAACCGTTATAGTGGCCCCTTGACGGCTGGAGTCAATCTCTATTATGCCATTTAATTTATTTACTGCAGCCTTGACATTATACAGACCAAAGCCCCTCTTCTTACTCCTATCCCCTTTCGTTGAATAGCCGGGCTGAAAAATGGTTTCCTGTTCTTCTTCCTTCATGCCGATTCCGTTATCTGAAACTTCAATAATAATATCGTTTCCAATATCAATTGTTGAAAAAGACACTAACGGGTGGGGTACGGATATTACTGCCTCTAAAGCATTATCCACTAAATTACCGATAATGGTAATAAGTTCTGCAACTTCAATATGGGGTGGCAATGGACTAAGATAGCTGCCTTCATCAATCATAAAGTCAACTTTCTTCTCAGAAGCCCTGCCCATCTTTCCTATTAAAATTGCTTGAACATTTGTATCTTCTATTTGATTGAATATACTTCGATTGTTTTTTTGAATATGATTCATTTCCCTATCAATTAATTCCAAGACTTGGTTATAGTTTCCCAACTGCAGCATACCGGAAATAAGATGCATTTTATTTGAATGTTCATGGTTTTGTGCACGTAAATCATCAGAGTACTTTTTCACCTCAGACAATGTGTTAATCATTTCCGTGATTTCCGTCCTATCCTTTATTGTTGCTACCAGTCCGGTAAATTCCCCTTGTGTAAACATAGGAACCAGATTTACAAATAAAGATTTATTGTTTAAATAAATCTCCTGATTCAATTTTTCATCCTTGGTTTCATAAACCCAGCTATATTCCAGAGGTGGAAGCAGTTCATAGATAGGTCTATGAATATATGAATCATTAACTTCCAGAAGATCCTTTGCAGAAGTGTTGATAAGTGTAATCTTATCATGCTCATCAGCAGCGACTACCCCTTCATTTAATGAGGAAAGCAACGTATCCTGTCTGCTGTACAAAGCTGCAATTTCCCGGGGCTCGTACCCGAATGTCTCCTTCCTGATATGCCGCGCCAATAAATATCCCAACACAATTCCGATAATAATAACAGCAACGGAAAGATATAAGATAAACCTTATTCTCTCATATATTAGAGACGCTATATCTTTTTTCAAATATCCCACAGTCGTTACCCCTAAGACGCTCCCCGTCTCCGATAAAATCGGCGCAATGCCTACGATAGACGGGGCTAGAAATTCATCGGATTCCATATTATAATACCCACCAAAAACCCGTGCTTTAAAACCATCGCCAAATGCCTGTACCCTTCCGAGGTATTCTTCGTTCGGATGTGTTAAAACCCGGCCCTCCTTATCCTGGATAATAATGAAATCTGCATCATTCTCCATACTAAACTGATCTGTAAGAAACTGTAGCGACGCTCTGCCATCTCCCTCTTGCAGCGACTCACTTACAGAAGGAAGGAGAGAGACTGTTCTGGCAGTTTGCATGCTCAGTCTATATTTATTGGAAAGTATTTGTTCGACAGTCGAATAGGCAAAGAAAATTGAAAGAATGAAGATAACTGAAATAATAACACCTAATAATAATCCGGTAATTTTAGTTTGTAAAGAAACATTAAACAAACGATTAATCAAGCTATCACCTATTTTTTTGAAATGAAAATATGAATCCGTGCAATCCGATAAGTGCATTTGCACAAATAAACATCTTAATTTTCGGGTCTTAAATGATTTAATAAAAACAAATCCTTTTTGTGAACGGGAAAAATCCACATGGATACAGAGTTTTTGGTGAAATAAAGATGCAAATCCCAATCAACCAAAGGACGTATTATCATGCGGAAAACGTTTAAGAAATCAAATAATGTATTTCAGATTCGCGTATTTTCAATTAACATTATTATACAAAATATGATAAGGCAATTCTATAGATATTTTGTCCCTATTGCTACTTTCTTAGAAGTAATCAAGAATGTATTAAAAAGCATAAAAGTATACTTTTAAAATATAAATCTATTATCATGGCGCATTCTTCAGCTTTTACCTCAACAATGAAGGAAGAAAATTTAAATATTTTCGTATGAATTCTCTTTTTACAAAAGACAATACCAAAAGTAAACTCAGTATTTACAAATATTTTTAAAGACTTAAATAAACATATCTTATATTAGACTGTTTATTGATCATAATTATCACTATATTCTCTCCATTTTAAGTGCCATTCATTTTTTTGCCAATATAAAAAGCCCGATTTACCAACACTTGAATTGGGCTTATTCATACTTCATAAAACAAGGTGTAGATCTATATCTTTAAAACATCATAAAAAATCCTCATTCATTAGGCCCTATCACACGCTTCCGACTACTTGAACTCCCCTTACCCTCTGCACGTTTGGATAACGTGCTACGCCAGCTTGGAGCAAGGAGCTCACAATCAGCAAGTCTACGTGCTAGGTCCAGATCTTGTTTTTGGTTATACATAATATCGTTACACTTCGCAACAGTCCATTCGGGAAATGGTCTTTCTAGAAGCTCGAGGTAATCTCCTGCTTCTATCTCACCTTCCTTGAGAACACGAAAATACCAACCTGTCCAGCCTTCTTGTTGGATTTTAATGGCAAGGTCTTTCATCCTCCAGCGCCGTGCAGGTCTCCAGCAAGGCCTTCTTGGTTGCGAGACTTGTACAACAGCTTCTCCGATATGAAAAATATCTCCAATACACAAATCAGCTTCAGCCATGTGTTGAACGGCTAAGTTTTCGCCAAAAGCACCAATGGTAAAGTCTGTTCGCTCAAGCTTTTTTTGCCATTTAGCATAATGGGAGATAGGATAGACAAAAATTGCCTTTTCCAATCCACCATGATTATTCATGTCGCCTTGCCCATCGCCTTCTAGATTAGTCTCGCCTGCCCAGATCTTCCCTGTAACGGTACGTTTTACGATGCCACTTGTCCATTTGCGCTCCATTGGATTCTTCGCATCTTTTTGCCCAAATGTTTGTGGCTTTCCGACCATAATTCGGTCAATGATGGCTTGATTCATCTATATCATCTCCTAGTATCGTTGCTTTTCTCTTTAACTCAAAAATTCTAGTTATCCCTGACTAAACATCGCTGTATTCCTGATATCAACATTCCCCCCGGAGAGTACACCGACAACATTCTTGTCCCTTATACCAAGTTTATCATTCATCGCCGCAGCAACAGTGACAGCACTTGATGGTTCAATCAGCTGCTTCATTCTCTCTAGGACGAGAAATTGTGCCCGACGAATTTCTTCATCGCTTACTGTGACAATTTGATCCAGGTACTTTTGCACAATTGGAAAAGTAACCTCCCCCGGATGGCTGGCGCGAAGCCCGTCGGCAATGGTGTTTGTTGCAGGAATAGAAGTGATTTGACCCTTTTCCAAAGATAAAACTGTATCATTTGCAGTTTCAGGCTCTACACCAATCACCGTTACATTAGGCTTTGTTTCCTTGATCGCTGTTAAAATTCCTGAAATAAGCCCGCCACCACCGATGGGAACAACGACACAATCCACATCCTCTATCTGATCCAGAATCTCAAGGCCGACCGTTCCCTGACCGGCAATAATAAATGGATCATCGTAAGGAGGAATATAGGTCCCATTATGTTCAGTTGCCAGAACACGGGCTCGTGGCAGCCGCTCAGCTGAAGTCGTTCCACATACCTCCATTTTTCCGTTGTATGCCTTGATCGCATTTGTTTTACTTTTATTGGCATCTTCAGGAACGACAATCGTTGCGGGCACTCCAAGTTTATTCGCGATGTATGAAACTGCCTGTCCATGGTTTCCAGAAGAAGCTGTTGTTATATATGTTGCCCCTTCTTCCAATGCCTCTTTCACTCGATTGGCAGCTCCTCTAATTTTAAACGAGCCTGTCCGTTGTAAATGCTCTGCCTTAAAAAACATCTGATTACCGCAACTTTTAGAAAATTGCGTCGATGTAAGTATAGGAGTTTGATGAATCGTATCAGAAATTTGTTCTCGAGCTTGATGGATATTTTTTAATAAAACCATATGTACGCCCCCTTTTATAAATCTATATTATTGGCTATTTACAAATCACTCGTTTTCTACTTCAATCGTATCATCCATAGAAGGTGTAGCAAAGAAAGTTCCTCCAGAAACGTCTTTCACATTGTGTACAACAACAAATGCATCTGGATCAATATCCCTAATCAATCTTTTCAAATATAAAATCCTTGGTGAACGTACAACCACATAAACAGCTTTCTTATCTTCCTCTGAGTATCCACCGAACCCTTCAAATACAGTAGCACTTGAAGCCATTTCCGTTGTAATTCGCTTTGATATTTCTATACTTTTAAGCGAAATAACATTAACTGCTTTCTTTGCATCAAATCCACTTAATACATAATCGCTAGCAATTTTGCCAACAAATAACGCAACGACAGTGTACATCGTGTATAAAGGACCGATAATAAATACGCCAGCCAATACAATTAAGATATCAAGAACAAATGTTACAAGCACAACATCCCAACCAAATTTTTGGTTAAACATTAACCCAATAATAGATGTGCCTCCAATTGAGCTGCCGGCTTGAATAATTAAACCAAACCCACTACCGGTAATAACACCTGCAAATATTGCAGCAACTAGAGGATCGCCAAGGGGCTGACCTAGATCTTCCGTAAGAAAAATAAGTAAGGATAAGAACGGTACATTAATAAGGCTTTTATATACCATGTGACGAGGAAGAAATTTAACACTTAACCCAATTAAAATCACAAAGCTTATAAATAGTAAGATACCCGGTGAAAAATCAAATGCATAATACAGAAGTAATGATATACCAATTATGCCTCCATCAGCAAGTTGATTCGGTATAGCTAATAATGTTGTTCCTAGTGCAACACACAAAGTCCCAATAATAATTAAAGTAATTTGTTTCATTAAATCGCACCTCCTTTTGAGTTTAAGGCATATCTCAAAAAATGATTTTTATTAGAAAACTTGGTTGTCACCAAGCTTTTCGGTGACAGCCTTAGTTGCACTTATGCAGTAAGAAATATGGATATGCTTTATTAACTGCCAAAATAAAAATGATTCGCTTACTTGATAGCACCAATAATAGGGTAAGTAAAACAATTTAAATGCTTAAGAAATGTTGGGAATGTGTTAGCTATATGATGTGACAATAGATAGAAAGTTATCCATTTTTATTCATGTTCAAAGGATCAATCCCCACTATGATAAATAAGCGAAAGTGCTAACAGATGAGGGGGTTGGTATAATTTCGTAGGGAAAATCAGTCAAAAATAACCTCCCGCTTTATCCAACGAGAGGCACTCATTTACGTTTCCAATAATAAATAGCAAGTTGGGTGCGATCCCTCAGATTCAACTTACTTAAAATAGTTGACAGGGTGTTACGCACTCGTCCTTCACTTATATACAACTGTGAAGCAATTTCTTTATTGGAATATCCTTGAGCGATGAGCTCGAGGATGTCCTGTTCCCGGTTAGTCAGGGGTTCCAAATCTTCAGAGGAGTCTCGATTCCCGGTGATTGTCTTTAGCACATCCGCATCTAATACAGACGAGCCCGAAACAAGCACCCTGATCTGCTGTGCCATATTTGTTGCAGGTGTAGATTTCAGCACATAGCCTTCCGCCCCAGCCCGTAATGCCAACCGAATATTATCTTCATCCCTAAAAGTAGTCAACATCATGATTCTCACCTGTGCCCATCTGCTCTTAATCTCTCTTGTAGCCTGTATACCGTCCATGTTTGGCATCCGAATATCCATTAAAATCACGTCCGGCAAATTATTCGAGCATTCATCAACTGCTTCTTTGCCGTCACTAGCTATAGCAGAAACTTTCATATCCGCTTCACGGGATAGAAGTACTTCTAAGCTTTGACAGACTAAGGTATCATCATCGACTATCATTATTTTCATGAATGAGCTCCTTTCTTATCTACCGAAAAGATGTGATTACTTTCTAAGGGGAGCACACTAACGAGTTGAAAGCCTCTATCAGAAGAGGAGAAGGAAATATTTCCACCAACTGCCTTCGCTCGGGTTCGTAAATTCCGTATTCCGATGCCCGCCTCACCCGATTGTTCTGTTTTTCCGTCGTCAGCCACTAGCAATCGCACAATTTTCTTACTTACATCTAAGGAAACTTCTACATGATTAGCATTCGAGTGGCGATACACATTGGTAAGAGCCTCTTTTAATACAGACTCTAAAATCCCCCATATATACGCAGGAACTCTGTTGGTGTCGCCGTTTGTCTGATATGTCACTTTACATGCTTGGTAGGATTCGCAGATTCTTTCCAGCCGGCTGCTTCCCATCGCGATATCCGGTTTCGTGTTATGGACTGTTTCTCGTAAATAGCTGGCACTATCATTCAGTCTTTGGCTCATCTGCTTAAACATCTCTTCCGCTTGTGCGTTATCTTCTTTCCACAATTGCTCAAAGGCTTGAAGAGCTAGAACGGCTCCAGTCAACTCATGGCCAACATGGTCATGTAAATCGCGAGCTATACGATTACGTTCAGTAAGCTCTGCCATATGGGCAGTCTTGATATTTGCTTCCAGAAGCTCTCCTTTTAACTTTTCTAATTCATACCAATTTTGCCGATCCTGATCAGCTTCTATTTGTAAGTTTCTCACTAGAACGGCCGATTCCTTCATCAACCACCCCGATACAAGCGAAAGGAGAAGAAAAAATAACATAAAGATGGAAGGTATCGCGTAGGCCGCACCTACTAATAGGAGCGGAAAACTGTACAAAGTCTTTCCTTTTAAAGCGGATTCGAACAAAGGTAATGCCATGCCCAGCCAGGCTTGCGGCCATAAAGGGATTACAAGTATGCACGCCAGCTGGTCCACCAAAATCGTCCAAGCCGGCAGCTCAAAACGCCACCTTGCAACAGCCATGGCAATCAATATCATAATCAGTAAAAGGGCTTCTATGACTGCATCTCCATTCAGCCAAAGAACCAATAGAAACATAATAAAAATGATACGAAAAATTAGCTTTCCCCACATAAACGAAACATTTGATTTACCCATGGTTATCAACCATCCTCACTCTAAAACATTTTCACGGGGCTCCACTGATGCAGTTTCGCTTTACGATCTCACACTTCATAATATCATCTTCCCTTAGCATATCATGTTATTTTAAGCAATTCTCCGCTTACTTCCCCCAAGTAAAAAGATCACAGTAAAAAGTAGCAAAAATCCGATTGGGAGGAACATCTTTGATAAATCACCACTCTCCACTAAAATATATTGTGCTTCTGCTAACCAATACGTTGGGAGAACCATAACCAGTTTCTGCATAATGTCCGGCATCAAATCAATTGGCCAGAACAAGCCACCAGCCATTGAAATAAGTATAATCAGTCCAAACAAGATACTAAAAGCTGTCTCCTTTTGTCGAAACAAAGCAAACCAAGCTAAAGAAAAGCTAATAGCGGTAAGAGAAAATACAGCATAAAGCAAGAATAGAAGGCCTGGTTCATACAGTGTATGTCCATATAACATACCACCAATAATCATTGCACCGTTTTGCAGAATAAGCAGAAGCGAATAAGCGAGTAGATTCTGCCATAAATATTGCAGATGAGTAACAGGAGAGACACCGATACGAAGCAAAGTACCGGAAACGCGGTCATCTAACATAATACTGACTAGCTTGGCGGAAGTAAACAATAGTAAAATGCCATAAAACTGAAAACCAATAGGCAACCCATAGGCTCCAGTATCCGGAAGAAATACGAAAACAATTGGCAGTCCAAAAAGCAGTACAATATTAATCAGTTTACGAAAACTTCGCTTAAGCGTAAATGCAAAGATCGTCATACAAGTCTCCTCCTTCCAATAATCATAGTGATAAGTCCAAAGATTACCGACCCCAGTAAGAGTAATCCTACACTCCATACTGCCTCGCTAATATTTTCGCCTAACATTACATTTACAATTGCTGTTTCCCCCAAAGCGAGAGGATTCAGGTACTTGTTGATCACGTTAAATATAGCTACATCAGGAATTGATACAAAAAAGTAACCTGCTAAAATCATAAAAATGAACACATAGGAGTAGCCTGTCAGCTCAGCAAAACGATATTTACGAAATCCAAGTACAGCTGTTAAAAATACCGTTTGAGAAATAAGGGATACCAGTATGAGGACAAGGACAACCCAACCGATATTTCCCCACCCTACTCCATACACCCAGTGCGTAAACAACACAATAACAAAACCATTTATTGCACTGTACAGCGTACTAGCCGTCAAAATAGAATAAGCATAGACATGTAGTTTCAAAGGCAGTGACTGCATTCTCCACCTGAAGTTAGTAAACAAGTCTTCTTTCATATATTCCATTGTATAAAAACCACCGACAAGCTGAAAGCCAATCACGATACCAACGGCTATAATATCGATCCCCCGACGACCACTATCATCCACTACCATATCGCCCATCGCAAAGCCATTCACCGTAATAATAGCCAACGGGAGCACTAACAGAAAGATAAGGCCAATATAGCCACGGAGCATTCGTTTTACTGCAAACCAGGTTAATCTGAAAAACATATTAATCATCCTCCCTATCACGGAGTGTTTTTCCGGTTAATGTTAAGAACACATCTTCAAGGGTAGGTTTTTCCACATTTATCGACTTCACACCACCGGAAGATTTAGCCACCGTTAGTACTCTATCCAGATTTCCTGATCCTGCTTGTGAAATCAGCGTAAACTGATCCCCGTCTCGTATCACCTGTTTTACTCCATTAATCTTCTCTAGCTGCTCTACTAATTCCTCAGGTCCCTCTTCCACTTCCAATTGAACTTTTTCTTCATATTGAATATTCTCTACCAGCTCATCAACGGTTCCTTCTGCAATTACGTGTCCTTGATCCATCACCACCACTCTGGAAGCAATAGACTGGACTTCCTCTATATAATGCGTTGTATAAAGAATCGTCGTTCCCTGCTGCTGGAGCTTACGGATGGATTCGAGAATATGATTTCTTGATTGAGGATCAATTCCGACTGTCGGTTCATCCATAATGAGGAGCTTTGGTTGATGTACCAAGGCACAGGCTATATTCAATCTTCTCTTCATCCCCCCGGAGAACTTAGTCGGAAGCTGCTTAGCTCGTTCAGTTAGTCCAACAAAGGAGAGTGTATCTTGCACACGTTTTTTTAATTCTGCACCGCGTAAACCATATATCCCTCCAAAGAATTCCAGATTCTCTTTTGCTGTCAAATCCTCAAATACCGTAACTTCCTGCGTCACGAGTCCTATTTTAGACTTGATGCTGCTTAAGTTCCGTTGTAGCTTTTTATCAAATACGCTAATATCACCTGAATCTATTTTAATCAAACCTGCCAAAGCATGAATCAGCGTTGTTTTCCCTGCCCCGTTCGGTCCAAGTAGTCCTAGAATTTCACCGTCTTCAATGACAATATCAACATGATCAAGCACCCTCGAGCTTCCATATCTCTTCACAATGTTGCTCATCTCTGCTATTAACATATAATATCCTCCAAATCATCTTCGTTATATAAACTATTATAGCAAGCCCTTATTGGGGTCGGTAGTTACAAATGTAACGGTTTATATTTGGGAAAGCGCTACTGATTCTCATGTAGCTTATTTCAACCAAAATAGTTTGATCTATGCTGATTTCAAAATTACCTAACCGGCTATTGACACACCTGACAATATATAACTTTTCTCACCAAATTCAATAGGTTCTTTTTACTTTTGAACAAACAACTGGTACAATATGTACGAAAGGATACTTTTGTTTTGGTTTTTATCAATCATTGACTTTCACAAAATAGATAAGGAGTTGGAATAATGCAAGACGAACAACTAGACTTCATTAAAAATGGTAAGGGATTTATCGCGGCACTCGATCAAAGTGGCGGTAGTACACCAAAAGCTTTAGCGCTATATGGCATTCCAGAAGATTCATATTCCACTGAGGAGGAAATGTTTGATCTCGTTCATAAAATGAGAACACGTATTATTACCTCCCCTGCTTTCAGTTCTGATTCTATTCTCGGTGCTATTTTATTCGAACAAACAATGGACAATAAAATTGAAGGCCTTTTTTCTGCAGATTACTTATGGGAAAAAGAAGGTATCGTTCCTTTCTTAAAAGTCGATAAAGGACTGGCAGAAGAAGCTGAAGGCGTTCAATTAATGAAGCCTAACCCTGGCTTAGATGCATTGTTAAAAAGAGCAAATGAAAGAAATATTTTTGGTACTAAAATGCGTTCTGTTATTAAAGAAGCAAACCCTGAAGGTATTAAAAAGGTTGTTGACCAACAATTTGAAACAGGTAAACAAATTCTTGCTGCTGGCTTAGTCCCAATTATCGAACCAGAAGTAGATATTAATAGTAAAGACAAAGAAAAATCCGAAGAAATCTTAAAAGATGAAATGGTAAAGCAGTTGGATAAATTAAGTGAAAATGAAAATGTAATGATAAAAATTTCCATTCCAACCGTAGATAACTTCTACAAAGAATTAATTGAGCATCCAAGAGTTATAAGAGTTGTAGCACTTTCCGGTGGTTACCCACTTGAAGAAGCAAATGAAAAATTAGCAGCAAATCAAGGTCTGATCGCAAGCTTCTCAAGAGCTTTATCCGAACCTTTAAATGCCAATCAATCAGATGAAGAATTCAATGCATTGTTAAAAGATTCCGTTAAGAAAATCTACGATGCTTCAATTACGTAAAACCTGTTTAATCACATAAGAATAGAAATAACGTATATGGGGAGTTGTTTTTTTCAGCTAACCTATGCGTTATTTTTTATTTCATTTTATTTATAAGAATCAAATTCCCCCTTAACACCTTAATAAACAGATAATTTGTTTAAATATTTAGAAATTTATTTATTTTCTAATATTAGAAGTTATCAAAAGTATCGAATAGACCGAACTTGAAATTATTTGAACATACATTGCAATACCCCAAAAACCTGAATAATTTCGATTGTAGTTATAGTAGATAAACAGTACACAAATTGTTTAGAAACTATATTTCATTACTACAATCGAAAGTGGAGGTCGTTTTGGGGTATGTTAAATAGAAATTGTATAAATAAAGGACCTAGTATTGGTGTTGCCCAACCACTAGTTATTACTCCTCCCTTGAACACCAGGTTTATTTAGGTCCCGCTGATTAATCCATACACGATCCTGATTGGCGTTCTCCGGAAATTTTTCACCGGCTTCCAGTTTTACTTGTTGCGGATCATTCACATTACTGCCTGTTTCACCACTTTCAATATAAATTCCATTGTTCGGTGCTTTTTGTCCAGCACGAAATTGAGATTGTTCAGCCATGTAATCACTCCTTTATCTTATTATGACTTATATACAATCAGTTATAACTGGAAAAGAGAGGATGAAGATGGAGTATAATCAACATTTGCAAAACGAGATACAATAAATTCCAAATCACCTCTAAACAGAACGCATATTTTGTTGTAAAATAAAACAGTGCGTTTGCACATACTATAAATTTTTTAAAAGAGGTGGAATTAAACGTGAATGGTACAGGACATGCGGCAATTGGAGCAGCAACAGGATTTATCGTAGCGAACACTTTTCATGCCACACCTTCAACAACACTCCTTTTCGTTGGACTTGGAGGAGTTTCAGGATTAATTCCCGACCTCGACATTGATGGGAAGCTTCGGGACAAAATCACGCTATCCCATAAGGTGATTCAAACTGTTGCATTGTTGATCGGGATTCTGATGGTTTTATATAGTTTTTACGAGGGAGCCAGTACTGATAGGTACTTGGGAATCGGTATCGGCCTGGGAATGATTATCTTATCCTCATCCATCAAGCAAAAGCATATGTTAACCATCACAGGAATCGGGGTCATTGCAGGAGGATCCTCCTTACAGGAAACCTGGATGATGCTATTTGGAATTTATATTTTAATCGCGTCTTTCGTTTCGCATCGCAGCTATACCCATTCGATAGTTGGTGTTATTTTCTTCGGAATCATTGTTTCTGAATTGGAAGTGTCCCTCGGCATTAATGGCATTTTCTACACCTGCCTGGCAGGCTATATCAGTCATTTAATTGCGGACAGTAAACTGCTTCCGTTTAGTAAACGAGGAATTAAGCTATTTTTGCCTGTTTCTTCAAAGGAATTCTAGAAAACGAGCAGAAGCAAGACACTGTAGCGCATTGCCTCTGGAAACGCGCTACAGCTTCATCTATTTATCGTTTTCTTTTATTTCTTTTATTATCTAAATTAAGAAACTCACTGTCGCCTGCAAACTCTGCGTCGTTTTTCTCGTTTTTTGGTGAAGTATCATATTTAATGACATTTCTTTGATTGCCCTTATCTTTATTACGATTTTTGTTTTGTTCGGACATGAAAAGAACCTCCTATAAATTGTTTCCTTCATCAATTTTAGTGTATCCATAACCAAGATTCTTATTTGTTCAATCATTACTAATGTAAGTTGGCTGTATGCATTTTTTCAGCAGATTCGTTCAAAATATAAAGGAACGTTTAATTGCAAAGCTAATCAACAAAGAAAAGAGGGTTTCATATGCCAAAAGGAAAAAAAGAAAAGACAAAAAATAAGAACAAAGAAGAGTTGAACGCCATGAAAGACGATAAAAAGTATCGACAAAACCGTCCTCCGAGATAGACCCATTTATCAAGTGGAGATATAAAAACAGCCCATTCTTCTGTGAATAGCACAGAAAAATGAGCTGTTTCATCATTAGCTAACGCTTAACGACTTGTGTATCCAGCATCAGCATGTATAGTTGTTCCAGTGATATAAGAGGACTGATCGGAAGCTAACCATAGGCTTGCCTCTGCAATTTCTTCAGCTTTTCCAAATCGATTTAACAGACTAAGCTGTGGTGCGTATTCTTCTGCAGTATACCCGAACTGCTCCAAAGCTCCACGAAGCATTGGTGTATCGATCGCACCTGGAGCTACAGAATTCACACGAATATTTTTGTCACCATTTTCCAGCGCAGCAACCTTGGTCATTCCTACTACACCGTGTTTAGCTGCAACATAAGCAATATTATCTGGCTGAGGACGGAATCCGCTTACTGATGAAATGTTAATGATAGATCCACCGTCACCTTGCTTAATCATCTGTTGTAGTTCATATTTCATAGATAATGCTGTTCCTTTGAGGTCAATTGACATTAGCTTATCCCAATAATCTTCATCAAACTCTGCTGCTGGCTTATCATCTGGAGTTAAAGCAGCATTATTAACAGCTACATCAAGACGGCCATATTTTTCAACCGTAGCATTAATTAGGTTTTGTACTTGGTCTGATTTAGAAATATCAACTTTAACAAAAAATGCCGTTCCTCCATTTTCTTCAATTTCAGAAACAGCTGCTTGTCCTTTTTCTTCATTTAAATCTGCAATAACCACTTTTGCTTTAGCATCTGCAAAAAGTTTGGCAGTTGCAAGGCCCATTCCCATTGCTGCGCCTGTTACAATTGCTACTTTGTCTTCTAGTACAGGAAATGTCATTTTTCATCGCCCCTTCTTTGTTGTCAAATATTGTCTACAATTTAATTATATGGGCCTAGTTCTAATTAATCAATATTTTTGATTCTATCGATATGTTTATGAACGCAAAAACACCCCATTCATCTGTAAGTTTATACAGAAAAATAGAGTGTTTTTCGTTAAAATAAAATGAGCCGTACTGGATTTGAACCAGTGACCCCTTGCCTGTCAAGCAAGTATTCTCCCGCTGAACTAACGGCTCATAGAATATAGAATTCCCTAAGCTACGGAATCGGAATATGAAACTATCAACACTATTTACTATATATAATGAAACAATTTCTGTCAATAAAAAAATTCCTCGCTTATATCTCGAGATAACATATTTTTATCAGCGTCCCCCTCTTTTCATTCTCCCGCACCCATAAAAACACTTCGTCCCTCGAAATAAAAACTGGAAAAAATCCTGTTTACCAATTATAATGGTGAAAAATTGCTTAACTTTGATGGAGGTTACTTGTGAAGACTTTATCTCATTTGAAAGCCTATAAACTTCCGATCATCATGGCTTATACATTAATGCTTGTGGAACTTGCAGTGGAATTACTACTTCCCCTTTTCCTCGGATTAATGATTAATCAAGGTGTGATGAATCAGGATTTAAATAATATTCTTATGTGGGGCGCAATTATGATCGGTCTCGCATTTATTGCTTTAATAGCTGGAATTTTTAATTCGTTTTATTCGGCCCATGTAAGTTTTGCTTTTGGCTATGATATCCGACAGAAATTGTTTGAAAAGATTCAAGACTTTTCTTTCCGAAACCTGAATCAATATCCAACTTCCGCGCTTGTGACAAGGTTTACGAATGACGTGCGGCAAATTCAAAATACCTTATTTATGGCTCTACGCATTATGGCAAAGGCACCTTTACTTGTATTGGGTGGGGTTGTGATGGCATTTATTGTAAATGCCAAACTTGCAGTGGTCTTTCTAGTTACCGTACCGCTTCTTATTCTGTTTCTTTTATGGGTACTTAAATTCGCTGGTAAAATGTTTAAGAAGGTACAAGGTAATGTGGATAATGTGAATCGCGTTATGCAGGAGAACCTTGCCGGGATGCGGTTGATTAAAGCATTTGTCAGGCGCGGATTTGAGGAGAATCGGTTTATTAAGGCAAACAGCGATTTGGCAAACACAACCAAAACAACCTTTCGATTTGTTGAAGCTTCCATGCCTGTATTGTTGTTTGTTATGAACCTAAGCCTTATTTTCATCATCTGGTTTGGAAATGCACAAGCGTTCGCCGGCCAAACTTCTGTTGGTGAGGTTGTGACAATTGTCAACTACGCATTGCGTGTATCCATGTCCATCTCCATGTTTTCCTTTATCATTATGGCATTATCACGCACAAAAGCCTCGGCCGGACGTTTGGATGAGGTGTTTACATTGGATGTGGACCTGCAGGATCAACAAGATATAGATCAAAGACGAGCCGTTACGGACGGCAAAGTGGAGTATCAGCATGTATCCTTCAGCTACCCGGGGGCAGATGAGGGGACTTTAACAGATATCTCATTCACGCTACACCCAGGTGAAAAACTTGCCATTATTGGGGCCACAGGATCTGGAAAAACATCCTTGTTTCAGCTTCTGCCCCGACTTTATGATTTAGACAGTGGGGAAATTTTTATTGATGGGAAGCGAATTTCTTCCTATCTATTAGATAAACTTCGCGGCAGTATTGGTTATGTCCCACAAAGCCCGCTTCTTTTTACCGGGACAATCAAGGATAATATTGCATGGGGTAAAAAGGATGCTACATTTCAGGACATCATCCGTTCTGCAAAAGATGCGCAGATTCATGAAACGATTATGGAGCTACCTGATCAATATGAAACAAGAGTCGGTCAAAAAGGGGTTAACTTATCCGGTGGGCAAAAACAGCGTATTTCCATTGCCCGTGCGCTCATCCGTAATCCAAAAATTTTAATGCTTGATGATAGTACGAGTGCACTGGATCTAGCCACAGAATCACGGCTGCTTGAAGCTATCCAGCCTTATCAGTGCACGACATTAATCGTTACGCAAAAAGTATCTACAGCAAGGAGCGCAGACCGCATTTTACTACTAGATGACGGGGAAGTTCTCAACATCGGCTCCCATGAGGAATTAATGAAACAATCCGACCTCTATCGCAAAATTGTGGAGTCACAATTTGGAAAGGAGTATGCCAATGTCAAGTAATCCATTAAAAGCCCCTTTTCAATATAAAAAAGTTTCATTAGACGATGTTACGACAGATAATCAACGAAAAGCGAAAGACGTGAGTGGAACCATCAAGCGTATATGGAGCTATTTAGCTAGAGAAAAACGTAAGCTGACCCTTGTCATATTTATGGTAATGGCCAGCTCCGGATTAGCGCTTCTCGGTCCATTTATGGTTGGTATGGCGATCGATGACTATATCGTTACCCAGGAAAGTGCAGGGCTTGGTATGTTGCTAGTGGGGCTCATTTTTGTTTACCTGTTCCACTCGCTATCCATTTTCCTGCAAAACTTTTGGATGGTGGGTGTTGCACAAAATACGGTTTACTCCTTACGAGCGGACTTATTCCAGCAGTTTCATCGTTTGCCGATATCCTATTTTGATAAACGGCAGCACGGCGAATTAATGAGCCGCTTAACGAATGACATCGATAATGTGAACAACACACTAAACCAATCAGTTATCCAAATTTTTTCGAGTGTGTTAACGCTTGTAGGAACGATTATTGTCATGCTGTATCTTAGTCCCATATTAACTGCCGTAACTATGTCGATTATACCGGCAATGCTTTACGCCATACGGTGGATCACGAAACGTACCGGTCCCCTGTATAAATTGCAGCAGAAAGATATTGGGGATGTAAATGGCTATGTAGAGGAAGTTGTTTCAGGCCAGCATGTTGTAAAAACTTTCTCCCAGGAAGAACAGGTTATTGAAGCATTCGAGGAAAGAAATAACAAGCTCAAAAATACAGGATTTTGGGCACAAACCATTGCGGGATTTATTCCAAAAGTCATGAATATGTTAAACTTTCTAAGCTTTGGTTTAATCGCACTTGTTGGTGGTATTCTTGCCATTAATACAACGCTTGTGACAATTGGGGTCATCGTTATTTTCACCGAATATGCACGTCAATTCACCCGTCCCCTGAACGAACTTTCCAATCAGTTTAATGTGCTGCTTTCTGCGATTGCGGGTGCGGAGCGTGTATTTAATGTCATTGATGAGACGCAGGAAGAAACCGATGAAAACGCGGCAAAAACACTTTCTTCAACGAATGGTCATGTTACATTTGACAACGTGTCCTTCGCCTATGAAGAAACACCTATTTTAAAAAATATTAGCTTTGAAGCGCGTCCCGACGAAACAATTGCTTTTGTCGGACATACCGGCGCAGGAAAAACGACAATCATCAATTTGATCTCTCGCTTCTATAACTATGACAGTGGAAAAATAGCACTCGATGGAATTGATTTGAAAGACATCAAACGCTCCAGCCTAAGGCAACATATGGCATTTGTATTGCAGGATTCTTTCCTGTTTCATACCACGATCCGGGAAAATATTCGGTATGGTCGTTTGGATGCAACAGACGAGGATGTCATTCATGCCGCTAAGAATGCAAACGCGCATGAATTCATAAATAAGCTGTTAGATGGATACGACACGGTTCTTGACCAGGAAGGCAGTGGAATCAGCCAGGGTCAGAAACAGCTGTTAACAATTGCCAGGGCATTGCTCGCGGAACCGAAAATTCTTGTGCTGGATGAGGCTACTAGTAACATTGATACCATTACAGAATTGAAAATACAAGAAGCTTTAAAACGGCTAATGCTTGGAAGAACCAGCTTTGTTATTGCTCACCGTTTGAATACGATTCAAGAAGCGGATACAATTGTTATGATGGAGCATGGGGAAATCATTGAAAAAGGCAACCATGAAGAGTTGATTAGTCAGCGCGGGCGCTATTATCAATTATACAAAGGCCAATTATTAGAAAAAGCGAATTAATACCCCTATAATCAAATTAAATACGTCCAGCCAAAAAACTGGAAAAATCCTACTCTAATCGAGGTGTTTGTAATGGGCAGAAAAGGTACCATGATCGAAAAAGAAATAAAGAGTGACTATTTACATGAAACGATGACATTGAAATTGTATCAGCCTGAATCATTTTCTCCCCTATACAAGTATCATATTTGTATTATGCAAGACGGAGATGATTATTATCAGATGGGAAGAATTGCAACACTTAGTGACCGGTTGCATGATAGTGAGGAAATAACGAATACGGTACTAGTGGGCATTCATTACCAGAATAGATATGATCGCAAAGAAAAATATCATCCAAGCGGGGAGCAAAACGCGGCTTACATCAAGTTCCTGGTAAATGAGGTTGTTCCTTTACTGGACAGGGAACTTCCTACATACCATATGGGAAAGTCACGTGCATTAATGGGTGATTCCCTTGCCGGTACATTGGCATTTATGACAGCACTAAAATATCCGAACACATTCGGTAAAGTAATCATGCAATCCCCTTTAGTTGATGAAGAGGTACTAGATGCAGTTGAAAACGCGAAGGATATCTATTCCATTGATATATATCATACCATTGGTACAGAGGAAACCGCAGTAGATACGACAGATGATGGCAAAGTTGATTTTTTAACACCGAACCGACAATTAAAGAAGCTCTTGCAGGAAAAAGGAGCGTGTTATACGTATCATGAATTAGAAGAAGGCCAGCACACTTGGAAGTATTGGCAAAAGGACATGAAACGTGTGTTAACATCCATGTTTGGCGGCTAATTTTCAATGAATTTTAGAAAACTTGAAAAAATAACCTTCCTATTTAATAGGAATTTCTGTTATAATAAAATATAACCGATATTAAAATAGAAACCACACGAGCAACCATATCCATCATATAGCGTGAGACACGAAATAACCATTACTATTATAGGAGGTTTAAATGATGAAATACGGTATCGCTATTTTTCCATCAAAATCAGTTCAAGATGAAGCAAATTCATATCGAATGCGCTATGATCCTCGTTATGATTTAGTACCACCACATATTACGTTGAAGGAATCTTTTGAGGCGGATGATAAACAAATCGAAGAACTGGTGACAGAGCTGAAACATATAGCAAACGAGTTTGAACCTTTTACGATTAATGTGAACAAAGTCAGTACATTCTACCCTGTGACAAACACGATTTATTTAAAAGTAGAACCGATTCAAGAACTTATCGATCTAAATGAAAAGATGCAGCAAGGTAAGTTTCCTGAAAATCAGTCGTATTCCTTTGTTCCCCATATTACAGTCGCACAAGAGCTCGCTGATGATGAATATTCCGATGTATTTGGCAGCCTGAAAATGAAAAAGATCCAGTTTGATGATGAAATTGACCGTTTTCAATTGTTGTATCAGCTGGATAATGGCTCCTGGTCGGTGCATGAAACATTTGTATTTGGGAAGGAATACGTGTGAATATTAAAATAGCAGAAACAAATAAAGATATTGATCATGCCTATCATGTTCGTATGACCGTATTTGTTGATGAACAAAAAGTGCCTCCTGAAGAGGAAGTGGATGACCATGACAAAACATGTCTCCACTTTATTGGGTATGAGGATGAGAAGCCGATTGCAGCCAGCCGTCTTCGGTTTGTTGACAATTACGGAAAACTCGAGCGAATTTGTGTATTAAAAAATCACCGTGGCAAATCACATGGGACAGAGATCATCGATAAAATGGAAGAGATAATTTCAAACAAAGGCTATGCTAAATCAAAATTGAACGCACAAACACATGCAGTGAATTTTTACCAGCACTTAGGCTATGAAGTTATATCCGGTGAATTTATGGATGCAGGTATTCCGCATGTAACCATGATTAAGCATTTACCCTAACAATTAGGTCGACTAAATAGGATACGAAATCCCCTTGCTAAACGCGAAAAAAGAGTTCGTTATACAACATAACGGGCTCTTTTTTTGCTGTCCTAAAATGAATGACTTCTATGCTCTTTGGTAAAGCTAAAATGAAAATGTTAAAAGGGGGCGCAGCAATGCAAGATTATTTACCAATGCTTTGGGATACCTTATTTGGTTTCTTTGCCTTATTTTTAGTGACAAAAATACTAGGAAAAACACAGATTTCACAATTAACCCCATTTGATTTTATTGCAGGCCTGATTTTAGGGGAACTTGTTGGTAATGCATTATTTGACGAGAAAGCCGGCATACCTGAAATAGCATTCGTGGTTACTTTATGGGCAGTTTTATTATACATTACAGAAATAATCACACAAAAATTTAAAAGAACTCGTGCACTAATAGAAGGAAGTCCAGCGATTGTTATTTACAATGGTAAATTAATTCGTGATACCATGAAAAAGAATAAACTTGATGTTAATCAGCTGAAAAATTTACTGCGTGGGAAAGATGTTTTCTCTATTCAAGAGGTAGAATATGCCATCCTGGAAGTAAATGGGACAGTATCTGTGTTGCGAAAGTCGGCTTTTCAAACTCCTACAAAGGGCGATATTAATGTATCACCACAAGAGGTCAAACTCCCTACAACCCTTATCAATGATGGGGAAATTATTTATGATAATCTCAAGGAAAAGAATCTCAACGAAGAATGGCTACTGGAACAACTAAAAGAGCAGGATTTCAACACTGCTGAAGACGTGTTTTATGCAGAATATACGAAGGATAAAAAGCTGTTCGTATTACCATTTGTAAATCGAAATCATGATAAATATGATGTCTAAACGCTCGCTTCATCCTGGCGTGACTGCGTGGACATCTATACACTTTCACTAAAGTGCTGCCCTTTCCCTGTGATCTTTCCATACAGTTGCTCAGAACGTGGATATTTAGGCATGGGATGTTGCGGCTGATCACTTTGATACGAATGATGAAATCGTTCATATTCCTTTTTTATTTCCTGATGTTGCTTTTCTAATACTACTTTAAATGTCTTCTCCACATAATTGGGAAACCTCCGCCTGTCTTCATTGATACGGTTTTGATAATCATTATATTGGTAATGTGTTACCGGTAAAATATATCCCATCGTAATCATCCTTTGGAAAAGACTTTTAAAAGGGCATTTTCATATTCATTTAACTATACCCTATTTTAAGAAAAATATGCCACTTTTCTTATTTATAATGAAGAAAAGTGGCTGAAATGATGTTTAAAACCAGAAGGGCCTTCGTTCAGGCTTATTTTCACTGCTTTCTTCTTTATCATCATCGTCTTTATGGTCTGATGATTCTACATTTTCTGTGCGTTCACCTCTCGGCCCGAAGAAGAATGGGTCACGGCGTTCATGACGTGGTCGTACAATATGGACGTTATCCGCTTTAATCACTAAATCTTTAACATGGATAACTTGTTTTTTATCAGACACTTGAATCACTCCTCCAACTAATATCGATCGTTATTAGTCTATGTTATTTTGTTACACTAGGTGTGGTCATCCGCCCGTAAAGATAGTTGGTTAAATATCTTGATAAATAAGTTGAACGCCCACACAATCCATGCCTTAACACATATTCTATTAAAGACAACTAAGTCAATACACTTTGGAAGGGGTTATAATTCATGGGTTGTGGAAAAGATTATGGCACAGGTAACTGTGTATGTGATATTTTAAGAGAGATTTCGGAGGCACAGAGTGATGTCGTAGAGAATTGCTGTGACACAAGTTGCGAACAATCGATCAACGATTTGCTAGGTGAATCAGAAAATAATAACGGTTTGGATACAGTACCAGTCATCTTATATTGTAAAGATGGTTGCAAACCATTTAAAGGATATGGTGCTAACCCGAACGATATTGGTGACATAACATCCAGCTTCTACTTTAGGGTGAAAAAAGTAACAAAAGATTGCTGTGCAACACTTGAACTATTAAGAGATCCGAAAGATGGAAACAGAGATCCTAAAAGCCCGTGTGAGCAAGATACTAAACCATTACTTGCCACTGGAATCTGCATGACTGTAGATCTCGATTGCTTCTGTCATGTTACTTGTCTGCCAGCAATAAACGCACTTTAATAAATAAGGCAGTAATGATTGTATAAAAAATACACCATTGAAAAGGAGGAGCCTTTCCCCCTTTCCCTGGTGTATTTTTTATTAAAAACCTAACAATCGAATCGATATGATTTCTTCCATTGGAACTGCCGTACTGGAGGCACGCTTACCTATTCGAATAAATACATCATCATCTTTTGAGTCCGTAATTACACCACGGTAGCTCCTTTTCTCCGTTTTAACTTCACACCTTAATTTCGGTGCATACTCCGGGGTGTCTACAAAATAAGCGACCTTCTCTTTCAATGTCATATCCTTAAATTTTTTTTCGTCTTTTTCTTCATCCACTATTACTTCATCATCATTATCTTCTTCACTTTCGTTTGTTTCAGTTTCAGATTCCATTTCATCAGAATAAAGTGCTTCTTCCTTGTAAAAACTTCGATTCAGTGGCTTTTTCAGAACAGATTGTGCCTTTGGAGTTGCTGCATAAGCATCTACTTCCTTATTTCGCCTTCTTTGAGGTGACGTATAGTTATGCTGCATCGGTGCTTTTGGTGTTTGTGCAGATGGCTGATGAATGTATAACAATGGATCCTTCGCAAATTTCTTCTTTCCCATTCGATAATCTCTCCTTTATAAAATGCGTCAACTTATTATATGAACCCAGGATTTGAAATGTGTTCATGGTGTAGGTGTGAGCAAAAAAGCACCTCCCTAAAGAGGTGCTTCCTCCATTTCAAATCAAATAATCCATAAACGCTGTTGCCATGCCGAAATAAATCAAAATGGAAATAATGTCATTGATCGTTGTGATAAACGGCCCTGATGCTACGGCCGGGTCAATTTTAAAACGGTGTATTAACATCGGGATTAATGATCCTGCTAATGTGGCTACAATGAGTGTTGCCATAATAGAAATGCCTACTAATAAACCTAAAAATATATCACCCTGCCACAAATAAATAACGATTGTAATCACGATTCCACATACCGTACCGGTGATCAATCCAGTAGTCGCTTCACGTAAAATCAGTTTGGCTTTCTTCTGTTTTCCATAGTCACCAGTTGCAAGTCCTCGTACAGCGACTGCTAAAGCCTGGGTACCTGTATTTCCAGCCATCCCGGCAATTAATGGAATAAATATAGCTAATACGGCAACTTGATCAAGGGTAGCCTCAAATTGTCCGATTAGACTTGCGGTAAACATGCCTAAAAATAATAGGATAACCAGCCATGGGAGGCGCTTTTTTGCTGAATTAAACGCACTGTCATAACGACTGTCTGTATCAGCTACAGCTGCCAGCCTGGAATAGTCTTCGCTTGCTTCCTCTTCCATAACGTCCAGAATATCGTCAACGGTAATAATGCCAAGTAAATGATTTTGAAAATCAACAACCGGAAGTGCAAGAAAATCATAATCCCGAATCATTTGCGCAACCTCTTCTTGATCTTTCCCCACTGATACGGAGACAATTTTCTCACTCATCACCGCTTCAATACGGACATCATCCTCTGCTATAATTAAATCACGTAAGGAGAGCACACCGACTAAACGCTTATCTTCATCCAAAATATAGAGATAATAAATTGTTTCTGCGTCCGGGGCCTCCTCTTTTAATTGATGCATGGCTTGTTTAACCGTCTTCGTTTTCATAATGGCTATAAATTCAGTCGTCATGATACTTCCGGCTGTTTTCTCTTCATAATGAAGCAATTGTTTAATTTCATCTGCGGAAGCTTTGTCCATAATTGTTAAGAAGCTAGCCACCTGATCTTTGTCCAGTTCATTTAGTATATCCACAGCGTTATCTGCTGCCATTTCCGCTAATACCATCGATGCGAAGCGTGGATCCATCTCCGCGAAAAATATTTTCGTATCGTCTAACTCCATGTTTTCCATAATTTCTGCTATTTCTTCTGGAGATAAATAGGTATATATTTGCAGACGAATTTCTTTTTCTTGTTCGAAAAAAAACACTGCTTGATCATATGGATGTAAATCCAGAAATTCAACACGAAAATCTGTCATTTGCTCATTTTTTAATGCTATTTGCAGCTTTTTCCAATGTTCCCCATACTTTATATCATCGTTTTCTTTGGATTCCATTTAATCACATCCTTTCAGGCAAGAAAAATGATCTAAAATCATGTACACTTTAATCATACACTTATTTTAATCGGGGTTAGAATTACCCGATCCTTCTAAAAACAAAACAAGGTGGAAATATATGATGAAAATAGATGTTATTGGTGATGTACATGGCTGTATAAATGAGTTGCATAAACTATTTAAAACATTAGGCTATCAGAAACAGGATACGATTTACATCCATCCTGATGCAAGAATTCCTGTGTTTCTAGGTGACATCACCGACAGAGGCCCTGCTTCGCTTCAGGTTATCAAGCTTGTGTATGATATGGTCATCGTACACAATAAAGGAAAATATGTACCTGGAAACCATTGCAATAAGTTATATCGTTACTTCCTGGGAAACAATGTTCAAGTACGCCACGGTCTGGAGACAACTGTCGCAGAATACAAAGCTCTTGGCAAAAGTGAACAGGAGCTTATAAAAACAAAGTTCATGACTTTGGTTGAGCAAGCCCCTCTCTACCTGCAGCTTCCTGAAGTGCAGGCAATTGTAGCACATGCCGGGATAAAAGAATCCTATATTGGGCGAACAGATAAAAAAGTAGAAAGCTTTGTTCTTTATGGTGATGTTACTGGTAATTTTGACGAGAATGGCCGTCCTATACGCGGAGACTGGGCGCAGGATTATCATGGCAGCAGATGGGTCGTGTACGGACACACCCCTGTTATGAAACCGCGAATCGTAAACAAAACGATTAACATCGATACAGGTTGTGTATTCGGTAATGCGTTAAGCGCCTTTCGCTTGCCCGAAGAAAAAATAGTAGCCGTTCCCTCAAAACAAGCCTATGTGGCAGATAAATTTAAGTCCTTTCCATTTTAATCAGCCTTTTCATGTCCTTTAAAAGGGGTGCATGAAATAACATGATTTCCTTTGTCGATGGATGTTCCACGCTAAGCTCAAAACAATGCAATGCCTGCCGTGCTATTTTTTCTGTAGATCCGCCATACAAATCATCTCCGGCAATCGGATGGGCAAAATTGGAAAAGTGTACACGGATTTGATGCGTCCTGCCTGTGTCCAATTCGATCTCGATCAAAGAATGATTCAGGTACTCGCAAATCACCTTGTAATGCGTCACTGCTCTTTTCCCTGCCTCTGTTACTGTACGTTCAATTATCGAATTTTCTTTCCGTACAATAGGGGCATCTATCGTCCCTTCTTTCTTCGTGAGATGCCCTTCGATAACGGCTTTATATTTCCGTTTCACTTTTCCGGATTTGTGGGAAGCAGAAAGCAATGAATGACTTAATTGATGCTTTGCTATTAAAACAAGTCCGGATGTATCCATATCGAGCCTTGTAACAATATGGACCGTGTAAGGGATGTTGTTCTTATTATAATAACCTAACAATCCATTTGCAATCGTACCTGACGGGTGATTAATAGATGGAAGGGTCGGAATTCCAGCAGGCTTGTCAATTACGATGATATAATCATCTTCATATACAATTATAAGCTCCATTACTTCCGGTTTTATATTATTTCCAATCATCTCTTCAGGAAATTGTACATGCAAGCGATCGCCAGCTGATAAACAATAACGCACATTTTTCATAGATCCATTGACTAAAATTTTACCACCATCAAATTTTATTGTTTTTATCATTCTTCTTGAAAACCCTTGGTACATTCGCAAATAATCACGTATAATCATGCCGTCATGTTCATGATTAATGATCCACTTCAATTCATTTCCGCTCATATCGAATTGTCATCGTCTGCTACGAATGAATCTCGTACCCTGTTCCAAAATGGAAAAGGCCTGAATCGTGCAAATCGCACCCTTTCTTTTGCCACTCGGCATTGAATGGATTTTACATTCGTGAAATTTGCTGTAAAATGATCAATCGCGATTAGGAAGCTCCTGTCAACCATCGGCTCAAGTAATGCAGTATGATGCTTTGGCAAAATTAATGGTGAACCGATCGTTCGGAAAACACGATTATTTATGGAGGCCATTTCGGTAAGCTGTATCGCTTCAAGTGATGGATGGATGATTCCTCCACCAAGCGCTTTATTGTATGCGGTGCTTCCTGAAGGCGTTGAGACACATAAACCATCCCCACGAAACGTTTCGAAATGTTCTCCCTTTATTTTTACATCAAATACAACCGAGCCTTCTGTCGTCTTAATCATCGTTTCGTTCAAGGCAAGAAAACGATCTTCTTTTCCACCTGATTTGGGACGTATAATTACTTCCAATAATGGATATTCCACAATCTGATATGGTGTCTTTGCAATCTCAATAATTAATTTCTCGACTTCCTCCGGTGTCCAATCCGCATAAAAGCCCAAGTGTCCTGTATGTACACCAATAAAAGCAGTCGATTCCAAGCGATGTACATATCTGTGAAAGGCCTCAAGAAATGTTCCATCCCCACCGACTGAAATGACAATATCCGGTTCTTTCCTGTCATATTCTAAATGAAACTCGGTTAGATATTGCTTCATTGTTGCTTTAATCGCATTGGATTTGTCGTCACCTTTTGATACAATTTTAAATTTCATTTACTCCCCTCCCCTTCGTTTCTTGACTTTTACTTACTTCCGATGGAAAATTCGTTTTGCTTCCTGTACTTCATTTTTAATTTTGGACATTTCTTCATCTAATTTAAAAGCCGCTTCTGCAGCACGCTGCAATCTTTCCTTGACTTCTTTGGGTATTCTTCCTCTGTATTTATAATTTAAGGAATGTTCATTTGTCGCCCAAAAGTTCATTGCCAATGTGCGTATTTGAATCTCCGCAATTATCATTTTAACTCCCATAATTGTTTCAACCGGGTATTCGATAATCATGTGATACGAGCGATAACCACTATCTTTCTTTTCGGATACATAATCTTTTTCTTCAATAATAGCTAAATCATTTCGTGTCCGAAGCATCGTAACTATGGTATATATATCATCGACGAATTGACAGACTACACGAACTCCCGCGATATCCTGCATATCTCTTTCTATATTTTCCAGTGGTATTTGTCTCACTTCAGCTTTTTCCAATATGCTGGCAACCGGTTTTACCCTGCCTGTAACAAATTCAATCGGTGAATCACTGGGTTCATATTCAAATTGTCTCCGCATTCCTTTTAATTTCACTTTCAATTCTTCAACAACTTGTGCATATGGCGCAAGTATCGCGTTCCAATTCAAATCATCACCGCCTATCATTCATATCAAACCCATTTTACCATAACAAATGAAAATGGCTAATCATTGCATATGCTCCTATTTTTGTCCATAATCAATACTAGCCTATTATGCCTAGGCTCTTTTCATAAGTATTATTGCTTTTAAAACTTCGCAGTTGAAAGAAACTGCGATGTAACTTGCAATTAAGATTGATGCTTTTACCCACCGCTACGGAAATACATTCCGCTTTCCGCGGGCGGCTGATGAGCCTCCTCGAGCTACGCTCTGCGGGGTCTCACCGTAGCCTTTAGCTCCCGCAGGAGTCTCCATGTATTTCCTTCGCTGGTGTTGTGCCTATTAAAATCCAGCTACAGATATCCACTTTTGATAGTTGATTGGAGCGGAGGACCGTTGACTCCTGCGGGAAAAGCACGTGTCTGAAGACCCCGCAGCGGTGGTCTTCCGCGAGGAGGCTGAAGCCGTGCCCTAAGGTGCGCAACGGTCCGGAGCGGAAATCAACAAGCACTTACGTCGCAATCTATATCTTATGCGTCGAAATCAACAATCTTTTAGAAATAGCCTATTATGCATTAATTTACGAGGAGATCTAATAATGACACAAGAAATTGAAATTGAATATAAAAATTTACTAACGAAAGATGAGTATGATCGTCTATTATACAACTTACCTTTTCCTGAATATAGCAAAACGCAAACAAATTATTATTTTGAAACAACTGATTTTGCATTGAACAAAAATGGATGCGCTCTAAGAATAAGGGAAAAAGACGGTGTGTATCAGTTAACCTTAAAAGAACCTCACAAAGATGGGCTGCTTGAAACGCATGATTCATTAACAGAAAAGGAAGCAGACGATTGGATACAAGGAAATATCATTGCAAAAACGAATACGACAAAGCAATTGAAAAATAAAGCTATTCCCCCGGAAAACCTTCATTATTATGGAAGTTTGACAACAAAACGGCATGAATTAGAGGACAAGGACATAGTTATTGTACTAGACTATAGTACATTCAATGGCAGGGAAGACTATGAGCTGGAAGTGGAAGCAGCATCTCAGGAAATTGGTATAGAAGCATTCGAAACTTTGCTAAAAGAACATAATATACAAAAAAGGGACACCCCAAATAAAATTGAACGATTTTTTCAAACAATATTGTGAGTAGGAAAATCAGATAAGTTGCTCCCAGGTCGCTCTGTTGCTACAATATAATATACAAACCAGCAAGGAGAATTTGTAATGCAGATTGAACACGGAAGTCTATTCGAAGCTATTGGTGGCTTTAATCAAATAGATAAACTTGTAACTTCATTTTATAAACGTGTCGGCCAACATCCGTTATTGATCCCTATTTTCCCTGATGATTTAACCGAAACAGCCAGAAAGCAGCGATTATTTTTAACTCAATTTTTCGGAGGGCCTAAGCTTTATTCCGAAGAGCGCGGTCATCCAATGATGCGAAGACGCCATTTACCTTTTCCAATAACGCCGGCAAGAAGAGATGCCTGGCTTGCATGTATGGAAGAGGCACTACACGCGTCTGAAATAGAAGAACCCTATCGTACAGCTATATTTGAAAAGTTAAGCTTGACAGCAAACCACATGATGAACACACCGGAATAAGAGAAAGGAGAATCGATGTGAGTTGGAATCAAACTGGGCTCAGAAGCTCAAAACAGACAAACACATCGGCTAATTACAGCTTTTTTGATTTTGTACAAAAGCCCATTGAGATTTATGTCTTTGTTGATCCTCTTTGCCCGGAATGCTGGTCTTTAGAACCATACTTAAAAAAACTGTCAATTGAATATGGGAGATTTTTCACAATTCGCCCAATCGTAAGCGGACAATTAAATACGCTAAATAAAGATCCATTTGATAAGCCAAGAAAGCTAAGGGCAATATGGGAAAAAACGGCGAAACGAACCGGTATGAGCTGTGATGGTGATTTATGGATCGAAAACCCTGTTTCTTTTCCATGGATTGCATCATTGGCAATAAAGGCTGCAGAGCTTCAAGGGAAAAAGTCTGGGAGAATTTTTCTCCGCAGAGTACAGGAAAACTTATTCCTTAAGAAACAGAATATATCTGAAGAAGATGTTTTATTCCAATGCGCAAGGGAAGCTAAACTGGATATAAATGAATTTAAGGAAGATTTATATTCAGACTCAGCCAAAAAAGCACTACAGCTTGATTTGAAATTAACAAAAGAAATGGAAGTAGACTATATTCCAACCATTGTCTTCTTCAATCAAATCGTTGAGCAAGAAGGTATTAAAATATCCGGACTTTATCCATATGACATTTATGTGCTTGTTTTAGCAGAAATGCTGCAAAAAGAGCCTATCCCTTCTGAAAAACCGCCATTGGAGGACTTCCTATCCTTTTACGGTGTTGTTGGCAACAAGGAGATTTCGGTCGTCTATGACTGGACAGTTGCAAAAACAGAAAAAGAAATGAAAAAACTGCAATTAACACAAAAAGTAGAAAGAATTCCTGTAAAGTATGGGTCTTTCTGGAAATATATCAGGTGAACTATAAGCCTTTGTTTTTTAAGGGCTTATTTTTTGTGCATATCGGACTGAGTGGTGCAAAGGTTAGCAAAGCGGGACGCTGATAAGTCTGAGCGCAACATTCAACGAGCAAAAAATAAAGGATACACGGGGCAGCGTGTATCCTTTCATTCTCTCTCTTTGTAAGATACAAAGGGGGATGGGAGAAAGTTTCATGATCAAACAAAGGGGTTTTGTTTGTGTTTATCTTACAAATTAAATATACCAGTAAAATCGATTAGAATCAATAGTTTGTGCATAGTTTCACAAAAATGTCACTTCTATTCCAAATAAAGACACATATAATGTTACAAGCTACGATGAAATGGATAGGAGTTGAGTGAAATGCAGCGTCTACTTCCCTTTTTCTTCTTATTGCTTACCATATTTGCTCTTGTTCTAAATATCTTTGGTCTCATGCAAATCATTCCGTTGTACATTACGTTACCTTTATTATTTTTAAGCCTTTATTTAACCATTTATTCATTCACAAACAGGCGAATGTATCGTGGGCATAAAATGGAAAAGCGCCCGGGTTTCACTAAAGTGAGAGGATAAAGAGGATAGGCTCAAGTATCTATAAATAAAAAACAGGATGATCATTTGATCATCCTGTTTTTTATTTATTTTAGCAGTAATATTTCCAACTCGTTTAGCTTTTCCTCAAAGACATCCATGGCATCTAAAATCGGCTGTTTAGATGTCATATCCACACCGGCTTTCTTCAATATTTCAATTGGATATTCACTACTTCCTGCTTTCAAGAAGTTAATATAACGGTCTACTGCACCATCTTTTCCTGAAAGTATTTGATTCGCAAGCGATGTTGCAGCCGAATACCCTGTTGCATATTGATACACATAATAATTCATATAAAAATGTGGGATTCTTGCCCATTCCAAGCCAATTTCTTCATCTGAGACAACATCATCACCGAAGTATTTTTTATTTAAGTCGTAGTAAATTTCCGTTAGTTTTTCCGCAGTTAGCGCTTGCCCGTCCTGCAAGCGTTTATGAATATCATGCTCAAATTCAGCAAACATGGTTTGACGGAATACGGTACCACGAAAGCCCTCTAGATAATGATTGAGCAAATAGAGCTTCTGTTTCTCATCATCAAGATTCTTTAACAGATAGTCATTTAACAAAGCCTCATTAGTTGTTGACGCCACCTCTGCTACAAAAATCGAGTAATTTCCATAACGGAAGTCCTGCGTTTTTCTCGAATAATAGCTATGCACAGAATGTCCGAGCTCATGTGCTAGGGTAAACGTGTCATTCAAACTGTCCTGCCAGTTCAACAGAATGTATGGATTTGTCCCGTATGTTCCTGATGAATAGGCACCACTGCGCTTCCCTTTATTCTCTTCAACATCAATCCAGCGATTTTCATAGCCCTCTTTTACAATGTCCACATATTCATCTCCAAGGGGGGCTAAACCTTCCAGCACATATTGCTGTGCTTTTTCATAAGGTATTTTCATATCGACATCCTTGACAAGTGGTGTATACATGTCATACATATGCACGTCATCCAACTCTAACACCTTTTTCCGCAATGCCACGTAGCGGTGAAGCAATGGTAATTTTTCATTAACAGCCTCAACCAGATTATCATACACTTGTTCTGGGATATGATTATCATCAAGTGCTGCTTCTCTAGCTGATGCATAATTACGGATTTTAGCATTAAAATTATTCGTCTTCAAATTACCACTTAGGGTGGAGGCAAATGTATTGATAAATTCTCCATACGTATCATACATTGCCTTAAAAGCTTCCTTACGAACATCACGATTTTCTGATTCCAGAAATCCAATATATCTCCCCTGCGTCAAGTCGACCTCTTCCCCATCATCATTTGTAATGGATGGGAAGCTTAGATCAGCATTATTGAGCATGCTGAACGTTTGCGCCGCGTTTGACAACGGCTCGGATGCTTCTGCCAGTAATGCCTCTTCACGCTGGCTTAATATATGGGGGCGCTGACGATTAATTTCATCCAACGTCTTTTGGTATGCTTGTAATTCCTGCTTTTCTTCAAGAAAACCTTTTATTGTCGCCTCATCCATCTCAAGTATTTCCGGTACAATAAAGCTCATCGAACTGGAAGCTAGTGTCAGCACATTCTCAGCTTTTGCGTTAAGTGCTTGGTAAAATGAATTTGTTGTATCCTGATCATAACGCATATGCGCATATGTAAACAGCTTCCCAAGCCGCATTGAAAGCTCATCCTGCAGCTGAAACAGCCCGTACAAGTTCTGAGCTGATTCAGAAAGCTTTCCTTGATATTTCTCAATTTCCGGAATATCCGCCTTCAGTTTCTTTAACTCTTCTTCCCACTTTTCATCTGTTGCAAAAATAGCCTCTAAGTCCCATGTGGATTCTTCAGGTAATTCACTGCGTTTTGGTAATTCCTTTGACGTTTTAGCCAAAACATATTCCTCCTTTATTTCGCTCTACTTCATTAATTCTACATTTGATAAAAAAATCCTTTAAAAAAGACCATATTAGTAGTATATCGAATTATGCGCAAGTCATGCTTGTATTTTGTCTGAAGCCTTTGCTACTAAAAAATCCATCATTGCTTCATCAGCCTTTAAAGCGTCTTCTATATTTTTATGGAATTTAACGGGATTGATTTTTGTAAATGAATGAACTGTTTTCTGTTTCACAATGTCTAAGTGGGATAAAAGCTGAAGATATTGCGTGATAGGATTTTCAGTAGAATGACTTAAAGGAAAATACTGCGGACTGAGAAATTGTTTCCGTAAAAAATGCTCTGTTGCTGTAATGGAAATATGACTTTCTACAGGCAATGGGGCTAATAAATCAATGGCTATTCGACTCTGCCAATCCCACGGCGAGGTCTTCATCCGATATTGTGAAGATACGGGCAGATGAATGATTGACGGCAGGTATTCCAAGTGGGTTCCTTTTAAATATAACCATTGACGCCAGGCTAATTCCGTTCCATACAGATGATTTGTGGGCTTTAATCGGAATTTGTATTTTTCGTTTTTCCATAATTGATAAAGCTCCAGTTGTGTAAATGGCTTTTTCATAAACAGATGCGTGAAATTCATCTGGGTAAGTGATCTCACATCAAGTTTACCGATGGCCTGTCTTGTTTGTGTGAAAAAAATATCCTGAAATGTGATAAATTGAAGGGTTTGTGGACAAAAGTAAAATAAAGTCAATGGTGTATCAGAAGAAAATTGATGGATAAATTGCTGGGAAAACTGATCGATTTTCAAATGATGTTTCGTTTGCCTTTTAAGTAAATTTTCCCCCAGAATCCATATTGGCGTTATTTCGGCATGCGCATATCCCGCGTTTCGCTGTCTTATCTGCTCAGGTCTTACTCGTGCACATTGATATTCAATAGCTATTCTTTTCCTGTTTATCGTTAGCAACAGATCTGGCCGCTGATTAATTTCCGAGATGAATACCTCAAGCTGAACATCCAGTTTTTGATGGATTAACCAGTTATATAGTAGTAATTTGCCTTTCGCATGATACGCCCCCTCCCCTCCTTCGTTTATTGGGCAATTCGATGTCGAACGATGTGCAAAATGTGGGATTACTTTTGAGCCTGCTTTGATGATTACTTGCTGCTTGCATGCTGGGCAGAAATACGGCTGTTTCTGTTTTGATTTTTCAATCTCTATGTTTGTCATGGTGTGGAGCATAATCATATTTCCATTTTTTGATATTGCCTGTAACATAAAATAAAACCACCTCCAACAATTACTATTCGACAGAGATGGACAAATTCCTGCAAAAATAATAAAAAAATTTCTTTTCGTAGGGATTGTTTCTTTTAAATCTTCGCAGTTGATATATACTGCGACGTAATGTGCAATAATTGCCGCCGTCCAGAATCGTTCCGGGCAGTCGCGGACCTTAGGGCACGGCTTCAGCCTTCTCGCGGAAGACCACCGCTGCTCAGGTCTGGACACGTGCTGGGACTGCGCGTAAATGCTCGTCCCACCGAAGACATTTGTTCTAAGCAGGAGTCACCGCCCGGAGCGATACCGAACTGGTGAGGTAGTTTAGTGCTTTGTATATTAATACTGATGCAGTTCATCGGCAGTAATCGCAATATCAGCGTAGGTAATACACGGAGACTCCTGCGGGAGCAGAGGCCTAGGTGAGACCCCGCAGTGCTCCAGCACGAGGAGGGCTCAGCAGCCGCCCGCGGAAAGCGAAGTGTATTACCGGAGCGGTGGATTAACAATCATATCATGATATGTCGCATTCTATATCTTTCGTGTCAAAAGCAACTGTCTTTTAGAAAACAGTATAAAAAAAAGACACCCTGTTTCGAGTGTCTAGACTTCAACTGGAAAATAAGATCTGACTTGAGCAAATGTGTCCGCTTCAAAGATCTTTTTCCCATATTCATCTAATAGGTGAATGGTTACGTCTGTATCATCTGCAAATTCTAATACTTGGCTAATGAAATCTTCCTGAATGTCATCATCCAATAATTCATCAGAAAATTCCATATACAGATAATAGCTTCCATTATAGTGGTAAAGTGTGTCCTCAGCACTTCCTGTGAAATCTGCAAAGTAATGACTTAATTGAATGACATCCTCGAAATCACGAAAACTTACGATAATCGACAGGTTGTCTTCTTCTTCAGATTCATCATTGTTGCCACCACTTGTTCCATATTTATCTTCAAGCATATTTTCTATTTTCTTATCAACAGGTACATCTACTGTTTCACCATCTTCTGTTGGTAACTCGATATTCTCCCCATCTTTGGATACTTGAGCTTTTGTAACAACAAATTCCAGTCCTTTATCCATTGCCTGAACCTGAATCCACAATGGCCCTTCTACAGTAAAGTCCTCTTTATAATTAACTTCATCCATCATTTGCCAAAATAATTGCTCGCTACGTTCACGATTATACCAAATTTCTTCGCGTTCAAATCCACGATCTTCAAGGTCAAAATAGGAAATATAAAACTTTACCGTATTTTCATTAATTCTCTCTATTTCCATTTTTATTTCTCTCCCTTCTATAAATAGTTAGGTGGAAGAGACCACTTCACCTTATCTATAGTGAAATAACTAATCATTTACCACTTACCCTTTAAAATACATTTCTAACCATTCATAGTTATATTTCTACTGCCATTGTATGATAGCTGCGTCCTTCTTGGAAATTAATATGCCTATAAATTTATGATTTGTTAATATCATATTCTAAAGCAATAACAATGATTTGTCACCCCTTAATTTTTAGAGGTGGACTCTACCCTAATATAACAAAAACACAGACCGTTAAAAAGGGATCTGCGTTTTTATTTACATTTATTATTTTCTATTGTTTGTGAGCGAATTAGTTGACCATTCGCTGCGCCTCACGTAGTTGAAAAGTACGTACCGTTCTTGGTAAAAATCGTCGAATCTCATCTTCGTTATACCCAACTTGCAAACGTTTCTCATCCAGAATTATTGGTCTTCTCAATAAACCCGGGTTTTGTTGGATTAAATTAAATAAATCTTTTAAAGGTAATTGATCGATATCAACGTCCAATTTTTGAAAAACTTTTGAGCGAGTCGAAATAATCTCATCAGTTCCATCTTCCGTCATCCGTAATATTTCCTTTATTTCATCCAACGTTAGTGGCTCGGAAAAAATATTCCTTTCTTTAAATAGAATATCATGCTCCTCCAACCATGCTTTTGCTTTTCTGCAAGATGTACAACTTGGTGAGGTATAAAGTGTTACCATGAAACTTCACTCCTCATTCTAAAGTGGGTATTTTCATAAACATTGAGTAACTTATTAGATTAAAATAAGTTTAATTAACCCTATATGTAAATTATACTACATTTGTCAATCAAAAGGTAGAGGATTTCCAAGAAAAATCAAGGTTTTTTCAAATGTTCATGAATTGTTTACATTTATCTTTGTACTAGTAACATACCCCATATCATTTTCAATTAAACCTGATACGTGAAAATATTTTTAAACCTAGCACAATAAATACATCTAAAATAGTGTTGGCGCTTACCTATAATTTTCAAAAAAATCCTTTAAAAATACTTGATTTTTTTCTTTTGAAGATATATGATACTTAACATAACTTTACATGTTAGAAAACCTAACATATGGAAAGGAAGAAATTCATGAAGAAAATTGAAGCTATTATCCGGCCGGAGAAATTCCAGTCACTTCGTAACGCCCTTTCTGCAATAGGTATCGGAGGACTTACTGTGACGGAGGCGGCAGGTACCGGGAAGCAAAAGGGACAAACGGGCATGTTCAGAGGGACAAGTTATCAAATTCAGCTACTTTCCAAAATAAAAGTGGAAATGGTTGTAGAAGAGACGCAAGCAGAGCAGATTGTAGAACTTATCATTGTAAATTGCAATACAGGAAATATCGGAGACGGAAAAATCTTTATCTATCCCATAGAAGAGATTGTTCGTATTCGGACAGGTGAAAGAGGTAAGGAAGCAGTTATCTAATTTATCTAAGGGGGAAATTTCATGGTAAAGAAAAGTTTATTTTTATTGATGGTACTATTTTTAATTGCAACACCTGTTTACGCTGCACCAACGACTACATCACTACAATTATCCGTTGATTTAGTTTGGGTGATGATTGCTGCATTTCTCGTATTTTTCATGCATGCTGGATTTGCGATGGTTGAATCAGGTTTTACAAGATCTAAAAATACATTAAATATTTTGATGAAAAATTTTTTAACCATTAGTATTGCTGCATTATTATTTTTCACTGTAGGTTACGGTATCATGTTCGGGACTTCCGCGGGGTCAATCATTGGATCTCATGGATTTTTTCTAAGTGGTGTCGATGATATTGGATTCTTCGTTTTTCAGGCTATGTTCATTGCTACATGCGCCACAATTATATCCGGTGCTGTTGCAGAGAGAATAAAACTAGGCAGTTATGTATTAATTGTTATCGCAATGACCGGGTTTATATATCCTGTTGTTGGGCATTGGATATGGCAGGGTGACGGTTGGTTAACAACTTTAGGATTCAGTGATTTCGCCGGTTCTACGGTTGTCCACCTAACAGGGGCTATTGCAGCACTTACTGTTGTACTGTTTCTCGGACCTCGTCACGGTAAATATGAGGGAAAGAAAGTTAATGTAATTCCTGGACATAATATTCCAATAGGTGCCCTTGGTGTGTTTATATTATGGCTCGGCTGGTTCGGATTTAATGGAGGAAGTACGCTCGCAGCAGATCCGGAACTGGTACCAATGGTCATCGGAGCAACACTATTATCCACATCTGCTGCCCTGGTCTCATCAGCAGCCTATACGAAATTACGCTTCAAAAGAGTTGATGCTTCATTATCTCTAAATGGGGTATTGGGTGGACTTGTCGGTATTACTGCAGGAGCCGCAGAGATCTCGCTTGGGGGGTCAATCATTGTCGGAATGGTTTCCGGGGTGTTGCTGGTTGAAGGTGTTCGTTTATTAGATACAAAAATGAAAATTGATGATCCTGTTGGTGCGATTACGGTTCACGGAATTTGTGGAATCTGGGGCACATTAGCAGTCGGTCTCTTCTCTACTTCAACTGGATTATTTTACGGAAATGGTTTTTCACAAATAGGAATACAAGCAATTGGTATACTTGCAGTCATCGCTTGGACGGTACTAACTGTAGGGACGTTTGTATTCGTCATTTCACGTTTTTCTTCTATCCGCGTATCTGAAAAAGAAGAAATTGCTGGACTCGACTTCGCTGAGCATGGTTCCAATGCATATGAATTCAAAGAATCATTGTTAACCCAGGAGGATGAACAAGTATCCAGTAGGCTTGGTTTAGCCGATCGACTAAATAACTTATCACCCCCGGTAGCAGATGAAAAGTCTTCCTAACATGAACAAGCCTCGTGCAGAAATTTCTGTACGAGGCTTGTTTTTTAAGCTTTTTCAGTTGTATGAATACCTTCTAATATATCTTTGGAATCACGTTCTTCGTCATATGTCAATACTTCATCAACCGATTGATAGGACTTACCATATATTTCCTCATCTTTATACGTATGAATATCCTCGTACATTTTTTTCATCTTTTGAAAAATCAGATCTTCCGAATCATCATTTGGAGACCAGTATAATATTTCCATTGCGGTGTCCTCATTTGTAGCTAATGAACGGCGATTATAATCAATCTTTTGTGCGTGCGTAAAGCCTTCCCTGTGATAAAAGTGAAGTCTCTTCTCTGAATCTGAATCATCATAATCGATAGGCTCCACTTCCAAAATAATGGGTTTATTTTTCTGTTTTAGCTTTTCAATTAACTTATGTCCTGTTCCCTGCCCTCTCGCATCTGGTGAAACCCATACATAGTCAATAAAGACGAATGAGTCAAATTCCGCAAACATCATGACATGCAGGGGACTTTCATCTTTATAGTAAACATCCCCTTTTCATTTAAGAGCATTTCCATATGCTCTTTTGATTTCATCTCTTCTACCGGGAAATACTTACTTAGCTTTTCATACCAATTCATAACTCGACTCCTTATTTTTTATTGGCTTTTTTTAGTATAACGGAAAATGGATCTTTTGTTAAATCTGCGTAAAATAAGTGCTATTTTTTTAGTATGTCCTGTGATTGGGCATCTAGACCAAAAAAACGGATCCTCTTATTGGAAAGAGATCCGCTTTTTAGATTATTTTCCGATCATATAGTCAACATTCTCTGTATACGTATTCCCGGCGTTCCATAACAGGAATTCATCAATCCCATTATCATATAGTGCTTTAATTTGTGCCTCAACTTCTTCTTTCCCATATTGCTTGGTTGCACCACTATATAGCCAAGGTGCTTCAAAATCCTGTAGCCATGGTCTTGAAACTGGAGGGTCTTCCAGCGCGCCCAATACTTCATTTTCCACTTGAGCATATTCGTTAACAAGATTATATGGTTCTGTGTCAGGTTTTTCTATTCCGAAATAAGACGTCCAATGACTCGGATAGATCATTGATGAAATTACATCGACATTTTCCGATATCTTAGAAAAGTTTTGACCAATACCGGGGGTTTCTTCAATGGTAGCTGCATAGCCGAATATATCCACAGCAACATCGACATCATAATTCGCCAATTCTTCCCTGGCGAATGCAACAAAGTCCGTTACAGCTTGTACACGTCTTTGTACATTATCAAGTTCGGAATCTTCATAATCACCGAGTCCATATTCCAGCTCCGAATCCCGGTTTTCAAATCCTTCCGGGAAGCGTACATAATCAAATTGAATTTCCTGAAATCCCATTTCTGCAGCCATCTTCGCTATCCCCACATTGTATTCCCATACTTCCTTTTCAAATGGATTTACAAATGCTTCTCCTTTATTGTTCACCCATACTTCACCGTTTTGCTGAAAAGAAAGATCAGGTCGCTCTTGTGCTAACACATTATCCTTGAAAACAACAACTCTGGCAATTGGATAAATATCATTTTCTTCCAGTACCTGCATCATTCCTTCCGGGTCACCTATAAAATTCTTTGCTATGTCTTCATACGGGGAACCTTCTGCAGGCGTGAACGTTATATTTCCATTATCTTCCTTAACATCAATTACCATTGTATTTAAGTCTGTTGTATTCACTAAATCCAAAAGCCCCTCAAAGCGACTGCCACCAGCCGAGTTACCAGTAACATAAATACCTCTCACCGCGTCAGGATATTCAAAATCATAGCCTGAATCATATGTAAAACGTTGCATTGGTTCACTTGTATCAATCGATTTAATATTGGTTTCTCTTTCCTTATGTGCGCTTGCTGTTTGCACTTCTTCCCCACTACTATTTATCGGCAGCATTATACTTAGCAGAAGAATACTTATAAATGTAAAAGCCGTGAGCTGTTTTCTCTCCATTACCTATCAATCCCCAAACGTATTTTAATCTAGTATATATGAAATCGACTCAGATTTGAACAAAAAATTAAGGATTTTGTCGAATTTTTTGTTTGAAAGGGAAAGCACGGGGGCGATTCTCGTACTTCCCACCCCATGTCCCCCTAAAATATAGATTCTTGAAAATTTAAATGAAGCAAAAGAACGGTCCCAATGCTTCCTTTCATGATATCTTTTCGCAGTAAATCATTTATATTCATGCTTTTCATCCTTTCTTATTTTAAAAACATAGGCGATTCAATTCTTCCATCAAGACTATAATTTCCTTATCTTTAGTGAAAACAAGAGAAGAACTGCCCCCCATGCTTCCTGCTTCCAGGTATGTTACAATAACAAAGTTGTTATATTTTATAGGAGCGTAATAAATATGTTGAAAGCTTATATGTTGCTAACCTTTTGTGTATTGGTATGGGGAAGCAATTTCGTGTTTGGAAAGATTTTAGTTCAAGATTTCTCCCCAACTCTATTAACATCACTAAGACTTTTCTTTATTGTGTTATTTTTAATTGGAATATCGTTTTATAAAAAACATTTAAAACGTGTAAAAAAAGCAGATTTACTTGCTATTATTTCGCTGGGGGTTATTGGTGTATTTATAAATCAATGGTCCTTTTTTATGGGATTACAAACTGCTGATCCTACAACATCAGCATTAATTCTGGCAACAGCTCCAATTTTAACTGGCTTTTTAGCGGCCACGTTTTTAAAAGAAAAAATAACGATACGTATGTTGTTTGGATCAATTGTAGCGATAATTGGTATTTATTTTGTTGTAACTAGAGGGAGTTTATCTTCTATATCTGTTGATACAGGGCTTCTATGGATTGTTCTAACGATGATAACATTTGCTATAATGATCATTTTAACGAGAGTTCTATCCCAAAGAATTGACCCACTTACCATGACGTTATATTCAAATATTGTTGGCTTTATTGTGTCAATCCCGTTTGTCTTCTTATTAGACAGTCCTTTACGAGTAAGTGTTGATATTTCTGATTGGGCTTTTCTAATCGGAACAGCAGTTATTGTGCATGGTGTAGCCACACTAATTTGGAATAGCAACATTCGATATGTAGATGCTTCAAAGGCATCTATACTATCTAATTTAGAACCTTTTGTGGCAATGGTTATGGGATTAATATTACTTTATAAGCCGATTACATCTGTAGAAATAATAGGTTCCTTATTTATTGTCGGAGGAGTAATTCTAACTACGTACCAACGGAAAAAATGAAGCACGGGGACGATTTCCTGACTCTGCTTCCTGCTTGCATTTCACAACAATGCTATATATAATGATAGAAAATCAATATATAAAGTGATGAAAAAGGCGTAGTACAATTATCCGCTGATTTTAAAGAGAGCTTGTGGTTGCTGAAAACAAGTATCAAGATAAATTGGAATTGGACTTTGGAGCTAATTAAAATTTAAAGTGATCTTTACAAAATGTTAAGATAATAAGGGTGGCACCGCGGTTCATTCGTCCCTGTCTCAGGGATAAATGGGCTTTTTTTATGTAATAAAATAACACTGTTTTGTAAGAGGTTGTTGCTTTTGACACAAAAGTTATAAAAGACGACATTATGCGCAATAATTGCCCCGTCCGGGGATCGCTCCGGGCAGTCGTTTTCCGCGGGCACGGCCTCAGCCTCCTCGCGGAAGACCACCGCTGCGGGGACTAGTTACAGCAACAAAACTGTTTCGTTTTATATACAAATAATATATAGTAGCCAATACTAGCGGAAATACATGAAGACTCCTGCGGGAGCAGAGGCCTAGGTGAGACCCCGCAGTGCGTCAGCACGAGGAGGCTCATCAGCCGCCCGCGGAAAGCGGAATGTATTTCCGTCGCGGAATCCTTGCTCTCAACCACTGTTTGCGAAGAAATTACGTCACATTCTATATCAACTGCGAAGATTTAAAGCTACAAAACTTACAAAAAAAGCCTAAAATAATAAATATGGAGTGAGTGAAATGAAGACAATTTTTTCAGGTATTCAGCCAAGCGGCACATTAACAATAGGAAATTATTTAGGGGCAATGCAGCAATTTGTAAAGTTACAGGATGATTATCAATGTTACTTTTGCATAGTCGATGAACATGCCATTACCGTGCCTCAGGATCGATTAAAATTAAGAAATAATATTCGATCCCTTGCAGCGCTATACCTTGCATCTGGACTCGATCCGGAAAAAGCCACGTTGTTTATCCAATCTGAAGTCCCTGCACATACAGGGCTAGGTTGGATGCTGCAGTCGATAAGCTATATTGGAGAATTGGAGCGAATGACACAATTTAAGGATAAATCTACTGGTAAAGAAGCCGTTTCATCAGCATTGTTAACATATCCTTCCCTAATGGCAGCAGATATTCTTTTGTACAATACGAATATTGTTCCTGTTGGCGATGATCAGAAACAGCATCTGGAACTTACAAGAAATCTGGCACAGCGTTTTAATCATAAATTCAATGATATTTTTACTATACCTGAAATCAGTATCCCTGAAGTCGGAGCACGGATTATGTCGTTGCAGGATCCTACAAAGAAAATGAGTAAATCGGATGACAATGAAAAAGGCTTCATCTCCATGCTTGATGAACCGAAAAGAATTGAGAAGAAAATTAAAAGTGCCGTTACTGATTCGGACGGAATTGTTGCATTTGACAAGGAGAACAAACCAGGCGTTTCAAACCTGCTGACAATTTACTCAAGCTGTACAGGAGAGTCGATAGAATCCCTTGAATCCAAGTATAAAGATAAAGGATATGGTGCGTTTAAGCAGGATACCGCAAATGCGGTTATTGATGTCTTAAAACCAATTCAAGACCGATACCATAACTTAATCGACTCAGAAAAATTAGATGAGATTTTAGATCAGGGTGCAGATAAAGCTGCCTCTACAGCGAATAAAACGGTTGCCAAGGCAAAAAAAGCGATGGGACTAGGCAGAGTAAAGAAGAATAAAGGTTAGAAAACTTGGCTTTTGTCAACTTAAGGTAAAAGCTTTAGTTGCACTTATGTAAATAGGAAAGTTTTATGCTTTCCTATTTGCATAGAAAAAATCATTCAGTGAGAGACCGTCTCACTGAATGATTTACTTTTGCTTCGATGTATTTTGCTCCTGGTTATTTTCCGCTTCCAACATTTTTTCAAGGAAAGGCTGTCCCTTGATTAATTTTGCACATAGTTCTTCATGTGACGTGCTCCATCCTTGCTTCACCCCATTATAAAGGGCATCCCATACTTTATCTTCGTTCATAAATCGTATAAATGGATAGTTTTTTGGATCCCATTCAGTGAGCCAATACCTTAACTCTTTTAGATTATTGGTCGTTCGTAATTGATCCAGCCCCATCATAAGCAGCTGCTTTAATTGGCGCTCTCTCCTTGTTAATCCAAAAACCAGTTCAGGCGGCATTGATAGCATATGGTATTCTTTCTCATAGATAGTGTTATCGAATTTAAAAGATTGAGGTTTTTTGTTTTCAATCATATCGAATACGAGTTGCTCCTGCCTTGGTATTAATCGGCTTTTACGAATCGGAATTTGATAGCCAATTGTATCAAGAGCCAGTATTTCATTACCGTCTGTGACAATACAAGCATATTCAAGTACGGATCGTTCCTGGCCTTTACGGGAATACGCACGTTTATAAATCATATCAAGCATTGCTAAAGGTAGCTCATTCATGTCGTTTTCAATATAATTGTATAAGTCATCCGTTATGTACAATAATGGAACCTGATCTAATAATTCAATTTTGTCATCCTTGCGCCATTCATGGAAATAACAGACGCTATACCCGTTCTCTTCTCCTTCAAACCAATTCACCCAAACATCGTGCAAATATAACATAAACAACCCTCACTTTTTAACTGAACTTACCATACATTATGACCATTATTTCAAAAAAGTATTCGAATGAAATGAGATTAAAGGTTGTTTGGCATACGATAAATCACGAACGCCATAATTAAAAATCCAATCAGCAGAAAATAACATTCTATTCTGCCTCCTACAAAAATAAAGTAATCCGCCCATGTTAATCCCGCTGGCAGTAAGTTCATGTATGCAATAATGGTTACGCCTCCAGCAACAGCCATCCCAAAGCCTATTAAAAATAAAAATACATAACCCATTTTAATCCCCGCCTTGCTTGTCCTTATCTATTATTCTAATTTATGCTTGTACAAACAAATAAATGAATGGTTGGCTGATTTTACTAGTGCTTGAGCTTTAGCGGTGGTTCGGATGGGGCTTGATTCGGTATTCCACTTTAGAAATACTTGCCTTTTATTAAAGGGGTTCTTATGAAGGCGTTCTGTGCTTTCTTAGAAGCACTTATGCTTTGGAATTACGGCTTATTTGTCAAAAAAAGAAACCGAGCCTACTCAGCCCAGTTTCACCTATCACTTATTCATATTTTTTAAAAACCAAGGAAACATTATGCCCGCCAAAGCCGAACGAATTGCTGACAACAACATCTACATCTTGTTTTCTTGCTTCATTTGGCACGTAATCAAGATCACAATCCTCATCCGGGGTTTCGTAATTGATGGTTGCAGGAATTATGCTTTCTTCCATCGCTTTTATGGAGATAACAGCTTCTACACTACCACCAGCACCAAGTAAATGGCCTGTCATCGATTTCGTTGAAGAGACTGGTAACTTATTAGCGTGTTTCCCGAAAACGTTTTTTATCGCAACTGTTTCAAATTTATCATTGAGAGCAGTGCTTGTACCATGTGCATTAATATAATCGACATCTTCAGGCGACATACCTGCATCATCAATGGCATGCTGCATGGCACGGGCGGCCCCTTCTCCATTCTCCGCTGGGGCTGTAATATGATAGGCGTCCCCTGTTGCACCATATCCAACAATTTCGCCATAAATATGTGCGCCGCGTTCTAGAGCCGTTTCCAATGTTTCAAGGATTAACAACCCGGAACCTTCTCCCATTACAAAACCATCGCGATTTTTATCAAAGGGACGGCTTGCTGCTTTAGGATTTTCACTTAGGGACAATGCTTTTGCTGAAGAAAAACCAGCAAATGCCATATTGGAAATTGGTGCTTCTGTCCCTCCTGCGATCATGTAGTCCACATCACCACGCTGCACTGCTTTGAAGGCATCTCCAATCGAATTGGCGCCAGACGCACATGCTGTGACACTGCAAGAATTAATCCCCTTTGCTCCTAATTGAATGGAAACTTGACCTGCAGCCATATCGGGGATCATCATTGGAACGAAAAAAGGACTCACACGTTTATAGCCTTTTTCATTAAATTTTGAATGTTGCTCTTCATATGTCTTCATACCGCCAATTCCGGAACCAATCCAAACACCAACGCGGTCCGCGTTATCCTCATCAATGGTTAAATTTGCATCTTCTACTGCCATCTTTGCAGCAGCTACAGCATATTGTGCAAATGGATCCATCTTTCTGGCTTCCTTTTTTTCCATATAATTTATTGGATCAAAATCCTTCACTTCTGCAGCAATTTGTGCGGGGAATTCTTCTCTGTTGACCTTTGTGACAAAATCAACACCAGATTTCCCAGCTACAATACTATCCCACATTGTTTTGACATCATTACCTAGTGGTGTCACTACTCCTAGTCCTGTTATAACTACTCTTCTATCATTCATAAGGTATTCCTCCCTATCACAATTGTTAACTTATTTTCCCCACTTTAGCGCTATTGCTCCCCATGTTAATCCACCACCGAAACCGACTAACACAATTAAATCATTATCTTTTATTTTACCATCTTTAACAGCTTCTGATAAGGCAATTGGGATCGAAGCAGATGAATTATTTCCATACCTTTTTACAGAATCTGCCATTTTGTCTTCAGAAATTCCAAGTCTCTCTCTTGCTGCTTCCATAATACGTATATTTGCTTGATGTGGGATTAAATAATCCACGTCCGATTCATTATAACCTATTTTCTCGATTACATTTACCGATGATTCAGGCATTTGTCTTACAGCAAATTTAAAAACTTCCCTGCCATTCATTTGAAGATGGTCATTTTCATCCTGATATAACTGTTTGCCGCCACTGCCATCTGCACCAAGTTCAAATGATAAAATACCTTTTCCTTCTGCAACTTCACCAATAACCGCAGCACCGGCTCCATCACCAAATAACACACAGGTATTGCGGTCAGACCAGTCTGTTATTTTGGATAGCTTTTCAACACCGATTACCAGTACATTTTTATATACGTTTGTTTCAACAAATTGTTTGGCAGTAACCATTCCATACATAAATCCTGAACAAGCAGCACTTATATCCATTGCTGCTGCTTTCCTAGCTCCTAGCCTATCCTGCACGATACAGGAAACAGATGGAAAAGGCGTATCCGGTGTTACTGTTGCAACTAAAATAAGGTCGATATCCTCTACTTTTACATTTGCTTCCTCTAACGCGTTTTGTGCAGCAAAAAAAGACATATCCGACGTATCTGTATCATCATCGGCAATTCTTCTTTCTTCTATCCCGGTTCGGCTGCGAATCCATTCATCACTTGTATCCACAATCTTTTCCAAATCTTTGTTTGTAACAACTTTAGGCGGCACGTAATGACCTGTTCCGAGTACACCAACGCTCATATTTGCATCCCCTTTATACATTAAAATATTATTAGTAATTATTATGACTTGGTACTAATATTAATGTATATCTTTAAATATAGCAAGAAAAAAACTGATGTATATGCATCAGTTTTACGATTGGTTGGGTAACAAGCCATTATTCACATATTCTTCGACCGCTTCTTTCACTTCGTTCTGAAAATATTCAGGAACATCCGGACTAAACTGCCCCAGTGAAATTAATTCATCCTGAAAATCAAATGTCATAATACTTCCACCAAGTGACTCTGCATTAAATTCTTCAGCTACTAACTCGTACAACTTATCAACATGTTGAACTGTGCTTGTCAAAACAGTCGATTCCGCTATTTCTGACTGATCCGATACATATCCAATAGCATATAAACCATCTTCTTCGGCTTGTTCAATGATATCGGTGCTATATGCATCTCCTGTTGGGTAAAATATATCCACCTCATCATCGCGCATCTCTCCATATATTTCCGGAGCGGTATTTGTATCATTCCAATCACTGTTGAAATCTACTTGTACCTCAGCTGCGGGATTTTGATAATTCACCCCTTCATAAAAACCTTCAATTTCCGGCTGCCATTCGTAATCGGCTATCATTCCAATCTGGTCTGTCTCTGTCATCTCACCTGCTACCATACCAGCAAAAAAACCCATCGCATGTGAATCGAAATTCAAACTGGTAACATTTTCATCAACATACCCACCATTAAAATAAACAAAATGCACATCCGGATACGTTGAAGCTATATTCGCAAAGTGTGCCCCATAAATATTGCTGTGTCCAAATATAAGATTCACACCATCCTCCACGAACGTATCTACTGCTTCCATGGTTTCTTGCTCTGTTGTTACATTTTCCTCATAGGATACATCTACTTCATACTTCTCTCCAATGTTCTGTAATCCTTCGTATCCTTTTTCCGCCCATGCTTGATTATCTATAGAACTATCCACAAGCATACCAACATTTTGAATTTGTCCAGTATCAAAATAGTCACTGCAGCCTGATAATATGATCAGTACAAAGGTTACTGTAAATAGGCTAATCATCTTTTTCAGCATTGCGCAAACTCCAATCCAAGTCTAACAATTACACTTGTTTTATCGATTTAAAAAGTATACATCAATTAAGTCCGTTTTCATATAAAAGTCATTTATAAAATTTTTTGTATAAATAATAATGTTCCAATACACTTTTTACTTTTTCTTCCATAGGTCTATTGTCACGAATATAGACAGCATTTTCAAGTTTAACATGCTGATTATCTTTATTTTTTTCTGATCGGACCTCTAGAGTTGATGGAAGTTCCTTCATTTTTAACCATTGCATTAATCCTTTCGTAAAATCTTTAATATAGATAGCTTCTGTTTGAAAAAAATCGGAATCAAATGTAATAAATGTGTTATTATAATAAAAACCTTTTTCATTCATTGGCATCCATTCGCCAAAAAGTAATGGGACATTAATTTCCACCCTATTTTCAACTCTGTCCACAAGTACCGGATTAATAATTAATGATTGCCCTGATTTAATCCCTGTATTGCTCTGATCACCAATAATAATTGCAGTGTCATAATGTTTCTTTACATCCGGTTTTACAAAATTAAATGAGCTATTTCTTCCCAAGAACATCGCAAGGACGCTATCTTCATCACCGATCCCATCAACTGTATAACTATTCTCAAGCAACTCGTCTACAATATGGAATCCAATCCAATGATTACAGTTATCTACTAAAATAGACATAGTTATCCCCCTATATGTAAATTTAAATAAATACTTTAACTTTATACGTTCTTTTGATAAACTATATTAGGATGGATCAAATTAAATGTAGGGAATCTTATATTTTTTAAAAAACGGGGTGTTAATGATGCGCTACATAATGACAATATTTTGGGCGCTGGCAATTGGTACTGTTGCTTCCTATGTTTTAACAAGTATGGCCGGTGAGCCATTTGTCTTTACAGAAGTCCTCATTCTAGCGGGTATCTTTGCAGTAGCAGCAATTGTTTTAGCTGAATTTATATTACCGGAAAGAAAAGAAGAGTAAAAGGATAATAAACCCTTGCCTACACGGTCGATTGGCAAGGGTTCCCTTTCGTTTTAAGCTGTTTTTCTAACGTTTTAATACCATGGTAATACACTTAATGCAGTAAGTGCAGCAAGTGGCAATACGAGTCTATTAAACCTTCTTGGTGGCCTGCCATATCCTGCATATCCATAGCCCGGGTAACCATAACCCGGATATCCATAGCTAAAGCCATAACCAAAGCGGTGGTCTTTATCATGATGATGGTGATGGTCATGTGCTGGTTCACCATTACCTATAGGTACAGCAATATAAACATATTCAGTATCCAATCCTGTAACAATACCATCTACTTTTGTAGCGTCAACCATTTCAGCAAGCACATAGGAATGCATATGACTTTTACATAATTCATATATATGATTATAATCGTTATTCATATTCATCTTTTCAGCCTCCTCACCATCTAGACTATTCAACTAAATGGCAGATGGTGACTTGTTGTGTATGAAAATGAGTGACCTTTAGGAGGATATTATAGAATGGAAACAATGACAGAACTTTGGACGTTAATACAATATTTAATATTAGGGTTGGTACAAGGTATTACAGAGCCGATCCCTATTTCCTCGAGTGGACATATCATCATCTTTCGTAATTTATTCGGCATCGAGGCTGAAGGACTTTCCTTTGAGATATTCGTTAACTTCGCGTCCCTTCTTGCGGTTCTAATAATCTATCGAAACGACATTATCCGGTTAACGATAAACGCTTTTCGGTACCTGATAAAAAAAGAGGAAGCTGCCAAAAGTGATTTTCAATTTATTATTTACCTTGTGATTGCGACAATCCCTGTCGGCGTCATCGGTTTATTATTTGGCGACATGATTGGCGATGCGCTCAGTGGAACCAATGTTGTCGGGGTTACATTACTAATTACGGCTGTAGCTATATGGGTAATCCGTAATTTAAGAGGGAGAAAAAGAGACGGGGATTTAACTGTAAAAGATGCGGTGATTGTTGGTTTTGCCCAAGCAATCGCTGTTACTCCGGGTATCAGCCGATCTGGTGCTTCCATTGTTGCATCCATGCTTGTCGGGATGAAACAAGAAACTGCACTCCGTTTTTCTTTCCTTTTGTATATTCCGGTAAGCCTAGGGACAACAATACTGGAAGTCCCCGATTTTATTGGTACACCCGAATTCGAGGCACTGCTGATTCCGAATTTAATCGCATTTATAGCTGCATTTATAGCAACATACTTCGCGTTAAAATGGTTTATGAATATAATGGCTAAGGGAAACCTGGCGTATTTCTCGTATTATTGCGTAATTGTAGGTGTACTTGTGATTTTATTTTTATAATGCGTAAAAGACTTCTGGCATCATTAACTAAGGATGCCAGAAGTCTTTTTATTTTGTCTCCTTTACCTTTTTCTTCTGTCGCATTGCTTTTGGAATATAGACACAATAGGGTTCGCTTTCCATGTAATCTCCTGTAACATTGTATGCTCTGGAGCGAGAACCACCACATACATGGCGAAATTCACATATCCCGCATTTTCCTTTATATTTATCCGGATTGCGTAAATTTTGGAAAACCTCTGATTCGCGGTAAATGGTTGCTAGTGGCGTTTGGCGGATATTCCCTGCTTTAATTGGCAGGAGACCACTCGGCAGGACATCACCGGTATGTGAAATGAAAACAAACCCATTCCCATCGTTTACCCCTTTAGGTGCACGACCTAATCCACCAATTTGACCGGTTTTTCCACTCATTAATGCATCTTCATAGAAAATATGCTCCTTATCACTTTTTCCTTTACTCTTCCGTATTTTACCTTGTATAACAACACGACGATAATGTTGTGCAGCAGTTGTTTTTATATCAAATGGTACACGTTTGGACAACTTATACAGCCAGCGCAAGACACGTTCATGTTCTGCCGGGGAGATCATGTCAGATTCCTTTCCTCTCCCTGTTGGAACAAGGAAAAATACACTCCATAGCACGCAATTAAGATTTTCCACCATTTCAGCCATTTCATCTAAGTATTCATAATTATAGGCGGAGATAACGGTGTTGATTTGCAGTGGCATTTCCAGTTCATTTAAATAGTTTATCGCATTCATTGTTAAATCAAATGAGCCTTCTGTTCCGCGGAAATGATCATGGACTTCCTTACAATGACCATCAATACTGAACGCCCATCTTGCCAGTCCTACATCTTTTGCTTTTTGCATTGCTTCTTTAGTTACATTAGGTGTAGCTGATGGTGTCATCGATACACGCACGCCTTTTTGAACAGCATATTCAGTTATATCAAAAACATCCGGTCGCTCAAGTGGATCCCCACCTGTAAATACAAGCATTGGATTATCCATTTCATAGATATCATCAATCAGCTTTTTACCTTCTTCAAATGTTAATTCCAGTGGATGCCGATGATGTTGTGCCTCTGCACGACAATGCAGGCATTTTAATTGGCAAGCTCGAGTTAATTCCCAAATAACAATAAACGGATTTTCATTATAATCTCGAGAAAACATCGTTTCCCTCCTCTTAAAAATCTTTCTTCATCGTAATACGATTCCATTACATATGGTTATTTTTCCCGATAGTCACACGCCAGAGCGTTGGCCCTTCTTCTGCGTATTCCCAGGAAAACATGCCTTCTCTCTCCATCATAAATTGATAGTGAAGCGGCTTTGGGTCATGATCGTTTGTAAGCTCCATTAATTGCCCTGCTTTTAATTCATCGAAAACCTCCAATATGCGCGCATGTCTAATTTTAGCCTCTAATTCAGGTGCATGCAGCTTCACTGTATATTCTATGTGATTCATACTAATTACCTCCCAGTCGTCTCAAGTTGTGGTACTGACATATATTATAAGTTCTGTGTCATCAATTAGATGTGCGTTAAAACACAGTTAAACATGATTTTCATCACGCAATTGAAAAGTTGTCACATTTTTGCCGATATTGTAGGTTCAGGAATGGTATAATGGTAGTAGAAAGTTGTAGTTTCCTAATGGAAAGGAGCTTTCAAATGAGAACACATACTGTTCAGGAGCTTTTACAACGGTTTTCTATGTTCAAAGATCTGACAGACTTTGAAATGGAACCGATTGTTAATTTAGCCAAAAATCGAATATACCGGCAAAAAACTCATATATTCATGCAAGGTGATCCATTAACGAATGTTTATTTTATACATCAAGGTAAAATAAAAATATATAAAACAGATTTTCAGGGGCGAGAGCAAATCGTAAATGTCTTGCAGCCTGGCGATATGTTCCCACATCAAGGCTTTTTTAGACAGGATGACTATCCTGCGCATGCAGAAGTTTTAGAAGAAGCGACGCTAATCTATATCCCGATTCATTCGTTTGAAAATTTCCTTATGACACATCCGGAAATTACTGTAAAATTATTGCGTGTGTTAGGAGATATCATTGTTGATTTACAGAGTCGCCTTGAGGAGAAGATTTTACGTAACACCTACGAGCAAATTATTCTGCTCTTATTGCGCTTATCCAAAAATTATGGAAAGGAAACAAATAAAGGTCAAATTCGTGTCACCACACGCTTCACCAATAAGGAATTAGCAAATATGATCGGATCCAGCCGTGAAACGGTAAGCCGTACATTAACTATGCTTAAGAAGAAAAATTGCCTCACGACAGATAAAGCCGGCTTTATGATTTTGGATATAGAAGCATTGGAAGACGAATTTTTTTAAAACAAAAAAGAAGGAGATAACAGCCATTGGCAGCTATCTCCTTCTTTTTTATTTCAAGATCAATCTGGAATACCTAAAGCAATTTTTGCATAACGGGACATTTTATCTTTACCCCATGGCGGATTCCAAACAATATTAACATCAATATCCTTGATTTCCGGAATATCCTCCAGTGCACCTTTTACATCTTGCTCAATATGTGCTGCCAGCGGGCATCCCATTGCAGTTAGTGTCATTGTTACTGTACATAAGCCTTCTTCATTTAAATCAACGTCATATATTAATCCAAGATTAACAATGTCAATCCCCAGCTCCGGGTCAATTACATTTTCAAGCGCACCCAGCATATTTTCCTTTAATGCTTCCTCCATATTCGCCTAACCTCCCTCGTATGGTATGTACTTATATTTAAACACAATTTTGCAGGTTTTTAAATGATTTAACTCACTTGTTTTATCATTGCATTATAAATGCTTTTCAAACCATTTCACTGTTTCAAGAATTGCATACCGGCTTACCTTATGATCACGATTGGTTTCTTTTAGGAACCTAATATTTTCCGAATTCTCGTATAGCTCTCTTGCTTCTTCATAAAATGTATACGAGTGGTCAAACGGTACGACACCATCATTTTCACCATGCCAGAATAAAAGTGGTCTCTCTTTTAGTTTTTCTGCCTGTGTGGAGAGATCATAATGCACTAGTTGCTTGTATAGACTCCCAATCATTTCCTCTGTTATAGGGAGGTCTCCCATCTTCTTAAAACTGTCAACCAATGTTTTTGCGTAAGTAGTTATTTTCGGGGAGCCCATTAGTACAGCTGCTGCTTTAATCCAGGGATATTGTGTTAGAGCGGCAGAAGTTGTAATACCTCCCATACTTGTTCCGGCTACTCCAAATCGATTATCTAAAATCAATCCTTTTTGATGAAAAAAATCCTTGATTGTTTGCAGCTCTTCCACATTTTGCATAACAATATCCCAAAATGAGATTTGCCTCTTGGTTGACGATATTTCCCTTTCTCGCTCCCCGTGGTATTGGCTATCAGGAAGTACAACACGATATCCTTTTGCCGCCAATAAATAGGCAAGCGGTAAATTCATTTCTTTTGCACTTGTAAATCCGTGAAAATATGTAAGAATAGGTAAAGCTTGATTTTGTTTCTCCGTATCAACGACCACTAAACTTGGTATTGTATGTATATTCGCATCAAAAACGCCTATCATCATCATGTCTCCTACTGTTCATTTATTCGATTATCTTTATTCTAATATCTCTTTTGACCCTTTTGCAACTAATTAGGAAAAACGCTTTACATCTATAGCATTCCCTTATAAACTATTGTCAGACGAGGTGAAATGAATGGAAAATAAACAACATTTAATTGCTTTGGATTTAGATGGAACCCTTTTAACAGACCGAAAAGAAATTAGTCCCTACACAAAACAAATGGTATTAAAAGCTGCGCGAGATGGACATATTATCGTTATATCAACAGGTAGACCACATCGCGCAAGCATTAATTACTACCATGATCTTGGACTAGATACACCAATGGTTAACTTTAACGGAGCACTGATTCATCATCCTAGAGATGATAAGTGGGATGCGCTTCATAATCCCATGCCTATACGAACTGCGCATAAAATCATCGATGCTAGTATGGAATTAGGTGTACATAACATTTTGGCAGAGGTCATGGACGATATTTATCTTGACCAATATGATGAGCAAATCCTACAGATCTTTCAGGACACCCAAAATGATCCCCCTTTTACGATTGGTAACCTAAAAAACAAACTGCAAGAAGACCCAACATCTTTACTTATTCATCCAAAAGAAGATCATATTCAGCACTTGCGAAGTCACCTGAATGATTATCATGCAGAGCTTATCGAACATCGCAAATGGGGCGCCCCTTGGAATATCATTGAAATTGTAAAAAAAGGAATGAATAAAGCTGTCGGACTTCAAAAAGTCGCCTACTATTTTGGTATTCCAGCGGACAGGATAATTGCTTTTGGGGATGAAGACAATGATCTGGAAATGATTGACTACGCGGGTGTTGGTGTGGCAATGGGCAATGCCATTGGTGAATTAAAATCCATTGCAAATCATGTTACAGATACCAACGAAGAAGATGGCATCGGTATTTTTCTGGAACATTATTTAAAACTACAAGTTAAATCAGTATAAGCTTGATTTGAATCCGTATATTTCCACCTATATATTTTTTAAAAATAACCCATACTACAAGTGAGCGTTCAAAACGTTCACTTTTGTTGTACGTCCAAGGAGGAATCATCATGGGAAAACAGAGTAAATCAAAGCGATTTAGTCATCAAGGCGCTGATTCTGTCAGAAAACATGACGAACGATTCCCTTACCGATCTCGTTTCTCTGATGTAGAGCGGAAACGTGCGGAAGCGGACAACCACACTGTAGGAGGGTTTTAGTTGGAAAACAATTTATTTCAACAAGCTAAAAATGCTGTTACAAATTTTATGAACAACAACCAATCGGGAAATACTACAACCGAGCAAGATAAGCAAGCTGCTCAAAATGCAATTACTAATGCTAAAAGTAACGCATCTCCCGAAGAACAACAGCAATTACAACAGTTGGAGCAACAACTTAAACAGCATAATCAGTTACACTAACCCCGCCGCCCGCACAGTAATTGCCAATTCATTCTTGTGATGAGGAGGATTTACGCGCGTGCGAACAACTACCCTCATCATCCAATGATGGGGGTAAGGTTGTTTCACCCGAATGATAATTGCTTTTTTCTTTTATCTATTTCTGCTAATATAAAGGTAAGTATGATTAGGAGGGATTACTTATGGCTGTACATGTTGAAGCTACACCAAACCCAAACGCATTAAAATTTACATCGGATAAGCTTATCTTTGAAGGGACAAACAGTATTTCCGTTATGCCTGGAGATACAAGTGAGTATGAAATTATGAACGAATTAATGCAACTTGAAGGTGTTGATAACGTTTTTGGATACCAAAATTTTATCACGATAAATAAATTATTTGGTGCAGAGTGGGATGATGTAACACCAAAAGTCACAGAAGTTATCGAGAAACACGGTTATTAAGTACATACGCCCGGAGCGGTATGATCCTGAGAATAACACATTATAAAAGTGAGGCCAGCTTGAGGACAATTCCTCCCGAGCTGGCCTCATTTTTAATCTTTCCGAAAGACACCAAATATACCGGTTGTTTGGACGATATTTGTAAATGCTTTAGGATCAACTTCATGGATGATTCTTTCCAGATCATATAATTCATAGCGGGTTATAACAAGATATACCATGTTCTGGTCTGTATTCGTATAGGCACCTTTCGCAGGTAAAATGGTAATCCCACGAACCATTGTTTTATGAATTTCGTGTTGTAACTCCACTGCTTTATGCGTAATTATCATTGCAGTAAGTTTCTGATGTCTTGTATGAATTGTGTCAATAATACGTGTGGTTACATATAACGTCAACATTGTATAAAGCGCATTTTCCGGCTCATAAAAAATTCCCGCAAAAACAATGATAACTGCATTTAAGATTAAAAAATAGGTCCCTATTGGCTTGTCTCTCATGCGAGATAGCAACATCGCCACAATATCCATACCGCCTGTTGATGCCCCTAATTTCAAGGTGAATCCAACACCGGCGCCAGCAAGCACACCACCAAATACAGCATTTAAAATGATATCATCGGAAAATGTGATTATCGGTATAAATTCCAGAAATAATGTGGTAAATAAAACAGAAACCACACTATAAATAGTAAACCCCTTGCCTACCTTAAACCAGCCTAAGATGAGTACAGGAACATTGAAGAGGAATAAGAGTATACCTGTTGTAAGCCCGATACCTAAATAATCATTAAATATACTTGCTGTTAACTGGGCAGCCCCTGTAAATCCACTAGCATAGACATTGGCGCCAATTAAGAAAAAATTTAGCGACATCGCATTTAGTGCAGCACCAAATATAACAATAGCGATCCGTTTTGCTTCAAATATAAACATAGCGACCTCCTTGTTCAACGATTAGAAAGTTGAAATTTACAATTTTATAAAAATAAATAAATATATTTTGACTATCGCTTCCGATAGCTTTAAACTAAAAGAAATAGAGTATAATGAATGAAGGTGAAAAAATGAATACGAAAATCATGACAGACTCTGCAAGTGATTTGTCAAATGAACATTATAACGAACTTGACATCGAAATGGTACCATTAACTGTTCATCTTGATGAAAAAGAATATAAAGACGTAACAGATATTAACCCAAAAACGGTTTATGATGCGATGAGAGAAGGCAAAAGCCCAAAAACATCACAAGTCTCACCGGAAACCTTTAAAGCTATTTTTACATCCTACGCTAAGAAAAATCAACCTTTAGTGTATATAGCTTTCTCATCCGGACTATCCGGTACCTATCAAACGGCAAAAATGATGGAAACGGAAGTAAAAGATGAATATCCTGATGCAGTGCTGCATGTAATCGATACGAAATGTGCTTCTATCGGCTGTGGCCTCATTGTCATGCACGCTGCTAGGCTCGCAAAAGATGGTGCCACTGCTGATGACATCAGTGAATCTGTTTCTCATCAGGCAGCGTATATGGAACATATCTTCACCGTTGATGATTTGGAATACCTTCTTCGTGGCGGCCGTGTAAGCAAAACGGCAGCTTTTGTTGGCACATTACTTAAAATCAAGCCCATCCTCCATGTTGAGGACGGAAAATTAATACCCCTTGAAAAAATAAGAGGATCCAAAAAGCTATTTCCCCGTATGCTGGAAATCATGGAAGAACGCGGTACTGATTTCGAAAATCAAACAATCGGAATAAGCCATTGTGATGATATCGAAAGAGCAGAAGAATTAGCTGCCATGATTAAAGAAAAGTTCAAACCAAAAGAAGTCATTATCGAAATGGTAGGCTCCGTCATCGGTGCCCATGCAGGCCCAGGAACAATCGCACTCTTTTTCTTAAATAATACAGATAAATAAGCACCCCCATACTGATTCAGGTTTATTCCCTTGGATCAGTATTTTTAATCATGAAAGGGAATGAATCAAAGAATTACCACATATATTTTATAAAAGGTTGTACATAAAATATGTGGGGGTGATTTTATATGTGGAATGAACTAAAGCATATGTATGAAATCGAACGAGAACAATCACCTGAATCGACAAATGATTTATTGGATTTTTATCAAGGAAAGTACGTCACCGGGGAAATTGGCATTCATTATTACCGAACAGTATATTATTACTTACATGAAGAAGGTGCCATATCCGTACATGAATAATATGCTTAATCATAGAAAGAGAAGCCCATTATACGCTTCTCTTTTTCTGTTTAAGGCTTAAATAAATAACTCCCGCGACAAATAAAAGGAATATACCTCCAAAAACACCAATAAAAGTCCAGTTAAATCCTGTATCAGGTTCAACCACGAATACTTCAGCCATCTCCCTTTCCAGTCCTATTCTATGTTCTCCATCCTCATTTTCCCGGACAATATTATCACCAAGATGTCCGCGAAGTTGCATTCCTGGGTCAATATCACTAACAGTAACAGATTGGAGTACACTGTCGTTATTAATAGCTATATACATGGTTTCATCTTCATATGTACGCTTAAAGACACTCATTGCACCACTAGAGCCAACATGTTCAAAATCGCCATGAGACAGGGCCGGGAATTCAGTTCGAAGCGAAGAGATCTGTGACAGAAACTCTTTTACCTCATCGTTACCACTGTTAAAGTTGACAAGCCTTTGAGACTCCTCGGCATCTTCCCCGTACACCGGTATCTCAGACCCCTGAAACAGGCTAGGAACACCAGGTGTTGTATACATATATGTTAAAGCTAGTGTCCATGTCGTTAAGTCATTACGGCCATTCTCTGTAAATTTTTGAGTAAAACGTTCTGTATACATATTGTCCACATACAATATGTCCGAATGGCTCCCGCTTTCTTCCCATGTTTCAACAAGTGCCGAAACTGGATTGCCCTCTTCTGAAAAGACCTCTGTCATTGACTCATATAGATCCTGATTCTCAATTAAATCAATATCCGTGTTTTCTTTTAAATGGGCCGCTCGCTCATCCGTTTGTAAAATATCCCCAAGCAAATAGAAATCCTCATCCATTTCTTTTATTTGTGCTGAGAAATTTTGAAGAAAACTTTCCGATGCCTGATCAACAGCATGAAGCTTAAATCCATCAATGTCTGTTTCATCCATCCAGAACGAGGCCGCATCAAGTAAAAAGTTTTCCACTTCCGGATTGTCCTGGTTTAATACAGCAACATTGTCCGCCCAATCGACGTTTAAATCATTGCTTTCCTGTACCCAGTCCTCTGTTTCAGGGTCGTCAACAATCGAATGACTTGATGCAACATAATTGGTAACAAACTCCATAACAACCTTTATGTCCCGTGCATGCGCTTCATCTATTAATGTATGCAAGTCCTCCATTGTACCAAACTGTTCCTCAACACTATAAAAATCTTCAATCCAATAACCATGGTAGCCATCAGATGCGTTTTCCATTAACGGGGAAAGAGAGATTGTTGTAATACCAATTTCCTTCAATTCATCAAGTTTGTTTATAACCCCCTCTAAATCTCCACCATGATACGCCTTTGAATCATCAACTTGTACCTGCTCGTCACGCTCAAAATTTCCATTATTATAACGATCCACTAATATATTGTATATAATCTCTTCCTGCTCCTCACTCTCTTCCTGTGCAGCGGCCGGCATTGTATTCATAAGAACAAAAATTATGGTAATAAGCATAAATGCTATTCTTTTCATGTAAAACTATCCTCCAAGTAATCATAATTATCCTTACTCTATTATTAACTTTTCCTATAGATAGTCAATAAAAGTCCCTATATTGTTGAAAATAATTCATATTTTCTTGAAATGAAAAAGGATGCCTCTACACTGGAGACAACCTTTTTGATCTTCACTATACTATTTATTTAGGGCAGGAAACCACCTGGCAGTCGTCCAAATCCTAAAGCGATTGTGATAACGATCGCAATAATGGCTTGAATCCACCAACTCTTCGTTGGTTCACGTCTAGTCATTTTAACTAAAATCATTTCCATTGCAAGAACTGCCCAAATGCCGGCAATTCCTTTGAATATCGCTTCACCCATCATGGCACTACCGCTAAAGTAATTTGCCAATAACGCACCGCCTGAATATAAAATTAACAGATAATCCAGTCGTAATATCATTTGTACAATTTTGGAACCTTTAGCCTTACCTTGTTTATGTAATATGTAAGCTACAGCAAACAAAATAAATGCAAGAACCCAAGACGTGACGTGTAAATGTGTATTCATAAATCCGCCTCCCTTAAAATCAATGAATCTAATTTTTATTTTCCATACTTAACTTATCATATCATGATTGCAATTTCACATGAAAGTTATATGTATTTCTTATGAGCAAAAACTGTTATACTGATTGTGAATTGTATTTTGAAATTGGAGGGATATTATGGTGTATTCCAGTCAGGAAATTATTGACCAAACACAGGAATATGGAGCAAAGAATTACCATCCGCTTCCTGTCGTAATATCAAAAGCTGAAGGTGTCTGGGTGCAAGATCCGGAAGGTAATCACTATATGGATATGTTAAGTTCATACTCAGCACTAAACCAAGGTCACCGTCATCCAAAAATCATTGATGCATTAAAGAATCAGGCAGATGCAGTAACGCTAACCTCACGCGCTTTTCATAATGACCAATTAGGACCATGGTATGAAAAAATCTGTAAGCTGACAAACAAAGAAATGGTACTACCAATGAACACTGGTGCCGAAGCAGTTGAGACAGCTATTAAAGCAGCTCGACGCTGGGCATACGATGTCAAAGGTGTTGAAAATAATAAAGCTGAAATCATTGTATGTGAAGGCAATTTTCATGGACGAACAATGACAGCAGTGTCTTTATCTTCTGAGCCAGAATACCAACGTGGATTCGGCCCAATGCTCCCGGGAATTAAAATCATTCCTTATGGAGATATTGAAGCATTACAAGAAGCAATTAATGAAAACACAGCAGGATTCCTATTCGAACCAATCCAAGGGGAAGCCGGAATTATCATGCCACCTGAAGGTTTCCTAAAAGAGGCATATGATGTTTGCTCCCGAAATAATGTATTATACATTGCGGATGAAATTCAGGCAGGACTGGGACGCAGCGGTAAAATGTTCGCCTGTGACTGGGAGGATGTAACAGCAGACATCCTCATACTAGGTAAAGCATTAGGCGGAGGTGTATTCCCTATTTCGTGCATTGCAGCGAACAAAGAAATTCTCGGTGTATTCAATCCGGGCTCCCATGGTTCAACATTTGGCGGGAATCCACTCGCATGTGCTGTATCCCTCGCTGCTCTCGAAGTGATTGAAGAAGAAGAACTAGATGAGCGATCTCTGGAGCTCGGAAATTATATGATGGAAGAATTAAAAAAATAGATAACCCAAACATTAAAGAAGTTCGCGGAAAAGGCCTATTTATCGGTGTCGAACTAACCGTGAGCGCACGCCCCTATTGTGAATCCTTAAAAGAAAAAGGATTACTATGTAAAGAAACACACGAAAACGTCATCCGCTTCGCTCCTCCACTCATTATTGAAAAAAAGGATCTGGACTGGGCGCTCGATCAAATTAAAGAAGTGTTAAAAGGGTAGCTATACAAAAACCACTCTTTAGAGTGGTTTTTGTATTAGAAAATAGAAATTTATTCATATTCCGATTCATCAATGAACAGCAATTGTATAAAATAAATGATAATACATAGTGCAAAGGCAAGGAATCCCCACCCGAGCGTTTTCTGTTCAACGATTAAGTAATTATTACATAACTGGGTAGGCGCGGCAACATACAGCCAACCCATGAAACCAAACATGATACTAAAAACGATATAGATTACATTTTTACCCATTTTTCCTAATTTCCTCCAGCTATCACGTAATGGTACACCAGCTAAAAATGGCAGACTGATAAATTTGAATATCTCTACAGCATGGATTGTCAAAGCCTCATCCATGGTACGTGGCATCATCCAGTATGCCAAGATAATGGTAAATAATAGTATTCCCGGGACACCATTATGATTCCAATTTTCAAAAAAACCAGATAATTTCTTCTGAAAAAATGGTGCCATTAAAATTCCCACTATAATAAGAAGAGGCATTTGCACATGCATATGAAAGCTCATAATGGATTCTACTAACGTAACAACAGGAGGAAGGCACAAGAAGACGTACAACCCTAATCCATAGACTGCTTGCTTCATCGGTTATCCCCCCTCTTTGCTATCAAGAATGGAGGTCACTTTAGCTGCAGCTTCATCAATTTTGGTATAATCCATCACATCAACTAACGTACCACTAGGATCTACTAAATAAAATGCAGAATTATGCGTGAAGTGCCCATTCCCATCCGGAATAACAATAACGCCAAACGCATCCAACAAATCATCCAATTCTTCCTGATCATTTATTCTTGCCATTCGCCACGTTTCCCCATCACTGTTAAAATAATTTCTATATTTAGTCAATGTTTCCGGGTCGTCCCTGATTGGATCAAAGCTGATACTTAAAAAAACAATATCCTCCCCAATGTACTCAGTTGGTATCTGATTATAAACTTCCGCCAGGTTCATTTCCAGCTCCAGACATACATCCGTGCAAGCAGTATAAATAAAGGTGAGCATAACATATTTATCCTCAAACGCTGAAAAAGGATAGACCCTCTCGTTACTATCTTCCAGTGTTACTTCCGGAAATTCAGGCCGCTCTTCAATTAACCCATTTGTCCTCGCACTTTCAGCAGTATAGGCGGAAAACCCATCTGTGCCTATATAGAAAAGCACAACTCCGAATATCAATGTAAGAATAATAGCTAGCGTATTATGCCTTTTGTTAATCATGGAGATCACTCCCCGAATTTTTGATCTTTACAAATAAATAATAGATAGAGATAGTCTTTCATCCAACAGACTATCTTTAATTGTTCATTACCATGTTCTAAATGGTGGAGATCCTGGAGGTGCATTAACGACTAGATCAACAATTGGTACGAGATACCCCATGGAAATAACTGCTATTGCCAGGACGACCCAAAGTCCCCATCGTTCTGTCCATTTTGGTGTTGTCGATGCATCATCTTCCGGTTCTGCAATAGGGAATTCCGTATTTCCCTTAGGTGCTTTAAACATGAGATGGAAAACGATATAGACCATTAGAACAACACCGATAAACAATAGCGTTCCTCCAATTGCCAAAAAGAACAAGTATGGATCCCAGCTCAATGCTGTTGCATTATCCCCGTATGTGGTGTAGGAAGTTCTTCGTGGTGAACCTAAGAGTCCTACCAAGTGCATTGCTCCAGACATAAATAGCATACCTACCGTCCACGTAATCGTTTGGATAATACCCAGTTTATTGATTTTAGGTGTAAGCTCACGTTTTGTTAAATATGGTATTAACCAATACATGATTCCAAAGAAAGTCAATACAACTGTTGTTCCAACCGTTAAATGAAAGTGTCCGGTTACCCATAGAGAATTATGGACAACTTGATTTAATTGGTTATTAGTCTGGGCAATTCCACCTGCTCCAGCTGGAATAAAGGCAATCATTGCAATCATTGGTGCAAGGAAACGAACGTCGCCCCATGGTAACTTCTTAACCCAGCCTAACAGTCCTTTTGCACCTTCTTTCCTTCCAGTACGTTCAAATACGGCGAACATAGCAAATGCCGTCATTAAGGATGGAAATGCGATTGATAGACTCATAAACACGTGCATGAATTTCAAACCTTCTGTAAATCCAGGGTCAACGATCTGATGGTGAAAACCACCCGGAACGTTTAAGATAACTAGTAAAATAACGACAACTCGGGCTAATGTATCGCTAAACAATCTTCCACCGATAATTCTTGGTACGATAACATACCATGCTGAAATTGCGGTGAAATACCAAACGTTTACCAAGGTATGGCCAAAGCTCCAGAACAATGTGCGGCTAAGCATAACATTTACGGTCTCTGTCCACCCAAAAGCCCATGGAATTAGCATTAAAACCTCAATCGTAACACCGATAGATCCAAGGAATAGGAGAAGGAATGCACCTACCGCGAAGAAAGAAAGTAATGGTAAATGTTGACCCTTGTTTCGCTTCTTCCAGATTGCTGCATTTGTAAATACACCAAGCGTAGCTGCCCAAACACCTAAGACAATAAATACTAAACCGATATAGAACCAAGGGGATGCTTGCATAGGTGGATAAAAGGTATACAATACAGTCGCTTCATCCATTACAATGGTTATAACAACCATTGCGGTCCCTATCAACATCAGTCCTAACGCAGTCCACCCCATTTTTCGAACGGAAGGAATAAGACCACCTAGTGTATGGGACATAGCTGCATAGAAATAACCAACCATGAACAATGCAGTAAATATAAGAATTAAGAGTATTCCATGTGCTGTCAGTACCTGATAGTAATTAAACCAAGCAGGCAATTCCAAGAGTCCTGCACGATTAAGTCCTTGCAAGAGTCCTAAAGTTCCTCCAATAAACAATACAATAAATGCTAGTGAAAAATAGGTTAATGTAAGACGTGCGTCATCCGGATTTACACCCAGTGCCTTATTTGTTTTTTCTTTAAATATTTCTTTTGCTGCCATCTCCATCGTATTTTCCTCCCTTCTTTAATAAACTGTAATCGTTGTACTCATCATTTGGTGACCAGCACCACAGTATTCATTACATAAAATCAGGTATTGACCGGGTTCATCAAATGTTTCTGTTATTGTCTGAATATGTCCGGGAACGACCATCGCATTAACATTCGTTCCAGCAATTTGGAATCCATGTATCACGTCTTTTGACGTCATTGTAAACGTGACCTCAGCTCCAGCAGGTACTTCAATTTCATTTGGTGTAAATCCAAATGCCTGCAGTGTCATAACAACTTCATATTCATTCTCCCCTACTTCAAACACACCAGGGTTATCAAAAGGTGCCGTTTCATCCACTTTTTGCGGATCAATCTGATCTGTATCACTAGGTGGCCCCAATCCTTGTGCAAATGTTTGATAACCTGTTACGACCATCGAAAGAACTAAAATTCCAACACCCAAAATAAGCCATATTTCTTCATAGCGATGCAATTTCATATGATTACCTCCTTTATACTCGAATCATGTAAATCACAAACAGTAAGACCATAAAGAAAATGATTCCTCCCCCTACAAATACGATGGAGGAAAATAAAGTTCCTTTTAATGACTTATCATCATTTTTTTCTTGTTCTTGCACTTCCCTTGGGACCATATCTTTTGATGTTTCCATTTAAGATCACCCTCCTTATTTTTAACTTACTTATATTGTAGTTTGAAGCTGTTATAGGTGGTGTGAGACAAATCACATTCTCCTGTGATTTAACTAACATATAATTATGTATTTCTTACCATTATTTTCATCCATTAAATCATTCTAAAACAATGTGATTACGCTTTTTTACACTGTTATTACACTTACAACAGCGATAATATTGTTACTGTTCATACAGTCCCTGTCTAATTAAATGTGCGCAAATTGTGAACATCTTAACATGGACAAACTGAATAAAAAAAGATCAGCCTTCTAAGTGCTGATCTTTTAATCTAATATCTATTTAATTGGCACATATAAAGCCACATTCCTGGAAAAGAAATAGAGATAGGCTGCTTTTACAGGCTGTTTCCAAATCTCCTCAATTGCATTTCGGTACAGATCCATTTGCGTTTCATATTTTTTTACTAATGTTTCTTTTACTTTATCAGCGGGTTCCTCTTCTAAAATTGAATCCGTCTTATAATCGATTAAAATCCAACCATCATCACTTGGTACGAGACAATCGATTACACCTTGGATTAACACATTTTCTTCTGTTTCACCTGTCCAGGCTGCATATACCTCTCTCGCCGGCAATGTGAGACTGAATGGCACTTCGCGGTGAATGGAAGATGCCTCCATCATAAGCTTGGCAATCCTAGTAGTGAAAAATTGTTCAATCGCAGCGAAATCAATAATTTCTGCTTCTTGTTTTGTCAGTATTTCTTTTTCCACCATTGCTTCCACATTTTCTTCAATTTCATCCCGGGCAAGCGCCCTAGTCATTGGCAGATGCTGCATCACAGTATGCATTGCCGTACCCTTTTCGGCAGAAGTAATGGTTTTTTCCTTTTGCATGAAGGTTGGTCTTTTTACAATCGGAGCTTGAAAGTCCTGAACGAGTTGGTCCCCGCTGTATTCATCCATTATCTCCCGTTGTCGTTTAATTTCTGTCACGGTTTGTTTTGCCCTAGACCTAGCAGCTTCTTCAAAAGGATATTGGAAAGATAGGCGTTTATCAACTTTTTCATCTAACGCTTCATCACTAACTTCCACAGGCTGCCATTTTGCAATATTCTCCTTTAGCTGTAATTCGGACTCTTCCTTACTTTCATCTAAATTGGCTAATGCACTTCCATGGATAATGGAAACATCCCAGTCGGAAGGGTCGAGTTGTATCTCATCCAGAATCACGTCACTAATGCCTTCTGTTCGAAGTGCACTATTTTTCGTATGTCGGATTAAAGCAGGTCCGACCCAGTCCAAATACGTTTTAGACTCCATTCGAAAATGAGCAGGTAATACCCAATTAGTATGATCAGCCATCTTTTGCCACTTCTGCTGTTTTTTCTCAAATGAAGCAACGTTTCCAACCATTACCATCTTTTCTTTTGCACGTGTCAGTGCTACGTACAGGACACGCATTTCCTCTGCCAGCAGCTCACGTAATTTTTCGTTTTGCATCGCATGATAAAATAAGGTTGGGTACGTGATGCGCTTAACGGGATCGATGTATTTACTTGCAAATCCTAAATCCTTATGCAATAAATATTTCTTTCTAAGATCCTGTACATTAAACTGCTTATCCATTGCTCCCAAAATAACAACTGGAAACTCAAGTCCTTTACTTTTATGAATCGTCATAATCCGAACAACATCTTCCTGCTCACTAAGTGCCCTAGCAGAACCAAGATCATCCCCCCGCTCTTCCATTCGCTCAATAAAGCGCAGAAAACGAAATAGCCCTCGAAATGAAGTTGTTTCATAGCCTCTCGCTCGGTCGTAAAGTGCACGCAGATTCGCCTGACGCTGTCGTCCACCAGGCATACCACCAACAAAATCATAATACCCTGTCTCACGGTATATGGCCCATATCAGCGCTGATAAAGCGCCTTGTCTGGCCGCCAAACGAAATTCCTCAAGAAGCGAAAGAAAATTTTCCAACTTATCAGCTAGCCTGCCAGTGTTCTGCCGCTTAAACTTCTTCACCGCATCGTAAAAGGCATGATGCTTATCTGCCAGCCGAATGGACGCTAAGTCTTCTTCGTTCAACCCAACAATAGGTGAGCGAAGAACAGAGGCTAAAGGGATCTCCTGTCTTGGGTTATCAATAACCTTCAGCAAGCTGATCATAATTTTGACTTCAATTGCTTCAAAATAACCCGTGGAGAGCTCGGCATATACAGGAATACCCTGCTTTTTTAATTCATCGACAATGGTAGGTGCCCATGTCATCGAACGCATTAAAATAACCACATCACGATACTGCATATCCCGCTGGACCTGTGTTGCTTTATCAACGACTTGGAACGGTTTATTTTCTTTCTGGCCAATCCAGGATTTTATTTTCTCCGCATATGCCCTTGCTTCCAGCTGCGCTTTCTCTAAATCCTGATAATCCTCGTCTTCTTGCGGATCTTCCTCTTCCCCCGCTTCCCTATCAATAATAAGGAGTTCGGGATTTGGCTCAGCGTTGGCCAGATCATCATACATCTTGTTCGCATAAATCAATTCCGCATCTGCATCATAACGAATCTCCCCTAATTCTTCATCAAGAATTTGGCGAAAAATATAATTCGCGCCGTTTAATACTTGCTCCCTGCTCCTGAAGTTACTAGCTAAGTCAATACGATTGGCAACAATTTCATCACGTGCAAATCGCTTATATTTTTGAATAAAGAGCGATGGCTCCGCATGCCTGAAACGGTAAATACTCTGCTTCACATCGCCTACCATGAATCTATTGCCCGGGCCGATTTGGTCACTGATTAATGTTAAAATAGTCTCCTGGACCAGGTTTGTATCCTGATATTCATCTATTAGCAATTCATTAAATTGCTCCTTAAATGTATGAGCGACGCTTGAAGGGACAGGTTTATCAAACGTCGATGATTCATCAATGAGTAGCTCAAGACAAAAATGCTCCAGATCGGAAAAGTCAAGTATCGCCTTTTCCCGTTTTTGTTCCGTAAAACGTGCTTTAAATTGCTTCACTAATTCGGTTAACTGCCGAATAACAGGGGCAAGCTCACGCATGTCTTCTATATGACTTGTCAAATCACGGTTGAACCATTTTTCCTTCATGTCATTCCAGCGCTTTTTGTAGCTTTTTCTTAAGGCTTGTACGCTTTCTTTTTTTATTTCATCACACTCTGTTCGTTTGGCTGATAGTTTCGCAAATGAACTGTCAGCCATAAAAGCTTGTAAATCATCCCAGGATTCAAGATGGTCTAATGCTTCTTGTAGGCCGGCTAAATCAGAATCTACCGCATCAGCATACTGATAAGGACCATCGCTTTCTTTCGTTAATACATGTGCTTGATTCATTTCTTCCTGGATTGCAGTAAATTGGCTTTTTACCTCACGTTTCATAATAGACAACCAATATAACTCGGATTCCTGAAAGTCCTCCGGCACCTCATAAACATCTGCTAGACTTTCAAGCCAATGATCCGGCCATGGGTTCTGCACTGCAAAGTTATATATTTTTAGAACTAAATCTTCTACTTCCACATCACTGCGGTCACTTGAAAAACGATCGACAACTGAAAAAAATCTTTCCAGTTCTTCTCCTTCTGATCCATACCATTCTTCAAATAAATCATCGATTACTTCCTGTTTGATCAGGTCTGTTTCCATATCATTTGCAATGCGAAAAGCTGGATCAATATCAAGCAAATACGCATATTGTTTAACGACATCCAAACAAAATGAATGTAATGTAGATATCGAAGCCTTTTGCAATAAAGAAAGCTGTTTTTTCAAGTGGTTGGACGTTGGATCTTGTGCTAATGCAGCTTCAATAGCCAACCCGACGCGATTTCGCATTTCCTGTGCCGCGGCATTAGTAAATGTAACAACAAGTAGGGAGTCAATATCAGTCGGACTATCTTTTTTCAACAGCTTTTGAATAATCCGCTCCACGAGTACTGCTGTTTTTCCGGATCCAGCAGCTGCTGCAACAAGCACATCACTGCCATCCGTATAAATGGCTTCTTCTTGTTCTTTTGTCCACGCAGCCATTATTTTCCCTCCCCTTTACGGAGTCTTTCTAAAATATCCTCATCTTTCATGTCTGTCAGTTTTCGATAATTGTTCGTTTCTAAGATCGGATCAAATTGGCAAAGTGAATGGAACGGGCAATACGTACAAGCAATTTCTTGTTTATGCTGATAGGGATTTAAGTGTACGCCGCCCTCTGTCATATCAATACCTGCCTGCATCATCATTTGATGAATATGGTTCTGCAGGCTTGTAAAAGTATCATAATCCGCTATTTTGGAATAACTGTAAAAACCGCCATTCTTTTTAACTCCCGCTGGAACAACCTGACTTGAGCCTGATTCTAGGGATGTGTCCATCTGCCTCACCATTTCTTCATCCGACAGAAGCATCCCCTGCATTTTATACTTCCGGAAAATTTCCTGTTCAAGGGCTTCATCATTCACTTTTTCATTTTTAGAGATCATCGGATTGTGTACGTGGAAATAAAGCACCCCTGCTGGTGTAGCTCTTGTCCCAAGCCATTGCTCGGAATTGGAGAGTACAACATCCAGATACGCCAGCATTTGTAATGCCAGTCCATAATAAACCTCGATAAGGTTCAAACCTTTTGCACTCGATTTATAATCAATAATTCGAAGGAATAAATCCTCTTCATTAACTGCTTTATCCACACGATCAATTCGCCCGCGGAGCATGAGTTCATATCCATTTTCTAAGCCAAGGGTAAGTGGTGGGAGTGTTTGGCCCTTCCCGAATCCAAGTTCCAGTCCAACAGGTGAGAAGTTACTCCTTCTAGCTTGTTCACTTAACACAAAAGCCGCCCTTGCGATAACATCCTGTAATTTCTTCTGAATATATTTATAACGGTTTGAACTGTGCAATATTTGATGTTGCAGGATAGGTGCCAAATTAACTACCGCTTTTTGCGCATATACATCTGTATCTTTCTTCGATAGTTGCCCAAATTCTTTCCCATCAGCTTGTATCCACTCTGTAATTGTTCTCAGTGCTTCATGGAAAAGCTGTCCGATGTCAGGTGCATCCAGTTTATATATTTTTCGTTCATCCAGATTTAAACTGTATTTTGCAAAATGCTGATACGAGCAGCGATAATAGGATTCCAATCTGGACACGCTCGCTTTTACCTGTTGTGGATATAATTCTTCCACCGTTTCAGAAGATAGGTTTATAGGTTTATTTTGATAATATAAGCTTTGCAAAATAGTGTGTGTTGTACCAAACCTCGGATGATGGTCCATATACCAATTCAGTACATTCCACCAAATTGGCCCTACAGGGTACCCTTTTCTTATTCGTGCTAATTGAGCTGTTAACGCTGATCTTGTTTTCAACGGAGTAGTAATAAAACGATCTGCTTCTGCCAATTCATCCGGATCCTGTAGTAAAATATGATCACAGCATGCTGGAAATAAGTCTTCGATTCGTTTAATGAGCTGTGACGGCATTTTCGATTTACCCTCTTCATCACTTAATGGATAGCTCACCCAAATCCTATCTTTTGCCGCTGTAAAGGCAATATACATATAAAACCAGTCGTCCAGTAATTGTTGCTTGCTGCTACTAGCCAGTTGCATCCCATGTCCGGCCAGTAATTCTCTTTCCTGCTCATTAATCATTCCATCCGCAGCCGGCTTCATTGGCCAAACGCCATCATTGACCCCTAGCAAAAATGCACATTTAATTCCGCTAATTCTCGAACGGTCAATTGTACCAACAATCACATGGTCAATAGTTGGTGGAACATGGGCAAATTTCAATGTCTCAAAACCAGCATCCAAGGTTGTTCGAAGTGTCGATAAGGTCATGCTTTCTTCGCCGGCTATTTCAACCATTTCATCAAATAACTGAATAACCGCATTCCATACTTGTTCCTGTTCCCTGCCTTTTTCTATTTCTCCTCGATCATCGTATATCTCGCGTGTCTGCTCTAAGCGCTTTGGTACATCGAGATCTTCCAATAACGTATAGGTTATCTCACATAATTCCTGCACTGTACGAGCATTTCTTATTTGCTCATCAAAAGGTTTTAATGCTCGTGCGACTTGATATCGGTACTTGTTTATTCGTTGTTGTATTTCTTTTTCTGAATCGGTTTGTGCTGCCTGATCAAAGCCTCGGAAACGCTGGAAAACCCACTCCTTGTCGCCAGTCCAGCTCGATCTGGAACGAATACCATATTCAAGTACGTAATTTTCCAATTCATCAATGGCATCATTCGTTAATGGAAAATCGGGGTTTGACGATGGAATGAATCCGGTCTTCAACAGACGAAAAACAGCATCATAGCGCCAATTCCCTTCGACAACATCCAATGCAGAACGAATAAATTCGATTAATGCATGATTGAGCATCGTTCGTTTTTCATCAATAAACACAGGGATATCATGATCACTAAATATCGTATCAATCAAATCATGGTATGTACCTGTCTCTCTTATAAATACAGCGATGTCCTGAAATCGATAGTTCTCTTCACGAACGAGACGGATAATTTCCTGTGCGGCTCCTTCGACCTCCGCGCGGGGATGAACAGCCTCGGCAATATTCAAGGGTGCTTCCCCGTCAAAAGTTAGTGCAGGTCTGACATCAAAATTACTTTCCAAATGAGCCAGATACGGTCGGTCCTTGAATCTGCCGTTCGCTGGATCCAATTCAACTGTTTCTTCAATATTAATTTGGTTGTTACGGGCAATTTCCTGCAGGACATGATAGGTTTCTGTTGTTTGATAAAACAGATCCAGTTCGGAAACCTCTGTATCTTGTTGATGATCAACTGTCAGCGTAACCGTTACACGTCTGCATTTTTTCATTAATGCTTCTACTACCGTTAGCTCTTTCGGAGTAAATCGGTGAAACCCATCAAAATATATTTCTGCATCCTCTAGTAACGTTGATTCCTGAATCTTATTTGTCAGTAACTGTAATTGGTCTTCAGAGTCAATATAATTACCTTCAAGTGCGTATATCAATTTTTCATAGATGTAAGCTAAATCTTCCAACTTTGCAGCTAATGCCTCTTCACCAGGCTCTTTATGTACATACTGCTTTATTTGGTGTATTTGTGTTTGGAGATCGTCTGGCGTGACTTCATATCGTTTGAATTCGGTAATCATGTTCTCCAATTGATCGAGGAATCCTTGCTTCTCCATCGCCTTTTGAAAAACGCGCCAGTCCCCCTGTCTTTCCTCAATAATTTTCCTGAGCATCATTTGAATACCGACCGAGCTAATGAATTGCCTGGTTCCGCCGCCGGTTTCCTGGAGTACCCGCCATGCCAACCTGGAGAAACTAACAACTTGCCCGCGGATGCTTCCCTTTATATCCTTATCATTGAACAGGGCATATTCCTGCTGAAATGTCATTTGATCTGGAACAATATAAAAAAGCTTGGGACCTTGTGGGTCATCCAGCAGTTTTTCTTTTATTTCATCAAGGGACCTGCCGCTTTTTCCTGTACCGGCTCTTCCCAACAAAAATCGGATTCCCATCATAATCCCCCGTTTATTCTAGTTTTATAAAAAATAGCTGTTTTCTAAAAGGTAGTTGTTTTTGGTACAAAAGTTATACAAGAAGACATAATGTGCAATATTCACTACCGTCCGGGATCGTTCCGGGCAATCGCGGACCTTAGGGCACGGCCTCAGCCTTCGACGCACACGACGTGCTAGTGCAGGTGTTGCGACAGGACGTCGCGAACTTAACCTGCCTCGCGGAAAAACCACCGCTGCGGGGTCTTCGGACACGTGCTGGGACTGCGCGTAAATGCTCGTCCCACCGAAGACATTTGTTCCCGCAGGAGTCGACTGCCCTCCACTCACCCGGACTAGTGACAGCACGAAACAGTCTCGTTTTATTACACAAATAATATATAATAAGCCAACACCAGCGAAGGAAATACATGGAGACTCCTGCGGGAGCTAAAGGCTGGTGAGACCCCGCAGTGCGTCAGCACGAGGAGGCTCACCAGCCGCCCTAAGGCGCGCCGAATGTATTTCCGTAGCGGTATCACAGTTCACAATTCTTTTCACTCTGTCGTCTTTTATATCAACTGCGAAGATTTAAAAGCAACAATACTTACGAAAAGAGCCTTAAAAATAGAGCTTCTATCTAATTCTATCAAAGATAAAAGCTCTAACATAACTATTTGCCGAGCGTGAAACTATTTTGATTAAGCGGCCAGTATTTAATATCAACTTTTCCAACAAGCTGTTCTGCCGATATAAAACCAAAGGATCTGCTGTCTAAGCTATCCTGCCGATTATCTCCCATAACAAAAAGCTTTCCTTCTGGCACTTCTTCCTTCCCGGTTATTTCTGTTAAGGTAAAATCATTTGTAAATGGTGTCGAATCACTGGCTTGGGCATATGATTCAAGAAACGCTTCATCCCAATGCTCACCGTTCACATAAAGGGAGTCATTCTTATATTCGACCGTATCACCAGGCAATCCAATTACTCGCTTCACATAATCGGCCTGTTGATTTGCATGAAATACGATGACATCAAATCGATCAACTTCTGTTATGTCATAAATGAATGTATTTACCATTAATAAATTACCATCATTTAATGTTGGCTCCATCGATTCACCATCTACTTCATAACTTGCAAAGAAAAGGGATCGAAAGACTACTACTAGTACCAACGTGAAAATAATCACCGGGATAATTCTACGATAATTTAATTTTTTCATTTTTAAACCTTCCTCCAGGGTAATATGATCTATCATCATAATACCCCGTTTGAAGGGTTTTAATCCTTTTGTTCAAGGTTCGGATTGTCTTTTAGCATCGCTTTCTTTTCCAATCTTTTTTCGATATATTTACCTATTATCCAAAATAATACAATACAAACACCGACTATAATGGTTCGTACCGGATTTTGGGCAAATTCCGTAATACTTGCTCCTACATAGGCAATCGAAAAGATCATTACTGATTTTCCAAGTAGTATAGCCAAGATAAATTGCTGTAGGCTAATTTTTGATAATCCAGCTACCACATTAATAACTGAAGATGGTGAAAAGGGAAAACACATGAGTAGAAAAAGAGGTCCGAATCCATGCCGTTCCAGCCATGTAGTTACGATTTTCACTTGTTTATTTTTGCGTATGGACTTCACTATTCGCGTATTACTAAGTTTACGTATAATGAGAAAAACAACAACTGCTCCTGAACTAGCACCAATCCAGGATAATAGAAATCCTTCTAATAACCCATATGCTGCGGCATTTGCAATAACAAACACTATTAATGGAAGAAAAGGAAGAAGTGCCTCAATAAATGGCAATAAAATTCCCGGTAATGGCCCAAGACTTTCATACTCACTCAGCAACTGCTGAATAAATTCCTCCCATCCCTCATTCTCAAGAATGCCTTTCCAATCAGAAAAATCGATGTTCATTAAGTACATTTAGTTAAATCTCCTCATTCATGTATACAAACGCTTTTTATTTCGTTCCATTATGTTTATTTTAATGTAAACATTTTAATATGCATAGTCTAACGTCATATTTAGCCACTTTCTTTTCCATTTAGGGTATATTTTTTATTCATTATATCATATAATATACATAAGGAACAAACGTTCTTAGATGGAGGGATTAACTTATGCGCTATCTTACGGATGAAGAACTGCGGGTAGCTTCACGATTCCTATTTCTTTCAATGGCAATAACTGTTATCAAACAAGATATCGAACATGTTCAAAAAGGAGCCTTTAAAATTAAAGAACCTTATGTTGAATTATTGGAAAATATGGCATCTGAAGCTACGAATGAACGCAGGGAGTTACAAAAAATAATGAAGAATAAAAACATCAAAGTCGTTGCAGGAAACAGGAATGAGTCGTTTTCATCTTTTCTATTCCTTTGCAGGGGCAGGGAGGAGATACGTAACTACTTTAATCCCGTTATTCGAAACAAAGTTGAAGCGATTATACAGGAACTCATGGTAATGGCTCGGCTACCATATCAGCCTTATGTTTCTGCAAAAACTTAATCCGATTATCGAGTAGGTAGCGATATTGCGCCGTTCGCTGTACTTGATTCAGCATGGAACCAAAAGAAACGTCGAGAATAATTTGCTTCCCATTTTTGAAAATGATTTCTGTACGGTGATTTGTTGCTTTATTGATTTGGTCAATATGGGAATGAGCAATCCAAGAACATTTAGGATTTGCAGGTGAGCATGTAGGAAAAAAGTACATCCCACTGGAAGGGTCAATCGAGATCGGTGCTTTATGTGTTAATCCACATATATCACGTGTTCCATCCTGTCTACCCTTTAGGCTGGCACCAAAGAACTTGCAAGCTGAATCAATAATTTTAGTTGGAGAATGGTCGACAACATATTCAAAGTCTTCTTCCAATATGAATCTGGCTGACTTGCCATTGTCACCGTGTTGCACGATAACTGCCATGGTCATTGGGGTAATTTCATAAGTTGGAGTATAAAAATCATTATACATATTTATCATCCTTTCGTTTTTAAACGAAAAGAAAGTGGCTAATTATTAATTTACCAAATTTCAACATAAAAAGCTATATAAAAATTGAATTTCATGAAAAAACTTTTTATTTTTCAGCAATTTCTAATGAAATAGTTGATTTTTCGGGTTATTTTTATAATCAATTTTGATAAAAAAAAATAGCAGCTCATTCTGCCATGAGCTGCCTTTCAATTAATAGATTAAGTTAATAAAATCTTCTTTCGTTATTCGTCCAAGGTAATGTGATACCTCGACATCTGCTAATGCTTCTTCAATCGCTTTTCGTTCATGACGAACACCAGTCAGGCTGTCTTCGATAACTCCTACATTTCCAACGCCAAAGAAGTCACCATAAATTTTGCAGTTTTCGATAACGCCTTTTTTAACATCCAGACGAACGTCCACCAAACCGGCATCAAATTTATGTGATGCTTGAATATTAAAAGATGGTGATTTACCATAGTTCCAATCCCATTGCTGATAACGTTTCTTGGAGATTTGATGAATATTCTCCCAATCTTTGTCGGTTAACTCATGGCGTGGAACGTCTTTGATATCTTCTACATCAAAAACATGTCGCAAAATAAGCGCTTTGAATTCGTCCATGGTAATTTTCTCATCCAGAAATTCGGAAATATTTGCTACACGGCTGCGAATAGATTTGATTCCTTTTGATTCGATTTTTTCTTTATTTACATTTAAAGCGGAAACGACATTTTCAATTTCCGAATCAAGCATTAATGTTCCATGACTGAACATCCGCCCTCTCGTTGAAAACATCGCATTACCGGAAATTTTACGACCGTTTGCCGCTAGGTCGTTCCTTCCGTGTAATTGCGCAGGTACGCCGATTTTATTTAATGCATCAACGATTGGCTGGGTGAACCGTTGGAAATTTTGAAAGCTATTTCCATCATCCTGTGTAATAAAACTGAAATTTAAATTCATTTCATCATGATACACGGCTCCTCCACCTGACAGGCGACGAACAACTTTTATCCCGTTTTCATCAACATATTCCGTATTAATTTCCTCAACGGAGTTCTGATTTCTACCGATAATAATGGAAGGCTTGTTCACATAGAACAATAAATAAGAATCCTGTTCGCCAAAATTTTCTAAAATATATTCTTCCAGTGCCAGGTTAACCATTGGATCTGTAATCCCTTGATTATCTATAAATTTCACTAGTAAACCCCTTTCTTTTAATTTGACTCTTTTTGTAAGTATAGTTGCTTTTAAATCTTCACAGTTGATATAAAAGACCTTACGTCGTCTTTTATATCTTTTGTGTCAAAAACTAAAACTTTTGAAAACAGCCTTTAATTTTCAATCTAACATTAGTTTACTGGAAAAAATAATGGCAATCAACGAATACACTTAACCTATCCCCAAATAAATCCTTCTTCCGCTAAATGAACGACTCCCTCATAATACCGCTTTGCCTCAATTACTAATTGAGACTTTTGACCATATTGCGGCAAATGGCTTAGCATCAACTCTTTCACATTTGCCTTTTCAGCAATGATCCCCCCTTCTTTGCTCGTCATATGTCCCGCTTTTGAACCATCCTGCTCAGCATAAAAGTTACAGTCCGTAATAAGCAAATCCGCCTGCTTCGCAAAATCAATCCATTCCTCTTTAAAACTTGTATCAGCAGTATAAACAAGCGTACTCTCTCCATCGGTGACCCGCATCCCGTAACATGGAACAGGATGATCCGTTTTTAAAAATGTAATAACAAACGGGCCCAACTCCAGTTTTGCGTTTGGATCATAAGCAATTCCTTTGGTGTAATTATGTGTTAGTTTAGCAAAACCTTGTGTATCCTCAGCATGTCCATATATCGGCAATATTTCCTCATTCCCCAACGCGTAAGATTGTACAAGTTTACCATACTGCAATACACCAATATCCGCGACGTGATCATGATGATAATGGGACAAGAGTACAGCATCAATATCAGAAACCTGTTTATACGTTTGTAATTTGGACAGGGCACCACTTCCTGCATCAACTAATAAAGAAAAATTATCTTTTTCAATTAAATACGAAGATGTTGCGCCATTTGGGGCGGGGTAACCACCCCAGCAACCGATTACAGTTAATTTCATATAAAATTCACTCCATTGCTTAAAATTTGTTGTAACACACTATTGACTGAACGAATACTGTTGTAGTACAATACATTTAACAAGTCAAAGGGGGATATCCATGATTAACGTTGTTGAATTTTTTAGAAACCTGCCTCGTAAAAAATGTGCACAATGCGGCCATGACATCCACGAAAAAGCTGATTGCTACATCAATTTATGTGATGATTGTGATCACCCAGCACGGTAATTAAGGATTTCATTTTTACTGTACTATAACATTATACTCCATATCAAGAAGCATGGAACGGTTCCCCCGATCTATCGGGAAGCAGATCCCATGCTTCCTTTTTTTAAAACAGAAAAATTGTATCATTCTTTTTGTTTTTATATTATAGTTAATTAGAGTACCGAAATAACGTGGAGGGGGAATGAAATTGACAACTACTTCAACAAAAAGATGGAAACGCGCGGAGGTTCCTGAAGAACAGAAATGGAACTTAAACGATTTATTTACATCCAATGAGGCTTGGGAACTCGAACTAGCCAAAGTCCAGGAGGATGTCAGTGAGGTAACACAATTTAAAGGAAAATTAGGCGCAAGTGCCGCGAACTTACTAAACGGACTCAGAGCCCAAGAACAACTCCAGGAAAGGGTTACCAGAGTAGCTACCTACGCCTCTTTAAAATCAAGTGCTGATGGGACAAATCCTGACAATCAACGCGACTCGGCAAAGGTCTCTTCAGCTCTAGCGACTATTAACACAAAGCTTTCCTTTATTCAATCCGAATTATTGCGTCTTTCTGATGAAACAATTCAGCAATTTTTAAAAGAAGAACCAAAACTGCAAATCTATCAAAAAGCACTTCAGGACATTGCGGAGAGAAAACCTTATACACTCACACCTGAGCTTGAGGAAACATTAGCGGCACTTAGTGAAGTACATAGTGCACCATACATGATATACGGGCGCAGCAAGTCCTCCGACATGGAATTTGATTCGATCACAGGTGAAGATGGATCCGAACTGCCGATGTCAGCTGCATTATATGAAGACCGCTATGAATTAGCTCCAGATAAAACAACGCGTCGTAATGCGTATAATTCGTTTACCAAAACATTAGATCAGTATAAAAATACGTTCGCTGCAACATATGCAACAGAGGTAAAAAAACAGGTTATTATGTCACGCCTGCGTTCCTATGATTCTGTTACAGATATGCTCCTGCAACCGCAAGAGGTTACAAAGGGTATGTATCATAATCAATTGGATGTTATACAGCAAGAATTGGCACCACATATGCGTCGCTATGCTAAATTAAAACAAGAAAAGCTTGGCCTGGATGAGCTGCATTTCAGTGATTTGAAAGCCCCTCTGGATCCGGAGTTCAATCCTGAAACGACTTATGAGGAGGCTATATCTACTATTCTTGAAGCACTTGAAGTAATGGGTCCTGAATACGGCGAAATTATGAAGAAAGCGATCCAGGAACGTTGGGTGGATTTAGCTGATAATGTAGGTAAATCTACTGGCGCATTTTGTGCAAGCCCATACGGTGTCCATCCATATATTTTATTAACATGGACGGATACAATGCGTGGCGCTTTTGTACTAGCACATGAATTAGGGCATGCCGGACATTTCTATCTTGCAGGCAAGAATCAATCACTCGTTAATACACGACCATCCACCTATTTCGTGGAAGCACCATCAACGATGAACGAGATGCTGCTGGCTAATCACTTACTTGCAAAAACCGATGACAAACGGATGAGGCGCTGGGTAATCACGCAATTGCTTGGCACATATTATCATAATTTCGTTACCCATTTACTAGAGGGCGAATTCCAACGTCGTGTATATGAATTAGCAGAAGCAGATACCCCGCTAACAGCAACTGTATTATCACAACAAAAACGTGAGGCGCTGGAAAATTTCTGGGGTGACACGGTAACATTTGATGAAGGTGCAGGCCTTACATGGATGCGTCAGCCGCACTATTATATGGGACTATATCCATATACGTATTCAGCAGGTTTGACCGTTTCTACTGCAGTTGCTAAGAAGATACAATCAGAAGGGCAACCAGCAGTCGATCGCTGGCTCAATGTACTCAAAGCTGGTGGTACTAAAAAACCGCTTGACCTTATCAAACAAGCAGGTGTAGATATGTCAAAACCTGACGCCATTAAAGAAGCTGTCGCCTACATTGGCTCACTTGTTGATGAATTGGAAAAAAGCTATGAATAAATAACGTCCAAGGAATGGCCGGAACTTTCCCCGGCCATTTTCTATTTTTGTCTATAAAATTTCCCAACACCACTAATTTCATTTCCAATTATACAAAAAGCTGGCTCCAAACAAATGAACATTGTTTGAAGCCAGCATCTACTTACCCTCGCAAAAATTCTACTACTTCATGAGCAGTCTTCTCACCTTGATCAATACAATCCGGTATACCAACACCGTCATAGGAACTTCCTGTTAAAAACGTACCAGGCAAATATTTTCGTGTCTGGTTACGCACTGCTGTAATCCGCTCCAAATGCCCAACCGTATATTGCGGTCTTGCATTTTTCCAGCGTGTGATCACACTGAATTCTGGATCGGATGTAATTTTCATCGTTTTCTTTAAATCCTTCAAGACAATTTCGGTCAATTCCGCGTCTGTCATATCTACAACAGACTGATCATTGGGTCTGCCAACATAACACCGTAATAATATTTTTCCGTCCGGGGTCGTTATCGGCCATTTTTTATGTGTCCATGTACATGCGGTTATCCGGTAATTACTGCTTTTGGATACAAGAAATCCTGTCCCATCAATATCTTTTTTAATCGCTGATTGATCAAAAGCCAATACAACATTCGCTGTTGAGGTTGCCGGCATGTCGTCGAGCGTTTTAAAGAAATCATATTGACTAAACAACCTTGGCACAGTGAAATGCGGTGTGGCCATGATAACAACATCCGCTTTTTCAACGTCCCCATTACTTAATAAAAGATGGTAACCATTATCCTTTTTCTCCACATGATCCACTGGATTACTAACCGTTACAGTGTCCTCATCCAATTTCTCAGCAAGGCTATCAATTAATGTTTCCAAGCCATTTTCCAAAGAGAAAAAGGCTCCAGTAGGATTCTTCTCCTTACTTTTGTCTGGCTTCGGCATTGTTTTCTTTAATCCCTTCATCACACTGCCATATTCCTGCTCCAACTTATAAAAGATAGGATAAGTCGCCTTCAGACTCATTTCATCAATATCACCAGAATGAATTCCAGATAATAGTGGATCAATTTGATTGATCAGCAATTCATTTCCGAAACGACGACGGAAGAAAACGCCAAGTGACTGGTCAGCCGCTTCTTTTCCTCTTGGTAAAACCAAATCAACTAAAGCTCTCCCCTTCCCTTTAGCGGAAATGAGATTGGAAGACAACAAGGGACGGATATTTTTGGGGATCCCCATAAATGTTCCTTTTGGCATTTTATGCAATTTATTTTTCACTAAAATATAAGATTGACCAGTGGCGTTACGGACAATTTGATCTTGAAGTCCCAGTTCCTCCACAAGCTTTACTGCAGGTTGTTTCCTGGCTAGTAATGAATCTGGACCCTGTTCAATCGTAAAGCCATCTCGCTTCATCGTTTTTATTTTTCCGCCTAAGCGATTGCTTGCTTCAACTAACTTCACATCATACGGCAGTCTTTTTTCCTTTATCTCTTTTTGTAAATAGTAAGCGGCGGTTAACCCGGTTATTCCGCCTCCTACAACTACAATATTTTTACGTGCCATCACACATCACGCGTTGCTTGTTTTAAAACGACATCTGCTAATGTATCGATAAATTGCGGATGTACATTTGGCATTTCTGGGCGATAATAATTGGCCCCCAGTTCTTCACAAACAACTTTACATTCATAATCATTGTCATATAAAACTTCCAGGTGATCTGCAATAAATCCAACAGGAGCATAGATGAATGAGCGATATCCTTTTTGCTCGTAAAGATCACGTGTTAAATCTTGCACATCCGGACCAAGCCATGGATCAGGGGTGTTCCCTTCACTTTGCCAGCCGATTTCATAATTTTTAATCGCTGTTTTTTCAATGATAAGTTTCGCAGTTTCAGCTAACTGTTCCGGATAAGGATCACCATCTTGCAGGATTTTCTCTGGTAAACTGTGTGCAGAAACGATTAATACAGCTTTTTCTTTCTCATCATTAGTGAGTTGCTGATAGACACTATCAATCTGCATAGCCCAATAGTCGATAAAGCCTGGTGCATTATACCAGCTCTCCACAGAAGTGAGAGATGTGACACCATGTTTTTCGGCTGCATCATTTGCCCGCTGATTATAGGATTTCACACTGAATGTAGAATAGTGTGGTGCTAATACGATCGAGACAGCCTGTTCAACTCCGTCTTTTGCCATTTCTTCTACTGCATCTTCAATAAATGGTTCAATATGCTTCAAACCAATGTATGCTTTAAATTCGTATTCATCTTGTTTGGCATTAACACTTTCTTCAATCGCTTTTGCCTGTTGTTCTGTAATTCTCGCCAATGGTGAAATACCACCTATTGCTTTATAGCGATCTTTTAAATCCTGCAGTGCATCTTCAGCAGGTTTTCTGCCATGACGAATATGTGTATAATAACGTTCAATATCCGCTTCCTTATATGGCGTACCATACGCCATTACTAATAATCCTATTTTTTTCCTTCCCATTTTACAGCACCTCTTCATGAAAATTCTTATCTTTTGGAATACGTATGAATCAGCTCAGTAAGCTTTTTCAATGTTTCTGGATTGACATCTGGTGTGACACCGTGACCCAAGTTAAATACATGGTTCCCGTCACGCATGCTATCATCAAGGATAGCCTTTGTACGTTTCTCGATAGTTTCCCAATTTGTTAAAAGTAGGGCGGGATCCAAATTACCTTGCAGCACCTTCGTTACACCCATTTCACGTGCTTCCGGAATCGTTGTTCGCCAGTCAAGACCGATCACATCAACAGGCAAATCATTCCATTCCAACAATAAATGTCGTGCCCCTACTCCGAATACGACCAATGGGACATCAAGCTTTTGTAATTCAGAAAAAATCCTTGTCATAACCGGTTTAATAAACACACGGTAATCAGCAACATTTAATGCCCCTACCCACGAATCAAAAATTTGAATCGCCTTTGCACCAGCTTCAACTTGCGCTTCCACATAGGTTATGGTCATGTCTGCCAGTTTGTCCATTAATGCAAACCACACATCCGGCTTGCGATACATTAAGGCTTTCGTTTTGCCATAATCTTTGGACGGTCCACCCTCTATCATATAACTTGCAAGTGTGAAGGGGGCTCCACTGAAGCCGATTAATGGTACATCAAGCTGTTCCTCTGTTAAAAGCTTAATCGTATCAAGCACATAGGGAACATCCGATTTCGGATTAATCATACCTAATTTTTCAACGTCTTGATAATCGGTAATAGGATTATGAATAACCGGACCGATTCCTGACTTAATTTCTACGTCTACACCGAGAGAAGGCAATGGGGACATAATATCTTTATAAAGAATAGCTCCATCCACCCCATAATTCTCAACAGGCAGGCGTGTGACATACGCGCACAATTCAGGCTGATGTGTGATTTCAAATAAGGAATATTTTTTCTTTAGTTCACGGTACTCCGGTTGTGACCTGCCAGCCTGACGCATGTACCATGCAGGCGTATAATCGAGTCTTTCACCCTTATACGCTTTAATCAGCGTATCATTTATTTGTTTGACCATATCATCATTCATCCTTTTTTCCTACTTAACTCCCATACTTACTATATCCATTTATGCGCTGACTGTACAGTAATGCCAAATGATTGTCATCAATTTGTTTAAATTACCATGAAAGGCTCACAGTACTTGATCTTCCCCCTTCCAATTTGGTTAACGGATCATAGGGGACAACATAATACGCATTGGACCCGAAAAGTCCCAATGTGTCTATTTCAAATTCTGTTTCTCCTTCTACCTCTCCTACCCGCTCGTCTACCCCTTCTTGTTCGCGATAAATACGATAAACGACACGATCATCAGCAGACCCCTGCCATGATAATTTCCCTTGAAACAAAGGCCCGAATGAGTATTCGGCATTCAAATTCGTTATTTGAGGTAACTCAATTGGCTCCGGAAGTGCATCTACATCCTCTGGTTTTGCAAAACTTTCTGCCAGTGCTCGCCTGTTATCCATTTCGGTTAATATCGCTTTTGTCAACCTTGTCGGATATTCACTTCCGGCAGTTAAGTAATTATCCTCACTCGCCTCATCATATCCCATCCATAAGGCGGTCGTATACTCGGGGTATAGCCTACAAACCAGGCATCATTTGTCTCACCTTCTACAAAAGGATGCTGTGTGGACCCGGTTTTACCTGCAAGTGCTTTATTGTAGTTGCCATGTGTAGCGGTCCCGCTTTCTACGGTATCCATTAACATTTCTGTCATATTCCACGCTACCTGCGGGCTAAATACTTCCTCTGGGCTTGGATTCGATTCAACAATCATCTCCTCATCCCGGTTGTAAATACGATCAATGGTAAAAGATTCAACCATGGAACCGTTACGCGCAAACGTGCCATAACTTTCCATTAAATCAATGGGTGTTAAGCCTTCGCTTAATCCACCTAATGCAATGGATAAGCCATCATCCTCGAAATTGATGCCCATTTGCTCAAGATAATCCTTTGAATAGTCAACTCCTATTTGATCAAGCAGCCATACCGCAGAGGTGTTTTTTGATGATTTTAAGGCATCATATATCGTTACCATACCATCATATTGCCCGTCGACATTCGCAACTGTATAACCATCATGGTCCATTTGCCGGTCTGGTATAAGTGAAAACGGCGTGTATTCTTGCATCATCGCTGGGCCATATACTGCGATAGGTTTCATAACAGAGCCCGGCTGCCTTGCTACTGTTGCCCGGTTCAGGTCACCTATCTGATAATCCCTGCCACCAATGGCTGAAATGATTTTGCCAGTCGCTTGCTCCATCATAACAAAAGCACCTTGAGCACCTTCTGTATTGCCTGGGAAATACTCTCCATTCTGAAATTGTTCATAGGCAATTTGCTGTGCAGTCTCATCCATATTTACAACAATCCGGTATCCTCCGCGTTTTAGTTCGTTAACGGGTAATTCATGTTTATCTGCAGCTTCCTTCATCACAAGGTCAACATAGCTATCCACCCAGGGATTCACTTCTCTCTCCTGAACATCAAGACCTAAAGATTTCTCTTGCTCCTGAACCCGTTTATCTGTTGAAATAACCCCTGTTTCTTCCATAACACTCAGCACAACATTTCTTCTGTCCAAAGCTTTTTCCGGATGGTTTATTGGGGAGTATCCATTCGGCGCTTTCGCCATCCCAGCCAAAAGTGCCCCCTCTGCAACAGTTAAATCACCAACGGATTTGGAGAAAAAATAATTGGAAGCTGTTTCTACTCCATAAACACCTTCACCAAAATAGATTTCATTCAGATACAATTCCAGTATTTTATCTTTTGAAAATTTACGTTCTAAATTTAACGCAGCCATTACTTCCTTCGTTTTACGTGTCCATGTTTTATCATTCGTTAGAAATAAGTTCTTGGCAACTTGCTGCGTGATTGTACTAGCACCTTCTACCTTACTCATTGCTAAAATGTTTTGGTAAACGGCACGGACTACCGATTTAAAATCAATCCCCCCATGGTCATAAAATCGTCTATCCTCAATGGAAATGAATGCATCTTGAACATGTTCCGGAATTTTCTCCAGTGAAACGGGAGTGCGATTTTCATTATATACTTTGCTGATAACTTCCCCATCTGTTGTTTCAATTACAGTCGTTGCATCCAGTACTAAATCTTCTTCATCAACAATCAATGCCCCGCCAACTAAAATAGTAGTATATCCGGTTAACCCTACGATTAAAATAATTCCTATTGTGATGAGAAAGATTTTAAGTTTATGGGGTAAAGGTCGTTTCTTATTTTCGAAAGCTTTGTGTCTTTTTTTATGTCTATCAGCTCGTTTAGGTTTATCAAATCTTCTATATTCATTCTCCATTTGTTCACCTCTGCACATTCACATGTCCATTATACGACAATTTTCTACAGTTCGAAAGTGACACATCTTTCATGTTTGGAAGTTGATAATGCATCCAGGGATAAGGTACTATGAAATTAAGTCAACTTTGAAAGGGGAACGGAATATGAAAGCATTTATGACAATTGGTACAATAGATTTTCTGCAAAAACTTGCAGCCAAACATGAAGACATCCATTTTCACCTAATGAACAGTAGCGAAGGATCATTAGCTTATTATGAAGATGAACCCAAGAACATCTTTTCTTCTGGAAGAGCGTATGAAGTTGTTATTCAAAGCGGCCTTCTGGAAGAAGAAGGATATGTCGTCATGAATAATATACCTGTAACCGATGATGGTAGAGCTATCTTCGAAGAGCGCTTTAAAGATCGACAAAATGCAGTGGATAAGTTGCCAGGATTCCAAGCATTTCGCTTTTTACGACCTACAAAAGGGGATACGTATGTTGTACTAACACAATGGAGATCTAAAGCGGACTTTGAGAACTGGAAAAACTCTGAAGCATTTAAAAAAGCCCATAAGGGGACTAGCACCAAACCACCCGCATACTTCCCGAACAAACCGTTTATCACAACCTACCATATGCATGATCCGGAAGAAGACGAAGATTAATAGCAAAAGCTAACTAGTCAGTGAAATGAACCCTTTGTCAAGGACATTTTAAAAAAAGACTATGCGACATCTAAAAGATGATTTCTGTATTGCACAGGAGTCATCTTTTTAAGATCCCATTGATATCTATAGTTATTGTAATAAATCATGTATTGTTTTATTTCTTTCTTTAGCTCTTCTAAAGTTTCACACCGCTTTATATAAGCTTCATCTTTAAAATGGCCAAAGAAGGATTCTTGAGGGGCGTTATCCCAACAATTTCCCCTTCGTGACATCGATTGTCCTAATTTGTTTTTCTTTAGTAATGCCTGGAAGTCTGGACTAGTGTAATGAAATCCCTGGTCAGAATGTATAAAGGCGTCTTTTACTAGTTTTACTCTTCTGTTTTCCATAAGTTTTTGGATTGTATCTGTTGCCAAATCTAATGCTAGACTGCTGGAAACGTTATATGCCAATAACTCGTTTGTTGATCCATCTTTAATAGTGGATAAATATGCTTTCTTCCCATTGCCATAAAATAAATAAGTTATATCTGTAAGTAATACTTTTCCTGCTGTTTCCTGTTTGAAATTTCTGTTAAGTGAATTAGGCACAACGGTGTGTTCCCTTGTAGCTTTCATCATTCTTTTATAAGGGTTCGTTTTTCTAATTGGACAAATAATATTGTATTTCCTCATTATTCTTCGGATGCGCTTTAAATTAAAAATGATACCGTATTGCCCGTTTAAAGTCATTTTGATTTGTCTTGCACCCTTTTTACGTCTTTTAAAATGATATGCCTGCAATATAATATCTCTTACTTCCTCCTCTTGATCTTCCCGCTGTTTTCTCCCTTTTTGAGATTCTAATGTAAAATAATTATAATAACCTGATCGTGATACACCAGCCAGTGTGCATAAGTAGCTGACTTTATTTTTTAGTTTGTACTTTTTAATGATCTCATTTATAAGTACAAACTTCTGTGAGGCAGCTAATTCTATTTCTTCTTGCGTAGCCCCCTCTCCATCATTTCGAGCTTTTTTAGTAGTTCATTCTCGGCTTTCAATAAGTGATTTTGTGCTTCAAGACGGGCATATTTCTCCTCTTGTGAAAGTTCTTTTTCACTTGGTCTCCCAGCATTTTCATTTCTAGTATCCTGTAGACCAACTATTCCATTTTTTCTATACGCAGCACGCCACCTCTTGCCAGATGATTGAACACGCTTTATCCCGATAATATTTATATCGAAACCATATTCCGTAAATATCTCTCTTGGAAATTTACCCTTTTCGTTTTCCGTAATAAAAATACGTTTAAATTCATCTGTATATGTGATCCCTTTACTACTAACTGATTTTACATATGGATTACGTGAAAGGATCTCAATTTCTTTCTCCGTAAACATTTTATTACTCATTTTAGCTTCCCCATTCTAAGTAGTTGTAGCGCGCGAGGTGTATTGGGGTTGTTGCCCCGGGGCAACAACCCCAATACACCTCATTCAACCATAAGTTATCTATTTACCCCATTATACATAAAAGTACTCTATAGGGTAGACTTTTTTAAAGTGTCTACTCTATAGGGTACATTCTACAGCTAGTTAGCTTTTTTATTTTAATCCAAAACATATTGATCGAAAAATGCCTCGTATTCCTCTTCAGGGTGCTGACCTACTAAACGCGAAACTTCTTCCCCATTTTCGTAATGAACTACAGTTGGTGTTGATTCAATACCGTATGCCAAACTTTCCTGGCCAAATTCCAACAAGTTGAATTTTTTCAAATCTACTTCCATATCTTCAGCTAATGGTGCTAGATAAGGAGTTGTTTGTTGGCAATAGGCACAATCTGGACTATAAAAATAAACCGTAGCTTCTTCTCCACTTTCCACTGTTTCACTTAGCTCGTCAGGCATGACCTGATTGTCATATAATGGATCATCCAACTGATCAATTGTTCCCTGCTCTAAATCAGTTGTTCCATACGGATTATCCTCATTTTCGACAGTTTGATTGTTTTGGTAATTTGTAACAAAGAATAGCGCAACAAACAATACAATGATAATGCCACCAAAGATAAACAATTTCTTCTTCATACATTAATTCCCCCTAGTTGTTTTTAAAATCATAAGATGTAATACAAAAATAATAATAAATGCTACGCCCGCTAAGAATGGAATCGTAATAAAGCCAAAGTAGTTCACATATGCTGCATTACATGGTACAAGTCCACAGGCACCCCCTGCTTCTTGCAATACGGGTAATTTTTGAACCAAATAGTGATAGGTAGAAACAAACATACCAATCCCGCTTAAAATCAGTCCAGGTAATGCGATGGTAATTTCCTTTTTAATCGCTGCTAGACCGTATATAACAACTAATGGATACATTAAAATTCGTTGTATCCAACAAAGTTCACACGGAACATATCCCATCACTTCCGAATAAAACAAACTACCTGCTAAAGCCACAAACGCTTGGACCCATATTAACAATAACAGGTTTTCTGCCTTTTTGCTCATTTTACTCATCTCCAAACAATCCCCTCTTATCGATTACCCTAATAGTATACAAACATCATGGAAATAAAACAAAAACCTTGCTTAAAAAAATATTATACTGTGACTATTTCTTGAACTTTTCACCTCCGCTGCTTCTGAATAAATTCATATAGATAAATCAATCCGATCAGACAAAGAAAACCAAATAAAAACCCTGAAACAACATCTGTTAAATAATGAACATTAATGAAATACCTGCTGATTCCAATGAGAAAAACAACAAACGCAAAAAACAGCTGTGTAAAAAATATAGCTTTGGATGAGGTTAATTTTTTAACAAGAAAATAGGCCAATAAGCCGTAGCAAACCATCGATATCATCGCATGTCCCGAAGGAAAACTATACCCCTCTGCATTAGCTGCTTCCAAAATACTCGGTCTATCTCTTTCAACGATTTCTTTTATAAGTAAATTAAATAAATGACTTATCAACGTGCCCCCACTAAAAATCAAAGCAGGAAGCCAGTCCTTAAACAACCACCACAGAAAAAGGGCCATAATTATTGTAAATGGCAGCAGAAAGGGCTGTGAACCAAATTCAGTTACGGCTCGGAAAAATGTATATATCCACGAACCATCAAGCCTTGCCACTAGATCACGTGTCCACTGATCCACATATGGGGCACTCCCGCTAACGATTCTTATTATCCAGATCCCTACCGTAAGTATCATCAACACGAACAGAAAAAGAATAATATATTTTTGTTTATTTATCATATCATCCATCTCCTCTCTAAATATATAATATCTCAATTTATGTTTGAAAAAAAATATAAAGGGAACATGCTATATATAATTTACGAATTTTAAAAATTAAAAAGGCGGGGATTAATATGAGTAATGAAGTACTTAAGATGGATAAAAGGTTACAAAATCTAATTGATGGGTTAAATGAAGACTTGGCACATGAATATGGTGCTGCAATTCAGTATACGTATAGTGCCTCTGTAGTTTCAGGCTTATACCGAGCTGCTTTAAAACCATTTTTTGAATCAGAAATTTCAGATGAGTTTGGACATGCTTTGTATTTATCCGAGAAAATCAAATCACTTGGGGGCACACCGACAACAACCGCTGCTGACGTACCACAGCCAACGGGCGTGAAAGATCTTTTAGAAGCAACCCTTCAAGCTGAATCAGATACAATCGATCGCTATGAAAAACGCAAAAAACAAGCTGATGAATTAGGCTACACAGAGCTTGTTGTAAAACTGGAAGATTTAATTGCCGATGAAACCAACCATAAAGAAGAAGTTGAGCGCTTGTTAGATGATCCTAGGTTATCTAAATAAGTTTCATATGGATGTCCCAAATGGGGCATCCTTTTAATATTTCCGAGTCTCCCCTATCTCCTTTAAAAGTGTTATACTAGTTAATAATCAACACGAGGAGGTCTAAATCATTGCTTAAAAACATACATGAATCGATTGATAATTTATACCCCGAAATGGTAAACATAAGAAGATACTTACATCAGCACCCGGAACTTTCCTTTCAAGAAACCGAAACCGCAAATTACATCGCGGCCTTTTATGAAAAATTAGGAATCCCCTATCAAACAAAGGTTGGCGGTAATGGCATAATCGCAACATTAAAAGGAGGAAAACCCGGAAAGACAGTAGCATTACGCGCTGACTTTGACGCACTTCCAATCCAAGATGAAAAAGACGTACCCTACAAATCAAAAGTGAATGGCGTGATGCATGCATGTGGCCATGATGGACATACATCGACATTACTTACGCTTGCAAAAGTAATGAAAGAATATCAGGAAGAGTTGCCAGGCACGATTGAATTTGTCCATCAGCATGCAGAAGAATATGCACCAGGCGGAGCGAAGCCTATTGTGGATTCAGGTGCATTAGATCATGTCGATGCCGTTTTTGGCACACATCTCTGGGCAACAACGCCACTTGGGGTACTGCAAACGTCCAAAGATGTGTTTATGGCAGGTGCTGATCGTTTCGAGATCATCATTCAAGGTCAAGGTGGTCACGGTGCTTATCCGCATGAAACAAAAGATGCGATCGTTCTCGGTTCTGAGGTAATCTCGCAACTCCAGCAAGTTGTAAGCAGAAGAATAGATCCACTTGAAACTGCTGTTGTAACGATCGGTATCTTTGAAGCTGGCAACGCCTTTAATGTTATAGCTGATCAGGCAAAATTAGTCGGTACAGTACGGTATCTGAATCCGGAAATCCAGGAGCAAGCCATTGCCGAAATGGAAAAAGTTATTAAAGGTATATGTGTAACAAACGATGCTTCCTATACCTTTGACTATGTAAAAGGCTATCCACCACTAGTCAACCATGAAAAAGAAGCAGAACTGGTTCTTGAAGCGAGCAAGGAAGTAGAAGAAATTCATACAGCCGAGGAAGTAGTTCCAGTAATGGGAGGAGAAGACTTCGCCTATTACACCCTTAAAAAACCGGGAGCGTACTTTTTCACAGGAGCAAATCTTGACGGTAACCCTTATCCGCATCATCATCCGAAATTTGATATTGATGAGCGCGCACTACCTATTGCCGCCAAGACATTGATTCAGGCTTATTTTGCTTATCAGAACGAATCTAATTCATAATGAAAGGGAGCTCCAGCGTCGGAGCTCCCTTTTCTACACGAGTTTGCTTTTCACATATCCATTAATAAACATGAAGGTAAAAACTGTTCCACTTACCAAAGCAATAACAAATCCAGCGTATTCCTGCATGAAGAGAAACAACAAGGAAAATAATACGGTTTGAAAGAGTGTTAACTGGAACAATAATTTAACCAAAGACTGCTGCCTATACGCTTTTCCAACCGGATAAATATCAAGCCACATCGTGGTTCGATGATGCTGATATAATGTCATCATCTGGAAACAACTTAAGTATAAGAATAGTATTACAAACAGGATCTGCACCCAAACATTAGGAATGAAATAAATAAACAAACCACCGATAATGATCAAACGAATATACATCCCTAAATAATCACCACTGCGTACAAATGTAATCCGATATAAATAATCAAATGTATGCGACTGCGTAAAAGGCAGCCTGCTTACCATGGACACGAGCCATTGCCGTTTTTTAATGCGATTCTTCAAATGAGGTACATCTGCAAACATATTTGCAATCCGGTAAAATGACTGCATCCGGATTTGATCCTTTTCCACTAATAAATCCCAGACGACCCCAGGTTGCTTCCGGGACACGTTTAAATCATATAGGAATACACCTGTAAATAATACTGTCGTTATCCCGGCCATTAGCATATTACCCTGAATGATGAAGTAGAATACAGTTATATTCAGCAATGTACGGACTGTCAAATCTACTTGTCTTATACCTGGTTCTCTTACCTTAAGCATCCACCAATTTGCAATAAGATTTCCTACTTTAAATAGGAGAACAATAGCAATCGTGAGTAAATACATATTTCCGGATCTATCGGGAAACTCAGCAAAATATAATGGCCCGAGTGCAGCGACAACAAGCAAAATAACGTATAACTGAATCACGAAGCTGTAAATAAGGGAATTGCGGAAATAGGCGTTCATTTTACTTTCAGCAGCGATAAGAAAAACCAAATCAGGTTCTTTTAACAATGTTCGAACAGGACTGTAACTTACCAATAGTCCAAGCAACGCGCCGATGATCAACGAAGTAGGAAAGTCTTCCGAAAGCTGTGCTAACCACTGCTGATAATAGACAGCGACGACAGAAATAAAAAAGAACAGTGCAATCATGAGATGTCCATTAAACATATACCGTAAATAACGGCTTAACTCTTTCATGTGAGCAGAAAGGCGCTGTTTAAAAAATTCATGGGAATTAAACATGGTTATCTTCTTCCTTCGTTAATTGCACATATAAATCATCCAACGTAGCACCAGGCATATTAAACTCCTCACGAAGCTCTTCCAATGTTCCGTTTGCTCGGATTAAGCCATCATGCAGAATGATGAAACGATCACAATAACGCTCTGCAGTAGCTAAAATATGCGTGGACATCAACACACCGGATCCATTATTTTTCATTTCATCCATTAATTGTAAATAAGATTGAATTCCTAAAGGGTCTAAACCAACAAATGGCTCATCAACAATATATAAGGGCGGCTCGATAAGAAACGCACACATAATCATGACTTTTTGCCGCATCCCTTTTGAAAAATGCACCGGAAACCAGTTTAATTTTTTCTCCATACGGAATTCTTTTAAGAGAGGCGTTAATCTCTTTTCAAAATCTTCCTCAGAGATATCATAAGCCATCGCTGTTAAACGAAGATGTTCATAAAGGGTTAATTCATCGTACAATATCGGCATTTCCGGAATATAAGCCAGTTGATTTCGATATGATGCGGGACTTTCTGTAAACGTCTTTCCATTTATAGCTACAGTGCCTTTTTTGGCATGCATTAAACCAATAACATGTTTAATGGATGTACTCTTCCCGGCGCCGTTCAAACCGATCAATCCAACAATTTCCTTTGGATAAACATCAAACGAAATTCCATGTAAAACATTTTTATGTGTGTATCCTCCATAAAGGTTATCAATATGTAACAATGGTTCCACTATGTTTCCTCCCAGCTTCAATCACTTGTACTAAATTTTATCACTTTTACATCACAATACCAAAAGAAACTGTCCACTTATTTTCGACATTTTTTTAAATATGTGTGTATAAATAAATGAAATCAGCACAAAATAAGGACTGAAGAAGCGAGGATGTTTCACTGCAAGTAAATTTGTACAAAATACAAATGAGGTGTTAGTGATCGGCATTCTAATGATATAAAACGCTTTTGCCAGGAATGTCTCAGTTACCGCTGAGACGCTGACAAAAATGTTTTTGTAAACCAAATAAAGTTATGCAGCAAATGCGAATTAACGATATTGTTTACGAAATGTCCCCAACGTTAGATATCCTGAGATCCTCCTTCTTCTTAAAGCAGGCTAACCCGCAAACACGCGGGTTATGCCTGTTTCTATGTGTATAGCTTTACATTCTGCCTCCTTTCTATATACAATAAATGTAGAGAATAAGAAGGAGTGGTGAGGTTAATGAGCCATAACGATTGTATTTTTTGTAAGATTCTTGATGGAGAGATCCCCTCAGCCAAAGTGTATGAGGATGACCACGTGTATGCTTTCCTTGATATTAGCCAAGTAACAAAAGGACATACGCTCATAATTCCAAAAACGCACACGAAGAACATTTATGAAACACCGCCGGAAGTTGCTAAAGAATTATTTGCTCGTGTTCCAAAGATCGCAGGCGCCATTAAAGAAGTTTATCAACCAATTGGCATGAACCTGCTAAATAATAATGAGGAGCCTGCAGACCAATCTGTATTCCATTTACATATCCATCTAATCCCGCGATACGGGGATGGAGACGGCTTTTCATCCAATTGGACCACACACACTAACGACTATTCATCCGAAGACCTGCAGCAAATAGCTAAAGATATTAATAGCACAATCGACTCCTAAACTGCCTGTATCTGAAAATTAGTACTTATTATCCATCAAAATATTTGGTATAATAAAAGTAGCTGGCAATCATGTGCAGTAAGTCCTCTGGTACCTAGCATGTCAGAGGTTTTTTAAAAAAGACGTTTGATAGTACCTGAAAAAGAGGAATAGAAATGTAAATAGTGGCGTGAAAGGAGCATATGCGTTATGTCAAAAGGCAAATCATTAGTACTTGGATTTATGGTCGGAGGTGCGGTAAGTGCTGCTACTGCATTGCTAAGTACCCCCGCGTCTGGTAGTGAACTACGTGGTCGTGTTAAAGAGCAGGGTACAGAAATGAAAGCATTAATTAATAACTTAAAGCAAGACGGATTGCGGCTAAGGAAACAAATTACCGAAACATCAAAAGAGGGAGCAGTATTAATTAAAGAACTCACTCAAGAAATGAAAAAATCTGTAGAAGAATGGAAAGAAACAGTCGAGCCCCATCAGGAAAATATCCATCAATACCTTGAACAGATTGAATCAAGCTTAAAGGATCTTGAGGACAAGGTTAAAAAGCAATAACATTCTTTTAAAGCATATCTTGAATCATTTGTAATCAAATAGGATGCCTTCGGACTGAGGCACCCTAATCTGTGTTCATTAATAAAGCTGCCTCATCTAATGATGAGGCAGCTTTATTGTTCATATCCTTAATGTTTTATTCACCAATGCCTTCTGTCCATTTTTCAAGAAGGTCAGGATTCTCTTCAAGGAATTGGCTTGCTGCTTCGTCTTCAGCTGTACCATTATTAACCGCTACGAGCAACTCGTTCTCCATTTCCGTATCGTAATCTTCTGTAATACGCTGCACAACTTCATATGCTGCTGGTGAGTCTTCCTGGAAGCTTGTATGTGCTATAGCTTCGATACGGTCACCTTCACCACCATAGATTTCTTGAGGGTCTTCAAGCATTTTCAGATCCAGTTCTGCAAACATCCAATGTGGTTTCCAACCTGGAATAACAATTGGCTCTTCATTTTCAATCCTTGTCTGTAGTTCAGACAACATAGCTGCTTCAGAACTTGCCTGAAGTTCCCAGTTTTCCAGTCCATATTCTTCTATAGCAGTTTCGGTACTCTGCATAACACCAGCACCTGCATCAATACCTGTTATTGTCCAATCAAGTGCTTCACCCAGTTCTTCGTTACCTTGAAGATCTTCAATAGAGTTAACATCTTCCATGTAGGATGGAACTGTCAAAGACAGCGGTGCCTGCGCTACGAATTCACCGATTGGTTCCAGATCATCCTGATACTCTTCCCAATAGCTACCGTGTGTAGTTGGGAGCCATGAAGCGGTCATAAACGACGCATCATCCTGGGCAACACTTGACCACATCGCACCTGCTTCAACCTGTGTGGTTTCGACATTGTAGCCAACTTCTTCAAGTACCTGTTGAACTAAAGGCGTACGTACCAACGCCCCTGCCCAAGCAACGTAAGTTAAATTAAGATCTGTTTCACCAAGTTCAACGCTGCTATTACTGCTTTCACCGCCGTCGCTGTTGTCACTGTCTCCGGAGTCGCTGTCACTTCCCTCTTCACTGCCTCCGCCGCCACATGCTGCCAGTACCATAACAAGCACAAGCGCTGCAGCTAAGCCTAATAATCTAAATTTCTTAGTCATAATAAATTGACCTCCCTTAAAATAATGTTTCTATATGTTCGGGATCCGCATCACCTGAATGATGCGGAAAAACCCGGTTACATGCTTAATTTTTAACTGCCCCTTTTGTAATGCGGTCAAGTAACATCGCAACGATAACAAGGGACAGGCCACCTTCAAATCCTGGTCCGATCGCAACCTGTGTAACAGCTCTGTATACAACTGTACCAAGACCGGGAGCCCCAACCATTGAAGCGATGACAACCATCGATAGTGAAAGCATGATTGTCTGGTTAATACCTGCCATGATTGATGGCATAGCAAGTGGTATTTGCACTTTCCCCAGTCTCTGACCGGTTGATGAACCAAATGCATTGGATGCTTCAATAAGTTCCTGATCCACCTGCCGGATACCGAGGTTTGTGAGCCTTACAGTAGGCGGCATGGAGAATATAATAGTAGCTACAACACCAGGCACCATGCCAAGGCTGAAGAAGACGACCGCCGGAATCAAATAAACAAATGCTGGCATCGTCTGCATGAAATCCAGAATCGGTGTAATCACCGTCTCGACGGATTTTTTCTGAGACATCCAAATACCAACCGGAATTCCGATAATCATCGACGCGACAACCGAGACAATAACAAGTGCTACCGTCTCCAGTGTTTCCGGCCAATAGCCAAGATTGTTGATAAGGCCAAGACCAACAAGTGCAAAAAGTCCAAGTTTCCAATTTACAATCCACCATGCCAGAAGTGCTACAACTACAATTAGCAAAATCGGTGGGACTAACTCAAGCACTACTACAAAATTCTCCGTAATGAATCCAATTACTGCAGTGATAGCATCAAATACTGCCCCGAACGAAGACGTCAAAAAGTCAACAAATGCTTCCACCCATTCTGCTAACGGAAGTTTGGGGAGAAATGTTCCTGCTCTTTCATCCATTTATTCTTCACCCCCATTTCCGTTCAATACCTTATCATCCCCGGCGAGAGCACCGATAATTGCCCCTCTGACAACAATCCCAACCAACTTGCCCGAATCATCTACAACGGACAGTGGCGCTTTGTCATCAGCCATCGGTTCAAATATATCACCAAGTAATGTGTCCGGGTTTACAGTCGGGATATCGGATGTAAGAATATCTTCCAGGCCTTTACTTTCTTTAGCTGCAGATGCTGCCTGGTCTGCCGTTACATAACCGAGCAACTTCTGTTTTTTATCAACCACATAAATCGTGGAGACACCATTTTCTTTCATTAACCTGAGGGCAACATTTGGGCCCCTGTCAACCGTCACTGTTTCAGCACGCTTCATCACATGACTCGCTGTGAATACATTGGCAAGATTGACATCTTGAACGAAGCGACTAACATAATCATCGGCAGGATCCATTAAAATCTCTTCGGCTGTACCAATCTGTACAATGGCACCATCTTTCATCAGGGCAATCCTGTCACCGATCCGAAGTGCTTCATCCAAATCGTGTGTAATAAAGATGATGGTTTTTTGTACGGATTGCTGCAAATCCATCAATTCATCCTGCATATCTTTTCGGATTAACGGATCCAGTGCACTGAACGCCTCGTCCATGAGAAGGATTTCCGGATCATTGGCTAGAGCTCTTGCCAGACCGACCCGCTGTTGCATACCGCCGGAAAGCTCATTTGGATACTTCTCCAAATAGCCGCCGAGACCAACTAGTTCAAGCGCTTCACGAGCCTTCTTTTCCCGTTCCTCTTTATCAATTCCCTGGATTTCCAAACCGTATTCAGCGTTCTTAAGAATCGATTTATGCGGCAACAAAGCAAAGTTCTGGAAAACCATGCTCATTTTTTTCCTTCGAACTTCTCGAAGTTGCTCCTTATTCATTTCTGTTATGTTTTCATCATCAAACCAAACATCACCAGAGGTTGGCTCGATCAAACGGTTCAGCATACGAACGAGTGTAGATTTACCACTGCCAGATAGGCCCATGATCACAAAGACTTCGCCATCCTGAACATCGAATGTAGCTTGATTAACACCCACTGTCATCCCAGTTAACTCCAGAATTTCATCCTTTGATTTATTTTCATCTAGGTATTTGACAGCTTGTTTCGGACGCCTGCCGAAAATTTTCGTTAATCGGTCTACCTTTATTTTACTCATGTTTTCACCTCACTTAACGACAAAATACTGTCGTTACTCTTTTTTATACAGGATTTTTTACAAATACTGCTGTTAGTTTAATAGATAAAACAAACTTTGATAGAGTTTGTCCGTAGCACAGAGACTCAAGAGCCCTGCCATGTCCATTTTTTCCTCCTTTTTAAGGCAATCTCATGCAACGAGGATAATAGTCATGCGACTTTTTAATCAGATAAAATCCATAAAACAACACCAATAATGTATATTGGATTAAATGTTAAATTTAACTGCCTCGTATCGCTCACTTTTAATACTATATACCATATTGCATTTATATTACAACCCTTAAATTCCATTATTTTTGTATATATTTTTTGTACAGTTTATTCTGTACGGAATTTATATGGATGTATCTTTGATTTACTTCAAATTCCTTCAAAATACTATCAAACTATCAATTTTCAATCTAATGGGATTTAGTGTAACCTTATCTTAGCAAGGCTTTAGGAGGATTTACATGAACATCCCTAACAATGAAGAAATTAGAGATAATCTAATGCTCGAATTCTCAAAAACAGTTGGAAACTTTGGTTTAAGTCCCGTAGAAGCGCGTTTGTTTGCTTATTTATACTTATCTGAAGAACCATTAACCTTAGATGATATGAGTGAGGCATTAGGTAAAAGCAAAACTTCCATGAGCACAAGCATTCGCTCATTATCAGATTTAAACCTTGTTACACGTGTATGGAAAAAAGGGGTTCGAAAGGATTTATATCAAGCCAATAATCAATTATTTAAAACATTTATGAATTCCTATATTAATAAATGGCTTGATACTACGAAACATCAAAAAGATGCCTTAGAGGATAATAAACATCTTATTAACGAGAAAAAGAAAAAGGAATCATCTGAAGAACTCACAACTCTGGATAAGCGTACGCATGATATTTTGCAATTTCATATCCTTGTAGAAAATTTATTCAGAAAAATGAAGGAAACAGGAATTGAGGAGGACTGATTCGAGGATCAACCTCGTCTCATCCTTTTTTCCTCTCGTTCTATGATAAGCGTGAATTCAGCCATTAAAGAAGGATAATATCCTTCTTTTTTTAGTGCGTAAATTGTATTGTTAGGATCAAGCTTTTCCGTAAGCATACCCGCAAATTCTACCAATAAAGATGTAAAATCCAGAAACCCTTCTTCTCTTTGAATGTTGAATTGATCTTCTAACTTTTGCAGCAAATGCATCATTTCCTCAAACTCTTTATATGTAATATTATGTTCTATAATTAGATGAATAAGTGGGTACGCATTCAGATCCATGATTGTGGAAAGTAATTGTAAATGAAAGGACGTTGTATCATTATTATTTAACGTTTTCAATGGCGAAAACCCCCTCAAATAGCAATTTAAAAAATTTCGTTTCATTTAAGCATATTTTACCACTAATTTTAAGGAATAAAAGCAAAAATCATTTATAAAATGAAAATCACCTTCTTTCTTCGAGAAAACGATTCAAAAACTTTGCGATATCTAAAAATGAATCCATTTTGATAATCTATCAAAATGGATTCATTAGGTGTCACACCTACTATATTATTTTATTCATCTTCTATTAAATCTTCAATGGAATCAATATCCATATACTCAGGAACAACAAGACCATTCCGTGTACCGGTCAAGTTCACTCCTAAATCTTCAAAATCTCCTTCATACTCTTCATAGTAAGCCCCATGTGTTGAAGGTAGCCACGCTCCAATCATTGCATCCGCACTTCCGTCCGCAACACTAGCAAACATTGGACCTGGTTCCACTTGAATTAATTCAACTTGATAATCCAATTCATTTTCCAATACGTATTTGGCGACATTTGAACTAGCAATTACATCCGCCCAGGCAACATACGTAACTCTTACTTCCGCTCCGTTTCCAGACTCTGCTCCTTCAACCCAGGAATTAACCAAGTCTTCATTTTCTTCAACCCATTCTTGTGCAGCTTCTTGTTCTGATAATCCTTCTTCAATTTTCAACATAACGTCTTGCAGATGATCCGGCTCCCATTGGAATTGGTCAAAAAATGTATACGCACCAGGCAAGTCTTCTTCTAAACCAAGACGTACAAGAGTGTTTATATTTTCTTCACCACCATAAACCTCTTGTGGATCTTCCAACATTTTCAGATCATACTCAAAAAATTTCCAGTGAGGGATCCAGCCAGTCACAATAATCGGCTCTTCTTCATCAATTGCGCTGCCTAATTCCGTTGCCATAGCAGCACCAGAGCTCTCCCTGAGTTCCCAGTTGTCTTCAAGACCATACGCAGATAATGCGTCCTCCGTTTGCCCCATAATACCAGCCCCTGGGTCAATTCCAACGATCTCATATTCGACCGCTTCGCCAACAGAAGCATTTTCATCAGTAGCTTCTTCACTTCCTCCACAAGCTGCTAATACTATCGATAAAGTCAAAACGGACGTTATCCCTAAAATTTTTTTAAACATGTGTCTCCCCCTTGATTACATATATATGAATGTTTAGACCATTAATTAGTATACATCTTGCATTACTATAATTACAAAATCCAAAATCGATTACATTCTCTACTAAATTGTAAAGTGATAATACACTAATCATATAATATGTATCTTACTTAGAATTCCTCTGTTTTACTTTATCAAACTTCTATTATTTTTACTTTTGTAATACTTACGAAAAACCTTTAAAATGGTGAAAATAGTTTAATATGTTCATTTAGCAAGCTTTATCTTGATTAGACTATTGTTTATACTCAATATCTTGGAAATACTCATTTTGAGAATACCAGCTTATTTGATATGATTAAAAATAGTCATTTGTTGGTGCAACTGGGCACTATTACCTAGTTGTACTTTACTTAACAGGGACGTGGAACCTGCTAAGTATGCAAATATAATATCATTTAAGGGGGTTTTTTCAATATTTAAAGATCGTAAATTCAAATTTGGTTTAATAGTTTTAGTCTTGTTCCTTACGATGTTCTTAGCTGCATGTGGTGGGGATAGCAGCGAGGAAACAAGCAGTGAAGCCTCTGACGATGAGGGCTCTGAGGAAACAAGTGAAGGGCCTGAAATAGGTCAGGAAGAATTAACTCAACCATACGTGGCTTGGGCAAGAGAAACAGTTAGTACACATATGCTGGGTGCTTTGCTTGAGATGGTCGGCTACGATGTTGAACTAGCGCAAGTAGAGGCTGGGGCGATGTGGTCCAGTGTTGCTGATGGTTCAGCCGATTTCCATACATCCGCTTGGCTCCCAGCAACGCACGGAGCGTACTGGGAACAGTATGAGGAGGATATTGTTCAAGTCAAACAGGTGCTTGATGAGGCACCGCTATCTTTGGGTGTCCCAAGTTACATGGAAGATGTGAATTCACTTGAAGACTTGAAGGATAATGAAGAGCTCGGTGAAGCAGTTGATTGGCAGGTTGTCGGAATAGATCCTGGCGCTGGAATCATGGAAAATACACAGGAAGCTTTCGAAGCATACGGTTTGGATAATTGGGAGCTGACATCAAGCTCTGAAGCGGCGATGCTTACTACACTGCAGGATGCCGTTGAAAATGAAGAGCCGATTATTGTACCGCTTTGGCAACCACATTGGATTTTCGGTACATTGGATTTGAAAATGCTTGAGGATCCACAAGAAATTTACGGTGGAGATGGCGACCAGATTTTCACGGTAGCTCGCGAAGGTCTGGAAGAAGATGCCCCAAGAGCTTACAAAGTGCTCGAGCAATATGATGAAAGTTATGAGATGATTGACGAAATGATGCCGAAAGTTCATGCGGAAGATCGGGACCCCGCTGAAGTTGTCCGGGAATATATTGAAAATAACCCTGATCAAGTTGATGAATGGCTTGACGGCGTACCAAGAGAATAAGCAGTAAATGGAACAGGGCGTTGCATCGCCTCTGTTCCATTTTTATTTCGACTCAAATTTAAATCCACACTGTTCAGATCGTTAATATTTTGGTACAGTTATAATTATACATAGAAAGAGAAAGGCTAGGTATCCTTTAGGGGGAGGTTATTTTATTGATTATTTATTTTGTGATTTTCGGGCTGGCGGTCTTGCTTATTTTTAACGTTTTAAATGATAAATTTTGTAGAATAATGGAAATGAAAATAGCGGATCAGAAAAAGTTTTTTCGAGTGATTAATTTTATGCTTGTCGTCTTACTTGTGAATGGTTATGTACGAGTTTTGAATGTAATGGTTTAATTATACATAAAAACTATTTTTCTGCCACAAAACTATGGTATATTTATCAATGTGTTAGTAAAATGTAACAATAAGATTAGGAGTGTTCGTAGAATGAAAAAACTGGCAATGGCTGTAACACTTACAGCAGGCGTATTAACTTTAGCAGCATGCTCTGATTCAGGGGAAGAAACGGTTGTTGAATCAGATGCAGGAAATATTACGCAGGACGAGTTTTATCAAGAGTTAAAAGACCGTCATGGTGAAGCCATGTTGCAGGAGTTAATGACGGTACAGGTTTTAGAAAATAATTATGAAGTAGATGAAGCTGCCGTTGATGAAGAAGTACAAGCAGCAAAAGATCAGTTAGGTGAACAATTTGAAATGGCACTTCAACAGCAGGGTATCCCTGACGAAGAAGCATACCGGGAAGTAGTACGTATTAGCATGTTACAGCAACAAGCTCTTACAGAAGACGTAGAAATTCCAGAAGAAGAAATTCAAGCAGAATATGATCGCAGGAATACAGAAATTGACGCACAACACATTTTAGTTGAAGACGAAGAAACCGCAAATGAAGTGAAAGAGCAACTTGATGATGGTGCTGACTTTGCAGAGCTAGCCAGTGAATATTCAACAGATGGCACAGCAGAAGACGGTGGCAATCTTGGGTATTTCTCTGTAGGTGATATGGTACCTCCATTTGAAGATGCAGCCTATAGCATGGAAGAGGGAGAAATTAGCGATCCTGTCGCCACACAGCATGGTTTTCATATTATCAAAGTAAATGATAAACGTGAGGCAGAAGAATCGATTGGTGAATATGAAGATGTGAAAGACAGTATTCGTGATGAGCTGGCTTTAGAACAAATAGACCCAGCCGCGTCCCAGCAAAAAATGAACCAATTAATGCAAGATGCAAATATCGAAGTGCAACTTGAAGAATTTGAAGGTTTGTTTGCCCCACCGGAAGAAGCACAGCAAAATGAACAAGAATCTGGTGATACTGAATCTGAAAATGGGTCTGACAGTGAATCTGAAGGTGATTCCAACAGTGAATCTGGAGATACTGAATCTGAAGAAGGCTCAGAAGACTCCGAAACAGAAGAGAATAGCGATGAGAATGCAGAAGGGTAATAATTTCGGCACCCTTCAGCTAGGTTAAAAGGCTAATACACATGTATTAGCCTTTTTTAATCTGATATTTGCCGTTCTCTTTGTTCATTTCTATATTGGCGCTCTGCCTCCATGCGATCCATGTATACTTTCCCTTCACGCTCAATAAACTGTTGCTGGAGGCGTTGATCTGCCCGCATCGTTCTAAACGCCATATAGCCACTAAGAAATATACAAATGATCATTACAAAAACCCACCAAGGTACTCCAAGTATCATTTATATAGCCTCCCTTGTCCATCCTTATAATCCCATATATATGTACAAGGAGATGAAATAATGACTTTATTTTTCCTCGAATAGAGGTTTATAAAATGCCCGGTTATCCATAGCAAATAATCGTTCTGTAAATTCACCCGGTTTCACTTTATCTAACGCACGATTTAACATATTCATTTTTGCATCCATTAAATCAATGAGATGCAGGATTTCTGCTTCACGGACTAATGGCGGCTTTGGACTTCCCCATTCTGCTTTTCCATGATGACTTAATACTAAATGTTGTAGAATTAATACTTCTTCTTCTCCTTCAATTTGCAGTTCTTTCGCCATTAAACCGATTTCCTCCACCATCATAGGAATATGTCCTAACAACTTCCCTTCCGTTGTATAGCTTGTCGTCACTACTCCTGATAATTCTTTTAGCTTGCCAAGATCATGTAATATAATACCTGCATACAATAAATCCTTATTAAGTTCAGGGTATAAATTATGTAGCTCCCTTGCAATGGCAAGCATACTTACAATATGATGGGCCAGCCCGGAAACATATTCATGATGATTTTTAGAAGCAGCCGGGTACGTTAGTAATGCTTCTTGATATTTTTTAATAAATGCCCGAACGATTCGCTGCATTACTGGGTTCTCCATCTCAAAAATTACCTCTGTTAACTTTTCCGATAAAATTTCCTTTTCAACCGGAGCCTTTTCAACGAAGTCTGAGACCCGGACACCGTCTGTAGGTTGTGCGGGGCGTACAGACTTGATTTTCAGCTGCGCCTTCCCGCGGAACTGATTCACTTCACCACCAAGTCTGACTATTTGTTCCGGTATAAATACCGTTTCATCCTCTTTTGACGCATCCCACAGCTTTGCATCGATTTCACCTGTAGCATCTCTCAAAATTAAGGTTAAGAAAGGCTTTCCATTGCTTGCAACACCTTTGGTTGCCTCTTTAATTAACATATAACCATCAAACACATCACCAATTGCGGCATATCCAATTCCCTTTACCATCCTGAAACTTCCTCCCCCTGTTTAAAAAAGAGATTGACGAAAAAACCGGCTGATGCAACATGCATTGCATACAAACCTATTCTTTTATGTCAATCTCTGCCTGTTTTTTATTTGTTTTTTGGAATATACTCAAAAATCTCTCCGGATTCCATGACCTTAATTAACTTCATTAACCATTCATAATAATTTTTTGCATAATGCAGTCTTTCCAAATCATCTTCTATTTTACTTTTTAGTTTTTCATCTGCTGTATCAGCCATTAGCTCATTTAACTCAGCTATGGTTTCTTCGGCTTCTTCAATATTTGTTTCGGTTTGCTGGCGCCAGCGGTTACCAAATAAAGAGGTAAAGGATTTGTACCAATCTTCCTCTGACCGATATAGGTCTTTTCGAATCCCTCGCTTAAACGTGGATTCTACCATTCTCATCTCGGATAACGCCCGGACCCCTGTTGACATACTTGTTTTACTCATTACCAATGCTTCTCGCATATCATCCAGTGTCATTGGCTGATCAGCAAAATATAAGACGCCATATAATCGCCCTACAGAAGGTGTAATCCCATACAAATTCATATTTTTTGCGATGACCTGAATAAATCGTTGAATCGTTTCATCATATTTTTCCCAGTTTTTTTCTTCGTTTTCCTCTGGCAATGGATGTCCCTCCATCTGCATATTGTCTAGAAATAGTTTATCATTATTTGCTAATTTATGCGAATCGTATTTCTCAGCCGGACAATTTCAGCATTTTTTGAAGCTTCTACTACCTCTTCCTTACACGTAAAAATGATTATTTGCTGCTCTTCAGCGATTTCCTCCACGATTTCTATTATTCGCTTTGTACGTAGCGTATCAAAATGTACGAACGCATCATCTATAATAAATGGCAATCGATGCTTGTCACTCATTATCTCACTTACCGCTAACCGTAATGCTACATATAACTGATCAATAGACCCTTGAGATAATTCATTCACTGTATATCGCAGGTTGTCATTTGCTTCTACTTGAAATGGCTTATTACCAATAGGAGCATATACCTTGAGATAAGTAGACCCTGTCATTTTTTTAAAGTAATTGGACGTTCGATCGATCACTTTACTTAAATATTTATCCCGGTAATTACGCTTGGTAAGAGCAAGCATTTCCTTGGCTGTCTTCAGTATAGCCCATTGTTTCGCATGTTTATTTAATTGCTCGGTCTCCATCTGAAATCGATGTGTTGTCTCAGAAAGCGATTCAGATGATTCCAACGTCTTAAGCGTTGCATTTACATCAGCAAGTTGATGACGTTTTTCATTTATATCTGTTTCAAACTGATCGATTTTAGATTGCGACTGCTGATGAGCAACTTCCAATTCATCTTGATCCGGATTCGCTTCAAGCAGGTTTTTCAAGGAAGCTTGCGAGAAAGTAACGCTGAGCTGATCAAGGCTTTTAGTTATTGTTGCTTCGATTTCCTGTTTCTCTTCCAGTTGTTTTGATTTTCTATAAAATTCGTCTACGGTTTCTACTTGTGCAATCTCAAGTAAAGCAGTTATTTCTTTTTTATACGTATCCATCTTTTGCTTTGTTACACGTTGTTGTTCATTATTTTCTTCGACTAAATTTGCGTAGTTTTCCAGCTGTTTGATTGCTGTTTGATAGGCATTTGTTAATTGTTCAACCATTTCAAATGAATGATCCATCGATGTAGTAGGGTTTTCCCCATTTTTAGATTGTAAAAACCTGTTAACTTCCTGATGAAATACTTTCTGAATATCTTGTAGTTGATTGAATTCCTCGTAAAATTGCTGCCGCTCTCGGTCTAATGTTACTAGTTGTTTCAATTGATGGAAGAACTCTGGCCAGTAACTGATTTCGACTTCCTGCAAAAATGGATAGGTTTCATATTGCGCCCTTATTCGCGTATTTAATTGCTCCTCCCTCTCCTCAAGCATTCTGCGCTTTTCATCCATTTTAATGAACTGCACATCTATGGCTTTCACTTGTTCCTTTAAGGAATCTAATTCATTTTCACTTTTATTATGAAGCGCAAGTAACTTTTCCGCTTCTTCTTTTTCTTCATTTGTTATCTGAAACGCAGGTGCCTGAAAATCTTCTTGAAGCAGCATATTTTCTATATCTTTGATAGTGCTTTTCCCCCACAGCCATTGTACGAAGCCGATGATTAAAAATAATGGTATGAGATAGAAAAGCAATGTGCTATCTGTGATAATCCCAACTATCCCTACTAGTAAGGAAAGGAGCATACTTGTAAGTAAAATACTCTTGCTATTCTTTTCTTTGGCTTGTTTATTTTTCTCCCATTCTTTTCGTTTATCAGCTGACTCCAATTTTAGCTTTTGGACTATATTATATTGTCTCTGTTCATTCATTTTATCCTGAAGTTCATAATAACGTTCTTCTGATAGTAATCCTTCTTCTATTTCCTGCTGCTGATTGATTACATAATTTCGTTGCTGTTTTGCCTGATTTCTTTCTTGCTGCATCTGGCTTTTTTCCAAATGAAGCTGATTTGCATCATTTTTTAACTGATTCCATGTATTTTCGATGTAAAAAGGGATATCAAGCGAAGCCAAATCTGCTGCTGTTAACCCGGTGTTTAGTTCATTAAGACCTGTGCTTATTTGCGTTTCCCGTTTATTAATTGCTATCTGAAGTCTTTCGAACTCTTTTTCATTTTGTTTATATTGTTCCTTTTTACGAAGAATTTCCTGTCCATGATCGTAAACAGATTTATCTTCCAACTCTTCCTTTAGCGTTGCTATTTTTTTCTGATACTGTTTTTGATTATCCTTCCATACAGCTAGTTCACTCGTTAACGGGAGTAATTTTTCATTTATTTTCTCCAGACGATTTACACCATTTTCTGGGAAGTCAATTTCAGCCGGATAGCTTACTAATTGATTTGTGTAATGGTGATAATCATGGATAATTGGTAATGCATGTTGATGCTTTTCAATGGAAAAGAGGTTCTTTTTTTCCTGTTGAATAGTCTCTTGCATTGCTTTAATTTCGTCTGTTAAAAAAGTTGCTTTTGCTTTCTTTTCCCGGTACAATGCTTCTTCAGTTTTAAATGTATGTAGATTCGAAAAGCGTTCGTTCAATGTGTCAAGCTGCTGATTAATCATTGGTTTTTTTCCATAGGGTTTAAATAATTCGCCAATTTGATTATCTAACTTTTTTTCAATGGAGTAAATATTATTAGCCCCGGTTAAACCAATCCCGAGCAACACTTCCCCAAGATCATCCTCTTTCATTTCTTTAAGTGCATGTAAATCAAAAGCTGAAAAGGAAAAAATAGATTGATACGTGCCATAGGTCATCCCGTTCAAACGATCTTTCAACCACTCTTCATCATGCTCATTCCCATCAGCGGTTAAACATGTTGCCGCACCGTTTCTTACCTCATCCAATCGCTCAATCGTATATTTGCCTGCGGTCGGATCAATTATTGTGAGCCTTCCGCCCATTTTACCACTTGTTTTTGGACGGTAAAAATCACGCTGCTTCGGCGTAAGGCCAAATAACATAAACAGAATGAATTTCTGCAAGGTTGATTTACCGGATTCATTTTCTCCATAGATGATTATAGCTGATTCACTCGTAAATTCAATATCATAATCCACCCATTTGCCAAAACCGTATATATTTGCATGCATTAGTTTCAATCTGACTCACCTCAATCTTTAACGAGATCATTAAACAATAATTGCTGCGCTTCCGTTTTTATAAACTCTTCGTCCGTTTGATTTAACGGTTCTATATATTTTCGCGCCTGCTTGTGCTGATATAATTCCTTCATAAATGGCTGGATCGATACTTCTTCAAAATGACGGGCTAATTCTCCAATAAAATGTTCCCCTTTATATAAATCTGTATCTAATAAAGAATGATAAGTTTCAACCGAATACCGGAAAATAAACTTCCAATTTTGGTTATGGCTTACTGTTTCATTAACAAGCTCCACAACCTCATCAAGATATTTTTCATTCTCCCATTCCTTGAGTTTTGGATTATCACCAGTTAGCGTCAAGTCTATCAGCATTGGTGTAGTGGAAACCCGATTTGTCAGATCATCTTGAATTTTATTTTCGATTTGATGAACTTCCCCGCACGTCGATACATCAATCGTTAACACATGAAATTGTATGGCCTGAAGTGGAATAAACGACATATCGGCACCTGTTTCTGTTAGTACTACATGGTAACAGCCTTTTTCCCCGGTTTCTTTTCGATGTCGTCCCTGAATATTTCCAGGATAAACAATCGGCGGATCTTCCTTTAACATTTCCCGCTGATGAATATGACCAAGTGCCCAGTAATGAAAGTTACGTTCCACTAAATCACTGATTTGAAAAGGAGCATATGTGTCATGCTCTGTATTGTTCCCGACACTCCCGTGAAGCATGGCAATATGAAATGGAATGGAAGGATCCGTAATCGCATATTCATCTGCCTTTTTCGTTAACACAGCGCGATTTTCATAGCTAAAACCATAAATAGCCACCTCTGTTTGATCATCTTTTCGATATACAAATTGCCTCACCTTTTCATCCGGAAAAATATGTACATTATCAGGATAGGTAACCGGATGAATATTTCCATTTATGTAATCATGGTTTCCATGCGATGCATAGACTTGGATGTCATGGGCTTTAAGTTTTCCAAAAGCTCGCCGCAAACGTATCTGTGCCTTTAAGCTTTGTTTTTCATTATCAAATAAATCGCCTGCAAGCAGCACAAAATCAACTTGTTTATCAACCGCAACTTGCATCAAATGATCAAGCGCAGTAAATGTACTTTCCAGTATTTCCGAAAAAATATGTTCAGGTGTATCTGCTAGTCCTTTAAACGGACTATCTAAATGAAGATCTGCTGCATGGATAAATGAAATTTGCTTTGCCATTTTTACACCTCTACTCTCGAACTCTATTTTATCAAAAACGGCCTGCGAATGCACGTTCGAAAACGAAAAGGCCACTTAAAAAGTGACCTCTTTTTTAGACATCTATTCCTTCTTCGATAACATGAACGCCTTTTTCAAATCTTTTAACGAATTCGTTCCCCCATACATGAGTACTCCACCTTTATAGATACGCGCCCCAATGATTGCTAAAAGTACGATTGTTGCTACTAATAATCCAATGGATAAAGCAACTTCCCATGCTGGGATATCCAGCATTCCGACACGTAAAAACATGATCATTGGTGCGAAAAATGGAATAAAGGAAGTTATTTTAACAAGTGCAGAATCCGGCGTACTTAAGCCAAACATCGCAATGAAAAATGCAACCATAATTAACATGATCATCGGCATCATCATTTGATTGGCATCCTCCACTCTACTGACCAGTGCTCCAAGCATTGCTGCAAGTGTTGCATATAGTAAATAGCCGAGTATAAAAAATACAAACGCATAAATATATACCGAGGCAGATCCATCCTGAATTCCCAAGTATTCAAAAATACCACCTGTTAACTCATCCTGTTTTGACATAATCAATGCATATCCGATGCCAACAAATAAACCTACCTGCGCTAAACCCAGTAAAGCTATGCCGGCAATCTTTGCAAACATGTGAGTAACAGGCGGAGCACTGGATACGAGAATTTCCATAACTCTTGATGACTTTTCCGTTGCTACATCGGTTGCTATCATCTGCCCGTAAATGATAATCGCCATGTATAACACAAATAGCATGATATAAACAATTCCTCTAGTTTGACTGAGCTCCTCAGAAGTCTTTGCTGTTTCATCCAGTGCCACCGTTTCAAATGTCACTGGTGCATATATTTCCTCCAACGTTGCCGCGTCAATACCCGCCTGCTGTGTGGCCAGTACTACTTTTAATTGCTGTAGTTGTTGTTCAATAACCATTTGATTCCCGGTGCCTGAAATATCATTTGCGTAATAGATGCTTTCAGGTAATTGATTTTCATTTAAGGATAATACAATGAATGCCTGATACTCTTCCTCTTGTATAGCCGTTCTTGCCTCTTCTTCAGAGCCATTGAATGAAACAAGTTCCATGTTTTCATCTGATTGTTCCACACTTTGGCTTAAAGGCTCAAATAGTTCACCCGATTCATCTATTACAGCGATTTGATCTCTGCTATCATCCGAAAAGGCATCCACGATTGTTTGAATATTAGCGACCCCAACAATAAATAATAGTGTGATGATGGTACTTATTAAAAATGCTTTTGATTTCACACGTGTCATGAACGTATGTGACAGTATGATCCAGAATTTATTCATAAGAAGCACCAACTTTCTCAATGAAAATATCATTTAAGGTAGGCTCTTCCAGTTCAAATTTACGAACAAATCCTTTTCCCTGCAATTCCCTAAAAATTCCTTGAGAGACATCTTCATTTTCAATTTGCAGCTCACAGCCTTCTGTTACTTTTTTATAACTAACAACACCGGGATAATCTCGTAAGAATTCTAGAGGAATTGCTGCGTGAATAACTAAGTTCTTTCTACCATAAGACCGTTTTATCTCCCTTAGAGTCCCCTGAACAACTGGTTTGCCTTTATGTAAAATGCATAAATGCTCACAAAGTTCTTCCACATGCTCCATTTGATGGGATGAGAATACAATCGATGTGCCTCTTTCTTTCAAATCAATAACAGCTTCTTTCAGCATTTCTACGTTAACCGGATCCAGCCCGGAAAACGGCTCATCCAAGATTAGTAGTTTAGGTTTATGAATGATTGCAGAAATAAATTGGATTTTTTGCTGATTTCCCTTCGATAATTCTTCTATTTTTTTATCCATGTATTCCGGCACTTTGAATCGCTTGAGCCATGCTTCTAATTCTGTGACCACTTCACTTTTACGCATCCCTCGTAATTTGCCGAGATAAATAATTTGATCCCTCACCTTTAATTTTGGGTAAAGTCCTCTTTCCTCTGGCAGGTAACCGATCAAATGACTTTTGTCATAGCTAATCGTGTCACCATTCCAGGTAATTTCTCCTTCTGTAATGTCCAATAACCCTAAGATCATACGGAAGGTTGTTGTCTTTCCTGCGCCATTTCCACCTAAGAATCCAAACATCTCTTTTTCCGGTATTTCAAGTGAAAGATGATCTACTGCCGTATGTTTGCCAAACCGTTTCGTTACATCTTTGATTTTCAACGTCAACTTTCTCTCCCCTTTCCCATACAAATATAATACTATACGTTTTTACTTATTAATAGTTTCATTTTTTAAAAATAATGACTTTCTCATTTAAGCAGGATTTTTGTAATTTATCAAGAATACTAATACTAGCAGGTCAAGGAGGTTTTACGATGAAAACATATGCATTAACTGTTTTTGCACAAACCGGCGAAAAGTTATTGGATGAGTCTTTTGAGGCTGGAAACGATGACGAAGCAAAGAAAATCGGCCAATCACGTTTGGAGAAAGAAGGATACAGCGAGCATACCCATCGCTGTGTAACCCCGGACGGGAAATTAATATTATTTCATCGGTAAGAAAGAGCAAACGACTTCATCCATTTTTCCATGAAGTCGTTTTTCTCCTATTTACCTTTAAATTTCGGCTTTCTTTTTTCTAAAAATGCCTGTACACCTTCCTGGTGGTCCTCCGTATGTCTTAACTCCCATTGTGCTTTTCTTTCTTCCTCCACATAGTATTCGAGTGTCTCTTTTTGTTTCGAATGATATATCATTTTTGTTTTAAGCATTGCCGTTAATGGTGTAGCTAGAAGCCTTTGCCCCATGTCTGTTGACTCTTCAACTACTTGTTTATCTGTCAGTATATCGACAAGCCCCATTGCCTTTGCTTGCTCACCACCTACTTGTTTTAAACCCCAGGTGAATTGCTTGGCCTTATTGGTACCAAGACGCTCTTTCAACAGAAAATGTCCTCCCCCATCTGGTGCCAAACCAATTCCAATGAATAGCATCCCTAACTTCGATTTATTTTGGGCAATGACGTAGTCTGCCGTTAATGCTAAACTCAAGCCTAACCCGGCAGCAGATCCCTGGACAGCTGAAATGACAATCTTTGGCATCATATATAGTTTTAGCACAATTTTTCCTATAGTACTCATTACGCCATCAAAAAATTCCTTATCCGCAAAATCCTTCATCATTCCGACATCTCCTCCAGCGGAGAAGGCATTCCCATATCCGGCCAAAATGACAACTTTATCGTCATTCTTTTCAACCGTCTCTGTTACCTCAAGTAATCTTTCCAGCATTTCTTTATCTAATGCATTATAGCGATCGGCACGGTTTAGATAAATATAGGATATATTGTTTTGACTTTCCATTATTACAGTGTCCATATAAACAACTCCTTTTTTGATGTTTATCTATCTCAACCTATTCGACATTGTTTTGGATATTCCTGCTTAAAAACAATAAAAAAAACTCACAGAATCAATCAAATCCTGTAAGTTTCTTCTTATTATTCAGTTGGTTCTTCCGGGCTGCCATACAGCTCTTCTAATGGTGCAGTAATAATACGGCTCACATCATTGATCACTGTGTTCAAGCGCTGTTCCTCTTCCATTAATTTGGAAATTTCACTATGCTGTTGAACGAGTTCGACAACTTGTTGAGCTTTTTGTACCTCTTCTTCCGTGATTTCCTGTCCCTGCATTTGTTTTTCCTGTAAACTCATTTGGGTATCACGGAAATTATCAAACATTTGCTTTGCAGATTCGTCAGCCATCACCGCTTCATAGGCAACTTGCAAATTTTTAAACTCATCACTTTCACGAATTGCTTTTTCTAAGTCATACGCGCTATCATAAATATTTGGCACGACACTACCTCCTTAAGTTATTCTAAAAGTAACTATAACAAACGTAAAGATTCATGTATACTAATTCGTGAAATATCAATGAAATCGGGTATGCCTTTTCTAATATAAAAAGGCTCTTTTCGTAAGTATTTTGCTTTAAATCTTCGTAGTTGATGTAAAAGACGACATAAGTGCTATAAACGCCATTCGGGTCAGCGAAGTGTGTTTCCGGAGCGAATCCCTGCTCTCAACTAGCGTTTCCAAATGAATTTTCACTATGTCGTCTTTTATATCTTTTGTATCAAAAGCAACAATCTTATAGAAAACAGCCTACAAAAGAGAGGTTTTTTAACATGTTAAAACAATTGCAAAATATTTTTCCATCCATGATTATATATAGCGATGATTTCAATAAGGCAACCGGAAATTACCAATGGTTTATCACAGAAACGAACGAAATTATCGGAATTGATAAAAGTGAATTAACAAAGAAAGATACATCGATATTAGCTGCTTTTCTGACGCCCTATGATATACAATTTCCCGTACCTACAGAACATGAAAAGACGTGGAAAAATCGAATAAACAACGGAGCCCTGATCGAAGCGGTAACTCCCTATCGATTTGTCTATTTTTCCATTAAGAAAAATCAAACAGACCCAAAATTATTTAAAGAAGCCCTTGATGAATTTTTCACAAAACCCGCCCCTATTTTATGGGAAAATGAACATGAAGGCATAATAATTGAAGAACAAACAGCTGATACAGAAGAAAACATTTCTTACGGTCAAATTATTGATGTATTAATGAGTGATCTGTATGTAAAAATTAAATTTCTGGTGGGGCCATATTTGGATAATCTAAAGAATATAGACCAGTATTACCATTCATTTATTAAGGGCGCTAAAACGGCATTTGCATACTCGGATAAATCCGTTATAACCTATATCGATGCTATTTCCTATATTCTCCTGGATCTAACAGACGTGCAATTACGAAGTGAAATAACTGCAATCGTTCTAAAAGAATTTAAAACGAATGAAGACGTCCTACATACAATCAAAACCTTTATCGAATGCAATTTAAATGTATCACTTGCGGCAAAGGAATTATATATGCACCGAAACAGTCTGCAATATCGATTGGATAAATTTATTGAAAAAACAGGTGTGGATATACGGCAATTCAACCAAGCAATGATTGTATATTTAGCGATACTGGCAAACATGCACAAAAGTGACTAATATATTTGGTCATGTTTCCTATTCCTTATTTACCTCTCTTTTTATACAATTAAGTTAATAAATCGCTTACATAAATGGAGGAGATACTAATGGCTGAATTACGTATGGAAAACATACAAAAGACCTATGACAAGAATGTTATTGCAGTAGATGATTTCAATTTAGACATAACAGACAAAGAATTTATTGTGTTTGTTGGGCCATCTGGCTGTGGGAAATCAACGACATTACGGATGATTGCTGGCCTGGAGGAAATTTCAGAGGGTGAACTATACATTGATGACCGAAAAATGAATGATGTTGCACCGAAGGATCGTGACATTGCAATGGTTTTTCAGAACTATGCGTTGTATCCACATATGAACGTTTATGATAATATGGCATTCGGATTAAAACTTCGTAAATTTAAAAAAGATGAAATTGAGGCTCGCGTTAATAATGCTGCCGAAATTTTAGGACTGGGAGCGTACCTGGATCGTAAACCAAAAGCACTGTCAGGTGGGCAACGTCAGCGTGTTGCTTTGGGACGTGCTATTGTTCGGGACGCCAAGGTATTCCTAATGGATGAGCCTTTATCCAACTTGGACGCTAAATTACGTGTACAAATGCGTGCTGAAATACAAAAGCTGCACCAACGCTTAAAGACAACTACAATCTATGTAACCCATGACCAAACAGAAGCTATGACAATGGCAACCCGCCTTGTTGTTATGAAGGATGGATTTATTCAACAGGTCGGAGCACCAAAAGAGGTTTATGACAAGCCTGATAATATATTTGTTGGCGGATTCATCGGTTCTCCGTCTATGAATTTCCTTACTGGAAAATTAACTGATGGCCAATTTGAAATGGAGGAAATAAAAATAAAAATCCCGGAAGGTAAAATGAAAATGCTGCGTGATCAGGGGTATGTTGGCAAAGAGGTTACACTTGGCATTCGCCCGGAAGATATTCATGACGAACCAGCATTTCTTGATGCTTCACCAGATACAAAAATTACCGCAGAAATTGATGTTGCTGAATTAATGGGAGCAGAAACATATCTATACTCAAAAGTAAAAGAGCAGGACTTTGTTGCGAAAGTTGATTCACGATCAGATATTACCGGAGGCGCAAGTATCGACTTAGCATTTGATTTGAACGGTGCACATTTCTTTGATCAGGAAACTGAATTACGGATAAGATAATTGTTCCCATGGCGACGTTAGAGACATCATTTTCAGTTTTACGGTAGCCATGAACTACCCATGACGACGTCAAAAGCATCATTTTTCGGGGTTATGGTAGTCATGACGCTCTCAGTGACCAAAGCGGCCTTCAAAGCTTGTCCTAGTTTAGATCAAAGGGATTATAAAGCCCAGAAATGAGCAGTAGCGATTCTTTTCAGTACGTATGATATCTGTGCTATATATTAAAATAGAGGGAAAGCTGTCTGAAAGCTTTCCCTCTATCAATTAACTCACTTAGAGGTTGATACCTCTAATAGCCATTGTTATTAAGATTGTCCATTCATTTGTTGTTGAGCAGTTTGAACAAGTCTTTTCGTGATTTCTCCACCAACAGACCCGTTAGAACGTGAGGTTGAATCAGCACCTAAATTAACGCCAAATTCTTGAGCGATTTCAGTTTTCATTTGATCAAGTGCTTGCTGTACGCCAGGTACAACTAGTTGATTTGAATTGTTATTAGCCATGTTTTTCACCTCCCTGTAATCAATAGTGTGAGCAAATTACTTCAACTTATCACAAATTATCGTTGGTAAATTGTTCAAAAAAACGGTTGCCCCGTCATGAGTGGGACAACCGTTTTTAATATTTTATTTTGGATATGTCATTTCTTCGGGATTAACGTATTTCTCAAATTCCTCTGCAGTTAATAATCCCAGCTCTACCGCTGTCTCTTTCAGCGTTGCGTTATCACTAAAGGCCTTTTTTGCTATTTTAGCTGCATTTTCATAGCCTATATGTGGGTTTAATGCAGTTACTAGCATTAATGAATCATTTAAATATTTTTCAATCTGTTCATGGTTTGGTTCAATACCTTGAACGCAGCGCTGATTAAATGATAGGATGCTATCTGCCAAAATTTGACTGGATTGCAAGAAATTATAAGCAATTACCGGCTTGAATACGTTTAATTCAAAATTACCCTGGCTTGCCGCAAAGCCAATTGTTGCATCATTTCCCATCACTTGTGTTGCCACCATTGTTACTGCCTCACTTTGTGTCGGGTTAACTTTCCCTGGCATAATTGAGCTACCTGGCTCGTTTGCCGGAATGGTAATTTCACCAATGCCACTGCGTGGACCGCTTGCCAGCCAACGAACATCATTCGCTATTTTCAGCATATCTGCTGCCAACGCCTTTAATGCTCCATGTGCATAAACGGTTTCATCATGACTTGTTAATGCGTGAAATTTATTTGGTGCAGAGATGAAATTTTTCCCCGTGAATTCATTAATTGCCGCACAGACACGTTCTGAAAATTCCGGATGTGCGTTTAAGCCTGTCCCTACTGCTGTTCCACCGATTGCAAGCTCTCTTAAATAATGCATGCTCTCGTTAATCATCATTTCGGATTTTTCCAGCATGCGATGCCAGCCGCTTATTTCCTGTCCAAGTGTTAAAGGCGTTGCATCCTGCAGGTGTGTCCGACCAATTTTTACAATATCCTGAAATTCGTCGACTTTTACCTTCAATGTATCTTTTAATGTGCGGACAGCCGGAAGCACCGTATCCTCCAGTTTTAGAACAGAAGCAATATGCATCGCAGTTGGATAGGTATCGTTGGAACTCTGTGATTTATTAATATCATCATTTGGATGAAGTTTCAGGTCACTACCGTCCTCCTCCAACCACAGATTGCCTACATAAGCCATAACTTCGTTGACATTCATATTCGATTGCGTCCCACTGCCTGTTTGCCAAACAACCAAAGGAAAATGATCATTTAATTTACCATCGCGGATTTGGTCGGCTGCATAGAAAATAGCCTCCGCTTTTTTATTATCCAACAGACCAAGGTCGTTATTTGCTTTTGCCGCGCTTTTCTTCAATATGGCAAAAGCCTTGATAATCTCTGTCGGCATTTTTTCATTTCCAATTGGAAAGTTTTGCTTACTTCGCTCAGTTTGCGCACCCCAATATTTAGCTGCAGGTACATTTATTTCCCCTATTGTATCTTTTTCTACACGGTAATCCATCATTTTGTCCTCCCCTATGTTTCAATCTTCTACTATTGTATCAAATTTTGTGGATATTGAAATAATCATGCCATTCTTGCTCTATTTAAATAATTTTCGTAATAATTTTCCTGTACCTCTACCTGCTATTCTTCTGCTAAATTTGTTTTCCCATTCTTACCTTTTTAACCGCATAAAATAGCCTCGCCATAACGAAGGCAAGGCTACAAGGTTCTGGTATTACTCCCAAACATATTGCTTGAATGATTCACTTAAGTGTATAAATTCTGCTTTATTACCAGTTTCAATAGCGTTATTAATTGCTTCTTCTAATTTTTCTTTATTCCACATAAAACATTGTTCATCCAACATCATTCTTGCTGTTAGTTTAAATTCAAATGGGATTTCTTTTCTGGCTTTAAGGATTTTCCCCTCATACCGATAAAATCGATACACCAGTTTTTCCTTTTTCATGGAACACTCCCCCTTTGTTCCTTTTCCCTATTATCTTAGATTTTTCAAATAATTGCAACGCAAAATGCTTATATTTTATAAATTTAGGTTAAAGCCCTGGGGAAATATTTAAAAATGAATGCTCCATGTGATTTTTACCATACTAAACTTACTTTGAGTTTTCCAATACATATACCCTGATGCTTGAATGTTTCTCTAGACCCACCACACACTACTTTGGTAGAATGTTAAAGATTGGCAGGAGGCTATGATATGAACCATTCTGATAACTTAAAAAGAGGAGAAAAAGGGGCATGGCTTAGTATTGGTGCCTATATTATTTTAGCCGTTGTTAAACTGATCGTTGCCGAAGTTGGTAATTCAGAAGCCTTGCGTGCGGACGGTTTAAATAATACTACCGATGTGGTGGCCTCCATTGCCGTTCTAGTCGGCCTGAAAATTTCACGTAAGCCGCCAGATGAAGATCATCATTATGGCCATTATCGAGCAGAAACAGTTGCATCTTTATTTGCAGCGTTTATTATGATGTTTATTGGATTACAAGTTATTTTTGATACCATTCAACAAGTGATCTCACAAGAGTCTGTTCAGCCCGATTTAGTAACAGCCTGGGTTGCCATTGGATCTGCGCTAGTTATGTTTCTCGTTTACTTCTATAATGTGAAGCTTGCCAAAAAAGTACAAAGCAGTGCTTTATATGCGGCAGCACAGGATAATCGATCCGACGCGTTGGTAAGTATCGGAGCATTTATCGGTATTATTGGTGCACAATTCGGTCTTTTTTGGTTGGATCCGTTAGCGGGATTAATGGTAGGAATAATTATTTGTAAAACTGCTTGGGATATATTTAAAGATGCAACACATACACTTACAGACGGTTTTGACGAGAAACAAATGGAACAAATACAAACAAGTATCTCCAAAGTTCCTGAGGTAAAAAAAGTCGTTGATGCCAA